>NZ_CP098325.1:2400000-3600000 GCF_023639785.1 Leclercia adecarboxylata
TTTTATTTAGGAAATATTTAATAAAACCAATCGATATATTTTCTGCCTGCCAGGACGGGTGCCTTAATATATTCATCAAATCAATGTATTTAATAAAATATATTTTGTTTCCGCCGGTTCAGAGGCCGGGCCGGCGGAAACACGATCAGTGTTTGAACATGATATGGCGCACCACGGTGTAATCTTCCAGGCCATAGACCGACATATCTTTGCCGTAGCCCGACATTTTCATTCCGCCGTGGGGCATTTCACTCACCAGCATAAAGTGGGTGTTGACCCAGGTGCAGCCATACTGGAGATGCGCGCTGACGCGATGGGCGCGGCCAACGTCCTGCGTCCATACCGAAGAGGCCAGCCCGTACTGAGAGTCGTTTGCCCAGTTGAGAACCTGCTCCTCGTCCTCGAACGCGGTGACGCTCACCACCGGGCCGAAGACTTCCCGCTGGACGATGGCATCCTCCTGCTTCGCCCCTGCCAGCACCGTGGGCTGGAACCAGTAGCCTTTGCCGTTGTGCTTGCTGCCGCCGGTGATCACCTGCACATGCTCAAGGGCTTTCGCCTCCTCCACCGCTTTACAGACCCGATCCAGATGCGCCTGGGAGCTTAGCGGCCCGAGCTCGGTGCTTTCATCATCCGGCGCGCCGATCTTCAGGCTCGAGACCGCAGCTCCCAGTTTTTCTACCAGCGCGGCATAAATTCCTTTCTGGGCGTAAATGCGGCAGGCGGCGGTACAGTCCTGCCCGGCGTTGTAGAAACCGAAGGTCCGGACGCCCTCCACCACCGCGTCGAGATCGGCATCATCAAAGACAATGACCGGCGCTTTGCCGCCCAGCTCCATATGGGTGCGCTTAATCGTCGAGGCGGTATGGCCGATGATGTGCTCCCCGGTGGCGATTGAGCCGGTGAGGGACACCATCCGCACCTTGTCGTGGCCGGTAAGTGGATCGCCAACGGTTTTACCCCGGCCAAACAGCACGTTAATGACCCCGGCCGGGAAGATATCTTTTGCCAGCTCCGCCAGTTTTAGCGCAGTCAGCGGCGTGATTTCGGAGGGTTTGAGCACCACGCAGTTACCGGCAGCCAGGGCGGGCGCCAGCTTCCACGCCGCCATCATCAGGGGATAGTTCCAGGGTGCGATGGACGCCACCACCCCAACCGGGTCGCGGCGGATCATCGAGGTGTGCCCCTCAAGATATTCCCCCGCCGCCGAACCGTGGAGGGTGCGCGCCGCCCCGGCAAAGAAGCGGAAGACATCGGCAACGGCCGGGATCTCATCCCCCTTGACGCAGTGCAGCGGCTTGCCGCAGTTTTGCGACTCCAGCCCCGCTAGCGTATCGGCATTGTCTTCAATGGTGTCCGCCAGCTTGAGCAGACATTCGGCGCGGCTTTTCGGCGTGGTCCGCCCCCAGCTGGCGAACGCCCGGTCGGCGGCCTGCACGGCGGCATCCACCTGAGCTGCCGAGGCTTCGGCAATCTCCAGCAGCACCTCACCGGTGGCAGGATTATAGACCGGCTGCTTTTCCCCTTCGCCGTTGACCAGTTCACCATTAATCAGCAGTTGAGTTTGCATAGCATTGTCCTGTTGAAATCAACGTTATTTGCCGCTTCCGGCGATGTTTTCGCCGTCGCGGGTTAGCCACCAGGCCCCCAGAATTGGGATGGCGGTCACCAGCATCACCAGCAGTGCCACCACGTTTGTTACCGGGACATCCCGCGGACGTCCGAGCTGATTTAACAGCCACAGCGGTAAGGTGCGCTCGTGTCCGGCGGTAAATGTCGTCACGATGATCTCATCGAACGACAGGGCAAACGCCAGCATCCCCCCGGCCAGCAGCGCCGAACCCAGATTGGGCAGCACCACATAGCGGAAGGTTTGCCAGCCGTTCGCCCCCAGATCCATGGAGGCTTCAACCAGGCTCCAGGAGGTGCGCCGGAAACGGGCAATCACATTATTGAACACCACCACCACGCAAAACGTGGCGTGACCGAGAATGATGGTAAAGAAGCCAGGCTCCAGATTGATGGTTTTGAAGGCCGTCAGTAATGCCAGCCCGGTGACGATCCCCGGCAGGGCGATGGGCAGGATCAGCATCAGCGAGACCGCGTTTTTGCCGAAGAAATCCCGGCGCCATAACGCCGCGGCCGCCAGAGTGCCCAATACCAGCGCAATAACGGTGGACAGCGCAGCGATCTTAAGTGACAACGTCACAGACTCAATAATATCACTGCGCCCGGCAGCGGCGCTGAACCACTTCAGGGTCAGCCCCTGGGGCGGAAAACTGAACGCCGCATCCTCGGTATTAAAAGCATAGATGGCAATAATCAGCAGCGGGAAGTGCAGGAAGATCACCCCGCCCCAGGTGGCAATTTTCAGAAACAGCGGCGCGCGTTCAAAGTGCATCAAACGCTCCCAGGCGCTTCACGAACGCCAGATAGAGGGTAATGAGGACAATGGGCACTAAGGTAAAAGCGGCCGCCATCGGCATATTGCCAATCGCCCCCTGCTGGGAGTAAACCATCTGCCCGATAAAGTAGCCCGGCGGCCCCACCAGCTGAGGCACGATAAAGTCGCCCAGCGTCAGGGAGAAGGTAAAGATTGACCCGGCGGCGATGCCCGGGATCGCCAGCGGCAGGACGACATAGCGGAAGGTCTGGCGCGGACGGGCCCCGAGGTCAGCCGACGCCTGGAGCAGCGAGGGTGGCAGACGTTCCAGCGCCGCCTGCACCGGCAGGATCATAAACGGCAGCCAGATATAGACAAATATCAGGAAGCGCCCCAGCCCGGAGGTGGAGAGCGTACTGCCCCCCACGCCCGGCACCGTCAGCAGCGAGGTCAGCAGCGGCTCCAGCCCCATATGGCTGAGGAACCACTGCGCCACGCCATCCTTCGCCAGCAGCAGCGTCCAGGCGTAGGCCTTGACGATGTAGCTGGCCCACATCGGCAGCATCACCGCGATATAGAAGAAGGCTTTCCACTTCCCGCTGGTGTAGCGCGCCATATACCAGGCCATCGGAAAAGCCAGAATGGCGCTGCCGAGGGTAACGGCAATCGCCATCGCCAGGGTGCGCAGGATAATGTCGTAGTTAGCGGGATTGAACAGCGCGCGGATGTTGGCGAAGGTCAGGTCTGGCGTCACCGCCATCGTGAAGTCATCGAAGGTGTAGAACCCCTGCCACAGCAGGGTGAACAGCGACCCGAGATAGACAATACCAAACCACATCAGCGGCCCGAGCAGAAGCAAAAACAGCCCCAGGGAGGGTTTGCGCCAGAACAGCGCCGACAGACGCCCCGGCAAGCCGTGCGAGGACGACGGAGGTGACACGCTCATGTCCATCTCACCCCTCCTCATACAGCGGCACCATGGCGTCACGCGCCCACGAGGCGGTGACCTGCTGCCCGGCCTCAACCGCGGTAGCCTGCTTCAACCCGCTCAGGTTGGCCTGGCTGACCAGCAGTTTCTCCCCTTCGTCCAGTCGCAGTTCGTAGCGGGTGGCCGCCCCCTGAAACTGCACCGCCTGCACCTGGCCCCGCACCTGGATCTCACCCTGCCCGTCCAGACGGATATGTTCCGGGCGCAGGGAGTAGCTGCCTGTCATGCCGCAGACGCGCCGGGCCGTCGCGTCGGAAAAGACGTTCGAGGTGCCGACAAAGCTGGCGACAAACGGCGTGCGCGGCCGCAAATAGAGCTCGCGCGGGGTATCCACCTGCTCAATGCGCCCGTTGTTAAACACCGCCACCCGGTCGGACATCGACAGCGCTTCGCCCTGATCGTGGGTGACGAAAATAAAGGTGATCCCCAGCTCCTGCTGCAGTTTTTTCAGCTCAAACTGCATCTGCTCGCGCAGCTTAAGATCGAGCGCCCCGAGGGGTTCATCCAGCAGCAGCACCCGGGGCTGATTGACCAGCGCCCGGGCGATCGCCACCCGCTGGCGCTGGCCGCCGGAGAGCTGCGAGGGCTTGCGCGCCTCGGCAAAGCTGAGCCCGACCTTCTCCAGCGCCTCCCGCGACTGGGCCTGGCGGGTGGATTTGCTGATCCCTTTTACCATCAGCCCGTAGGCCACGTTCTCAAGGATCGTCATGTGGGGAAACAGGGCGTAGTCCTGAAAGACGGTGTTGACGTCGCGCTCCCAGGGCGGAAGCAGGCTGGCGTCTTTACCGAATATGGAAATGGTGCCGCCGCTCAGCTGTTCGAAACCGGCTATCAGGCGCAGGCAGGTGGTTTTGCCGGAACCCGAAGGCCCCAGCATGGAGAAAAACTCGCCGTCACGTATCTGGATCGTTACCCCATCCACCGCACGCACGTCGCCATACAGGCGTGAGACATCGTTAAACTCGACTGCGTACGTCATAGTCCGCTCCCTGGCGCTTAACGACCGCCCATAATGGCGATGTAGTCCTGAACCCAGCGGCTGTACGGAACGAATTTTCCGCCGTTAGCGACAGGCGTTTTCCAGAACATGATTTTGTCAAAATAGTTGTAGCCGTTGGTTTCACAGCCCTTGTCCCCAAGCAGGGTGCTGGTTTTACAGCCTTCCGCCACCACCGGCAGCGAACCGAACCATCCCGCCAGATCGCCCTGCACTTTTGGCGTCAGGGACCAGTTCATCCACTTGTAGGCGCACATCGGATGTCTGGCATCGGCGTGCAGCATGGTGGTATCCGCCCAGCCCGTAACGCCCTCTTTCGGGAAGACGGTACCAATCGGCTGATTTTCGCCTTTCAGGGCGTTAGCCTGATACGGCCAGGCGCTGGAGGCGACCACCCCTTCGTTTTTGAAGTCACTCATCTGTACGGTGGTGTCATGCCAGTAACGATGGACCAGCGCATGCTGATCTTTCAGCACCTTCACCACCGCCGCATACTGCGCTTCAGTCAGCTGATACGGATCGGTGATGCCCAGATCCGGCTGGGTGGCTTTGACGTACAGCGCCGCATCGGCAATGTAGATCGGACCATCGTAGGCCTGAACGCGCCCTTTGTTGGGTTTGCCGTCCGGCAGATTTTGCTCTTTAAACACCACTGCCCAGCTGTCAGGCGGCGTCGGGAAGGTTTTGGTGTTGTACATCAGCAGGTTTGGCCCCCACTGGTACGGGGTGCCGTAGGCTTTGCCGTCGACGTTGAACCACTCGCCTTTGACGATGCGCGGGTCGATGGTTTTCCAGTTGGGAATTAAATCAGGATTGATGGGCTGGACGCGTTTACCCATGATCAGGCGCAGGGAGGCGTCGCCGGAGGCCGTGACCAGGTCATACCCGCCCTTCGCCATCAGGCTGACCATCTCATCCGAGGTGGCGGCGGTTTTGACGTTAACTTTACAGCCGGTCTCTTTTTCAAACTGGGTCACCCAGTCATAATTTTTATCGGTCTCGCCCCGTTCGATATACCCTGGCCAGGCAATGATATCCAGCCGTCCTTCTCCCTTGCCGATCTCTTTTGGTGGCTCTGCCGCCTGTGCAGTCAAAACAGTCATGCCGAGCGCACACAGGCTGCTACGGGCAAATTTTTTGCTCATACGTATTACTCCTGTCGTAATGAAATCAGAAGGCAGCCGTGCCGGTAGAATATCTCCTTAATTAAACGTAGACCGCGCCATTGCGGCGCACCCGGCGGGCCTGAGAAATTTCACCAGGTTGTGACCGGGGGCGCATTCCCCGGTAACTGGATTATAGACAAGGGGTTAGCAGGCGAAGGGGTTATGCATATTTCCTATGAGCGATAATAAAAAACGCCGCAAATTAATTGCGGCGTTATTAACGGGATAAGAAATGATTATTTAGCGGCAGCGATCAATAGCGAGAAAATCTTATTTTTGGGTATTTAACATGTCGCTGATTATTTGCCCTAACTGGATCACCGCCTGCTCCTCCCGCTCTCCCCAGGCCCACGAGGTATTAAAACGGAAAAACGGCGTCCAGGTATCGGAGGTGGAGAACATCTTGCCGGGCGCGATGCTGATATGGTGTTTCAGCGCCCGGGCGCTCAGCTCCCCGGCATCCAGCGGCGCGGGCAGTTCCAGCCATAAAAAATAGCCGCTGTCGCTGTGGTGAATTTTAACGTCGGCGGGCAGATGGCGCAGCAACGCCTGCCACGCCTGCTGTTTGCGGTCGGCCAGGGTACGGCGCAGGCGCCTGAGATGAGCGTCGTAACGTTTGGTGGCAAGATAATCCACCAGCGCCAGCTGCATCGGCGAACTGGTGGATAACGTGCTCATCAGCTGAAGCTGCTGGATGCGGCGGGCATGTTTTCCGGCGGCGACCCAGCCAATACGAAACCCGGCCACCAGGCATTTGGAGAACGACGAGCAGTGCAGCGTCATGTCGTTGCGATCCCAGGCCTTCGCCGGGAGCGGCTTTTCGCGGCCGTAATAGAGCTCGCTGTAGACATCATCTTCAATCAGGGTGACGTTGTGCTGCGTGAGCAAGGCGATCAGCTGCGCTTTCTTTGCGGCGCTGAGGGTAAAGCCCAGCGGGTTTTGTCCGTTAGTCATCAGCCAGCAGGCTTTCACCGGATAGTCGTTCAGGGCCTGCGCCAGGGCGTTAAGATCGATCCCGTCGCGCACGTCGGTGGCCACCGACAGCGCCTTCAGCTTTAGTCTCTCCAGCGCCTGCAGCGCACCGTAGAAACAGGGATTCTCCACAATTACCCAGTCGCCCGGTTCGGTCACCGCCTGCAGGCTGAGGTTCAGGGCTTCGAGCGCCCCAGCGGTAATGACGATTTCATCCGGGGAGATGTTCATCCCCTGCTGGGCATAGCGGCGGGCGATAGCGTGACGCAGATCGACGTTGCCCGGCGGCAGGTTCTCGATCACGCTCATGGCGGTGGCAGTTTTACTGACGTTCGCCAGGGAGCGGTTGAGCTGCTGTAAGGGGAAGAGACGCGGATCGGGAAAGGCTGAGGCAAAAGGCACTACCGACGGGTCGCGGCTGGCCTGCAGGACGTCGAAGATATAGGTATTGATATCAACCGCCTCGTCGCGCATTACCTGCGCGGGGGGCATCGGCTGTTGTCCGCTGGGACGGGCCGCAACGTAATACCCCGACTGCGGGCGCGCCACAATGTGACCCTGGCTCTCCAGCATCTGGTAGGCATGACCGACGGTCATAAAGCTCATTCCGCTGCTGGTCACCTGCTCGCGCAGGGAGGGAAGCTTATCGCCCGGCTGCCAGACGCCCAGGTCGATCTGCGAAATGATTTGCTGCGCCAGGCGCTGGTATTTTTTCATCGGGTTCTCCTTGCTGCGCTACATAGTATATCAGCAGGAGAAAAAAGGCAGAATTAATAAACTGTTATAGGTATGAGGGGGATGTCAGCAGGCGTGACGGCGCCTGTCTGGATTACTTACGCAGCTCAAACGGCACCTGGCGGGCATGACGGGAGGCCGCTAAGTGGTCGAGAGTGATCATGGATGATTTGCAGAAAATGCACTTTGCACCGTGCGGATTTTTTTCAGACACGTCGAAAATGGACGTGCGGAACTGCGAACCATGACAGCATGGGCAACGAAAATGGATAGTAGAACTCATGTAAATCTCCTGTACGTATACACGTAAAAACTAATGGGCCTTAACGGCAATATGGGTCTGAGACAAAACTAATCAGAGCGTAAAGATAAAACCCAGGAGCGACTGTGGAGAGGCACAACGTGATGAGAGATGCTTTAAATACTGCTTAGATATCTTTTGGATTTCAAACCGAAAGAGCATTAACGCATGAATCCCGGAAGGTGGCAAGCGATTTTCACGCTAAAATTCTTGTTATTATGCGACTCGCTGTATTCATTCAAATTTTTTGATGGGTTCTGTGAAATAAACGGCATTTTATCTCTTTAGGTAATCCGTAAAGTAACGATCACGCTATTTCTCTGAAATCAGGAAAACCCGGAATGAAAAAGATCGGTTTTTTATCCTTTGGTCACTGGACGCCGTCTCCGCAGTCCGGCACCCGCACCGCCGCTGACGCGCTGTTGCAGTCCATCGATCTGGCGGTCGCCGCCGAAGAGCTGGGCGCCGACGGCGCTTATTTCCGGGTGCACCATTTTGCCCGTCAGCTCGCCTCTCCCTTCCCGCTGCTGGCGGCGATTGGCGCAAAAACCAGCCGGATTGAGATTGGCACTGGCGTTATCGATATGCGTTATGAAAACCCGCTCTATATGGCGGAAGATGCCGGCTCAGCCGATTTGATCTCCGGCGGGCGCCTGCAGCTGGGTATCAGCCGCGGCTCCCCGGAACAGGTGATCGATGGCTGGCGCTACTTTGGTTATGTGCCTGGCGAAGGTGAAAACGAGTCGGATATGGCGCGCCGCCACACTGAAGTGCTGCTGGACGTTCTGCGCGGCGAAGGCTTTGCCAAACCCAATCCGCAGCCGATGTTCCCTAACCCACCGGGCCTGCTGCGCGTTGAGCCGCACGCCGAAGGGCTGCGGGAGCGTATCTGGTGGGGCGCAGGCTCTAATGCCACCGCCGTGTGGGCCGCGAAGCTTGGGATGAACCTGCAAAGTTCCACCCTGAAAGACGACGAGACCGGCGAGCCGTTCCACATCCAGCAGGCAAAACAGATCCGCGCCTACCGCGAAGCTTGGGCCGAGGCGGGACACACCCGCACGCCGCGCGTCTCGGTCAGCCGCAGCATTTTTGCCCTGATGGACGATCGCGACCGGATGTACTTCGGCTCCAGCCGGAACGAAAGCGACAGCGTGGGCTATCTGGATGAGAAAACCCGCGCCATCTTCGGGCGCAGCTACGCCGCCGAGCCGGACAAGCTGATCGCCCAGCTAAAACAGGACGAAGCCATCGCCGAAGCGGACACGCTGTTACTGACCGTGCCGAATCAGTTGGGTGTCGACTATAACGTACATGTGATTGAGTCGATTCTTAAGCACGTGGCACCGGCGATGGGCTGGCGCGACGCGTGAACATAAAGCCGGGTGACGGCTGAAGCCTTACCCGGCCTACAACATGCCCAATCCGTAGGCCCGTGCAAGCGAAGCGCCGCCGGGCGTGGTGGCAACTGATTATAACACTTCCGAATAACGCCCGCTTTCCTGAAACTGTTATACATAAATTCCTCTTTTCTGTCTCTGATACTGATTTTCGCGCTGATTTACCATAACAGACACACCGATTGACCTTGAGGCTGTGCATGTTTGGTTTAGATGCGTTTCATCTGGCGAGGATACAGTTTGCCTTTACTGTCTCCTTCCACATTATTTTTCCGGCGATCACCATTGGTCTCGCCAGCTATCTGGCGGTGCTGGAGGGGTTATGGCTGAAAAGCAAAAACCCCGTCTGGCGCTCGCTGTACCATTTCTGGTCGAAGATCTTCGCCGTCAACTTTGGGATGGGCGTGGTTTCCGGGCTGGTGATGGCCTACCAGTTTGGCACCAACTGGAGCGGCTTTTCCCAGTTTGCGGGGAGCATTACCGGCCCGTTACTGACTTACGAGGTGCTGACCGCCTTCTTCCTCGAAGCCGGTTTCCTCGGCGTGATGCTGTTCGGCTGGAATAAAGTCGGGCCGGGACTGCACTTCTTTGCCACCTGCATGGTGGCGCTGGGTACCCTCATCTCCACCTTCTGGATCCTTGCCTCGAACAGCTGGATGCAGACCCCGCAGGGCTTTGAGATCATCAACGGCCAGGTGGTGCCGGTGGACTGGTTTGCGGTGGTGTTTAACCCCTCCTTTCCGTATCGCCTGCTGCATATGTCCATTGCCGCGTTTCTCAGCAGTGCGCTGTTTGTCGCTGCATCTGCCGCCTGGCACCTGCTGCGCGGAAATAACACCCCTGCCATTCGCCGTATGTTCTCAATGGCGCTGTGGATGACGCTGATTGTCGCCCCTATCCAGGCATTGGTTGGGGACATGCATGGCCTCAACACCCTCAAGCATCAACCGGCTAAAATTGCCGCCATTGAAGGCCACTGGGAGAACCCGCCCGGCGAGCCGACCCCGCTGCTGCTGTTTGGCTGGCCGGATATGGAGCAGGAGCGCACTCGCTACGGGCTGGCGATCCCGGCCCTTGGCAGCCTGATCCTCACCCACAGCCTGGATAAGCAGGTCCCGGCGCTGAAAACGTTCCCAAAAGAGGATCGCCCTAACGCCACCATCGTGTTCTGGTCGTTCCGTATTATGGCCGGGCTGGGCATGCTGATGTTGCTGCTGGGCGCGGTGGCCCTGTGGCTACGCTACAGGCAGCGGCTCTACCACTCCCGGCCATTCCTCTGGTTTGCCCTGCTGATGGGACCATCGGGATTGATTGCCATTCTCGCCGGGTGGGTGACGACCGAAGTGGGCCGTCAGCCGTGGGTGGTGTACGGATTACAGCGCACGAAAGATGCGGTATCCGCTCACGGGGATCTGCATATGAGCGTCAGCCTGCTGGCCTTCATCCTGGTCTACACCTCGGTGTTTGGTGTCGGCTACAGCTACATGGTGCGCCTGATTAAAAAGGGGCCGCAGGAAGAAGAGACCTACCCGACCGAAAATGATGGTCGTCCGGCACGCCCGCTCTCGGCCGCCAGCACTGAGTTTACGACAAAGGAGACACCCTAATGGGAATCGATCTCTCCCTGATCTGGTTTGTAATTATCGTCTTCGCCACCCTGATGTACATCGTGATGGACGGCTTTGATCTGGGCATTGGCATTCTGTTCCCGGCCATTCAGGACGCGGACGACCGTGATGTGATGGTCAACAGCGTCGCCCCGGTGTGGGACGGGAACGAAACCTGGCTGGTATTAGGCGGAGCGGCCTTATTTGGCGCCTTTCCTCTGGCCTATGCGGTGATCGTTGATGCCCTGACTATCCCGTTGACCTTGATGCTGATTGGGCTGATTTTCCGCGGCGTGGCCTTTGAGTTCCGCTTCAAAGCGACGCCCGCCCACCGCCCCTTCTGGGATAAGGCATTTATTGGCGGATCCCTGCTTGCCACCTTCACCCAGGGCGTGGTTGTGGGGGCAGTAATCAACGGTTTTCCGGTAAGCGGCCGCGCCTGGGCTGGTGGTCCGCTCGACTGGTTTACGCCGTTCAACCTCTTCTGCGGCCTGGGGCTGGTGGTGGCCTATGCCCTTTTGGGCGCGACATGGATGGTGATGAAAAGCGAAAATCCGCTGCAGAGCCGGATGCGGCAGGTCTCTAAACGCCTGCTGCTGGCGCTGCTGGCGATAATCGCGGTCATCAGCCTCTGGACACCGCTGGCCCACCCGGCTATCGCCGACCGCTGGTTTAGCCTGCCGAACCTGTTCTACCTGCTGCCGGTTCCGGTTCTGGTAGGGGTTCTGGGGTTATGGCAGTGGCGTAGCCTGAGTAACCCGCACAGCCATCATCTGCCGTTCGTACTGACTCTCGGGTTAATCTTCCTGGGCTTTAGCGGGCTTGGGATCAGCATCTGGCCGTACCTCATTCCGCCGTCCATTACCTTATGGCAAGCCGCTGCCCCAGCCCAGAGCCAGGGCTTTATGCTGGTGGGGGCGCTGTTTATTATCCCGATCATCCTTGTCTACACTTTCTGGAGCTATTACGTATTTCGCGGCAAAGTCCAGCCTGGGGAGGGCTATCACTGATGAATCAACCTGTCTGGAAACGTCTGATGTGGATGGTGATTATCTGGGGCGGCAGCGTGTTAGCGCTGGCGCTGGTGGGGATGTTTTTCCGGGTGCTGATGACGGCGGCGGGGTTTAAGTCGCACTAGTGATAAGTTACTTACTCATAAAGCAATAGAGAAATTCAAGGATAATAAATAACTTACAGCGGCTCCCTGGTCCGGCTGAACATCGCTGAGGCGTTGACCGCAGGCCGGGGCGAGCCCCCTTAGCACGTTCACCGGTTCTGTAGTGACAGAAAAGCAAGGAACCTAAGGTGAACGGAACCAACTCTACAGCCGCATGTTTCCCCTCACCCTAACCCTCTCCCCACAGGGGAGAGGGAACAGTCCGGTGCACCATTAACCCACAAACTCTGACAAATCCTTTCCTGCCTTTGAAAAAAAGAATAATAACTCAACGCAACTATCGGCATGATGATCGCTCAACGTAACCGGGCGGTGGCAAGATGTTTAAAAAAACGTTATCGGTAGTAATGCTGACCTGCGCGCTATTTTCAGGCCAGCTGATGGCAGGCCACAAAGGCCATGCTTTTTTTTGGGTGAAGAGCGTGGAGCAACAGTTGCGCCACGAGGCGGACAGCGATGAACTGCGGGTGGTAGCGGAGGAGTCGGCAGACGGCTTGCGCGAACACCACCACTGGCAAAAGTCGCGCAAACCGGATACCCATTTTCGCTGATTAAGCGCCTTTGCGTTTCGGCAGCGTTTTCAGCAGATCGTCAGGGCTGACGGAAGCCACCACGCTGCCCGGCTGAGGCATTTTCAGGATATGGTTTTTCATCTTGCCGATGACGTGCATTTCGCACGGACGGCAGTCAAATTTGAGGGTTAACACCTCATCGCCATTCACCAGCTGCATCGGCGTCGCCTTCCAGCTTTTGATGTTGCCCTTCGCCTGTTTCGGGCACAGATTGAAGGCGAAGCGCAGGCAGTGCTTGGTGATCATCACCGGCACGTCGCCCTTCTCTTCATGCGCTTCATACGCGGCGTCAATCAGCTCCACGCCATAGCGCTGATAGAAGGCCCGCGCTTTATGGTTGTAGACGTTCGCCAGGAACGAAAGATGCGTATCCGGGTAGACCGGCGGCGGCACGGAGACCGGTTTACGGCTGCCGCGCGGGTAGTTCGCCAGACGCGCCGCGTCCAGCATCTCTGCCGTTTCACGACGGAACTGGTTAAGCAGGCTGTTCGGCACGAACAGCGCGCCCGGGAGATTGACCTGAATATCCCGGGCGTAATAGATGGTCTGGCCCAGTTTGGCAACGCCGTCTTTCAGGTTATTCAGCGCTTTTTCGGCGTTGTTCGCCACCTCAAACTGCCCGTCCAGGGTGTGGGTGACGCTGGTGCCGTCTTCGCTGGTCATGGTGAGGATCAGCTGCTCTTCCCAGCCGCCAAGCTCGATATCCACCGCAATGCGACGCTCACTGGAGGTTTTCAGCAGCGCCTGCTGCCAGTTGTGGTCGAGGTTACGGTTAAGGGCCGCATGCGGACGCGCTTTACAAAGATCGGCTGGCATTTCGTTCGGCCACACGCGGTAGCGGTTTTCAGCGGTTTTTTCTACCGTATTGGCACGGAAGCCCACCACTTCACGCTTGATCATCACGTTCAGACCGTCGCCATTGGCCAGCGGTTCGGTCACTTCCACATCAAGATAATCTTTCGCCACCTTCAGCACTTCCCCCACCGGCAGGCCGATAAATTTCGGGGAATCGAAGGCGCCGATATCATCTTTACGCGCGTTCACGAAGTAGTCGGTGCTGCCGCGGTGGAAGGTCTTGTCGGTGGACGGAATAAAGAAGTGCTCGGTACGCCCGGCAGAGCTGCGCGCCAGACCGCCGCGATCCTCAATGATGGCATCGAGCATCTGACGATAATGGGCGGTGATGTTCTTCACGTAGCTCATGTCTTTGTAGCGCCCTTCAATCTTGAAGGACTGCACGCCCGCGTCGATCAGTGCGCCCAGGTTGGCGGTCTGGTCGTTGTCTTTCATCGACAGGAGATGCTTTTCAAACGCCACCACCCGGCCCTGATCGTCTTTCAGGGTGTACGGCAGACGACAGGCCTGGGAGCAGTCGCCGCGGTTGGCGCTGCGCCCGGTCTGGGCGTGGGAGATGTTGCACTGGCCGGAATAGGCCACGCACAGGGCACCGTGAATAAAGAACTCGATAGTGGCGTCGGTCGCCTGGCGAATGTCGCGGATCTGATTGAGGTTCAGCTCGCGCGCCAGCACGATCTGGGTGAAACCGGCATCCGAGAGGAACTTCGCTTTCTCCACGCTGCGGATATCGCACTGGGTACTGGCGTGGAGCTCAATCGGCGGGATATCCATTTCGAGGACGCCCATATCCTGGACGATCAGGGCGTCGACGCCGGTCTGGCACAGATCGGTAATCAGACGCTGCGCCGGTTCCAGTTCATCATCATGAAGAATGGTGTTCAGGGTCACGAACACTTTCGCCCCAAAACGGTGGGCGAATGGCACCAGATCGGCAATATCGCGCAGGCTGTTGCTGGCATTATGGCGGGCGCCAAATCCAGGGCCGCCGATATAGACCGCATCAGCACCGTGAAGGATCGCTTCACGGGCAATGGCGGCGTCACGAGCCGGGCTTAAAAGTTCAAGATGATGGGATGGCAGGCGCATACTTCGTCGTTATCCGTTATGGTCAAAATGGCGGCTATTGTAGTCAGAAGTATGGGCCAGTGAAACAGTTTTACGTGCCTTTAGCGGGGATAATGGATGAGTGAGTGAAAGTGCACCGTCTGGCCGCTGCTGTTGCGGTAGGCGTGGGGTTTATCTCCGGCAAAACGCAGGCCGGTATCGGGTATAAGCGTCTGCCAGACGCCGTCGATCTGCATCTCCAGCTCTCCGCTGATCACCACCACGTGCTCAATCACCCCGGCCTCGTGCGGCGTGGATTCGCTCAGGGCGCCCGGCGCAAGGGTAATCGAAAAATGATCGTACTTCAGCGCCTCATCCCAGGGGAACAGCGGTTTGACTACCATCGCCTGCTGCTGCGGGTCGAAGACCGGCGGATCCTCCGTTTCGGGGCTGATAAAGGTGGAGAACGGCACGTTAAGCCCGGTGGCAATTTTCCACAGCGTCGAGACCGTCGGGCTGGATTCATTGCGTTCCACCTGGCCGAGCATCGCTTTCGATACCCCGGTCTCTTCCGCCAGCTTCGACAAACTCCAGCCGCGCGCCTGACGCAGCGTTTTCAGTGTGATAGCAAGATGTTGTGTGATGTCCATGGTCCCTCCCGTTGCCGCGAGTGTAGCACTTGTATGCTATAACGCACAGTGCTACATTCACGGCTGTTATAACGCACAACGGAGTTTCCATGCGCGCATCCTCGCTCACCTTTCCCACCGTCTTATCCGGATTTGTCGCCGTGCTGGTGGGCTATGCCAGCTCCGCCGCGATCATCTGGCAGGCCGCTGCCGCGGCAGGCGCAACGGCACCGCAGATTGCAGGCTGGATGACCGCGCTGGGTCTGGGGATGGGGATCAGCACCCTGGGGCTGTCGTGGTGGTACAAAGCGCCGGTGCTGACCGCCTGGTCAACGCCGGGTGCCGCCCTGCTGGCAACCAGCCTGCAAGGGGTGAGCCTGTCGGAGACTATCGGCATCTTTATTTTTGCCAACGCCCTGATCCTGATCTGCGGCGTCAGCGGCCTGTTTGCCCGGCTGATGAAGATCATCCCCCATTCACTGGCGGCGGCGATGCTTGCCGGGGTGCTGCTGCGATTTGGTCTGCAGGCCTTCAGCAACCTTGAGGGGCATTTACTGCTGTGCGGCAGCATGCTGCTGGCCTGGTTACTGACTAAGGCGTTTGCTCCGCGCTACGCCATTGTCGCGACCCTGCTGGTGGGCGGCGCGGTGGCCACCCTGAAAGGTGACGTTGTCACCGAAGAGCTGACCTTCGCCGTGGTGATGCCGGAGTTTATCGCCCCCACCTTCAATCTCACCACCCTTATCAGCATCGGCCTGCCCTTCTTTCTTGTGACCATGGCTTCGCAGAACGCGCCCGGCTTCGCGACGATGAAAGCCTCCGGCTACCCGGTGGCCGTTTCGCCGCTGATTATCGTCACTGGCGGGCTGGCGCTGCTGCTGTCGCCGTTTGGCGTGTACTCCATCTGCATCGCGGCAATCACCGCTGCCATCTGTCAAAGCCCGGATGCGCACCCGGATGCCAGCAAGCGCTGGCTGGCCGCGGCGGCGGCAGGGGTGTTTTATCTGCTGGCAGGGATTTTTGGCGGCTCGATTAGCGGGCTGATGGCGGCCCTGCCGTTAAGCTGGATCCAGACCCTGGCGGGGCTGGCGCTGCTGGGTACTATCGGCGGTAGCCTGCATCAGGCGCTGCACAATGAGGCCGAGCGCGACGCGGCTATCGTGACCTTTCTGCTGACCGCCAGCGGCGCAACGCTTGCGGGGATTGGTTCGGCGTTCTGGGGGCTGGTGGCGGGGGGCGTCTGCTACGCCCTGCTGTCACGCACAGGCCGCGCGTAGCTGGGACGGGGTCAGCCCGGTCGCAGCGCGAAAGCGGTTGCTGAAATGGCTGGCGGAGCTGAACCCGCAGGCCAGCGCAATATCGGTGAGGGGCTGGCGGGTGGTGCGCACCAGGGTTTTGGCCTTCTCCATTCGCCGCTGCATCACATACTGGTGCGGGGCCATCTGCATCGACTGACGGAACATGCGGGCAAAGTGGAATTCGCTGAGGCTCGCCTGCGTCGCCAGATCCGCCAGCGTCAGCGGCTGGGCCAGATTCTCTTCGATAAACCCCAGCACGTTTCGCAGTACGAACGGCGACAGGCCACCGGTGATCGTGGGCAACGCCCACTGCACGTTGCTGTAGTTCTGCACCAGATGGGTCAGGAGCAGCGTCGAGGCGGTGCTGAGCGTGAGCTGATTGGCAGACTGCTGCCAGTCGCAGCCGAGGATAAAATGGCGATACAGGGCGGTGATGCTGGCGTCATCGCCAAACAGATTCTCGTCGAGGGTAAAGCTGTACGGGCTTTTGTCCCAGACCTGCTCGCCGACGTTGCGCAGGTGATCGTCGGTACAATAGAGATGCACAAACGACAGATCGTCGCGAATATCCCAGCTGGACTCACTCTCTTTCGGCATCAGACAAAAGCGATCCGGCCCGCCGCCGTTTTTCCAGCCCGCGGTCGTTTTGTGATAACTCTCGTAACCGTCGGCGATATAAAGACTCAGCGTGTGGTGATCGCAATACTGCGTAATGGTGTCACGCTTATTTGACCAGGCCGCCAGCTGGATCCCTGAATTCAGCGCCACGGCATTATGTAATACCGCTTTATGCTTGCGCAGATTTTCAAAGGCACAGTAGGTCTCAGCCATAATCACTCACACAGGTGTTAATAAGAATTAACAAGTCTAAAAAGATCTGCCCTTCAGTACCAGTCCTCTTCTGCATGCCTCAGAAAAAAAGCGCAAGAATATGCAAGTCCACCGCAAGACGGTGAAAGAAGGCCCGGCTCTCTGTCGCCATACTGAGCGCAGACTTTGCTGAAAAGAGAAATAAGATGAACGCATTTTTGTACGCTCTGGTTGTGATTATCTGGGGAACCACCTGGATTGCCATTTTCCTGCAACAGGGGCCGGTACCTGCGCCGGTCTCTATTTTCTGGCGCTTTGCCGTCGCCACCGCCACCATTATGACGGTCCTGCTGATCCTGCGACGCCTGCGCCCGCTCGCCTTACGTGACCACCTGTTTTGCGGGCTACAGGGATGCTGCGTCTTCTGCTTTAACTTCTGGTGTTTTTACACTGCCGCGGCGTATATCAATACCGGACTGGAATCGGTGATTTTCTCGATGGCGGTGCTGTATAACGCCCTGAACAGCTTCCTCTTTTTCGGCCAGCGCCCGCCTGCACGCTTTTATCTGGCGGCGGCTCTCGGGCTGCTCGGCATTATTACGCTGTTCTGGAATGACCTGCTGGACAGCGGCTGGAGCGCGGGTCTGCTGTTCGGTATTGCCCTGTCGGCACTGGGCACCTACGGGTTCTCGCTGGGGAATATGATTAGCCTGCGCCACCAGCGCAATGGTCTGGAAACCATGACCACCAACGCCTGGGCGATGCTGTACGGCACCCTGGTCATGGGGGCGATTGCGCTGTTCCGCGGAGATGACTTCACGCCGGTCTGGTCGGTAAGCTATATGGGCGCGCTGCTCTATCTGGCGCTGTTTGGTTCGGTGATCGCCTTTGGCGCTTACTTTACGCTGGTGGGAAGGATTGGCGCGGGTAAGGCAGCCTACAGCACGTTACTCTTCCCGTTGGTCGCGCTCTCATTTTCAACCCTGTATGAGGGGTATGTCTGGCACAGCAACGCCATTGCGGGATTACTGCTGATATTAACCGGGAATCTGGTGATGTTTGCCCGCCCGGAGAACTGGTTCCGACGCCTGCGAACGGCATAAAAAAACGGCCTGCTCATCGCAGGCCGGTTTTATTATTGGGTTTTATGCACATCAAACATGGTGGCATCGGTCGCCATGTCATCCACAACCTGCTTCAGGGTCGCGAAGGTCATTGGCGTGCTTTCGTTATTCAGCTCTTTACCTTCCCCTTTACGTACCACTTTGATGACCGGCTTGTTGGTCTTCGCATCAATCAACTCGCCTTCAAAGTAGAGGTGGGTATCCATGGTGCGGTGACCGGTTGCCATCTGGGTACCGGCAACAACCAGCGCGACAGGGACAACTTCATAGAACTGCAGGCCTTCTTTCTGCGAGCTGACGCCGGTGATAGCGCCACGGAAGATCAGGCTACGTGGGCCCGGCGTCGCCACAATGGGCTTACGCTGGCCAATAGCGTTTTTCATTTTGTCGTTGGTGTAATTTAACAGTTCATCCAGCGTGCGCTTACCGATCTGGGTGGTTGGCTTTGGTTCCGGATAATAGGTGATATGGTTCCAGACAATATTGTCGTAGTTCGCCTCGTTATAAGACGGATCAACCCAACGCAGCGTCGGTTTCCCCGAGGCTGAGGTGGTTTGTTTTAATCCGGAGTAATCTTTTAAAAAGCCCGAATATTGATCCGGCGCGGCCACTTTTGACGCACAACCCGCCAGCAGCAACAGGCCGGAAAGCGCGGCAACTTTAAATAAAGTATTAGTACGCATGGGTGTATCCCTGTGAAGTGCAAATATGCAATTGAAGTTATAGCAAAAACAGGATGAAAAAAAAGTGACAAAAAATGAGGAAGACAGCACAAATTGAAAAAAGACTGCCCGTAACGATAACGGGCAGTGTTAAATGATTATTTAATATCCACTTGCCAGAATAAATGTTTACCGAACGGGTCAATTTCGTAGCCTGTTACTTCTTTGCGCACAGGTTCGAAAATAGTTGAGTGTGCAATCATTACCGCTGGCATTTGATCGTGCATCATCTGCTGGGCCTGCTTATATAACGCAACGCGTTTATCGTGATCGGTAATAGATTTTGCCTCGGCGATAATTTTATCAAAGGGTTGATAACACCATTTGGCGGAATTCGAGCCGCCGTTCGCTGAGGTGCAGGTAAAGAGCGGACCAAAGAAGTTATCCGGATCGCCCGTTGCCGTGGTCCAGCCCATCAACGCCGCCTGATGCTCGCCGCCCTTCACGCGCTTGAGGTATTCACCCCACTCGTAGGTGACGACCTTAGTCTGCACGCCGATTTTTGCCCAGTCGGCCTGAATCATCTCGGCCATGCGTTTCGCATTTGGGTTGTACGGACGCTGCACCGGCATCGCCCACAGGTCGATGGTCATCCCGTTGGCGAAACCGGCCTCTTTCAGCAGGGCTTTGGCTTTTTCGGGATCGTAATCGTAGTCTTTAAGCTCGCTGTCGGCACTCCACACGCCCGGCGGCAGCAGGTTTTTCGCCGCCGTACCCGTGCCCTGGAAAACGGCGTCAATAATGGCCGGTTTATTAATGGCCATCGCCAGCGCCTGACGCACCTTGACGTTATCCAGCGGCGGTTTCTGAGTGTTAAACGACAGGAAGCCGGTATTCAGCCCCGCTTTGCTCATCAGATTAAGATCTTTATTCGCTTTCATCCGCGGCAGATCGGCGGGATTCGGGAACGGCATCACCTGGCACTCGTTTTTTTCCAGTTTGGCGAAACGCACCGACGCATCCGGAACGATGGTAAACACCAGACGATCCAGCTTCGCCTTGCCCTGCCAGTACTCCGGGAACGCCGTAAACAGGATGCGCGAATCCTTCTGGTATTTCGCCAGCTTGAACGGCCCGGTGCCAATCGACTCCATATCCACCTTCTCTGGCGTTCCGGCTTTCAGCATTGCGTCGGCATATTCGGCGGAGAGGATGGACGCGAAGTACCAGGCCAGGTCGGGAACAAACGGGGCCTCCGGGTGCGCCAGGGTGAAGCGCACCGTATGATCGTCCACCTTATCAATGGCGGTGATCAGTTTGCCAAACTCCAGGCTTTCGAAATTCGAATAGTTGCCGTTAGAGACGTTGTGATAGGGATGCTTCGGATCTTTTTGTCGCATGAACGAGAAGATCACATCATCAGCATTAAAGTCGCGCGTCGGGGTGAACAGCTTGTTGCTCTGAAATTTCACCCCCTTGCGCAGATGGAAGGTATAGACCTTGCCGTCCTCGCTCACGTCCCAGCTTTCAGCCAGGCTCGGCACCAGATCGGTGGTGCCCGGCGTAAAATCCACCAGCCGGTTGTACACCGGCACCGCGCTGGCATCCACGCTGGTGCCCGAGGTATAAAGTTGCGGGTTAAAGTTCTCCGGCGATCCTTCGGAACAATAGACCAGCGTTTTAGCGGCAACGGTGGAACTGACCGTCAGTGCGGCTACGGTTAGCGCCAGTTTTGTGAGGTTGCTTTTCATCGCGTTTTCCTGTCTTTTAATTTGACGGCTAATGAATTTTTGTCGTGCCAAACCATAAATATCATTAAAGTGATTTTGCAAACACCTGATAACTCAAATAAAGAAGGATCCACCATGGCTTCTGCGCTCGCCAGACAATTAACCCAACGCTTCTTTCGCTACCTGGCCGTCACCAGCCAGAGCGATCCGAAGGTTAACACCCTGCCCTCCACACCCGGCCAGCACGAGATGGCGCGGATGCTGGCCGCAGAGCTGCAAACGCTGGGTTTGTCGGATATCGTCATCGATGAATTTGCCACCGTTACCGCGGTGAAAAAGGGGAATGTGCCGGGCGCGCCGCGGATCGGTTTTATCACCCATATCGATACCGTTGACGTGGGATTGTCACCAGATATTCATCCACAAATCCTGACGTTTACAGGCGATGATCTCTGCCTCAACGCCGAAAAAGAGATCTGGCTGAAGGTCAGCGAACATCCGGAAATCCTCGCCTACCCCAACGAAGAGATCATTTTCAGCGACGGCACCAGCGTGCTGGGCGCCGACAACAAATCGGCGGTGACCGTGGTGATGACGGTGCTGGAAAACCTCACCCCTGAAGATAAGCATGGCGATATCGTGGTGGCTTTCGTGCCGGACGAAGAGATTGGCCTGTGCGGGGCGAAGGCGCTGGATCTGAAGCGTTTTGACGTCGATTTCGCCTGGACTATCGACTGCTGCGAGCTGGGTGAGATTGTCTATGAGAACTTCAACGCGGCGGCGGCAGAGATACGCTTCACCGGCGTGACGGCGCACCCGATGTCCGCCAAAGGCGTGCTGGTGAACCCGCTCCTGATGGCGACGGATTACATCAGCCACTTCGACCGCCTGCAAACGCCGGAGCACACCGAGGGCCGCGAAGGCTATATCTGGTTTAACGGCATTCAGGCCGGGCAAAACGAGGCGCTGCTGAAGGCGAGCATTCGAGACTTCGATCGCGACAGCTTTGCCGCCCGCAAAGCGCAAATCGGCGAAGTGGCAGAGAAGATCGCCGCCCGGCACCCGACCGCAAAAGTAAGCTGGCACATTGAAGATACCTACAGCAACATCAGCAACGCGACAGGCGAAGATCGCCGGGCAATTGATCTGATGTTTGAGGCGATGGAGAGTTTAGGCATTACGCCAAAACCAACCCCGATGCGCGGCGGCACCGACGGCGCAGCGCTCTCGGCGAAAGGCCTGCTAACCCCGAACTTCTTCACCGGTGCCCACAACTTCCACTCGAAGTTTGAGTTTTTACCCCTGAAATCGTTTGAGGCCTCGTATAACACCGCGTTGCAGCTCTGCCTGCTGGCGGCGCGTTAAACCGGGTGGCGGCTGCGCCTTACCCGGCCTACGTCCAGTAGGCCCGTGCAAGCAAAGCGCCGCCGGGCACTGGACCTTACGCCGGTTTACGCGCCAGCAATGTCGCAAAACGTAGCCTGATGCGGTTCCCCTGGGCGTCGGTACGGTGTAACTCGCCGACGTCCTCGTTATATTTCAGCTGTTCCCAGCCCGCGTAGTATTCGCTCAGCTCGCCGGTCTTGAAAGCAAACGGGAAGCCGACATTGCACGGATAGTCTTCGGTATCCATCGCCGCCACAATCAGGTTATAGCCGCCGGGTTTTGTGCAGCGCTGCATGTTGTCGATAAGCCCTGGAATGGTTTCCGCCTGCAGGAACATCAGCACCACGGTGGAGAGAATAAAATCATATTCGCCCTCAAAACGCAGGCTGTTGAGATCCTTAATCGCCGTCTGCAGATGAGTGATGCCCTCTTTCGCTTTGATGTTCTCGATATTCTCGATGCTCATCGGGTTCTTATCCCATGCGGTGACGTCGTAGCCGTTCGCCGCCAGGTAGAGGCTGTTACGACCGTTGCCGCAGCCGAGATCCAGCGTTTTTCCCGGCTTCACAATTCCGGCGCTGTAGATCACTTCTGAGTGGGTACGGGTCAGGCCATATTTTTCGGTAAAGTAGTTCTCATCAAACACAGTCATTCTTTTTCCTCAGCTTGCATAAGCGTTGCTTTGTCTGCACGAACCAGCAGTTTTCCCTGTATCAACAGGATAAACGTACGCACCAGTAATAGCGCAATGATGGCATTGGTAAACATAAACAGCGGGATGGCGATGGCGTGGAATAAACCGGACGGGCTGCTCTGCCCCAGATGTAGCCCGGTGGTTGCCAGCGCCGACACGCCGAACGAAAAGCTCCAGAACGAGGCATTAAACGGCTGCGCCAGATACCAGGGCATCAGCCGCAGGGTAAACAGCAGTTGCAGCAGGCCGTAGCCGAACAGCATTTTAGCGAAGGTATCCGCCTCCCCGCCGTTCACGCTGAACCAGGCGCTACAGGCTACCAGCGCGGGTGCCAGCTGAATGCCCAGGGATGAGCGCATCGGCGCAGGCAGTTCACCCGCGCTGCGCAGACGCTGCAAGATCACCGGCTCAAGGCTCAGCCAGGAGAAGACCCCCGCACCGAGAAACACCAGTCCGGCATCGTGAAACCCAAGCGCCCCGCAGGCCATGGCGCTGATAAAGTTGTTTGCCACCGTCGGCAGATAGAGGCCCGGTGTGGTGGCCTCCTCCGGGTGTTTACCCCGCCACAGCCCGGCAGACTGCCACGCCCCATAGCTCAGCTGCACCACCACGCCCAGAGTGAACAGGCAGAGCGCCAGCGGGCGATACCAGGGCACAAAGCCAATCGCCACCAGCATGGTGGTGGCCGGAAACAGGCTGACAAAACTGCTCATCACCGGATGGCGCATCTCCGCCAGCACGCTGCCGGGGAAACGCACCAGACGGGTGATAAAGGCTACGGTTAACAGCAGCCAGATGACCATCGCCAGCGCGACCAGGATATCGCCCGGCCAGCGCGTGACCGGCCAGATCGTGCTGGCATAACGCCAGGCGAAACCCATGCCAATGATCCCCAGCACCATACCGTAGTAGCCCGCAGGCAAATTCAGAACGCGTTCAGTGGATTGACTCTTGTACATTTATTTTAAGCTATAAAATATATTTGAAATGCTAGTTTAAAGAGTTTCATTTGCGGATGCCACTCTTTCGATCAACGTAAACTTTGCTACGTTTAGTGGAGAGGACAACTGTGGGCACAGTGATGAAAAAATATCGACTTAGCGACGAGAGCCGTCTGCACCACTGGCAGGACGGTGAAACCAGAGCAGCAGTAAAGGTGTATCAGATTATCGCCGCGCGGGATTTCAGCGATGTGAAAAGTGGCACCCGCGGCGGCTGGGTTGAGGATGAATCGGCGCTGTCCCACGAGCACGACTGCTGGATCTACGACGAGAACAGCGTGGTCTTTGCCGGAGGACAGGTAAGCGGCAATGCGCGTATCACCCGGCCCTGTGTGATCAGCCATCAGGCCTCGGTCAGCGATAGTGTCTGGGTGGATGGAGCGCAGATCAGCCACGGCGCACGAGTAAGTGACAACGTCACCGTTCAGTCGTCGGTGGTGCGCGGGGAGTGCCACCTTTTCGACAATGCCCGGGTGCTGCACAACAGCATGGTGATTGCCGCCAAAGGCCTTACCCCGGATCACGAACAGATCCTGCGTATTTTCGGCGAGGCCACGGTCAGCCAGTCGCGGATAGTTCATCAGGCGCAGATCTACGGTAACGCCATCGTCAGCTATGCCTTTGTCGAGCATCGCGCCGAAGTGTTTGAGAACGCGCTAATTGAAGGCAACGAGGTGAATAACGTCTGGGTGTGCGACTGCGCCAAAGTGTACGGCAACGCGCGCCTGCTCGCCGGGCTGGAAGAGGATGCCATCCCCACCCTGCGTTACAGCTCCCAGGTGGCGGAAAATGCCCTGGTCGAGGGTAACTGCGTTATCAAACATCATGTGCTGATTGGCGGTGAGGCCTGGTTACGCGGCGGCCCGATCCTGATTGATGACAAAGTGGTGATCCAGGGCCGGGCGCGCATTCATGGCGAAGTGCTGATCGAACATCATATTGATATTACTGATGACGCGGTGATCGAAGCTGCCGACGGGGAGATGATTCACCTGCGCGGTGCGAAGGTGATTAACGGCGCACAGCGCATCACGCGCACGCCGCTGCTCGGGGCATTATAGCGCGCAGATACGGGCGTAGATGTTCTGGTCGTCAAAGCGTCCGTTGAGGAACTCGGCCTCTTTCAGGCACCCTTCCAGCACAAAGCCGTTGCGCTGCGCCACCTGATTGCTGGCTGCATTCTCAACGCGGCACTTGATGACGAAGCGGCGGATATCTCCGCGCGCGGCGTAGTAGCCAATAAACGCCTCAAGCGCCCGGGATAAAATCCCCTGTCCCTGATGCGCTTCATCCAGCCAGTAGCCGATATAGCCGGTCTTGTTCAGCGGCTCAATGGCATTGAACGACAGCACTCCTGCCAGCGCATTATCGTGAAAGATCAGAAACATTTTGGCGTAACCGCGCTGATGCAGCATCTGGTTACTCTGGATGTTCTGCCGGGTGTCCTCTTCCGTATCGACAAACTGCGGCCAGTTCAGATAGCCCTGCAACCAGTCCCGGTTTTTGACCACCAGGTTATGCAGCTCGGTCGTGTAACGTTCGTCGGCGGCGCGCAGTTCAGTGCGCTCGGTGACAGGAATTATCTCTTCAGTTTGTGCGGTCATTATGCTTCCTCTGCAACGCCGGGCGGCGCATGCGCTTGCCCGGCCTACGGTTTGGTGCGGTTCGTAGGCCGGGTAAGGCGCAGCCGCCACCCGGCACAGGCTTAACGCATGACGCGGTCATCAACGTACTGGCGTTTATCCGGCGCAGGCGGGAAGTAGTGATACAGCCAGGTCTCGCTGATTGCCTCGCCCTGGCAGCGCAGGAACATGCGGATATCCACCGTATCGGTCGAATCGCTGGTCGGATACCAGTCAAACAGGATCCGGTAGCCGTCAAACGGCTCCACGTAGAGGATCTCAATCTGCTTTGCTTCGCCGCTTGAGAGGGTGATCACCGGCTCAATCCCTTTCGGGGCGGCCGCTTTCAGATCGCCACCGACAAAGTCAACCGCGAAACGGCGCGCCCAGACCTTCGGATAGTGCTCGCCCGGCGCCCAGCCTTCCGGGAAACCGCCCATGCCGGTACGGGTGGCCAGCACGTTTGCCAGCGGGGATCGCACCGGCGGTTTAGCGCTCCAGTAGAGACGGTACTGGAAGTCCAGCTTGTCGCCCGCTTTAACAGGTTTTTCCGGCTGCCAGAAGCACACCACGTTGTCCAGGGTTTCACCGGTGGTGGGGATCTCCATCAGCCCCACGGTGCCTTTGCCCCACTGGTTACGCGGCTCAACCCACAGGCTTGGGCGTTTGTTGTACCAGCCCATGATATCCTGATAGTGCGAGAAGTCGCGATCGAGCTGCAACAGACCAAACCCTTTCGGGTTTTTGTCGGTATAGGCGTTGAACTGAAGTTTCTGCGGGTTATTCAGCGGACGGCATACCCACTCGCCGTTGCCGCGCCACATCGCCAGCCGATCGGAGTCGTGGATCTGCGGGTGGATGGTGTCGCATACCCGGCGTTCGTTGTTGCCGCAGGCGAACATGCTGGTCATCGGGGAGATCCCCAGTTGCTGGATATCCTTGCGGGCATAAAGGTGGTTTTCGACGTCCATGATCACCTGCGTCTTCTCGCAGTGGATCACAAACTTATAGGCGCCGGTAATGCTCGGGCTGTCGAGCAGGGTGTAGACCGTAAAGGTGGTGGCACCCGGTTTGACGGTTTCAAACCAGAACGAGGTGAAGTCCGGGAACTCTTCAGGACTGTCGGCGTAGGTGTTCAACGCCAGGCCGCGGGCGGAGAGCCCGTACTGGTAAGTGTCGTCCACCGCGCGGAAGTAGCTGGCACCGAGGAACGAGACGATATCCCGACGCGCCAGTTCCGGGGATTTAAAGGCGCGGAAACCGGCGAAGCCTAAATCGCTCTGCCCTTCCAGCTGCTTCGTATCCACCCCCGCGTCATGGTAGTTGAACAGCTCAGGACGGAAGTGGATCTCGCGCGCCTGGGAGGTCTGGTTATCCAGCGAGAACATGCGCACCCGACGGCGGAAGCCCATCCCGACGTGGAAGAACTGCACGTCAAGCTGGCGGTTTTCGATGTTGTTCCACAGGGACTGCTTTGCGTCGTACTGGATGCTGTTGTAAGCCTGCGGCGTCAGCGTTGCCAGGGTTTCAGGCAGCGGACGCGGCGCACCGCCCCACGGTGTTTGCGCCAGGTCGTGCGCCATGGATTGCAGCACAGAAAAGTCGAAACGGCGGCTCGAACCGTCCGCGATATCCGATTCAGCCGCATGGGCCGCCTGGGAAAAGAGTGCGGACAGTCCGGAAGTCCCGCTCACTGCGGCTACGGCCAGGGAGCCTTTTAAAAAACGTCTGCGATTCATGCCTGGAAAAACGTCCTTATGGTCGTGGGTGGTGGGTTTCGCTCAGGGCGAAACAACGGCAAGAAAGAACATCATTAAAGGGGCACAGCCTAAACAAAAACGGTTAAGAATCCAATTATTGACAGGTGAGAATATGAACAAAGCGCGAAAGATTTTTCTGTCGAGGGGAATTGCCTGAAACGCGGGTAAAGTTTTGTTTAAAAAAGCCCCCGCCGGACATCATCGGCGGAGGCTAAAGCAGAGGAGGATTGTTATTTTACGCTGACATCGATACCCGGGAAGTACTTCTTCGCCAGCTTGTCGATGGTGCCGTCAGCGCGGACTTT
This sequence comes from Leclercia adecarboxylata, assembly GCF_023639785.1. Lineage (NCBI taxonomy): Bacteria > Pseudomonadati > Pseudomonadota > Gammaproteobacteria > Enterobacterales > Enterobacteriaceae > Leclercia > Leclercia adecarboxylata. The sequence continues at coordinate 2,427,219 of NZ_CP098325.1, forward strand.
ATCAATGGCAGCATCAAGCTGCTTTTTGGTGACCTCATCGCCTTTACGCAGGCCATAGCCGATCCCGCTGCCGAGGATGGTGTCATCCGACACCGGCTTGCCGATAAAGCCGAAGCCTTTGCCCTGCGGCTTGCTCAGGAAGCCAGCCTGCCCGGCGGCGGACATCACCAGCGAGGCGTCAATACGGCCATTCAGCAGGTCGCCCCAGGCCATATTCTGATCTTTATACGACACCACGGTCACACCCTGCTTTTCCCAGTGCTCTTTGGCGTAGGTTTCCTGAATGGAGCCCTGCAACACGCCAATGGTCTTGCCCTTTAGCCCTTCAGGCGTAGCGTCGACCACGCTGCCGGTTTTGCCCACCAGCTGGGAGGGGATACGGTAGATCGGCTGGGTGAAGTCGATGCTCTGACGACGCTGCTCGGTGATGTTCATCGCCGAGTTAATGGCGTCGAATTTTTTCGCCACCAGCCCCGGGATCAGGGCGTCGAACGAGGTTTCGACCCAGCTGCACTTCAGCGACGCCGCCGCGCAAATGGCATTCCCCAGCTCAATATCAAACCCTTCCAGCTCACCGGAAGCGTTGCGGCTCTCAAAAGGCGGATACTCTGCTTCTACGCCGTAACGTAATTCGGTTGCGGCAAAAGTGGAGAACGAACACAGCAACCCCAGGCCGACAACGAAGGCTTTTAATTTCATGACTGAACTCCTTAGCGTGGTTTTACCCGACACAGGGCCTGCGCACCTGCCCGTAATGTCGCCTCATCTTTCGCAAAAGAGAGACGGATTAATTTGTTATCTGTCCCGTCGGTGTAGAACGCCGAGAGCGGGATCGTGGCAACACCGTAGTCAACAATCAACCGCTTGACCAGTTCGCTGTCGCGTTCATCGCTGAAGTGGCTGTAATCCGCCAGCAGGAAGAACGAACCTGCGCTCGGCAGCAGGCGGAACGGGGAATCGGCCAGCAGGTTAACCAGCAGATCGCGTTTGCGCTGGTAGAAGGGTGCCAGCGACAGCCAGGTATGCGGATCGGCCATATGTTCTGCAAACGCGTACTGCATAGGAGTATCGGCAGAAAACATCAAAAACTGATGAATTTTGCAGATCTCATCCATCAGCTGCGCCGGGGCGACGCAGTAGCCGACGCGCCAGCCCGTCACGTGGTAGGTCTTACCAAACGACGACACGATGACGCTGCGCTCAGCCAGCCCAGGATGGGTCGCCATACCGTAATGCGGCACCTCGTCGAACACCACATGCTCGTACACCTCATCAGAGAGAATAATAATGTCGGTGTTGCGGGTAATAGCCGCAAGCTGGTCCAGATCCTCCGCCGAGAAGACCTGCCCGCTCGGGTTATGCGGCGTATTGACGATGATCATCCGGGTGCGCGAGGTAATGGCGGCGCGCACTTCATCCCAGTTCACCGCGAAATCCGGCACCGTCAGCTTAATGGCGACCGGCGTCGCGCCCTGCAGGCGGACAATGGGCGCGTAGCTGTCGAACGAGGGTTCAAAGTAGATCACCTCATCGCCGGGATGCACCAGGCCACTGATGGCCGAGTAGAGCCCTTCACTGGCGCTGGCGGTAACCAGAACCTCGCTGGCAGGATCGTACCGGGTACCGTACAGGGCGGCGATCTTATCGGCGATGCGCTCCTTCAGCGGTGCCAGCCCGGTCATCGACGCGTACTGGTTGTTGCCCGCCTGCATGGCGCGGTGGACGCCCGCCACCAGCGCGGGGTCGCAGTCGAAGTTCGGCGCCCCCTGAGAAAGGTTGATGGCATTGTGCTCAGCGGAAAGCTGACCGATAACGGTAAAAATGGTGGTGCCAACGTCCGGCAGTTTAGAACGAGTTTGTATCGGCGTGCGCAGCGTCATCATGAACCCCTCTGGTGAATAGTGCATAACTATTCAACCCGAACGCTATTGTGGCGACAATCGAATTGTTGTCATAATAGCCATGACAAAAAATCATACCTGGAGGTTCTGTGTCGCATCGCGCGTTCCCGCTTACTGCCGTTGAGGCGTTTATTGTTACCGCCCGGCACCTGAATCTGACCCATGCGGCAAAAGAGCTGTGCCTGACCCAGGGCGCAGTGAGCCGCAAGATCGCCGCCCTTGAAAGCTGGTTCGGTTTTCCGCTGTTTGAGCGCCACGCCCGCGGGCTACGCCTCTCGTCCCAGGGCAGCGCCCTGCTGCCGGATCTGCGCGCCTCGTATGAACACTTATTGACGGTGGCGGATCAGGCCCGGGCCCAGCAGACCGTGGTGCGCCTGAAGGTGCCCACCTGTGCCATGCGCTGGCTGGTGCCGCGACTGCTGCAGGTGGAGCGTGAACAGCCCGAGCTGCAGATTGCGCTCACCACCACCAACGATCACAGCGTAAATTTCAAAACCGAATCCTATGATGCGGCCATTGTTTTCGGCACCCACCTGAGCGCGGGGGATCTGCTGTTTGAAGAGGCCCTGACGCCGGTGCTGAGCCCGCAGCGCCAGGGCCTGGCGGTGGAGTCGCTTACCTTTCTGCATCCGACGCGGGATAAAACCGACTGGTCGCTGTGGCTGGAAAAACAGGCCGTGCAGTCGCCTGTTATGCACAAAAATCAACACTTCGACACCATGGATTTGGCCATCACCGCCGCCATTCAGGGGCTTGGCGTGGCGATAGCCGACGAGACGCTGGTGGCGGAAGATATCCGCGCCGGGCGGCTGGTGCGGCCTTACGCCAGCAGCGTCAGAACCGGCGCCAGCTACCGGCTGGTGCTGCGGGAGTCGCGGGGCAAAGCGGCGGGGCTGGCCGCCTTTCGGGAATGCCTGCTTAATCCAGGCTGACGTGGTGCTTCATCACCCGTCTGAAGAGCGCCATGCGGGCGCGCATAAATCGATTTTCAAGCTTAAAACCCGCATGTTTATTCACTCCAATGCGTAACAGAACGTCCCGCCCGTGATGACAGGCAGGCCAGCGCGTGGGGCCATTCAGCGTGTCGCACTGCCGGCTGGCATGGCGGGCGAAGTTGACCCAGTAATCGGCAACCTGAGCGGAAAACGCCAGGTCGTTGGCATTCACATACTGTCGTGCGGGCTCGGCGAGGGCGAGCGTATCGAACACGTAGGGTACCTCGTTGCCATGCCACGCCCCGTTGGCGTAGGTGGCGTGCTCGGCTTCAGCCACGTAATCGAACCAGTAGCGCCAGCACGGCTCCCCTACCCGCCGCTGGGCCTGCATTACCACAAAGCCCAGGGTGGTGAAGGCCATATCGCGGCACACCTGACGCCCCAGCTCGGTATCGTCTTTGATACCGGGATAGAGCAGCTTGATCAGCCCCAGTCCCAGCCGCCGCTCCCGGCGCAGCTTCTGGATCTGCCCGGCGAGATCGACGCCAAACACCGCCATCACGCTGGCCTCATCGCTGTTGGAACCGACCATAATCGGCACCGGATGGTGGCGAGCGGCAAAAAAGACCTCCAGCATCGGCTCCGGCAGCACGCAATCTCCCGCGATGGGAGCCGGGCCAATGTTCAGCGGCGCCGTCAGCGGCCAGAAGGCCTCGGCCGGGATCGCGCGCAGTTCTTCGGCGGAGGCGTGTTCCAGACCAAAATGGGCCGCCAGCGCCTCCCCCTTGCGGAGCGCCTGCTCCCGGGGCGTATCCGGTAGCGTATACCCGCTCTGGATTATCGCCTTATGGAACAGCCCTTTGGCCAGCGGCGAGGCCAGTAGCGACAGCACGCTGCGCGCCCCGGCAGATTCACCAAACAGCGTGATGTTCTGCGGATCGCCGCCAAACCGGGCGATGTTATTCCGCACCCACTCCAGGGCGGCCATCTGATCGAGCAGCGCAAAGTTATGCACCACCCGCTCCTCTTCGCCTTCCAGCGCGGGATGGGCAAAAAAGCCCAGGTGGCCGAGGCGGTAGTTAAGGGTGACGATCACCGCCCCGCGCTGGGCCAGCGCCTTGCCGTCATAGGGCGGCAGCCCGCCTGCGCCAATGGTAAAGCCCCCGCCGTGCAGCCAGACCATAACCGGCAGCGGCGCGGTGCGCGCCACCGGCGACCAGACGTTCAGGTAGAGGCAATCCTCTGAGAAGCGTCCCGGATCGCCCCCGCCCAGCTGCTGGCAGTACTCACTGCTCTGCCAGCTTGATGGCGAAAAGGCGGTGGCCTGGCGCACGCCCTGCCAGCTGGCTACCGGCTGCGGGGAACGCCAGCGTAATGCGCCTACCGGCGGTGCGGCATAAGGAATGGCGCGCCAGACCTGCACATCGCCGTCCGTAATGCCGCAGATATCGCCGTGGCGCGTGGTCACTATCGGGGAAGAGACGTTTTCCATATCGACCTTCAGTTGATGTCACATCCCCGCAGAGTACCGTTTTCAGAGCAAACCGCAACGTCGCATGCTGCGCTCCTCCGCCTCCCGGTAGAGGGTAAACTCGTCCAGCACCGGGCACCCCAGCGCCTGTTCAAAGGCATCCCGGCTGGCATTGCCGTGGGTGCGGGCCTGTGTCTCGTTGCCGAGGTTCGACTGGAAGATCCCGGCGGCGCTCACCGGCAGGAAGTCTTCATAGGTGATGGGCTGGGCAACCACCCAGCCGCGTTCGATCAGCGGCTGCGGATCGTCGCCGGGGCCAAAGGCATGACGGTGCGCCTCTCCGGCCGGGGTCAGGCGGTAGCGGAACCACGCCAGCCCCTGGCGGCGCAGGAAGATATCGCTGTCGGGAAACGCCTGGAAGACCTCCTGCAGGTGCAGCTGATGGGTCAGGTTATCCTTGCCGGTGCCGGCCTCCGCCAGCAGGCGATCGTACAGGTCGCGCCCTTTCGGGGTTAAGGCTACGCCGCGCTGCTCAATCTCGCCAAAGCGCGCGGTATGGGTGCCCCGCTGTTCGCCCGCAAACAGCACCGGCTCCTCCAGTGCCTTAAAGCTGGTCTGGCGCAGCAGCAGCGGCGTCTCCCGGCGCGGCGGTCCCTCGATCAGCATCTTGGGTTCAATACCGTATTCGGGCATCAACGCCTGCACCCGGTCGATATCCAGCGTGCGCGGCGTCAGGTGGTTAATGTGGCAGCCCGGGAAGCAGACCACGTCGGCAATCAGCCGGTGCTCGTTGTGCAGGGCCTGATAGGTGTCGTGATCCACCGTGGCGTGGCGATGCCAGCGGAAGGTTTCCAGCGCTTCCTGAACGAACTCTTCGGCCTGGGCCGGGGTAAAGGCCCCTTCCGTCTCGTGCAGGTCAATCAGTTCCAGGCAGCGGGGGGTGAAGATGTTGCGCCGGGCGAGGATCTCCGCCGCTTTCTCGCGCAGGGGGGCGTTGTCGATCAGATCGAGGCGCAGCAGCGAGGTAAAAATACGAAACGGATTGCGGCACAGCGCGGCATCGTCAACCGGACGAAAGGCGGTTGAGTGCACCGGCACCCCGGCCTGGGAGAGATCGTAATAGCTGACCGGGAACATCCCCATAATGGCGAACATGCGCCGCAGGGTTGCCAGTTCCAGAGCGGTGCCGACACGGATCGCCCCGTGGCGTTCAAGGTTGAGGCGAGCGAGTTCATCCGCGTTGGCCAGTTGTTCATGCAGCTTCGGGTTGTTTTCCAGTACTGCCAGATTCACATCCGCTACCAGCTCCAGCAAGGTCCCGTACTGCGGAACTTCCTGCTGGTACATCGCCGACATAGCCTGCGAAAAGTTTTCCCGAATATCATCAGCCGTGATGGTGTTCGCCATGATGTCATGCCTCCAGTGAATATTACCTGGAGTGTAGAGAAGGCCATTGCGCCTGTTTGGAAGAATTTACGAATTGTGATCCAGGTGGTTAGCTGCCTGTTTTTCATGCTTCACTGTTGACGAAGGGGTAAAGCGTCATACTTTTAGCCAGATAAAAAATATCCGTTAACAGAAATTTATATCCAGCATTATTCATTGCGCCTGAATAAAAACACCCAGGATATATTTTCACAAATATTCCACCTCTTATTTACGGTTAATATTTAATTCTTAAAGCGCTGCAGAAAATGCAACCGCTCATTTTACACTCTGAGAATAAATGATAATTATTATCGCAATAGTCTGAATTTTCAGCCGATAACCGTTATTAAATCCTCTCCTTGATAAATATCAACTACCTCGTTTTAAACCCCATGGAAAATAGGAGGTATTTTCTATGAGGGAATAATATGTCTGTATCTGAAAACAACGAAGATGACCTTCCATCAGGGGTGTCACGCAGGAGTTTCCTGAAGGCGGGTTCCGCCGCCATCGCCTTACCTTTTTTAACCTCGGGTCGCGCCGCTGCCTCCACCGCGGGGGCCGACGCATCCGTAGTGGATGCGGCGCCCGCCGCACGCGTCGTGCAGACCTGCAGCACCTTCGACTGCGGGGGAAAGTGTGATATCCGCGCGCATATTGCCGACGGCGTCGTCACGCAAATTACCACCCGGCCGGATAACGCGCTCGATCCGGAAATGCCGGTCATGCGGGCCTGCGTGCGCGGGCGCAGCTATCGCAAATTTGTTTACCATCCCGACCGCCTGAAATATCCCATGAAGCGGGTGGGTAAACGTGGCGAGGGTAAATTCGAACGCATAACCTGGGACGAGGCCACAACCCTTATTGCGGATAATATTATCCGCATTACCCAGAAATACGGTCCGGAGTCCCGCTTTGTGCATAATAATACCGCTGTAAGCGGCGGCACATTCTCCGGGGATAAAATGATGCGCCGCTTATTAAACCTGACCGGCGGGCATCTGGAATATTATCACTCCGTCAGTATGGGCAATACCGCGGCCGCCACGCCTTATACCTATGGCGCGGTTGCGACGGGTAATTCCCTCGATACGCTTCAGGATACAAAGCTGGTGATCCTCTGGGGCCATAACCCCACAGAGACCATTTTTGGCCACACCAACCACTATTTTCAGCAGATGAAGCAGAACGGCACGCGCTTTATTGTCGTCGATCCACGCTATTCCGATACCGTGTCGTCGCTGGCGGATGAGTGGGTGCCGCTGTTGCCGTCCACCGACAACGCGCTGATGGACGCCATGATGTACGTCATCATCAGCGAGAACCTGCACGATAAAGCCTTTATCGCGCGCTACACCCTGGGGTTCGATGAGGACGCCATGCCTGAAGGGGTGCCTGCCAACGAATCACTGGTGGCGTACCTGATGGGTAAAAAAGACGGTGTGGTGAAAACGCCGGAATGGGCAGAAAAAATCACCCACGTACCGGCCCAGACCATCCGCCAGCTCGCCCGGGATTACGCCACCACCAAACCCGCCGCCCTGATCCAGGGATGGGGTCCGCAGCGTCATATCTGCGGCGAGCGCACCGCGCGTGGCTCCACGCTGCTGGCGACCATCACCGGCAATGTCGGCGTGAAAGGCGGCTGGGCCGCAGGCTACGGCGGCATTGGCAACCGTAAATTCGCCACCGGGCCGGAGATGCCGGACAATCCGGTTAAAGAAAAAATCTCCATCATGAACTGGGTTCAGGCCGCCGATGACGCCAGCAAGGTGACGCCGGAAGATGGCCTGACGGGGGCAACGCAGCTTAAGAGCAATATCCGGATGCTGTTCTCGCTGGCGGGCAACTATCTTGCCAACCAGAACCCGGACATTAATCAGGCCGTGAAGGTGCTGGAGGACGAGTCAAAAATCGAGTTTATCGTCGCCAGCGATCTCTACCTGACACCCAGCGCCCGCTATGCGGATCTGCTGCTGCCGGAAACCAGCTTTATGGAGCGCTGGAATATCGGCGAAACCTGGGGCACCGGCAGCTATCTGATTTTGTCCGAGAAGATTGTTGAGCCTGAATTTGAACGCCGGTCAGACTACGACTGGCAGCGCGAGGTGGCGGCGAAGCTGGGTATCGAAGCGCAGTTTAGCCAGGGCCGCAGTGAGAAAGAGTGGATTGAACACATCTGGGAGCAGACGCGTCTCTCCATGCCGGATGAACATCTGCCCACCTTCAGCGAGCTTCAGGTTAAGCGTCAGCATCTGTTCAAAAGCAAACCGCACGTGGCGTTTGAAGCCAACATCCGCGATCCGGAGAATAACCCGTTCCCGACGCCATCGGGCAAAATTGAGATCTTCTCAAAGCGCCTGTATGACATGCACAACCCGGACATCCCTGCCCTGTCGCACTACGTTCCGGCCCACGAAGGCCCGGAGGATGCACTGGCCAGACAGTTCCCGCTTCAGCTTATCACCTGGAAAGGCAAAAACCGCGCGAACTCCACCCAGTATGCCAACCCCTGGTTACAGGAAGTGCAGGTTCAGAAGCTGTGGATCAACCCGCTGGACGCAGAGCAACGCGGCATTCGTCAGGGGGACATCGTCCGTATCCATAACCAGCGCGGCATCTGCCAGGTGCCGGCAGAAGTGACCGTGCGGATCATGCCGGGCGTCGTCGCCATGCAGGCCGGAGCCTGGTGGCAGCCGGACGACAACGGCGTCGATCTCGGCGGTTGTCCAAACGTTCTTAGCTCGGCGCGTATCACTCCGCTTGCTAAAGGTAATGCCCATCAAACCATGCTTGTGGAGGTCGCAAAGTATGACGCAGCAGTTTAATGATTTTCCGCCGGTCAGCGATAAACAGCTGGGGTTCTTCATCGACTCCTCCCGCTGTTCAGGCTGTAAAGCCTGCCAGGTGGCCTGCAAGGATAAAAACAATCTCGAGGTGGGCCGCCGCTTCCGCCGCGTTTACGAGGTGAAAGGCGGCGGGTTCATCCCTACCGGTCAGGGCGGCATAACGCAGAACGTGTATGCCTTTACCCTGTCGATCTCCTGCAACCACTGCGCAGACCCGATCTGCACCAAAAACTGCCCGACCACGGCCATGCACAAGCGCCCTGGGGACGGTATCGTGCGGGTCGATACCCGCAAGTGTGTCGGGTGCGGGTACTGCGCCTGGTCATGTCCTTATGGCGCGCCACAGATGAATGAAGAGACAGGGCAGATGTCAAAATGCGATTTTTGCGTCGACCTGCAGGCCAAAGGCGAACAGCCCATTTGCGTTGCCACCTGCCCGCTGGGGGCGATTAAGTTTGGGCCTATCGACGAGCTGCGCGCCCGCTACGGCAGCGTATGCGACGTGCAGGGCTTGCCGGACTCATCCATCACTCACCCTAATCTGGTGATCAAAGCGCACCAGGGCGCCGAGCAAGAGGAGCAACCGCATGCATGAGTTGCCGTTACTGATCTTTACCCTGCTGGTACAGGGTTCCGTCGGCATCACGCTGTTCCTGACCCTGGCTGCGGGCGCGGCGAAATCCGTGCCGCAGGCGTCGCGCCAGCTTTTGCCTGCCTTGCTGACCGCCTGCGTGATGGGCGGGCTGGGGTTGATCGCCTCCACCCTGCATCTGGGCTATCCGCTGAACGCCTTCAACGCGCTGCGCCACGTCGCGAGCTCATGGTTAAGCCGTGAAATCGTCTTTGCCAGTTTCTATCTGGCGGTGCTGGGGCTCTGTACGTTGATCCTGATGGTGAAGAAGACGCTGGTCAGCGTCCTGCTTCCTGTTGCCGCGCTGCTGGGGTTGATTGACGTCTGGTGCATGAGCGCCATCTATGCCAACAGTTCCATTATCACCTGGATGCATTTCAATACCTGGCTGATGTTCTATGGTGCGGTGGGCATTCTCGGTGCGGTGGCGATGGCCTGGCTGCCTGTCCTGAACACCGGTTCGGTGATGAAAACCCGCCGTACCCTGATGCGCCTGGCCGTTGTGTTGGTGGTGGGCATTGTCGCGGTCCGTCTGCTGGCCCAGCCTGCGTATATGGATTATCTGGCGAACGCGCCGCTTAAAAATGTGGTGACTCTGCCGCATCAGCCGCTGGCGGCATTTGCCCGTCTTGATGGGCTGCGCCTGTTCAGCTGGATCGTCTCTGTCGTCGGGGCGGTGCTCTTTGCCGTGAGCGGCTGGCGCAACCGCAGAGCGGGGCTGCTGGCCGGCGGTGCGCTGCTGGTGCTGGCGGAGATCGCGTTCCGCTTTGTCTTCTTTAGCATCAGCTAATGGCTCTCTTTCGCCTCAACGCTAAGCCCCCTGCGCCACCCGGCGTGGGGGCTTCTTGTCTGCGTAACACCTTTGCGCGCCACACCTGCCGCGTCTGCGCCGATGCCTGTCCGGTGGGGGCGATAGCGCTTTCCGCCGCCGGGCAGACCATCGATGAAGAGCGCTGTCTGCGCTGCGGTAACTGTCTTTTTCCCTGTCCGGTCGATGCGCCGGAAAATCTGCATCCTGCGCAGCGAAACTACCAGGCCGGTCGACTGGTGGCGCCGTTTTCAGCCTGCGTCTCAGCCGATGAACTCCTGATGTGGCATTACCAGTACGCTATCCGCGGCGTGGAACTGGAAGGCGCCGATCATCCGGTGTGGGTGCGGGCCATTGCCGAAGTCAACCTCCTCCTGCGGGAACGCGGTGAGCCTGAGTGGCAGATTTTTCCGCCGACACCCCGCGCCGTTAACCCGTTACGCCGCCACTGGTTACGCATCCCCGAAGAGAACGTGCAATCGGCACAGGTCGCCGCCGGTCGTCGTGCCCGCAGGCAGCTCATGTCGCCCCTTAGCGAGTATCAGCTCTCCCTCACCCTCTCCCGCTGCGTGGCATGCGGGGCCTGCGCCAGAGCCTGCCCCGAAAACGCGCTGCAGCTCACCGGGACGGCGCTGGAGTGGGAACCTGCCCGCTGCACGGGCTGCAACAGCTGTACCCTGGTCTGCTTTACGGATGCGATCCGCATAGCGCCCCAGGCAGCGGTCAGCCCGGGACAACGCTTTACCTTTACAGCAAAAACCTGCCGCAGCTGCCAACACCGGTTCTATACGTTTTCCCCTGAGGCAGATCGCTGCCACATCTGCCAGCGCCACGCGCACGCGATGCGGGAAGCCTGACCCATCACATGTTGCCGTTTTGTTATGTAAAACGGCCATTTCCCGCTTCAGATCCCCCTGCGACACCCCTGACGCATACCGCTAACTGACAGATTTTATTCGATGCTTTACTAAATCTGATGAAATGTTAATGATATTTTGCTATCAAGTTATCAAAATTAAATAACTTTCCTTGTCACGTTTAACGCTCTGTTTTTAACATCGCTTATGGAAAAAAATGGTCTGTTTTCTCAGCGCATCCGTTTGCGCCATTTGCACACTTTTGTAGCCGTCGCACAGCAGGGTACGCTTGGGCGCGCGGCTGAAACCTTAAACCTGAGCCAGCCTGCACTTTCAAAAACGCTGAACGAGCTTGAGCAGCTTACCGGTACACGGCTGTTTGAGCGCGGACGTCTGGGGGCGCAGCTCACCCTCGTGGGCGAGCAGTTCCTGACCCATGCGGTCAAAGTCCTTGATGCCCTGAATACGGCGGGCCAGTCCCTGACCCGGCGCAACGATACACCGGGCGATGTGGTGCGGATTGGTGCCCTGCCAACCGCGGCGCTGGGTATTCTGCCGGCGGTGATCGGCCAGTTCCATAAGCAGCAGCGCAACATTACGTTGCAGGTTGCCACCATGAATAACACCATGCTGCTGGCGGGGCTGAAATCCGGCGAGCTGGATCTGGGCATGGGCAGAATGTCCGATCCGGAGCTGATGAGCGGCCTGAACTATGAGCTGCTGTTCCTGGAATCCCTGAAGCTGGTGGTGCGTCCGCGCCACCCGATCCTTAACGATACCGTCACCCTTAGCCGGGTGATGGAGTGGCCGGTGGTGGTATCCCCGAAAGGCACCGTACCGCGCCAGACGGCGGAAACCCTGCTCGAGACACAGGGCTGCAAGCTGCCCTCAGGCTGTATCGAAACGCTTTCGGCCTCGCTGTCGCGCCAGCTGACGGTGGATTATGACTACGTCTGGTTTGTCCCATCCGGTGCGGTGAAAGAGGATCTGCGCCAGGGCACGCTGGTGGCACTGCCGGTCACCACTCCTGGTCCGGGCGAACCGATTGGGGTATTAACCCGCGTTGACGTCCCGCTCTCCGCCGCCACCCAGACGCTGCTGAGCGCGATACGTAAATCCATGCCGGTGTAATCACTCGTCTCTCCAGCCCGTCGTCATGACGGGCTTTTTGTTCCATTCTCAAATAATGCGAAATCATTCATTAACAATTGCACTAAACAATTTAACAGATTTATCATACCCGCCGAATTCACCAAATGGTTCATTCCAGTAACGCATCGGTGACTTCTTTGCCGCCACACTGGCGTCATGCTCGACTTTTTCATTAAGGATCTTCTCTTCTTTTACCCATTTGGTTCAGGGCTGGGTCTGCCCTGTCCAGTGAAGACAAGATTACTTCAGGAGACAGAAATGGCTATAGGTAATTCGCTACGTGGGTTCCCCCGGTTCCTGCAGTGGCTGCTGGTTGGTCTGATGGCACTCATCGGGCTGGCCGTCGGTGGGCTGGGCTTTAAGCTCGTTACCGTCGGGGGAAGCTGGTACTTCCTGATCATGGGCGTAGTGATGCTGGTCGCCGCGTTCCTTATCGCGCGCGGGCGCCCGGGCGGCATCATGCTGTATGCGGTGGCGTTTATCGCCTCGCTCGTCTGGGCTGTGAGCGATGCAGGCTGGGATTTCTGGCCGCTGTTCTCGCGCCTGTTCACCTTCGCGGTGCTGGCGTTCCTTTCCGCCCTCGTCTGGCCGTTCCTGCGCGGTGTGGATCGCCCGGTCAACAAAGCCCCGGCCTTTGGCGTTGCCGCCGTGCTGGCGATCGCGATGCTGGTGAGCTTCGGCTGGATGTTTAAGCCGCAGACCCTGGTCAGCGCCAGCGAGCCGGTGCCGGTTAAACCGGTGACGGAAGGTGAGCAACAGAAGAACTGGGCGCACTGGGGTAACACCACCCACGGCGACCGCTTCGCAGCGCTGGATCAGATTAACAAGCAGAACGTCAGCGATCTGAAAGTGGCCTGGGTTGCCCACACCGGCGACATCCCGCAGAGCAACGGCTCCGGCGCGGAAGATCAGAACACCCCATTGCAGATTGGCGATACGCTCTTCGTCTGTACGCCGTACAGCAAGGTGCTGGCGCTGGACGTCGACTCCGGCAAAGAGAAGTGGCGCTATGATTCCAGAGCCACGGCGCCAAACTGGCAGCGCTGCCGTGGTCTGGGCTATTTTGAAGACACCACAAACGTGACAACGTCACATACAGAGACGCAGCCTGCCGCCTGCGCGCGCCGTCTGTTCCTGCCCACCACCGATGCCCGCCTGATTGCCCTTAACGCCGACAACGGCAAGGTTTGCGAAGATTTTGGCGACCACGGCGTGGTTGACCTCAGCGTCGGCATGGGTGAAGTGAAGCCAGGCTACTATCAGCAAACCTCCACCCCGCTGGTGGCGGGCAACGTGGTGGTTGTGGGCGGACGCGTCGCGGATAACTTCTCTACCGACGAGCCACCGGGGGTGGTGCGCGCCTATGACGTGCACAGCGGTAAGCTGGCCTGGGCCTGGGATCCAGGCAACCCGAACATCACCGGCCTGCCGCCGGAAGGCCAGACCTACACCCGCGGGACGCCAAACGTCTGGTCAGCCATGTCCTATGACGCGAAGCTGAACCTGATTTACCTCCCAACCGGTAACGCCACCCCGGATTTCTGGGCCGGTCAGCGTACCGAACTGGATGACAAATACAGCTCCTCCATTGTGGCGGTGGATGCCACAACCGGTCAGGTGCGCTGGCATTTCCAGACCACCCACCACGACCTGTGGGACTTTGACCTCCCATCGCAGCCGCTGCTGTACGATCTGCCGGACGGTAAAGGCGGCTCCACGCCGGTGCTGGTGCAGACCAGCAAGCAGGGCATGATCTTTATGCTCAACCGCGAAACCGGCCAGCCGGTTGCGAAGGTGGAAGAGCGTCCGGTGCCTGCCGGTAACGTCGAAGGCGAGCGGTATTCCCCTACCCAGCCGTACTCCGTCGGCATGCCGATGATCGGCAACCAGACCCTGACCGAATCGGACATGTGGGGCGCAACCCCGGTTGACCTGCTGCTGTGCCGCATCCAGTTTAAAGAGATGCGTCACCAGGGCGTCTTTACCCCGCCGGGTCTGGATCGCTCCCTGCAGTTCCCGGGCTCCCTTGGCGGCATGAACTGGGGCAGCGTGTCGGTTGACCCGAACAACAGCCTGATGTTTGTCAACGATATGCGTCTGGGGCTGGCGAACTACATGGTGCCGCGCGCGAATGTTGCCAAAAACGCCAGCGGGATCGAGATGGGAATTGTGCCGATGGACGGCACGCCGTTTGGCGCCATGCGCGAACGTTTCCTGTCACCGCTGGGCATTCCGTGCCAGAAACCGCCGTTCGGCACCATGTCTGCGGTGGATCTGAAGTCCGGCAAACTGGTGTGGCAGGTGCCGGTGGGTACCGTGGAAGATACCGGTCCGCTGGGGATCCGCATGCACATGCCCATCCCGATCGGCATGCCGACCCTGGGCGCATCGCTCTCCACCCAGTCCGGCCTGCTGTTCTTCGCCGGTACGCAGGATTTCTACCTGCGCGCGTTTGATACCGCCAACGGGAAAGAGATCTGGAAGGACCGTCTGCCGGTGGGCAGCCAGTCCGGCCCGATGACCTACGTGTCGCCGAAAACCGGCAAGCAGTACATCATCATCAACGCCGGTGGTGCGCGCCAATCTCCGGATCGCGGGGATTACATCATCGCCTACGCGTTGCCCGATAAGAAGTAAACGCCTGTTACCCGCAAGCCGGCCCAATTGTGGCCGGCTTTTTTATGCTCAGGGTTTGGCAGAGAGGGCGTTTTCGATCCAGGTCGCCGTCGTGCCGTTCTGGTAACTGACCACCAGGTTCTGATGGACCCCGGCAGGCCAGCAGCTGCGTAACACCGCGCGTTTGGTCTCATCGAAGAAGGGTTTATCCCCCGCCGCTTCGTAGTCCGTCGCCCTGCCGTTCAGCTTGACGTTAAATGACACCGTCACCCGGCCGGAATATTTCTGCGCCGCAGCCTGCTCAGGATAGCGCGGCTGCACCCGGTAGACATCGCCGTCGCAGTCCGCCTGTCCATTATCCACGGTCGATGTACTGCCGCCCACCGGGAAGGAGAGCCCGACGCCCACCCCGCCATTGCCCCCGCCGCCGCCGATCCCTATGCCGCCAATGCCCACGCTGCCACCCGATGCACAACCGGCCAAAAGCCATGCTGTGCAAACTACCTGCGTAAATCGTTTCATCGCCCTTTTCCTCTTCAGCCCTTACAACCAGCATAGCGGGGAATAAAAAAAGGGTTCATGTCGAAACATGAACCCTTTTTGCCCGGCGGCAATGGTGCCCCTCTATTGCCGGGTGGCGCTACGCTTACCCGGCCTACGAAAACCCACCTGGTGCCAGGTTTCGTAGGCCCGGTAAGGCGTAGCCGCCACCGGGCAGGGTTAGCAAATCAGAAGGTTTCCCAGTTATCGCCATCGGCAACGGCCGGGCGCAGCGGTGCGGCTGGCGCTGTTGGCGTGGCCTGAACGCTGCTGCGGGCCGGGTTCATCCCCTGCAGGCGGAAGGTACCTACCGCTTCGGTCAGACGCGCGGCCTGATCTTCCAGCGAGGCCGCGGCCGCAGAGGCCTCTTCCACCAGCGAGGCGTTCTGCTGGGTCACTTTATCCATCTCAGAGATAGCCTGGCTGACCTGCACAATGCCACGGCTCTGCTCGTCAGAAGCGGCAGCAATCTCCAGCATGATATCGGTGACGCGTTTAACCGCTTCCACGATCTCGCTCATGGTGTTGCCTGCGGCAACCACTTCCCCAGAGCCCTGGTCGATAAGCGAGACCGACTCGCTGATCAGCCCTTCAATCTCTTTCGCGGCGTTGGCGCTGCGGCTCGCCAGGGTACGAACTTCGCTGGCGACCACGGCAAACCCGCGTCCCTGCTCACCGGCACGGGCGGCTTCCACCGCGGCGTTCAGCGCCAGGATGTTGGTCTGGAAGGCGATGCTGTTGATGACGGCGGTGATCTCAGAGATTTTCTTCGAGCTGCTGGAGATGTTGCCCATGGTTTTCACCACCCCGGAAACCATCTGGCCGCCGCGGCTGGCTTTGCCGGAAGCGTCTTCCGCCAGTTTGCTGGCATGGTGGGCGTTATCGGCGTTCTGCTTCACGGTGGCGGTCAGCTGTTCCATACTGGCGGCGGTCTGTTCAATGGCCGCGGCCTGCTCTTCGGTGCGCGATGAGAGGTCGGTGTTACCGGCAGAGATTTCACTGGTGCCGCGATAGATCTCTTCCGCCCCCTGGCGTACCGTGCCCACGGTATTCACCAGCGAACGCTGCATGGTTTGCAGGTCGTGGGTCAGACGGCCAATTTCGCTGCGTCCGGTCAGGTCTTCGGCCAGGGTCAGGTCGCCCTTCGCGATGTGCGCAATACGGTTCGCGGCGCGTTGCAGTGGGTTAATCACCGTGCGGCGCAGCACGATGAAGGTGATTACCGTCAGCACCAGTGCCAGACCGAAGGCGCCGACCATAAACATCAGCCCCAGCTGGGTACGGGTGTGGGCCTGCCCGGTGAGCATATTGGCGCGATCGGTACGGATCTTGATCGCCTTCAGCAGCACCTCGTTATAGGCGTCATCCAGCGGACGCGCCGATTCATTTTCATGGTTGATGATGGCTTCGAACATGCCGTTTTTGGCATATTTCAGCATCGGCTGCATGCCATCTATGTAGGCCTGATAGTTTGTCTTCAGCTCGCCATCCAGGGCTTCATCCGCCGGGGTGCGAACGTTACGGCTCATGTAGGCGGCAAAGCCCTCCTGGGACTTTTTAATCCGCTCTTCTGCTTCGGCTATGTTCTTTTTCATCGCCTCCATTTCGGCGATACGGCTGGCCGCACCGGCGTGGATCATGTTGATACGGGCCGTGCGCAAGTGGTTCGAGCTGTTAGATAACCCGGTGCGCACCTGAATTTCAGCCGTCACATCCTGCTGATCTTTATCTGCCTGCAGTAAAAAATAGCCTGCCAGCCCGGCGCTCAGGGCAAACAGCAAAATGATACCCCCCAGAATCGAGGAGAAAAGCGGGAGCAGCCTGATGTGGTGCAAGAAGCCCAGCTTATGTTGCGCCCGAACTGTTGTTGTTTTGTCCATAGCCGTTGACTCTCTCATAGGTAAGATGCGTGAAAACACGCCTGTAAAGTAGTCATCGGCAATACGGAGAATTTGATTACGGCTAAAAGCGCAACACGGGTCACACTTTCGTGATGATTATTAACGAAATGTCGTCCCGCTGCCCATCAAGGCGCAGCGGGAGAAAGGGTTTATCAGTTATCGCCGAAATGGATAACGGTACGGATGGACTTGCCTTCGTGCATCAGATCGAAGGCTTCGTTGATCTGCTCCAGCGGCAGGCGGTGGGTAATGAACGGATCGAGCTGAATCTTGCCCGCCATCGCATCTTCGACCATGCCCGGCAGCTGGGTGCGTCCCTTGACGCCACCAAATGCGGAGCCACGCCATACGCGGCCGGTCACCAGCTGGAATGGACGGGTTTTGATCTCCTGGCCGGCCCCGGCCACGCCGATAATCACGCTCTCACCCCAGCCCTTGTGGCAGCACTCCAGCGCCGCGCGCATCACGTTGACGTTACCAATGCACTCGAAGCTAAAGTCGACCCCGCCGTCGGTGAGTTCAACGATCACCTCCTGTACCGGCTTGTCGTAGTCGTTCGGGTTGATGAAATCGGTCGCGCCCATTTCGCCAGCCAGCTTGAATTTTTCCGGGTTGGTATCGACGGCCAGAATGCGGCCCGCTTTTGCCTGCACCGCGCCCTGAATAACGGCCAGGCCAATGCCGCCGAGACCGAATACCGCCACGGTATCGCCCTCTTTCACTTTCGCGGTGTTGTGTACTGCACCAATGCCGGTGGTCACGCCGCAGCCCAGCAGACACACTTTATCCAGCGGTGCCTGCGGGTTCACTTTTGCCAGCGAAATTTCGGCGCAGACGGTATATTCGCTGAAGGTGCTGGTGCCCATGTAGTGATAGATCGGCTCGCCGTTGTAAGAGAAACGGGTGGTGCCGTCAGGCATCAGGCCTTTACCCTGGGTGGCGCGAACGGCCTGGCAGAGGTTGGTTTTACCGGATTTACAGAACTTACACTCGCGACACTCTGCGGTATACAGCGGGATGACGTGGTCGCCCGGCTGCAGGCTGGTGACGCCCTCGCCGACTTCCACCACCACGCCGCCGCCCTCATGGCCGAGCACCGCCGGGAAAACACCTTCCGGATCCTCACCCGACAGGGTAAACGCATCGGTGTGGCACACGCCGGTATGGGTGATTTTGACCAGCACTTCGCCTTTCTCAGGCGGCGCTACGTCAATTTCAACGATTTTCAACGGCTGGCCAGGGCCAAATGCAACAGCAGCACGTGATTTCATCTTGCTTTCCTTTTAGTGATGTCAGGTTTTTATTTTAGATAAGAGCGCAGCAAATGGCCGACTTCCGCCATTCTCACGGCCCGCTGATCGGCGGTGGTCTCGCCCGCCACCAGCTCATCTTTGAGGTGAATTTCAACCATCTCGCCCATCAGGCCGTTCGCGGCTCCGCGCACTGCGGCGATCTGCTGCAGGATAGAGAGGCAAGGCTCGCCGGATTCAAGCGCCCGCTCCAGGGCATCGACCTGCCCGCGGATACGGCGCACGCGCGTCAGGACACGTTTTTTATCTTCAGGTGAATGTGGCATCGGAGTGCTCCTGGATACTGTAGGGGGGTATACTATTTTATTTTATACAGCGCTGCAAACGGGAATGTTCAAAGATGCGTGGCGGTGGGATGCGCAAGTAAGGACAGGAGAGCGTGGATGATTCTTCAGGAGGTGGCTGCCCTGTTAAGGGCAGTCGGCGTTGGCGATTTTATAGGTGACCCAGATTACGCGGCTTTCGAATAAAACCGCAGGGATGAGTGAGACTAAATATCATCCCGCGTGAAACCTACAACAATTTCGAGCGTATTGCGGATAACATCGGCAGCCTCAGGATCCGTTGTTTGTTCAAGCGCGTAAATTAACTGAAGGATAATTTGTTTATTGGAGAGGTTATCACCACTGAGAATAATACATCTTATCGCTGAACCTAATACGGCAGCCTCAACGGACAGGTTACCGCCGGCTGAACGGAAATAGGAGGCCAGCGCCTGATCCTGTAGGGCATTGAAATGCTGTGTGTGCTGAGAAACATTAGGTTTCATATTATTCTCTCAAAGATTAATGTTTTTTATCGTATTTATGCTGTGCAGTATTCACCATAAGATGGTGCATACTGTTGATAAGACAGTTTTTTCGGGCTTCTGTATGTACGCGACTACTGGATTTTACTTTCTGCTCAACCTCTAATGCTGCCGCTGACAGCGCGCTTCTTCTTTCAGCATCACGCTCCATGCTGGCCATAATTTTCAGTTTGACTGCCAGAGTTTTAAAATTGATTGGGCCGTTGTCTTTTAAAATTAACAATACTGCTTCGCCAATAAGATCGTCTCTCAGTCTTTCAGATTTCGTTCTATGCATAACTGTTCTCACGTGCCTGCTTTAAGCCACGGATGTGCTAACATGCTCTACCGTTCAAAAAACAGTGCGATAAGCTCATTGTAATGGGCAATTTCTGCTTCATCTTCCGTCTGTTCTACCCGTCGTAATAACTTTGTACAGATAGCCAGTCGGCTGAGGTTACGTCCCTCGTTCAGAATCTCACCGACAATAAGCCCCAGCGTTTCCTGCTGGCTACGCAGACTGGCCTTATTAAAATAGGCGGTGATTGCCTGAGATGAACTCAGGCGCGAACTGTTACCTCGCATAGGTGCTCCGGATTGATATTTAAGTTAGGGGTTAAACTGATGTTAAAAATATACTAAACCACCATAGTTGTACATAGCTGCTGTACAAGTTTTTGGGATTTTAAATAGCAACCTAAGTAACTTTTAAAAATAACACCGCCTTAACAAGCACTTAAAATTCTCTGACGTTGTAAAATTTACAAAAGAAAACGTTCGTAAGTCTTTCATTAATAAAACTTAAGTATCAACCTGCCATACCTCTAACCCAGCATGGAAAGCGAGCGGCCAGCGAAGCATAACCTGCCCTGCTGAGCCTTTATTTCAACACGCAGGCTGTACAACTTATTCATGTTCTGAGGCTGGAAGACACCTGCGCCGCTGTCCAGCCTGAGTTTCAGCGCTGCGCCACAGGCATCGCCCGATACTTTTCAGCAAAACCTTAAGGCAGATTTGCTATTTCCCTACCAGACTTAGGCTTTTTGCTTTTAAGGAGCCCATGCCATGAGGCGTCTGTTTACGTCGATTTTCTCCAGCCCTGAGTCGCTGCTACAGGTGATGAGTCAACAGGAAATTATTGAAGCCGTGGAGGACGGGGACCGAATCATCATCGATCAGGATGGCAACGCCTCGGTCAATTTCAAAAGCCGGGAGGTGCGGGAGGACTTTCTGCGCCATGTTAACGCGCTGAAGAGGGCCTGAGATGGGAACGGCAATCTTTATGGTGCTGATGGTTTCCGGATACTGGTACACCAGCCGCGACCTCTCCACCCGCTTTAAAATCAAGCGTTCCTTTGGCTGGGACGTCTACTTTCTTGTGGCGCTTTATGGCTGCATATTCGTGTTACAGGGTGTCCTTGCCACCGGTCTGGTCTGGCTGCTGCTGCTCGCCCTCTCCTGGATTGCGAATACCTTCCACTTTGTCTCGCAGGACTATGCCAACTGGCAAGTGGACTTTATGACCTGGAGCTTTCTGGGGATCCAGGCGCCAGTCGTGGTGATGCTGGCCTTCGCCATCCTCTTTTGTCTCTACCGTTCGAACTGGGCGGGCAGCGCCAGGCTGGACGGCGAAGGCCGCAAGCAGCTTTACAAGCGCCTGTCGCAATCCAGCGGTATTGAACAACTGCTGTATCAGTGTATGGAAGAAGGCGAACTGGCGCTGGTGACGCTGAAATCGCGGCGGATTTATATCGGTATGATCCATACCGCGACCCTGGAATATGAAAAGACGGCCAATATCGTGCTGATCCCCATGCTGAGCGGCTATCGCGACGGCAAAACGCTGAATCTGTGCATCGAGCACAACTACAGCAAGTGGTATGCCGACCACGATATTACCCTCGACTCACAGCCCAAAAGCGCAATGGCGTTTCGAAAAGTGATCATGCTGGACCAGATTGAAAGTCTTTCACTTTTCGATCCTGCCAGTGCCAGCGCGCTGGATCTGGATCGCAACGCGGAGAGTGCAGAGTGAATTTTTCTCATCATCATGAAGATGGCTCATGTTGCAGTGAAATTTAGTCGCTTTCACTCCCCTCCTGGCTCTGGCATAACATCAGTCATATTAACGTATCAGCAACATAAAGACTGAATTTCGCAACAGCGTCACGCTTTATGCCAGAGCCCAGGAAAAATCACGATGAATAACGATTTCACCTTCACGATTAAGCGCAGCCGTTTCGATGAGAATTACAATCCTTCGGAAAATACGCGTATCACCACCAATTTTGCCAATCTGGCCCGCGGCGATAACCGTCAGCAGAACCTGCGCAACACCCTGGTGATGATGGATAACCGCTTCAACACCCTGGCGCACTGGGACAATCCGAAAAGCGATCGTTATTCCGTCGAGCTGGACATTATCTCCGTTGAGATGCATATCCCAGGGGAGGAGACTCACACCACCTTCCCGGCGATTGAAATCTTAAAAACCAATATTGTGGATAAAAAAACCCACGCGCGTATTGAAGGGATCGTCGGGAATAACTTCTCGTCCTACGTGCGGGATTATGATTTCAGCGTATTGCTGCCCGATCACAATAAAAACCAGCCTGAATTCAGCATTCCGGATAATTTTGGCGAACTGCACGGCAACATCTTTAAGCACTTTGTTAATTCAGCGGAATATAAAAATAACTTCAGCAAGCCGCCCGTGATCTGCCTGAGCGTTTCCAACAAAAACAGCTATCAGCGCATCGGCAATGAACATCCGGTATTAGGCATCGAGTACCGCCAGGAAGGTTCTTCCCTGACGGAAGCCTACTTCAAAAAGATGGGCCTGCAGGTTCGCTACTTTATGCCGCCAGACAGCGCCGCGCCGCTGGCATTTTTCTTCTCCGGCGACTTGCTGAGCGACTATACCTTCCTGGAGCTGATCGGCACCATCAGTACGATGGAGACCTTCCAGAAAATTTATCGCCCTGAGATTTACAACGCCAACTCAGCGGCCGGGCACTATTACCAGCCCAGCCTGACCAACCAGGATCACTCCCTGACCAAGATTGTTTACGATCGCGAGGAGCGGAGCCAGCTGGCGATTGAGCAGGGCAAATTTACCGAGAAGCACTTCATCAAGCCGTACAAAAATATTCTTGAGCAATGGTCTGCTCACTGCGCGCTTTGATTAATTAAAACGATAAGGTCACCTGTTATGAAAACATTGCTCCCCACCTCCACTGCCGGCAGCCTGCCGAAACCGTCCTGGCTGGCACAACCCGAGACGCTGTGGTCGCCGTGGAAATTGCAGAACGAGGAATTACTTGCCGGTAAACAGGATGCGCTTCGTCTCTCCCTTGACGATCAGCTCCGGGCTGGCATTGATATCGTCAGCGACGGGGAGCAAACCCGCCAGCACTTCGTCACCACCTTTATCGAGCACCTCAGCGGCGTCGATTTTGAGAAACGCGAAGTGGTGAAAATCCGTAACCGCTATGACGCCAGCGTGCCGACCGTGGTGGGCGCCGTAGCCCGCCAGAAGCCGGTGTTCGTTGACGATGCGAAATACTTACGTCAGCTCACCACCCAGCCGATTAAATGGGCGCTGCCGGGCCCGATGACCATGATCGATACCCTTTATGACAACCACTACAAAAGCCGTGAAAAACTGGCCTGGGAGTTCGCAAAAATTCTCAACCAGGAGGCCAAAGAGCTGGAAGCGGCCGGGGTGGATATTATTCAGTTCGATGAACCGGCCTTTAACGTCTTCTTTGATGAGGTGAACGACTGGGGGATCGCCGCCCTGGAGCGCGCCATTGAAGGGCTGAAATGCGAAACGGCGGTACACATCTGCTACGGTTACGGCATCAAAGCCAATACCGACTGGAAGAAGACCCTGGGTTCAGAGTGGCGCCAGTATGAAGAGGCGTTCCCAAAACTGCAGACCTCGAATATCGATATCATCTCGCTGGAGTGCCACAACTCCCGCGTGCCGATGGACCTGCTTGAGCTGATCCGCGGTAAAAAGGTGATGGTCGGGGCCATCGACGTGGCAACCCATACCGTCGAGACGCCAGAGGAAGTGGCCGATACGCTGCGTAAAGCGCTGCAGTTTGTCGATGCCGATAAACTCTACCCTTCCACCAACTGTGGGATGGCGCCGCTATCCCGCGAGGTTGCCCACGGCAAGCTCAACGCGTTGAGCGCCGGGGCGGAGATCATCCGCCGGGAACTGGCGGCACGATAAGTGTCAGGCCGGGCAAGCGAGGGCTGCCCGGCGAAATGATTACAGACGGCGGCCACGCGCCCAGTAGGCCATAAAGCTGATCGTCTCTTTTGACAGGTTTCGTTCCCCGATAAGATAGCGTCGCAGATGCTTAACCGCGCTGGATTCCGCAGCCACCCAGCCGTGGAAACGGTTATCGCTTTGCGCGCGATCCCACAACAGTTCCCCTTCGGCCTCTTCCCGCACCTCCTGGCTCTGGGTCAGGGCATACTCCGGCAGTTTCACGTGCTGTTTGACGGCCTGTAACAGGGCTTCGCCATGGCTGGCGCCCGTCAGGTCACGCGCCCGCCAGTGCACTTGTGCAAAGTCATAGGCGCCGAGATCGATACAGTCGCCCTGCTCCGGCACTTCGATGAATACCTGTACCTGCGGGGGTGTATCGCGCCGGGCGAGCTGCTCCAGGATCCCTTTTACCGCAGGCCATGCCGTTTCATCCGCAATAATCAGGCCCTGTTCTGCATGAGGATGGGGATCCCACTCGTATCCCCCGCTGTCTTCGGGATAGTCACGGTTTGGAGCCACAATCTGCAGTTCGTCACCCGGCTGTGCCCCTGCCGCCCAGGCTGACGCCGGGCCTTCGGTGCCGTGCATGACAAACTCCACCTCCAGCTCGCAGGCTTCAACGTTCACCCGACGCAAGGTGTAGGTGCGCAGGATCGGCCGTATCGCTTCCGGCAGAGACTTGATTTGCTCCCACCAGGAGCCTTCTGACGTCAACGCCGACGGCGTGCCGTTCAGCGAGGGAAAGAGCAGTTTAATGCGCTGGTCCGGTGCATCCATTTTCATATGACGCACGTCGTCGCCCCGGAACACGCAGCGTAGCATAGAGGGAGAAAGCCCCTCTTTTCGCGCCAGTTTTACGTTGAATAAGCGATAGCTCTGCACAGCCGACATACCTTCACCTTAAAGCGCGTCGTGAATAGTTAAGATGGGCCGATAGTAGCAAAGGAAAATGATAATGAGAACGCTTATTATCTAAGAGGTGCTGAGATTCAAAAACTTAGCTTTTGAGCGCGGCAACGACAGCGGCTTCCATCTTCTCCGGGGAGGTTATCGGCGCAAAACGCTTGAGGGGTTTACCGTCGCGCCCGATGAGGAATTTCGTGAAGTTCCATTTGATCCGCCCGCCCAGCACACCGGGCAGTGCGTCTTTCAGGTAACGAAACACCGGGTGCGCACCCGCGCCGTTGACCTCAACTTTCCCGAACATCGGGAAGCTCACGCCGTAATTGATATCACAGGTCTTAGCGATCTCATCGGCGCCACCGGGCTCCTGCTTCCCGAACTGATTGCAGGGAAAACCCAGCACCACCAGCCCCCGTGAGGCGTACTTTTTGTAGAGCTTCTCAAGACCTGCGTATTGCGGTGTGAAGCCGCACTGGCTGGCCGTATTGACCACAAGAACCACTTTACCCGCATAGTCGGCCATGGAGATGGGCTGACCACGCAGGCTGGTGGCAGAAAGTTGATGAAACGTCGTCATTCAGGAAACCTCAGAATCATAATGGCACCCTGCCACTGACAAGGTGCCCACAGAATAGCTTACTTCACCGTTTCAATTTTAGGCGGCTGCCAGGTGCCGTCCAGAATTGGCTGTTCACCCCAGTATGCACGAATGTAGAGGGAAAGATTACCCTCAGGCGCCGGTAGCCAGTTACTGACTTTATCTTCTGATGGGCGGGTTTTGCTGACGTACAGGGTCAGGGAGCCATCATCGTTATACTTCAGGTTTTTGTTTTTGGTGCCCAGCGAGAAGCGGTTCAGCTCGTTAGGGCTGAACAGATGCTTGCTGTTATAGAGCGTTAATGACCAGAACCCTTTCACCGGCGGCAGTTCGCCTTTGGCAAAGGTCACGGTGTAATCATGTTCGCCGGACAGCTGGTTGCCCGCAGCATCGTTGTCGGTGTAGAAATACTGGGTTTCGTTCGGTTTGTTATCGAACATATTCGATTTAGAGGTGCCGGTACGGTTGTAGTAGTCCACCCCAAACTCAGCGTTGTTTTTCGAACGGTTCCAGCCATTGCCCGCCGGTACGCCGTTGTTCTTCCACTTAAAGAAATCAGCAATGACGGTTTTATCCGTTTCTTCTGCGGCAGCATCCATCCATTTGCGAATCTCGGGGTTTTTCTTGCCTGCTTCCACAAGGTGACGGTACTGAGCGTACATGGCCTCTTCGCCAGGCAGCGGCGGCACTTTTTCCAGAACATTAGCGAACTGGTCGAAGAATTTCTCCGGAACGACCCAGCGTGTTTCGCCTGCGCTGGCATCCGGTTTATCGCCGATTGCCGGGATTTTCGAGTATTCGAAAGATTTCATTTTGCCGTCAAACTGACTCAGCGGGTAGGTCATAATCTCTTTGATTGGCGCCTGAATCGCTGCCCGGTCTTCCGGGGTATCATCCATCTGGACGCGAGGGATCACGTTAGCCATTTCTGTGGAGGACTGAATCACACCGTTAATGCCCTGCGGGGTTTCCCCTTTCCAGTTAGGCCCGACAAGCAGATAAAAACCGGGCTTGGTGGCGTAAGGTTTACCGACGTTACCGATCTGATTGGTGCGGGCATCATAAATAGCGTACACCCAGAAGCGGTCGCCGAAATCGGGCACCTGGATGACAATCGGCTCTTTATCCAGTTCGAAGAAGCCCAGCCCGTACGCCACGTCCTGGTTTGGACAGGTGACGAAGGTCTCCTCCGGCTTGATGTAGTCCGTCAGCATACTGAGCTGACCCATCGGCGCGACCGGCACCATGCCGCCGTTCAGCGCCGGATAAGGTGCTTTGGTGATGGTTTCCCGACGGTTAAACTGATTCACCATTGGCCAGCCCCAGATGTAGGCCTGCTGCGCGATGGCTTTCACATAGCTCTCCGGCATGGTGACATCCGCCGAAGGTTGCGTGAGCTGATCGAACTGGGTGGCATGAGGAATAGTCAAGGGTTCGGTTTGGGCGTACGCCCCTGCGCTTAGCGTCAGGGCTGTAAACAGCGCCAGATATCTTTTCTTCATGTCATTTACCTTATTTATTGGTCTGGACCAGGTCATCCGGGATCCAGCTTTGATCGTAGAATCCGTCTTCGGTGCCATACAGACGCAGGGCCACGAGGAAATTACGGTCCGGGACGGTTTTAATAAATGCGCTGTCTTCCACACCGTCCGGTTTGACTGGGCCGAACCAGAGGTCGATAGAGCCGTCGTTGTTTTTCGGGATGTTGTAATAGCCGTTGGTGGACGGTAACAGCTGATCGGTTTCAGGCATGGTGCCGTCGGTAATGTTGTAGGCGGTGACGGCCCAGAACAGCGCCGCTGGCGGGTTGGGCGGCAGGTGCAACTTATAGGTATTGCTGCCGTTCAGGAACGTGCCGGTACTGTCTTTGGTGGCATAGGGGTATTTGGAGCCCGCGCCGGTGGTATGCATCACCATCGCCGCCGCACTGGAGTAAGCAATCTGGAAGAAGGCCGCGCGCTGGTTGGCATCAAGCGTGCCGTACTGCATCCATTCCGCCGTGGCGCCTGCCCAGGAGTTCTCCCACTGACGGTCTTTGTAATAGAGCTGGCGCTGGTCATCACGTCCCATCTGACGACGCGCGAGGATCATACGCGGGGCAGTTTCCACGGCTTTGTTCAGCAACTCCTGCTGCTTAGCCGTCGGGGCGAAAGGTTTGCCCTTCACGATGCCGATGCTGAGCAGTGCGCTGCGGGTGGCATCCGGGATCGCGGTCAGGGGTTCATAATCGACGAAGGCTTTCAGCTTTTGCCAGTAGCTGGCATCGGTGGGATAAACCATGTTCACCCGCTTCCCGCTGGCATCCGGGAACTGCATCGGCTTCACCTCTTTTTCCACATCCCAGAGAGGATAAACCCGGGTGGTTTCGGCATTTTTCACCGCCGGGACCGGATCGGGTTTGCCTTCACCTTTCCCCATGATGGTTCTGAAGAAGAGGAAGACGTTGTAAGTAGACGATTTAAACGCGTAATACCCCTGCGGCACAGGGCCGTCATAATCCGGCGGCAGAAGTAAATAGAGGCCACCCCGGGCGCGGTCTGGCCCGATGGCACCCACATCGGTAATGGTTTTCTGGAAGAAATCGGTAAACATCCCGATAACGTTCGGCGGCGCTTTGATCACCAGCGGGCCGGTCTCCTTCAGATCCAGATAACTCATGGAATAGATCACATCTCCGTTAGGCGTAGGCACCACCGCCCGGCTGTCCATGCGCTCTTTCCAGATCGGCAGGACGTTATAGCCTTTGCCAAACGCGGCCTCAGAGCCATCACGCAGGCCAATGGTGTTCAGCAGCGGCAGGGTCTGAATGTAGGCCTGAATCGCATCCTGATAATAGAGTTCGTCGCTTAACGACTGCGCCTCCTGCTCCGGTAACCAGTTACCGTTATTCAGTTGCTTCATCAGGGGAGAAAGCGGCGCGTCGGCGGCCATTGTGGGTTGAGCTAAAACGAGTGACAGCAAAACGGCAGAGGTGACTATTCGGCGTTTCATACGTATATCCCGATAATAGAGTAGTAAAAACGAAATTAACGACTTACATACAATCGGTGACGGCGTTTGGCTTAAAACAAGCGAGACAGAATGTTCTTAGAAAGGATAGTTGGTTTTGCAAAATGAGTAGTGTTTTTAGCGAGTTAATATCCGTGAAATTCACCCTCTATACTTAAGAAAATACCGGAGGTAATTATGTGCGGACGATTCGCCCAGGCGCAGACCCGGGAAGCGTATCTTGCCTTTCTTGCGGAGGAAGCCGAGCGCGACATCCCCTACGACCCTGAACCTATCGGGCGCTACAACGTTGCGCCCGGCACCAAAGTCTTGTTAGTGAGCGAGCGCGACGATCTGTTGCATCTTGACCCGGTATTCTGGGGTTATGCTCCTGGCTGGTGGGACAAACCGCCGCTGATTAACGCCCGTCTGGAAACCGCCGCCAGCAGCCGGATGTTTAAACCGCTGTGGAATCATGGCCGGGCAATTGTCTTTGCCGACGGCTGGTTCGAGTGGAAAAAAGAGGGGGAGAAAAAGCAGCCTTACTTTATCTCCCGCGCCGACGGGCAGCCCATTTTTATGGCGGCGATCGGCAGCACGCCCTTCGAGCGTGGGGATACCGCCGAAGGGTTCCTGATTGTTACCGCTGCGGCAGACAAAGGCCTGGTGGATATTCACGACCGGCGACCGCTGGTGCTGACGCCACAGGCGGCACGCGAATGGCTGCGCGAGACGGTAAACGGTAAAGAGGCGGAAGAGATAGCGCAGACGGGCGCGGTATCCGCCGATGAATTTCACTGGCATGCCGTCACGCGGGCAGTGGGGAATGTGAAAAATCAGGGGCCAGAATTAATCGATGATATCAGCACGCCTTAATGTCATTGATTCTGGCCAGAAATAATCGGTTAAGCCTGCGTCAGCTCATCTAAAAGTTCAGGGTGCTTATCCAGTGCTTTAAACAACAGCACTAACGGTTTTGGCGGTGCTACACGCCCCGTTTCGTAACGACTAAAGGCATTGACCCCGCCGCCAAAAATTTCTGCCGCCTGACGCTGATCCAGATTCAGGCGCTTTCGCACCTTAGCGATGAAAGTGGGATCGACCTCTTCGGCATTCACTTTGCGGTTAAACTCCAGCATGGCGGCAAAGTAATCATCCCCTTCCCCGTTCGCGAAAATAATTTCGCCGCACGCATCGCAAAACTGCCCCTTAACGGCATGAAAAATTGTTTTTTGGCCTTTGTATTCATAAGCAACATCGCGGCTTTCATGCTTCAACGCCGCGCCACCGCAGACAGGACATTTCATTTTCATAACTCCTTAAATGACACCACCAGCACACCATCAGTCACGATAAGTTTCATGTAAATTGTCTGGTCTTTATACACAGTCCGATACACGTCGTGCCAGCACGTATGGTCGTGATGAGCCGTCATACTTTTGTAAAAGTCGGTGGGTTCCAGTGCCAGGACAACATCGAAAATCTCCTGTCTGGAGCAAAATCCCATCCGGGCTGCGCCAATCAATGCAGAATGGGTTACTGCCGTCAGTCCAGCTCGTACCATCGTTTTAACGATATGTAAGCGAGTATGCGGCGCTCTCTTTTCCATAAGATTAACCTATATGCCAAATTATGCAAACAGGTTAATCATACAGCGGGAGCGAGTAAAGCATGCCTGTGATGAAATGCGAGGGTGACCGCAGATCAAATTCACTGGCATGCCGTCACGCGGGCAGTGGGGAATGTGAAAAATCAGGGGCCAGAATTGATCGCTAAAATAAGCGAGCCGTAAAATAAAGCCCGATGTTATTAAACGCCATTATTTCCAGAAATAACGAGGCGCCAGCAAATATAAATTCTTTACCAGCGTAGCGGCAAAATCATTAATCAGGAGGGCCAGAATTAGCCCTCCCCTTTAACACCTAAACCACCTGTTTTGGCCATCTTCTCCTTTTAGGAAGCGGCAGGCATGAGTGTGCGGTGAGTCGGGTTCCGCAGACGGAACAAACAGCACCATGAGGTTGGATTTGCGTTGGGCTAAAAGAGGTAAAACGAAACCGCTTGCTCTTGCAAACCGGGCACTCAAATTTAATGTTGGGAATAGCCCCTCCGGGCAGGTGAATAGAGCCACCACCATAGCCTAATTCTTCATTGCCCAGGGATATATCGTGCATATCCGACAAATATTTACTTTTATCCTTTGCACTATTTTAGTGAAAGAGATTTATCTGACCCAGGGAAAATCAGAAAAACGCGTGGTATATCGCGGGGATAACATTTCCCGCTTCATTTGCCACTTCTGCTCTATTCCCTGTCCGGCAAACCAGATTGTCCCGCGCCCTTGCTCATTAAGTTTATCCACGAGCGCTACCACCTAATCGAGCCCCTGGTTTCTCAATGCTAACCCAGAGCGCATTAAAAGCAGCTTCATAGTTACTCGCTATGCTACGTAAGCGTTCGCGTAACTGGAGTTCCATCTGATCGAGGTCATCACTGGGAATAAAATGAGTTCGACGAAGGAATTCAAATACTGAAAGGTCAGGAGCAGTTTTTTCAAGAGATGAGTCAAGGTGTCATTTACTCCCCTCTGTGCTTTCCCTAAACTTTGTAGATAGTGCATTTCATCTGGCTGGGAAGAGCTGTGTTCTCTGAGTTTTGCAAGGTCGCCAACGTTATTTCGCGAATAAAATCGGACACTCAATCTGGAATTTTTTGGACATAATATTAGCCCTTCTGGGCTTGCACCAGAGTGTCCAGATGGTTCCCGCCCCTTGATCTTTGCTACCGACATACAATACTGTATATAAACACAGTATATTTAGCGGTAATCATAATGCAGTTTTTCACACCCATCAGGCTACACCCGATCGTGGCATCCCCCAGGTTCAGTGATTTTACTCCCTGCGCTTTACCCGATGCCGCTCAGAACGATGTCGTGAAATCCGGGAACTCATCATGTTTGCACTCTGCGATGTAAACTCTTTCTATGCTTCCTGCGAGACTGTTTTTCGCCCGGATCTGAAGGGCCGGCCAGTGGTCGTTTTATCAAATAACGACGGGTGTGTTATCGCTCGTTCTGCGGAAGCAAAACCCTTTGTGAAAATGGGTGAGCCGTATTTCAAACAAAAAGATCTTTTCAGGCATTATGGGGTGGTTTGCTTCAGTAGCAATTATGAACTCTACGCAGATATGTCGAACCGGGTGATGACCACACTAGAAGAGATGGCTCCCCGCTGCGAAATATACTCAATTGACGAGCTTTTTTGTGACCTTACAGGTATACGCAACTGTCGCGATCTTACCGAGTATGGCCGTGAAATCAGAGCCACGGTTTTACAGCGCACGCATCTGACCGTTGGGGTTGGAATCGCGCAGACTAAAACTTTGGCAAAGCTGGCAAATCATGCGGCAAAACGATGGCAACGGCAGACCGGCGGCGTGGTTGACTTGTCTGACGTGGACCGTCAGAGAAAACTGATGGCTGCCCTACCGGTCGAAGATGTTTGGGGCGTAGGCCGACGCCTGACCAAAAAACTCGAAAGTATGGGTATTAAAACAGTATTACAGCTGGCAGATGCCGATATAAGGTTCATCAGAAAACACTTCAGCGTCGTGCTTGAGAGAACTGTCCGTGAATTACGCGGTGAACCCTGTCTTGAGCTGGAAGAGTTCCCGGCCGTAAAGCAGGAGATTATCTGTTCCCGTTCATTCGGTAGCCGTATTGCAGAATATGAAGAGATGCGCCAGGCTATCTGCAGCTATGCGGCCCGGGCAGCAGAGAAACTGCGTAGTGAACATCAGCATTGTCGATTTATATCGGCATTTGTTAAAACCTCCCCGTTTACAATTAACGAACCGTATTACGGTAATAGCGCATCGGTAACGCTGCTTACTCCGACCCAGGACAGCAGAGATATCATCGGCGCTGCTACCCG
Source organism: Leclercia adecarboxylata (assembly GCF_023639785.1). Classification (NCBI taxonomy): domain Bacteria; kingdom Pseudomonadati; phylum Pseudomonadota; class Gammaproteobacteria; order Enterobacterales; family Enterobacteriaceae; genus Leclercia; species Leclercia adecarboxylata. The sequence goes on from NZ_CP098325.1 coordinate 2,459,114, forward strand.
ATGTCTGGATGTCATCTGGAAAAACGGACATCGGTATCAGAAAGCGGGCGTCATGCTGGGAGATTTTTACAGTCAGGGCGTCGCACAACTTAATCTGTTTGACGACAATCCACCCCGCAAAAATAGCCAGAAGCTGATGAATATCCTGGATCACCTGAATGCTGAAAACGGACATGGGACGCTTTATTTTGCCGGACAAGGGATCCAGCAACAATGGCAGATGAAGCGGGAAATGCTCTCCCCGCGATACACTACTCGCTATGCCGATCTCCCCATCGTTAAGTGATACTGGCCGCTCTGTAGCAGAGCTGCCCCTGCTCCTGTTGCTGTTAGTTACTCCCCCACGGAAATGGCTCTTCCAATTTCATTAGCTATCGCCTCCTTGCATTGCATGAGTTCTTGCCGATAAAAGTTTTCATGTTTATGGAAACGTGGAGACGGAACTAATAATGAGATCGAAAAGCGACCAAAAAGAGTGTCCAGCGCTACCGCTATTGTGCAGACGCCCTCGAGAGTTTCACCCAGATCTATAGCCAACCCCCTGGCACGAACATCGGCGATAAGTTCCAGAAGCTGTGGAAGGGTTTTAACTGTCATACCAGTGAGATCTTCATAGGCTTCGCCTACCAGTATGCGGACATCTTCATCACTTTCCATAGCCAGTAGCACACGACCGCCGGAAGTGCTGTAGAGCGGTAAATTAAGTCCAATACGAGGTACAACACGTAATTCACGAGATGCTACGACGTAGTGGACAATTGCCAGTTGGGTACCACTGGCACGTGCCAGGGTCACTGTTTCATTAACCCTGGCTGAAAGTTGCTCCAGGAAGGGACGTACAAGATCCACTACATCGCTGTGCACACTGGAAATAAGTTTGAGTAGTGCAGGTCCCAGACGCAGGCCACCAGCCCCGCTGCTACGCACAAGTTGAGCGCTATCTAAAGCCGCGACAATACGCTGCACCGTTGAACGAGGGAGAGCAACCTCCTGCGCAATTTCCCCCAGACTCATACCGCCCGGGTGTTTTCCCAGCACATTCAAAATTGCAGCTGCGCGGGCGATAACCTGAATCCCGCCAGTTTTTTCATCCTCAAAGCTTGAAGCATTTACGGCCATATAGAGCTCCTTATTGTCCGGTGACGGACAGCCTGTAACCTCAGTTCATGTATTAATTATCACATTGCAATGGATGCTATCGCAATGTAAGATGCCAGCATGTACCACAATACGGTACACCGTACCGTTTAAATGCATGGGAACTTTGTATGAATGCACAGCGTACTATCCCGCCCTCGTCCCCCTTTACCTGGCGCCTTGCAATGGGGTTTATGGGAGTACTGATTGCAGCCTTAACCTCCGGGCTTAATGGTCGGGTTATAGATATAGCGCTTGCGGATGTGCGTGCCGGCATTGGCGTGACTTATGATCAAACCAGTTGGTTCACCTCTGCCTACCAGGCCGCAGAAGTAGTGACAATGATGATCGCACCATGGTTTGCTGTGACTTTTTCGCTGCGTAAATTCGCGCTTGCTTGCGCGGGCGGTTTTATGGTTTGCGGCATACTTTTACCCTTACTGCCGAATGCGCCGTTATTTATTCTCTTGCGAACGATACAGGGCCTGTTTAGCGGCGCACTCCCTCCCTTACTCATGACTGTGGCGCTACGTTTTCTGCCACCATCGATAAAACTTTATGGACTTGGCGCTTATGCTCTGACTGCGACTTTTGGTCCAAATGTGGCCCCTTCACTGGCGGCATTCTGGACTGATGACGTGAGCTGGACGTTCATGTTCTGGCAAGTGGTCCCCGCCATTTTGATTTCGATGCTATTTATGGGTTGGGGTTTGCCGCAGGATCCGATTCACCTTGACCGATTTAAACAGATCGACCTGTTCGGTATGCTTACCGGCGGTTCTGGTATGGCGTTTTTAATAGTCGCCATCACTCAGGGTGGACGTCTGGACTGGTTTGAGTCGCCGTTATTTAATGGTCTGTTATCCAGCGCCATCGTCTGCCTGACGATTTTTCTGATTAATGAATGGTTTCATCCCTTCCCTTTGTTCAAATTACAGATGCTGGAGAGAAGTAACTTTTCATATGGCCTGATGGCGCTCGCTGTAGTGTTGGTACTGGCGCTGGCTGGCTCGGCTTTGCCGTCCAATTTCTTTGGCAAAGTAGAGGGCTTTCGGACAGCGCAATTTGCGCCGCTGGCTTTGACCATTGGGCTCCCGCAGTTAATTATCACCCCGCTTGTTGCCGCACTGCTTAGTCTGCGCTGGGTTGATTGTCGCTGGCTGATAGCTTTCGGAATTGCTCTGATGATTTTCGCCAGCCTGATGGGTATGCAAATAACCAGCGACTGGGCACGCCAGAATTTCTGGGCTATACAGATTCTGCAGGCGATTGGATTACCGTCAATTATTTTACCGTTGCTTATGAGCGCAACCAGCGTTGTGGCTCCCCCGGAAGGACATTATGCCTCTGCTATGTTCAATACCGTACGGGGTTTTTCAAGCATCGCTGCTGGGGTTTTAGTGGAATGGTTTATAAATCACAGAGAACAGTTTCATTCTAATGTTCTGGTCAATAACGTAGCCAACCGCCCATGGTTGATATCGACACCGGTCAGTGAGCAGGCCAGCAGCAGCATCCCTTTATTACACGACGGCAGCATCAGCAACACCGAGAACATCGCTGGATTTATCACCTTATTAAAACATCAGGCCATTGTTCTGAGTCTGGGCGACAGCTATCTGCTGATGACTGGCTGTGCCATCCTGCTGTTATTACTCACCGTCTGGCTGCCAAAACGTGTCTGGCCGCCCCACACACGTTTTCAACCTGCCATAACAAAATAGAGGTGGTTAAATGAAATTTCCTGTATCCAGAAGAACGATTCTGCTCAGCGCATTATTAATCCTGATGTTGACGATGATATTTTTCGTCTGGTCGACAATGCTGAATAATGATACCCGTACCAATGATGCCTATGTGAATGCGGATTACACACTGGTAGCACCAAAAGTATCGGGCTATATCAAAAATATCTATGTCGCAGATAACCAACGCGTTAAATCAGGGCAAACACTGGCCACGCTGGATGACCGTGACTACAAAATAGCGCTTGAAATGGCGCAAGCTAATTTGCAGCTTAGTGAAGCAAAACACCTGAGCAGCCTTGCACAACTGGAGCAGCAACAATCCATTATTGCCCAGACAAAAGCGACCCTTTTAGCCAGTCAGGCATCAGCGCAGTACGCCAGTCAGAACGCTGAACGTTTTAACAAGCTTTATCAAAGAGGTACCGTCGCTGCGGACGATCAACAAAAAGCCCATTCAACGCAGCGTTCTGCATCCGCAATCGTTCGTCAGAACGAAGCTGCTCTGACCTCAGCAGAAAAACAGGTAGGCGTGTTAAAGGCTGCATTACGTCAGGCAGAAGCCGATGTTGCAGTCGCGCAGGCCAGGGTTAGTCAGGCGAGGGTTAATCTATCTTATACGCGTATTATTGCACCCGTCGATGGGATGATAGGCCAGCGTTCAGTGCGCCTCGGTGCCTACGTTAATGCAGGGACACGTCTGCTGGCTGTGGTTCCGCTACATCAAACTTACATCACTGCTAATTACCTTGAAACACAGCTGGCAAATGTTCAGCAGGGACAGAAAGTTTTAATTAAAATTGATGCCATGCCTGGCAAAAAGTTTACAGGACATGTCGATAGTATCGCTCCTGCAACCGGCGCAACGTTTTCTGCCATCCAGCCAGACAATGCAACGGGTAACTTTACTAAAGTCGTTCAGCGTTTACCGGTGAAAATAATGCTGGATAGTAATCAACCCGATGCAAAATTATTGCGCGTCGGGATGTCAGCTGTTCCTGAAATTGAGATCCGCTAATGTTCCCCATATTTTCAAAAACCACCCTATTTTAAGCGCCTGACCGGAAACGATTATCCCGTTATCTGGACGTAATATGCTGTAGGATATAAATGTCACTGACACCAGGCTAAGTTCCTGTTATAAAAAATGCCTGTGCCATCGCGACCATATTTAGTCGACCCTCATATAAAGAGAGTGATCGACTAAATATTTTTATCAGGCAACAATACGGCTAAACGCGAGGTTAGTCTTCACGCCTGGCTATCAAAAAACTTAATGCTGCATAAGCTCCAGTGTTTTTTCCTTAACCCGCAGCAAAATTGTCTGTGCCTCTTCGGTTGAACGAATATTGGTATATCCAATGACTAATCCATAACGTTTTTGTGTCTGCGTATACCAGCTCGAGAGTGGCCGGACATAAAGCTCGTGCTCTATCCATAATGCCGCTAATGCAGTATCTTCAATGCCACGTTGCAGGAAGGCAACAATATGCATCCCGCCATCTGTAAGCTCAAATTCAAATAACCCTGGAAAGCTCGTTTCAATTGCCTCAAGCATCATGCGACGCCGCTGCTGATAGAGTAAGCGCATTTTTTTTATATGCCGGTAGAAGTGCCCTTCGCTAAGGAATTGCGCAAGGATTTTTTGCGGCAGTAATGGCAGACCCGTCTCAAGGATGTCGCCCAGCTCACTGAAACGGGCTACCGTCTCCTGTGGCATTACCATATAGCCGATACGCATAGCTGGCATTATCGTTTTACTAAACGTACCGGTATAAATCACCCGGTCATGCATATCGAGGCTTTTCAACGCCGGGATGACTTTTCGTGTGTAATGAAACTCTCCGTCGTAATCGTCTTCGATTATCCAGCTACTGTTTTGCTGTGCCCAGGCCAGCAGCTGATGCTTACGTGGTAATGAAAGGCTCACTGCGAGCGGACTTTGATGAGTGGGTGTAACGATGGCGAAGCGTGCATCGTTGTGATAGCGCTGAAGATAATCAACATCCATCCCCTGCCGATCAACAGGTATATAGTGCAGATTGGATGCCATTCGCTTCAATAATTGCTGACCATAAAAGTAGCCAGGATCTTCAAACAACACTTTATCGTCAGGCTGCGCAAGTACCGACAGAATTAACCGTAAATTGGCCCGATAGCCGCTGGTAACAAAGATTTGCTCCGGTCGGCAATTCAATCCTCTTGAAATATTGAGATAACTTGAAAGGGCCTCACGTAGCGGTTGAAAACCCATTACCGGGGGCATGAGCATTTCTTCCGGACGAAGACTTCGCGCCGCTTTTCCTGATATAAGTAGCCATTTTTTATGGGGGAATTCATCCAGAGCAGGGATTCCAAGCCGCAGATCACCCTTCCTTTCAGTAACCTGTATATGAGGTGAACGAGACGATACAGCGTTATCTGCGCTGACCGTTGAAGTCAGCCTGAGTTCCGGATTTATATAGGTCCCCTTCGCTCCCAGACTCACGAAATAGCCTTCTCCAGTAAGAATTTCATACGCGGTTTCCACCGTTTTTCGCGCTACCTGCAACTCGCTCGCTAGCGAACGAATCGAGGGAACGCGCGCCCCCGGTTTCAAAAGGCCGTTCTGAATTTGCTGGCGATAGCGGGCATAAATCTCTTTGTACCCCATGAAATGCACCTTTATATGTCCTACCAATTAAGGCGAATAATGGCCCTTTTTAATCAGACATACAAGATTAAGATATGGCTATTAACCAAGTCACTCACTATGAGGCGTCATGAAGATTGAACATTACGACACCGCCACTGACCTTGCTCGTTGCTTTGCGCTGATGCGGGAACTACGCAGCAAACTGACGAATGAGAAACAATTTATCGCTCAGGTACAGCGCCAGCAGGCGCAAGGCTATCGGCTTGCAGGACTGGAGCAGGATGGCAAACCAATGGCGCTGGCCGGTTATCGACTGCTCGAAAATTTTATTCACGGGCAATTCTGTTACGTCGACGATCTGGTAACAGTGAGCGAGGCTCGCGGTCAGGGGATGGGTGCAACCCTGCTGAATCACTTAGCGGTGATCGCACGTGAATACGGTTGTGGTCAGATGGTTCTTGATACCGCCATGAGTAATTCGGGAGCCCAGGCATTTTATCAGCGTGTCGGATATACCGCCCTCGGCCTGCACTTTTATCGCGATCTCACCTGAGGAAAAGAATGATGAAACTGCTTCACATTAAAGTCAGTCCGGATTTATCAGGATCGGCATCCCGCGCGGCGTCTGAACGCCTGGTAGAAAAATTACGTGCGCATCATGCCGGAATTGAAGAATCAGTGCTGGACCTGGCTCAACGGCCGCTACCGCATCTTGATGCATTTACCATTGGTGGTTTTTTTACCCCACCGGATCTGCGCAGTGAAGCTCAGCTCACCGCTATTCAGACTTCGGAACAACTGGTCGATCAGCTTCTTGATTGTGACACGCTGGTTATCTCCTCCCCGATGTGGAACCTCGGCCTGCCTTCTGTACTGAAAGCCTGGTTCGATCATATTACCCGCGCCGGACGAACGTTCGCCTTTACGCCAGAGGGTAAAAAAGTGGGGCTTGTCAGCGGCAAAAAGGTGTACTGCGTGGTCGCCAGCGGCAGCATATTTGCCCACGGCCCATTTGTAGCGGATGACCAGTTCACGCCATATATTCGCGTAGCACTTGAATATATCGGCATCACAGACGTGCAGTTTATCCGGGTGGACGGAACGCATGATCCCATCACTCGTGCAACAGCATTACCCCATGCAATGCAAGCTATCAATCGTTTATTTTAAAAGAGGATTACATTATGTCGTCACGAGTGAATCATTTCAAAACCATCCCAGCACTGGCTAAAACACTTGCCGATGCGTCTATGGCATTAGGAAAAATCTCCCTGGATAAAAAACTTAAGCACTTGGTGGATATCCGTGCGTCGCAATTGAATCACTGCGCGTTTTGTCTGGATATGCATGTAAAAGAAGCGAAAATGCATGGAGAGCGTGAATTACGTCTTTATCACGTTGCAATTTGGCGCGAATCACCATTGTTCAGCGCTAAGGAGAAAGCTGCGCTGGCACTGACTGAAGCTTTGACCCGCATTGGTGAGAATGGTGTGAGCGAAGCGCTTTATGGTGAGTTGCGTGAACACTTCTCTGAAGTAGAAGTATCAGAGTTAACGTTTACCATCGCTGTGATCAACGCCTGGAATCGTCTGCAGATTCTGTCCCAGATGGTGCCGGGCTCTATGGATAGTGCTTACGGCCTGGATCGTGCTGAATTACATTAATCCCTGTCCGCCAACAACACTTGTTGTTGGCGTCTGTTTTTAACTTTCACGCAAGATGATATTTAGGGACTTAAAAGAATGTTAACAACAGAATATTTCATGACCTGCTGTTAAAAATAAAGAAACCGCCTTCATTCAGGCGGTTTTTTATCAGGGATATATTAATAGCCATTGCGAGAGGAAAACGAATGACAACTTACGCCCTGGCTAGCGGCTTCATCCGAAAGCTGATGCCCATACGATTAAGTGCATTCATGGTTGCAATTACGATGGTTAAATCAACCAGGTCTTTTTCACCAAATACTGAAAGCGCAGCAGAATAGGCTTCGTCCGAAGCATGTGTTTCACTCACTCGGGTAACTTCTTCTGCCCATGCCAGCGCCGCTTGCTCCAGATTCGAGAATAGATAAGTAGCCTCATCCCATACTGGGATCAGTACTATTTTCTCTACCGACATACCACACTTCATCAGATCGCGGGTGTGAATATCAATACAATGCGCACAGCCATTAATCTGAGATACTCTCAAAAAAACCAAATGTATTAGCTCTTCCGGAAGATTTGTTCCTGTTGTGGCAAAGTGATGCAGCGCTCCCAGTGCTTTTGATCCTTCTGCAGATACCTGAAACCAGTTTGGACGTTTCATTTGCTTTCCTGTATAGAGAGTTATATGGATGATTTATCTACGAGAGTATGTTTCACCTTCTTTCGAAGGAATTACTAACTGATACTTCAGCGTTAAATGATATTAATCAAAGTTGACATATAAAAAAGATACAAAGAAGAGGAAAACGCGTAGGACATAATGGAAAACGTAACGCCATAAAACTTATGCGGATATACATTTGATTTAACGCGCCCTTTTACGGGCACGTTATTAACCGGAGACGGTTATTTGCAGGCCACCAGATCGGCCATCTGCTTAGCATCAGGCAAGCCGACGATCTGCTGCAGGGCGCGATCTTTATTCAGGTAATAAATGGCTGGCGTGCCGGTGGCCCCGAGCTGCTCCATAAATTGCTGGTTCTGCTGAATCTGCTTAAACACCGCAGGCGGCGTATTGCCTTTCAGCGCCGGTTTTGTTTTCCCGTCGCTGCTCTCAAGGTCATGCCACACTTTAGCCGGATCGCTGGCGGAGAGGATCGCCGCCGCATACTGGGCGCTGTCCGGGCGGATCACGCCCACCAGCAGGGTTTTGGTGCTGATGCTTTTATCCTTGATATAAGGTTGGGCCTGATGCCAGAACTTATTGCAGTACGGGCAGAAGGGATCGGAAAAGACAACTACCTGACACTTAGCGTCCGCGCTACCTTCTGCGATCCCCGGCGCGGCGGTGAGCCGCTTCCACATTTCGCGCCCGGCGGGAATATAGATCTCATCATTGATCACTTTCTCGCTGAGGTTATTGCCCCCGGCATCATACATATAGCCTGAAATCACATGCTTTTTGTCCGGGGTGAGATAGAGCGTAACGCCCATGTCCTGATATTTCCCCAGCCACCCTTCCACACCGCCGGGTGCGCTGAACGGCTTAACAATTTCAATGCCCTGCTTCTGGATCTGTTTAATGGGTTCGGGTAAATCAGCGGGCTGTGCTAAAGCGGTGGCGCTGAAGGTCAACGTCAACAGGGACAGGATCTTGTTCATTATTTTTCCTCAGTAAAATCAGATGGGGTAACCGCACCGGCCTGTGCCAGGGCGGTCAGCAATGCGTCTTTGCTCAGCAGGGAGGGCAAAACATAACCCTGCGGAAGGGAAGGACCAAAAATGGCGTTAAACGGAATGCCGCTGGCGCCGTAGCGCCTCAGGAACTGTTCGATTTCAGCGGAGGGCTGGCTCCAGTTGCCCTGCAGCAGAACCACGTCGTCGCGGTTTAACGCCGCCACCACTTCAGGACGGTGAAGCACCATAACTTCGTTCACCCGGCAGTTCAGACACCAGTCAGCGGTGATATCCACCAGCACGCGTTTTCTGGCATCCAGCGCCTCGCTGAGCGCGGCTTCGCTCAGTGGCTGCCAGTTCAGGGGGGATGCGGCCTTCCCCTGAGGCTGCGGCGCCAGAAAGGCATACAGCCCGGCGCCAAACAGCACGCCAAACGCCAGGCTGCGCAGATTTTCCCGGTGATTCGGCATGGCCTTCGCGCAGCGGTAAAGGAAAAACGCCACCATCAGGCCGCCGCCGATCAGCACATAGCGTGCGCCCCACTCCTTCACCAGCAGCGACATCAGCCAGATACAGGAGCCGAGCATCAGGAGCACCAGCACCAGACGCAGTTTACCCATCCATGGGCCGGGCTTCGGCAGCCAGCGCGCGACGCCTGGCACCATGCTGATGGCCAGCCAGGGCAGGCTCATCCCGATACCCAGCACAAAAAAGATGAGCCACAGCTGATGGACGGGGGCCGCCAGGGCGAAGGTTACGGCGGTGCCGAGGAACGGTGCCGTACAGGGCGTGGCAAGCAGGGTCGCAAACGCGCCTTCGAAAAAGCTCCCGCCGATACCGTTACCGCCCGCGGTCGCCAGCCTTGTGGTGAGCGTGGAAGGCAGACGGATTTCCATCAGGCCCGCCAGGCTGAAGCAGAAAATCCACGTCACCAGCACCATGGCGCCGATGAACCAGGGATTCTGGAACTGAAAGCCCCAGCCAATCCAGGCGCCGGACAACCGCAGCCCGGTCACGACCGCCGCCAGCACCATAAACGAGAACAGGATCCCGGCCGCCGTTGCCAGAAAACGCAGCCGCGTCTGACGGCGGGTGCTCTCTGCCAGCGTCATCAGCGACGCGAGTTTTATGCCAAGAACGGGCAGCACGCAGGGCATCAGGTTGAGGATCAGCCCCCCTGCCAGCGCCACGGCCAGGATCTGCCACAGATGTGTGGAAGCCTTGATATCCACGGTGAGCTGCTGGCTTTGGGCGCCGTCGCTGACCAGCAGCGCGACCTGCCGTAAACGGGAGGCCTCCAGCGGTTGACCTTGATCGTCGCTGACGCTAAAGCGTGCCGTCAGGGTGTCGCCGTCAATCGCTATCTGCGGCGGGGCAAGGTTCGCCCCGGCCGGGTTATCCGTGAACAGTTCGGGCCGGGACCAGCCCTCCGGTGAGGTGAGTTTAACCGTCAGGGTATCTGCGTCGGTGGCGACAGATTTCAGCATTATCGCACCGCTTGTTGCAGGAACCGCGCGCATGGCGTCATCCCAGGCCGCGGCAAAGCCTGTCGACGGACCGGAAGCCAGGTTGATATCCAGCGGGAAGGTTTTAACCACGCAGAGATTGCTGCACAGCGACAGCGTCAGTTTGCCGCGCAATCGCTGCACCTCGTCGGTGGTGATTTCCAGCGGAAACACCACGCGGCGTTCGTAGCCTACCGAACTGAATCCGGCGGACGTAAAGCGCACGGGCCGCGGCCAGTGCCACTGCGTACGGGCCGGGGAAACCCAGTCGATCACCGGCCGAAAACCGCCATCGCCGGGGGTTCGCCAGTAGGTTTTCCACCCTTCATCTGGGGTGACGTCCAGCAGCAGGCGCACTTTCCCGTTCGCTGGGGCATCGTGCAAGACATGCACCTGAGCAGGGGAATTGTCAGGCTGCATCGGCCAGCCCGGTACCGCCGCATAAGCGGCAGACAGGCTGAATAACAGGAACCACAGGCTCCTGAAAAGCGTATTCATCGTTTTTCTCCATGAAAAATTAACTAAACAGGGACAGCCCGTTCAGTCATTCACGGAAAACGCAGTTCTTAAGGTGTATTCGAAGGAGCGGAGGACGAAACAGAATAACCGGCCTCGGCAGAACGCTGATTTTTATCAGCACCGCTAAAACGAGAACCAGCAGAGCGGGTAACAGCAGAAGGTTATCGAAATGAAGGGGTTGGGCAGCCAGCAGAGAGTGGGCGCTGAGCTCACAGGGCGACAACCCTGGCGACGTCAGTTCCTGCGGGCTGCTTTCAGCGGTCAACGAGAGCGTGGCGGCTTTGACCTGCATGTGGTGCAGGATGCTGGCCCGCTGGGTCAGACAGATCAGCATGACAACGCAGGCCACGAAAAGAAGCGCGACGGCTCTCAGTTGCCTGTTTTTATGTTGAGTCGAACCTGTCAGGATAGTCATGGGCAATGAGAATAGTGAGCGACGCGTCTTCGGGCAAGGGGCAATTTGTAAAGTAATGCCAACCCGCGCGGAAGGCTAATTCCTACCCTGAAAAAACCAGACGCTGCCAGGGTCCGGTGATATCACAGTGGCCTGAATCATCCGCATCTATCCATCCCAGACGACGATAAAAAGCCAGTGCTGGAGTGTTAAGACTGGATACCTTAAGAGACGCTGGCTTATCTAAATCTGCCAGTCCCTTTTCCAGCAAAGCACGTCCAAAACCCTGTCCGCGAAACTCACGCGAAACGTAGAGGTGATGGATAAAACTCTCCTGAGCCCAGATTGCGATAAAGCCGCAAAGAGAGCCCGCATCCTCCGCGACCCAAACCCGTTCACCGCGTGTCTGTTCGAAAAAGTCATTCAGCAAAAACAGCGATGGATCTACCCAATGGAAGGTTTGCTGTCGTTCGCTGAGAAACAGCCTGGCTAATGCAGATGCATCAGTATCCCGCATGGCTCTTATCATAATGGCCCCCCACTCTCTTTATACAAACCTGTTCAGGGCACCAATGCAACCTAGTCCCTGTAATGTCATCTGGACAGCGTGATCAAGAGGAGTATGGGGCTCCGCACCTAAAAAGTTAATAAGTTTCGCATTGTCCAGACGGACCGGCTGGCGCCATAAATACCGCATCTCCAGAAGTTCGCGGAAGGTTGCGTTGAAAGGCGCTGCCAAAGACATAAACCACCAGGGAAATGGTTTTATTTTGGCAACGCCGCCATAGCGTGCGGCGACACGTTGAATAGTTCTGGCCATTTCGCTGCCATCAGGATCCCAATGACCTTGCATATGGAAGCGCGCAAAAGGTTCGAGCTCCTCACGCCGTGCAAGTAATGCAGCAATAGTTTTCGCTATATCAGGTAAATAGGCCCACTGATGACCTGTTCCAGGCAGACCAGGACTGGTAATGACATCTGGCAGCTTACCGGGCTTAATCAACCCCTGAGAAAACCAGTTGTTACCCGCGAGTGGACCGAAAAAATCCCCCGCGCGGACGATCAATACCCGTCCGCCACGCTGTGTATAGGCCTCAAGTTCTTTCTCCATTTGTACCCTGATCGCCCCTTTCCTTGTGACCGGGTTCTGCTGAGCATCTTCGCTTAATCGCGGAAAGGCATCAGGTCCATAGTTGTAAACAGTACCAGGGAGAACTATCAAGGCTCCATTTCGTTCTGCTGCGCTGATGGTATTACGCAGCATAGGCAATACAAGCTTCTGCCAGTTTCGGTAACCGGGCGGATTGACGGCGTGAACGATCACGCTACAGTCTGTCGCTGCAGCGACGACTTGCTCTCTGTCGAGAGCATCGCCCTCTGTCCACTGGATTTCACCCTTTCGTTCACGTCCAGGAGATCCTCGTGTTAATGCATGTACGTCCCATTTTTCCTGAACGAGTCGTCGGGCAGTTTCCCCCCCAATACCGCCCGTTGCTCCAAGTATTAAAACCTTTCCTCTGGTATCCATATTGTTTGCCTCGTTGCTGAATTGTGATTGACAGCGTACGTCAGGCAGAGCTAAATGGAATTGCATATCCTGATTGAGCAGATATACAAATTTGTATGAATACCTCTATTCCATGGGAGTGGTACCGAACATTTCTGGCCGTACTGAGAGAAGGGTCCCTGTCCGGTGCAGCGCGCAGGCTTGCGATTACGCAACCCACAGCAGGGCGGCACATCGCCGCGCTGGAGTCTGCCCTTGGCCAGGTATTGTTCACGCGTTCGCAAACAGGCTTGCTGGCGACTGACACTGCGCTGGCACTGAAGGTGCATGCAGAAACGATGGAGAGCACGGCTAATACGCTGGAGCGAACCGCAACCAACTTTAGTATTAACAGTGCGTCTGTTCGTGGTGTTGTACGAGTCTGCGCAAGCGACGTCATCGGAACTGAGATACTCCCCCCTCTCATTGCCCGGCTCAGGGAGTCTAACCCGCAGATAACGATAGAATTAGTTCTGTCTAACCGGGTACAGGATTTACTACACAGGGAAGCAGATATTGCTGTACGTATGACGACGCCAACACAGGAACAGCTTATTGCGCGTCGCGTTGGCAGCATTGAACTCGGTCTCCACGCATCTGCTTCATATATCGCAAGACATGGCTCTCCTGAAAGTACCGAAGATCTGCTGAAGCATGCCCTGATTGGCTTTGATCAGCATACGCCTTTCATCCGTAAGGCATTGACACAATATCCTCAGCTAAACCGCGATTGCTTTTCCATGCGCACCGACAGCGACGTGGCACAGTTGAACCTGATTCGCGCCGGTGCTGGCATTGGTATATGCCAGGTACCCCTTGCCAGTGGATATATCCCACTACAGCGGTTACTTCCTGATTTCTTTTCTTTGTATCTTGATACATGGCTCGTCATGCACGAAGACCTGCGCAATAGTCGGTGCTGCAAATTCGTTTTCGATGCGCTGGTTAAGGGATTAGAGGAATATATTTCCCGGAATCAAGAGCAGTGAGTGACCCATTTCAGGCAGAAGAAAAGCTGAATTTTCAGCTCATTGAACGCAGAACCCGATGTTTTTCATGATTTTTTGTTTTTAGGGGTAATCATTTACTCCAGTTACCCTGGCAACCTCAAAAGTCCAGCCGCATCCCTACCCGTCGCGCCGGATCGAAACCCTGTTCAATTTCCTCTTCTCTCTGGCTTATCAGGTGAGGCGGACAGGATCCGCCTTCGACGATTTCAAAACCCAGCGAGGCGTAAAATTTTGCATTAAAGGCGGCCAACTTATCTGTGGTTAATGTGGCGCCCGCCAGGCCGCGCTGCCGTCCGGAAGCAAGCACAGCCAGCATTAACACTCTGCCGATCCCCTTGCCCTGCCAGTCCGGATGCACATCCATTTCGGCTATGTGCAGCCATCTGTTTTCGAATGTACCGGCAACAAATCCTACGGGGGTGGAATCTGCAGTAAAGGCGGCAAGCAGCAAACCGTCGCGGCTGAAGTCACAAAACGCCTGCAGGCTATTTGCCACAGCCTGACCTGTCACCGCCCCGGCTCCACGTAGCGTCTCAAATGCCGCCAGCTCAATGGCGCGCAGGGCAGCAAAATGCGCAAACTGCGCCTTGCCGATCGTGATTTCCGGTACCGAATTCTCCATGTACGTCTCCCCGCTCAATAACGCAAAATTATGCCAGGCGGCCAGAAATGGCCGCCCGGAACAGCCTGTCGCGCCACTACCAGGGCGTGGCCTGCATATCAATGACAAAGCGATACTTTACGTCGCCCTTAAGCATACGGGCAAAGGCAGCCTCAATATCCTCGCCACCGATCGTTTCAATATCGGCGGTAATATTATGCTCGCCGCAGAAGTTCAGCATCTCCTGGGTTTCCTGGATGCTGCCAATCGACGAACCGCTGATGCTTAAACGCCGGAACACCATGGGCGTAATCTCCGGCGCATCGTGTGGCTGGTCCGGAATACCGACCAGCACCAGGCGGCCATTGGTTTTCAGCGCGGCCAGATAAGGGTTCAGGTCGTGCGGTGCCGCCACGCAGTCAATGATGACATCCAGCGAGGTGTGGCAGGCGGCCATTTGCGCAGCATCACGCGAGACCACGACCCGTTTTGCCCCCAGACGACGGGCATCTTCCCCCTTCTCCGGGGAGGTTGTAAACAGCGTCACCTCTGCCCCCATCGCACTGGCCAGCTTCACCGCCATATGGCCTAACCCTCCCAGGCCCACCACACCGACGCGATCCCCCGCACTAACGTTAAAGTGGCGCAGCGGCGACCAGACCGTCACGCCCGCACACAGCAGCGGTGCAACCCCGGCAAGGGGCAGGTTATGCGGTACAGACACAACGAAATGTTGATCGACAATCACGGTCTGCGCATAGCCGCCCCGGGTTCTTTCACCGGTATATTTATCTGTGCCATTGTAGGTCGCGGTAAAGCCTGCTTCACAGTACTGTTCTTCATGGCTCTTGCAGAAATGGCACTCGCGACAGGAGTCGACCATCACCCCGACACCAACGATATCACCGGGTTTAAAATGGGTGGCCTCGTCGCCCGTCTCCATGACTCGCCCGACGATTTCGTGCCCTGGCACCAGCGGATAGTGACTTACCGCCCATTCGTTACGCGCCATATGGAGATCGGAGTGGCACACGCCGCAGTAGAGGATCTCAATTTTGACATCCTGTTTTTGTAACGGGCGCAGCGAAACCTGGCCTGACGTCAGGGGTTGTGTCGCGTCATGGGCGACTAATGCATTGATCTTCATCTCACCTCAAAAATAGGCTGGTTCGGGCTAACTCAAGGGGGCAGACTATAATCAACAGGATCGCATATTGATAGTAGTTACCATTTGGTGACCATAAGCAGAGGTGAGAACAGTGCCAGCCTGGGTTGAGGGTAAACTTTTTTTCTATGCGGACTCGCCGCCGCGCCGCCTGATGGACCTCTTTTCAGTGAAATGGAGCACAATGGTGCTGCACGCGCTGTATCACTGGCCGGATGAACGCGCACGCACCGGTGAGCTACAGCGCAGCCTGCAGGGGATTTCGAAGAAAATGCTCTTCCAGACGCTGAAAGAGCTGGAACAGCGGGGGTTGATTACCCGTCATGTCTACGACGTGATCCCACCCAAAGTCGACTACCGACTGACGCCACTCGGCAGAACCTTTGCCGAGCCCATAGAGCAAATGTACCAGTGGGGGTTAGAAAACCAGGCCGCACTTGATGAAATGGAAGCCTGTTATCAGGCGGCATCCCGCTAACAGGTTACACTGATCGTGATTGTATTCTGGGCCGCATCCGTTGCGGTCAGCCATAACCCATTCTGGAGTCGTTATGCTTAACGCGTTCACCTGGATAAATGAGCCTGCAAAGTGGCAGTGCCAGAACGGCACGCTTCATGTCACCACCGATGATAAAACGGATTTCTGGCGCAAAACCTGGTACGGGTTTGAACGCTTTTCCGGTCATGTTTTTGCCACTGAGGTGGAGGGAGATTTTACTTTCCAGCTCAAGATCTGCGCAGACTTTACCACCCTCTACGATCAGGCCGGGCTGATGATGACAGGTGATGATCGGCACTGGTTAAAAGCGGGAATTGAATATAACGACGGCGCGCCCGCCATTGGCAGCGTGCTGACCCTCGGCCATTCCGACTGGGCTACGGGGATCTTTCCCGGCGATGCGCGGGCGTTCTGGCTGAGGCTCACGCGTAAAGGAGACAGCCTGAGACTGCAGTATTCAACAGAGGGACAGACGTGGCCTTTACTACGCCTGAGCTATTTTCCGCCGGGGCCGGTCAGGATCGGTACAATGTGTTGCACCCCGGAGCGGGCTGGCCTGGATGTCGTGTTTAAGGACATCCTTTTAACGCCGCCGCTGGATAAGGCACTGCACGATTTGAGCTAATGTCATAAGGCCATCAAAAAAAGGCGATCGCGTCGCCTTTCTGCTTCGCCATAACGATGCCCTCACGTCGTTGATGAGAACATAACAAACATCATGGCTTAGTCGCTCTGCGCCCCGGCGAGGATTTTCACCATCCACACGCGGTCAATGGCGCCCGTATCATAATGCGCGAGCGTAAAGACCTGGGCCTGACTCATCATCAGCGCCAGTTCGGGGGTGATATTAAAACTTGCCGCCACTTCATGGCATTCAAGTTCAGGCCGACGCCTGCGACGTTCAATACGAAAGCGCAGCTGGTTGTATTTTGCCCAGGCAATCAGCGCCAGACTTATAAGACAGGCCACCAGCAGGTAGCTACTCAGCGTACTGAGCGTGGTGTAGAACGGCCTGGTCCCTATAAAAGGATCATGTTCAATCGCGGTTATCAGGCCACTGTAAATCAGCCAGCTAAACCCCAGCCAGGCAACGATCGTTAACAGGGCATCCAGCATGCGTGGAAACAGCTGTTGTTCAGTAAAAATTAAAGGTTGGATCATGGTTTTAATCTCCCAATACCGCGATCGGGGCTTACCCAACGAGCTCTGCTGCGTTTGCGGCGCAGCATGACTTTCGGGAAAGCCACAAGCGTTGTGAACAGGCTCAACATCCAGTACACCACCGGAAACCAGATAACCCAGAACAGTGATGCCGCAATACCTTTCTCGTAGCGTCTTTCAATAAACAGACTGACCGCGAACTGCAACAGACAGACCACGCCCAGCATCAGGCCAGTAAAAGCCGGTGGGAAAAGGTGCTGAACATATAAAGAGTCGGGCATCGGAATAAGCTGCCCGATGAGAAACAACAGGATGCTGACGGCATAGGCAAAGGCCCATGCGGTTGACATGCAAAACTCAAGAAACAGAGGCCACATGCGCCGGTACTCCCAGCCCCACAGGCGGCGCATATTGACAATAAACACCTCCGCGCCCCCCTGCGCCCAGCGCAGACGCTGCTTCCAGAGCCCTTTCAGCGTCTCGGGCATCAAAATCCAGCACAGCGCCCGGGGTTCGAAGAAAATTGACCAGTGGCGCAATTGTAACTTCCAGCTGATATCAATGTCTTCCGTGATCATATCCGGGCTCCAGTACCCCACCTCTGCCAGGGCGCGACGGCGAAAAGCGGCAATGACTCCGGAAACGGTAAAGACCTGACCATAAACGCGCTGGGTACGCTTGATGAGGCCGATGATGGATGAAAATTCCCCTACCTGGACGCGCCCAATCAGTGTTGAACGCGTACGGATACGCGGATTACCGGTCACGGCCCCCACGCGAGGGTAATTCAATAGCGGTGCGACCATATACACCGCCGCATCCCTGTCCAGCAGCGCATCGCCATCAATGCACACCAGAAAGTCACTGCGCGCCGCCGCGGCACCCGCCTGCAGGGCGACCGCTTTGCCCTGATTTTCCGCCAGATGAATCACCCGTAGCCGGGTATATTCACTCGCCAGCTTTTCCAGCACGGCCGCGGTGTTGTCTATAGAACCGTCATTGATAGCAATCACTTCTATGTTTTCATAACGTTGCGCCAGCGCCGCTTCGATCGTCTCACGGGCATTCAGCCCTTCGTTAAAGCACGGCACCAGAATGGAAATCAACGGATTGCCTTCGAGTACCGGAGGCGGTGTGTCCCGCCCCCATGGCCAGTGGCGCTCGCGGTGAAACCAGAAGTAAAGCCCGCCGCTTATCCAGAGGGCCGACATAAACAGCGGCCAGAAAAAGACGAAATTAAGGATCACTTCACCGGTAAAAATCACCGCCACGCCGAGCGGAAAACTGAACATCAGGCAAAGGATCAGGAAGGCGATGAGGCGATCGGTCATTTTTGCGGATACCAGTAAGAGGAAAAAGCAGAACGGATCTCTGCCATCCGGGGTTGATCGTTAATGAAATCGTCCGGGTAGTAGCCATAGTTTCCGGCACCGCTCAGCTTGAGCTGCCGCATCCACCCGTTAAGCATTTCACCGCTAATAGCGTCCTGCCCCTCCCCCTTACGCCAGTCGCGTGCCTGAAGTTCAAAAACCGTTTTATCCAGCGCGCCAGGGTAACGGGCTACCTGCCCGACGAGCCTGTCCAGCCAGGCATTGGCCTCGTTAACCGGGACATTTTCCATCAGCGGCATCGCCATCGGGGCCGTCCAGTCGTAGGTGCCGAGAAAATCATTCAGGTTCTGCGCAAACCAGGTTTCGCTCTGCGGATCCAGTACCGGCATGGCGTAGATGTTGCGGGCGGTTTTGATCTGCGGGCCGCGCACGGCACGCACGGTTTGCGTGAGCTGTCGGGTAAAATCAATCAGGGCGCGACTTTTAAAGCGCGTCCAGCGCGCCAGCAGTTGCGGGTTGGCGCGGATCTGCGCGACGTTGTCCGGGAAGCCTGCTGCACGATAGGCCTTGAGCGCATCCGGAGAGGCATCCTCAAAGTCGGTCAAAAAAGCGTCATCATGGAACAGAATGCCGTTGAAGTTGGCATGGCGCGCCAGATCCTCGTAGATGTCGTTGATCCTCTGCCGGGCAACCGCGCTCCAGGGTGATAAGCGCAAATAATGGCGGTTATCGGGCGCAATGCGTCCGTTGTCTGGCGACCACGCCGCCACGCGCGGCACCGAGGGATCTAACCCAAACGCCAGTACCGGCATCCAGGCGTAAACCTTCACCCCGGCACGGGTCTGCAACTGCCAGGAAACGAAGTTAAACAGATCCGCCCGCATAGGGAGCCAGCGACTGCGGAAATAGAGCGCATTCACGTTGCCGTCCCCTTTCGGATCGGCATAAGCCTGTAAGAAGACGTGGGTTATCTTCATGTCGAAAACACGCTGGATCAGCACATCGATATTTTTACGCTGTTGAGCCTGATTTTTGTCGTACACATAGTCGAGATCGATATGCATTACCCGCATGTTTTCAGGTTCCCTGACCTGAGCTATCTGGCTGGCGAAGCTACGCAGCGAAGGGTTGTTGGAGATCAGCACCCGGGGAATGTCTTCCAGACTGGCGGCATTGGCCAGCCCCTGATTCAGGGTGAACGCCATCTGGTAGCCCTGCTGATGCGCGAGCTTCAGCGTTGTCCCGCTCGCCGCACCGTAGGGCCAGACCCAGGCGCGCGGTGCTTTCCCGGTGACCTCTTTGATTTTGTCCGAAATGCGCGCCAGGTCGGCACCCATACGCTGTTCAAACTGCGCATCCGTTTCGTACTGCCCGCGGGTTTTATCGTAGAGACGGTTAGCGGCCGCGGGCTCCTTACTGCCTTGCGGATTGGCCTGATGGCCGTAATGGGATGCCCAGGTGTGCGCCCCCACCTCCACCCACCCCGACTCGCTGGCCTCGCGGACCATCTTCCAGGTGGCAAATTTTTCCCGCGGGGTTTTTAGTCCGCCAAAATCCACCAGAGAATGTTCCGGTGCATCCACCCAACTGCCGACAGGCGCCCACAGAGCAGGCCATCTGAACAACCGAAGCAGCGGCAGAACCCGCGTCGAGAAGCTACTGTATCCATCATCAAAGGTCAGAAGCACCGCCTTTTCAGGCAAGGTGATTTTTCCGGCATGGGCATCCAGCACCTGCTGCACGCTAATCGGGTGGTAGCCGTTATCATTCAACCAGGCAAACTGGTCGTTCAGGGCGCTGGTGCGCACGGACAGATAGCGCTGATCGGCGGCACCGTCCTCCACGTCATGCCAGGCCAGCACAAGAAAGCTGTTTGTGGGCCAGCGCTGGTCCGCATACAGCGCCGGCCGCTCGGCAGGAGGCAGATAACGCGGTGCCGCGGCCAGGGCGCACATGCTCATCATCATCCACCCGACGATTATCCTCGCGGCAAGAAGCCATCGTTTCATCATGAAGCGCCCTTAAAACCTGACATTCAGATCAAATGCGAGGGCAATATTGCGCTCCCGCTTCCCGTCGTAAGGACGCTTATCCCAGGTCAGTTTCACCCCGGCATCCACTACGTTATTCCATTGAATACGTTGCCCGTAACCTAACTGGTTGATGGCCCCGGCGCTGTACCCTTTTTGCCAGTAACCGCCCGCGCCCGCCTCAAACTGCTGCTTCCAGACCGTGTCGTAATGGCGGTACAGCACCTGTTCGGCGCGCAGCCCTGCCACCGCCGAAACATCACGTTTGGGGTTGTAATAAGGCACGTTTTCTTTGCTGTTGTGGCTGCCGCTGATGCCCGGGATAAAGTCCAGCGTAAAGCGTGGCGACGTCCAGAGACGTTCTTTACCGCCAATGCCGTATTCCAGCCGATCGTTGCCGTCGGTGAAATGGGTGCCGAAAAGCGAAAGCTGATATTCACGTCGTTCGTTCTGATACCAGCGTAACCACAGATCGCCACCGTTGGCGTTCACCCCATTGCGCAGGGCGCGCAGCGGCGTGTTACGGGTTAACCGCTCCGCCGAGCCCCCGACCCGCCAGTTGTCGCTGAAGTCGTACCAGCCAGAGAGGCGTCCGCCGATTTTCTGATCGCTGGCATCGTTGCGCCCGGAGATCTCCATTTCGGCCCAGCTATTCCTGGACGTCCATTCCGCGCCCGCCAGCAGGTCCCGGCTTATTCCCTTCCCTTCCTCAAAATCGCCACGGGCAAAGTTGTAGCCGGTAAACAGCCGCCAGTTTTGGTTAATCGGTGGGCTATAAAGCGCAGTGTTGAGGGTAAAATCGTTTTTGCCACTGACCGGACTGTCGGATGCGATCCCCTGAGATCCGGCTATCCGCAGTTCAGCCTTGTTATGTATCGCCATCAGTCGTTCAAGCTGCAACGTGGCGGCGTCATCCGGGCTGCGGGAGACCACATCCTGCGTCAGCTCGTCGGCCTGCCGCCACTCCTGTAGCTCCATGGCCGTCCATGCCTGTTGCCTTTCCAGCGCCAGGTTGCTGGGCTCAATGACTTCGGCAAGCTTAAGTTCGCGCTCTGCGGCACGCGGTAATCCTCTCGCCAGCAGCACTGACGCATAGGCAATACGCAGGGCCTGGTTACCCGATCCTGTACGCGCCAGCCGCTCCGCATGCGTCTCGGCGGCAGGCAAGTTATTGGTGGCCACCAGATATTCGGTTTGTAAGGTTCTGGCCAGCAGCCAGTTATCATTGGGCTGCGGCGTGGGAGAACCATAGAAATATCGCAGGTAAGGGCTTTCTTTACTGTAGATATCCAGTTGCTGCTTCGCTTCCTCGAAATGGTTGTTATCGAGGCGGGCATACAGCAGCTCCTGTTGATCGTCCATGGTCAGCGGCTGCGATGCCAGGGTCGAGCCACGCGGAAAATAGATGCTTTCAAGCAGCGACTCGGCTTTGTCCGGCTGCTTCTGCGCAAGATAGGCAGAGGCGACCCATCTTCTGGCGTAGTCAGGAACAGGCGTTCCGTTCGCCTCGAGCGATTCAAATTCGGCGATCGCTTCATCCATGCGTTTACGGATAACCAGGGCCCCCAGCCGGTCAATTCTGGCGCGTCGCACATCAGCCTGCGCCTCGGGAAGGGGTTTCCAGGTGGCAATCAGTGCGTCATAGCGCGCCAGCGCTTTATCTGCCACCAGAAAGCGTTCATCTTCATTACGGGTGGGCGTGAACGCCGCGCGGACGGTTTGCGCCGCCGCATCCAGTTCAAGTTGACGTGTCATGGCATCAGGCTGCGGATAGCGCTCTGAAAGGGTCAGCGCGGGGCCGGCAATACGGTTGGCCGACATGGCAGCCAACAGCGTGGGCACCACGTTTTTGTTATGGTCTGCATCGGTATCGACCTGGCTGGCCGCCATGACTGAATCCCAGTTTTTCCCCTGGGCATGATAGACATAAGCCAGCAGTGCCTCTCTCTCTGGCCCCGGCTCCTCATCTGCCCAGCGCCGGGCTTCGGTGACGGCCTGCTCGTTGCGGTGGGCATCGGCAAGCGTCATTATCCAGCCGGTGCGGGCGTCGCTGTTGCCGGGCTCATCTTGCAGAACGCTTTCCCAGACGGCCAGCGAGGCATTCCACTGCTTTTGGTTCCGCAGCGCGCGGGCGGCAGCGATTTGCCCCCTGGCAGGGATGGCCATGCGTTGGCGATAACGCTCCCATACCGCCAGCGTCTCAGCGTCATTATTGGCCCACGAGGAGACCTGAAGCCAGTCAGCAATCTCCCCCGCCGTTAACTGTGTCTGCTTTTCCCGGTCGGCAAGGTATTGCAATAAAGGCTGGCGGTCGCCATCCCGCGCCTGAATAATAAGTTCGTCGTAGGCAGACACCTGGGCGTATACCCATGTCGGGAATAACATGCTCACCATTAATAAGTATCGTCCTGAACGCAAGGGTTTAATAACGCACGAAGAGCAGGAAACTCTGAACATAGTTAACCCTTTATCTCTGTTATAACGTGAGCTTTTCATTAATTTATGACTACAGGATGACGAAAATTTAACACTTAAAAAAAGAGCGCAGATAAATATAAAATGTCATGCTTTTTTCGTATTTACCATTATTCAGCCAGGGACTACCGTTTTTAAAATAACACCTGTGCGCCACTCAAAAAGTTAGCAGGCACCTTTACCTTTTACCAACTCATGAAATAAAAAAACACGCAAAAGCGTGCTTTTCATACTAATATCATTCTTTAGTACCAGACGTTTTTTGCATACTCAGTAAAATGTCCTGGTAAACGCCTGTTAAAATTGATGTCCAGTATCTGAACTCAGCAATGAGTCCGCTCTGTGCCAGAGGCGGACGTCAGACAGAAGTAGCATCCCTTTTTATAAGTGATTCATTCTTAATCAAATGAATGAAAATCGTTTAAGTCACCTGACTAAAGCCTTGATAATATTCTTCGGAACGATAAAGACAGATCTCGCTTGTAAACATATCCGGAAGACATATCACAGCGGTAATTCGAGGGCTGTAATCCATACGGGCAGTAGCCATTATGAGGTTTGAACAAGCATTAATTAAAGCTTGTGCACAAGCTGCTTTGGTTTTAAGCGTGCTGTATTTTCCCTGAACGAGATTTATATTTACTGGGATTTTGAAATTCCAGTAATGCTCTTATTCTGGAAAACTACTACGTTCAGGGCTATGAAAAGTACCAGCCCAACGATTAAGGGCTTTTATGCGCCGGGGAATATTTCTGACTTTGGTTCTGTGATCTCTGTTAAGTCGTCTACTCATGAATAATGTACCTGTTAGCTGCTTAAACGGTTCACGTTCTCCCCCTGCACAAGAGCATTCTATCCTGAGTTGTTCAGCTTCTCGTTACGTCTGCAATTTAACGCACCGCAATCGGCTTATTAAACCGCCCCGGGCGTGGGGCGGTTTAAATCAGAGGGTCATCATCATTTCATGCCAGGCCATTCCGCCGTGATCGGAGGCGGACGGTCTGATGTACTGGTAGCCAAAGTGGGCGTACAGATCGACGTGGCGATCCTTGCACATCAGGTGAAGGGTCTTTTTATTCATCGCTTTCATCTGCGACACGAATTTACGCATCAGCAGCGACGAATAGCCCTTACCCTGGTAAGCCGGGTCGACCACCACGGACATGATCACCGCATTTGGCGCAGCGGGATCGTGCCCCACCAGCTCCTTAAACGCTTCGTCGGACATCACCACATCCCATGCGCAGCCCGCATTAATAAAGCCAATGACCTTGCCATCCAGTTCCATGCAGAGGAAGCCTTGCGGGTAGCGATGAATACGGGTGGCAATCTTTTCATGCGTTGCCGCTTCATCCCCTTCATAAGAGGCGATCTCAATCTCATAGCAACGATCGACGTCAGCAGGGGTTGCCTGGCGGAATAACGGGGTGGTCATGTTTTTACCTCTTCATCGTGTTATTGCCGACAGGTTACCTTTTCCTGGGCGTGCTTGCGTCAGAATTTGGTTAATCCGCCGACTTAACGATGTAGGTCACCACCCCAAAGATATCGAGCGAGTCCTCACTGCCCACCAGAATCGGGGAATAGGCGCTGTTCATTGGGTTAAGCTGCACCCGGGGTCTGAGCTGGAGGCGTTTTACCGTAAACTCCCCTTCCACCGCGGCGATAACAATATCCCCGTGCTGTGCCGTTCGGGCGCTGTCGACAATCAGCAGATCGCCGTCGCCAATACCGGCATCAATCATCGAATCCCCCGCCGCCTTGACGAAATAGGTCGAGCTGGGGTGTTGAATCAGCAATTTATTCAGGTCGATACGCTGTTCAACGTAGTCCTGGGCCGGACTGGGAAAGCCGCACTGCACCACATCGCTGAAAAGGGGGAGCGCAATTACCTCGCGCAGCGCTGAAAGTTGGTAAAACTCCATGATTCGTTCCTCGAATACTGTTTTTATATACAGTAGTCGCGGCGAGGAGTGTAATCAAGTCATCAAATGACAATGGCTGTTTACTGCTTAACCGCTTCGCTTATAACTGGTTGTCGTTGTTATAAATATCTTTTTGTAAATATCCCGGGCGCTGTTCAGGATGCACCTGGATAACTGCCTGAGACGGGAAGAAAAAACGTTCAGCTGAACGTGCAGGGTCGCAAAAAATAGACTAGTTTTTAGACTAAGATACTGCTTTTTTATCGCTGCAACGGCATATCAGACTCAACCTCAATACCGGAAACGGGCAACAACGCAGAAGGAAAAAGCAATGTTTTCTAAAATGATTATTATTGCCGTCGCTTTAATGTCGTTGAATGTCGCGCAGGCGAACACGCCCGATACCCGTCAGGCTGTTCCGGCCAGCGACACAGAAATAACCTCGACGCACAGCAGTCTGAAGAAGAATATGGCTGATGATAAAAAGACAGATGCTAAACCAAAAGGAGAGTTTGAACAGGAAAGCGTCGTATTTCTGGCTCAGGGAATGAGTGGGTTTATTGGTTTTTAATTCAGGGTTAGATGTGATGTACGAAATAAGGTATCCTGTCGCCTTCAGGACATTGACATCATCAGGCATTAACCAATGAGCATAATCGATATTAACAGGCTGGAACTGTTTTTATGGCGTAAATATTTACCTTTGTTACAAAATAATAGCGCCGACAAGGGGAAACCTCACGACTATTTTTCCGTTTTCTTAAAAGATGCAGAAAATAATCGCTATATTCTGAAGGATGTACAAGGGGGCGATAACGCGCAGGATGCCGCTTTATCATTATCCTCGCTGTATCAGAGTGGCGATAGTGTAAAAAAACTTGTCGATATTCCTGAGATGGACGCCGAGATCGTCCATTACAAAAAAAATTACGCCCAGACCTATAAAAGCATATTCCTGTTTGCACTCGATCGTACGTTGAAGGTTATTACGCTCAAAACACAGTTTGCCCGCCTGAAAGGCAGAGTCGTGTCTGGCGCAAAGTCGGATACGGAGACCATCAGCCGCGACCGGTTTAATCTCCTCAGGCTGCTGGTCGCCAGCTATGTTAATCAGCGCCCCTCGCGCACCTCGTCCGGCTTTAGTCTGGATGAGGTGATCGCCCTGCTCTATGGCACGCTGTGGTATAAGCACATTAAAAATGAAGCGTTCAGACGAAAAATAAAACTGCTGATGGAGTCGCTGGTCATTAGCGGCGATTTAACCGAAAACCAGGGGGCCTATTACGTTCAGGGACAGGCCATCACCACCCTCGTTGAGTATGAAAAAGAGGATCGCCGGGTTTCTCAGCAGCAGAAGATGCACAAAAATATGGTTCGCTTTATGTTCGTTATCACCGTGGCAACCCTGCTCATTATTCTGGTGCTGCTTGGCATGGCCGGGATCGTCGATTTGGCGGCCATCTGGCAAAAGATACTGCAAATTAAACCGGTCAGGTTTATGCTGAAATTCATCTGAAAACAGGGAGCAAGGCCAGTGGAATACAAGTTTGATATCAAAACCTTAAAGACCATTCACACCCTCTGCTCCTGCGGCAGCGTCATACAGACGGCGAAACTGTTGGGTGTCTCTCCCGGCGCCGTCAGCTACACCCTCAATAAAGCACGCAAAATCACCGGTTCGGCCCTCTTTTTTCGTTCCAGAACAGGGATGGTGCCGGGTAGTCTGGCAGAAGAGCTGAGTCAAAAATATCAAAAAATCGTCAGCGATCTGGATTTAGACAGTCTTCTCTCCGTGACGGAGAAAAACATCTTTACCGTCAGCTGCTATTCTCTCCTTGAACTGCTGCTCTCGACCGCATTAATCGCCAGCGACGACGCGTTACCCCGCATCAACTTTTGCACCGCGATCGATAACGACGAGGCCAGAATCGCCCGGATACGTAATAAAGAGGTGGATATTGATATCGGTACCCGGCTGCCGGTCAATAACTCCATCATCCAGCTAAAATTTTTCAGCAGCCGTATCTCAGCCATCGTGCGACACGATCACCCCGTGATCGGTGAGACATTTTCCCTCTCCCACTGGACGGAGCATCAGCATGCTGTCTGGTCCAGAGGCATGCATCTGATTAGCGATAATGTTGAACAAACCAACCGTTTTAATGCGCTGTTTCAAACGCGTAACGTTGCCTTTGTCGCCAGCAGCACGCTTAATCTGGTGATGCTATGCGCCAACAGCGATCTTATTATTTTGTTACCAACGTTAATTGCAAAAAATATTCAGCCGCTGTTGCCAATAAAAGTGCTGGATGTTCCGCCGGAGCTGGATATGACGTATGAGTGTTATCTCCATTACCACCACTCGCTCGCCACTCACCCCATGCTGAGTAAATTAATTGCGCATTTTCAGGCGTCGGTGAACTAAAGCGTGCACTGAAAATGCCCAGTAATAACAGTGCAATTCAAAAACGTTAAATTCAGTATTTAAATTCCTGTGCCCTTTTTAATTTTACAGGGCATAGCTTCCTCTATACCCTAGCCTCTTCAATTCCCTTACTCTCGATATTCCGATATTAATATGCATACTGTTATTTTAAGTGATAATTATTATCTTTGTTCAGGCATTCATTGCTCAAGGATTAATGCATTATTTATTAGCGACGAAACAGACCTCGAACAGTTGATTGAGGTAAGTGCGTTCCGGGATGTCATCATCGCAATCGCACACGACAACCTTCGCAATAAGGTTATTAAGCAGATCAGGCAAGAAAAATCCCGCTATATTGTTTTACTGAACGAGATTGAACCGGACTGCTATATCAAAATAGATAACATCATTTATTCATCGTTGCGCTTTACCCTGCAACCGCTGCAGCATCTGATCAGCTTTTTCCCTCACTTCCGGCAGCATCACTTTACGCGGCGGGAGTACGATGTGCTCAAGCTGGCTCATCTGGAAAATCATAAAATTGCCAAGCGCCTGAGCCTGTCGCAGAAAACCACCAGCACCTACCGGATCAAGATTCAGGAGAAGCTGAATATGCGTGCAAAAAATATGCTCGCGATGCACAGAGTGAAATCGGCCATCATCGATCAGGCATTCTGATCCACCACCCCCACCCGCCCTGAAAACAGCCACCTCCATCAGGAAGTGGCCCGGACCTTAAAACTGATAGCTGTAGTTCAGGCTGGCAAACCACAGGTACGGATCGTCATAGCTGCCTTTCAGGATTGCCGGAGACTGTACCCGGGAAGACTGCATATGCAGGTATGAAACCGCAAAACCGATATTGCTCTGCGGGGTGATTTGGTACTGCGCCCCGGTGGCGAAACGCCACTCATCCCCGGTCGGCAGGGACAGGGCCGCGTCGTTTTGCGATTCGTAAATAGTGCTGTCAAACGCGACCCCCGCATTGATACGCCACTGCTCTGTCGGGCGATACTGCACCCCCAGCGCCGTGTGCCAGGAGTCCTTGAGGCGGTTTTTCTTGTCGAGATCCTGTCCTACCACCGTAATTTGCGGGCTGCCGAACTGGCTCCAGTCCTGCCAGCCCAGATCGCCCATTACCGACCATCTCTGATTAATATCATGCACCAGGCTTAACATAATCTGCTGCGGCGCCCTGACCTGGGCCGATATCGGCAGATCGTATTCAACGTTCGGCAGGTTCGGGAAGCGAGCCTTGCCGTCAATATCAAAGTCATATTCAGTTTTACTGGTCCAGGTGATCCCCGCCCGGGTCTGGTCGGTGAGTTCCATCAGTAATCCCAGGCGGTAGCTCATGGCCCAGTCGTGATCTTTTTCGGTTTCATCATCGCCATCAACGTTTCGGGTGAGGGAAAGAAGACCGTAGTTAACGTTAACCGAGCCGCCAACCGACACCCGGTCGTTCAGCTTATACGCCAGCGAGGGGCTTAAGGTCAGGGCGACCATTGCGCTCTTCTTGAGAAGCCTGTCCCCCGCCCACTCACCGTAGTCGGTGGCCAGGCCGTAGTTGCCGTACAAGCCGATCCCGGCATACAGGTCATCATTAATTTTTTGGCTGTAAAACCCGCTGGCATTGGGAAACACGCTCATGATGTCGCCGGGGCTTTTTCGCCCGGACTCGTTGTCCAGGGTATAGGGAATTTTCCCGTCCATCATCTGCGCGCCGCCGGTAAACATATGGTCCGGCAGACGGGTCATCCCGGCCGGGTTGGTCACAATGGTGGACGCATCCTGGGCGCGCGCCGCCTGCCCCGCACCGGCGAGGGCCGTATCTTCGGTACCTATTTCATAAAAGTAGAGCCCACTTGCATGGGTTACCGGGGATAACATCAGACCAAGTCCAATCAGTGTAAGTTTTCTCATTCGCCACCTGCCAGGTTACGTTATTATTTCTGGAATCGTTCGAGCTGGGTTTTATCCGCCTCTCGCGCCCGGTCGGCCAGCCGCTGAAACTGCGACGGGCCATAAAATGCTTTTGGCACAGGCAGAGACTGCATATCTGCGCCCGGGTAAATCTGTAGCTCCCCGAGACGGGAGAGCTGATACCCCACCACCACAGCGGGCATGGTGAGCCTGTAAGGCGCCGTTTTTTCATACGCCACCGGCGTGGGTAGCCGGTCAGAGTCGAGACTGTAGTTGCGTTTCAGCACCAGAAATCTATCCGGTACCCGGCGCTTGCTGTTCCACCAGTCGCCGTCCAGCTCGCGAAACTTTCTTTCGGTTTCCGTTTCGGTAGCGACCCCGAGCCGCAGCAGCGCATGACGCAGCGCGCTGTCCATGGCGGCGTTATAGCGTTCCACCGAGTCGGCTTTCCCCTGCAAAATGACCTCGATGGCCAGACGGGCCCCTAACAAATTGGAGTAGAGATCTTCCGGGGAAAACGCAGAGATTTCTTCAGAAAAGCCTGAAACTGACTGAAATCCATACCATTGGGCGATCTCGTGCCATTGGGCCAGCTCAAATGCCAGGCGCCCGGCCAGCCAGGCCGCCAGAGTGTAACGCTGGGGCATGGCGGAGGGCGGCGTAAAGGCCCGGAGCTGCACCCGGCGCACGCCCAGCTCTTCGCTATAGAAAAGACGCCCGTCGCGCCCCAGTTCGGGCAGGATGCGGGAGAAGAGGTAGAGCGTATTGTCCGCCGTGTCGCGGACGTGGGCGATATCGATAAACCCGCCGCGACGAGTGTAGATCAGGCCGTTTTTCTCCTCGCTCAAGCCGACAATGTTTTTCACGGCCCCCAGCGCGCTGTCGTTATAGTGATGGCGGCCCAGCGTATCCAGCGTCAGAACGTTGCCAATCTGGTAAAAGGGAATGGGCACCCCCACCGCCCGGACGTGCAGATCGTAGCCAAACGCGCAGCAGGGGCGCAGCGATTCCGGAGGAGAAAGCTGGCTCACCACGGGGTACGCCTTTCGCGCCTGCTTAAGGGGCAGCAGCGTCCCGTCGGCCCAGGCGGCTCCCGCCACTATCCATAACAGCAAAAACCACTTACCCATTCAGAACGCCTCCGCAACCTGAAAATAGAACCCCGCGCTCTCTTTGCCAAACCCCAGATCCAGCCGGACGTTCATCGCCGGTTTGACTTCAAACCGGTATCCCACCCCGGCGGTAGGCAACAGCGGATGATCGCCGAGAGCGTCGATATCGCTCCCCAGCGCCCCCGCCCCCAGCCAGAGCACATACCCGTGCCGCCAGTTCAGCTTGCGCCGGTACTCCACCTGCCCGCTCACCACGTCTTTGTCACGATAGCGCCCCTGGTAGTAACCGCGCATGCGACGGTCGTCCCCGGCCATCGAGAGCCTGTCCCAGGGCACATTGCCCCGCGTAAAACGCCCCCAGAGATCGAACGCCAGCACGCTCTTTTCGTTCAGCAGATGGAAATAATCGTATTGCACCTCGGTGGCGGTGAAATGGGTATCCGACCCTGCCGACGGATCAAACCAGCTGTACTCCACCTTCAACAGCTGCCCACGCTGGGGGCGTGTGACAACGTCACGTGAGTCATAGTTCAGGCTGACCGTAGCTCCCGAGGCAAGCGGCGACGTCTGCGCGTGGTAGCGGGTAAACACATCCCCCGGATAAGAATGATCGATATCCGCCTGCAGCGTGGAAAAATCCCAGCCGACACCGACATAGAGATCTTCTGCCACCTCGCGCATCACCACCGGATGGATCCGGAAGGCGTTGCTGGTGTAATCCTGTTCGTCCCCCTGGGCGGCATCGTAGCCAATCCCCCAGAAGCTAGTGGGTACCCGGTTCAACGAGCCGTCGACAAACAGGCGCCAGCGGTCGTCGGTAAAAAAGGTGTAGCTGCTTAAGCCCAGCCCCAGCGCGCCGCTGGCGCTGACGAACCCGGTAAAGGAGAGCGACGAGTTCTGGGTGGTGGCATCATTGGGGTCGACCCGGTAGATACCCGCCACCGCCATACCCAGCCCCAGCCTGAGCTCCGGGGTGTAAAACGGGCCGGGCAGCACGCTCCAGTTGATCCCCTTCAGCGGATCGTACTGGTTATCGGCCCCCAGTTTCGCCAGAAAGGCATCCATTGATTTTTGGTCCAGCATCGCCGCCTCCGATGACCATGCCGTCAGCGTCAGGGATAAAATCAGCGTCAGGCGTCCGGGTTTCATCAGAAACGGTATTCCCCCGCCACGAAGAAGCTGTTGCGCTCATTGAAACCGAATTCCGTCAGCACGTTAAAGTGCGGGGTCATTTCAAACTGGGTGCCAATCAGCATATTCCACGGCGAGGTCAGCTTCTGCTTCACGTCAAACCGGCCGTCGTCGTTCTGGTTCACCGAGTTGATCAGGGGTTGCAGTGCGGCGGGCATATGCAGATCGGACAGGCTGCCGCGAAACTCCTGCTGCACGTCCTGGTACATCGTTCCTATCCATACGCCAAGGTGCGACTGTCCCGCGGGCCCCTGGAAGCTGAAGCGATAGCCCACCCGGGGCGAGACGGTCAGCGCTGAGATCTTGCCGTCCAGAATGTCAAAATCGGTGCGGGTGTAGTTGGTATCCACCAGCGCAAACCAGTTTTGATAGCCGCCGGCCAGGGTGATCCCGGTGCCCCAGGTGGTACCCTTGAAGTCGAGAATAAAGTCGATATCCTGCAGCTCACCGCTCTGATAGAGCTGATGCACGGACGAGGCGATAATCCGGTCTACGCCGGTATAGCGCGCGGGATCGGCGTCCACCGAGACGTTGGATACCGACGAGCCGCGGGTGTGCCCCACCAGGCCATAAATATTCAGAAACGGAAACACCCACATATCCAGACGCAGGTTTTCGGTTTTGCTCTGCTCCCGCGTATGCCCGGCATCAATATTGAACATATCGGTTGGGATGGGATGATTACCCAGCGCCAGTCCGGAAAAGCCAATGCTGTCGACATCGATGTTCTGCCGCATATTCATATAGCTGAGATTAACGCCAAACGGCAGCGGAATGGCGTATCCCCGCGCCCTTGCCTCATCGCCCCAGATGGGAAACGTCCGCGCGTCCGTGTCAGCCGCCGAGGCGGCGCCTGAGACCAGCAGGAACGGCACCATCACCTTAGTCCATCGCATATCCATCCTCATTTACAGGCCGGAGCCCACGTTGAAATAGACCGCCTGCTCGTGATCGCTGAAGGCCACATCCACTCCGGTATGCAACCCGTACTCCCGGGCGATCAGATAGCGAAACCCGGTGCCCCAGGCCACTTCTGCGCTAGTGTAGAGATCGCTGGCGCTATCTTCGGCGCTACCGGCCCCGACAAAGCCCTGCACAACCCAGCGCGGCGTCACCTGCCAGCCCAGCTGAGCCTGCACGGTGCTGACATCCTCGCCCTGATAGCGGTAGCTGGAGATCCCCCGCAGCTTGATATAGGGCCGGGCCATCGGCGGCAGGTGTTGATCCTCCTGCGAGAGCATCTGGTAGTTCCCGGCGAGGGACAGCGTCCAGGTGGGGTTCAGCGGCAGGAAAACCTTGCCGTCCAGGGTCAGCAGATCGTAGCGGTAATCCCCCCCCAGAAAATGGCCGTAAAACTGGTACTCACCGCTGAGCGCGACCCCTTGTCCCGGCCAGAAGAAGTTATCGGTGGTGTCATACTCTGCCACCAGGCCGAGCGACGAGGAGGTACTGTCATCCCCCAGCACCCGCTGCCACAGGCGATCGATAAGCGGATTGTTTTTGGCGGAGATATCCGCCCTGAACCACGACTGGGATGCCCCGACAAAGACCGGCGAATCTCCGACGCGGAACAGCAGCTTGTGCAGGCCGCCGTAGCCCTGGGTTTCGGTGTTGATGGCTTTATTGCGGCTAAAGCCAGCGACATCCCCGGAATAGATATCCAGATTGATATCGGCATAGCCCCCGGCAACGAGATAGCGGATATGGTCCTCCTGCCAGGTCCGTCGGTGGCCGCCGCCGACAAACCAGGTGCCGTTTTCGGTGCCACCTCCGCCGAATGCCGTCATCGCCGGGGGGATAAATCGCCCGTTAGCCTGGGTGCCTTTCCCGTGCAAAAACAGGCCAAACAGACCGCCGCCATAGCCGATGGCGGGCTCGGTGATCACCACCGGGATCGGCAGAAATCCGTAAGGCTTATCCTGCAGGTTATGGCTCATATCCAGCATGCCATCTTCAGGATCGATCAGGCCAGCCGACGTGGCTTGCCCGCAACAGAGTGCAGTCAGCAGCAAAAGCCGCTTCATCCTTTATCCCCGGCGGGAGCCGACGCCGGCGCCGGGTACCAGTTCTCTTTCGCCACCATCACCGCCCCCTCAGGCTGCATCACGAAGTTCGGCGACATGATCTGCACGTTGAACTCGTTGAACACGTCCTGAATATTGCTGTGCAGTTCGTTGCGGGCCGCCGCCAGCGACTGCCCCGGCAGGAGCCGGACCTGTAACTCGTAGGCGATGTACCAGTCCATCAGGCTCAGCTGGCGTACCAGCGGCGGGTGCGTGAGATCGACGCCCTGCGCCCGCTTGGCGGCCAGCTCCAGCATGGCGTGAACCTGCCGCCAGGGGGTGTCGTACCCGATGGTGACGCCCACGGTCAGGTTCACCCCGCCGTCCGGGTTCTGGACGCTGAGATTGGTGATTTTGCCGCTCACCACTACCGCGTTGGGTACCGTCACCACGTAGTTTTCCCGGGTGATAATCTTGGTGGCAAGCATGCCGATCTCGCTGACCTGCCCCTCGTTATCCGCCACCCGAATCACATCCCCTTTGCGCAGCGCCCGGGAGTAGATCAGCACCAGCCCGCTCATGGCGTGGTTCATCACCCCCGCCGACCCGAGGGTGAGCATTAAGCCGAAGAAGACGCTGATCCCCTTAAACGCCAGCGAGTTGGCCCCGGGCAGGAAAGGATACGCCGCAGAGAGGGCAAACAGCCACACCACCACCGAGATCAGCTTGCGGGTGGCGCCGACGGTCTCCGGGTGGATCCCCGGCAGCTGCAGGCGCCCCGCCTCCACCTGATTCAGCACCATTTTCAGCAGCTTGAGGATAAACGCGGTGATAAGAAAAATGAGCATTACGATCAACAGCCCCGGCAGAGCCGAGACAATCGACAGGGCGATCTGCCGCAGGGCGCGGATCGACCAGTCGCCGAGAGAGGTCCCCCAGACCCGCGTCCAGGGGAAAAGGCTGAAGACCCAGCTCAGCCAGGCATAGAACGCCACGATAGCCAGTAAGATCATCATCAGGGCATAGAGGCGCGTTTCGATGGCGCCAATAAAGCGCCGCCAGCGGTGCGGGATCAGGCTGCGGTTTTCGAGGATCCGCCGACCATAAAAACGCCGCACCCAGCGCCACGAGCGGTATGCCCCGTAACAGAAGAGCATAAAGACCAGCAATCCCGCCGCCGCTTTCACCGTGGAGAGCGCCAGCCAGCCGGAATCATACTGATCGCGCAGGGCCATACGCTGGGCTTCCATGCGGGCCAGCACCCGCTGGGCGGCCTGATCCAGGGTTAAATCATCCCCTTCGTCCAGATCCGCCTGAGCCAGCAGCATCACCGGTTTGCCGTTCATGACGATCAGCCTTCCCTGCTGGTTGTAGCGGGTCACCGGCACGATTCTGAGCGGCTCCCGCACGTCCTCCTGGGTAAAGTTGCGCAGCGTATTGCGGATACGTAAGACACGTTCTTCGGGGGTGGTCAGGCCAAACTTCGCCTGCAGCATGACGATGGGTTGATGGAAGATATAGAGAGTGCGGGCGCGCTCCTGCTCAGTAGGTGCCTGGCGGGGTTCTGCTGCCTGTGTCATAAAAGCCAGACCGGAGAGAAAACACGTTAAAAAGACGAGCAGGATCCTGTTCATTTCCACCACCCGAAACGCGCAATTATCGTTATATTTCAGACTGCCCACGAAACGGCTGGTCTGCACTCATTTGAGCGTAGACCAGCGTTTCGCTTCTGCAATACCACTCAGAAACGGATCTTCATCCCCAGCGACGCCGAAATATCGGCATCCAGGCTGGTCTTACCGCTGTTGTCCCAGGTTTTGCCCACTTCGGTGTAGGCCTGAACGTCATCGGTCACCATCCAGGTGGCCCCCACTGCCGCCTCGGTGGCGGCGAACTGCTGGTTGGCCTTCAGGGTGGTTTTGCCGTGACTGTTGGCGGTATTGCGGTAAGTCACCTCATCCTGGCCGTCGGTCAGCTCCTGCCAGTAGTTCACCCGCACGTAGGGCTTCACTATGCCGTGGTTGGTGTCGTACTCGGCGGTGAGACGCGCCCCCAGACGGCCAATCACCGCGCTGTCGGCGTTGACGCTGACCCGGGTTTTCGCGGCATCGTTGAGGGTGACGTCGTCGAAGTCGCTCCACTGCCAGATCAGCTGGGCCTGAGGCTCAAATGCCCAGCCGGTATCGCCGAAGTACCAGGGTTTACCCACCTCCACGGAGGCGGTCACCGAGTTGCCGTCCGGGTGGTAGGTTTCATGGTCGGTCATGTTTTTCAGATCGACCGAGTGGTAGCCATACTGCAGCACGTTATCGACGTAGAAGCCGTCGGTGTCGGTCCAGGTGGCATAGCCGCCAAGGTAGGTGGAGAAGGTGGAGTTATACGCCGCCCCGCCGCTCATGCCGGTATTGCCGTCGATGGCGCTGTCGATATCCATAAAGGTGGTGTACATCCCGGCACGCCACTTATCGTCCTGCCACAGATCCAGCCCCATCTGCATGCCGTTGTACTGGCTGTGGCTGGTGCTGCCTGTGGCATCATCCAGTTTCTGGTCGACGGTTTTGGTCAGGTAGCGCGCCCAGAAACGCCCCTCCTGATCCGCAGGGTTGTCCGCCCGGTAAGGGCGTTCATCCCCCTGGCGCAGGTGCAGGGTGCCCAGCACAAACAGATCCGCCTGACGGATGATGGAAGGTAAAGTGTCGAAGCCCGGCACGTCCGGACGATAGCCGGCACGCAGGAACCAGTCTTCGCCCGCGCCGTTGAGATCCCCCGCAAACAGCTGGTACTCCCAGGCCCCGGCGGTCAGATAGTCGGCCCCGAGAGTAAAGGCGTCTTTGGTGGTTTGCGCCGTGGTGACGCCGCCGTTGATGGCATCAACAACCAGAATGCCGTCCCCTTCGGTTGGCTCCCCAAGCCGGCTGACGTCAATGTCCAGCAGCGTGGTGCCGCTGGCGGTTCCGCCGTCGATCACCAGATGGTCCGCCACGCCCGGGCTGTTCTGCTGAGCGGCAATTTTCAGCGTGCCGTCGAGGCCCACATAGTCGCCCTGCACCGTTAGCGTCGAGCCCACGTTACCGCCGCGCAGGTTCACCGTACCCTGGTTTACCAGGTCCGCCACGGTCTGGTTATGCCCGCCAGTATCGAGGGTACCGTTACTGCTGACGATGTGGCTGGAACCGCTGCTGAAACGGTTGATGCCTCCGGCCAGCAGGGTGCCGTTTTCCACCAGCGTATAGCCCGTCCATCGGTTGAGTCCGTTCAGGACGGTGGTGCCTTCACCGCGCTGAATAAAATCACCGGTTCCGGTGATGATACCGTTGAGATCCAGGGTGTTGGCGCGATTGACCACCAGGGTGGCGAGGTTAACCACGTTCCCCAGCACGCTGCCGCTGTTGCCGCCATTCCCCAGTTGCAGGGTGCCGTTACGCACGGTGGTTTCGCCCTGGAAAGTGCTGTCCTGCGTAAGCGTCAGGGTGCCGTCCCCCTGTTTCGCCAGATTGCCGCTGCCGCCCACCGCCGTGAGCAGCGAGACATCATTCCCGTTGGTGTCGATCGCCCCGCCATCTCCGGCAAGCGTTACGGCGCGGGCGGTATCGAACGCGGCGCCGTAGCGCAGCGTACCGCCGCTGAGGGTGATGCCGGTGTCCGCGGCACCGAGGTTCGGATCGCCGGAGACCTGTAATACCCCGTCACTGATAGTGGTGCCGCCCTGATAGGTATTGCTGCCGTTCAGCACCAGGGTGCCAAGATCGGTTTTATTCAGCCCGCCGCTGCCGGCAATTTGTGAGTTGAAGGTGGCGGTATACCCCGCCCCGCGCACGGTGCCATCCCCCACGCGCAGAACGGTGTCGGCAGTATCGGTGGTGATGACGCCGTCGTTAATGACGTAGCCGTCGGTCATAAACTGCGCGCCGCTGATGGTCACCGCCCCCAGGCTGTTATCCACCGTGACGGTGCCGGACTCGCCGCCAAACACCGCGAACGCGCCATCGCTGAACGGGGTGTTAAACGCCCCCTCCGGGTTGGTGCGATCGGTGGTCCAGTTATCGTTGCCGTTGCTGTTCTGCCAGACGCCGTTGCCGCCATCAATGACATCGTTATTTTTCAGGGAACCGCCCGCGCCGCCAAAGCCGTCCCAGAAGCGCATGGTGTACCCGGTGCGGTTCACCAGGTTGACCTGGCCGTCGATTGAGGTCTGAACATAGAGATCGTCTGCCGCCGCGGGCGCGGTGCCGATCTCCAGGATGTTGTTGGTGAGCGTGCCGCTGTAGTCGATCACGCGATAGACGCCGACGTCAAAGTTCCCGCCCGGGGTCTGGGTGATATTGAGCCTGCCGTCGAGGTTCAGATCGCCGTTCACCGTCAGCAGATCGTTCAGCGCCCCGCCCGGGGTGCCGGACTGGCCGAACTGGAAATCAAGCTGGGCGTTTTGCGCCAGCGTCAGGCTGCCCATCGTCAGCTCGCCCACGCTGTCGAGCGCCGCGCCCGGCGTCAGATGGCCGTCATCCGCCACGCTGACGCTGCCGCCCAGGGTGCCCGCCCCGCCGAGGGTCGCCCCGGCATCGACCGTCGCTGCCCCGGTGGCCGCACTCTGATCGCCGTTAACCAGCAACACCCCCTGCTGAACGGCGGTCGCGCCGGTATAGCTGTTATCGCCGGATAAGGTCAGGGTGCCGCCGCCGGTTTTCACCAGCCCGCCGCCGCTGCCGCTGATGATCCCGCTGATGGTGTCGTTCAGGCCAAGATTACCTTCGGTCAGGGTGGCCGCGCCCAGACTGACGTTCCCGGCCCCGGAGAGGGACCCGACAGCGGTATTGCCTGCGGCGTCCGCCAGCGTCACGTTGCCGCCCGCCAGGTTACTGATGCGGGCCGACGCCGCCTGGGCATTGCCCGCAAACGCCACCGTGCCGCTGTTGGTGGTCAGGCTGGTTCCGGCGTCAGCGCTGCCGGAGAGCTGCATCAGGGAAGCGGCATCGACGTTAAACCTTGCCGCGCCACCGCTGCTGGTGTCGGTCAGTTCAAGCGTACCGCTGGTCAGGTTGACGGTGCTGCCGTCCGCCGTCGCCGTATCGTTAAAGGCCAGGGTGGCGTTGTTGACGTTGAAGAGATGCGCCTCTGCCGCGCTGGCGTTGTTGATGTTCACACGGGCCGCGTCGATGAGGGTCACCGTGCTGTCGGCCCGGCCCAGCGCGCCGGCGGCGTTAGCATTGACGGTCAGGGTGCCGGTGCCATTTTTCCCGGTAACGGTGGTATTACCCTGATAGGTATTGGCTACGTTGAGATCCAGCACCCCATCGCCCGTTCCGGCGGCGCTGTCTTTCACCGCCAGCGGGCCGTCGCCGCCAATCCCCCCCTGGGAGGCGAAGGTATTGCCGTAAACATCAAAGGTGCCGCCCGCCACGCCATCGAGGATAAACAAGCGGTCGGTGGTGTAATCGGCCCCGGTCTGGAAGGTTGCGCCGTTCTTGAGGAACACAAAGGTCCCGGCATCGCCGAGGCTGGTGTCTTTAGAAACCTGTAAGGTGCCGTTCCAGACTTCGGTCCCGCCGCTGTACTGGTTGTCGCCGTTAAGGATCAGGCGGCCCGGATCGGTTTTCAGCAGGCGGATCGCCCCGTCGGCATCGCTGTCCTGCACCAGGTCTACGTTGATAGTGGTATTCACATCCGCACCGGCCGCGCCGTCGCCGACGCGAATCGCGAAGTAGCTGTCGCCGTGGGTTCCGCCTACCGCGTCGTAGCTGTTATCCGGCGTCACCACGCCCGCAATACCGGTCGCCACCATGTGCAGTTGGGAATCCTGGTTGATCAGATCCGGCGTCAGCAGATAGCCGTCGGTCGTAAACTGCATCCCGCTGGTGATGACATCGCCAAAGGCGTTGCTGACCAGGACGGTATCCGCCTCGCCCTGGAAGACGGCAAAGGCGCGCTGGGACCAGGGGGCGTTGCCCACCCCGTTGCTCTGGGTCCAGTTGTTACTGGTGCCCGCGATGAGGGCATTCCAGGAGCCAAAACCGCCGTCGACCACGCCGTTGCCGGAGGTACCATCCCCGTGGTTGGTGGCGTTGAGATCGCCGTCCCAGAACTGAAGCTGGTTAGAAGGCACCACAAAGTCCAGCACGAGGTTAACCTGATTCGCGATGTTAGTCTGAATGGCATACTGATTGGCATCGTTCGGCGGTAACGAGCCGATGTCCATGGTGTTGTTGATCAGTGCTCCGCCGTAGTTAAACAGACGGTAGACCCCCGGCAGGAAGCTGCCCCCCGCGGTGAGCGCCACGTTCACCACCCCGTCGAGGGTGAGATCGCCCGCCACCGTCACCAGATCGTTTAACGCCCCGCCCGGCGTGTAGACCTCTCCCAGCTGGAACTGGCTGTCGGTATCGCTCGCCAGGGTCAGGTCGCCGTTGATGGTCAGTTCACCGGTGCCATTGCCCCGGGCATCATCCCCCGGACGCAGCACGGTGCCCGTTTCAAAGACCACGTCCCCGCCCAGGGTGCCGTAGCCGCCGAGGGTGGTGCCGGACTGCACCGTCGTCAAGCCGGTACCGGTCTGCACGCCGTTGATCAGCAGCGTACCCTGCCCGACGGTGGTGGTTCCGGCATAGCTGTTATTGCCGCCCAGGCGCGTCACACCGCTGCCCAACTGGCGGAACGCCCCGCTGCCGGAGATAACGCCGTTTAACGCCACATCATCTGAACGATTGACGGTTAACAGCCCGTTGTCGGTGATATTGGTGGTGGTAGATAAACTCCCGGTGGTGCCGCCGTTACCCAGCGCCAGCTCTGAATCCGTACCGATCAGCGTATTGCCGGTGTAGCTGTTTTCCCCCAGCAGGATAGTGTCGCCGCCGCCGATGCGCGCCATACCGCCGTCGCCGGAGATGACGCCGCTGTAGGTCTGAACCCCTGCGCCATCAAACGACACCAGGCTATTGCCGCCCACAGTGGCAATGTTGTACTGCCGAATGGTTGCCTCGCCGCTGGTGACGGCGTTATCCCCGGAGCGCAGCGTCGCCCCGTTGTTGACGTTGATCTGCCCCGCCCCGGAGAGCGCCAGGTCGTTCACCACGCGGATATCAGCAGGATCGCCGTCGAGGGTCAGGGTGCTCCAGCCGGTGCCAATGTTAGTGCCCGTTGCCAGATCGTCCGCCGCCAGGGATCCGATATTCGCCGAACCCGCGCTGCTGTGGGTATTGTTAAAGGTCAGAAGACTGTTGGTGCCCCCTTCGCTCAGGACATGGCTCACGCGGGCCAGGCTCACATCGCCAAAGGTGGCGCTGTCGTTGCCGTCGGCCCCGGTAAAGGTCACCCCACCCGCGAACTCGCCTGCGGTAAAGCCAAACTGGTCGCTGCCGCTGCCGAGGGTGATCTCGCCCTGGGTGGTTCCGGCGTTGATGTTCATCACGTCGTTGCCGCTGCCGGTCAGCACCACCTGTGCGGTGTCGCTGGCGGCACGCAGCGTGCCGGTGTTGACGAGGGTGTTACTGGCCGTTCCCGAGGCATCAATGACCGTCGCATTTTCGCTTTGGCTGGTGATAAGCCCGGTATTGGTGATGGTGCGGCTGGCGGCCGTGCCGTTCAGGGCAATCAGCGACTGGGCGTTAGTGGTGCTGGTGGAGGTGATGTTGCCGCTGTTGCTGAATGCCGGGGTGTTCTGCGCCAGGATGGTGCTGCCGGTGTCGCTGCTGGTGGTGATGACCCCGCTGTTGCTCAGGCTGCTGGCACTGGTCGCCTCAATGGCCGCCCCGGCGGTCGTGCCCATAGTGATGGAGGTGCCCGAGTTCACGTTGCCGGTGGTCCGCGCCAGCACCCCGGTGCTGTCGGTGCCGTTACCGTTGATGGTGTAGCCGGTGCCGATGGTCAGATCGCCGGAGGTTTGCGAGCCGTCCGCCTGCATAAAGGCAAACCCGCTGCCGCTGCCCGCCACGTTCAGGACGTTGCCGGT
The DNA here is from genome assembly GCF_023639785.1 of Leclercia adecarboxylata. Taxonomy (NCBI): domain Bacteria; kingdom Pseudomonadati; phylum Pseudomonadota; class Gammaproteobacteria; order Enterobacterales; family Enterobacteriaceae; genus Leclercia; species Leclercia adecarboxylata. The sequence goes on from NZ_CP098325.1 coordinate 2,500,717, forward strand.
GCCTTCCGCCGTAAAGGTCACCGCCGTGCGGATAGCCGGGCCGTCGCCGGAATTAATGGTCACGTTATTCAGATTGATATTACTGGAGCTGGCGTTGTTGTTAATGCCCGCCCCGGTTCCTGACACATCGATAGTGGTGTTGCTGGCGTTGAAGGAGGAGGCCCCGGTGCTGTCGATACGCACCCCGTCCGCGCCGTTGCTGGCGGTGATCTGGTTCCCGGTGCCGTTAACGGTAAGCGTCGCGCCGTTGCCCGCCAGCTGCACCGCCGCCAGGCCGCCGTTGGCGGTGACGGTGCCGAGCTGGCTGACCGTTGCGCCCGCCCCCTGCACCCGCAGGCCGATGTTACCGCTGCCTGCGGCCCCGGATACGCTGATGGCCCCGCTGTTATTCAGCAGCCCGGCATTCTGAATATCCACGCCAATATTGTTGGTCCCGGCAACGCTGACCGGGGCGGTCACCGTCGCCTGGCCGTTGTTATGCAGAACGATACCGGTGCTGCTGTTCCCCAGCAGATCGATAGCCGCACCCGCATTCAGGGTAAGGTTGCCGAGGTAGCCAACGTTGTACCCCACAATCCCTGTCTGCCCGGCCGCCGAGGTGATGACCGCATCGGAAGTAACGAGGGTTTCCCGCGGTTCGGGATCGATAGTGGCGTCGATGTTGTAGTTGCGCCCGTCCACCAGCACGGCGGTCGTGTTATCCCCCGTCAGGTTGATGGCCCCGTCGGTGATGGCCCCATTGGCCCCGCCGGTCACTTTCACCCCAACGGCACCCGCCCCGGAGACGGTAATGGTGGCATCCCCGGTCGTTAACTGGGTGGCCACATCATCCGCCGGATCGGCATTGTTCAGATCGTCCACGCCGTTGGCGAATACCCCCGTCGAACCCTGGCCTGAGACGTTCAAATCGTAGCTGCTGCCGGTCCCGGTATTGCCGTTAAAGATCGCCCCATGATCGACAACGAAAAGAATGGACTGGGTCTGGGCGCTGTCGGTGATGGTGGCGTTGGTGATATTGATGCTGGAGCCCTGGCCCCAGGCGTAATAGCCGATTTGCTGGGAATTCTGGAACGACAGGGAGGCATCCGCCCCGATATCGATCGTGGCATTGCCACGGGCGTGGACGCCGATGGCCCCGGCGGATAACAGACTGATATCAGAGTCGAGCGTCACCTGCGCCGCGTTGTTGTTTAACCCTTCGGCATAGACGGCGTAATTACGGTAGGTGTAAGGCTGGTTGTCAGTGCCGCCGGTATCTCCCGCGCTGCCCACCACAATCCCGCTGCTGGCGGTGGAGTTCAATGACGCATTGGCGGTTTGCGCCAGGATATTCAGGGCGATGTTGTTGTCACCGTCGACAAAAATATTGCCGTTGTTGGTCACCACCCCGCCGTTGTCTTTGACGTACATGCCGTAGTTGGCGGCGGCAGAAATTTCGCCGGTCGACGTTGGCGTCAGGGTGCCCAGCACGTTCAGCTGGCCGTTGTTGGTCGCCGCCTCGGTGCCGCCTTCAATCAGCATCGCTGCCGCATTGCGGGTGCCGGAGAGCAGCGTGATGGTGCCCTCGGCGGTGTTCTCCATGTTGCCCTTGCCGGTGGTGTACATCCCGGCGCTTAACGCCCCACTGCCCACCAGATCCACCGCCTCCGGGGTGTCGCCTGAGATAACGGGGGTTGCGCCAAGGTAAATCTGCCCGGCGTTGGTCACGGTGCCCATTGAGTCGCTGAGAATCGCATACCCGGCCGCCCGGCCATCGGGATTACGGCTGTTACCCGTCAGGGTAACAGTGCCGGTATTGCTGAGGGTACTGTTGCCGCCAACGGCCATCCCCCATGCGGTACGGGAGGCGTTATCCGTTACCGCAACATTGATGTAACCCTGGTTGGTGAGCGTGGCGTTCGTTAAGCCGGCCATCCCCACGCTACCGGCGTTGCTCACATTCTGGTTAACGCCGTCTTTCTCGAGGAATAACCCGGCGTTGATCACCCCGGTATTGAGCGCCGTGCCGTAGCTGGCCAGCATCGCCACCGAGGTGGGGCTGCTGCCGCTGCTGCGCCAGGCGTTGATGGTGCCGTTGTTGACGATCGCCCCGCCGTCGAAGGCCTCCATCACCGCTGAGGCCCCATCCACGGCGAGGCTCGCGTCGGCGGTGACGGTCCCGGTTGCGCCTGCCCCGTTGGCATAGATCACCCGCAAATCGCCGGTGCCGAGGGTGGCGTTGTTGTTGTGCGCCAGCCTGTCTTCCCAGACGTTATAGGTGAGATTGATTTGGGTGCTTTGCGCCTGGCTGAGTAAGCCGGTGATGATGCTGTTATAGACGGTCTGCGCCTCCACCGCGGAGTCAATCACTTCGCCATTCACCTCAGCACCGGCCGTCAGCCAGTACTGAACTTGCGGACTCCCGGCATAGGCGCCCTGTCCGGTGAGGTAGTTGTTTACATCGGCGATATCATCGGAGGAGGTAATGTTAAATTCGCGGGTACCCACCTGAATCACCCGCCCGCCGGGCAATTCGGTGTAGTTCGGTAAGGTCAGGGTGTAGTTATACTGGGTACTCTGCGCCCCCACGCTCTGACTCTGCGCGCTGACCACCGCCGCAGGGCGGAAATGAATATAGTTATCAGACAGCCAGTTCACCGCGCTGGTGGCGGTTCCTCCCGCATCCGCCCGGGCCAGAGTGGTGTTTTTGGTCAGGAGATCGAGAGTGTTTTCCGCGGCGGCAATGGGCGTTGCACCGTTGGTATCCGCCCCGACGTTAATGTTCGCCGTGCCGCCATCATTCCCCACCTCAGCGATCCCAAACCCATTCATGATCCGGACGGAGTTGGGGTCATACACCGACAACTGCATGTTGCCGACCGGGGTATCATCTGAAGAAACAAAGGTGGAGGAGTCGTAAATACTGATGACCTGGAAGCTGCCGTCCAGCCCGGGAACCTCAACGTTGAGCTCCTGATCCTGCTGCGGGTTGGCCGGGTTTGGCGAGTAGGTGAACTCACCGATATTGGCTGACGTAATAGGCGTCTGATTACCTTGCGAATCGGTGGCCGAAATGGTCAGGATGCGATCCCCTTCGGGCGCAACGGCCCCGGGCAAGGCACTGGTCACCGCCACCGTGCGCCCACTGACGCCGTTACCGGCAGTGACATCCGGCATCACCGGAATCGGCCCGAGAATATTCAGGGTGGTGCCCGGCGCATAATGATTCGGTAAAACCGCATTATCGATGCTGAATGCTATGCCGGTATTAATGACGGTATCGAAGTTATAAGCAGGATCGGTTGAGAATAAATAGCTGGGGTAAACCGAAGCCCAGTTAACATCGTCTGCTGAGGCGACGCCAGATAAGCTTAAAAGTAGTACCGGAGCCGCGCCCGTGGCGATTAAGCGGCGGCGTTTAGTGCCTGTATGCGACGTAGAAAGCTCACTGACCGCAATGAAACAGCCTGCGACATGGCTCCATACATGACGATAAATTTTATTCATAACATACCCTGCCGAATCCAGTCGTTTGAAATCTATGGAAATACGCGGAAAAGTTAAGAAACATTCAGACAACGAATGTATTTAGGGTAGTTGAATAATTTTATTTTTACATGGCAGGAACAACGAGAAATTCAATACGAAAAAATAATGAAAAAAGCATTTAAACAGTATGTTTCAGCGCTCAATTACCGCGACTGCACCCGCCTGAAGCTGCTTATTAAATTGTGCTTAATTAAGGGGCGAAATAAAAAAAGACAGCGCTTGCGCGGGCCTACAAAGCAGTTCACAGGCCGGGTAAGGCGAAGCCGCCACCCGGCAATTACGCACCGAGTCCCGCCCGACGGCGCTGCGCTTAAGCGGGCCTACAAAGCAGTGCGTAGGCCGGGTAAGGCGAAGCCGCCACCCGGCAATTCCGCACCTTGCTTCGCCCGGCGGCGCTGCACTTGCGCGGGCCTGCAAAGCAGTGCGTAGGCCGGGTAAGGCGAAGCCGCCACCCGGCAATTCCGCACCGTGCTGCGCCCGGCGGCGCTACGCTTGCGCGGGCCTACAAAACAGTGCGTAGGCCGGGTAAGGCGAAGCCGCCACCCGGCAATTCCGCACCGTGCTGCGCCCGGCGGCGCTACGCTTGCGCGGGCCTACAAAACAGTGCGTAGGCCGGGTAAGGCGAAGCCGCCACCCGGCAATTTCGCACCGAGCCCCGCCCGGCGGCGCTACGCTTGCGCGGACCTGCAAAACAGTTCACAGGCCGGGTAAGGCGAAGCCGCCACCCGGCAATTCCGCACCGAGCCCCGCCCGGCGGCGCTGCGCTTGCGCGGGCCTGCAAACCTGCTGCAACGCCACAAAGGCTTTTTCATCAATCTCACCCTGCGCCAGCGGGGTCAGGGGAAATGCGCTCAGACCTCGAAACATACTGAATTCCTTATCCAATCATCAGGAAAATTTTCGCGAACCTGTCACACACAGAATCACGCCCAGAGTGATTAAGAGCATCAGCGGGCTAACCGTCTCATGCAGCAGCGTGGCGGAGAGTCCCAACCCCAGAAAGGGTTGCAGCAGCTGCAGCTGCCCGACGGCGGCGATGCCACCCAGGGCAAGCCCTTTGTACCAGAAGATAAAGCCGATCAGCATGCTGAAGAGCGACACATATCCCAGCGCGGTCCAGGCCGACATACTAATCCCGCTGAATGATGCAGGCATCGTCAGCCAGGAGGCAACCAGCATGAAAGGCAGCGCAAGGATCAGCGCCCAACCGATCACCTGCCAGCCGCCGGACTCACGGGTCAGCGCTGCCCCTTCGGCGTAGCCCAGGCCGCAGACCACCACCGCCGCGAGCATCAGCAGATCGCCCGTCAACGAGAGCGCGGCACTTTGCGAGAGCGCAAAACCCGCCACCAGCAGACTGCCGAGCACGGAGAAGATCCAGAAGGCTTTCGCAGGCCGCTCCTTGCCGCGCAGCACCGCGAAAATGGCGGTCATCAGCGGCAGCAGCCCAAGAAATACAATCGAGTGGGCGGCGGTAACGTGCCTGAGCGCCAGGGCAGTCAGCAGCGGAAAGCCAATCACCACGCCCAAAGAGACCATCATCAGCGGCACAATCCGCGCGGCGGGCGGGCGTTTTTCCCGCAACACAAGGATCAGGGCGAGGGCCACAACCCCGGCAAGAGAGGCCCGGGCAAAGGTCAGGAAAAAGGGGTCGAAATCCTGCACCGCCATCCGCGTGGCGGGCAACGAACCGCTAAAAATGACCACCCCCAGCAGGCCATTCAGCCAGCCCGAAAGCGAGGTTTTATCTGCTGCAACATTCATCACCGTTATATTCCCAGTCTTGAGCCTCAGTTGAGCGGATGGTAGTCTCGCCCATCTGAGACAATCAAATTATTGTCATGGATACATTTGATGAAAGCCCGCTATAAAACCATCGTGGATCGCTACGCACAGCTGATCCGCTCCGCCACGTTGACGGCAGGCACCCGGTTGCCCACTCACAGGACGCTCGCCGCCCGGGAGCATATCTCGCTGGCCACCGCCACGCGCGTCTATGCCGAGCTGGAGAAGATGGGGCTGGTGAGCGGGGAAACCGGACGGGGAACCTTCGTCAGGGAGATCCTGCTGCCGTCAGGGCTGGGCATCGACCAGCAGGCGGTCGCCACCGATGTGCTGGATCTGAACTTCAACTATCCCGCCCTGCCGGGTCAGGGAGAACTGCTTCGGGAGGCGCTCAGGCAGATAGCAGGCGCAGGCGATATTGAATCGCACCTGCGCTATCAGCCCCATGCGGGCAGACAGACGGAGCGGGAGATCGTGGCCGCGCACCTCTCCGAGCCGCATTTTCAACCTTCGGCAGATAACCTGCTGATTGTGAACGGTGCCCAGCATGGTCTGACCATCGCCCTGATGGGACTGCTCCGGCCCGGTGACGTGGTGGCGGTGGATGCGCTCACCTATCCGGGCTTTAAGGCGCTGGCGGCGCTGTATCACCTTGAGCCGATCGCCATTCCCGCCACTCCGGCCGGCCCGGACCTCGGCGCATTACGCCAGATCTGCCTGAAGCGGCACGTGCGGGCGATTTACACCATGCCTACGCTGCATAACCCTCTGGGCTGGGTGCTGGACCTTAACCAGCGCCAGGCGCTGGTGAACATTGCCCGGGAACACGACCTGCTGATAATCGAAGACACCGCCTACAGCTGGCTGATCCGCCGTCCGCCGCCGCCCGTTGCCAGCCTGGCCCCGGAACGCACGATCTATGTCACCGGCTTTTCCAAAAACGTGGCGACCGGCCTGCGGGTCGGGGCGGTGATCTGCCCGCCAGCGATGCGTCCGGCGCTGGAGCGCGCTATCCGGGCCACCACCTGGAATACGCCGTCGGTGATGACCGCCATGGTCTGCCACTGGATCCAGGACGGCACCGTGGCCCGCTTTGAAACCCTGAAAAGGCGCGATGCCCGACAGCGGCAGCAGGTGCTGAAAAGGGTGATGGAAGATCTGCCCTGCATTACCCATCCCGACTCTTACTTTGCATGGTTGCCCCTGGCGGACGAGGCCCGGGCCGATCGGGTGGTGAAGGCGCTGATGGACCACAATATCTCCGTCTCCACCGCAGAGCCTTTTTCCACCTCCGGCACGGTGCCGCAGGCGATCCGCGTTGCCCTCGGTTCGGTGCCGGTTGAGACGTTGCAGCATGCGTTACTACAGGTCAGAGCGGCGATAGAGCTGGAACAAAGCCGTTAAGACAAGTCTTAATTCATGGCGTGGAGGGAATTATTTTAGCAATCTGTAATCATCTCCCTTCGCTTCAGAATTACTCATCAGACATATAAGCCGCGCTAACTTGCTTATTAGCGAGGATATATTCCCTTCCGCCGAAAAAATATGCAAAAACGCGAGTCGTAAATAGCAAAAAAACGCACCGGGAGGCTTATTGACCTTTTATCCTTTCTGTCTACAGTTATTTGTGCACGCATTTGAAGAGGTTAAGCCCTCTTTCAATATATATTCTCATCGAAAAATCTGGAGACATGTTATGACCAAGCATCGAGGCGGTTCCGGCAATTTCGCAGAAGACCGGGAGCGTGCATCCCAGGCGGGCCGTAAAGGCGGACAGAGTAGCGGCGGTAACTTTAAAAATGACCCACAGCGGGCATCCGAAGCGGGAAAAAAAGGCGGACAAAATAGCCGGGGCGGCGGACGTAAACCTGCTGAGTAATCGCCAGAATATATTTTCTGATGGCGGCAATATGTCAGACAATATATTCAGAAATGTAAATAAAGGTAATTATCACCCTTTTTCGTAATTGCAGCCAGACCAATTATGCGGAGGTTATATGATGCACTTAAGAAGAAGAGTTCGTAACGCTCGTAATAATCATCGCACCCGTGATGATGTCGGCTGGATAATTCCGGGTGATGCTGAGCGTACCCGCTCTCCGGATAGCGAACCGGCACGCAACATCGTCGCTGAGGGTGATACCCGCAGCGAAATGAAGCTCAGTCAGCGCCAGACGTACCTCGTCAACGCCATCGCACACCGGGATCTACTGAAGTAATCAGCTGTTAAGTGATGCAACGTTTGTTGTGCTTTGTTATTTGCCCGGCCTTCCCCGCCGGGTTTTTTTATGCCGCACTCAGGAGCGCAGCGGTAGCCCGGCGGTCTCTTTCGCCCGCAGCACCGTCAGGAAAGAGATCAGTGCCGCCGCCATGATAAACAGCGCTGGCGAGAGCGGGTTGCCACTTTCGATCAGCAGCCAGGTCGAGAACCACGGCGTGATGCCGCCAAAAAACGCCACTGCCACGTTATAGGCAATGGCGATACTGCCAAAGCGAATGCGGGTTGGAAACAGCTCCGCCATGGCCGCACTGCTGGCACCATCAAAGAGCGCGATGCAGAGCCCCAGCAGCAGCATTGCCAGCAGCGCTGAGAGGAGGTCGCCCTGCGCCATTAACGCGATGGCAGGCCAGCTCAAAAGGATAAACCCCATGCAGCCCGCCAGCATCAGCGGCCTGCGGCCAAACCGATCCGACAGATAGCCCATAAAAGGGATGAGCACCGCAATGGCCAACAGACCGAGAGTGGTGATGAAATAGGCCTGCTCCGGCGGGAAGCGCAGCTCCGTCGCCAGATAGCCGGGAATAAAGGCCTGCAACATCCAGTGCCCTACCGCCTTAATCACGACAAAACCGATACAGAAGATCAGCGCGCGCCGCTCGGTAGTCACCGCCGTGTGCAGCGGCGCGGCTACCGTTTTATAGCTTTGCTTCAGCGCCAGGAATTCGGGAGAGTCCTCAAGATGGGTTCGCAGCCAGAGGCCAATCCAGCCCAGCGGACCGGCGAGCAAAAACGGAATCCGCCAGCCCCAGTCGTTCATCGCCGCTTCTCCGAGCACAGAGGTAAGCAGCAGGACCAGGCCCGAGGCGGCCACAAAAGCCAGAAAGCCGAAGTTATCTATCCAGCAGGTAAAGAAGCCCCGGCGATGGGCAGGCGCATACTCCGCCAGAAAGGTGGTGGCCCCTGCGCTCTCTCCCCCGGCGGCAAACCCCTGTACCAGCCGCACCAGCACCAGCATCAGCGGGGCGAAAAGCCCCACCTGGGAAAAGGTAGGCAGCAGCCCGATCAAAAAGGTGGCTCCGGAAGTCAACAGGATCACGGTGGCCAGCACCCTGCGGCGGCCAATCCGGTCACCGAGGGATCCAAACCACAGCCCGCCGAGCGGGCGCATCACAAACCCGGCGCCAAAAACCGCAAACGACGACAGCAGCGCCGTCACGGGATCTTCCGCATGGAAGAAGTGCATGCCAATCAGGGCGGCTAAGGTGCCGTAAAGCCCGAAATCGAACCATTCGACAAAATGGCCGACCCCGGTGGCAAACAGCACCTTGCGCAGTTGCGGGGACACGTTAATCCCTTAGCGCTTTTTCGGCATCATGCGCAGCAGGGTGTTGTCTTTCCAGTAGTAGTGATGAAGCAGCGCGGCAAAGGCATGGATGCCGATGATGAAATAGCCCAGGTTCGCCAGGGTAACGTGCCAGGCTTTCAGCGTATCCACCAGATCGAAATTTGATTCGGCGGCGTGCGGCATCCCCAGCCCGAATGCAAACCAGGTGTTGCCCCGGTTATACATCATCACCAGGCCAATCAACGGCAGCGCAATAAACAGCAGATAGATGGCAAGGTGCCCCAGATGGGATAAGCCGATATACATCGGTTTAGGTTTAGGCACGATGGGCGGCGCGGGATACTTAAGGCGCACCAGCAGACGCGCGACTATCAGCACCAGAATAGAGATGCCGCATGACACGTGGATCATATTGATCAGCGGACGGTCGCTGCGGGGGAACCAGCCGCGAAACTCCATGGCACAGTAGGCGACGATCACCAGCAGAAAAACCAGCCAGTGAATGGCAATTTGCAGGCCGGTGTATTTATTGCGCATGAGTATTTCCTGAAAGAAGGCTAAAAAAGCTTAAAATAACCAGCTTTCCTTAAAAATTCATTAATTATTCTCCCCCACTTTTCAAAAGCTTCCGTGCAGATGAGCCATCTTCAATTGCCTCGCTGGGCTTCATGGTCTAATCCTGGATGAGTTCAACCTACCGTACGTCCACACAGGAGAGGATCATGAGTAAGATTGGCATCAACGGTTTTGGTCGTATTGGCCGACTGGTTCTTCGTCGGTTACTGGAAACTCAGGACAGTAATAGCGTGGTGGCAATTAACGATTTGACGTCGCCGAAGGTGCTGGCCTACCTGTTAAAACATGACTCCAACTATGGCCCCTTCCCATGGAGCGTGGACTTCACGGAGGATTCGCTGATCGTCGACGGCAAATCCATTTCGGTCTATGCCGAAAAAGAGGCGAAGAACATTCCGTGGAAAACTGCCGGGGTGGATCTGGTGGTGGAGTGTACCGGCTTCTACACCTCGCAGGAGAAATCCCAGGCTCACCTGGATGCGGGCGCCAGAAAGGTGCTGATCTCCGCCCCGGCGGGCGAGATGAAAACCATCGTCTTTAACGTCAACGATGACACCATCGAGGCCAGCGACACCATTATCTCTGTCGCCTCCTGCACCACCAACTGCCTGGCTCCGCTGGCGAAAGTGCTGCACGACGCCTTTGGTATCAAGGCGGGCACCATGACCACCATCCACGCCTATACCGGCACCCAGGCGCTGGTGGATGGCCCGCGCGGCAAGGATCTTCGTGCCTCCCGCGCCGCGGCGGAAAATATTATTCCGCACACCACCGGGGCGGCGAAGGCGATTGGGCTGGTGATCCCGGAACTGAGCGGCAAGCTGAAAGGCCACGCCCAGCGCGTACCGGTCAAAACCGGATCCGTGACCGAGCTGGTGTCGATTCTGGAGAAAAAAGTCAGCGTGGATGAGATCCATCAGGCGCTGAAGAAGGCCACCGAGGGCAACGAGTCCTTCGGCTATACCGATGAAGAGATTGTCTCTTCCGACGTGATCGGGTCAAACTTTGGGTCGATCTTCGATGCCACCCAGACGGAGGTCACCGACGCGGGTGACGTCCAGTTGGTGAAAACCGTGGCCTGGTACGACAACGAATACGGGTTTGTTACCCAGCTGGTGCGTACTTTAGATAAATTCGCTGCACTGTAATCACATTGCGGACAGCCCTGCTGTCCGCAAGCTGTGAATCCGTTCAGGGTTTCATATTGTTAACCCTGATATAACAAACGCTTTCCAGAGAGGGAGCGTTATCATGGAAGCACTGAGCCGCGAAACCTTAGAACAGAATATGGCGCACGCCGTTGGCCGCTCGGCCACCTTTAGTATCTGGCCCACTCCTGAAGCGCCAGGCGCGCGCACCAGCGACGCCGTCTTTACCCCCGAACCGCGCCACACCGGCACTTCCAACTTCGATCGCGCCGTCACCGGCGTTCGCGCGCCGCAGATAACCGTTTATGCGCCGAACAAACCTAACGGGGTCGGCATTCTGGTGGTGCCCGGTGGCTCCTTTCGCCGCGTGGTGCTGGATAAAGAGGGCAGCGCGCTGGCCTCCTTCTTCAACGCCCGCGGCTATACCCTGTTTGTGATGACCTACCGCATGCCGGGAGACGGTCATGAGGAGGGAGCCGATGCGCCGCTGGCGGATGTGCAGCGCGCCATGCGTGTAATCCGCGCCCGCGCCCGGGAGTACAGTCTGGACCCGGCGCGCATGGGGGTGCTCGGCTTCTCTGCGGGCGGTCACGTGGCGGCAAGCCTTGGTACCCGTCATGACGAAGCGGTATACGCCCCGCTCGATGCCGCCGACGAGCACGCTGCCCGCCCGGCCTTTATGGCGCTGGTCTATCCGGTGATCACCATGCAGGGCGACCATTATCACCCGGGCTCGCGGCATGAGCTGATAGGCGATAACCCTGGCGAGGAGCAGATCCAGCGCTATTCGCTGGAAACGCGCGTCACCCGCGACGCCCCGCCGACCTTCCTGCTGCATGCCGCCGACGACCCGGCAGTAAAGGTTGAGAACAGCCTGGCGATGTACAGCGCCCTGCGCCACGCGGGCGTGCCGGTTGAGATGCACCTGTTCGAGCGGGGCAAGCACGGGTTCGGCATTCGCGATGCCCAGGGTTTACCGGTGGCCGTCTGGCCGGAACTGATGATGAACTGGATTGCGACAAAGGTGTGAACCTGTAACGCCGGGTGGCGGCTTCGCCTTACCCGGCCTAAGGATCGGGTGCGGTTTAGTAGGCCCGGCAAGCGCAGCGCCGCCGGGCATGCAGGCGGCTGTGCGGCCTGATGCCCTCACCCCAACCCTCTCCCACGGGGAGAGGGAGAAATGCCAGGCAGGTTTATCAGGACTGCAAATAGACCACCTGAGTTTGCAGATACTCGTGCAGGCCGTGCTTGCCGTCTGCCCCGCCGATCCCCGATTTACGCCATCCCGCGTGGAAGCCCTGCATCGCTTCAAAGTTCTCGCGGTTGATGTAGGTTTCGCCAAACTTCAGCCCTTTGATGGCCTTCATCGCCACGTTCAGATCCCGGGTGTAAATAGAGGACGTCAGGCCGTAGTCGCTGTCATTCGCCATCTTCAGCGCCTCTTCCAGGGTATCAAATACCACCACCGGCAGCACCGGCCCGAAGGTCTCTTCGTGCATGATGGTCATGTCCTGGCGCACGTCGAGCAGTAGGGTTGGCGGGTAGAAATAGCCTTTACCTTCCACCGCTTTTCCGCCCAATACCACTTTTGCCCCCTGCTCTACCGCCAGAGCCACTTTCTGCTCCACGCGCTCCAGCGCCGCGGCGTTAATCAGCGGCCCCATCGCAATGTCGTTGCGCTCGGCCGGGTTGCCAAACTGCACCGCTTTCATCGCTTCGCCCAGACGGTTCGCAAAGCGATCGTAAATACCCTTCTGCACATACACGCGCTCGGCGCAGTTACATACCTGCCCGGTGTTGATCACGCGGGAGTCAACAATCGCCTTCACCGCCAGCTCCAGATCCGCATCGTCCATCACGATGGCCGGGGCCTTGCCCCCCAGCTCCAGGCATACTTTGGTGATGTTCTTCGCGGCGGCAGCCATGATCTTCTCTCCCGCGCCCACGCTGCCGGTCATGCTGACCATCGCCACTTTCGGGTTGCCCGCCAGCTCCTGGCCCACGGTTTCACCCCGGCCCAGCACCAGGTTAAATACCCCTTTCGGCAGGCCAATCTCGTCGACAATTTTGGCGAAGGCGATGGCGTTGTTCGGCGTGAACTCGCTCGGCTTGATGACAATGGTGTTACCGGTCAGCAGCGCCGGAGCCAGCTTGCGGGCAATCAGGAAGAACGGGAAGTTCCACGGCAGAATGCCGGTGGTCACGCCGAGGGCGCGTTTGAACAGCAGAATATTTTCACCCGGGCGATCGCTCTGGATAATTTCGCCCTCGTAGCGACGCGCCCACTCCGCCATATAATCGAGATAGTCAGCGGTGAAGGAGACTTCAACGTCGGCGAGCTGCTGGATCTTGCCGCCTTCGGCGACGATCAGGGCGCTGATCTCACTGGCGCGCTCGCGAATACCTGCGGCGATTTTACGCAGCCAGCCCGCACGCTGAATGGCAGGCAGCGCCTCCCAGGCGTCCTGGGCGCGTTCCGCAGCGTCAATCGCTTTGCGGGCATCGTCAGCGCTACCATCGGGAATACGGGAAATGACCTCTTCGGTGGCCGGGTTGATCACATCAATCCAGGCATCACCCTGCCAGGCGACAAACTGTCCATCGATATACATAGGATGTTGTACGGGTACTGTCATGACTCGCTCCTGTAATTGCACTGTTTTTAACAAGTAAAATTATTGTTAAAAACTACAGTTCCCGACCCTCAATCCCAGCCTATCGCGCTGTTTTTGTGAGATATCTCATAAAAGAAACGGGTCAGCAGGAGGAAAACATTACATTCTGGCAACAGAGAGTTGCCCGTTTGCGTGAAACTTATCGCAAACGGGCAGAGCGTTACAGCAGGGCGCGACTGGATAGCGCCTCGGTGAGGACGGCGTCGTTACGCAGGATCTGCCAGGCGGCCTCTACGTCGGCAGGAATATCCACATGGACGATAAAATCCCGGCCAAGCGGGCCATAGCCGTTGATGTCATCCCGCAGGCGCGGGAGCTCACCCAGCACCAGCGACAGATAACGCTCCACGGGCCACAGCCCCTCGCCGCCGCCGCGGAACACCAGGCCGTCATCGCTGTTTTGCAGCTCAGGCACTATCCCCGGGTGGCTGGACCATTGCGGCGCATCGGGCTTATCGCGGTAGACGCGGGCAAACGTCGCCATGGTGCGGCGCTGCATGGTCGGGTCCTGCACCACAATCCCGCGCTTCACCGGCAGATGGTGATGCTGGATCATCGCCGCGCTGAATCGGGCATTTTCACCGCAGTTGGTGGACTGGTCTTCCACCAGCAGGCGCTCGGGCGGAATGTGCCAGAACGCCCGGGCGATCTCCGCCAGAATAGTGGCTTCGGCTTTGCCGGTGGTGCGCACTTTGTTGTAGCGCGGATGTCGCGCAATGGCGGCGTATAAAAAGGTGGTGGAATGGCCTATCCCGCCGCTGATCAGCAAGGGCACGGCAAGCTCCGACGCCAGACGACAGGCCGCGTCGATGGCGGGGATCACCGCGTTACCGGCCAGCACCACCAGGTCGGCCTGGAGCGCGGGCGGGTTGTAAGGCAGGTTATCTTCGGCAAGCCAGCGGCCAACGGTATTCACCGCGGCCAGGGTTTTGTCCGGCAGGGATGGGAAGATTGTGAGACTCATCGTTACCTCCTTCCAGCAATTACGTTCAGGGTAACGCGCGGGCCGTTGCTTAACAGGGGATCACTCTGAAAGCAAAATCGGGGGTTACCCTATAAGAATAGTCATTAAACTGAAATAACAAGAAACGTCCAAAAATCAGCCGGTTGCACCTGCATCATATGCTGCAAGTTACGCTGATAAAAAAATTAAGCACCATATATCTCGCAACAAGGAGCATCGATAGCTGCTTATTTCACCGTGATCTGACCAGTTTTGACATGTCGCCGCTTGCCAAAAGTAACAGCCCTCCCTAAGTTGCTTAACAATTCGACAACCTTTTTCCTTTATCGGGTTGCACCCGAAGCGCGCCGGGTGTCACCCGCTTCATCATCCACTGGGCGGGATCACGGTTATGACACAACAACACGAAAGCAGTGCCGCAGTTTTACGTAAAAATAAGAAGGTGCTGGTCGCCAGCCTCACCGGCAGCGCCATTGAATGGTTTGACTATTTTCTCTACGGCACGGCCGCCGCGCTGGTCTTCAATAAGATCTTCTTCCCGATGGTCGACCCGGTTATCGGCCTGATTTTGTCCTATCTTTCGTTCTCACTAACCTTTTTTATCCGCCCCATTGGTGGCGTGTTGTTCGCCCACATCGGGGATCGTATTGGGCGCAAAAAAACGCTGGTGTTGACCCTGTCGCTGATGGGGGGTGCAACCGTGATGATTGGGCTGTTACCCACCTATGAGCAGATTGGCCTCTGGGCCCCGGCCCTGCTGATCCTGATGCGCATTATTCAGGGGATGGGGATCGGCGGCGAATGGGGCGGCGCCCTGCTGCTGGCCTATGAATATGCCCCTGAAAAGCGTAAAGGCTTCTTTGGCAGCATTCCGCAGGCGGGGGTCACCATCGGCATGCTGATGGCCACCTTTATCGTCTCGCTGATGACGCTGTTCAGCGAAGAGGATTTTCTCTCCTGGGGCTGGCGCATTCCGTTCCTGCTGAGCTCGGTGCTGGTGCTGCTGGGGCTGTGGATCCGCAAGGATATCGACGAAACGCCGGAGTTTAAAAAGGTAAAATCGAGCGGTAAGGTGGCCAAAGCCCCCCTGCGCGACACCCTGAAATACCACTGGCGCGAAGTGCTGATCGCCGCCGGGCTGAAGGTGGTTGAGACCGCGCCGTTCTATATCTTCTCTACCTTTGTGGTGAGCTACGCCACCACTACACTCAGCTACCAGAAGTCGCAGGCGCTGGAGGCGGTTACCCTCGGGGCGCTGGTTGCCACCATCATGATCCCGCTGATGGGGCTGCTGTCGGATAAGGTCGGTCGCCAGCGGATGTACGCCGTCAGCGTCTTTGTCCTCGGCCTGTTTATCGTGCCGTGGTTTATGCTGCTCAATACCGGCACCACCTGGGGCATCGTGCTGGCGACGGTGATCGCTTTCGGGGTGCTGTGGGCGCCGGTGACCGCGGTGCTGGGTACGCTCTGCTCCGAAATTTTCTCCGCAAACGTGCGCTATACCGGCATCACCCTCGGCTATCAGTTGGGTGCCGCGCTGGCGGGCGGTACCGCTCCGCTGATTGCCACCGGCCTGCTGGCGAAATATAACGGCGACTGGGTGCCGGTGGCCTGGTATCTGGCGGTGACCGTGACCATCTCGCTGGTTGCCATCTTCTGCGCCAGCCGGGTAAAGCGCGCCCCGGTGATTAACGCCCGGACAAACGAACTCTGATCCTCACGCGGCCAGCCCTTCTGGCCGCTTTTTTTCTGAACTTCCCTCTCACATTTGCTTAACCCGCCGTTATCATATTCACTTGAAACAGACATTGCGTCAGACGTAGAATCATTAGCCCACTAACTATTCACTCTTATTACAGGTACTTGCCGCTATGCGCCTGCCCCAACGCGACCCCTATGCTCCTCGCGAGTGGCAGCCTCACGAAAAGCCGATGCTGTTAGGCTCCCCGTCCACGCCGGTGCACAGCACCCCGAAGCGAATCGCCTATGGCGTGGTGGGATTACTGGTCTGCCTGACCGGCGCGCTGGGCAATGCGATGGTTGCCGCCAACCTGCAAAATTTGCAGGGCACCTTTGCCGCCTGGTCCACCGAAATCGCCTGGCTCCCGGCGGTATACGTGATGACCAACGTGTCGATCAACCTGCTGCTGGTGAAGTTTCGCCAGCAGTTTGGCCTGCGCGCCTTCACGGAAGGGTTCCTGGTGCTGTATGTGCTGGTGACCTTTTTCCACCTCTTCGTCAACGATCTCAGCTCGGCCCTGATGGTGCGCGCCGCCCACGGCATGGTGGCTGCGGCGCTCAGCTCGCTTGGGATCTACTATCAGATCCAGGCCTGGCCGGCGAAACACCGCCTCAAAGCCCTGACCATCGGCATCACCGGCTCGTCGCTGGCGATCCCCATTGCGCGGCTGTTCTCTACCGAACTGTTACAGCTGGACGAGTGGCGCGGGCTGTATCTCTTTGAGCTCGGTCTGGCGCTCATCTCGCTGGGCTGCGTGATCGCCCTCAAGCTGCCGCCGGGCGACCGGCGCAAGGTATTCGAGAAGAAGGATTTCATTACCTTTATTCTGCTGGCGCCGGGCATGGCGCTGCTGTGCGCGGTGCTCTCCCTTGGGCGACTCGACTGGTGGTTTGAAGCGCCGTGGATCGGCTGGGCGCTGGCGGGTTCGCTGGTGCTGATTGTCTCAGCCATCGTTTTTGAGCATAACCGCAGTAACCCGCTGCTGAATACGCGCTGGCTCTCCAGCGGCAGTATCCTGCGCCTGGGACTGATTATGCTGCTGATCCGCATCGTGCTGGCGGAGCAGAACACCGGGGTGATCGGCTGGCTGCAGTACGTCGGGCTGCAAAACGAGCAGATGACCCATCTGGCGTGGTCGATTTTTGCCGGGATCGCCTGCGGCATCGCCGCCAGCTGCCTGACCATCAAACCCACAAAGCTCGCCTGGCCGATCGTCACCTCGCTGGTTCTGATGATTATCGCCTCCCTGCTCGACAGCCAGTCCAACAGCCTCACCCGTCCGGATCAGCTGATGCTGAGCCAGTTCCTGCTCGGGTTTGGCAGCGCCTTCTTCCTCGCCCCGGCGATGCTGGCCGGGATTGGCGGGGTGATCGCCGATCCGCGCAACCTGGTCAGCTTTTCGGTGCTGTTCGGCATGAGCCAGAATATCGGCGGGCTGCTGGGTTCGGCCATTCTCGGCACCTTCCAGACCTGGCGGGAGAAGTACCACTCCAGCCTGCTGGCGGAACAGCTCACCAGCCTCAATCCGCTGGTGAACGAGCGCCTGCAGATTTACAGCCAGATGTACCGCAGCCTGATTGGCGACGACGCCCTGGTCAGCGTTCAGTCCACGCTGCAACTCCAGAACGCCAGTACGCTGGAGGCAAATATTTTGGCTTACAACGATACTTATCTTCTGACGGCTGGCATTGCCACCGCCACGCTGGTCTGGATTTTATGGCGGTTGCTGCGCCTGCGCATCACTGCCCGTCTGGCGCTGAAAAAGGCCACCGGCAGTCAATAATGGATGAAAAATTAATGATGTTTCTGGAGAAGTTATGAGTCAGCAGGATGCCGCTAAAGAGCAGGCCAATACCCGGAATAATTTACGCGTGGTGTCAGTGTTCGCCGCGGCCGCCATCGGCATCGTCGGCGTGCTGGTGATCCTCTACGCCTGGCAGCTACCGCCCTTTACCCGCCACGCGCAGTTCACCGATAACGCCTACGTGCGGGGCCAGACCACCTTTATCAGCCCCCAGGTGAACGGCTACATCACCGAGGTGAAGGTGCAGGATTTTGTGCAGGTCAAAAAGGGCGACCTGCTGTTGCAGATTGACGACCGCATCTACCGCCAGCGCGTGCATCAGGCCGAGGCCCAGCTGGCAATGAAGATAGCCGCCCTGAATAACAATTTGCAGCAGCGTAAAAGTGCCGAAGCGGTGATCCAGCGTAACGATGCGGCGCTGAAAAACGCCCGGGCCCAGAACCAGAAGACCCAGGCCGACCTCAGGCGGGTGAAGGATCTCACCGCCGACGGCTCGCTGTCGATTCGCGAGCGGGATGCTGCGCTGGCGAGCGCCGCCCAGGGCAGCGCGGACATCGACCAGGCAAAGGCCACGCTGGAGATGTCGCGCCAGGATCTGCAAACCGCCATTGTTAACCGCGCCGCGCTGGAGGCCGACGTCGAAAACGCGAAGGCGGCGCTGGAGCTGGCGCAAATCGACCTGCAAAACACCCGCATCGTCGCCCCGCGCGACGGCCAGCTCGGGCAGATTGCCGTGCGCCTGGGTGCCTATGTGACCGCCGGAACCCATCTCACCACCCTGGTGCCGCCGCAGCACTGGGTGATCGCCAATATCAAAGAGACCCAGCTGGCGAACCTGCGCGTCGGCCAGCCGGTGAAATTCACCGTCGATGCCCTGAATGATAAAGCCTACGAAGGCCGGGTGCAGAGCATCTCCCCGGCCACCGGGGTGGAGTTCAGCGCCATTACGCCGGATAACGCCACGGGTAACTTCGTGAAGATTGCCCAGCGCATTCCGGTGCGCATTGAGGTACTCGGCAAGCCGGAAGAGTCGGCCCTGCTGCGTCCGGGGATGTCGGTGCAGGTGACGATTGATACCCGGGAGGCGAAATGATCCGCCGCCCGCTTGTTGCCCTGATGGTCGCCGCCGCCCTGAGCGGCTGCCAGTCGGTGGATGTCGCCCCGGCAAAACCGACCTTGCAGATCCCCGCCCAGTGGCGCGCCGCGACGGGGCCTGCCAGCCCGGCAGAACAGCAGTGGTGGCGCAATTTTCATGACAGCCAGCTAAACCACTACGTTGACCAGGCCCTGCGCAACAACAGCGACGTGCTGATCGCCCGGGAGCGGATCAACGAGTATCAGGCCCGGGTGTATGCCGCCGACAGCAGCCTGTTTCCGAGCCTGGATGCCGAACTGAACGCGGGTCGTGCCCGCTCCCAGTCGGCGGCCACCGGTTTGCCGGTCTACGGCGCGCTGTACAGAGGCAGTCTGACCGCCAGCTATGACGTGGATATCTGGGGCGTTAACCGCCGTACCAGCGATGCCGCCGAGGCCACCCTCGAGGCGCAAAAGGCGGCCGCCGCGGCCGCGGATCTGACCGTGGCCTCCTCGGTGGCCTCCGGTTATGTCACCCTGCTGGCGCTGGACGAGCAGCTTAAGGTCACGCAGTCGACCCTGAAGGCGCGGGAGGAGGCGTTTAACCTGGCGCAGCGGCAGTATCAGACCGGTTACAGCTCGCGCCTTGAGCTCATGCAGTCCGACTCGGAGCTGCGCTCGACCCGGGCGCAGATCCCCCAGGTGCAGAACCAGATTGCCCGCCAGGAGAATGCCCTCAGCCTGCTGCTGGGCAGCAACCCGGGGTCCGTTGCCCGCAGCGTCGATTTCGATGCCCTGACGCCGCTGCGTATTCCGTCGCAGCTGCCGTCATCATTACTTAATCGTCGTCCTGATATTGTGCAGGCGGAACGCCAGCTCATTGCGGCGGATGCCACGCTTGCCGCCTCCCGCGCCAGCCTGCTGCCGTCGATCAACCTCACGGCGACGGGATCGATTCAGGATCGCACCCTGCCCGGCCTGCTGGATAACCCGCTGGAACTGTGGAGCGTTGGCGGCAGTATTCTGGCGCCGCTGCTGAACCGCCAGGCGCTGAACGCGCAGGTGGACGTTTCCCAGTCCCAGCGCAACCAGGCGCTGTACAGCTATGAAAAAACGGTGCGTAATGCCTTTAAAGAGGTGAACGACAGCCTGGATGCCATCACCCGCTACGGCGAGCAGCTCTCCGAGCTGCTGGCGCAGCAGGAAGTCGCTCAGGAGACATTGCGCATCGCCCGGAACCGCTATCGCAACGGCTATTCATCTTATCTGGACGTGCTGGACGCCCAGCGCACGCTGTTTTCGGTGCAGACCAGCGTGGTGCAGGCGAAAAATAACCTGCTGCTGGCGCAGATCGATCTGTATAAGGCGCTGGGCGGCGGGTGGTCGGCATAAAATACCGGGCTCTGTGCGGCCTGATGCCCTCTCCCACAGGGAGAGGGAGCAAACAAATGTAGGCCCGTGCAAGCGTAGCGCCGCCGGGCAATGCTCTCACAATAAGGGGTCAATCTATGCAACAACAGTGGTCTGCCGTAGATAATTACATGATTTCCGAGCTTATTCCTCAGGATGAGGTGCTGCAAAAGGTTCTGGAGAATAACCAGCGTGCGGGGTTACCGGCTCACGATGTGGCCGCCAATCAGGGGCAACTGCTGGCGCTGTTCGTGCGTATGACCCAGGCGAGGCGCATTCTGGAGATTGGCACCCTGGGGGCCTACAGCAGCATCTGGATGGCACGCGCCCTGCCCGCGGATGGCAAGCTAATCACCCTGGAAGCTGACCCAAACCATGCGGCCGTTGCGCGGCAGAATATTCATCTGGCGGGGCTGGATCAGCGCATCGAGCTGATTGAAGGTCCGGCGCTGCGCTCACTTGAGCGCTTCGACAGCATCCCACCTTTTGATCTGATTTTTATCGATGCCGACAAACCCAACAACCCGGGCTATCTGGAGTGGGCGCTGCATTATTCCCGTCCGGGGACATTGATCATCGGCGACAATGTGGTGCGCGACGGCGAAGTGGTGAATGGTCAGAGCGACGACGCCCGGGTGCACGGCGTGCGACGGTTTATCGAGATGATCGGAGACAACCCGCGACTCACCGCCACCGCGTTGCAGACGGTGGGGGTTAAGGGGTGGGATGGGTTTACGCTGGCGATGGTGAACGATTAAGGCATTGTGCGCGCTGATGCCCTCACCCCGGCCCTCTCCCACGGGGAGAGGGAGAAAACCGTAGGCCGGGCAAGCGCATGCGCCGCCCGGCGGTTTTACGCTGAGATCTGCTCCATCGCCTGCAAAATACGCTTATCGGATATCGGGTACGGCGTCCCCAGCTGCTGGGCAAAGAAGCTGACGCGCAGCTCTTCGATCATCCAGCGGATCTCCTGCACGTCTTCGTCATCGCGGCGGGCTGGCGGGAGCTTATTCAGCCACTGCTGCCAGCGCTGCTGCACCGCTTCCACCTTCAGCATCTGCGCCCGGTCGCGGTGCGGGTCGATGGCCATCTTCTCCAGACGCTTTTCAATCGCCTGCAGGTAACGCAGCGTATCCCCCAGCCGTTTGTAACCGTTGCCGGTGACAAACCCGCGATAGACCAGCCCCGCCATCTGGGCTTTCACGTCCGACAGCCCCAGCGCCATGGTCATGTCCACCCGCCCTTTCAGACGTTTGTTGATATTGAACACCGCGGTGAGGATCTGTTCGACCTGCTTCGCAATGTTAACCACCGTCTCGTTGAGTTCGGCGCGCACCTTCTCGTGCAGCTTCGCAAAGCCCTCTTCCGTCCATACCGGGCCGCCCGCGGCATGGATCAGCTGATCCACACCGCAGGAGATGCAGTCGTCGATCAGATCCAGCACCTTGCCGTACGGGTTAAAGTAGAGTCCCAGCTTGGCTTTGTTCGGCAGCTTCTCGTGCAGATACTTGATCGGCGACGGGATGTTTAACAGCAGTAAACGGCGCAGCCCGCGCCACATCGCCTGCTGCTGCTCCTGCGGATTATCAAACAGCTTGATCGCCACGCTGTCGCGCTCGTCCACCAGCGCTGGCCAGGCTTTCACCTTGTAGTTGCCGCGCTTCTGCTCGTAGCTTTCCGGCAGCTGACCGAAGCTCCAGATATGCAGCCCGCTCTGCTCGATGCCATCGTCGGCCACGGCAGACAAGGTCTCCTGCACTTTGCCTTTCAACGCCTCTTTCAGCTCGCTCAGGGAACGGCCTTCCTGTAGCTTTTTGTTTTTGTCATCCACGACCCGGAAGCTGATTTTCAGGTGATCGGGCACCTGATCCCAGTGCCAGTCTTCCCGGTCGATGGTGACGCCCGTCATGCGACGCAGCTCGCGCTCCAGCGAATCCAGCAGCGGCAGCTCCAGCGGCGTGGCCCGCCCCAGAAATGCCTCGGCGTAGTTCGGCGCAGGCACAAAGTTGCGACGCACCGGTTTCGGCAGGGACTTAATCAGGGCGATAACCAGCTCGCGGCGCAGGCCTGGAATTTGCCACTCAAAACCGCTCTCCTCCACCTGGTTAAGCAGCGGCAGCGGGATGTGAACGGTCACGCCATCGGCGTCGGTGCCCGGCTCAAACTGGTAGCTCAGGCGCAGCTTGAGATTGCCCTGATGCCAGAAGTTCGGGTAATCCAGCTTGCTGACCTGCTCCGCCCCCTCTTTAATCAGCATGCTCTTTTCAAAGTTGAGCAGATCCGGGGTCTCGCGGCTGACCTTTTTCCACCAGCTGTCAAAGTGGCGGGCAGAGATCACGTCGTGGCTGATGCGCTGGTCGTAAAACTCGAACAGCGTCTCGTCATCCACCAGGATATCGCGACGGCGGGTTTTGTGCTCCAGCTCTTCCACTTCGCTGCGCAGCTTGAGGTTTTCCCGGAAGAAGGCGTGACGGGTCTGCCAGTCGCCTTCCACCAGCGCATGCCGGATAAACAGCTCTCGCGAAAGGGCCGGATCGATCTGGCTGTAGTTGACCTTACGCGCGGCCACCACCGGCAGACCGTAAACGGTGACCTTCTCGGTCGCCATCACCGCCCCCTGCGCCCGCTCCCAGTGCGGCTCACTGTACGAGCGTTTCAGCAGGTGCTGCGCCACCGGCTCGACCCACTCCGGATCGATGCGCGCGGCAATGCGCCCCCACAGGCGGCTGGTCTCCACCAGTTCCGCCACCATCGTCCACTTCGGCGGCTTTTTGAACAAGCCGGAGCCCGGGAAGATAGAGAACCGGGCGTTACGCGCTCCGGTAAACTCCTGCTTGTCGGCATCTTTCATGCCAATATGCGACAGCAGACCGGTCAGCAGTGCGATATGCACCTCGCGGTATTCCGCCGGTTCGCTGTTCACCGGAATGCCCAGCTCTTTCACCACCTGACGCAGCTGGGTGTAGATATCCTGCCACTCGCGCACCCGCAGGTAGTTAAGGAAATCCAGCTTGCACTGGCGGCGGAACTGGTTCGACGACAGCGCTTTCTGCTGCTCGCCGATGTAGTTCCACAGGTTCACGAAGGCGAGGAAATCGGACTCTTTGTCGTGGAATCGGCGGTGCTTCTCATCGGAAGCCTGCTGTTTATCCATCGGACGCTCGCGCGGATCCTGAATGGAGAGCGCCGAGGTGATGATCATCGCCTCGCGCACGCAGCCGTGTTTTTGCGCCTCCAGCACCATTCGCGCCAGACGCGGATCCACCGGCAGCTGGCTGAGCTGGCGCCCCATTTGCGTCAGCTTGTAAACGGTGGCCTGCTCGTCGGTGGTGATCGCCCCCAGCTCCTCCAGCAGGCGCACGCCGTCCTGGATATTGCGTTTGTCCGGCGCTTCCACAAACGGGAAGGCGGCGATATCACCCAGCCCGAGGGCGGTCATCTGCAGAATGACCGACGCCAGGTTGGTACGCAGAATTTCCGGGTCGGTAAACTCCGGGCGCGACAGGAAATCGTCTTCCGAATAGAGACGGATACAGATCCCTTCCGAGACGCGCCCGCAGCGGCCTTTACGCTGGTTGGCGGAGGCCTGGGACACCGGCTCAATCGGCAGGCGCTGCACCTTGGTGCGGTAGCTGTAGCGGCTGATACGCGCCGTGCCGGGGTCAATCACATACTTAATGCCCGGTACGGTGAGGGAGGTTTCCGCCACGTTGGTCGCCAGCACGATGCGGCGGCCGCTGTGGGACTGGAACACGCGGTTCTGCTCGCTGTTGGAGAGGCGCGCGTAGAGCGGCAGGATCTCGGTATGGCGCAGGTCGCGCTTGCTGAGCGCGTCGGCGGTATCACGGATTTCGCGCTCGCCGCTCATAAAGATAAGGATATCGCCCGGGCTTTCGTTCCCCAGCTCGTCCACCGCGTCGAAAATGGCCTGCAGCTGATCGCGCTCGGTGTCGTCGGCGTCTTCCACCATCGGGCGGTAGCGCACTTCAACCGGGTAGGTACGACCGGACACTTCGATAATCGGCGCATTGTTAAAATGACGCGAAAAACGTTCCGGGTCGATGGTCGCCGAGGTGATGATGACTTTCAGGTCCGGACGACGCGGCAGCAGTTCGCGCAGGTAGCCCAGCAGGAAGTCGATGTTCAGGCTGCGTTCATGCGCCTCATCGATGATGATGGTGTCATACTGCATCAGCAGACGGTCCTGCTGGATCTCCGCCAGCAGGATCCCATCGGTCATCAGCTTGACCATGGTGTTGTCGCTGACGTGATCGCTGAAGCGCACCTTATAGCCGATGCAGCCCCCCGGCTCGGTTTGCAGCTCTTCGGCAATACGGTTCGCCACGGTCCGCGCCGCCAGACGACGCGGCTGGGTATGACCGATCAGCCCCTTGAGCCCACGCCCCAGCTCCATACAAATTTTTGGCAGCTGGGTGGTTTTACCGGAGCCGGTCTCCCCCGCCACAATCACCACCTGGTGATCGCGCACGGCTTCAAGAATTTCCTGCTTTTTCTGGCTGACGGGCAGGTTTTCCGGGTAGGTGATCGCCGGGCGTGCGGCTTCGCGCAGCACGACCTTACCTGCCGCCTGTTCAATCTCTTTCGCCATCTCCTGGAAAATGGCCTGTTGTGCATCAGGATTTTTAACCTTCCTGGCCCCGTACAGACGGCGGGCAAAGCGCTGTTTGTCACGCAGCATCAGCGTGTCCAGCTGTTGCATAAGCATCGGTAAGGTTAATTTTTGTTGTTCTGTCATAGCGTTAACGGGCAGTGCACTGCCGGATAAAATCTCTTTTTAATGATTGATATAGAGTACCACATCGGCGGTTTTTACGCCTTATTCAAAAATTTCGAACATAGACTTCGATATATTGCGCTATCCCTGCGACAGGATTGTGAATAGAGTGTCAGCAAGCAACGGGGCAACCCCCCTCATCAAATACAACAAAGGAATCACCCATGAGCAAAGTATTAGTTCTTAAATCCAGTATTCTGGCAGGGTACTCTCAGTCTGGTCAGCTGTCTGATTATTTCGTTGAACAGTGGCGTGAACAGCACAGCGGTGACGAAATCACCGTCCGCGATCTGGCCGCTCAGCCGGTACCGGTCCTGGATGGCGAACTGGTTGGTGCCCTACGTCCGAGCGATGCCCCACTGACCCCACGTCAGCAAGAAGCGCTGGCCCTCTCTGATGAGCTGATTGCCGAGCTGAAAGCCCACGACGTGATCGTGATTAACGCGCCGATGTACAACTTCAACATCCCGACGCAGCTGAAAAACTACTTCGACCTGGTGGCGCGTGCGGGCGTAACCTTCCGCTACACCGAGAAAGGACCCGAAGGTCTGGTGACCGGTAAACGTGCGATCGTGCTCTCCAGCCGTGGCGGTATCCATAAAGATACCCCAACCGACCTGGTTGCGCCGTACCTGACCCTGTTCCTGGGCTTTATCGGCATCACCGATGTGAACTTCGTGTTCGCGGAAGGTATCGCTTACGGTCCGGAAGTGGCGAACAAAGCCCAGACCGACGCGAAAGCGGCTATCGACAGCCTGGTTGCTGCATAAGATTTCCCACTCCCACCGCCCGGTGGGAGTTTTTTTACCCGCTATACCTGATAAATCAATGCATGGAACAGCCGGAGGAAAATTACAGCAGAAAGAGAGAGAATAAATAACAGCATTAAATTGAACCGCCAATAATAATGCGCTGTTGCAATATTATCATGTTGAGACACATCATTGCAGACACCCACAATTATTAGTAAAAGCGCGACACCAATTGGCATATAAAAATATATATCTGTAGATGCGGTCTTTGCAAAATAGCTTACCATCACTATGCAGGAAAAAAACGTTCTTCTCCATGAGAGTATCGTTCTCTCATACTGCAATCCTTTATCCAAATGCTCACCTGTCACGTGACCTAAAACATAAACAACGATAAAAAAACAGCAATTATTAATAAATACAATGCTAGAAATGGCATGAATTTAATCAATTTAAGCGCACGAGAATGGCGCATCGCTATTTCATTGGTTCGCCAACGTAACCATGAGATAAGTCCTGTCAGCCCACCAAAGATGGTTAATGATAATGCAAGATAACGCCAATATTCCGGCACATTATAATGAGAAACCAACTGTTCCAACGCAATAGCGCCCGCCAATAGTGCGAGTGCGGTTCTTATCCAGGCCAGAAACGTTCTCTCATTTGCCAGGGAGAATCGATAATCAGGCTGGTCTCCTTCCTCCCACCAGGGTGTTGTTGACTTTTTAAAGAGTGATTGCCAGCGTTCACGCATAATTTAACCTGTCAATATGTCGATGATAGCAGTACTTATTGTAGATACCAGCGATGGCTCGCATCGCCGGTATCTCAATTACAGTTTTAGTTCGATTCGGCGGATCGGTCCCATCAGGAACAGATAAGCAATGACCGCTAAAATAGCGTGCGCAGCAACAAAGATAAGAACGCCATCAAATGAACCGGTCATCGCGATGATATAACCTGCTGTGATTGGCATGACCACTCCCGCAAGACCACCAATACCGTTGAAGATCCCGCCAGTCAAACCAGCAAACTCTTTTGGACACGAGTCGGAGACAACTGCCCAGCCTATCGCAGCCAATCCTTTTCCATAGAAAGCCAGGGTCATGATCGCGATCACGGCCCATTCCGCTTCAACGAAATTACACAACACCAGAGAGGAGGCCAGCGTCATGCCCAGAACGAAAGGCGTTTTTCTCGCAACGGTCAACGATGCTCCGCGTCTGATCAGAAAATCGGAAAGCAAACCACAACAGATGCCGCCAAGAAAACCGCAAATCGCAGGTAAGATAGCCACAAAGCCAACTTTCATAATCGGCATGCCTCGGCCCTGAGCGAGGTAAATTGGAAACCAGGTGGTAAAAAAATAGGTCAGTGCAGTATTGGCGTACTGTGAAAAATATGCAGCCAACAACAGGCGATTACTGAGTAATTGCTTCACATGGTGCCAGCGTACTTTGACCGGCGGAGCGGCATCATTACTGTCCATATTGGTCAGTGCACCACCTTTTTCTACATATTCAATCTCAGCGGCAGTTACCCGCGGATGCTTTTTAGGACTGTAAATGAGCTTTGGCCAAAAACATCCAAGAACGATGCCAATGCCGCCCATCAGAATAAATACATATTCCCACCCGTAGGCAGTAATCACCCATGCCATGACAGGAGAGAAAACCGCTAAGGAGAGATACTGAGCCGTATTAAAGATCGCGGTTGCCGTTCCACGTTCAGCTGAAGGAAACCAGGCGGTGACGATGCGACCATTGGCAGGGAACGCGGGGGCTTCAACAAGGCCAAGTAAAAAACGAATAGCAAAAAGCAAGGCAAAGGCGGCTGCTGCGTGTACTAAACCAACGGCCCCCTGCACCACGGTAAATGCAGACCAGAGAATCAGACTTAATCCATAAATCAGCTTGGAACCAAAGCGATCCAGAAGCCATCCACTTGGAACCTGAGCGATAGCATATGCCCATGCAAAAGCTGAAAATAGATAACCTAACTGAATTGCGCTAAAGCCTAACTCCTGCTGCATTGCAGTGCCAGCCATCGACAGAGTAGCCCTGTCGGCATAATTTATGGTGCTCACCAGCAGCAAAATTGCCAGAATGCCATATCTCACACGCCCAGTGTTAACTGCTTTAACCGCAGATTTTGCCTGTGCAATAGAATTATTCATATCTGCTATCCTTCACTCACATTCGTGTAATTAAAAATTTGTGAAAGGTACGCGACCGAGAAGATTAATCAAAAATCCCCAGAGCATTGTCGTTTGATTTATTAATCATCACTCAAGTCAAACCGGTAGTAGAGTTCCTTAGGTGCATCGGACTCCTTCATGAGTTCAATGATAAAAGACTCCATTTTTTTCTCGACCTCGTTATCAGTGATTCTTGTTTGTTGCAGTGGGTCTGAAACTAAATCATAAAGTCGTGTCTGCACATCAATCTGAACACCTGCCCCCTGTCGATTATAAACTGGAGATAAAGGTGTCGAAGGTGTTTTCATGACTTTAACACCTTTAGTAAAATTAAAGGGTTCAGACAATGTAGCATCCTTTAATTCATCAATACTAAAAAAACCCTGAATATGCGTCGGCATCAGCGTGTATTGATTAAGGTTACCCCCATGAATATCTTTTGGATACCGGAAGTAGGTGTAACGTCCATCGGTGACATTAATAGCGGCGCCATGCAAACCATATATTCCTGCTTGTCTTACAGGTTTATCACTTTCAATAACGTCTATCAGCGATTTCCCTTGAACTTCCGATGGAATGGAAGCGCCGAAATAATCAAGGAAAAATGGCATCAAATCGATGGTCTGCGTTAATGAACTTCTCCTTCCTCCAGACTTATTCAAATGTTCAGGGTGAGAAATAAACAGGGGAATATGCGCTATTTCATTATATACTGGCATCATATTTTTTCCCCAAAGATCACGCTCCCCCAGTAAGAACCCATGGTCTGTGGTAACAACGAGTAAAGTGTCCTTCCATAGATTATGTTCATCAAAAAAATCCAGCACTCTTCCCAATTGATAATCACAATGCGCAATCGTTGCGCGGTAATTAGCTCTGAGTTCTGCAATCTCTTCTGGCGTTTCCTCTACGGCACCATATCTTGGCCAATCGAGCGTAGGGCCACGATACTCTGTTGGGAAATCTTTTCTGAAATTATCCGGTACCTGAAACGGTTCATGAGGATCAAAAGTCTCGATCTGCAGGAACCAGTTATCAGCCTTGTGATTAAGGGAAAGAAACTCTAAACCGCTATCAAATGTTTGCACGGCAGGATATTGTTCATAATCTTTATAAAACTCCCTGTTTACAATGTTACGACGCAGTTTATGTCTTAATGCAATGGCATATTGTGAGGGGTGATATTTTTGTTCCCACTCAGGCAAAGGATCGACGATACCTTTCCAGGCATCTTTCTCCTGGCCACGAATCATTTCAACACTGTCATAACGGGTGTGATAAGTTGCCCCACCATCTTCCCAGTAATGCGAATGGTCTGATACGAGATGCGAATATACGCTACATTCTTTACTCAAAATCTCTGGAAAAGCATTATCAAAAGGCTCAAGTGGCCCCCACGAGCGATGAAGAAAATTATAACGACCGGTAAGCAACTCCCGGCGTGCTGGCATGCAAGGCAAGCTTCCAACATAGTGGTTATCAAATGTCAGACTATTTTTAGCTAATCGGTCAAAGTTGGGCGTTTTACCGCCATCCTGATTGTAGGGGCCAATTGAACCCAAATTTAACGTATCAAACAAAATAAACACAGCTTTCATTTCGCGGCTCCGGTATTTTTATACTGCATTTTTTATAGCAAAATGATTTTCCATAGTGAAATGATGGTTTTTTATGGGGCGATAACAAATTAACATTTTTCACAATATTTTGTGACAAACATCATATTCCCGGAGAAAAACTCTTAGATGCTGCGAAAAAAAATTCAATGATGAGCGATGTCTTAATTTTTATAAGGACACCGTCGTGTTTCATGAAATTGATTCTCTAAGGGTATTCATGGCCTTATGTCAGTCCTCCAGTATACGCCAGGGTGCTGATAAACTTAACCTAACACAACCTGCAATTAGCAGGAGGGTGCAAAAACTTGAAGATGAATTAAACGTTAAGCTCTTTAAGAGAACCGCGCATGGAATTGAACTTACTGAATGCGGGGATATTCTTTATCGGTACGCACTACAAATTGATAGTCTTTGTACCCAAGCTAAAACTCAAATCGAAGAGTGCTCCACAGGCCGTGTGGGTGAAATTCGCATTGGTGCAGGACCAGCATGGTGTAGATCCATTCTGCCAAAAGTAATTTCTCACTTACATCAACAGCATCCTTTATTAAAAATTTCGTTAGTTTCCGGGCTGAATGGGACAACAATGGCAATGCTTGCTGAAGAAAAATTAGATCTGGTCATTGGCACGTTACAGCCTGAACTTAATGACAATGATACATATATATATGATCTTTTAAGAGAGAATGAACTTAAGGTTTTTGCTGGCCAGAATCATCCCTTGCATAATAAAACAAAAGTGGAACTTGGGGAGTTGTTATATTATCCGTGGATCAGTTTAACTGGCTCCTCAGTAGGCAATTCGGTATTAACAAAACTGTTTAGTAAAGAAAACTTACAATGCCCAAAATATGATGTTGAAACATCGTCCTTACAAGCCGCCCTCGCAATTATTAATGGCAATAATTTTTTAATCGTACTTCCAGATTTACTGGAAGCAGATCTTGCGAAACAGGAAGTCAAACCACTTAACTTGCAGATATGCATTTTGAAATTTCCTAGTGGAATGATATATAGAAACAATGGCAGTAAAAGGCAGATAATGCAGTTGTTGAATAAAACAATTTCTGAACTATTATAAGGGCTATGGGATACAGAAATGAATAGTATCCCAGCCATTTATTATAATATTTGTGTTGAAACCAGCAACATAACGGATTCAGTTGAATTCGGGGGTACAGCAAGGTAATCATCTTTGACTCTTGCTGTTTCAATACAAAGCATTTCTTTCCATGCTTCGCCAGAAAACTGGTCAAGCTGTAAGGCACGCTTGTCATAAGGGTTCCACAAAACACATGAAGAACTGTTCAAAGAAGTAATGACTATTTTTCTCCTGTAGTAAGGATCAATTATTGCGATATCACCAGTTCGGTCAGTAAATGTTCTGGCCATCTCTTCATTCACGAAGGGTTCTTCATCCTGATTTTTAAGGGACCAAGCATCAAGAGCATCGTAATATTTGTGCGAGGCCAGCCCTTTTAATTTAATACTTTCCACATCTGAAACATGATAATAACTATGTAACGCCAGCGTGACAGACAACGGATAATTGTTTGGATTACAAACTGTCAGTGTTACCTGTAAGTTATCACTTATAATATATTCAATTTTTATATGGCAATTATGTCGCCATGCAAAATAGTCATTTTCTTTAATTCCCAAAGAAAAGGTCATTGTAACTTGGCCACCTGTCTCATTCAGACCCTCAAAATCCCATACAGATTGCCGGACTAAGCCATGAAATGGGAGTAGATCTGATCCTCCCTGAATTGCCATTTTTTTCACTGCATCAGGATTTTGTGTAAAATCTCCAAACCACGGAAAACAGACTGGAATTCCACCTCTCACAGGAACATCATTCATATACTCAGCGTGGGGATTTCCCCATATAATCTGTGGCTCTTCATGCTTGCCATATGACAATAGTTGCGCCCCCTGCTGCGATATCTGAGCCCTGATACTCCCCATTTTAATATCCCAGACATCAAGATGTCCTTTTTTAATTTTCTGAACAGGCATATGCTACCTCTGTTGATAACCTGGATAATCCCCGTTGTGTCTATCATTTTATTCTTAAATGTAATACTCAGCACTCATGCCAGTACAACCTAACACATTTTCATCATAAATATCCTGGCTCAATGCACCAGAATCAATGTTGCAAACTTTCATAAGTTATTAATTAACAGCAACCATTGCCTGTGTCGAATGATTTATTTTTATCGCGTGATGACTGAACAACATCAGAGTTATAAAGCACTATTGAAAATTTTGAGTCACCTACCGCAGCAATTTTTGAATTTCTTCCCGCTGTTGCATGAACACTCATCATTTCTACCTGCCCCTGCCCTTGGGCCGCGAGATTTGTCTTTATCAGCTACCCATTTCATAATCATATACGGTGGATAATGTTTTGATAATAGTTCACGCCAGGTATTCATATAAGGTGTGATGTGCTGGAAAAAGTGCTTATAACCTGAACAGAGATAATTATGTCCGCTATGACCGGCAGGAGATAGAGCAAATCGGTGTTTGGGGCACCCCCCGTGGCATACAAAAAGGTAATCACATCGGAGACAGTCTGATGTCAATGTTTCCCGTTTCACCTGACCAAACTCTTTCGCTTTTTCACTGATATTAATTTGTTTTATCGTTGTTTCATGAATATTTCCCAGCAAGTGCTCAGGATATACAAAATGATCGCAGTTATAAATATCTCCGTTCGATTCCAATGCAAAAGCATGACCACAGGTTTCTGAATGGACGCATAAAACGGGCCTTTGTCCTGTCCATGCGGCCAGCGATACATCAAACATTTGGACGGATACCCGGCTAACATCACGCCTTATCCAGATGTCAAAAATGGTATTTAGGAACTCCCCATATTGCCATGAAGGAACAGACCAGGGTGCCAGAGTGGCGCCACTTTCACCAGGAAGAACAAGGTTCAGGAGAGACGACTTTGCGGTGCTCATTCGCTCCACCAGTGGAATAAACTGTATGTAACGAGAACCCGACTGCCGAAGAAACTCATAGACTTCCAAACCATGCGCTGAATTATGCCGCCCCACAACAGTTAAGGTGTTGAAAGCTACATGATACGTTTTCAGCAATGACATCGCAGCCGTGACCTGCGCGAAAGTCCCTTTTCCAGCACGATTGACACGATATTGATTATGCAAATGCGCAGGGCCGTCAATTGAAAGTCCAATCAAAAAATCATTCTCGGCAAAAAACCGCGCCCACTTGTCATTTAGCACTATTCCATTCGTCTGCAGCGCATGTTTTATTCTTTTACCGCCGCTGTATTTTTTACAGAGCTCGATCACGCGTTCAAAAAAGGAAAGCCCCATCATTGTTGGCTCACCGCCTTGCCAGGCGAATAACACAGTGTTACCGACTTGTGCATCTATGTGTTGTTTAATGTAGAGTTCAAGTGTTATGTCTGACATTCGCCAATTTAGCTGCCGCTCAGGATATAACGCTTCTTTTTCCAGATAAAAACAGTATGTACAATCAATATTACATACTGCGCCTGTCGGCTTCGCCATCACTTGGCAACCTTTTATGGTCATGTTAGTCGTCTCTTTATAATAGAAAATTTACCTGTTTGTTTCCTAAGGCTAGCATAATCATTTCAGATGCAGCAACGAATAACATTACATTTTGAATAGCTATATAATTCACGAAATTAGATATTTTTGCATCTTACATGATCAGCATCACAAAAAAGATTTTCATATTAAGCTTCAGTGCTTACCTGTTTTGTTAGTCTGTTGAGCAATATAAAACTATTTTCCAGCAGACACGATTATGTGACTTCCGTTTATTATTTAACATTGCTAAGAATTTACACTGTGATATTACAGAGTGCGGGTCTCTTATTATTAACACTTCCTGAAGTAAAATCGCCCGGATCGTTGAATACAATGTACCAAATAGATTGTTTTACTGGTGATTCCAGCGGATCCTAAGTAGAGCTGGATGAAGGCGATCGGGTCCATCGTGCCCCCGTTTTTTATGCCTCCCGCAAACGTGCCAGCATACGGCTTCTACTGGTATAAATAATCGCGCATAACAGCAAGTTTCAAATTATCTATTTTCCCTTTTGCATGTTTTTTCAGTGAGGCTTGACTCACGTTCAATGTGCAGTATTATCTCTTATTGGAGAATATTGTCTCACATATGAGAAGAGCATATGAACAATCAGGACTACAGAGAGAGGCTGGCGGCACGTCTGGCGGCGTTACGCCTGACGCATAACCTTTCGCTGGAGGATCTCTCCACGGCGTCAGGGATAAGCCGGGCCTCGCTGTCACGCATAGAGCGCGGGGAAGTGAGCCCCACTGCGGAGGTGCTTAACCAGCTCTGTAGCGTCTACGGCATGACCATGTCCCGGCTGATAAGCGAAGTCGAACAGGTCGCTGACAACCTGTTCAGGGCTGAAGAGCAGAGCCTGTGGCACGACGAGCAAAGCGGATTTGAAAGACGCCTGTTAATACCGCCGTCGAATCCGTTCCGCTGTGAAATGATTGAGGGGAAATTACGCCCGGGCGCGTTTATTGAATATCTTCAGCCCCCCGTTCAGGGCCTCGAGCAATATATCTGGCTCTGTGAAGGGGAGTTAATTATTACCATGAACGCGGAAACATGGCATCTGAAAAAAGGTGACAGCCTGCGTTTTCACTTATCGGGCACCTCTTCATTCAGGGCGCATGAAAACCTCGGTGCAAAATACATTCTGGTGGTGTGTAAATCATGATTGAATATAAACGTCTCTCTGTAGATGATGCCCGGCAACGGTTCTCAGAATTAGGCGATGTCCTGCAGGCGTGTGTAAAAGACGGAGCGAGCGTGGGTTTTATTGACCCCGACGATCGCCCTGCTATAGATCGCTTCTGGGAAGGTAAGATTTCTGCGCTGGCCAGCCACGAGTGCGATCTGTTCATCGCCCTGAATAACGGCACGGCCGCCGCCACGGTGATGATTAACTACTGCGCGACGCCCAACGGCCGCCACCGGGCAGAAATTACCAAGCTGCTGGTTCACCCGCAGTCGCGTCGTCAGGGCATTGCGAGGCAGCTAATGATGCAGGCCGAACTGCGGGCCTGGGAAAAGGGGCTGGTGCTGCTGGTGCTGGACACGCGTAGCGGCGACGTCGCCAGCGATCTCTACCGCTCCCTTGGGTGGCAGACCGCCGGATCGATCCCCTTTTATGCGCAGTCGGTTGAACACTCCCTGGATTCGACCACGTACATGTACAAAGTCAACGAAACCCGTCGGGCATGACGACATAAAGACCAGCCCGACGGTGCTAAACCTGGCGGGCCGATTTTGGCCGCAGGTTCTCGTCAAACACCAGCCGCTTGCGATCCGGCTCCACCTCGTGCAGCGGCTCCACCTGATGCATCGTCTGTTTACAGCGATCCACCAGGGTCTGGTACTCCCGGGTGCCCTGCTGCTTCCACGCTTTCTCCTGCTCGCTGAGCACGCGGATGGCTTTAGCCGGGCTGCCGATAATCAGATGGTCGGCAGGCATTTCCGCTTTCGCTTTCACAAAGGCCGCCGCGCCGACAATACTGTTCTCGCCGACGATCGCCCCGTCCATGATCACCGCGTTCATCCCCACCAGCGCGTTGCGGCGGATCACGCAGCCGTGCAGAATGGCACCATGTCCGATATGCCCCTCCTCTTCCACCACCGTGTCCTGTTCGGGGAAGCCGTGCATGATGCAGTTATCCTGAATATTGGCCCCGTCTTTCACCACGATGCGGCCAAAATCGCCGCGCAGGCTGGCGTTCGGCCCCACGTAGACCCCCTTGCCGAGGATCACGTCGCCAATCAGGACCGCTGTCGGGTGGACATAACTCTCTTGTGGAACAACAGGTGTCAGACCATCGATTTGATATACAGGCACATAACCTCCGTTACGCAGACGTCAGGCCGCCAAAGCGCTGCCAGTAGGAGCTGCCCGGTGAGGGCAGTTCGCCCACCGAGGTCTCCCCTTTCTCACTGACGAACGCCAGCGCACCCGGCGCCACACGCTGATAAATGTTGATGCACAGCTGGCGGGCCGTCTGGCCTGCCCAGTGCGACGGGAGTAACTCTTCCGGCAGGAGCGGATCCTTAAGCACCACCCGGCGGTAAAAATGGATCAGCAGCAGCTGGATCTGGAAGCAGCGCTCCGGGGTCAGCTCCTCCGGCCTTGCCTCGCGCAGCAGAGGCAGCACCGGACGGAAAGAGTCGATAAAGGTTTCATACATCAGGTTCTGCTCGCTGAGCTGCCAGCACTCCTCCACCCGGGCGCGCAGCGCGGCGCGGGAGAGCGCCAGCGGGGAATGCGCTTCAAAGCAGATCACGTTGTCCGCCACGCCCGCTTCATGCAGCAGGGTTTGCACGTCCGCCAGCTGTTGCGACGGCGAGGCCATCAGGCTCGGCGCCAGGGTACCGAAGCCCTGCCAGATGAGCTGCTTTTTCACATCCGCCAGCGTAGCTTTGTCCATCCCTTCGGAGAGCAGCAGCAGCCACTTGCCGTCCCAGGCCGGAAGCTCGGCGCGGTAGATTTTGGTCTCGGCCCGACGGGTTAAGCGCAGCCCTTTGTCGCTCAGCCGGTAGAAGCTGCGACGGCCAATGCGGACCACATCCAGCCAGCCCTCCTTATTCAGACGGAACAGCGCGGTGCGCACGAAGCGCTCGCCAAATCCCATCCCCTCCAGCAGGGCCGCCAGGCTTCCCAGCCAGACTTCACCGCCGCGATGGGACAGGGCATCACCGTACAGGGAGGAGATCAGCGAGGTGCCGCTGACCGGAACGGAGCTGACTGCGTGCTGGATAAAGGCGTCGAGTTTACTCATGTGATTCATTCTGTTGTGATTATTTTTCCGGATGAATCATAGCACAGCTCCATGAAGGGGACCCTCTCCAGAAACAGAGAGGGTCAACATGCGGCGTTAGCTGTTGGCAGCCGCCTTGCGCAGATCGAAGACACGGCAGGCCTTGCCTTCGGAACGCGGGATACTGCCGCAGTTTACAATAGTCACGTCGGTGGAGATCCCCACCATGGATTTGATGCGATGGCGCAGCTGGTGGCAGACGTTGCAGCGCTGCTCGTGGGTCAGCGTCAGGCTGCTCTCTTTCAGCTCGACTTTCACCGAAAGCGAATCAAGATGACCGCGACGGTTCACCTCCAGCTGATAGTGCGGCGACAGGTGTTCAAACTTGACGATCTCCTCTTCCAGCTGGGACGGGAAGACGTTCACGCCGCGGATAATCAGCATGTCGTCGCTGCGCCCGCTGATCCTGTCCATCCGGCGCATGGTACGGGCGGTGCCCGGCAGCAGGCGCGTCAGGTCGCGGGTGCGGTAGCGGATCACCGGCAGCGCCTCTTTGGTCAGGGTGGTGAACAGCAGTTCGCCCTGCTCGCCATCCGCCAGCGGCGTGCCGTCGTTCGGGTTGACGATCTCCGGGTAGAAGTGATCTTCCCAGATGGTCGGGCCGTCGGCGGTTTCGATGCACTCCATCGCCACGCCCGGGCCCATCACCTCGGACAGACCATAGATATCCAGGGCGGTAATGCCGAGGCGTTTTTCGATTTCCCGGCGCATCGCCAGAGTCCAGGGTTCGGCGCCAAAAACGCCCACGCGGAGGGAACATTTGCTGGCATCCCCGCCCATCTGGCGCTCAAGCTCTTCGATCAGGTTGAGGCAGTAGGATGGCGTCACCATGATCATGTCCGGCTGGAAATCGCGGATCAGCTGGGCCTGCTTCTCCGTCTGGCCGCCGGACATCGGGATCACCGTTGCGCCCAGGCGCTCGGCACCGTAATGCGCACCCAGACCGCCGGTGAACAGGCCGTAGCCGTAGGCAACGTGAATTTTGTCCTTCGCACTGCCGCCCGCGGCGCGCAGGGAGCGGGCCACAATATTGGCCCAGTTATCAATGTCGTTTTGCGTGTAGCCGACCACGGTCGGTTTACCGGTGGTGCCGGAAGAGGCGTGGATACGCACCACCTGCTCCATCGGTACCGCGAAGGTATCAAAAGGATAGTTGTCGCGCAGATCCTGCTTGGTGGTGCACGGGAACTTGCGGATATCCGCTAACGCTTTGAAATCATCAGGGTGAACGCCCGCCGCATCAAACTTGCGTTTGTACATCGGGACGTTTTCATACGCGTGTTTTAAGGTCCACTTCATGCGCTCGGTTTGCAGGGCCTGCAGCTCATCAAGGGAGGCGGTTTCGATGGCATCAAGCGCTGTGGTGGATGCCATTGTCGTTGCAGTTGTCGTTGTCATAGTAGGGTACTCACATTTTTATAATTGTTCAGACACGCTCAAGGATCATGGCAATGCCCTGACCGACACCAATGCACATCGTGCACAGCGCATAGCGCCCTTTACGACGGTGCAGTTCATTGCTGGCGGCCAGCGCCAGACGGGCTCCGCTCATCCCCAGGGGATGACCCAGGGCGATCGCGCCGCCGTTCGGGTTAACGTGGGCTGCATCGTCCGGCAGCCCCAGCTCGCGCAGGACGCCCAGCGCCTGGGAAGCGAAGGCTTCATTCAGTTCGATAACGTCCATATCGTTGATGCTCAGCCCGGCGCGCTCCAGCACGCGACGGGTAGCGGGCACCGGGCCGAGGCCCATCAGACGCGGCTCAACGCCCGCGGTGGCCATCGCCACGATACGGGTGCGCGGCGTTAAGCCCTGCGCGGCCGCCATCTCTTCGCTGGCGATAATCAGCGCTGCGGCGCCGTCATTTACGCCGGACGCGTTACCGGCGGTGACTACGCCACCCGCGCGGAACGGCGCTTTCAGCCCGGCAAGCATCTCCAGGGTGGTGTCCGGGCGGAGGTGTTCGTCATGCACCACTTCGGTGACCGCCCCTTTTTTGCCCTTAATCATCACCGGGACGATCTCCTGGGCCAGAATGCCGTTGGCCTGAGCCAGAGCGGTACGCTGCTGGCTGCGCAGCGCGAAAGCATCCTGGTCTTCACGAGATATTCTTAACAATTCCGCTACATTCTCTGCCGTTTCCGGCATGCTGTCAGAACCAAATTGCTGCGCCATGAGCGGGTTCACAAAACGCCAGCCGATGGTGGTATCAAAAATTTCATTCTGGCGCTGGAAGGCGCTGGTGGCTTTACCCATCACGAACGGCGCGCGGGACATCGACTCCACGCCCCCGGCGATCATCAGGTCGCCATCACCGGCGCGGATGGCGCGAGCGGCGAAGCCAATCGCATCCAGACCCGAGCCGCACAGACGGTTCAGGGTGGTGCCGGAGACGGTCTGTGGCAGCCCGGCCAGCAGCAGGGACATACGCGCCACGTTGCGGTTGTCTTCCCCCGCCTGGTTGGCGCAACCAAAGATCACATCGTCAATGCGCTCCGCATCCAGACCGGGGTTGCGCACCAGCAGTTCCCGCAGCGGGATAGCGCCCAGGTCATCCGCGCGAACGCCCGATAAGGCCCCGGCATAGCGGCCGATGGGGGTACGGATCCCGTCACAAATAAAGGCGTCACGCATTATGCTTCTCCTGTAATCGTGCCGCCGATGCGGTGGGATTTCCCACGGAACAGGGCAACGGTTTTTTGTTGTTGGTTAACGATTTCGATGTCGTACACGCCGGTCAGCTGGCCCTGATGGCGCACCTGCGCTTTCGCGGTGAGCTTGTCGTGGGCAAACGCCGGGCGAACAAAATCAATGGTGCATCCCGAGGCCACCGCCGCCAGGCCCTGGCTGTTGCAGGCGTAAGCGAAGGCGGTATCGGCGAGGGTAAAGAGCTGGCCGCCGTGGCAGCTTTTGTGGCCGTTGAGCATCTGCGGCGTGACGGTCATGGTCAGCACCGCGACGCCCTCATCCATCTCGATAATGTCAATGCCGTAGGCCTGGGCGCAGGCGTCGTTCTCATACATGGCGC
Source organism: Leclercia adecarboxylata (assembly GCF_023639785.1). Classification (NCBI taxonomy): domain Bacteria; kingdom Pseudomonadati; phylum Pseudomonadota; class Gammaproteobacteria; order Enterobacterales; family Enterobacteriaceae; genus Leclercia; species Leclercia adecarboxylata. The sequence goes on from NZ_CP098325.1 coordinate 2,540,270, forward strand.
GGGCGTTGCGCCAGGCGTTATGACTCATAGCTACTCTCCAGAAGCGCACGCTGGCGCAGCAGGGATGAAGGACGGTAACGCTCTTCGCCGTAGTGGCGTTGCAGGTTTTCCAGAAGGCATAGCAGACGCTGCCAGCCAAGCTGTTCTCCCCAGGCCAGCGGACCGCGCGGGTAGTTCACCCCGAGGCGCATAGCGGTATCGATATCCTGTTCGCTGGCGACCCCTTTTTGCAGGGCGTCGAGGGCCTCGTTGACGATCATCGCCACCGTGCGCCAGATAATCAGGCCGGGATAGTCCGCCACCTGCAGCACGCGCTTGCCCTGCTGCTGGAAGTAGCGCACCGCTTTCAGGGTGGCGGCAGGCGGGTTGCTGGCCGCGGCGGCAATGACCGCCACGTCGCCCTCCTGCCTGTCGAACACCACCACCGGCTGGCCATAGCGCTTTGCCAGCGCCTGGGCGGTTTCGCCCCGGGTCTCTATCAGCAGCAGGTCGTCAATTTCAGTGACGCCGTCACTTTTCTTCAGCTGATGCGTGACACTGTAACTATCGCTCACCGTGTCCAGCCAGCTCACCGCAGGCTTGTCGTTACGCCAGTTGTAGACGCCCTGCCCGCTCTTCTTGCCGAAACGCCCGGCCAGCACCAGCTCCTGCTGCACCAGCGACGGCAGGAAACGGCGCTCCTGCCAGAAGGCGTTAAATACGGAACAGGTGACGGCGAAGTTGACGTCCTGACCGATCATGTCGGTCAGCTCCAGCGGCCCCATCGGGAAGCCCGCACCTTCGCGCAGGGCGGCGTCGATAACTTCCGGCGCGGCAACCTGCTCTTCCAGCGCGCGCCAGGCTTCGGCGTAGTACGGCCGCGCCACGCGGTTAACAATAAAGCCCGGCGTGGACTGGCAGCGCACCGGCTGCTTGCCCCAGCGTTGTGCCAGTTCGGTCAGCTGGGCCACCACCTCTTCAGAGGTCGCCAGCCCGCTCACCACCTCCACCAGCTTCATCACCGGGGCCGGGTTAAAGAAGTGCAGCCCGGCCACGCGCTCAGGGTGATGCAGGTCGGCGGCGATAGCGGTGATGGAAATAGACGAGGTGTTGCTGGTCAGCAGCGTTTTAGCCGGGCAGATCTCCGCCAGCTGCGCGAACAGCGCTTTTTTGACGGCCATCTGTTCGGAGGCGGCTTCAATCACCAGGTCCGCCGCCACCAGCGAGTGAACGTCGGTAACAGGCACCAGGCGCTGGAGGGTTTGTTCGGCGGCGTGTGCGCTCAGCTTGCCGCGCGCCACGCGGGACTCCAGACGGCTGCGGATGCCGTCGATGGCGCGGGAGATGGCGTCGGCGTTGATGTCATACACCAGCACCGGATGGCCGTGGCTGGCCGCCACTTCGGCGATCCCTGCCCCCATAATGCCGCTGCCAATGACCGCTACGGTATGAATCGTCATCTTATTTCCCCGTAAACTGCGGTGCGCGTTTGTTGAGGAAGGCGCTGACCCCTTCCCGGTAGTCGGCGCTGCGTCCGGCCAGGCGCTGATAGTCGCGTTCCAGATCCAGCTGCGCGTCCAGGGTGTTGGTTTCCGCGGCGTTGATAGCCTGCTTGATCAGACCTAAGCCGAAGGTCGGCTGTGAAGCCAGGTGCACAGCCAGCTGGCGGGCGGTGTCGGTCAGTTCGGCGTCATCCACCACCTGCCAGATCATCCCCCAGGCGTGGGCCTGCTCAGCGCTGATTTTCTCCCCCAGTAGCGCCAGACCCATCGCCCGGGCGCGGCCCGTCAGGCGCGGCAGCAGCCAGGTACCGCCAGAATCCGGCACCAGACCGAGCTTGCTGAAGGCCATCACAAAGTTAGCCGAGCGGGCGGCGATGACGATATCGCAGCCCAGCGCCAGCGTGGCCCCGGCACCGGCAGCCACGCCGTTCACCGCGCAGATCACGGGCTTGGGCAGTGTTGCCAGACGACGCACCAGCGGGTTGTAAAATTTCTCCACCGACATGCCGAGATCCGGTGCCGGGCTGTTCGGGTCGACGTTACGGTCGTTCAGATCCTGTCCGGCGCAAAAACCGCGACCGGCACCGGTGAACAGCAGGCAGCGAACGGTATCGTCGCGCTCCGCCTGCTTCAGGCACGCTGCCAGCTGCTGGTGCATCTCCTCATTGAAGCTGTTGAGTCGCTCCGGGCGGTTCAGGGTAATGGTCATTACGCCCTGCTCAACGTGACTCAGAATGAAATCCATGGTTAGCGTCCTTTAAATTCGGGGGTGCGTTTTTGCAAAAAGGCGTTGATCCCTTCCCGGCGATCCTCGGTGGCCGCCAGCAGGCTAAACAGCTGGCGCTCCTGAGCCAGTCCGGCGTTCAGCGGCATCTCCTGAGACTGGCGCAGCGCCTGCTTCGCCGCCTGCAATGCCAGCGGGGAGTGGCGCGCCATCAGCACCGCCTGCTGCAGGGCATATTCCAGGGTCAGGGATTCAGGATGAACATCGCTCACCAGCCCGGCCGCCAGCGCCTGACGGGCAGTGATGCTCTCTCCGGTCAGCACCATTTTGCTGGCAAGGGATTTGCCAACGCTGCGGATCAGGCGCTGGGTGCCGCCTGCGCCCGGCATAATGCCTAAGGTAATTTCCGGCAGGCCGAAACGGGCGTTTTCCCCGGCGATGACCAGATCGCAGAGCAGCGCCAGCTCGCAGCCCGCCCCGAGGGCATAGCCGTTAACGGCGGCAATCAGCGGCTTGTTGAAGGCGTTGATCCGCGCCCAAAGCTGGGGGCGAATGTCGTTCAGGGTGGCGGGAAGATCTTTTTCCGCCATCTCGTTCAGATCGGCCCCGGCGGCGAAGACGCGCTCGTTGCCAGAGATCACGCACACCGCGATCTCGCTGTCCGTCGCGGCAGCTTCGAGGGTGGTTGCCAGCTCGCTCAGCAGGGCATTGTTCAGGGCGTTGCGGGCCGCCGGACGGTTAAGTGTCAGGTGCAGCACCCGTCCGTGACGGGCGATAATCAGATCGCTCATGCCATCCCCTTCGCGTCAAAGTCCACTACCACGTCGGGGGTGAGCGGCAGAGCCTGACAGCTCAGCACGTAGCCCGCCGCCAGTTCGTCCGGCTCGAGGCTGTAGTTGGTGACCATATCCACCTTGCCGCGCACCACTTTGCACTTGCAGGTGGCGCAGACCCCGCCCTTGCAGGCGTAAGGCAGATCCGCCCCCTGACGCAGGGCCGCGTCGAGAATGCTCTCGTCGTCGGCGGTGAGGACGATCTCGCGGTCGCGTCCGTCCTGGCGCACCGTCACTTTCTGCCCCTCGGTCTGTACCGTATGGGTCCGTTTGACGGTCGTTCCCGGCGTGTTGAAGCGCTCGAGGTGCAGGGACTTTTCCGGCATGCCCAGCGCTTTCAGCGTCTGTTCCGCTTCGTCCATCATCGCCGCCGGACCGCAGATAAAGGCTTCGTCAAACTGGCTGAAGTCGATGAGGTGTTTTCCCAGCGCCTGGAGTTTTTCACCGTCGATGCGCCCGTGCAGGAGATCGCTGTCCAGCGTCTCCTGGCTGAAGATGTTGATCACCTGCAGGCGGGTCGGATAGCTGTCCTTCAGGTCGGCCAGCGCCTGGCGAAACATCATGCTCTGGCTGCTGCGGTTGCCGTAGATCAGGGTGAAGTGGCTGTTCGGTTCGGTGGCCAGGGTGGTGGCGATGATCGCCAGCATCGGGGTGATGCCGGAGCCTGCGGCAATCGCCAGATAGCAGCCTTCACGCCCGGCCAGCGGCTGATAGCCGAAGTGGCCCTGGGGCACCATCACCTCCAGCGCCATCCCCTGTTTGATCTCATCCCGGGCGTAGCGCGAGAAGCGGCCGCCGTCGATGGCTTTCACCGCCACGCTGATTTCGCCTGTGCGGGCGCTGCGGCAGATGGAGTAGCAGCGGCGCAGCTCTTCGCCCGCTAAATGGGCTTTCAGCGTCAGATGCTGGCCCGGACGGAAACGGTACGCCTCCTGTAAAGCCTGGGGAACCGCGAAGGTGATGGTCACCGCATCGCGGGTTTCGGGTTCCACTTTTGCCACCGTTAAGGAATGAAACGTTGTCATGGCGACCTCAGATACATTTGAAATAGTCGAAGGGTTCCCGGCAGCTGTCGCAGCGATAAAGCGCTTTGCAGGCCGTGGAGCCAAATTCACTGATAAGCGTGGTACGGGTGCTGGCGCAGCGCGGACAGGTCACTTCGCCCGGCAGATGCGCATGGCAGCTGTGTCCGGCCGGGGGGCTGATGCCGTACTGACGCAGGCGCTCCCGGGCGTCCGGCGTCATCCAGTCGGTGGTCCAGGCCGGGTCGAGCTGAATGGTGATCTGCACCGGGGCATAGCCATGGGCGGTCAGCGTGTCGCGGATCGCCCCCATCAGATGGTCGGTGGCCGGACAGCCGGAATAGGTTGGCGTAAAGCCGATGGCCCAGCCTTCCCCCTGAGGAGTAACGCTGCGCACCATCCCTAAGTCGGTAATGGTCAGCACCGGGATCTCCGGGTCCGGGATCTGGCTCAACAGAGACCAGATCTGCGGGACGGCGGCGGGGGTGAGTTCGACGTGCTGCATGGCGCTCTCCTGCTCTACCACTGCTGGCCGGGGTAGACGCGCTGCAGATATTGCATCTCTGCCAGCATCGGTCCCAGATGTTCGGTGTGCAGCCCTTTACGGCCACCGCTGCGATACGCAGACTCTGACGGCACGCTCAGCGTTGCCTCGTTCAGCCCGGCAAAGACCTCCGCTTCCCATTCGTCGCGCAGGATGCGCGGGTCGACGGCAATACCCTCTGCGGCCAGGGCCAGATCAATCTCGTCGGCCTCGAACAGCTCCGCGGTGAAGCGCCACAGGTCGTTCACCGCCTGCTGCATTTTTTGCCCGGACACGTCGGTGCCGTTGCCCAGACGTTCCAGCCAGCCGCGGCTGAAGCGCAGGTGGTAGCGGGCTTCTTTAATGGATTTGGCGGCGATGGCGGCAAGCTGGGCGTCGCGGCTCTGAGTCAGTCGGGTAAACAGCGCCACGTGCCAGACGTCGATAAAGTACTGGCGGGCGATGGTGTCGGCGAAGTTACCGTTCGGCTGCTCAACCAGCAGCAGGTTGCTGAACTGGCGCTCGTCGCGCTGGAACGCCAGCGTATCCTCGTCCCCCGCGCCTTCCAGCCCGGCAGCGTAGGTTAAGAAGTTGCGCGCCTGGCCCAGCAGGTCGAGGCCGATATTGGCCAGCGCGAGGTCGATCTCCAGCTCCGGGGCATGGCCACACCAGGCGCCCAGACGCTGGGAAAGCACCAGCCCGTTATCACCCAGGCGCAGAACATATTGCGTTAACGTTTTCATCCCTGCCTCACATGTGCTCGATGCCATCAGGGATGGTGTAGAAGGTCGGATGGCGGTAGACCTTGCTTTCCGCCGGGTCGAAGAACTCGCCGCGCTCTTCCGGCTGGGAGGCGACGATTTCGCTCGCCTTCACCACCCAGATGGAGCAGCCTTCGCTGCGGCGGGTGTAAGCGTCACGGGCGTTTTCCAGCGCCATGCGGTCATCGGCGGCGTGCAGGCTGCCCACGTGACGGTGGGATAACCCCTGTTTGCTGCGGACAAAAACTTCGTACAACGGCCAGTATGTTTTGCTCATCTTGATTCCCCTTACGCGACTTTGCGGGCGTGTTGTTTTTCTGCGTGCGCCAGGGCGGCCTCGCGCACCCACGCCCCCTCTTCCCAGGCTTTGTTTTTGGCGGCCAGGCGCTCGTGATTGCAGATGCCGCGGCCGTTAATGACCTCGTCAAACTCCTGCCAGTCGATCTCACCGAAACGGTAGTGACCGCTTTCGGCGTCGAACTGCAGATCCGGATCCGGAACGGTCATGCCCAGCATTTCCACCTGCGGGACGGTGTTGTCGACGAAGCGCTGACGCAGCTCGTCATTGCCAAAACGTTTGATCTTCCAGGCCAGGCTGCGGGCGCTGTTCGGCGAGTTGTCGTCGTTGGGGCCAAACATCATCAGGGCCGGCCACCAGAAGCGGTTGATGGCGTCCTGCAACATCTGACGCTGGGCTTCGCTGCCCTGAGCCAGCGCCATGCAGGCCTCAAAGCCCTGACGCTGGTGGAAGCTCTCTTCCTTACAGATTTTCACCATCGCGCGGGCATAGGGGCCGTAGGAGGTGCGGCACAGCGCCACCTGGTTAACGATGGCCGCGCCATCCACCAGCCAGCCGATCACGCCGATATCCGCCCAGCTCAGGGTTGGGTAGTTGAAGATGGAGGAGTATTTCATCTTGCCGTCGAGCATCTTCTGGTAGATGTCTTCCCGGGCGCAGCCCAGCGTTTCCGCCGCGCTGTAGAGATAGAGTCCGTGCCCGGCTTCGTCCTGCACTTTCGCCAGCAGAATGGCCTTGCGGCGCAGCGTCGGGGCGCGGGTGATCCAGTTACCTTCCGGCAGCATGCCGACAATTTCGGAGTGCGCATGCTGCCCAATCTGGCGGATCAGCGTTTTACGGTACGCGTCAGGCATCCAGTCCTGGGGCTCGATGGCCGTCTCTTGCGCGATGCGCTGCTCAAAGCGTTGTTCTTCCGTCACGTCATCACCCTTTTGATTCGTTTATCTGGTAATTAGCATTCAATGATGAATCACTTTGTTTTATAAAAGTTACACAAAGGTTAATGATTAACCCAAGGATCCTTTACTCATTTTGTGATGAGGCTCGCAAGACATTTCTGCAGCCCAGATACAGCGCGGGATGCGCTTACAGAGAAGATATAGCGAGATCACAATGTTAATAAATCATTAACAAGAAACTTGCTTTTTATGATTCACAAACGAACTATCTATAGTGAAATCACGAACCATCTGGAGAGAGAGATGCAGCAGTTAGCCAGCTTCTTATCCGGCACCTGGCAGTCTGGCCGGGGCCGTGAGCGCACCATTCAACACGCCATCAGCGGGGAATCCCTCTGGTCCGTCACCAGCGAAGGGCTGGACATGGCCGCCGCGCGTCGCTACGCCATTGAGAAAGGCGGCGAAGCGCTTCACGCCATGACCTTCATTGAGCGCGCCGCGATGCTGAAAGCGGTAGCCAGACATCTGTTGAGCCAGAAAGAGACCTTCTATGCCCTGTCGGCACAAACCGGGGCCACCCGCGCCGACAGCTGGGTGGATATCGAGGGCGGGATCGGGACGCTGTTCACCTTCGCGAGCCTCGGCAGCCGCGAACTGCCGGACGATACCCTGTGGCCGGAAGATGAACTGATTCCCCTCTCTAAAGAGGGCGGATTCGCCGCGCGCCACGTGCTGACCTCCAAATCCGGCGTCGCGGTGCACATCAACGCCTTTAACTTCCCCTGCTGGGGGATGCTGGAAAAACTGGCCCCCACCTGGCTGGCGGGGATGCCGGCGATCATCAAACCGGCCACCGCCACCGCCCAGGTGACCCAGGCGATGGTGAAAGCCATTGTCGACAGCGGCCTGGTGCCGGACGGCGCCATTAATCTTATCTGCGGCGGCGCGGGGGATCTGCTTGACCAGCTCGACCATCAGGACGTGGTGACCTTTACCGGCTCTGCCGTTACCGGCCAGTCCCTGCGCGTACACCCGAACATCGTGGCGAAATCCATTCCGTTTACCATGGAAGCCGACTCCCTGAACTGCTGCGTGCTGGGGGATGACGTTACCCCGGAGCAGCCAGAGTTTGCGCTGTTTATCCGGGAGGTGGTGCGGGAGATGACCGCCAAAGCCGGGCAGAAATGCACCGCAATCCGCCGCATCATGGTGCCGCAGGCGCAGGTGGAGGCCGTCAGCCAGGCGCTGATCGCCCGTCTTGAAAAAGCGGCGGTTGGCGACCCGGCGCAGGAAGGGATCAAAATGGGTGCCCTGGTCAACGCCGAGCAGCGTGCCGACGTGCAGGAGAAAGTGGATGCCCTGATCTCCGCAGGCTGCCAGGCGCTGTTGGGCGGTAAAGCCGACCTGAATGCCGTCGGGGCCTTCTTCCCGCCGACGCTGCTGTTCTGCCCGCAGCCGGACGAAACCCCTGCGGTCCACGCCACCGAAGCCTTTGGCCCGGTAGCGACCCTGATGCCGTATCAGTCCCGGGAACACGCCATGGCTCTGGCCCGCGCCGGGGAAGGCAGCCTCGCCGGAACGCTGGTGACCGCCGATCTGCGCCTGGCGCGTCAGTTTATCACCGGGGCCGCCCGCGCCCACGGTCGTATCCAGATCCTTAACGAGGAGTCGGCTAAAGAGTCCACCGGCCACGGCTCTCCGCTGCCGCAGCTGGTACACGGCGGCCCGGGCCGCGCGGGGGGCGGCGAAGAGCTGGGGGGCCTGCGGGCGGTGAAGCACTATCTGCAACGCACCGCCATCCAGGGCAGCCCGAGCATGCTGGCCGCCATCAGCCAGCAGTGGGTGCGCGGCGCCCGGGTGCAGGAAGATCGCGTTCATCCGTTCCGCAAATACTTCGAGGAGCTGCAGCCGGGCGACAGCCTGCTGACCCCGCGCCGCACCCTGACCGAGACCGATATCGTCAACTTTGCCTGCCTGAGCGGGGATCATTTCTACGCCCACATGGACAAGATCGGCGCGGCGGAGTCCATCTTCGGCGAGCGCGTGGTGCACGGTTACTTCCTGATCTCCGCCGCGGCGGGGCTGTTCGTCGACGCGGGCGTCGGGCCGGTGATCGCCAACTACGGCATGGAGAACCTGCGCTTTATCGAGCCGGTGAAGCCGGGCGATACCATCCAGGTGCGGCTGACCTGCAAGCGCAAGACGCTGAAGAAGCAGCGCACGGCGGAAGAGAAACCGACCGGCGTGGTGGAATGGGCGGTTGAGATCGTCAACCAGCACCAGCAGCCGGTGGCGCTCTACTCCATCCTGACCCTCGTCTCTCGTCAGCACGGAGATTTTGGCGCCTGATCCCTTCCCTGCGGGTAACGTCGCGCACGTTACCCGGCTTCTGGCACATCTGACAAAACATCTGGCAAATGCAGGCAAACGCTACGCACAGCGATATTGCTATGTTGGCAATGAATAAACCGCGCGCAGAACAGCGGTCCCGAGTGGATAACAACACAAACAACAGAGGTTAATCATGGGAAGCTCCTCAATTTTTTCTCCACGTAAAACGGCGCTGGCGTTGGCCGTTGCCTGTCTCTTTTCCGGTCAGGTGCTGGCTCACGGTGGCGCAGCGCATATGGTCGAGATGGACAAAACCCTGACCGAATTTGGCGCTGATGTGCAGTGGGACGACTACGCCCAGATGTACACCATCAGCAAAGACGGGGCCTTCATCAAAGTGAAGCCGGGCGCAACGACCGCCATGGTTAACGGCAAGCCGCTCACCCTGCAGGCGCCGGTGGTGATGAAAGACAACAAGGCCTGGATCTCCGATACCTTTGTCAACGATGTGTTCCAGTCCGGTCTTGACCAGACCTTCCAGGTAGAGAAGACCCCGCACCCGCTGAATGCCCTCTCCGCAGATGAGATCAAACAGGCCGTCGAGATTGTCAAAGCCTCGCCGGATTTTAAACCGAACACCCGCTTTACCCAGATCGCCCTGGCCGAGCCGGAAAAAGCCAAGGTGTGGGATTTCGTGCTGAACGGCACGGCGGTGGACGCCCCGCGTCAGGCCAATATCACCATGCTGGACGGCAAATTTATTATCGAAGCGCTGGTCGATCTGAATGATAAGAAAATCCTGCACTGGGAGCCGATCAAGGACGCCCACGGCATGGTGCTGCTGGATGACTTTATGGCGGTGCAGAAGATCGTCATCGGTAGCCCGGAGTATGTCGATGCGCTGAAAAAACGCGGCATCAACGATCCAAGTAAGGTCATGACCACCCCGCTGACCGTCGGCTTTTTTGACGGTAAGGATGGCCTGAAGCAGGAAGACAGGCTGCTGAAAGTGGTGAGCTACCTGGATACCGGCGACGGCAACTACTGGGCGCACCCGATTGAAAACCTGGTGGCGGTCGTCGACCTGGTTGAGAAGAAAATCGTCAAAATTGAAGAAGGCGCCGTTGTGCCGGTGCCGATGCAGTCCCGTCCGTATGACGGCCGCGATCGCGAGCCGGTAGAGCATAAACCGCTGGAGATCGTGGAGCCGGAAGGCAAGAACTACACCATTACCGGCAATATGATCCACTGGCAGAACTGGGATTTCCACCTGAGCCTCGACTCCCGCGTCGGGCCCATTATCTCCACCGTCACCTTTAACGATAATGGCAAAAAACGCCAGGTGATGTACGAAGGGTCGCTGGGCGGGATGATCGTCCCTTACGGCGACCCGGACGTGGGCTGGTACTTCAAGGCCTATCTGGATTCCGGCGATTACGGCATGGGCACCCTGACCTCTCCGCTGGTGCGCGGCAAGGATGTGCCATCCAACGCCGTGCTGCTGAATCAGACCATCCCGGACTACACCGGTGCGCCGATGGAGATCCCGCGGGCCATGGCGATTTTCGAGCGTTACGCCGGGCCGGAGTATAAGCACCAGGAGATGAATCAGCCGAACGTCAGCACCGAACGTCGCGAGCTGGTGGTGCGCTGGATCAGTACCGTGGGGAACTACGACTACATCTTCGACTGGGTGTTCCACGAAAACGGCACCATCGGCATTGATGCCGGGGCGACCGGTATCGAAGCAGTGAAAGGGGTGATGGCGAAAACCATGCACGATCCGAGCGCCAAAGACGATACGAAGTACGGCACGCTGATTGACCACAACATCGTCGGCACCACCCACCAGCACATCTATAACTTCCGTCTGGATATGGACGTGGATGGTACCAACAACACCCTGGTGGCGATGGATCCGGAAGTGAAGCCGAACACCGCGGGCGGCCCGCGTACCAGTACCATGCAGATCAACCAGTACAACATCGACAGCGAGCAGCAGGCGGCGCAAAAATTTGACCCGGGCACCATTCGTCTGCTGAGCAATACCAGCAAAGAGAACCGCATGGGCAATCCGGTCTCCTACCAGATCATCCCATACGCGGGCGGCACGCACCCGGTGGCCACCGGCGCGAAATTCGCCCCGGACGAGTGGATCTATCACCGCCTGAGCTTTATGGATAAACAGCTGTGGGTGACCCGCTACCATCCGAACGAGATGTACCCGGAAGGCAAATTCCCGAACCGTTCCGCCCACGACCAGGGGCTGGGGCAGTTCAGCAAGGATAATGAGTCGCTGAATAACCAGGATGACGTGGTGTGGATGACCACCGGCACGACCCACGTGGCCCGTGCGGAAGAGTGGCCGATCATGCCGACCGAGTGGGTGCATACCCTGCTCAAACCCTGGAACTTCTTCGACGAGACGCCGTCTCTGGGTAAGAAGAAAGAGGCGCAGTAAATCCGTAGGCCCGCACAAGCATAGCGCCGCCGGGCATTGTCGGGTGGCGCTTCGCTTACCCGACCTACACAACTATTTTATTTCGCTTAAGTGATTTATTTGCTGAACAGGTTTCCTTGCTTATAGTTGATCATACCCTTAAAGACCGGGTTGCCTTTCTTTAAACGTTTTTTTGGACATCATGCGAAGTTTTCCCGACGCCATTGTATGCACATTGAGAGGTTTTCAGGATGAGATTCAACTTGATAGCAAGAAGCCTTGCGCTTGCAGGGTTCCTGGTTTCTGCCAGCAGCGCAACCTACGCAGCCGAAGGGCCTAAAGAGGCCGCCGCCGCCACTCAGCAAGCCAATAATGCGCTGTTCAGCCAGCTGCCTTTCTCCGATAACGCCGACTTCACCGATGCCCATAAAGGCTTTATCGCCGCGCTTCCCACAGAGGTGATCAAAGGCGAACAGGGGAATGTGGTCTGGAACCCGCAACAATACGCCTTTATTAAAGAGGGCGAAAAAGCGCCGGATACCGTCAACCCGAGCTTATGGCGCCAGGCGCAGCTGATTAATATCAGCGGCCTGTTTGAGGTCACGGACGGGGTGTACCAGATCCGCAACCTCGACCTGTCGAATATGACCATTATCGAAGGGGCGACCGGTATTACCGTGGTTGACCCGCTGGTCTCAGCGGAAACGGCAAAAGTCGGGATGGATCTCTACTACAAAAACCGCGGGCAAAAACCGGTGGTCGCGGTGATCTACACGCACAGCCACGTTGACCACTACGGCGGCGTGCGCGGCGTGGTGGACGAAGCCGACGTTAAATCCGGCAAGGTGAAGATCTACGCCCCGGCGGGCTTTATGGAGGCCGCAGTAGCAGAGAACATTATGGCCGGCAACGTGATGAGCCGTCGCGCCAGCTATATGTACGGTAACCTGCTGAAACCCGATCCAAAAGGCCAGGTGGGCGCGGGGCTTGGTACAACGACTTCCGCCGGTACCGTAACCCTGCTTGCCCCGACTAACATCATCGAAAAAGATGGCCAGAAGGAGACCATCGACGGCCTGACCTATGACTTTATGCTGGCACCGGGCTCGGAAGCGCCGTCAGAAATGCTCTGGTATATCGAAGAGAAAAAACTGATCGAATCCGCCGAGGATGTGACCCATACCCTGCATAACACCTACTCCCTGCGCGGGGCGAAAATCCGCGAGCCGCTGCCGTGGTCGAAATACATCAACGAAGCCATCGTGCGCTGGGGTGACAAAGCCGAAGTGCTGATGGCCCAGCACCACTGGCCGACCTGGGGTAATGACAACGTGGTTAAGCTGCTGAAGAGCCAGCGTGACCTGTATCGTTACATCAACGACCAGACCCTGCGCATGGCGAACCAGGGTATGACCCGGGACGAAATTGCCGCCAACTTTAAACTGCCGGATTCACTGGCGCACACCTGGGCTAACCGCGGTTACTACGGCTCGGTGAGCCACGACGTGAAAGCCACCTACGTGCTCTACCTTGGCTGGTTCGACGGCAACCCGGCCGCCCTGGATGAACTGCCGCCGGAAGAGGCTGCGAAGAAATACGTAGATTACATGGGCGGTGCGGACACCATTCTGCAGAAGGCCAAAACCGACTTCGACCAGGGGAACTACCGCTGGGTGGCGCAGGTGGTAAGCAAGGTGGTGTTTGCCGATCCGAACAACCAGGCGGCGCGTAATCTGGAGGCGGACGCGCTCGAGCAACTGGGCTATCAGGCGGAATCGGGTCCGTGGCGTAACTTCTACCTTACCGGCGCGCAGGAGCTGCGTAACGGCGTGGTGAAAGGGCCGACCCCGAACACCGCCAGCCCGGATACGGTGCGGGCGATGACGCCGGAGATGTTCTTCGACTATCTGGCGGTTCACATTAACGGCGAAAAAGCCGGGACGGCAAAATCGGTGTTTAACATCGACCTGGGCAGCGACGGCGGCAAATACAAACTGGAGCTGGAGAACGGGGTGCTGAACCACACCGCGAACGCTGAGGCAAAAGATGCCGATGCGACCATTACCCTGAACCGCGATACGCTGAATAAAATTATCCTCAAGGAGACCACCCTGAAACAGGCTGAGGAGAGCGGCGCGGTAAAAGTAACTGGCGACGGCACCAAACTTGATACTATGCTGAGTTATATGGATAAATTTGAGTTCTGGTTCAACATTGTTACACCGTAAACCAACAAGTCTGCGGGCGGAACCTTTCGCCCGCAGTGATATGGTCACCCGCGGGCTGGCCATTAGTATTCCGTGGCTGACCCTCGTTAACATTGGCTTTGCGCTGATAGTGCTGTTGCGTAACGGGCTGTTCGACGGCATTGACGCCCTGTACCAGGTCAGTGCCATCAGCGCCAGCATCATAGACACGCTGATGCTGGCGGTAATCATTCTGTTTGGTCTCTCCCTGCTGCTGGTCTGGCGAAAAATCCCGGGGCTGAGTCTGCTGCTGTTGCTGGCAGGGCTTATCTGGGCCTGCTGCAGCGTCTGGTTTATCGCGCATCTGCAGCTCCCGTTTGCCTGGCCGCTCTGTACCACCCTGCTGATGACCTCGCTGGCGGCACTCTATTTTTATCCCGTCGGTCTTGTCTGCTATACGCTGCCGCTGTGGATTGCGATGCCCGTTGCCAGCGCGGTGCTGAACCAGGGCATCAGCATGCGCTTCCTGGTGGTGTGGCTTATCTTTACGGCGATCCTGGTCTACGGACGGTTCATTTTATTGCGCTGGTTCGATGAAGCCTGGCTGCGCCACCAGCAGAACCAGGCGCTGATTGCCCGCCTGGATGCGCTGGCGCATCAGGATCCCCTCACCGCCACCGCGAACCGCCGGGCAATGGAGTCGGTGCTGATGCAGGCTGTAGAACAAGGAAGGGATTTTGCGCTGATCATGCTCGATGTCGATGAGTTTAAGCGCTACAACGATTTTTACGGACACCAGGCCGGGGATGAGTGTCTGGCGGCGGTGGCGCAGACGCTTAAACAGGTGGTGCGCAGCCCGGACGATCTGGTGTCGCGCTATGGCGGCGAGGAGTTTCTGCTGATCCTGTTTGATGCGACGCAAAAAGTGGCGGAACAGGTGGCGGCGCGCATTCAGAAGGGTCTGCACGCTGCGGCTATTCCGCATGCTGCCTCAACGGTCAGCGACAGCGTCACGGTCAGCATGGGGATCGCTTCGATGACCGATGGTCAGACGGCCAGCGAGCTGATTGCCCAGGCCGACGCCGCGCTGTACCGGGCGAAAAATGCAGGACGAAACCGCTGGTCCTGCTAAGGGTGCGGATTATTTGTCAGGTGCGGCCTGATGCCCTCACCCCGACCCTCTCCCACAGGGAGAGGGAGCAAACACTAAAAACGGTCACCGCGGTGACCGTTTTACTTTTGCCTAATAGCGCACGCACACCGATTTGGTTTCACACCAGCCATCCAGCCAGTCCGGGCCGAAATCACGGCCGGTGCCGGACTGCTTCATGCCGCCAAACGGCAGGTTGGCGTCGATCAGGGTATGGCTGTTCACCCACACGGTACCGGCCTGCAAACGGTCGGTGTACTCCAGCGCTTTACTGATGTTTTGCGTCCAGACGCTGGCGGTCAGCCCGTATTCGGTATCGTTCGCCAGGCGTAATGCCTCTTCCCCATCTGCGACGCGCACCAGGTTCACCACCGGGCCAAACACCTCTTCGCGGGTCAGGCGCAGGCTGGCGTCCGGGTTCACCACCAGGGTCGGCGATACATAATACCCTTCCCCGTTCGGGCCGCGGTTGCCGCTAATCAGCTCCGCCTGACGCGACTGCGCTTCGTCGAGGAAGGTCTGCACCTTATCGCAGTGGGCGCGGGAAACCAGCGGGTTGATGTGCGCCGTCTGGGACATGCCCGGCCCGACGCTCAGGGATTTCACCGCCTGCTCAAAGCCGCTTACCAGGGTATCAAAGAGCGGCGCTTCGATGTAAATGCGCGAGCTGGCGGCGCACACCTGGCCCTGATTGAGGAAGCTGCCGGTCATCAGCCCTTCGATCACCCAGGCCGGATCGGCATCTTTCAGTACGATGGCCGGGTTTTTACCGCCCAGCTCCAGGGTCACGCCCATCAGTCGGTCGGCGGCGGCGCGCGCAATCTGCTTGCCGGTGGCGGTGGAGCCGGTAAAGCTCACTTTGGCGATATGCGGATGGTTAGTCAGCGCCGCGCCACACACCGCACCGCTGCCGGTGACCACGTTAAAGACGCCGTCCGGGATCCCGGCCTCACTTGCCAGTTCGGCCACGCGCAGCAGGGTCAGCGGCGTGGTTTCGGACGGTTTGATGACGATTGAGCAGCCTGCCGCCAGGGCGGGCATCACTTTCCACATGCCGATCAGCAGCGGGAAGTTCCACGGCACGATCCCGGCCACCACGCCAATCGGCTCTTTGCGGGTCCAGGCCTGGTAGCGGGCCCCCTGCGGCATCGGAATGGAGAGATCCAGCGTCTTACCGGAAATTTTAGTCGTCAGCCCGGCGGTGTAGCGCATCCAGTTCAGGGTGCAGCCCACCTCAAAGGCGCGGGAGATGTTAATGGATTTGCCCTGCTCCAGGGTTTCGAGCTGGGCCAGCTCCTCGGTGTGCTGCTCCACCAGATCGGCGAAGCGCAGCAGAATACGTTCCCGCTCAGCGGGCAGTTTACCGGACCAGCTCCGGGCCACGAAGGCGCGCCAGCCGGACATTACCGCGCGGTCGACATCCTGGGCGCTGGCATCGGCGGTAGAGGCGATCGCCTGCCCGGTGGCCGGGTTAAAGATATCCAGACGCTTTTCGCTGTCGGAGGCGGACTGTTGTCCCTCAATCCAGAGGCCGTGCTGGCGATCCAGAAATTGCTGCACGCTGTGCAGTACTGCGACCTGTGTATCAGACATAGCGATTCCTTATTATTCGCAGGGTGTCATCGCAGTCTAAGATGGGTTTCGGCAATGCGCTTTTATCTCTGTGACATTCGCTTTGTGGGCTGTGACAGGCTCCGCAAAACACGACATTACCGCCGTTTCGCTCACCCGTGCCGCCGGTTTTTTTACAGGATTTCGCCCTGTGTCACGGGCAATTAGAAACATAAATGCAACAATGTTTAAACATTCATGACATGGCAGGTAAGACATGCGTGCAAACGAAACGGACCATTATCAGCAGTGGCTGGCGCAGATAAACCAGGTTTGCGGGAGTTTTGCGGCCCGGCCGATGAGCGGCGAGTTTTACGGCGAGCTGGAATCGACCTGGACCGGCAACCTGAAGCTCAGCACCGTTACCGCTGGCGGCGTGAATCTGTTTCGTACTCACCAGGAGATCAAAACCAGCAACGACGCCTGGTTCTACACCGTGTTTCAGCTGGAAGGTGAAGCCGGGCTGGAGCAGGACGACCGGCAGATTGTGCTGAACGCGGGGGATATCACCCTGATTGACGCCTCCCGCCCCTGCTCGATCTACTGGCCGGAAAAATCACGCCAGATTTCATTGCTGCTGCCGCGCCAGATCCTTGAGCAGCACTTCCGCTTTCAGGAAGTCAGCTGCGCGCAGAAACTTTCCCACAGCCTGCCCACCGTGCAGCTTAGCTACCGTCTGCTGCAGGACAGCATGAACAACCCGACATTGAGCGAGACCGAAAGCGAAGCCGCGCTGGAGGCGATGGTCTGCCTGCTGCGCCCGGTATTGCAGCAGCGTGAAACCGTCCAGCCGCGCAAGGCGCGTCAGTTTACTCAGGTGCTGACCCTCATCGATGACCATATTCAGGCTGAACACCTGCGCCCGGAGTGGATTGCGGCGGAATGCGGTATGTCGGTACGGAGCCTGTACCGGATGTTTGCCGGGAAAGGGCTGGTGGTGGCGCAGTACATAAAAAATCGCCGTCTGGATCTGTGCGCGCAGATGCTGCGTGGTGCCCGCGACGACGAAAAACTGGCCGGGATTGGCTACAGCTGGGGCTTTACTGACCATAGCCACTTCTCTACGGCGTTTAAGCAGCGCTTCGGGATTTCACCTGGCGAATACCGCAAGCGCCACCGCTGATCACTTCTGCATCCACTTGCCGTTGATCCCCTTGACGTATTCACCGGGGCGGGCGCGCTCGACCAGTTTTGTCCCGGCCATCTTCGCCACTTCATCCACCGGAATGTTATTACTGTCCGCCAGTTTCTGATAGCTCTCGGTGCGCGCCCTGTTGATCTGCTCCACCAGCATCAGGGTTTCCCTGTCCTGACTGCGCGGCGCAATATACCCGCTCAGCGTCTCCCCGACGCGCCCTTCGGTGCGGGCTTCACTCAGGGTCAGCGCCAGCGCGGGCGCGCTGAGTCCCAGGATGAACACAAGCAGCACGATCAATTTTTTCATGGCGGCCTCAGAAGAGATCGCTGCGGGATTTCAGCAGCGATTCCACGTCTTTATCCACTTTGATGTGGATTTCATGTTCAATTTTGACGTTCATGTTGATGGTGATAGGCTCCTTCGACGCCGCCACTTCGATCCTCGGCGTGCAGCCTGTGAGCGTCAGAATCACAATCGCGGTGAAGCCACCGGCCAGCTTTTTCATGGTTGTTCCTTACATTCCTTGCCTGTCGGACAGCGGTTATCCGGTAGTGCTGCGTGCTCCTCCAGCCAGGTCTGCAGATTGTCGCCAAAACGCAGGCTGCGCCAGAGGGTAAACACGTTCTCCTGATGGGTGTAGTTGAGGTTAACGGCCTGAGTCTGGCCCTCCACGCGGCTCGCGCCACGCAGGGTCGACGCCAGGGTTAATTCCCCCAGGTTATCTAAATTGAGTTTCGTCCACGACTGCGAAATTTCCATGTAGCGAAGCCAGTTAATCGCGCCCCCCGCAGCCCCGTTCTCCTTGACCAGCGCATCGGCAGTCTCTTTATCGAGACGCAGGGTCATCGGGCCCGCGTTGGTCAGCCAGCCATCTTTGATGATCCACTTGTCGTTGTCCAGCCACAAAGGCAGCGCCCCGCTGAACGGCCCGGACAGAGCAAACTGTTTGGGGTTAATGGCACTGATAAGCTCGCTGGAGGAGATGTTCTGCACCCGGAGTAGCGCCGCATCGTGCTGGGGCATGCGCAGCTGCTGGAGGGTCACTTTGCCCCCCAGCAGGTCGACGCTGACGTCACTCAGCAGCAGCGGAGTTTTATCGCTCCAGGGGTACTCACCCTGCAGATCCGCGGTGATATTGCGGGCGGTGACCTGGTTTATCACTTCATCAATGCGCAGCGTCACCGGACCGTGGGTACCCAGCGACCAGGTGCCCTGGCTGAAGCGGAACGGCAGGACAAAATCGACGCCGTTAATTTTGTTGTCCGGCATCCAGACGCTGCCGCTTTTCAGCACCCCGTGACCTCCGGCCTCAAAGCCCTGATCGGCTGCTGCGGACCAGGCCACCTGAGCATAAAGCTCGCCGTCCTTGAGGGTCATTTTCCAGTCCGGTGGGATCAGCGGCTGGAAGACGGTTAACGACTGCTTCGGCCACCACGCCTGGCCGCGCAGACGCTCCCCGTCCCAGCGCCCGTTCAGCTGCACCGGGCCAATGGCTCTGGCATTGAGCGTGCCTTTGTACTGGAAAAACGTCGGATCGCTGCCATCCACGCTGAATTTGATTGTTGAAGGCGGTAACACGCTACCGCCGGTGAAGGTGGTTTCTCCGGCGTCAAAGGACAACGCACCGCTGAAGTGCGGCTTCGCAGGATCGCGCTGCCAGCGGATCGGCTGCTCCAGCACCATGCGCGGCGCGCTGGCATGCATAGTGCCGTACTTCAGCTGGTCGAACCCGGTGGAAAGTTCGCTGAGCGTAATGACGCTGTCGCGCCACTCGCCCCTGCCCGCAACGTCCCAGCGGGCCTGCATCGGGGTGAAGTTGCCCTCGCCCCAGTAGCGCCATTGCCACAGCCCGTTGTCCGGCAGGAAGTCATTGGCCCGGCCGTCGAGATGGAGGGTGAAATCCCCCATCTCCTGTTCGTGAGCGCGCAAAATGGCCTGCAAACGTCCGTCGATGCCTTTACGGGTGAGCGCCACGCCAGCCAGCGGCCAGCGTACCTCGTCGATATTCAGGGTGTCGATGATTCGCCCGCGTGAGCGCAGCAGCGCCCCCGGTGCAAACGCCAGCCGGGGATCAGCGAGGCTGCCGGTCAGCGTGGCGGGCAGCTTCGCGTACAGCGTCAGGTCGTCCTGTTTGGCGATGCCGGTGAGCTGCATCGGCATGGCGCTGTTATCCATGCTCAGCCTGCCGGGGCCAAAGGTCAGCACCGCGTTGCCCTTCCCGGCATCGCCCTGGGTGAGCACGTTCATCCGCCCGCTGATAACGGCGTTCTCCGTCCCCTGCTGCCAGTTGTCGATCCTAAGCCCTACACGCCCGCTCAGCGGGATGCCAGCCTGTTCCCAGCGCCAGCGTCCGTCGCTGATGGTGAACTGTTCCGCCGTGATCTGCCAGGGAAGATCCAGCAGCGGCTCGCCGCTCTCCCGGGCAATCATCACCAGCTGGCCCTGATTGTCCTGCCACGTCAGCTCGCCGTCCACCAGCGTTGGGATCTGCGGCACCGAGAAGGTCGCCACCGTATGCCCCTGCACCGGCAGGCCATCCGGCACCAGCGGCAGGGTAAATTCTCCCACCAGTTTTACCGGCTGGGGATTATCGGGGAGATGCAGCGTAACGTCGGTAACGGTCAGCGACCGCCCGCGTAGTTTCCCTCGCAGGCTAAACTTATCGCCGTGGTAGACAATTTCCTGCAGCGACGGCGTGAGCGAGGCGGTTAATTTTCCCTCCCACGCCTGCCAGGGGGAGAGCGTCAGGCGGTCGACGGTCAGCCAGGTATTGGGCAGCAGGGATTGCCATTCAGCCAGGGTGCGGGGCGCGGCGGGCGTGGACTCGCTGGCGGGGATTTTACCCAGGCAGGCGCTGTTGAGATCCAGCGAACCGATGTTAATTTTCCAGCGGCTGGGGTGGCTGAGGGTGGCATCCTCGATGCGGGCAATCTCGCAGTCATCCACCAGGTAGCGCAGATCGGCTATTACCAGCGCGTTGCGGGTGAGACGCGGGCTCTTCTCAAAGGCGATGCGGGTCCCGGCGGGTAGCCAGATCCCGGCGAGCGTTGGCACCCACTGCCCAAGGGTCAGCAGCAGCGTTAACGGCAGAAGCGTGATGAGCAGCAGTAGCGCAATCGCGGCTTTGTATGTACCCCTCATGGGCAGTTAATATCCTGATTTAGCGAAAAAATTAGCCGACAGTGCCGAATATTGTGGCATGTTTAGCCCGCCAGTTGAAGCGAACGCCATTTTTAAGGATAGTTGCTACATAATTATTCAGAGAACTTCTTGATTTCAATAATATTTTATAAATTGTAAGATTATTTTAAACATGCTAACGTAATTGAAAAATCACTGGAGAAAGTCTTATGAAACTCGCTGTATACAGTACAAAGCAATACGACAAAAAGTATCTGCAGCATGTTAACGAGGAGTATGGCTTCGAACTTGAATTTTTCGACTTTCTGCTTAACGAAAAAACCGCTAAAACTGCCCATGGCTGTGATGCAGTCTGTATTTTCGTTAACGATGACGGTAGTCGTCCAGTGCTGGAAGAGTTGAAAAAGCAGGGTGTGAAGTACATCGCGCTGCGCTGCGCGGGCTTCAATAACGTGGATCTGGATGCAGCGAAGGAGCTGGGTCTGCAGGTGGTACGCGTCCCGGCCTACTCGCCGGAAGCGGTGGCTGAACATGCCATCGGCCTGATGATGTCCCTGAACCGCCGTATCCACCGCGCATACCAACGCACCCGTGATGCGAACTTCTCTCTGGAAGGTCTGACCGGATTTACCATGTACGGCAAAACCGCCGGGGTGATCGGCACCGGTAAAATCGGCGTGGCGGCACTGCGGATCCTGAAAGGATTTGGTATGCGTCTGCTGGCCTTTGACCCCTACCCAAGTGCAGCCGCGCTGGATCTGGGCGTGGAGTATGTCGACCTGCCGACCCTGTACGCGGAGTCTGACGTGATCTCCCTGCACTGCCCGCTGACCGCAGACAACTACCATCTGCTGAACCAGAGCGCTTTCGACCAGATGAAAGATGGCGTGATGATCGTTAACACCAGCCGCGGCGGCCTGGTGGATTCACAGGCGGCCATCGAAGCCCTGAAAACCCAAAAAATCGGCGCGCTGGGGATGGACGTTTATGAGAACGAACGCGATCTGTTCTTTGAAGACAAGTCTAACGACGTGATTCAGGATGACGTGTTCCGCCGCCTGTCCGCCTGTCACAACGTGCTCTTCACCGGCCACCAGGCGTTCCTGACCGCCGAAGCGCTGATCAGCATTTCAGAAACCACGCTCGGCAACCTGAAACAGCTGGAGAAAGGCGAAAAGAGCCCGAACGCGCTGTTTTAAAAGCTACATCTAAAACAATGAATCAGCTTCAGGATAATAAAAGGCTAACAGCGGCGCCAATGTCCGGCTGAAAATCGCTGAGGCGTTGACCGCAGGCCGGGGCGAGGCGCAGGGACGCCCGACCCGATAGCCGGAGGGAAGAAGCCGAAGGGACCGCGAAGCGGCGATTTTCTTGCCGGGAGCCCGGGTTGCCAGGGTGGTGGCGGTTGAGCCACCCTGGCACGTTCACGGGTTACTTTGTACCAAAGAAGCAGCGTACATAAAGTGAACGGAACCTTCTCAACAGCTGCATGTTACTTGCCACAGGCGCATTAAGCCTCGCCCGGCGGCGCTTCGCTTGCACGGGCCTACAACCCCAACCCACATTTCAGATTTGCCCGCAAGACAATCCCACCCAGCGCAATACACTATCCAGTAGCTATTTACGAAGTGAATATATTGAGAAGAAACATGAAAACGCTCGTCGCAGTAACACTCCTCAGCATGGCGCTGACAGGCTGTGTCAATCCAGGGAAAGCCTCTGTACAGGAAGAACAGCTCCAGCAGCACCGATTTGTGCTGCAAAGCATCAATGGCAGCGTCGTTGCCCCGGTCACCACACCACCGGAAATCACCTTTGGCGAAAAAATGGCGGTATCAGGCGTGATGTGCAACCGCTTCAGTGGCCAGGGTAAGCTTTCTGACGGCGAGCTTAAGGTTAAATCACTCGCCATGACGCGTAAGCTGTGCACCGAGCCTCAGCTTAACGAACTGGATCACGCCATTGGAACGATGCTGCGCAGCGGTACGCAGGTCGATCTGACGGAAGACGTATTAACCCTGGCGACGGCCGAGACGACGCTGGTCTTTAAGCGGGCAGAGTAATCAGTAACTACCGCACGAACCTACGGCAAGCGACTGTTCACTGCAGCGTTTGCCGTTGGGCAGCGCGCACATGCCGATAGCGGAACCATCCAGCTGGCGCGCAACGGACAGCGAGCCGCCAATCATGGCACAGTTGGCCTCGCCTGAACTGGACATTGCCGCTCTCATTCCCGGCGCGACGTGCGCGGCGGTTGCCTGTTGGACAGGTTCATTGCTGCAGGCCGACAGTAACAAAACGGCACACCCAACCCATAATGCTGCGCGCATAATCTCTCCCCATGTTGAATTGCAAAACCTATGCATAATAGGCACCACACGCCCTGCCGTCGAGAGCCGAAGCGCAGTTTTCTGCGTTGTCAAAACAATTGCAGACTATTTTCAGGCAAAAGTTTGATCAAACCCTGAATGACGCGAGCAGGCAGGACACAAAAGCGAAAATCGTTTCAGCGCCCCTTTGCTAAACTGAAAAGATAATTACAGGACGCGTCGATGTGTCACGGGTCCCTCTTTCTTTGCGCAATGTAAGGGTGTCATATGCAAACTATTGACGGCAATGGCGCAGTCGCGTCCGTCGCGTTTCGCACCAGTGAAGTGATCGCCATCTACCCCATTACACCCAGCTCGACCATGGCGGAACAGGCCGACGCCTGGGCCGGTAACGGGCTGAAAAACGTCTGGGGTGATACGCCTCGCGTGGTCGAAATGCAGTCGGAGGCCGGGGCGATCGCCACCGTCCACGGCGCGTTGCAGACCGGGGCGCTTTCCACCTCGTTTACCTCGTCCCAGGGGCTGCTGCTGATGATCCCGACGCTGTATAAGCTCGCGGGACAACTCACTCCGTTCGTGCTGCACGTGGCGGCACGCACCATCGCCACCCATGCCCTGTCGATTTTTGGCGATCACTCCGACGTGATGGCCGTACGCCAGACCGGTTGCGCCCTGCTCTGCTCCGGCAGCGTGCAGGAGGCGCAGGATATGGCGCTAATCTCCCACATGGCGACGCTGAAAAGCCGCGTGCCGTTTATTCATTTCTTCGACGGTTTCCGCACCTCCCATGAGATTAATAAGATTAAGTCGATCTCCGATGACACCATCTTAACGCTGCTGCCTCAGGCGGAGATTGACGCCCACCGTGCCCGCGCGCTGAACCCGGAACACCCGGTGATCCGCGGCACCTCCGCCAACCCGGACACCTATTTCCAGTCCCGGGAGGCGACCAACCCGTGGTACGACGCGGTGTACGACCACGTGGACCAGGCGATGGCCGATTTTGCCGCCGAAACCGGGCGCGAGTACAAGCCGTTTGAGTTTTACGGCCATCCGCAGGCGGAACGCGTCATTGTGATCATGGGTTCCGCGATTGGCACCTGTGAAGAGGTGGTGGACGAACTGCTGCGTCGGGGCGAAAAAGTGGGCGTGCTGAAGGTGCGTCTCTACCGGCCGTTCTCGGCAAAACACCTGCTGGCGGCGCTGCCGGAAAGCGCGAAATCGGTGGCGGTGCTGGATCGCACCAAAGAGCCCGGCGCCCAGGCCGAGCCGCTCTATCTGGACGTGATGACCGCCCTGGCAGAAGCCTTTAACAGCGGTGAGCGCGAGACGCTGCCGCGGGTCATTGGCGGGCGCTATGGGCTGTCATCCAAAGAGTTTGGCCCGGACTGCGTGCTGGCCATCTTTAACGAGCTGAGCGCCGCAAAACCGAAACCACGTTTTACCGTCGGCATCTATGACGATGTCACCCATCTTTCCCTGCCGCTGCCGGAAAATACGCTGCCGTCAACCGCGAAGCTGGAAGCGCTGTTTTACGGCCTGGGCAGCGACGGCAGCGTGTCGGCGACGAAAAACAACATCAAGATTATCGGTAACTCCACGCCGTGGTATGCCCAGGGTTATTTCGTCTATGACTCGAAAAAAGCCGGGGGGCTGACGGTATCCCATCTGCGTGTCAGCGAACAGCCAATCCGCTCAGCGTATCTGGTGTCGCAGGCCGATTTCGTCGGCTGCCACCAGCTGCAGTTTATCGATAAATACCAGATGGCCGAACGCCTGAAACCCGGCGGGATTTTCCTGCTCAACACGCCATACAGCGCCGATGAGGTGTGGGCGCGCCTGCCGCAGGAAGTGCAGGCGGTGTTGAACCAGAAAAAAGCGAAGTTCTATGTTGTTAACGCGGCCAAAATCGCCCGCGAATGTGGCCTGGCGGCACGTATTAATACCGTTATGCAGATGGCGTTTTTCCATCTGACCCACATTTTGCCAGGCGACAGCGCCCTGATGGAACTGCAGGGCGCCATTGCCAAAAGTTACAGCAGCAAGGGCCAGGAGCTGGTGGAGCGCAACTGGCAGGCCCTGGCGCTGGCCCGGGAATCGCTGGCGGAAGTGCCGTTGCAGCCGGTGAATGCCCACAGCCCGAACCGCCCGCCGGTGGTGTCGGACGCGGCACCAGACTTTGTCAAAACCGTTACCGCCGCGATGCTGGCCGGTCTGGGCGATGCCCTGCCCGTTTCGGCCCTGCCGCCGGACGGCACCTGGCCGATGGGCACCACCCGCTGGGAAAAACGCAATATCGCCGAGGCGATCCCCATCTGGAAAGAGGAGCTGTGCACCCAGTGTAACCACTGCGTGGCGGCCTGCCCGCATTCGGCCATTCGCGCCAAAGTGGTGTCCCCGGAGGCCATGGAGAGCGCCCCGGCCAGCCTGCACTCGCTGGATGTGAAATCCCGCGACATGCGCGGGCAGAAATACGTGCTGCAGGTGGCGCCGGAAGACTGCACCGGCTGTAACCTCTGCGTGGAAGTTTGCCCGGCCAAAGACAGACAGAACCCGGAGATCAAGGCCATCAACATGATGTCGCGCCTTGAGCATGTGGAAGAGGAGAAAGTCAATTACGACTTCTTCCTCGATCTGCCGGAGATCGATCGCACCAGCCTGGAGCGCATCGATATTCGTACCTCGCAGCTGATCACCCCGCTGTTCGAATATTCGGGTGCCTGCTCCGGCTGCGGCGAGACGCCGTACATCAAGCTTCTGACCCAGCTGTACGGTGACCGGATGCTGATCGCCAACGCCACCGGCTGTTCGTCGATTTACGGCGGCAACCTGCCGTCAACGCCGTACACGACCGACGCCAATGGCCGTGGTCCGGCATGGGCGAACTCCTTGTTCGAGGATAACGCCGAGTTTGGTCTGGGCTTCCGCCTGACGGTGGATCAGCACCGCGTCCGGGTGATGCGTTTGCTGGAGCAGTTTGCCGATAAGATCCCGGCCGAGCTGAATACCGCCCTGCACAGCGAGGCGACGCCGGACGTGCGCCGTCAGCAGGTGGCCGAGCTGCGCCAGGCGCTGGCGGGTGCAGAAGGTGCAGAGCAGCTTTTGACCGATGCTGATGCGCTGGTCGAGAAGTCGATCTGGCTGATTGGCGGCGACGGCTGGGCCTATGACATCGGCTTTGGCGGCCTGGATCATGTCCTGAGCCTCACCGAGAACGTCAATATTCTGGTGCTGGATACCCAGTGTTATTCCAATACCGGCGGTCAGGCATCGAAGGCGACGCCGCTGGGCGCAGTGACCAAGTTTGGCGAGCATGGCAAACGCAAGGCGCGTAAAGATTTGGGCGTCAGCATGATGATGTACGGTCATGTTTATGTGGCGCAAATCTCGCTGGGTGCGCAGCTAAACCAGACGGTGAAGGCGATTCAGGAGGCGGAAGCCTATCCCGGCCCGTCGTTGATCATCGCCTACAGTCCTTGCGAAGAGCATGGCTACGATCTGGCGCTCAGCCACGATCAGATGCGCCAGCTGACCGCGACCGGCTTCTGGCCGCTGTATCGCTTTGACCCGCGCCGCGCCGATGAGGGCAAACTGCTGCTGGCCCTGGACTCGCGTCCACCATCAGATGCGCTGGCAGAAACGCTGATGCAGGAACAACGCTTCCGTAGGCTCAACGCCCAGCAGCCTGAAGTGGCAGAGCAGCTGTGGAAAGATGCCGCCGCGGACCTGCAAAAACGTTACGACTTCCTGGCGCAGATGGCCGGAAAAGCCGAGAAATCGGTAAGCGAATAGCCCGTTTAAGCCCGGCATGACCGGGCTTTTTTATTCATAAAAAAAGGCCCGCCAGAATATTCAGGCGGGCCGCTTCCATTAATGAATAAATAACAGCTCAGCTAGTTAAACTCTATTTAATCAATTAGCGAAAAAAACACTACAGACATATAACGTGCTGAGTGTACTGATTTCGACCGACAAAAAGTAATTTTTATTTCGTATGAAATCGCCTAATACATTCACCAAAATTATGACTATTTCCACCGCAGTAATTTCTTTAGATTTTACTTACCTGGTAACAATTATGTTTTATCGCCTGGTGAGAGTAGTGATTTAGCATGTGACCACTTTCCAGCGCAGAAAGTTCCACGGAAAGTACAACAATATTTAAAATATAAAAACAGCAGAAGGATTAGTCACAATGCAAAGAAAAGTACTGGCTCTGATGATCCCGGCCCTGTTAATGGCTGGCGCAGCACACGCAGCGGAAATTTATAATAAAGACGGCAACAAATTAGATCTGTACGGTAAAGTAGACGGTCTGCATTATTTCTCTGACGACAGCAATGCTGACGGCGATCAGACGTATATGCGTCTCGGCTTTAAGGGCGAAACCCAGATCAACGATATGCTCACCGGCTATGGCCAGTGGGAATATAATATCCAGGCAAACAATACCGAAGGTTCTGAAAAGCAGTCCTGGACCCGTCTGGCCTTTGCCGGTCTGAAATTCGGCGATTACGGTTCATTCGACTATGGCCGTAACTACGGCGTGTTGTACGACGTGGAAGGCTGGACCGATATGCTGCCAGAGTTCGGCGGCGACTCCTACAGCAAAGCCGACAACTTTATGACCGGTCGTGCGAACGGTGTGGCGACCTACCGTAATAACGATTTCTTCGGCATGGTTGAAGGCCTGAACTTCGCGCTGCAGTACCAGGGCAACAACGAAGATGCCGGTAACGGTAATGAAGGCACCAACAATGGCCGTGACGTGCGTAATGAGAACGGTGATGGTTTCGGTATCTCCACCTCTTATGACTTCGGCATGGGCATCAGCGCAGCCGCGGCCTACGCCTCTTCCGATCGTACCAACGCTCAGATTAACGAAACTACCGCAGGTGGCGACAAAGCTGACGCGTGGACGACGGGTCTGAAATACGACGCCAACAACATCTACCTGGCGGCGATGTACTCTGAAACCCGTAACATGACCCCGTACGGTAATAATGACCACGCGGTAGCTAACAAAACCCAGAACTTCGAAGTGACTGCGCAATACCAGTTCGATTCAGGTCTGCGTCCGGTGGTTTCTTACCTGCAGTCCAAAGGTAAAGATCTGGGCAACGGTCAGGGCGATCAGGATCTGGTTAAATATGCTGAAGTTGGTGCGGCTTACTACTTCAACAAAAATATGTCCACCTACGTTGATTATAAAATCAACCTGCTGGACGAAGACGACCAGTTCTACAAAGATAATGGTATCGGCACCGATGACATCGTAGCATTGGGTCTGGTTTACCAGTTCTGATGAAATTAGCCCGCGTTTCGACGCGGGCTAACTCTTTATATTTCTGAACCATTCTGCTTTATTAATATTCCTGCCAGCATGTCGTTCAAATATCCTTACTTTACCCTCACCTCTTTTACACACTTTTTGTTGCACCAGCTGGGCTATCTGATACAAGATTAATCGCATGTCTGCCTGGCTGTAAGGACTCGCTATTATGAATCATCATACCGTTAAATCTTCGCGCATCGCCTCGATTGCCTATGACAAATGCAATGAAACGCTGGAGATCCGTTTTCTGGATCGCAGCGCCTGGCAATACCAGCCGGTTCCGGTACGGATTTTTAACGATTTTTTGAACGTGGTTTCAAAAGGTCGTTTTTATGATGGCGTCGTAAAGGGCAAATTTAAAGAGAAAAGAGTCGCCTGACCCCCTCTCAACCGGGCCTTTACTCGTCCGGGGTGGCGCGGTAGCTCAACACGCCAGCCACGCCGCCACCGCCATCATTGGGGTGAACCCTGCCTTCCATCACCAGCACTTCCGGGAAATCAAACGGCGAGACGCCTTCAATGCAGGCGACGTTGACGCCATACTGGTTCGGATTTGAACGCCGCTGGTGGAAAGTGTAAATCCCGCATACTGAACAGAAGTAGTGCGCCGCTGCCTGAGTATTAAAACGGTACTCGGTCAACAACGCCTCTCCCTGAATAATTTTGATACCGGATAACGGCGCAGAGAACGCGACCGCCCCGCGCATCCGACAGTATGAACAGTTGCAGCGCCGGATAGTGTTGAACCCGTCGGTGAGTTCGACGGTAAAGCGAACCGCGCCGCAGTGACACTGAGCAGTGACATTATTCGCCATTGCAGGCTCCTTTAAGATAAGCATACCCTACACGAGCAGCGTCAATTCACGCTGCGTACCGGCTAAGTGTATGCCAGACGCCCCATCAGCGGCGGATATTTTCCTCCGCGATCTTTTTCAGGTAGGCCTCCTGAAAGAGTTGTTCTGAGTAGGTGAGCTTCATCAGCGGCGATAAATAGGGTGCATCAAGTTCGATTAAATCGTCATCATTCTGGTATCTGGCATATTTATCGCCGGCAAAGGAGATCTGTTTTTTCTGCACGACATATTTATGCGCCAGCATACTTTCGACTTCATCGAACCGACTCTTATCCAGCTCGAGCATAATGGCAGTGATCCTGCCGGCCTTATTGAAGATCACGGCGTTGTTTTTTACCCCCTCTAATCCCAGCTCCCGATTGGGGATAGAGAATATATCGCCGTCGCTCCACTTACTGCGCCCTTCATGCAGGGATGAGGGATAAGCCTTAATAAATTGCTGTAACGTGGTTTCGCCTAACGTCAATCCCATCGCGGTGGTGTTCGCCCGGGCAGATGAAAACACAGTCAGTAAAATGAAAATACCTACCAGTACTTGCCACTGTTTACGCATCGTTATCACCTCATTGTAATCGTCCTGTTTTTGTCCACCATCGTCTTTATTACCTGTCTCTTCTCTATCGTACAGGGTCAATTATTAACGGCCTATGCGCCTTTCTGGTGAGAGAGTGGCGTTGAAACAGCACGACTTACTGAGTGAGGAGACGGCGAAAAAAGCATAAAAAAGCCACCCGTAAAAACGGGTGGCGGGGTATGACTCACGGTCAGCTATTTTTTAACAGGTTGGGGCTTCTTATCACCCGATTCCGGCGCTTCGCGCGGGTCATCTTTTTCAACAAACTGCATGAGTACCTCCCTTTTTTATGGATGGACTACAACTATAGCGTTGTTTACCGAAATTCAGCCAGGCGGCAGCGGCGAAAATACCGGCGCACTGGAACACGCGCGTTTGCTGCAAAACGTGCTGACATTCATCGCCGTAATCCGTACCATACACGCCATACTTTTTCATGTTGATCTGCAGCCCGCCTTATCAAAGTGTGAGCCGCCTGAGCTGCTTTAGCCACAAACGAATTGAGCCACTATTAAATGTCGCAAAATCAAGATATTACCAAGAAAGAACAGTATAACCTGAACAAACTTCAGAAGCGTCTGCGCCGTAACGTTGGCGAAGCTATTGCCGATTACAACATGATTGAAGAAGGCGACCGCATCATGGTCTGCCTGTCTGGCGGCAAAGACAGCTACACCTTACTGGAAATTTTGCGCAATCTTCAGCAAAGCGCGCCGGTAAACTTCTCCCTCGTTGCCGTTAACCTGGATCAGAAGCAGCCGGGCTTCCCGGAGCATATTCTGCCGGAATATCTGGAGAAGCAGGGCGTCGAGTACAAGATTGTTGAAGAGAACACCTACGGCATCGTTAAAGAGAAGATCCCGGAAGGGAAAACCACCTGCTCGCTCTGCTCCCGCCTGCGCCGCGGCATTCTGTACCGTACGGCTACCGAGCTGGGATGCACCAAGATTGCCCTGGGTCACCACCGGGACGACATTTTACAGACGCTGTTCCTGAACATGTTCTACGGCGGCAAAATGAAAGGTATGCCACCGAAGCTGATGAGCGACGACGGGAAACACATCGTGATCCGCCCTCTCGCCTACTGTCGCGAGAAGGATATCGAGCGCTTCTCCGAGGCCAAAGCCTTCCCGATCATTCCATGCAACCTGTGCGGCTCGCAGCCAAACCTGCAGCGTCAGGTGATTGCCGACATGCTGCGCGACTGGGACAAACGCTATCCTGGCCGGATTGAAACCATGTTCAGCGCGATGCAGAACGTGGTGCCTTCGCACCTGTGCGATATCAACCTGTTTGATTTCAAAGGCATTAAGCACGGTTCGGAAGTGGTGAATGGCGGCGATCTGGCGTTTGACCGGGAAGAGATCCCAATGCAGCCGGCGGGCTGGCAGCCAGAAGAAGATGACACTCAGCTGGATGAGATGCGTCTGAACGTTATTGAAGTGAAGTGATTTTAACGCGTCTCAGCGTGAATGCTGAGACGCTTTCCCGCCCGCTTATTTCAGCAGACGAACCCGGCAGCTTTTGCCTTTGATCTTTCCGTTTTGCAGCTGTTTCCACGCCTTTTGTGCCACAGACTGTCGCACCGCCACATACACGTGCGCAGGATGCACGGCGATTTTACCGATATCTGCACCGTCCAGCCCAATGTCCCCTGTCAGCGCCCCCAGCACATCACCCGGACGCATTTTGGCTTTTTTACCGCCGTCGATGCACAGCGTTGCCATCTCTGCTGCCAGCGGCGTAATGCTGACGTTTGCCGGGGCATCCACCCAGTTCAGCTTAATTTGCAGCATTTCAGCCAGAATATTGGCGCGCTGCGCCTCTTCCGGCGCGCAGAAGCTGATCGCCAGACCGCTGTTACCGGCACGTGCGGTACGGCCAATACGGTGAACGTGCACTTCCGGATCCCAGGCCAGTTCGTAGTTCACCACCAGCTCCAGGGATTTGATGTCCAGACCGCGGGCGGCGACGTCGGTGGCAACCAGCACACGGGCGCTGCCGTTGGCGAAACGCACCAGGGTCTGATCGCGATCGCGCTGTTCCAGGTCGCCATGCAGCGCCAGTGCGCTCTGACCCGCCCCGGCCAGGGCATCACATACCGCCTGACAATCCTTTTTGGTGTTACAGAACACCACGCAGGAGGCGGGCTGATGAATGCTGAGCAGCTTTTGCAGAAGCGGGATTTTGCCACGCTGGGTGGTATCAAAGAACTGCTGCTCAATGGCCGGCAGCGCGTCGACGGAATCAATTTCAATGGCAAGCGGATTTTGCTGCACGCGACCGCTGATAGCGGCGATCGCCTCCGGCCAGGTGGCGGAGAAAAGTAACGTCTGGCGCGTTGGCGGCGCAAAACGGGTCACTTCGTCAATGGCGTCGCTGAAGCCCATATCCAGCATGCGGTCGGCCTCATCCAGCACCAGGGTTTGCAGCGCATCCAGAGACACCGTGCCCTTCTGCAGGTGGTCGAGCAGTCGCCCGGGGGTGGCGACGATAATGTGTGGGGCATGCTGCAGAGAATCACGCTGCGCGCCGAACGGCTGTCCGCCGCACAAAGTTAAAATTTTGGTGTTCGGCAGAAAACGTGCCAGGCGACGTAGCTCCCCCGCGACCTGATCTGCCAGCTCGCGCGTCGGGCAGAGCACCAGGGACTGCGTCTGAAACAGCGTGGCGTCTATCTGCTGCAACAGCCCAAGGCCAAAGGCAGCCGTCTTACCACTGCCGGTTTTCGCCTGCACACGGACATCGCGTCCTTCCAGGATCGCTGGCAGCGCGGCAGCTTGTACAGGGGTCATCGTCAGGTAGCCCAACTCGTTAAGGTTATCGAGTTGGGCGGCAGGCAGTACGTTCAGCGTTGAAAAAGCAGTCACAGTTATTCTCGCGGTAAAAGACTCACAGTCAGCAGGCGCGTATCCTCGCAGATCTCCGCCTCTGATGCGACATTTTAATCGGCACTTCGTCAGGCGGTGGGTCCGGCATCGGCTGTGGACGGGGGATCGGATCGGGAACGGGCACAGGATCGGTTGGCACCGGGTCCGATAGCCGCGTGGGTTGCAGCAGCAGTGTTAAGAGCATGGCCATATTACCCTCCAGAAAACGCGTTTGTCTCTTTTAGGGTAGTCGCTGCTGGGTTGCAGGCAAAAAAAAGCCGACTTATTTAAGTCGGCGTCGTACGAATCAATTTTGCTATGCAGTAATTCAAAAAAGGAAGTAAGACAATATGGAGCGCAACGCCCATCGCTTGACGTTGCATTCACCTGCGAGAGAGATATTGCACCTTATGGGTAAATCGTTTTTTGACTTCGCTCAAGTAAAATGGCGTTTTAAGAAACTTACAGCGCCGAAAAAACGTAAATTTACAGCCATTTACTGCGATGTAACCACCATGCAACACCACCAATCAAAACCACTAACATGATGCAGAACAGCGAAAAGCCGAAGCGGAAATCCCCGCCGGGGATGCCCCCAAGGTTGACGCCAAAAAGCCCGGTCAGGAAGGTGCTGGGCAAAAAGACCATCGCCATCAGTGACATGGTGTAGGTTCGTCGGGAGAGCGACTCCTGCATCACCTGCGCAATTTCGTCGGTCATGACCGCTGTTCGGGCGATACAGGCGTCAATTTCATCCAGCCCGCGCCCCAGCCGCTCGGCGATATCCTGCATTCTGCGGCGCTGATCGTCGCTCATCCAGGGCAGCCGCTCGCTTGCCAGTCGGGCATACACATCGCGCTGGGGCGCCATATAGCGGCGCATCACGATAAGTTGCTTGCGCAACAGCGCCAGAAAGCCCCGGGGCGGTATCTGCTGATCGATAAGATTGTCTTCCAGGTCGATGATTTTATCGTGCAGCTCTTCAATAAACTCACTGGCGTGATCGGTGAGCGCGTCACAGACATCCACCAGCCAGCCCCCGCAATCTTGCGGGCCGGTGCCCTCTTTCAAATCGCCGATAACATCGTCCAGCGCCAGCACTTTTCGCTGCCGGGTTGAGACAATCAGCCGCTCGTCCATATAGAGACGCATCGCCACCAGCTGATCCGGCCGCTCATCGGTACTGCCGTTGATGCAGCGCAGCGTAATTAATGTTCCCTCGCCCATGCGGGTGACGCGTGGACGCAGGCTCTCTCCCGCCAGGGCGTCGCGCACATTGTTGGGTAATAGCGGCGTCGATGCCAGCCAGTGGGCGCTCTCCGGGTGGGTGTAATTCAGGTGCAGCCAGCAGGGATGCTCCCTATCGATATTATCATCGTTGGTAAGCGGCCTTGCCCCGCCCTTACCGTCCAGTACCCACGCAAAAACTGCGTCAGGAACGTTAACTTCCGATCCTTTTATGCCTTCCACAGCGCCTCCGCCAGTAGCTGTTCTTTGCTGTCAGTCTAGCCACCCTGGCAGCTTAAGCAACACTTTCTCCCGGCATCGCGCTGAATTTATTCATAAAAGAGACTATTCCTGAACGCTACTCGCCATAAAAAAAGCCTGGCGAACCAGGCTTTAGTTTCAGGCACGGGCGGGATAGCTTCGCCCGTCAAAGGTGGGCGCAGAAGTGCCCTGATCCAGATGGAAGTTTCGGGTGCGGGTTTGCAGTTCAACGACCTGATTCTTCAGCACCGCCGACGAGCCCGACAGCTCCTCCACCATCACCACGTTGCTCTGGGTCACCTGCTCCAGATCGCTCAGCGCCTGGGTGATCTGTGCGATACCTCTCTCCTGCTCGTAGGTGGAGGTGGAGATTTCGTCCATCAACTTGCTGACCTGCCCGGAGCCGCTAACGATCTCGTGCATGTTTTTCTCGGCTTCAGCCACGACCATCGCCCCCTGGCTGACGTTGCTGCTGGTAACATCGATCAGGGATTTGATATTTTTTGCCGCTTCGGCGCTGCGATGGGCCAGGCTGCGTACTTCCCCCGCAACAACGGAGAAGCCTTTGCCATGATCGCCGGCACGGGCGGCTTCGACCGCGGCATTCAGCGCCAGGATATTGGTCTGGAAAGCGATGCCATCAATCAGCGTGATAATTTCCGTCATCTGCTGGGCGCATTCAGTAATGGAGTGCATGTTGTTGGCAACCTGCCCCATCAGCTCGCCGCCTTTTTTTGCCTGATGTGTGGCGATACTGGCTTTCTCATTGGCGAGACGGGTGTTATCAGCGGTATTTTTGGTGGTGGCGGCCATCTGTTCCATGCTGGCTGAGGTCTGGATCAGAGACGCCGACTGCAGTTCGGTTTTAGAGGCCAGCGCCGTACTACGGGCGGCAAGTTGTTCGGAAAGCGTCATCGCGGTATGGGATGAAGAACGGATCTCGCGCACCAGAGTAGCGAGATTGCTCGACAGCGTGTTGATGCCCGGAATCAGTCTGCCTGCACAGTTATTACCAAACTCCGGGATCGTGACCCCCAGGTTGCCAGAGACGACCTCTTCGATACTCTTTTTCACCGTATTGATTGGCACGACCAGATATTGCGTCATGTAGACCCACAAGAAAATCAAAGCGCCGACAAATAAACAGTTAAGCAAAATTAACAGAGATGTTTGCGGTGCTAAAAATATGGCCAGAACATCAATGACAACAAACACAACTACCAGATAACTCAGAATAAAAGTCCTCACACTTATATTTCTAAGCATAATAGATCCTACAACAGTATTTTCAGAAGGTAACAACTATATAGCATTCAGGTTTTAGTTTTTCACTCACATTTCGCACAGACAATTTATTAATATCAAAACCTCAGAAATTTGCGTTAAGTGAGTACACGACACCATTCAGAACCTGATTTAACAAACTAATCTCCAAAAAGGCACCAAACAACACCATGGCGCACTACAATTGCGTCACTTATCAATTTGATTTTTTTATACTTAACTCACGCCGCCTTTGCAGGCAGTGATTATTTTTCCATGCTCAAAATACGCACGATTAAATATACCTTACGATTTTACTGAAAAAATATTAATGTTTTCCGGCGTCGGTCCGATACTGAATTAAATAGATGCCATAGTGTCCGGGCAGTTTCCTGTAACGCCGTCAGGGTGTCTGTATAGTTTTCAACACATAAAGAGTGCCAGTGAATAAAAAACTATTCCAGCTGGTAAAATTAATTCGAATTTCAGGCTGAAATCACAAAAAAATCCTGTCCGATCGAATGAACTAGAGTATGTTTCAGAGAAGCCCACGCGTGCCGCTCCGTTGTGGCCCTCAGGTATTTTATGTGCCGAAAATTGAGACTAACCTATGTCGCTTTCAGGGTTTGATGCACTGGATATGCTTATAACGCCCGTATGGTTGGTATCCCCGGTAACGGAGGATGTGCTTTTCGCCAATACGGCAGCAAAAACGATTATGCAGGGCGCAACGCTGGACATGCTGCGTAAAGGTGTCTGCTCCGCCCATGCGCAAGCCACACTCGCGATGTACGTGCCTGATTTAAAAAACCGCCAGGATATCGTCGAAATCTGGAGCGTAGTGATAGATCGCCAGCAGACCAGCCTGACCTGCCGGCTCTCACTGGCCGTTTTTGCATCTCTCGGTGAAGTGATTGTTTTTGAGGGGGTTGCCCGCCAGCCGGTAACGGGATTAAAAGCGACCCGTTCAGGCACCTATCAGCGCAAGAAACAGGGCTTCTACGCCCGATTTTTCCAGACTAACAGCGCCCCGATGCTGTTAATCGATCCCGCCCGGGACGGCCTGATCGTGGATGCGAATCTCGCAGCCCTCAACTTTTACGGCTATATCCATGAGGAGATATGCAGCAAGCACACCTGGGAGATCAACACCCTGGGACGCAATATCATGCCGGTGATGATGGAGATTGCACGTCTGCCGGGCGGTCATAAGCCCCTCAACTTTGTTCATCGCCTGGCCGATGGCTCCACCCGGCACGTACAAACCTATGCCGGGCCGATTGAGATCTACGGCGATAAACTGATGCTCTGCATTATTCATGATATTACCGAGCAAAAGCGTCTTGAACAGGAGCTTGAATATGCCGCGCTGCGCGACTCATTAACCGGACTGCTCAATCGCCGTCAGTTTTATAATCTTACCGACCAGACCTCACCGAACCATCTTCCGGCCCAGCAGGAGTTCAGCCTGCTGCTGGTGGATACCGATCACTTCAAGGGTATTAATGATGTGTTTGGGCATCAGAAAGGCGACGAGGTGTTGATTGCCCTCGCAAGGACGCTGGAAAACAGCAGTCGAAAAGACGATTACGTGTTCCGCTGGGGGGGTGAGGAATTTGTGCTGCTCCTGCCACGCACCTCGCTGGATGCGGCGATGCAGATTGCAGAGACCCTGCGCGCAGCCATCGCCCGCATTGCTATTCCCGGTTTGCCCCGCTTTACTGTGAGTATTGGCGTTGCGCGGCATAACCCGGATGAAAGCATCGACGATCTGTTTAAACGCGTGGACGATGCGCTGTATCGCGCCAGGAGTGATGGTCGTAATAAAGTGCTGGCGGCCTGACAGCGCCTGCCGGCGTCCTCTGTCAATTGATTCATTTAGGAGTGGCGATGATGAGCAAGAAAATCCTGATGCTGGTTGGCGATTACGCTGAAGATTACGAAACCATGGTGCCCTTTCAGGCATTGCAGATGATAGGTCATCAGGTTGATGCGGTCTGTCCTGATAAAAGCAAAGGCGATTTTATCATGACGGCGATCCATGATTTCGACGGTGCCCAGACATACAGCGAAAAGCCCGGTCACCGCTTTGTACTTAACGCCGATTTTACCGGGGCGAAAGAGGCGGATTACGACGCATTGCTCATTCCGGGCGGACGCGCACCGGAATATCTGCGTCTGAATGAGAAGGTACTTGAACTGGTACGCGCCTTTGACCAGGCAGGAAAACCGATCGCCGCCGTTTGTCATGGCCCGCAGCTGCTGGCCGCCGCTGGCGTCCTGAAAGGACGAACCTGTAGCGCCTACCCTGCCTGCGCCCCGGAAGTCCGTCTCAGCGGCGGAGAGTACGCCGACATTGGTATAGACCAGGCGCACGTCGACGGCAATCTGGTTACGGCTCCGGCCTGGCCTGCCCATCCGCAATGGCTGGCGAAATTTGCTGAGGTATTGCAGAAGTAAGAGGTGAATTACCGACAGGCTGAGCGTTCAGGCCAGCCTGTCGACAGCCTGAAAAAAGCGCTCCTCGGTCATGATGACATTGTCTTTTAAGCTCTGATGTTCCCGACGGATAAACCAGCCTGTTTCCGGCGCCATGCTCAGACAAAACACCTGGGTGGTGCCGTAAGCCTCCACACGCATCGTCACAACACCTCTCTCTTCGCCCTGACAGAGCTGTTTCGGGAGTATAGTGACGCTGCGGTCACCGTTCTGTAACTGGATGGTGGTAATGTCGTAACGGCTTATCCCACTCCTGAGGCTGTAGCCAATCGTGCTCAGGTCATGGATATGTTTGGTTGAATACCTGACCTCGATTCCCGATCCTGCAAACCACTGATCCAGTTGTTGCGCAAGCGCATTCATACGTGCGCAGAATGCCCTGACTTCTGCCTCAACCGAATGCTTGCCAGAAGGTACACTGGCACTATTGTGCTGCACTTTTTTGAAGAAACGCTCTCTGGCTGACACGTTGTCGCCCCTGTAATTTCTGTTTGCCCGAACGGTTTTATTCAGCCGGGGTATTTTTCAGCACAGCATAAGACGCAATGAGCTGCTGCAGATGTTGTTCGAGCTGGTTCTGCCGGATGGCTGTGCTGGCTTGTCCTGATGGGATGACGGAGAGCTGGCGAAGTTGTTCCTCTGCCGGAACGGTGCGGTTAAGCGACTGCAGAACGGCGAATACCGCTGATTTCAGCTCACTGACGGTCATATATTTGCCCTTCTGTTCGTCCAGCGCGTTGAGCCGGGCCGCCAGTTGCTCAAGTTGCGTCACCCCCTCGTACCAGCCGGTCAGATTTTCTGGTGCCAGTGCAACAGACACCTTCTGCTGTTGCCACTTCTGCGCCAGGCTCTTCCCCTGTTCCGGCCATAGCCTGAGCGCCTCTTCTACCAGATAATCGCCATAGCTTAACGACCAGTCTGGTTTTAAGGCCATTAACCGCGCCAGCTGCTGCTGCGTCTCAATAATTCCATTTTCAGCTGAGTGAGGAGACTGATGCAGCTGCTCACCAGTAAGCGCCGTGGGTAAAGGGGTAAGCGGCTTCTGTACAGGTTCAGGCTGCTGCATGACCCGCCATCCTCCTGCCAGGATCCCTCCCAGCACCAGCATGGCCACCATACCGGCAGCAAACGGCTTCCAGGGCTTCGCGGGTGGCGGAGGCTCAGTCATCCTTGTCGGCCGCGATTCAGGCTGAACGACGGGCTCGGACTTAATGTGCTCTGTTGGTTCACTCAGGGTTTCAGCCGGTACGGCAACGTGCTCAGGCAGCTTACTATCCAGCCCATCTGTCTGTCCTGAACGTATTCCCGCACTATGTATCTGTGCTCGCAAGGCGTCGAGTTGGCTGACGCGCATCACGTCCAGACGCTGCAATATGTCGTCCAACAGATTCAGATGTCCTTCCGCCTGCAACAGCTGGCTGTGGTCGGCAGATGTCAGGGACTGGCTACGCAAGACCCGCTGAAGCCTTTGGATCAGGGTGTTGAGGATTTCCATCCGGGCCTGCACTGATTGTGGCCACAGATTGTCCCATTCACGCGTGACCAGCGCGGTGACGATCGCTA
This sequence comes from Leclercia adecarboxylata, assembly GCF_023639785.1. NCBI lineage: Bacteria > Pseudomonadati > Pseudomonadota > Gammaproteobacteria > Enterobacterales > Enterobacteriaceae > Leclercia > Leclercia adecarboxylata. The sequence goes on from NZ_CP098325.1 coordinate 2,579,584, forward strand.
ACCCCTGGTTCAGTCCAGACACTCCCGACAGGTGGACGCGGGCCAGGGAAAACCAGGCGGCGGTTTGCAGATCTACGCCGTTGTGTTCAAACAGGGACAGGCACCGTTTTTCCACATGCTGCCAGTTCACGTCCGGCCGCGCCGGATGGGTCAGCTTGTTCATCTCATTACGCAGGGCGACATAGTCCGCAAGCGTGCGCGGGTCGCCCCCGGTTTTAAGGGGACGTTCAGAAAGTGTTGTCATGGTATTTTTAGTCTGAAGAAGGGCTAAATTGCGGAACGGGCGTCCAGGTACTGCTGTTGTTTAAGGTGGCGGATAAGCACCCTGCCCTCGGGCATAAAATCCGTGCCGTAGCGTACGAGACCGATGCCTTTGAGTTCGGCATCAATAGCGTAGCGCAGTTCCCCAGGCTGGGTCTGATCAAGCATCACTACCGTGATTCTACTCAGACGGGGCTCATATTTCAGCAGCACCGTCGAGAGCGTGGATATTAACTGGTGCGCCGATCCCGGCATTCCCTGGAGAATTCTGGTCATATCCGGCAGACCGTAATCGGGGAGATGTGCCAGCGTACCGGCACGGGTGTTCAAAATACGCTGAATGTTATCTAACACTGACAAAATGACCTGTTCTTCTTCGTTTACAACTTCAAGAGAAAGGTCACCTGTGAAATTTCCGGTAAGAACTTCGTATAGAGAAGGTGATTTATAGTTCATTTATTGCTATCCAATATATTTCAGGCCAAATATTATTGAAGCTTCTGTGTTATGAATATGTCTTTTCCATAATTAACAATGAAATTACTGATGTATTCATCCAGCACAGTATGAAAAAATTATTAAGCCCTCACATTGTGAATTTTTTGTCAAAGCTTACTTGCAAAAAAATCATGCTTACTATTCATGAATAATGTATATGGAAGAAATGCCCCAGAGCATCAAGTGCAGACAGATATCACGGGCTTTACGAAAGGTCACCAGAGTGAGTATAACGCCCTCTTTAAGGTCGGTAATCACATCGCCCTGCGGCTCCAGCACCTGCCCGGGCGCGAGGTGTGAAGCGTTGCTGAACAGGTGGATACGGGCTGATTTGTTGAGCTCCCGCTCGTGGTGAAGCCGGGCATAGAACGCACCGGATTCCGTTTCCAGTTCAGAGCCGGCGTCATCACCCGCCTGAACTAAATGTCCCCCTTGAAAGGCTCACTCAGTGCTTCCCGGCCGCGAAAGCGCAGGACATCCGGCCTCACGGTACTGTCATTAATATCCAGAAAGTATCGGGTCTGTCCGTCAAAATAATATCTTTGTAATCTTTAAAAATTTTTCTGAAATACTTGCAACTTATAGGTTGCATAAATATCCAGACAACCTTTAAGGGTTGATTAACTGACGCAACCGCCTGATGACGGGATGCCTGATTGATTGCACTTTGATTGCCAGTCCACCAAGGTTTCTTCGAACTATCAACCCTGAAAAACTGATCATATCGCGCCTTCGCCTCCCAGAACTGACACAGCTTATCTTTCCAGCCATCAAACGACACGCCACAGTACTTATATTCCTGTATCTGTTTTGTTTCGGGATTATAAAATGTGCCGCAGATACGCGTCTGGTAGCTGATTGTAACCATACTCCAGCGCGAGCAACGCCTCACCCTCGGCATCACTTTCCCTTCAGGTGGGCAGTTTTCACAGGTCTTTTCATCCGTCTTCGCCTGTGCTCCTGCTCTGGTATCAACACCTTCATATGTCACTGTTTTTGAGTAGTCCATATCGTCTTCCCAGAAATCGCCGTGCGTCTCTGCACTGACCGCCATGGGATTATTCAGCATCGAATCATAGGGTTTTCCCTGATAATCAAACCCTCCGGCCCCCTGACGCGATCCATTGCCTGAGTCAGGATATGTAGTGGTCAAGTAATATTGGCCACGGTTTTACTGTAAAAATGGTACCGGCCCGAGCGTTCAAAATACCCTGGATATTATCCAGTACAGATAAAATGACCTGGTCTTCTTTGTTTACAACTTCAAGGGGAAGATCCCCTGTAAAGTTGCCAGTAAGAATTTCGTATAAAGATGGTGATTTTCTATCGGGCATTTTGACCTCAGGAATTTTGCTGAAATGATCGACTTCTATTTTCAATAAATGTTGAAGAGTTCATGTATTGAACTCTATCATTACAATGCCTAATCAATAAAATAATGAGTAAAAAACGCTCCACCATTTTTTGTTTTTTACTGGGATTGTGTAACCTTCGGTAAAATCATTTACACCGTTAAGAGATAATGATTTTTCTGCTCCATCCGAATCGTCAGGGAAAAGTATATCATTTCCAAAGATAGTATATTGGTCTGTAAATCCAAATGGTGAACTTTGGCCTAAATAGTTGTTTTTTGAATCATACAACACCAAAAAAACATCATCTTCGAAAGCCCATTGAAAAAATGATACTGGGGTAGTGGGCAAGACATAGTAAGCCACAGCTTTATATTTCCCATCCTCACTAATTTTTTCATGTGTTTTGTTGAAATCTCCAAAGAAGGCTGTGGGTGATAGAATCATCCACACTATTACAAATGGTGTGATTAATAGATATGTTTTCAACTTTTTTATTTTGCTCATAGAATCACCAAGCGGTCTTTATCTAATGGTGGCATCCAAAATTAATCAGAAAAACTATATAGTCATTACCAGTACCACGCTTATTTTGCCATTTTCTGAAGCCGGAGTTAAATACCGGAACAAAGCCGGAAAACATTCGAACTAAAAGACCAAATGCACCTGATGTGTAAGATGACATATACGAAACTGTTTCTGCCTTATTTAGAATTCGATCCTTTCCCCAAACACCCAAAGATTCCGGTATGTCGATGCTAAATTTATCATCATCTAGAAAGTCATATGTATCTTTAATATAAAACCCTAAAGACTCAATGGTTAGCGTATGTTTGCTATTAAGCAGGCTAACTGTCCCTCGCACGCATACTTTTAAATTACAATTACCAATTGCGCCATACCAATCATTTACTGTATCGAATTTACTGCCGATTATAAGAAAGTTGGCCTGAGCAGTTGCATCTAATTCTTTTACATTATCCGAAAAACCAAACTTAACCGTTTCGCCTTCTGAGATTTTTATTTTTGAGAAATGCTTTTTTAATATCTTTCTGCTATTTATGGTGTTCCACGTTGACCTAAGCTCATTGATGCCAGTTTTAACTTGAGAATACTGAATCGCCCATGCCATTTTCACGATGTTATCATTAACTTTAGAAGGGGGGATACTTCTTGCATCGCAGTTTAGAAGTTCAGTTTTTGATTCTTTGTTAAATGAGTAAGCAGGGGAAATACTGAACCAATGTTCCATTAGCTTGGGTGCCATTTCCCAGCCCATGTTTCTCATTGCATTGGGAATGCATATCAATGTGGAAGAAATCAACACTGACCTTCTTTTCCTGCTGCTCCTGCTCTTTTGTTGTGGTTGTTGATGAAACTGCCATTACCTTGTCCCCGCTCTGATCTGGAAAACATAGTTCAAATTTACATTTTCTTCGGTTTCTGAATTTATTGCATGCGTCAGAGCTGAATCAGTTCTTCCAACCACTGTACCGGTAGGTGTCTGCAATTGATATGCAAATTCCATATCTTCAGATCCTGTTAAAGAATCCAGGACCCTGAAACACGCTGTATTTGGACCGCATGATAAATTTGGTAATGGAGCGGGCATTCTAGCAATACCCTGACCCAGGGTACTGCTTCCCGCTGCCATCGTCCTTTTCGTCCTGCGCAGATACGTCGCCGTCGTGCCATACTCGATTATTCCGGCCTCCAGCCGCAGATAGCTCCCGCCACCAATCAGCGTGATACGTTTCTTCCCGGCAAACGAGATGTCACTGGCTGAGCTCAGCGTCAGCTTCTTCTCTGCAAACAGCCGCATTGCCGCATTCTGCGCCTGGACCTCCACCGGCCCTTCGCCGGACTTCAGGCTCAGTTGGCCGGTGCGGGCAAAGAGCCCCAGCGTCTCCCCGGCCAGCAGCGTCGTATTACCCATGGTGCCGGCGCTGATATCCTCCCCGGCGTTAATGGCAACGTTTTTTGCGGCTGTCAACTGCAGATGCTGGTTAAGCCGGTCGATTTACTTCAGCGTAGCGCTCATCCCAGCGGTTTCGTCTGCACTTCCGCGCTGACAAACAGCCCCTATGGCTCGCGGTACGACATGCGGACCTCAAACGGGTAGTTAAGCTGACTGTCGACCAGGATGTACACATCCATTTCGCGGGTGTCATCCCTCCCGTGCGCCAGTAAATCCCCACCTCGGACAGAATGCGCTGGATAAACTGCAAGTCCGTTTCCCGCCAATGGGTGATCAGTTCACGCTGCAAGGCAGATTAAAGCTCCGTCATCAACGGTAACAGACCAAGATCCAGAAGCTTAATTTCTATATCGTTAGCTTTTCCGATATGTTCTTTGTTGTTACCATCAAATATTTCCTCAGTAGACACAATAATAGTGCCTTTCTGTTTCTCGCCATCCATTACTGGTACAACTCTGGCTGCTTCTGGAATTAATTCTGTTAAGAGTATGTGTGGAATGTATAACATCCAACCTACAGCCAGTCTTTCCGGGAAAACATTACGCTCCAACAGATTGTATCCATTTGAATCGATGCTCATATAAGAACAATCAAAAGACAAAGCCAGTTGGGATACGAATGATATAAATCGACTAAATAGGTTTTCTTCATTATTTACAACTAAACTCACCTCTACTGAAGCTCTATTTCTCTCATCATAAAACATTTTTCTATAAGAGATGCCGCAGCTATGTTCATCATCATTGGCATCCCACACGCCATCAACAAACATTGGTATATTTTTCTTATATCGGCGTTCCCATTTCAAACGAGTATTATCTGTTATATTTCCATTCTGAAACGCCACCTCATTTAGAGCTTGCTTTCTGGAGTGACCTGTTTCATACCAATCTTTTTTTACCTGAGATAAGTTGTTAATTTGCACTATGATAAAAGTAAAATGCTCAATTATTTGTGAAAGCTGAATGTCAGAATTTTTGATGCGAAAATCAAAGTTTACTATAAAACGTGCACCCATAATCAAGGCTCCCATCTAACAATAATATCTTTAAATCTTTTGAAGATTTTCGAAAAGTAGTAGCAACTCATCGGCTGCATAAAAACCCAGACGACTTTTAATGGATTATTAACTGTCGCAACAGCTTGATGACGCCCGGCTTGATTAATTGCACTGCTATCCCCTCGCCACCAATCTTTCTTTGTTCCATCAACCCTGAAAAACTGATCATACCGCGCCTTCGCCTCCCAGAACTGACACAGCTTATCTTTCCAGCCATCAAACGACACGCCACAGTACTTATATTCCTGTATCTGTTTTGTTTCGGGATTATAAAATGTGCCGCAGATACGCGTCTGGTAGCTGATTGTAACCATACTCCAGCGCGAGCAACGCCTCACCATCGGCATCACTTTCCCTTCCGGTGGGCAGTTTTCACAGGTTTTTTCATCCGTCTTCGCCTGTGCTCCTGCTCTGGTATCAACACCTTCATAGGTCACTGTTTCTGAGTAGTCCATATCGTCTTCCCAGAAATCGCCGTGCGTCTCTGCACTGACCGCCATGGGATCATTCAGCATCGAATCATAGGGTTTTCCCTGATAATCAAACCCTCCGGCCCCCTGACGCGATCCATTGCCTGAGTCAGGATAAAACATATTCTCATCTTCCCAGCCTCCATGGCTGCCTCCTGCTCCGGGAAAGGTTGACGATCCGCTTGAACTGCCTGCCATACCGACACTTCCGGTTGCAGCCCCGCCCATTCCCCCTGATATCACCGGTGGGATCATGACCATTACAGTCCCCTCCTTTCCCTGTTAATCATCACATGCTTATAATCTTCAACTCTCTGATCCACTGAATAACCGTTTGGCGTTCTCAGCCATTTATCCACTTCGGGCTTCAGATAAAAACCAGGCCAGAACGCTTCCAGGAATAAAAAGTCTCGCTTCACATTCTTCTCTTTCAGCGCAAGGGTATTGGCATAATCCAGTGCTTTTCTCAGGCGAACATGGAACGTGTCATCCGGTTCGTTAATCCCCGGAAATTTCTTCTTCAGTCTTTGCGCGGTATCGCGAACAAAATCATCATTTTCCATTTTGTCCACACCGGCACACTGCTCTTCAGACAGCTTCAGCATATGAATTCCCTTTGTTTAAATGACCAGACTTTCCCGTCCACCGTTGTCAGCCATTCACGCATTAAACCTGTCATTTCCCTGTGCTGCTTGCTGTTCAGCATCGTTCCCAGGCGGAACTGAACACGCGGGTCCTGGAAACGCAGTAAAGCAGCCCTTCCATCCGGAAGCCCTGCGTTCATATATGCCTGTAAATGTGCGACCAGCTTCTGCGGTCCGAAGCCTGACACCACCCAGGACACGCCGGGTAGTGCCATTTCCAGGGCCTCCAGTTGTTCTCTCATTTCCATTGCTGCATTCATACTGATTAACAACGGTCCGGCAAAGGCAATGCGCGAATCCGGCCAGGTATTAAATAAAGGAAAGACAACATCCGGTTTGATTTTAAGTTCATAGCCAGTAAAACGCTCATATTGCAGTCCATCCACCAGAGCAAATACTGAGACGTCTGATGAATGAATCAGATGCTGAATTGCAAGACTAAAGCTGTGGTTCATGACTCGCTCCTGATAACAAAGGTGTCGCCATTCATCGCGGCCTTCATCAGACAACTGAGGCAAATCCCTCCGCCCGTCACGGCCTTAACCGGCATACTCGCCGCACCCGCTGCCATCATCCTTTTCGTCCTGCGTATATACGTCGCCGTCGTACCATACTCGACCTTCCCCGCCTCCAGCCGCAGGTAGCTCCCGCCACCAATCAGGGTGATACGTTTCTTTCCGGCAAAAGAGATGTTACTCGCCGAGCTCAGTGTCATTTTCTTCTCAGCGAACAGACGCATACTGGCCTTCTGCGCCTGCACTTCTACCGGGCCCTCTCCGGATTTGACGCTCAGCTGGCCGGTCCGCGCAAACAGCCCCAGCTTCTCCCCGGCCAGCAGCGTCGTATTGCCCATGGTGCCTGTGCTAATATCGCCCCCGGCATTAATGGCCACGTTTTTTGTGGCTGTCATCTGCAGGTGCTCCCCGCTGGTCATCGCCATCCCTTCCGGTGCGGACATCAGCAGCGCTTCATTGAGGGGCTTCAGCCGTTGCTCAAACATCGCTATCTGGCTGCCCACATCCGCCTTCAGGGCCTGCGCCTGTTCTGCTGCCATCTCCAGCTGCTGCAGCTGCTGATTAAGTCTGTCGATTTCCTTCAGCGCCGCATCCATGTCCAGCGCCTCACCCTGGGCTTTCGCCTGCGCATCCGCAGCGACAAAGAGTCCCTTCCCTGCTCTCAGGGTTCCCCACTCATCGGTGCGCAGCTCAGTGCCTTTACCGCGAAGCTGCCCCTTGCTGTTTACCAGGTTCCCGCTGTTGAGCTGCGTCTTACTGTATTCCGTGGCGAGTTTGATGTGCTCTTCACCACGCCTGTCTTCCATCCGCAGCTTGTTGTTCGCCGGGGTTCTGAGTACGTTGCGGGTGTGGTTGTCGCGGGCCACGTGGTCGGGATGTTCAGCGTCATGCAGGGCATACGCGATGTAAGGCAGGTCAATATCACCATTGCTGTAGGCTATCGCCACTTCGGTGCCGTCGGTGAGCGGCGTATGCCAGCCGTATGTATTACCAGAGTACGGCTTCGCCATCCGCAGCCACAGGTAGCCGTAGCCCGGCTCTGTCCCCTCCCGGTCGAAGTCCGGCTTCACCCGGTAGCGTCCCTGTTCATCCAGATGAGCGTGGATATCATTCCTCTGCCGGCTCTCGACCCGGGCCGGTAGCGTGCCGTGAATTTCCGGACGCGGGATTTCCGCCGGGCGGTAACAGTAACGTTCGATGTAGGGCATCCCCCAGAGCGACACATGCAGACGGGAATCACGGGCTCCCCGGAAGGTCACAAGCGTAAGGATAACGCCCTCTTTCAGGTCAGCAATGACATCGCCCTGCGGCTCCAGCACCTGCCCGGGCGCGAGGTGTGAAGCGTTGCTGAACAGGTGGATGCGGACTGATTTATTGAGCTCCCGCTCGTGGTGAAGCCGGGCGTAGAATGCGCCGGATTCGGTTTCCGGCTCCGGGCTGGCGTCATCGCCTGCGTCACGGTAAGGCGCTGCGTAGCGGTAATGCTCCCCGGTGGTGACCGCATTACTGCGCACGCTGACCGTCGCATCCATCGGCGTGGTGGCGGTCCGGTAGTTGTAATCCCGCGTGGCAACGGTGCCGGGGGCAATCCTGTGCCAGGTCCGCACGTCCCAGACCGATTCTGCCGCGCCGTCAAACAGGCCCGATGGCTCGCGGTACGGCAGCCGCACGTCAAACCGGTAGTTAAGCTGGCTGTCGGCCAGGATGTACGTATCCAGACCGCGCGCGTCGTCCATCTCCGTGCGCCAGTAAATCCCCACCTCAGACAGAATGCGCCGGATGAACTGTAAATCCGTTTCCCGCCACTGGGTGATAATTTCACGCGGCGGGTAGGTGCGCTCCAGCCTGAATTCAAAATCAGCTCCCTCCAGGCCGTGCCGGCGTAACACCTGCTCCACCACCTCCGGCACGGACTGGTTCTGAAATACGGCGCACTGCCGGGTATATCCCAGCAGCGCCAGGCGCGATCTGAGCGTAAGCCGGTAATGGGACTGATCCTTTGAGGTCGAAAGCCATTCCAGGCGGGTCACAATGCCGTGAACACTTTTACCGCTCCGCATCCGGAAAGAGGCATATTTCATCAGCACCTGTTCTGGGGGAATGTTTGCCTGCAGGGAGGTGAACTCGATGTCCCAACTGAACGGCTCGCTCAGTGCTTCCCTGCCGTAAAAGCGCAGGACATCCGGCCTCACGGTACTGTCATTAATATCCAGAGAGTATCGGGTCTGTCCGTTAAAAAGCGCTGACCAGTTATCCATCGCGTCACTCCTTTACCGGCACAAGGCTGAGCCAGCCATCACCCAGTTCAATCGTGCGGGGTGTGTCCGGGTCAAGATCGTCACGGGTTAGCACCAGCCGCCAGCGGTTGTCCTGCATATCCGGTCGGTTAAACAGCCCCACCACCGCCACGAACCGGGCGTCTTCATCCAGGGGCATATTGAGCGTCACGCTGCCGCCGGGCATCACCAGCTGCTCTTTTGATGCCAGCACGTCGTCCTTAAGTACCGTATCGGCCTTGCGCAGCAGCGTTTGGTAATCGGTGGCATCAACCGCTTTACGATCCCTGAGCTGATAAACCCGCACCATGGTCGCCAGCGGCGTCTGTGCGCCATCGGCGTTAATGGCCGTGCGCGGGGTAAAATCCAGATGCAGCGTTTTAATTTTCTTGTAGAAGATGGATTTGGTGATGCTGACCGTACCGTCCGTAACGGTCTGCGTCAGACCGCAGCCTGCAAGCAGACCACAGGCGATAAGCGTCAGCGCCCGCCAGCGGGTTACTGTTGCCATTCAAAAGTTCCTTTATTGAAAGTGGGAGTACGTATTTAATCGAAGCGGTAATGCCCGTCTTCAGCAGGCGATAACACAGACCATTGCAACCCTTCATAGCAGCCCAGACTGACGGTCAGTCTCTCCCGGTTATTGCTGAGTTTGCCTGCTTTCAGGCCCAGCAAACCGGTACGGCCCAGCAGGATACGCTTGCCTTTACTAAGGCGCGGCTCAGGCAGCAACCGCACGGGTACGGTAAGGCGCAGTCGTGCGTCACTGCGATAACCGAGATAGACGCGCATCAGGACCAGCAAATCTGTACGGAGGACACCACCGGGTAACCAGCCTTCCGCCTCGTCCGGATCCGATGTCTCCAGCGTCACCAGTACCCGGCTGCAGGCTTCCCTTGCCGTTTTACCCAGCGTGGCCCGCTGTGAAAGACGGACGCGGTTTATTCCTCCCAGCCCACTGCGGTTATCAATATGGACTTTAACTGGATCGGGTTCGGTGATAAATGCCCGGGTATTCGGTGCCAGCAGGCTCACCAGGGCCCGGATGCCTTCGGCGTTACGGGTGGGTAATCGCATGGTGCCCAGCAGGGCCAGGAAACGAGAAACCGGTGTAGCCACCTGTTCCGACGTGCCCGGTATACCGAGCCCCACCAGCCCCAACAGACATTGTGATGTAGCATCGCGACCACCAGCCTCGAAGGTCGCCGGCCAGGCGTATTTTCGCCAGATCCGGTAATACTGTGTGGTGATGCGGTGGCTGAAAATATCCAGAAATGAGGTGACCGCCTCATGGCCTTCGCGGCGCTGCGCAATGTCATCCAGATAGGACGTCGGCAGAGGGGAGTCCACCCCATACACACCAAGAAATGTCGTTCGGACCGTCGGGGGTAATGACGGATGGTCTTCGTCGGTCTCCACCGTTTTCAGGGTACTGACCGGGAAACCCATACCAGGCCAGGGTCTGAATCGTACAGGATCGTCGCCAGGATGGCTTGTAGTGCCCAGTTTCGCCGCATCCGGACTTTCCTGTTCCAGCAACTGGCAGAAACGATAGAAATTGGCCCGCCAGATATCATTTTTAAGGGCCAGCGTCAGCCCGGTACGTGCAGGCTGTGATTCTCGCGCCATCTCAGTCGTTTCCCTGTCGGTTGCAATACCAGCGTAAGCTGGTTAAAAAGGTGAATATCGGCATAGAGCGCAAAGAACCGGTGCAGCATTTCACCAAAGAGATTCACATCGCCCTCGCCTGCAAAATTATCCATATTCAGCGTGACCTCAATGTCCACGCCCCTGCGCATAAAGCCCTTCTCAAAACGACGGATCAGGGTGTGCTTCACTGCGACGATTGCTTCAAGCCGACGACGGTTCATTTCATCGTCGGTCCAGTCATAGAGCGCCAGCGTGCCCCGAAGCACCTCCGGATTGTCCATCATGCTAAGGAAGTTTGATCCGAGGTGACTCATCACCCGCCAGTGAAAACGGTCGTTTGCCGGGGGATATAGCGGCATCGTCGGTGCAGTGACGTTCAGTACTCTGACGGGCACTTTGCCGGTTTTAACCACTCTGTCGAGGAGCGTACTTTCCAGCGCTTTGCGCGGAAGCTGGCCATTGGTGCCGGTTATTCGCATCGTGAGTGACTCTGGTTTATCTGACAGCTGCTCCAGTTCGAACGAGCGCCCCCCGAGTATTAACCAGGTGTCATACAGCCCGGAGGGACCGCGTTTAACGCGGGTGTGGTAATAACGTTCAGGGGCATCGTGGCGCATCATACCGCCCCTGTGCCGGAAGCTGGTAAAGGGTACATAGGGGTGTTTGCCATTCTTCACCGCGCCGTGGATGTTATCGACGCTGTAAATCTCGGTATGACCATCCTGAAGACGCAGCGGCCTGAGCAGATATTCGTTATCCAGTGGCTCAAGAGTCAGAGGATCGGCTTCCAGGGTAAAGAGATTGATTACCGGCGCACAGTGCAGACGTAAATTTTCTGTCTCAAAAGGCAGATCGGATGACCAGGCTTCACTGAGTACAATGTCGATTTCAAACCAGGTGCTGACCGAGGTGAGCCCGATGGAGTCAAGGCCGCGCAGCTCAACAAACATGAACTTTGGACGGAAGCTGAAATACTCCAGCAGCAATTGGTAACCACTGAAGGCTGTGTCAGCTTTCTTCCACAGGACGTCATTGTCGTCAAAGCCCATGGGTTTGCACCAGCCGTCAAACTTATGACGTTCGGTATGCGTCCCGGCATGACGGGCGTACATGGCGTGGACTCGTCGGGTCATTGCCAGATGTAGCGCTGAACTGATGGGACTCTCTGCGTTAAGAAAGATAGAGACTCTGTCTATCCCGGTTTCAATCCAGTCCACTTTTTCAGGGCATTCGAAGCGCAAACGGATAGCTGAGCGGCCATCGGTCTCAGTATGGAGGCGAGCATCTGCAAGGTGCAGCGGTTGTAATGTAATGTCTCGGGTGGTCCGGTACTGGCAGGCGGTTTTATGTGGTCCGACGGGACGTGACAGAACTGAAAAACCTTCAGCCAGTATTTCGGCCTGACGCAGACTGCGCCAGTCAGGTGAGAACTCGACGATGGCCAGCGACGGTATAGTCCGCATATAGTGCGGCCACAGAAGACTCACCAGCCCTTCGGTCAGTTCCGGTAAATCATCATCCAGCTTTTCGCGCAGGCGGCCCATCAGGAAGGCAAAACCTTCGAGAAGACGTTCCACATAGGGATCGCGAGCGCCAGGTTTATCCAGATTAAGCATCGCTGCACGATCCGGATGAGCCCGGGCAAACTCTTTACCGGCCTCACGCAGATATCGCATCTCTGCTTCGTAATAGCGCAGGGTTAAATCATCCATGAACGACATTCCTGAAAATTGTTAATGAAAACTTTAGCCACAAAGCACCATGGCACGGGCAGGGTCGATAGCAATAAGTCCGGCAAGTAAGGACTCCATCTCAGGCATCAGACGGGCTTTATCAGATTCGCTACGACCGGCTTTCATGCGTAACAGCTTCAGACGTCGAGCCTGAACTTCAAACAACAGAGCCGGTTCCCAGTCTCCGAGCGTCAGCAGTGGTGCTCTGGAGGTAAGTTCACCAAGCAGATGAAGCGCCATATCGTTTCGGCCATACTGCTCTGCCACCCGGGCCATTAGCAGGCGAATCAGCCAGCGATGGCGTGGTGTATCCATTCCCGGGCGGGACTGGAGCCAGGCCAGTGCCGCTTCGGGCCCTTCCGTGTCTCCCTTCTCCATGGCTTCGGACTCAAGGAGCAGCACATCATCAGCCTGACCATTAACAACGGTTGCGGGTTCATCGCCGTACATCAGGCCTTCTTCATTCACTTTTTCAGCGATCCAGGCGATGGTAACTTCATCAGCGAAGGGGATGCCGTCATTCCATGCCAGTCCCTCAAGACCCGGAAGACGCCGAAGTAGTAGCCGCAAATCGAGAAGAACGGAGTCTGACCAGGCATCCCAGGGTTGTCCGGCATGGCTGAGCCCCTGCCACAGATACCACTGGAGATCGAGCCAAAAATGATTCACGCCTTCGCAAAACATCTGGCTGGCCTGCTCAACGAGTTCAGTCCAGTTTTTCTGAAGATATAGCCGCTTGAGTTGAGCGCGATACTCGGGTTTCGGCGGTACCAGACGGGTGCGACCGTTATTGTCGAGCGGCGGGATCTGGTCCACAGTATCCCACCGCACAGTCTTTATCAGCCGGTGAGAGGCAAGCCAGCCCTGGGGCTGCTCGCTCAGCCAGCGGGAAAGTAACCTGGTCTGGTCGAGTAAATCGCGACCCGATTTCACCGGTGACAGTTGTGGAAAATCAGCATGAGCTGATTCACGCCCGTACTCACAGGCGCTGCTGTTCTGAGGGACGAGTGTTTCCATACCACCTGAACGTGCAAGGCGGTTTTCAAGAGCAGTACAAAGGCCTGTAAAATACGGTTTCTCAGCTTCCGGCCACTCTGCCACGGCGGATTCAAGCAGGTTTAGGGCGCCAATCGTCAGACCGGCATCATTGCTGTCTACCTCGGGCCATAACAGCAACGCATCAATAACTTTTGCGCTGTTCAGCCACTCCAGCGCAGCTTTACGGGCAGCGGGACGATGGGGATGACATGCCTGCCCGTAGCGGGTCAGCATCGCAACGAGTAGCAGTAAGCCTTCGGACAACCCTTTTTCGCCGTCGCGGCTGAGACGCGCCTGAACGTACCAGGTCACCACGCGAATATCTTTGGCGCATTCGTAAAGACACTTCTGTGCCAAATCGCACAACAGCCCTGAATCGGTACCCGAAAGCTTATTGATCTCTTCACGCATTAGCTGGAAATTATCGTCGTATGCGGGATCGTCTCCGGTTTCAGGCCCAGTGGTGAAAGGATGCAGCCAGCTATCCCAGAGCGACAGGGCGTCAATTGCCCGGGTGATAAGGCGCTGCCTTTCTTCCTGGCTGGTGGTGCAGGCGGTTAACAGATCTTCCGATGAACTCATTCTTTTTCCCGTTTGTTAGTCTCTTCCATAAAACTCCCGACTGCTTTAAGAAAAGCGTCGTTATGGGCTGATTCCCCATCGTCACTGCAGTTCTTCTGCACCACCGGCAACGTTAAAGATAGCGTCGGGAAGCGTAAATCCCTGTAGCTTCAGTAAGGCAAGCGGACCTTCACCAAGCTCGCTACGCATCACAAACTTCAGAGGATTGCCGTCGCCGGAGATCCACACCAGTTGCGTCCGGCTGGCATCAAGAGGGGTAATGAGGGCCTTGTCCAGCAGGCGAATGAATCCCCAGTTGCCCTGGTTGTTGGCATAAAGCTGCATACCGCTGTTTACACTGCGCCAGCTGAGCGACACGCCTGGATAGTAGGTATTACCAGGCCAGGTAAAGCTCTGCCAGCTTTCCATCTGGTTGAAATAATCCAGGTTTTGCTCATCAAGGGTAAGTTGCACTCTGGCTACATCCCGAGAAGGACGCGCCATCAGTTCAAAGTGAACCCCTGCATCGCCCTGAGAGAACGCGATATCTGACAGTTCTGCCAGTTGGTTAATCGCACGAAGGAAATCCGGGCTGACAACCATACCCTGACTTGCGGAAGGGTCAACGACCCAGCGGTTTCCTTCCTGATGAAGGATCCCGCCAAGGTTAGTTTTCAGGAAGGTTGTGATTCGACCTGAGTCGCTACGAAGGAAATGAGCCAGTAACGGCAAGGAGGCGTCGCTACCTGTCGCTTTAAAGGGATACCGTCCCGAAAAAGCCTTATTCCATTGGTCGACAATGGTTGTCTGCCAGCGGGCATTTAGGCTATCTGCTGCCGGGGCAAGTACTTGCCGCCAGGCCAGATCCAGTGGTTGCACAAACAGCGACTGACCAAATCCGTTCCACTCCTGCCCCAGGCTTGCCGCAACCAGACTGCTATAATCGCGGGTGTCAGTCAGATCGATGGCTTTACCCTGGAACACGGTCTGGGCCAGCATCCGGGACATCGCCTGCGGATCCGGCGCGCTGGTGACCTGCTGAAGTTTCAGCCGCACCTGGGTAACGCGGGCCAGCCAGGACTGGAAACTGAGGTTACCGTTGGTACCAGTACCCTCTTTACCTTCCATAAATCCCGTAAGTGGTCCAAAAACGTCCTCCAGTGGACCTTTCGGCCCCTGCGCCTGCTCAATGAACTGTCGGGTATATTTTTTTCGACCAACCAGTTTTTTCGCTGAATCCACTATCGAATCAGCCAGTGCCTCGCCCTTCTCCCCTGTTTTCCCCTGCCAGGCCAGCGTATTCATTAAGGCTACAAGCGGAGACTGACGGATATCGCCAATCAGACTGAGCTGGGCAATGGCTTCAGAAAGAGAGGTCGCATCCTGCCACTGAATGCTGTTGACCATGTTCAGCCAGGCATTACCAAAATCGGTGAAATACCGTTCTGTCAGTCGGACCTTCAGCGCCTCCGGGCCGATATCGCTCCCTGTCTGGTGCGTCTTATCCGTCAGGACCCAGTCAATTTCATCGCGGCGGGTTTTAACGACCTCGTTAATCGCATCCTGTACCTGCTCTTCCCAGGCCTGACGTGTAAACATTCCCGGGACGACTTCATCAGTACTGAATACCGTTGAAGCATCGGTATCGCCGGTCATATCGGCAAGCGTTAAATCAGGCCAGTTACTGGCCACACGCTTAAGCATGTCCTGATAGAGACCAGATTCGGCGTTCCGCTGACCTATTTGCTTGAGCAAGATCTGACGGACCGTGCCGATTAATTCAGTGTCAGGCTTAATTTTCCATTCCGGATGGGCCGGGAGGTTTTGCGCAAAAAAGCCCAGCAGTTTCGGTGCTATGTCCTGCCAGGTACCATCCGGCACATTCTGGCGTTTCGGCCAGGTTATTAGCACGTTTTTCGCCAGCCATCCTGCATCGGCTTTGTCCGGCCTGGCCATCATCAGGTAAGCTTTCAGGACATCGTAGGTCCGTTGCGTTCCCTGCATCCGGGCATCACTGGCAGGAGGTAGTTGCACAAAGGCATTCAAGTGCTGCTTCAGATGATCTGCTGCGGCATCCCTCATCAACTGTGCGTTATTTTTTGCATACAGCGGCCAGAGTGCGGCCAGCGTGTCGCTGTCCTGGTTAAGACCAAAGCGGGTGTACCACGGAGCACCGGTCGCCTCACGATGTTGCAGACGAGCAATGGCTTGCTGGAGTACGAGCTGGTTGTGCAGGCGTTCAGCCAAGGGTTTTGCGGTATCCGCTGCTTGCCTTGCCGTTTCCTGCGCCTGATAAATCTGGGCACGGTTAACGATGAGGGACAGCAGTGTACCAGCCCCCCACAGGATTATCAGGGAAAGCAAAATTAACCGCAGAATCTTCAGCCAGTCGAAACCCAGTTTTCTGGCGCGAACCGTGGCACAGTCATCAATGACGGCTTTCCATGTCGGTGTGTCGAGACGAGTGTTAGGCACCGTTCCGGCAACAGCCAGTTCTGGACTGAACATCGCCCCACGTAAACGCCAGGCTGCAGATCCCTGCATCAGCCCGCCGAGCAAAACGGTCAGGCTGGCTTTCAATTCGTGTTGCAGACGGGAGGACAGCTGAAGCAGACCGAAATCAGCTGGATTATTCAGTATCTGTGCCATTCCGGTTTTTTGCAGGCGCTGAGACAGCGTAGTCAATGCCTTATCCGCCTCTTTTACAGTGCCTTCCGGCCCGATAATGACTCCTGTAGCAACCATTTGCGCATCCTGCTGAGCACCGGTGGCGTTGTCAGTCAGCCACAGCCAGACAGGCGCTTGCCAGCCCAGCTGATGGTCGGCTTTCTGGTGGCAACGCAAAAAAGCATCCCGTTCACTATCCGTCGGGAGGGTTGAGGTACTCATCACCTGAATGATGCCATCAACCGGTTGGCCGGATCGCAGGCGCGTCAGCTTTGAAAGGAAGATCTCATCCGGAAGTGACTGCCCATCACCGCCATAAATCAGTACGTTACCGTCGCCTTCCTGCCAGAGGTCATGACACAGGCTCGGGGCCGCTTTCTGGACGTCGTCCGGATTCCCCATCACCAGCAGGAGTCGCACCTTACGCTGCCAGCGACGCCCATAGCGAAAGCGCAGGTGTTCGGACACGGCGGCTTCGCTGAAGACCGGTTCATCGTCGTCTTCTTCGCTGGCAATGGTATTCGTCACCGGAACGGTAATCTGAGACTTTTTCTGCCCCAAGTGGAAGTACAACCCGGACTTACCGGCGATGTCGAAAGCCTTTTCTGTCAGCCAGCCGAGTAAAAACAGCGCGGCAGCCAGCATGGCGCAGAATGTGAGTATGCGCTGGCCGTCATACGGACCGAATCCGGTAGCCGAGGCCACGCTTTCCGGAAAGGCATAAAACAGAAAAGCCACGATGACCGTCAGAAAAAACGCGACAGTCACAACGGAGCCGATGAGTGTTTTGACTTTTACCTTAGACATTCTTAGGCGATTCCTTGCGAACTTCTTCTTTGGTGATGACGGCGATCCAGACGTCGTCCTTGTCAGCGGTGGGTTGTGCGGCGATAACCTGCGGGCCATTATCGCTACATGCAGCAGAGGCAAGAATAATAGCAAGCCAGGGGGCGGCGCGTCTGGCATATCCCAGAGCGGGATCAATACCATGATTGTCTTTTGACAAGCTGAATGTCACCCCATTATCTTCACAAGCCATATTCCATCCACTTCCGCTTGAAAGGACCGGACCTGTATACCAGGCAGTTTTTAGTGTCCCAGGGGCTGTTGCGGCCCATAAAAGTGCCCTGTCCAGCGTTTTTACAAGCCGGGTTTCCTGGCCCTTTTCAGGGCGATGGAGACATACGGCATCAGGATAACCAACAGCCTTACGGTTGCTGAGCACCACAAGGGTAATGGCATCGGCGTCACCTTCATCAGGCTGAGCTGGCAATGAAAACGTCACTCCTGCAAGAATGCCTGGAGTGTTCCAGCGCTGGTCCAGCCAGGCATCAAACCCAGCCAGACCTTTGCCCGCAAGGAGTCTGAAGACCCGCCCGGTTCTGGCAGTGAGTTCATTTCTGAAGTGCTCCTCCAGTCTGGGTCGGATATCGTCGTCACAGTCCAGCATCAGGCAGCAAGGAATATCCTTCGACAGGGTGTCGGTAATTTTTTGTACATGGGCGACGAGTGTTGACGTCGCGGAGATGAATTCTGTATCCAGATCTGTCTGAAAACCGGCTAAGGCTGCATATCTGACAGCGGTTCTGGAACCCCGTGGCGTTGAGGCCTCTGAAGCTGGAACGGTATGATTAAGTGCTTTCACCAGTGCACCGGGGCTATTTCCTGAAACGTGTTGAACGCATGTATCGAGTATCCAGGCACAGCGCTGACCCCGACGAGTTTCGCGATCAATAAGCGCTTCGCGCTCCATATTCCGGGACTCAGCCCCTACCTGCTCTGCTTTGTATGCAAACCGGCGCAGGGAGAAAAGCAGTCCCCAGAGACAGAAAGGTAATCCCAGCGCAGTAAACCAGAAAATAAAACCAGTGCGTTCTGTCGTCCAGTTCCATAGCGTTACCGCAATCCCACCTGACATGACAAATGCCAGGAACAGCAGCCAGCGGCGGGTATCAGGTCGTGGAACCTTCGCCGCCTTTTCAGGGATGGTATCCAGCAGGACAGGCATACTCAGGCAACCTTTGCAGGAGCAAAAGAACTGATCAATGTGCAGCCACAACCACATTTATGACCGTGAAAAGCAACAGGGATCCCGTTATCAAGATAATCAGGGTTACCTTCTATGATAGTTGTCGGACCATGTCCCGGTATAGGGCAGGAAACCCTGTCACCTTTACGCGCCACGCCAATCCCCCCAAATATCATGGTGCCAGAGCAGGTCATCACTGAACCGCCGTGAGTTGTTTTGTCGCCTTTTCGAATAATCTGCAACATTTATATCTCCATCAATTTATTGTATACAAGGCAGAATAAATTAATATTTATTACTCAAGTAGTTTCAGAATCTTGACCAATGCAGCCAGAGGGTTGTTATGCCTGTTTACTGAATTAGCTTCATATAAAAGGTGAAAGGATATTTTTTATTCCCTGCTGCATTTGACCATACTCCTTTAAACTGCCCTTTCTCCAACAGACCATCAAACGTCTCCATTCCCTCAGGGACAGAGGCTGACAGCGTCAACCTATCACCGTCCCGACGACCAGTTACATTTATTTTTTTCTTCATTTTTTCATAAAAATAAAAACCAGAAGCATTATTATCATTATATTCGAGGTGCAAACCCATTCTAAATTTATCGTTCAACCTCCCGATATAATTAACTGAATCAAAGTCTATATCACAACTACTTAAACAGCCAATATCATTCAAATTTATAGCATCAATATCTTTACTATCAAGAGCAATCACAGAAAGCTGATTTTTTTCAACACCATCAGTAATTTGTGACAGATAAAATAAGATGTCATTTCCGGTATATTTATTTGGGCCGTATGATAACTTATTTTGATTGACACATAATTCTGAAGCTACTTGTAATAGTAAGCCATCTTTTTTTTCAGGCATTTTCCCTGCTGATGTATCACATTCCTTGCCAGACTATTTCTTCACGTTGTTATTAAAATCAATAGAACTCTCAATGTAATAATAGTTAACAGGTGAAAGGTGTTTATTGTGATACTTAAACGAAATAAACTCTATAGCTTTGGTGCTAACAAGATACACTTTTGAAAAAACATCTCTTTCTCCATACTTTTGCAAAGAGACACTTTCTGTTGTTTCATTCATATCAAAATAAGGGAATATGTTTTTCCCATTTTCAGTATCTGCCAATTCAACTTTGTAAGATACATCATCAACATTTCGTTCCATTTTCAAGAAAACATCGCAAGAAATACTTTCCTTTAGAGAACAGTTCGTGACATCTAAGTCAGCGTTTGCATGTACATAAAAGGAACATACTGATAAAAGAAAACACCACACATTACTAAATTGTTTCATTTATTATCACTTCAAATAATTCAGCATAATCCTTAAACTCATCAGCCTTATCAGGAATACCATGTCGATAGCCATTGATGATTAACCTTGCATTAAAGTAATCCTTTTTACCTGATCCCAAATAAATATCTAATGTATGCCCGGCCCTGAAACCACCATCTTTCCTACCTATCATCATAATTGAAACAGCTGTGCTGATCTCAAGACAGAGATCTGGACTGGTAACAATGTCTATACCTGTAATGGATTTAAATTTCTCATAGGAAATTTTCCATGTTAACTGAACTAAACCACGTCCGCGATATTTATACCCATCACCAATATTTGTATTGTGGTTCAACATAGCTCTTTGTCGGTTAGATGCCGTTGGACCTGAACCATAATCGACTTCCGTCTTGCCATATGAAATATTTTCACTGATTGGTTTAAAGAACAACCTTTGCCTGTAGTCATAAGACTCTATTCTTATTTGTAGCAAGCATATACGAGAAAAATTCTTCATTAAAATCGTCAAAATAATTATAATACTGCTTCTTCATTTCATTTAGAAGCTTTTGCAATGACTCTTCAGAGTCCTGAGTCAATGCTGGGATGGTTATTTTGTTTCCTCGATCATAGAACCCAAAAACTGCAGTATGTTTTTCTTTATACTTTTGAATAAATTTTTCAATGTCAAACCATTTAGATGAACTGTTCATCGCCTCCAAAAATACTATAGGATGCATATGCCACGGTTCCGGCCCCAGTGCCACATCCTTTTCGGACACTGCCTTCATCCATGTCATCTTATCCAGAAACTCTTCCAGATACGTTTTCCACAACGGTGCATCCGTGGTTAACGTATCCAGGTATGTATTCCAGAGCGGATCATCCTTGCCGTAGTACCATTCACTGGCGTGTTTTGCAATTACATGGTATAAGCGGTCACGGTAAGAGATATTATGGACCACCTGAAGATAATTGAGAAATAAGCCTATGGAAAATTAAACCCCTCCTCATTTACATAAGGAATGTCAACTATATAATCACTTACAACACTATCACTTCTATATGAGTTCGGCAAACAATCACTAGATTGAATAATCTTTCCATTTTTTTTGATATCAAACGACATTGTGTATTCATTTTTTTCAGAACCTTCGATTACATCAATGACATAACTGTATTTGCCGCGTTTGAAGCCATAATAAGTAACACCCATCTTGCTATCTTTGGTGCGTCTCAGTTTATTCTCTTCGTTGAAAACAACTTTTAACTCTATTTTACTATCCCTTTTAAAACCATAATTAATTTCTTTTGTAATATTATCAATGAGGAATGAAACTTCTTTACCTCCCTCTCCAGGTAATGAGCAAGTAATGATTTTAGTCACATTCTGTTCAACTGCCAAAGCGCCTGCCGACAAAAAAAACAAAGCCCCCCCCCGCTAAAAACATCTTATGTTTTCTCATTGTAATACCGTTTCGCATAATGAATAAGCCTCTTGTCGCTCTGCCAATCCCATATCCCCACCGTTTACTCTTTTTGTAACAGCAACAACATCACTATAACCGTTGCCTTGATCTAATGAATAGACCTCGTAATGCAACCAAAACCATAAAGCGCTTCGAATAGCATAAGGCATTGTATTTATTGTTTCAGGATCCGAAACGGTGTCAGGTGCTTCATCATGCCAATGATCATGATACCCCTCCATAAACCCATTATATTTTTCATATCCAGTAACTTGAATTAGCCCTAGCCCTCTAAAATTATAGCCATCATCAGGATTGCTCTGTCTATTCCCATTCAATCTTAAGTAATGCTTACGGCCTATAGCTTGTTCATCAGCACGACGAATTATTCTTCCAGCAGAATTCTTCAGATAGCCATCAGTTTCTGACTCCGTTGGATGTTCTCGGTAATATCGGCTAAACGACCTTAAAGTTGCTGGTGAAAATTGAAACCCTTCCGTTTTTCCTTTCATTTGAGGACCAACTTCCCCTTTAATTTGGGAGAAGAAATGTCGTAATCTCGTTGAGGTATCTAACTTAAACTCCTCCAACCTCCCTTGTAGTTCAACAACGACTGTATTTAAATTATCATCAGAAGCTTGTGGGAAAATAGTTTTTAACTGAGTATAAGTAACACCATCACTAGTACTAACAGCCTTAAGAAAAACAATAGGATGCATATGCCACGGATCCGGCCCCATTATCACGCCCTTTTCCGACACAGCCTTCATCCATGTCATCTTATCCAGAAACGCTTCCAGGTACGTTTTCCATAACGGTGCGTCCGTGGTTAATGTATCCAGGTAGTTCTTCCAGAGCGAGTCATCCTTGCCGTAATACCATTCACTGGCGTGCTTCGCTATCACACGGTACAGATGGTCGCGATACGACACATTATGAACCGCCTGAAGATACTCCTGCTCCGAGTAATGTCCGTCCTGGTTACTGTCTATCAACTCCAGCAGGCGTTTATAGTTATACTTGTTCAGCGCGTGAGTGGTCCGGGATTCCTCCTGTGCTGCTTTATACAACTGCTCCAGAATACCCTTCACCACGTTATTCGGTTGTTTTATCCCATCAATCAGGTCAAAACTCTCTGGTGTCTTATCCAGCGTAACAAAGCCAAGCTCACCAAGCGCATACTGCGACACTTTCTGAACACTGGCTGCGGCCAGCCAGCCACCTTCAGGCCGTATCTGATAATATGCCGCATCCCTATTACTGGTCAGCGTCTTCCCCTCAGCATCAGCGCCAGGGACTTTTGCCAGTGTCAGAATACCCGCGGCCCTTGTTTTACGACTGCCCGCAACCATTCCCCGCTCACCCTTTTCAAACAACGGTGTATCGGTTTTCCAGGTCAGATAAACAGGCGCATCCTCTTCCGCATGTCCGGGATTAGTGATGAACTTCTCCATATCATCCATGCTCAGGCACTCTATGTGTACCTGGTAGCGCGAGCGTTTGCCATTTTCTTCTGGTAGCTGATAAAAACCCATATGCCCGAGACTGTCTCCCGCACTGACAGGCACATCAGTATATTCATAACACTATCCGGATAAGCATATTTCAGCCCATGTCACCATCTGCCATCATTAGTATATACCCTTATGTTGTACTAATCAGATGCATCGCCCTCTTCCTCTGAGAATGGCCTCTGTATTTATTGATATTAATAAAAACAACGAATTATCTTATTAATAAAACCAGATATCAGGCGTTTTTTGTGACACGACTAAGGCAACTAATATTGTGTATCCGATTCGATTACTACGTCAGCACTATTATTTTTAGACTTAACGGAATAGCGGACAGACTCATTTTCTTGTTCAATTATTATCTCGAGCGTGTTGCGATCAGTCCATTGATAAATGATATATCCCCCATCAACAGGGTATTTAATATTTTTACTCGGCAACTTTTCCTTTAATGCATGCTGATAATGACTGAGCGCACGAATATTGGAATATACTTCAGCTATAGATTTATTACTAAACTGACAGCTATATTTACTTCTTCCATCGTAGGCCACGCCTTCCGCAACGTCTTTACAGTATTGCCAAAAATCAATTTTATCTTTATTCCCCGAAGTTACATTCCCAGTTTTTTTCTTCATGAACACCACATAGTCTTGTTCGGAGAAAAACAAATTCCCGTTAGCTTCTATGAGTTCACTGTACGGTTCGGGACATTCTTCACCAGGCCTGAGAGATGTCAGGACAACAACATCATCCGTCAGAGGCATTTCTTCCTGTGAAAATAGTGCCTTATACATTGCCACCGTAGCTTTAGAGTAAAAATAAGAAAGCAATGTTTTGTTTATTCTGACGAAGTCGATAGAGCAGATATTTCCTTTTTCCAGTAGGGAATTCTGAATGGTGAGAATGTTTGAATCAGTGACGATCTCGACCTGTCGAAACTGCGTTGTCAGATTGCGAACCCTGTCCGCATCCGTCATTCCTAAGACAGTAGAACTGGAGACTTTATCAAAAACCCATACATCTTTTGCCTCACTCACCTGGATGCTAGCGGTAAATGATAAAACAAAGAGGATGTAAATCCATAATAGCTTTTTATTCACAATAGCATTCCTTGTTTTACATTCTGTCAATGAGAAGAATCATAAACATTATTATTGAATAAATCCCACTCTTTCCTCCGGCGCGTCACCAGGCCAGTTTTACCGTCATTGGTAATATCGAGAAATTCGTCCGCTGCACCAGCATAATCTCCGCTATTAAGTTTCGATTTGAGTAAAGGTGCTTTGCGTAATGAACCGAGATTGAACAAAAGGCTTACCAACGCATCAAACTCGTACTGATAGAGATTCACCATTACTGAACTCTTAAGTTCATTTACATATGTGGGCAGTCTTTCTTCAAAAAGTTCATCAGCGCGGGCACGCGTGATGCCGTCTTTGAATTCGTCTGACAGAACGATATCCTCACACTTGCGCCTTGCAATTAAGTGACCATAACCAATGGTGCAATAGCCCTCTGAATCATTATAAGGTTTTGACTTAAATGACTCCCATCCTTTGATAAACGCTTTTCCTTCATCTGAAACCTGTAACTGGTTTATATCAACCCGGTTTCTATTTTTGACATTTTCACTGAAAGTGTTCTCGTAACCTTCGCGCAATATTTCCAACGGATCACGTAAGTCACTTCGTCGTCTGTAAGGGAGATTTGATGTATTGTTTGGAGGCGATTCAGACTCATTTCCAGGATAGTATTCAAAATGTAGCATATAAACGGTCTGCCCCGCTATAATGCAGGGATGCTTGTTTGTTTCTGGAGAAATCATTAAACCTGTTTTAGCTATTATACTACCTTGACTCACTTTATCTCCTACATTAACAGTAATACTATTAGGATCAACCTCTCCATAACGTGCAAAAAAACGTCTGTTATCATTCGTTTTATGCTCGATTGTTATTTGTGATGTCCCCATATAATAAGCTGTAATGCTTTTGACTGTTCCGTTACAAACAGCAACAATTTCTGTCGAAGGTTCGGTATATAAATCACGAGCAGCATGTTTACGACTCCCTCCGCTTCGATTTCGACCAAATATGGCCTGAGAGGCATTGCTGTCACTTAAAAATGCAGCCCAGTAATAATTTTTCCAGACTCCATTAATATCATTCTTCGGTTTGACTTTAAGCGGAAATATAATCAATTTCTGATCGTTTGAGACAGCATCTAAAAACACTACCGGATGCATATGCCACGGATCCGGCCCCAGTACCACACCCTTTTCCGACACTGCCTTCATCCATGTCATCTTATCCAGAAACGCTTCCAGGTACGTTTTCCATAACGGTGCGTCCGTGGTTAATGTATCCAGGTAGTTCTTCCAGAGCGAGTCATCCTTGCCGTAATACCATTCACTGGCGTGCTTCGCTATCACACGGTACAGATGGTCGCGATACGACACATTATGAACCGCCTGAAGATACTCCTGCTCCGAGTAATGTCCGTCCTGGTTACTGTCTATCAACTCCAGCAGGCGTTTATAGTTATACTTGTTCAGCGCGTGAGTGGTCCGGGATTCCTCCTGTGCTGCTTTATACAACTGCTCCAGAATACCCTTCACCACGTTATTCGGTTGTTTTATCCCATCAATCAGGTCAAAACTCTCTGGTGTCTTATCCAGCGTAACAAAGCCAAGCTCACCAAGCGCATACTGCGACACTTTCTGAACACTGGCTGCGGCCAGCCAGCCACCTTCAGGCCGTATCTGATAATATGCCGCATCCCTATTACTGGTCAGCGTCTTCCCCTCAGCATCAGCGCCAGGGACTTTTGCCAGTGTCAGAATACCCGCGGCCCTTGTTTTACGACTGCCCGCAACCATTCCCCGCTCACCCTTTTCAAACAACGGTGTATCGGTTTTCCAGGTCAGATAAACAGGCGCATCCTCTTCCGCATGTCCGGGATTAGTGATGAACTTCTCCATATCATCCATGCTCAGGCACTCTATGTGTACCTGGTAGCGCGAGCGTTTCCCGTTTTCTTCCGGTAGCTGATAAAAACCCATATGCCCGAGACTGTCTCCGGCATTGACCGGTACAGGCGCTGAAGGTACATACACATCATTAAAAACGGGTTCACTACCGGATGCTGCCGGTGCAACCGACGTCAGACTGTCGCCGTCTGACACCACCCATACCCGGTCGCCCTTCTTCGGGCTATGCTTGAGATTATCCTTATCTTGCCCCAGGGTTACCAGACTGAAGGTTCTTGCAGCATCGCCATCATTCTTACCCGGACGGGTAACCTGCTGCAAAGTGTTACCGGGTTCGTAAGAAAGCGGGAAACCTGCCACCAGGTTGCCTGCATTTTTATATTGCAGTACATCGTCACGGCTCAGATAGTATGACCAGTCAGTACGCGAGGTGCAGTTCACCACACCTTCTTGCCGGGTACTATAAGAAGGTGAGCATTTTGCCCACCAGGATGGAATGGGCGCTGACGCCACCGCTTTCAGTGAACCCTGGTCAGATACAGTCCAGACTCTGGTGCCTGCTGCAAGTGTGTCCCCTACTGCATTTTTCGTCTCACGGGTAATGGTCACTTCAGTGAACTGACGTCTGTCACTACTTCGGGTCACAATGTTGTCACCCAGCGTGACAACCGTGCCTTTATTCAGTTTTCCGGCTGCGCGGCCTGCATGCAAATCTTCCGCACTGGTGTAATAGCGCTGGATCTTTGCCACTTTTCTGTCCGATAGATTTCCCTGTTGTTTATAAGCAGCATAAGGCGCCAGATTCATATACAGAGTGAAAAATGTCAGTCCGCTCTCTTCTGTATCACCCGGCTGGATATAATGTTTCACCAGCACAAAAGAGGTCGAAAGGAACAGTTTTTCACCGCGCCATTCAATCGCGGCACTCTCGTAATCCTTGCATATCCGCCAGGCAACTATTTCACCATCCGCCATACAACGAATAAATTGCTCCCCTTTATACGGTTCCCGACAATATTCATTCTCTGCCGTGCTGTCAGTACTCAGGGCGCACCATGGAATGGTGGCATCAGTAATATGGATACCGCCATGCCACATCCCCTGACTTCCCACCAGATACAGTCCGGAGCTTTCTCCTCCGACCGTCGATAACAGCTCTTCCACAGTGGTAAAGGCAT
This sequence comes from Leclercia adecarboxylata, assembly GCF_023639785.1. Taxonomy (NCBI): domain Bacteria; kingdom Pseudomonadati; phylum Pseudomonadota; class Gammaproteobacteria; order Enterobacterales; family Enterobacteriaceae; genus Leclercia; species Leclercia adecarboxylata. The sequence goes on from NZ_CP098325.1 coordinate 2,606,765, forward strand.
GACCATTTTTGTTTGACGGTACGGGGTAACTGATTTTGGGTAACGTTGCTGTCATAAATCACCTTCCATGCTATTCACTTGTCCATTTAGCGGAATTTTTAGTCGTAACCGTCACGTCCGTCATTTTAAAGTCTGGTGTCTCCAGTGGCACGCTGCTACCGCTCCCGGGCACCAGATAGCTCGCTACCTTCATCACCATCATCCCTTCGGAACCATGCTCTATCCCGTTCTTACTCAGCCTCAGGTAAGACCCGCCGCCGTTCAGCGTCAGCGTTTCCGGGGTGCTGATAATAATTTCGTCTTCACTACTGGTCACCGTCAGCTGCTTTTCAGAAAACAGGGCCATCGTGTTGTGCTGAGCCTGAATCTCGATGTCGCCCTGGTTGGCAACCAGCTTAGCCCCGTCTTTATGCACAAACAGACCGAGGGATTTTTCCACCGTCACCGACAGATTTTTCATCGCACCGATATCAAGATGCTGGCCGGCATTGATCATGGTGTTGCGGGTGCTGCTGAGCTGAAGGTGTTCGCCTGAGCTCAGGGCCACCCCCTGCGGGGCGCTTCCCAGCAGGACTGCAGACTGAAGGTCTTTGATTTTGTCGGTCACAAAACTAATCTGGGTACTGATGTCACTGACCAGGGCTCCGGCGGCTTCAGCTGCGCTGTTCAGCGCCTGCATCTGGCTGTTCGCCTGGTTAATCTGACCTATCGCAGGGGCCATTTCCAGCACCGGGCCCTGCGCTTTAGCCTGGGCATCCGCCGTCAGGAACAGCCCTTTTGCCGCACGTACGGCACCATGCTCATCCGTTCGCAGTTCAAAACCGGCCCCGCGTTTTTCACGCTGGCTGTTGACCAGGTGTCCCATGTTCAGCTGCGTCTTGCCGTATTCCGTCGCGAGCTTGATATGCTCTTCCTGGCGCTTATCCTCCATCCGCAGCTTATTGTTCGCCGGCGTGCGCCACACGTTCCGCGTATGATTGTCGCTGGTGACAGGGTCCGGATGCTCTGAATCATGCAGGGCATAGGCGATGTAGGGACGATCCGGGTCTCCGCCGTCAAATACGACGGCCACTTCCGTTCCGTCGGTAAGCGGGGAGTGGAATCCGTACGTATCACCGGCATAGGGTTTCGCCAGCCGCAGCCACACAAATGCATAACCCGGTTCAGCACTGCTGCGGTCGAAGTCCAGTTTTACCCGGTAGCGCCCCTGCGGGTCGAGCCAGGAATACGTGTCGCCTTTCTGTGTGCTTTCCACCCGGGCAGGCAGCGAGCCGGATATCACCGGCCGCCTGAGCAGTGCCGGACGCCAGCAGACGGTTTCGCTGTAGGGGATCCCCTCAAACGTCAGCGTAAAGCTGCTTTTGCGTGAACCGCTGGTGCGCACCCTGGTGATGACGATGCCTTTCCTGACGGCATCAGGTAACGTGCCGTCCGTTTCCAGGACCTGACCCGGAGTCAGGTGAGGGCTCGAGGAGTGCCCGCTGACGTGATACTGCGCGTTCAGAATGCGTTCGTGGCGCAGGCGGGCGAAGTATGCCCCGGTTTCCGGGCTGTCAGCGTCACCTGCTGTCAGGAAGGGTTCAGCATAATGGTAGGTTTCCCCGGTGGTGATCCCTTCCCTGCTGAAAATGCTTTCGGCGCTGTCCTGAGGTTTCAGCGCTTCACGGTAGTTGTAGTCCCGGGTGGCCACACTCCCGCTCACCACGTTATATGCGGTCTGAATATCCCAGATACTCTCCTGCCCGCTGTCGCTCATCCCGGCCGGGTTGCGCAGTGGCAGGGTGACGCCAAATTCATACTGCTGCTGACTGTCCTGAAAAATCACCACGTCCTGTTCAAGACGGCTGTTCATTTCATAGCGCCAGTAAATGCCCACCTCGGCCAGCAGACGCTGGATAAACTCCAGGTCAGTTTCCCGCCACTGGGTGATGAGCTCCCGGGAGGGATACTCACGGGAAAGCCGGAACTCAAAATCAGGCCCTTCCAGGCCGTGTTTACGCAGCACCTGCTCAACCACTTCAGTGACCGACTGGTTAAGGTAAATCTGGCTGCCCTTTGTCAAGCCAAGAAGCGCGATTCGGGGAACGATCGTCAGCGCGTAACGGGTATCATCATTAGACGTGGATATCCGGCGAAAGGACTCCACCACACCGAATACCGTCCGGACCGGCAGCGCCGGGGTGCCGTCAAACACCGGGATCTGGAAAGTGAATGACGCGGGCTTCAGCAGTAACGTGTCGCAGGCAATCTCCGCCGAGGAGCAGGTGACCGCCACGTCATAGCGCCAGGGCTGGCTGAGAGATTCCACCGCGCTGTAACGCAACACATCCAGGAAATGGCTGCATTCATGCACATCAACCCGGTACCGTGACTGCCCTGAAAGCTGTTGCACCACGCTGGAAGCCTTGTTGATCATGACGGCTCTCCTTCTGCCTGTTCATCAAACGCCAGCACAATGCCCTCTGCATCATCCCAGGTCAGCTGTAGCGAGGACGGTTTTTGTTTAGCCGCCATATGGCTTAATAACTGCTGGCTCAGAACCGGCAGGATCTGCTGATTAAGCAGGCTGTCCACGTTGCGGGCACCGGTATCCGGCAGCAAACACGCCTTCGTCAGCGTGTCGATGAGACTTTCGCCAGTGTGAGTGGAAATACCGTAGTGGCGTTTCAGACGCGTGCTCACCTGTGCCAGCTTCATGCCGACGATGGTGCGCATGGCATCCATTGCCAGCGGGCGGTATATCACCGTCTGGAAGCGGGCAAGCAGCGCTGGCTGGAAATGATCGCGCAGGATCGGGCGTAACAACTCATGCAGTTCACTCTCAGTGGCTTCCGGCTGCTCTTCCAGCAACTGCATCAACGGATCACTGCCCAGGTTGGACGTCATCAGGATCACGGTATTACGGAAATCAATTTCGCGCCCTTCCCCGTCCCGCATAAAGCCCCGGTCAAAGACCTGATAAAACAGGTTCATCACATCCCGATGGGCCTTCTCCACTTCATCGAGCAGCACCACGCTGTATGGCCGCTTACGGACTGCCTCGGTGAGAATGCCGCCCTGACCATATCCTACATAGCCTGGAGGGGAGCCTTTCAACTGCGAGACCGTGTGCGGCTCCTGGTATTCGGAAAGGTTGATAGTAATGAGCGATTTCTCACCACCATACATAACGTCAGCAAGTGCGAGCGCGGTTTCTGTTTTGCCCACCCCGCTTGGCCCCACCAGTAAAAACACACCCTGCGGCCCGTTCTCCGGCGTGAGACCGGTTTTTGACGCTCGCAGTCGTTGGGCTATGGCATTAAGGGCAGGACTCTGACCGACTACACGGGTAGCCAGCTGCTCTTCCAGCGTCAGTAATTCGGTTTGCTCATCCTTCATCAGTGACGAGAGAGGAACCCCTGTCCAGTCGGCAATAACGGTTGCAACGGTGCGGACATCAACATCCAGACCCAGTAATGGGCTGTTATTCTGAATCTGGGAGAGCTCCTGCTGGAAGGCGGAGATCTCCTTCTGTCGGCTGATGTCTTCCCGGCAGGCTTTCAGCGAGTCGGTGAGCCGCTTTTCGGTTTCATATTGTGTTTGAAGGGCAGCTTTCTGCTGGTTGAGATCCAGAGTAAGTTGCTCGATCTGAGGCAGACGGCTGGCATCAACAGTGTTACCCAGGGAAATATCTTCCAGTAACTCCTGTTGCTCCATGGCAAGTGCAGTTAGCCGGGCCTGCAACCGGGTAAGCTGTTCTGGCAGCGTGTCCAGGCTCATCCGTACCCGGGCCGCAGCCGTATCCAGTAAGTCCACAGCTTTATCAGGCAGCTGGCGCCCTGTCAGGTAGCGGCGGGATAGCGTCACTGCTGCCCGGACGGCCTCACCGGTAATGTGTACGCCATGATGTTCGGCATAGCGGGATTTCAGACCGCGCAGCATCAGGCAGGCTGTCTCATCATCGGGCTCATCAACCTTGACCATCTGAAAGCGGCGCTCCAGGGCAGCGTCACGTTCGAAGTACTGCTTGTATTCACTCCAGGTGGTGGCCGCAATGGTCCGCAGTTCACCGCGAGCCAGTGCCGGTTTCAGCAGGTTAGCCGCATCTGCCCCACCCGCCTGATTACCCGCCCCGATAATAGTGTGCGCCTCATCAATAAACAGCAGCACCGGCACCGGGGAGTGCTGTACGGCGTCGATGATATTTTTCAGACGCTGTTCGAATTCACCCTTTACACCTGCACCCGCCTGAAGCAAACCCAGATCCAGTGTCCTGACGATGACGGGCTTTAGACTTTCGGGCACATTGCCCTCAGCAATACGTAGCGCCAGGCCTTCAACCAGGGCCGTTTTGCCCACGCCGGGTTCACCCACAAGGATCGGGTTGTTCTTCCTTCGTCTGGAGAGAATATCCACCATCTGACGGATTTCGTTGTCGCGTCCAAAGACAGGATCAATCTTTCCTTCCCGGGCACGGGCGGTCACATCAACTGTAAAACGATTGAGAACGGACTCTTCCAGTGAAACGGCAGGCTGCGCACTTCCGCCTTCAGCCTGGTTTTGTGCTTCATGCTGTAACGGTGCCGCCCTGCCAATAATGCTGACATGGCCTGGCTGTTCACTGAGCGCAACGTCATACCGCTCATCTGACTGGGCTTCGAGCAAGGGACGTAACCTTTCCAGCTGGCAGGTGGTCAGCGTCATCAGTGGCCAGAGGCCATCGCAGCGCGTCAGCCCTGACGTTTCAATCATTGCCGTGAGCAAATGTATGCTGCGGATCTGCTCATCTCCGGCGAGTGTGGCGGCAAGCCAGGCCTGTTTCAGCAGCGCCTGGAGAGAAGCAGAAAGCTCTGGTCGGGTGCGAACTGAACGAGGCTGTGCATCCAGCCAGCTCAGAAGTGACTGCCAGACGGCATCCATATCCCATTCATAGCGCCGGGCAAGAACGGTCAGGTCACCTTCCCCCTGCTCCAGCAACTTTAACAACCAGTGCTCAGGCGTGATTTCTGCATGCGCACGGGTCTGACATAAAGAAGCCGCACCCTCCAGTGCTCTGGCGCAATAAGGGGTAAGTCGTCGTAGCAGGACTGCTGAATGATTTTCCATGTCGTTCCCTCTTGTTCAGGCACGCTACCGCCCCTGGCCGTCAACCGATGCCCATAAGGTTCATGCCGATAAATTGTGATATTGCTCTGCGAAGCGTCCGTCTGACAGCCGCTCTGCGGAGCAAAACAAAAATGGCGGACAGAGGAGGTCTGTCCGCCAGGCTCTTACGCAGTGGTACGTTCGTTCCAGGAATCGGAATGAATGATGTTGCCGTCTTTGTAGGTCCAGGTGATTTTTTCGTAGCGAAGCTCGATCTGCTCAAGGTGGTTATGCTTCTCGAAGGAGGCATCCTTGATGTCGTGCATTTTCGGTGCGACTTTCACCAGTTTGACGTTTTCCAGTTTGGTGTTGAAATACTCAACCTCCTGGCCTGCGTCGTTGATTTTGTACCACTTGAATTCAGCTGACTTCAGGGTCTGGCCCGTGGTCACCGCTTTGTAAAGGTACGGGCTGGAAGAGTCGATCTCTTTGGTAAACAGGAACGGCGTGTGAATACGGGTGCCGGTCAGCTTGCCAGTGTTGTTATCGGTCGGGATGTACAGGGTGTGTTCCTGAGCAACAACTTCGATGCTTCCTTCGCGATCTTTCACATCTACGGAACCCTTGATGTCAGCGCCGCCATCGTCTTTCAGCCACAGATAAACTGGGATTGCCATGTTTACTTCTCCATTTCCTTAGTTGAAACGTCACGTATATCCTGTGACGCGTGTTTTGCGCCTGGCAAACGACAGGCGTCAGCCTGGGGTACCAGACTGATCTCGACACGCCGGTTATGCGCACGGCCATCAGGCGTGTCGTTTGATGCAATCGGTCGGCTGTCACCGTAACCCTGCACGGCAAAACAACTTTCCGGTACGTCCCCGGTATCACGCATCCAGTTACGGACGGCCTCCGCTCGTTGCAAAGACAGGGGCTGGTTGAGCTGAACGCTGCCGGTATTGTCTGTGTGGCCGCTGACTACGATGAGCCAGCCTGGTCTGGCTTTGATCCCCACCAGTGCGTTAACAAGTATTTTGGTTGAGCCGTCTTTGAGTGCCGATTTGCCGGAATCAAACAGTGACATGCTGTCGAGTCGTACAATTTTCGGTATCGGTTTCGGCTCAGGGGCGGAGGGAGGTGTCCACGTATCAATAGCCTGCTGCAAGGCGAGCCACAGGCGTTGCCCCGGGTAATAGCCCAGACTGTAACGTAGAGGCTCCCCCTGGCGCTGCCAACGCTCAAGCAGGAGCGCATCCTGTTTCAGTGCGGCCAGTGATTCCGCCTTAGGACGGTAGTGGTTCATCGGGATAGCATTCCAGCGCTGTAAATCGGTGCTTACCTGACGGATCAGATCACGATTGTTAAGTGCAGAAATTCCCAATGCGGTCAGGACACACAGCCATATCAGCAGGATCAAACGACGGGTACGGTGGCCTCCCTGCACCGTCGATGTAACAGGTGCCAGTAGCGGCAGAACCGCATCCGGGAACAAGCTTGCTGGTGCGATCTGCCCTGACTTTCGTGAAAACTGCAAACAGGTGCGGGAATAGAGCCAGGCAGACCAGACTGACTGAGTCTCTGGATTGGCTATCCCGAGGCGCATGGCCACGGAAAACACGCGCACAGGCGGCGTTAGCCGGTCAGGTTTCTCCAGCTCATCAGCCAGCGTATTACGGATAAAGGAAAATGCATGGCTGATCGCTGGCAGAGCCAGGATATTCGCTTCCTCCTGCTGCCAGTTAATGAATGCCAGCGGCGAGTCATTAATCGGGCATACAATCGGCTTATCTCCCCGAACGATTATCCACGGTGTTTCAGGCCCGGAAAATTCGGCGCTCAACACAACCGGCAGTGTGAAACCCGTCAGGGATTTAATCTGTTTATACTGCTGGCGGAGCGTTTTTAGTGCGGTACGTAGAACGGCTTCATCCTGATGTTGGTCTGGCAGACCACGGTACATCACCGAGATCTGACCGACCTGACGTGGGAAGTGCGTCTGTATACTGCGGACAACGTCAGTTAACCGGCTGACGTCACCGACCCGTAGCCACCATCCCTGGGCTGTTTTACGCAATTGGCTTCCCTGAAACAACGCATCCAGCATGTCACCACACACCAGTACAACGGGGTCCTGGGTGTCAAGTAATGGCAGTTCAGCAGCCGGGAGGATAGCGTTTGATGTGGACTCTTCACTCCGACAGTTTTTAAAAACAGTCCAGCCTGCCAGAAGCAGAATCAGCAGAGTAGCCAGACCGTTAAAAACGTTGCCAGCCGGGATAAAATACCATAGCAACCACAGCAACATGGCAACAGCTACCAGGGCGTAAAGAACCACCGGAATGATGACTGATCTACGCATTAGCCATGCAACTCCGGTATTTGTGCTGACAATAGTGCCTGTAGCCAGAGATGCCCCACCCACCAGATTCCCCCGGTAAGAATGACGGCGAGCGCTATCCAGAACCACACTGAGCGCATCAGACTCCAGCGATGTTTCCCTATTCGATGAACAACCAGAGACAGGCCTGCATCAGGTGGAGAAACCCGTTCAGAAAGGGCTTTCACTACCTCATCCCGCTGCGATTGGCTGACCGCTTTCAGACTGTATAACCCCTGAAAGCCCAGTGCTATCACACGGTGATAGCAGGTTAAAACGGCCGGGTTCGGTGAGGGCTGCCGCAGAACGTCTGCAATGCGATCCCATAGCGCCTCACCAGCCCGAAGTGAGCCAAAAAAACGGGCCTGAAGCGGCGCTTTACGCCAGGCCACCTGGCCTTCATCAGCTTTCGGCGCCTCTCCTTCTTCGCCTTGTTCGGGCTTGCGGCTCATCACCGTTTCGTCCAGCAGGGCACATTGTGCATAAGAAATATGCTCCACACTGGCGTCGTCATAACCGGCACGCTCCAGCGCTTCACGCACACTTTCAACCTGTTTAACGCATTTGTTGTAAAGCGCAGAGCCATTAAGCGTGACTGCGCCTTTCTTAAGCATGGTAACGGTGAGCCAGGTCTCCGTCATTAGCTGGTCAATATCGATATCCTGTCTCATGAGCGCAATACCGCAAACAGTTCAAGTTCCAGAGCACCAAGCAACTCAGGCACATAGAACAGACACACCCCTTGCTCCTGCATTTCATGCGCAGCGGGGCTTTCCATATCAAGTGCGAAGTACTGGTTTTCCATACGTACAGGTAACGCTGCCGGGACTCTGCTCACCGGGATCAACGGAATCCCCTTGAGGGCCGCACCATATATTTTGTGGACATCATCAGGTGAACCTGCCTGGCAGAGCGCAGGGAATTTCTCCGCAACCTGCCAGGCCGGGATATCCGAGCGCACAGAGAGATAAAGGTCGGCCTCTTCACGCAGACGGATATCGTGAAGGTTGGCCTTCCAGGTCTGTCCGTCCGGTCGCGACATTTCCAGCGCGATAACACGGGATGGCAGACTTGCTTCCAGCAGCTCTGTGACCAGGTCAAAGAGCGGGGGAAAGGCATTAGCTGGTTCCTCGTGGTCATAACCCGGTATGGCGTCAAGATCATGGTCCAGGGAAAAAGTCAGCATACTGCCTGCCAGACGAACGAGCTCTGCCCATACCTGTTCCGGTGGACGGGAGGGAAAACGTTCGTACTCAGTCAGCACTCTGGCGTGAGAATTAAGTGCATTCAGCAACCAGAAAAGAGAAACGTCGGCGACGGCAAAATCAGCGAGTCGTTCGTTGCTTTCACGACGCATCGTCATCAGACGCTGTCGTCGGGAGCGTAGCTGGCGATTGAGCAGCATCAGACGCTCGCACAGGGCCGGGCTTGCCCCAAATGACGCGACTGGAGGAATAAAAGAGGGATCCTGTCGCCACGCGCTTTGCCCGTCCCGGATCAGCCTTGCTACCGGGCACACTTTCCAGGAGTCATTGCTTTCATGAGCAAACCGGATGGTGAGATTAAACCGGGCAACGGCTATGGACTCTTCTTCAGAGCCAAAAGCATCCTGCAATGTCACCCACTCTTCACGATAGCGAAGCGGTCGGTCTGATCTGACGCCTTCCTGTTCAACGTTGATCACACCCGGCTGCATGTGAGGCAGTGCGATCACAACAGTTACCGCATCACGACCTGCCAGCTGACTGGCATCTAACTCGCGCGGTGCCGGAGGCAGATCGCTCCTTTGCGCATCTATGAGTGAACCATCGTCCAGCCAGAGGCGTAACTGCGTAATCTGTATCAGGCCGGACGAAAGAAGACTGTCATTAAACTCAACCTTTTCTACACCCCAGGGGAACGGGGATGCCAGCGCTGATGCACCGGCACTGCGAAAAGACTCCCATTCAGCCTGCTGTTGGAACTGTTGAGGGGACAGTAAAGCCCCCTCGTTCCACAGTGGACGATAAATTTTCATCCCTGTCCTGCCTTATGCTTTTGCCTTCGGCATCTGCGACACCAGAGACAGGTTCACGTCCATCCCTTCGACCTGGAAGTGCGGCACCGCATACAGCCTTACGCGGAAGAAACCTGGGTTATCTTCAATGTCTTCAACCACCACTTTCGCATCGCGCAGCGGATGCGAGGCCTGCAGCTCGTCGCCCGGATCGGTCATTTCAGTGACCAGACCACGAACCCAGGTGTTCAACTCCAGTTCAAGCAGACGACGGTCTTTGGTGGTGCCGATGTTTTCCCGCTGGATCAGCTTCAGGTAGTGGGCAATACGCGACAGCAGGAAGATGTACGGCAGGCGGGCGTTGATGCGGCTGTTGGCGGTGGCATCTGCGGTATCGTACAGTGCCGGTTTCTGGGCGGAGTTCGCCGAGAAGAAGCAGGCGTAATCGCGATTTTTGTAATATGACAGTGGGATAAAGCCGAGATTGGCGAACTCGAATTCGCGGGTTTCCGGAATCATCACCTCAGACGGGATCTTGACCTGGTTGCCGGTGCCGAGATCGTAGAGGTGGATTGGCAGGTCTTTCACCGCTCCGCCCGCCTGCGGGCCGCGGATCTGCACGCACCAGCCGTTATTAATGAAGCTCTTTACCATATTGGCAGCAAAAGAGAATGACGCACTGGTCCAGAGATATTTCTCGTGATCCGGGCCTTTCACCTGCTCAACGTAGTTGAAGCTGCGCACCGGAATGGTATCCGGGCCATACGGCAAACGTCCAAGCACGCGCGGCATCACCAGACCGATATAGCGAGAATCGTCAGTGTCGCGAAAAGCTTTCCATTTAATGTATTCGGCGCGATCAAAATAGTTGCCGATATCCTTAATTGCCGCCACATCTTCCATCGTGTCTTTCAGGAAGAATTTTGGCCCTACAGAACCAATAAATGGCATATGCGCTGCGGCAGAAACTTTAGAGATGTTGCGCAGTAGCGCTACGTCCTGCGGGCTTGCGTCAAACTCCCAGGAAGAGATCACCGAGCCAATTGGCTCGCCACCCGGGGTGTCGTATTCGGCGGTGTAGGTGTGCCAGTACAGACCGCTCTGGATAAGCTCCGGCGCGTCCTCAAAATCCTGGCGCAGCGCGTCTTTGGAAACATCCAGAATTTCTGTTTTCACATTCTGGCGGTAGTCAGTATTGTCGACGAGGTGTTTGAGACCACGCCAAAGGGACTCGACCTTCTGAAATTCCTGATGGTGCATCACTGCATCCAGTTGGCGACTGATTTGAAAATCGAGTTCCGCGATGTGGTGATCGATCAGCGTTTTGTCCAGCTTATCTACCTGCTGACCAGATTTACGGATACAGTCCATAAATACCTGCATCGCGGCCGTCAGGCGTTCACCCGCTGACGCATCGGCCAGCGCGGCATCATCCAGAAACGCATCAATATCGCCCAGGCTGGACGCCGGGGTCAGGTTGATTTTCTCAAACAGGGAAGCGTAAACACCCTCTTTTTCCAGTACGGTTGTTTGCCCTTGAACAGAGCCATTTTCAGTATTTAAAGACATCAGCATATTCCCGGTTAATCCATTAAAAGACAGGTCCACTATTTATTTCGGGGCTAGCGCACTCATTTCGTCACGTAATTCCTGAGATAACGCCGGATCCTTAAGGATTTTCTCAAGCTCTTTTCTGAAAGTGGCATTATCAAGAAGGTTCGACTTGAGGTCGCGCAATAAATTGCGCATCGCGAGCATCGCCCGGAGTTGTGGGATTTGACGGGCGACTTGCTCAGGCTCGAAGTCTTTCATGCTGGAGAACTGCAGTCGGATATTTTCTTCTTCCCCGTTACCTGCCAGCGTGTTTTGTACCGCCAGATTAATTTCGGGATTGAACTCCGACAGTACGCTATCAAAGTTATTTTTATTGACGTTTATTTTTTCACGCTCGGATAACACACGGGATTCTTTACCATTACTGAAATCACCCACCGTAAGAATTTTAAGCGGTAATTCAACCTTCTTCTGTGCACCTCCGGTATGAAGAGCCAGTTTTAAATTTATTCGTGCCTTTGGCACCTCATTCTGAAACGAATCAGCCATAGCAGTCCCTTTTCCTTAAGGAATAGTTATTGAGTAAGGTTACATTTATTCACGCACAGATAGTAGAACATACGCTTACAGCGGATCAACTAACTATTACTCCAAACCTGGACTTTATTTTTCAGTGCTTTGTTATTCTGAGCGCCAGTGCCGCCAAATATTTAACAGAATGTTCTGCCTCATAAATAAATAACAAAAGAACATTATCGGAGGCGCATATTATATTTATTTTATATTAATATCTGATGCGAATTAATGGAGATTATGAATCAGAAGAGATGTGAAAATGAGAACAAAAAAAATGGCGCTGAAAGCAGCGCCATTACCGGGGTTAGCAGAAAATACTGGATGTTACCGATCAATGTTTCTCGATATACATCGTACGGCTGTAGGCCACATCCTCAGGGTTGTTTATCGGATACCCTTTTACCCACGGCTTGATTAAGCGCCCGTTGGTATACTGGTAGATCGGCGCAATCGGCGCTTTTTCGGCAATAATTTTCTCTGCCGTATTGTAATCAGCGTTACGGGCCTTCTCTGTGGACTCCAGCGACGCCTGATTGATCACCTTATCATAGGCCGGATCGTTGAAGCGGGAGATATTCCCCGTATGGGTTGAGGTCAACAGGGAGAGGAATGTCGACGGCTCATTATAGTCCCCTACCCAGGAGGCGCGGATCACGTCAAAATTGCCGGTATTACGGCTGTCGATATAGGTTTTCCACTCCTGATTTTGCAGCTTCACATCAACGCCGAGGTTCTTTTTCCACATCGACGCAACCGCAATGGCAATCTTCTGATGGTTCTCGGAGGTGTTATACAGCAGCGTCAGCTTAAGAGGTTTTTGCGCATTGTAACCTGCCGCCTGCAGCAGCGTTTTAGCCTGGGCATTCATCTCTTCCTGACTCATTTGCTCAAAAGGTGATGGATCCGGGGTAAACCCTGCGGTCACGTCCGGCGTAAAGTGCCAGGCCGGTTTTTCCCCGGTGCCCAGTACTTTCTCGGCCATGATCCGCCGGTCAATGGTCATACTAAGCGCCAGACGTACCCTCGCATCCGCCGTTGGGCCTTTCTGCGTGTTGAACGCATAATAATAGGTGCCCAGCTGCGGCGGGGTGTAGACCTGGCCCGGAATGTCTTTCATCAGCTTCTGGTAGAGATTTTTCGGGAAGGATTCGGTGATGTCGATATCGTCCGCCAGATAGCGCTTGGTGGCAGAGGACTCCTGGTTAATCGGGACAAAGGTCACTTTCTGCAGGACGGTTTTGTCGTTGTCCCAGTAATGGCTGTTACGCTCGACCACCAGCTTCTCGTTGACCACCCGATCTTTCAGGATGTAGGCGCCATTGCCCACCAGCGCGCCAGGACGGGTCCATTCTGCGCTGCTCTCCACGTTAGCTTTTTGCACCGGGTAGAAGGCGAAGCTCGCTGTCAGGTTGGCAAACCACGGCAGCGGCTTGGCGAGCTGCACGCGCAGGGTTCGGTTATCCACCGCCGTCACGCCAAGTTTATCTGGCGTAACCTTGCCGTCGATGATCGACTGGGCGTTAACTATCCCGGCCAGTGCGGCAAACCAGGCAAAAGGGGACGTCGTTTTTGGATCGACCAGACGCTGCCAGCTGTAGACAAAATCCTGGGCGGTAACAGGGGTTCCGTCAGACCACTGCGCATTCTCGCGCAGGGTGAAGGTCCACACACGGTTATCATTACTCTGCCATCGGGTCGCTACCCCCGGCACCAGTTCCCCCTTCTCGTTCTGATTTACCAGGCCTTCAAACAGATCGCGGATCACCTGAATCTCAGGCAATCCCACCGCCTTAGCGGGATCAAGCGAAGCAGGTTCATCTTTTATATGGCGTACCAGTTCCTGCTTAGACGCCAGTGCCGTTCCGGAGGGAACGTCCGCCGCAAAGGAATAAGAAGAGAGGCCACACAACAATAAGGCAGAACAGATCAACGAAACCGGATGCTTCATGAAATCCCCTTTGAAATGATGGGTAACAAGCAGATGCGTAATTATTTGTTTCAGAACAGGGAAATGCAAATAACTTCCTTCGGAAAGTTGATATCTGCCATTTTTAACCCCCGACTGAAACTATTTGATTAACCGTGTGTTTTGCACAACACTGCCAGTAATACAACGCAAAATCAGGAACGACTATGTCACATACCCGCCCAAGAACGGAACGTGGCGCTTTCCCGCCGGGAACAGAACATTATGGCCGCTCTCTCCTCGGCGCCCCCTTAATCTGGTTCCCTGCCCCGCAGGCCGATCGCAACAGCGGCCTGATAATTGCCGGTACCCACGGGGATGAAAACTCATCAATTGTCACTCTTTCATGCGCGCTGCGAACGCTGGCGCCGGAACTGCGCCGTCACCATGTGGTGTTAACCGTTAATCCGGACGGCTGCCAGCTGGGGTTACGCGCCAATGCCCGTGGTGTGGATTTGAACCGTAACTTCCCGGCGGCCAACTGGCGGGAAGGCGAGACGGTCTATCGCTGGAACAGCTCAGCCCAGGAGCGGGACGTGGTGCTACTGACGGGGGAAAAACCCGGTTCAGAGCCGGAAACCCAGGCGCTATGCAATTTGATCCACAAGCTGCACCCGGCATGGGTTGTTTCGTTTCACGACCCGCTGGCCTGCATTGAAGATCCTGCCCATACGGCCCTTGGACGCTGGCTGGCGGATGCCTTCTCGCTGCCGCTGGTCACCAGCGTCGGTTATGAGACGCCAGGCTCATTCGGCAGCTGGTGTGCGGATTTAAGCCTGCACTGCATCACCGCAGAATTCCCGCCGATCTCATCTGATGAGGCCAGCGAAAAGTACCTGAAGGCAATGACCGATCTGTTGCGCTGGGCGCCTCAGAGATGAACAACACCGGTGCTGTAGTGCAGCGCCGGAGAGACATCCACCGCCAGCCAGGTCGGGCCATCGAGATCGGCAAACTTCACGTCATTTGCCAGCGGCAGCGCAGCGCCAATCGCCCGGGAGGTGCATAGCATGCAGCCCAGCATCAGAGAGTATCCCTGCTGCCGCGCCTCGGCGGCCAGCGCCAGCGCTTCGGTGATACCGCCGGTTTTATCCAGCTTAATGTTCACCATATCGTAACGCCCTTTCAGATTCGGCAAACTTTCCCGCGTGTGGCAACTCTCATCAGCGCAGATGGGCAACGGATGGATGAAATTGCCCAGCGCGGCGTCATCTCCCGATGGCAAAGGTTGCTCAAGCATGGCGACATCAAGATCCGCCAGCAGTTGACAGCGGGCGGCCAGCCCTTCGCTGTGCCAGGATTCGTTGGCGTCGACGATCAGCGTGGCATGGGGTACAGCGGCGCGAATGGCAACCATTCGCTCGCTAATCAGGCGATCGTCCAGCTTCACCTTCAGCAGGCGCGCCCCGGCGTCATAGAGTGCTTTGGCGCTGGAAGCCATCTGTGCGGGTTCGCCGATCACTACCGTTTGTGCAGTGACCAGGGTTTGCGGCAGCGTCACGCCCGCCAGCGCCGTGAGAGCGATCCCCTGCTGACGGGCGGCTAAATCCCACAGAGCGCAGTCAACGGCATTGCGAGCTGCACCGGGCGGCAACAACGTTTGTAGCGCTTCCCGGGTCAGGCCACGCTCCAGTTCGGGGGCCAGCGCCATAATTTGCGCCATCACCGAATCGATGCTTTCGCCATAGCGGGGATAAGGCGTGCACTCCCCCACCCCTTTGATCCCCTCCTCTTCTATTTCGACAACCACCACACAGGCCTCACTCCGGGTTCCCCGGGAGATAACAAACGGCGTATGCAATGGCCAGGCTTCTTCATAAACCTTGAGGGTTCTCATCACTCACTCCTGTATAGCGGCTTCGCGTAAATAGGGTTTGCTGTGCTATCGGCTGATGACATACACTAACGGCGACGTTAACTATATGTAAACAGGAAGATAACTATGTCACAACTCGTTCATTTCCAGGGCAACCCGGTTTCTGTTGCAGGATCCATTCCTCAGAAAGGCAGCAAAGCGCAGGCGTTTACGCTCGTGGCAAAAGATCTGTCTGACGTCGCGCTGAGCCAGTTTGCCGGCAAGCGTAAAGTGCTGAACATTTTCCCAAGCATCGATACCGGCGTGTGTGCCGCGTCTGTGCGTAAATTTAACCAGCTGGCAACCGAAATGGACAACACCGTTGTGCTGTGCATCTCTGCCGACCTGCCGTTCGCTCAGTCCCGTTTCTGCGGTGCTGAAGGTCTGAGCAACGTTATCACCCTCTCTACCCTGCGTAACCCGGACTTCCTGGAGCAGTACGGTGTGGGCATCGCTGAAGGCGCGCTGAAAGGCCTGGCCGCTCGCGCAGTTGTGGTTATCGACGAAAACGACACCGTCGTCTTCAGCCACCTGGTGAATGAAATCACCACCGAGCCGGACTATGCTGCGGCGCTGGAAGCGCTGAAAGCCTGACGGCAAAAAGAAAGCCTCCCTGCGGAGGCTTTTTTATTTTTACTCATCACCCTTCTTCTGGCTCAGACCGTACTCACGCAGTTTGTTGGCGATGGCCGTGTGAGACACTCCCAGCCTTTTCGCCAGCTTACGGGTGCTGGGATAATTGCGATAGAGCTGCGTCAGCACCGAGCGCTCAAAGCGGCTGGTAATGTCATCCAGCGATCCTTCCATCGCCTCTTCGCCCACCGCCACCGTTCCGGCGTCATAATCCGGCAGTAAAATATCCTGCGGCCGCAGTTCATAGCCCTCAAGCTGGGTCAGGGCTCGGTAGATGGCGTTTTTCAGCTGACGGATATTCCCCGGCCAGCCGTAACGGGTGAGCACCGTGTTGAGATCGGCCGAGAACTTCGGACGCGGGATACCCTGCTCGTCGGCAAAGCGTGCCACAAAGAGTTCGGTCAAGGGCATGATGTCCTGCGGGCAGTCGCGTAGCGGCGGGATATTCAGGGTCAGAACGTTCAGTCGATAGTAGAGATCTTCCCGGAACATGCCCTTCTGCACCAGCTCGACCAGGTTTTTCTGGGTGGCGCAGATGACGCGCACATCCACATGCACCTCGTGATCCTCCCCCACCCGACGGAAGGTTCCGTCGTTAAGGAAGCGCAGCAGTTTAGCCTGCATGCGCGGCGACATTTCGCCAATCTCATCCAGTAATACCGAGCCGCCGTTGGCCTGCTCAAAGAAGCCTTTTTTGCCTTCCGGCGCGTGGCCAAAGAGTTCGCTTTCAACCGCGTCTTCCGGGATGGAGGCGCAGTTCAGCGCCAGGTAGGGTTTGGTCGCGCGCGGCCCCGCCTGATGCACCGCATGGGCCAGCAGATCTTTGCCGGTGCCGGTATCGCCGGTAATGAGAAGCGGCGCAGCGAGGTTCGCCAGTTTACGCGCCTGATCCACCACGTGGCGCATTTTCGGGCTGACGGCAATGATCTGGCTGAAGGCACCCAGATCCTGACTCGACAGATTCTGCAGCTGACGCCCCATGCGTACCGTTGAGCGCAGCATAATCACCGAGCCGGTCAGGGTTCTGTCGTCGTTTTCGCCCTGCAGATAGACAGGGGTGATCTCCATCAGGAAGTTCTGTCCATTAATAATCACATGCTCACTGTGCGTCGAGCGCGGGTTGCTCTCAAGCCAGCGCTGGAAGTTGAAGCCGGGGATCAGCTGGGCAGCGTTGTGATTGCTCAGTTTCTCCGGCTCCTGGGCAAACAGCTGGCAGCTGGCCTGATTTGCCCGGTCTACTTTACCCTTCAGATCCAGGGATAAAAACGGCTCAGGCATCGCCTCCAGCAACGCGCTCAGCGCCAGGTGCTCACGTTCGGAGGGCATCCACGGCACGGTGCGCACATCCGTAACGCCAGCGATACGGCGGATTTCAGCCATCAGGCTGCTGAATGTATCGAAGGCGATTTCAGCAAAATTCAGGTAAATCTTCCCGATTGGGTCAATCTCAATTCCGCGCAGGTCAATACTCCGCAAAACAAGGAGATCGAGTAACTCGCGAGTCAGGCCGAGACGGTCCTTACAAAACACTTCGAGACGCATGGGAAAATCACTCTATAAGCCGGTAACTCTGAAATGATAAGCCAGATATCGGTAATCGGGAAGATGGCTGTCAACAAATATTGACAGCCTGTGAGCTGTAGTGACGGAATTTTGTTCGAGGAAGGAGGGTTACTGCGGTTTTTTATTGAGCGTTTCCTTTAACTGGCCGATTAATTCCCGACGGAAATCGCCCAGCCGGGGTTTATCGTTCTCTGTCCACGGCAGAGGACGGCACAGTTCCATCGCCTTAATTCCCAGCCGCGCGGTCAACAATCCTGCGCCAATTCCCTGCGCTGCACGGGCCGAAAGACGGGCGGCAAGATCCTGCGACATCCAGTCCATCCCTACCTCGCGCACCAGCTCGCTGGCTCCGGCGAAGGCCATGTTGAGCAGAACCAGGCGGAACAGACGCAGGCGGCTGTAATAACCCAGCTCAATACCATACAGCGTGGCAATACGGTTGATCAGGCGCAGGTTACGCCAGGCGATAAAGGCCATGTCCACCAGCGCCAGCGGGCTGACGGCAATCATCAGCGTCGATTCTGCCGCCGAGCGGCTGATCTCCCGCCGCGCCTGGCTGTCCAGCACCGGCTGTACCAGATGGGCATACAGAGAGACCACCTCCCGGTCGTTTTGCGTTTCGTGAATGGCTGCATACCAGCGCTGAAGCGCCGGGTGAGACTGATCCAGCCCGGCCTGTTTCGCCAGTTTTTCACAAAATGCCCGTCCGTTGCCGGTGCCGTGGCTGTGCAGCAGATCCCGGGCTTCGTCGCGCTCGTGCGCGCGCTGGCGCAGCCGCCAGAGACGTCGCCATTCGGTCGCAATTGAGCCCACACCCGCGCCGACGATAAGCGCCCCTGCCGCGCAGCCGCCCAGCGCCACCCAGTCCTGAGTTTGCCAGGCATTAATGGCCCACTGCACGCCTTGCCCTACCACCGTTACGCCCGCTACCATCAGCCCCACGCTGACCATTTTGCGCCACAGGCTACGTTTAGGGCGTAGTGCAGCCTCCACAACGGCTTCGGCCTGCCCCTCTTCGGGCGGGAGCATATCCGTCACCACCGGAGCAAAACTCCCGGCCAGGGAGTCATCAAACGTTTGTGCCGCTTTGAAGGCTTCGCGATTGTCCTCTTCCAGTGTGCCGGTGAAATCCATCCGCGGTTTTAAAGGTTCGGTCATCGCAATTTGTCTCCAATTAAAAACTCCAGCGCGGCATCAAGGCGAATATGCGGTAGCGGCTGGTCAACATTCATTGTCTGCGGACGGAAGGCTTCGAACTGGAAGCCCTGCTTCTCCCAGAATGCCTGGCCGGGTAGCCGGGCGGGAACTTCGCCAGGATAGACCGTCAGCGGGGCGCCATCGCTGAGACGGTGTCCGCGCAGCGCCGGGATCTTATCGCCGTTAACGTCAATCAGGCCGCTCTGGGTGGCCTGCACCGAGGCCAGACCCAGGCAGTCCATGCTGATGCCCTCAAATGCAGCGTTTTGCCAGGCATCCTGAACAAGCTGTTGCAGGAGCGACACCATATTCGCGTGCTGATCCACCGTAACGTGATCCGCCTTGGTAGCGGCAAACAGCAGTTTGTCGATCACCGGCGAGAACAGACGACGGAATAGCGTGCGCTGCCCGTAATGGAAGCTTTGCATCAGTTGGGTGAGCGCGAGGCGCATGTCGTTGAACGCCTGCGGCCCACTGTTGAGCGGCTGGAGGCAGTCCACCAGTACAATCTGGCGGTCGAAGCGTAAAAAGTGGTTGGTATAGAACCCCTTAACCACTTTTTCACAGTAGTAGTTGAAGCGCTCGCGCAGCATACCGGCGTTGGTGTGTTTGTCCGCCTGGGCAAGCTTCGACTCGCCAACGGCGTCCACGTCGGGCCATGGGAAAAACTGTAACGCTGGCGCGCCCGCCATATCCCCCGGCAGCACAAAGCGACCCGGTTGAATGAAGTGCAGGCCCTCTTTCTTACACTGATGCAGATAATCGGTCCAGGCCTCAGAAATGGCCGCCAGCCGGTTTTCGTCGGCGGGGGCCAGCGGATCGAGCCCTTCACACAGCGTACCCCAGCGAGCGGACCACTCCGCGCGCTGCCCCTGTAACAAACCGGTCATCTGCCGCGACCAGCTGAGATAATCCTGGGTCAGCATCGGCAGATCGAGCAGCCATTCGCCAGGATAGTCGACGATCTCCAGATAGAGCGTGGAAGTCTCTTTGAAGTGACGCAGCAGCGAATCGTTGGAGCGAAAACGCAGCGCCAGGCGAATTTCGCTTACGCCGCGGGTGGGCGTCGGCCAGGCGGGTGGCGAGCCATACAGCTGGGCCAGCCCTTCATCGTAAGTAAAGCGGGGAATACCGAAATCGCGTTGGGGCACGCGCTTCACGCCCAGCAGGCGCTCTTCACGCACGGCGCTCAGCAGGGGCAAACGCGCCCCGGCATGCAGATTAAGGAGTTGATTGACCATTGCCGTGATAAAGGCGGTTTTGCCGCTGCGGCTCAGTCCGGTAACCGCCAGGCGCAAGTGACGGTCAACCCCACGATTAACCAGGGAATTGAGTTCATTTTTAAGTCGCTTCATCGCCATCCTTCATTGCGTGGAACTCTGAAATCACTTGCTTCAGAATACAATAAATGGGGGCAGATCGTTGATTATCAATTCATAATTATTGCTATTGCCGTTTTCTCTCCAGTAAGATGAGTCAAATTGCTGTCTTTCAGGAGCGAGTAAGGTGTATGTCACCCACCATCTATGATATTGCGCGAGTTGCTGGCGTTTCAAAATCAACCGTGTCCAGAGTTCTGAATAAGCAAACCAATATCTCACCTGAAGCCCGCGAGAAGGTGCTCAAGGCAATTGCAGAATTAAATTATGAACCCAATAAACTTGCCCGCGCCCTCACCTCTTCCGGCTTCGACGCAATTATGGTTATTTCAACCCGTTCAACCAAAACTACAGCGGGCAATCCTTTTTTCTCAGATGTGCTTCATGTCATTACCGCTAAAGCGGAGCAGGAGGGTTTTGACGTTATTTTGCAGACCTCGAAAAGTAGTGAAGACGATCTGCTGAAATGTGAAAACAAAATAAAACAGAAAATGATTAAAGGGATCATCATGCTAAGCTCACCGGCAAATGAATCCTTTTTCTCCAGGCTGGATGCTTACGGTGTTCCGGTAGTGGTTATCGGCAAAGTGGAAGGCGACTATCAGAATATCTACTCCGTAGACACTGACAATTATCATGACAGCGCAACACTGACAGAGACGTTTATTAAACAGGGGCGTAAAGATATTGCCTGCCTGCATGCCCCACTCGATTATCATGTCTCTATCGATCGTCTTGCAGGTTATAAAGCGAGCCTGGAAAAATATCAGGTTGCGATTAATCCTGAATGGGTAATCGACGGCGGTTATACCCATGAAAGCGCGCTCGCGGCGGCCATTCAACTGTTATCCTCGACCACACCGCCGAATGCAGTATTTGCCACCGACAGCATGAAATTACTCAGCCTCTATCGTGCAGCGGATGAGTTAAATATTAAGATCCCTGAGCAACTCGCCGTGGCGGGTTACAGTGACCCAATGCTATCGCTCATTTTGACACCTGCGCCCGGTGGCTTTGATATCCCGACACGTAAACTGGGTGAAGAGAGTTGCGAGCTTCTGTTCAAACGCATCGCTGGCCAGCCCGCGCCGCACAAGGTGCTGGTGGATACACATTTTTCCCGGGCTGAGTCTCTGCGTTAACACCAGGGGCCATTACCCCTGGTGTATCACCTGTCAAAACGCGTAATTGATACCCACACCCGCGTAGTGGAAGCGATCGCTGTCCCCCTCATCATGGTGTTCCCATTCATAGGCATATTCCAGGGTCATGGATAAACCATTGCTGAAATCATAGGCATAAAGCAGGCCCAGTCGGTTAAAATCATGCCCCTCACGCTCGGGATCGTCTTGCCAGTCCCAGTTTGACCAGCGGTCGAGCCCAAGACGGGTATAGGGGGTCAGCGTGGTGCTGCCTAACGAAACCGGCAGATAGGCACGAATTTCCTGGGTGGAGAATTCGCCATTATTACGCGAACCATCCATATTAAAGCCACGCTCTAAATAGTAATTAATTTTGGCTGATATCGTTTCGTTGATAGTCCAGGTGAAGCCGGTCTCTGTTTCGACACGGCTGTCAGAATAACCGGTTTTCTCCAGGTCGTTGGCAAATTGATACAGGGCAAGCCAGCCGCTAAAATGCCAGTCATCGGTTAATTTCAGGTCCCAGTCTGGCTGAATTTTATAGCGCTGCATATTTGCAGTACCGTCTTTTGCACCATGCTCATCTTTAAAGTGATAACTGTAATTACGGAAGCCGCCAGTCAGGCCGAGAACAACGTCATCGGTACCAATAACACGATAGCGTAATTCAAATTCAGGGCGATCGAAATAGGTTCCACGGGTCATGCTGCTATAATCAACCGGCCCTTCCTGATACATCGCCAGTGAAATTGTCCACGCATCCCAGGTAGCATTGAACCACACTGAGGGTTCATATAATCCATCTTTATCGTCGCCCTGACCTTCGACGTTTTCGATTTCATACATTGCGCCAATATTAAAGTCCCAGTGTTTTGCTGTTTCTGTTGCCTGTGCGCAGTTAACCCCTGCGCACAGAACAAGCGCAGCGCTTTTTAGTAAAGTACTCATTAAAATATTCCCTATATAATTAACAAACACAAAAAACCGGGAATATGCATTCCCGGCGTACGCTCTTATTATCGAATTGCCACTTCTGTGTCCGCGTCGAAGAAATGGCACTTATTCATATCAAACTGGATACCGATATTATCCCCTGCCGCATAGTCGTTTGCCGCGCCGGCGCGAACAACCAGTTCGTGCCCGCCTACGCTGGCGTAGAGCATAAATTCGGCGCCTGTCAGCTCCGCGACGCTGATCTTTGCGGCGATGCTTTCACCTTCACTTTGTGACGTGAAGATATCTTCAGGACGAATGCCGAACACCACGGCTTTACGCTGATATCCCTTTGCATTAAGGGCAGCGAGCGTATCTTCGGGGATCTCGATACGTAGCGTTTCGGTTACAAAGTAGCGATCGTCTATCGCACCGCGAATGAAATTCATCGCCGGAGAACCAATGAAGCCCGCCACAAACATATTTGCCGGCTCGTTATACACCTGTTTTGGCGCCCCTACCTGCTGGATGATGCCGTCTTTTAGGATCACAATCCGGGTCGCCATGGTCATGGCTTCTGTCTGATCGTGGGTGACGTAGATCATCGTGGTGTTAAGCTTCTGGTGCAGCTTGCTGATTTCAGCGCGCATCTGCACCCGAAGCTTGGCATCAAGATTCGAGAGCGGTTCATCCATCAGGAATACCCCAGCTTCACGTACAATCGCCCTGCCTAATGCTACGCGCTGACGCTGGCCGCCGGATAAGGCGCCCGGTTTGCGCTTGAGATAGTCACGCAGGCCCAGAATTTGCGCCGCCCAGTTAACCCGATCTTCGATGATCGCTGGGGCAATTTTTTGCATCTTCAGGCCAAACGCCATATTGTCGTAGACCGTCATATGCGGATAGAGCGCATAGTTCTGGAATACCATGGCGATATCCCGTGATTTGGCCGGGACATCATTCATGCAGACACCGTCAATCACCAGTTCACCGGCACTGATCTCTTCCAGCCCGGCGATCATGCGCAGGGTCGTCGATTTTCCGCATCCGGAGGGACCGACGAAGACAATGAACTCTTTGTCCTCTATCTCGAGGTTGAAATCCTTCACCACGTGGACATGGTTATCATAGATTTTCTGAATATGTTTCAGAGACAGTTGCGCCATTGTTAGTTCCTTATCAATACCGTCCGGGAAGACCAGAAATCGGTCAGACATTTCCAGGTGAGTTCCCGCGTTGAACGAAGTTGTAGCCCCGCATGGTCAAGCCCGGGCCCTATGCCTACCGACAACATCCCCGCAGCGTTGATTGCCTCGACGCCAGCCGCGGCATCTTCAATACCGATCGCCTCCTGAGGACGAACGTTCAGCCCCGCGCAGGCCGCCAGGAAGATCTCCGGGTCCGGTTTGGAACAGGCAATGCGGGAAGCATCGGCGCAAAAATCAAATGCCTGTCGTATTCCCAGCGCGTGCAGGATCCCCGGGGCATTTAGGGAGACGGAGGCCAGCCCAATCCTGACGTTTGCCGCGCGGATCTCGGTCAACAACTCGCGGATACCCGGCAGCAGGGATTCCTGGTTCAGTGAGGCAAGCGACCGGACATAGAGATCGTTTTTTCGACTCGCCAGCGCCAGGCGCTGTTCGTGATTAAACATTTCCTCTTTTCCACCGTGGCGTAGGATCCGCACCAGAGAGTCCATGCGGCTTATCCCCTTGAGCTCTTCGTTGAAGATCTCGTCGATGGTGATGCCTGCCTCCTGCGCCACAGCATGCCAGGCCAGAAAATGAAGATGTGCGGTATCAGTGATCACGCCATCAAGATCGAAAACAACAGCCTTAAGCCTCATGCTGACCCTCCGTGGTAGCGGTCCCAAAACTGGGCGTGATAAAATTCTTACAGGACCATACCTGCCGTCCCGACGCGATAAGGGTTTTCCCCCACAGGGTCAACGTGACGGGTGCCGTTGTGTCAATCGTTAAGAGATCGTTCTCTAAGGTGACGCGCAGGGTTGCGTTTCGCCAGCGCAGCGGGAAAGTAAGCCTGCGCCAGTGGGCAGGCAGTTTTGGCGCAAGGTGCAATTCACCTTCCACCATCTGCAGGCCGGCAAAACCCTGAATAACCCCGGACCAGATTGCCCCTGTCGCGGCAGCATGGATACCTTCATCACTGCTATGCGGATCGTCACCCAGGTCAATAGCGATGCCGTCGCGCCAGAAGGCGTAAGCCCGCTCCGTATCGCCACAACGTGCAAAAACGATCCCGTGAATGGCTTTGCTCAGGGAAGAGTCGTGGATAGTACGCGGCTCGTAGAACGCCAGATTGGCGACGCACTGCTCCATCGTAAACCGTTCCGGTAACAGATAGTTGAGCATCACCACATCTGCCTGCTTCAGGATCTGCATCTCGTTCACTTCTGCGCGTGAGTAGTCCAGCAGAATGGTCTGTTTACCCGCTTTTGCTTTATAGCGACTCAGGTCGATCGCCGGTTTCTCCATGAAGGTGTCATCCTGAGGCAGCACCCCCTCAGCATTTGCCTCCGGCAACCATAAGCGCGTCAGGAATGTGGTGGCGTTTTCCATAAAACGCTCATCCTTATGCCCGAACTGCGCCATGAACTGGTGCGCGCTCGCGACATTGTACCAGGCCAGATAGTTGGTATAGGCGTTGTTATTGACGTGCTCCGTATATTCATCCGGGCCAATCACGTCATGGATTTCCAGGCGCCCGTTAACGTCCGTGGCGCGCGCCATCCAGAAGGATGCCGTTTCTATCAGCAGCGTCAGACCTTCGTTGCGCATAAAGGCATCGTCGTGTGTCGCCTGCCAGTAAGCCACAACGGCCCAGGCGATATCCGCCACGATGTGGTGCTCAGCCAGGGCGGAGGCCACCTTCTGACGCGTACCGGTACGGATGTTGATCGCCGCGAATTCTGGCGTCTCTTCCTGGCCGCTTGCCGCACTTTCCCATGGGAACAGCGCCCCCGTCCAGCCGTTACGACGGGCCTTTTCCCGCGCCCCAGGCAGGTTTAACCAGCGATAGCGCAGCAGATTACGGGCCGTCTGCGGCCGGGTGAAAAGATGGAAAGGCAGCAGGAATATTTCGGTATCCCAGAAGACGTGCCCTTTATATCCTTCCCCGGTGAGCCCTTTGGCCGCGATACTGCTTCGCTCGTCATGGGCAGGTGTCATGGCGGTCAGATGCCAGACGGCATAGTCCAGCGCTATCTGATCTTTATCTTCCGCCGAAGCGACCTCCACCCGACTGTCGCGCCAGACCTTCTCCCAGGCGCAGGCAGTACGCGCAAGTAATGCGGCGTATCCCTGCTCTGCACAGGTTTGAAGTTCGGCCAGGGCATTGTGGGCGTAGGTTTCCGTAGTCATCCCTCGGTCGCGTCGATGACTCACCCACACGAGTTTTTCCAGCGTGACCCTTTCCCCCTGCGAGGCAGTCAGCGTATGGTGAACGGAGAGGCGACGATTTTTGGCGGTAAAGCAACTTTCGCTATCCGTGGAGAGACGACAACAGGCAGAGATCACCACCTCCGCGGCACGATCCTGGGTTTCATACACGCCCTGCAGGTAGTGCCGATCAAAAACCCTGACCGAAACTTCGTCCAGATGCTGCCTGCCGCTATTAGTCTGGGTCGCATCGATACCGGTTTTTAAAACAATCTGTGACGATGCATCCAGCGGTGTAATCGAAAGCTGCATCGCCACCAACGGCAACGCGTCCAGCGACACAAAACGACGGCTTTCCAGACGATAGCGCTTCCCTTCGGCGGAGCGCCATACCACGCGGCGACACAGCTCGCCGTTGGAAAAAGCCAGTTCACGATGCCAGCTCAGGATCTCCCCTGACAGCAGGGATAAATTTTCGCCATCCAGCTCAACATCAATACCGGTAATATCCGGAAGATTGACCAGCTCGCTGGCCTCGTTACGCCCAGCGCGATGATAAAGGCCCGCAAGATACATGCCCCGGGTTTGTTGGGTATAATCCTCTTCATGCGCGGCGCGAATGCCAATATAGCCATTACCGCAGGCCATGATGGAGCCGTATTTATTCAGGCTGTGTGGGCAAAATGCCGGATCGGTTAATACAGACAGGTTCAGCATAACGTCACGCTTACCCCTTTTTCCGCTGATTCATAGAGCGCGGCCACTAATTGTTGGATCACCAGTCCCTGCTCAGCATCGGCGATCATCACCGGCTCCCCCATCACATGGCGAACAAAGGACTCCATGCTGCGTAAATGCCGCTGGTCGTCAGCCTCTTCTCGCTGCGTAAGGGTGGATAAAATACCGGCTTCGTCATTGTAGATATGCGCCGGAAACAGCGTGGCACCTGCTTTTTCTCCGCAGAACGAAACGTTCATAATGGACTGCTCGCGTATATTGAGCGCAAACGAGGTGTCCAGGCGCAGTATGCCGCCATTGCAAAATTCGATCGTGCCGAACAGGGCATCTTCGACGGTATATTGCTCAGGATCCCACTCACCGAACTGGCCGCAATTTTTACGGGTTCCCAATTTTTGAAAGCTGTATGCCGTCACCCGTTTTACAGCCGGGAAGCCCAGGACATACATCGCGGCATCAAGCATATGGATGCCGATATCGATGAGCGGCCCTCCGCCCTGCAGCGATTTGTTGGTAAATACGCCCCATCCAGGCACCCCGCAGCGGCGCAACGCCTGCGCCGTGGTGAAGTAGATTTCACCGAATGTTCCGTTCAGCACGGCTTCACGCAGCAGTTGCGTATCGAGCGCGAAACGGTGGTGAAAATCATATGCCAGCACTTTTCCCGCCTTGCGAGCCGCGACGCGCATCATATCGGCCTGTTGCGGCGTCATGGCGGGCGGTTTTTCACACATGACATGGCAGCCGGCCTCCAGCGCCGCCGTGACATGTTCAAAATGAAAGCGGTTAGGTGAACAAACACTCACCACATCGGGTCTGACCGCCTGCAGCATCTCGTGCGCGTCCTGCCACGCCGAGGGGATCGCATGTCGTTGTGCAAACGCCTGAGCGTGTTCGAGGCGGCTGTCCATCACAGCCACCATTTGAACATCACTTCGCGTAGCGTAATACGAGGCATGCACTTTGTCCGCCACCTGCCCGGCACCGATGATGGCGACACGCAGCGGCGAAGGTGTTGAGGCACTCATCACGCTCGTCATCCTTAGCATTCACGCAAATAAGTGAGTGAATCCCGATAAGCCTGCGCAGGATCGTCGGCACGAACGCGGCATTCATAGACCACATATCCCTGATAATTGTCAGCGCGAAGCTGATCGAACAGGATAGAAAAATCCAGGCTACCGCTACCCGGCTGATAGCGATGGTTATCCGCGATATGCACATGCCCGAGCAGATCGCGATTCCGGTGCAGCGCATCCGTTATCGAATCTTCTTCAATGTTCATATGATAGAAATCGCCGATGATCTGCACATGCCTGAGAGCGTTCTCTTCGATATAACGACGCGCATCTGCTAGGGTATTGATCATATGGTCCTGATAGCGGTTCAGCGGCTCCAGATAAACGGTAGTCCCGGTGCGCGCGGCCACCTCATCCAGCCAGCGCAGCGAGGCGCTCACCGCTTTGCGGTCGCCGTTGAGGCTGCGTGGTGAGGTCATTGGCGGCAGGCGGAAGGTAAACATCCCCCAGGCGGCAGGCACGATAATGCCCTTTCCACCCACTTCAGCGAGCGCGACGAGAATACGTTCAATCTGCTTCAGCCCGTTCAGGCGACGCTCTTCAATAAAGTCACCAATCCAGCCATCGTACCCGCCGCATGCGGTGGTAACGGGTAAGCCGGTGGCTTTAATAGCGGTTTTTACCTCATCGAGATTGTCTACCAGCAGTTTGCCGTCAATCTCATAACCATCAAACCCCATACTCTTGATGTACTGGAATTTTTCAAGAATATCGGTCGGAAAAAAGGCTTGATTTTGCGTTGCGATTTTCATTGGTTGCTCTCCTTAGCTCAGAAAGTGACGCCCATTTTGATGCTCAGCTCCGGGTGGCGATCGACATATTGCATATAGCTTTCGGCACTGGTTAAGAACGTTACCACCGGGTCGATCAGATCCTCGCAGTTGAGGTAGCCATTCATCAGCAGTTCCCAGCAGGTCTCTTCGATACGCTTGCGGTTCCAGCGTGGATAATCCGGATTGGGTTCGCTGCAGGCGCGGGAGAAGACAATCTTCGCGTTGTTGAAGTGTGCTTCCCGTCCGAGATTGAAACCTTCAGCAAAGGGTTTAGCGAAGGCGACATAGGAGATGGTTCCGCCGTAGGCCAGCCCACGCAGCGCAGACTGCAGCGCATCGGCAAAACCGCTGGTTTCGATAATCACGTCGGCACCCTGTTTACCGGTTAATTTTTTGATCTCCATGCCAACATCGTTATCCATCGGGTTCAGGCAATAATCCGCTCCGTGACGTCGAGCGATATCACAGCGGTGCGAGATAGGATCGACCCCAATGACTACCGAAGCCCCGGCTTTTTTCGCCAGTTGGACGGCAATCTGACCGATCGCGCCCAGACCTACCACCACCACGTAATCCCCTACGCGTACGTTGGCATCCCGAACACCACTCATGGCGAACTGCGCCGGGTCATAGCAGACGGCGTTTTTCCACGAGGCGCCCTCAGGCATTTTGCGCAGTTTGTAGTTATTGACGGCATTGACGATCACCGTCTCCTGTAGCGGCCCGTAGCAGCAGACGCTGTCGCCGATTCGGTAGTCCGTGACATCAGCGCCGCATTCGACAATTTCGCCCACGATCATATTGCCCAACTGGAACTTACCGAATTCGATTCCGCGCGCCGTCCCTTCCTCACGCGGGGTAAACATCTGCCACTCCGCGTTAAACTCTTCATCGATAAAGGGGCTCGCCGCGCGAAAATCCACCACTTCGGTGCCGTGTTTCGGCGCACCATACCGGACGCGAATTTTTACTTCGTTTACGGCAACCGGACGATCTTCGTACTCCACCAGCGCCGCCACGCGAGGCGCTGTTGCAACTAACTTCTTCATGACAAACTCCTTGTTAAAATCGGCCGCCTTAGCCCTTAACGCCACCGGCGGTCAAACCACTTTTAATAAAACGTTCAGACAACGCATACATGATCACCACTGGCAGTGCTGTCACCAGCGATGCCGCCATCATGCGACCCCAGATATAATCCGGCGTACTGAAGAGCGTGTTCAGCCCCACCGGCAAGGTGAAGTTGCTGGCGCTGGAGAGGAAAATGGAGGCAAACAGGTAATCGTTCCACGCCACCATGAAGCAGTAGACAAAGACCGAGACCAGGCCGGAAATGGCCAGCGGCACGGTGATATGGAAGATGATTTGCAAGCGGTTGAGGCCGTCCATCATCGCGGCTTCTTCTATCTCATCCGGGATGGTGTCGAAATAGCTGCGCAGCATGAATACCGCGGTTGGCAACGTCTGGGTCACCATCGTGATGATGAGCGCCAGTTCAGTGTCATAAATGCCTAATGCTGTGATAATTTTGAACAGTGGCACAACCAACAAAATTCCCGAGAACATGTAGACGGTATAAAAGCTCGCGTTGATGGTTTCCCGGCCTTTGAAACGCAGTTTGGACAGGGCATACGCGCCAAGCGTGCCGAGGAAAACGGCGATAATCGACGAGGTGAACGACACCACCATGCTGTTACGGAAGTAATCCACAAACGGGAAGATCAGCGGATTAAAGATGTCGACGTAATGCTGCAGCGTCCATGCCTGCGGCAGAATGGTTGGGTGCAGCGATATCGCCTCCTTCGCACTCTTGAATGACGTCATCAGCATCACGAAGAACGGGAACAGCGTGATAATTAAAAACACCGCCAGTCCCAGATAAAAACCAATACGGCCCAGTACGCGTTTATTTGTTGCCATTGAGGTTTACCCTTTTTCTGGTCAGCAGAATGACGGCAAAGATGATCACGAACAGCACCACAGAAATAGCGGCGGCTTTCCCCAGGTCGTTGAATGCAAAAGCGGTTTTGTAGAGATAAACGCCCAGAATATCGACCTTAGTAGTCAGCAGATACACATCCGCAAACATGTAGAACATCCAGATGGTTCGCAGGGTGATAACCGTTGCCAGCACCGGCATAATCGCGGGCAGCGTGACGATGCGAAACCGCTGCCAGGCGTTGGCCCCGTCCATTTCCGCCGCTTCGTACAACGACTTATCAATGGTCTGCAAAATCGCCAGGAACGAGATAAACGCGTATGGGAAGTAGCGCCAGATGGCGAACAGCACTACCAGGACAAAACTACTTCCAGGATTGTCGAACCATAGCGGGGCCTGGTCATAAAGATGCAGCAGATCCACGCCCAGATAGTTCACAATGCCGTAGCCGTTGTTGAACATGTATTTCCAGGCAAACACCAGCGAGATCGACGGCGTCACGTAGGAGAGGATCACCAGTGAACGCGCCGTTTTTCGCAGGCGAAACTCCCGGTTAAAGAAGATGGCAACGGCCAGCCCTAATCCGGTACTGCCCATTACCACCAGCGCCGTATACCAGAAGGTCATCCATAAGGAGTGCCAGAAGGCCGGGTCACTCAGGATCCGGATGTAGTTATCCAGCCCGACAAACACGGCGCTCACCCGTGGGTTTAATGGCAAGCGTAAGAAACTGATTTCGATGTTGGAAATCATCGGCCAGGCCACCAGGCCCCCCAGCAATATCAGGCTGGGGGCCAACAGCAGCATGGCGAAAGGCATATCTGAACGACCAGAAAACAACGTCTTCATAATTCCCTTCCGCGCGCGCCTATCGGTTTGAAATCAGGTCAGTCAGTCGTTTCTGGCTGTTGCTTAACGTTGCCCCAGGGTCTTGCTGACCCACCGTCACGTTATGCACCATAGAACTGATAATGCCCGAACCCGTTATATCTCCCATGCGGGTGAAGTTTTTGTCGCCCACGGAGCCAAAGACCTGGATATTCGGGAACTGCGAGATCAGCTCATAAGGCAACTGACCAAAGGCTTTAATCACCTCGTTGTTTTTCCAGGTTTCTGTGCCAACCACCCTCTTATTTACCGGCAGCGCTGCGCCAGGTGACATCATGACCCAGTCCGATGCGTTCTGAGCCTGCTCCATCCAGATAACAAATTTCTCTGCCGCTTTGGTCTCCTCTTCGGCCTGGCCAGTGGTGATGGTCAGCGACGTCACCATGCCGTAGACGGCAGAAGATTTTTCAGTTGGCACGACAAATCCCAGGTTGGCAGGGTTTCCGTCTTTATAGACCGCAGGAAGGATATAGGTGGAGTAAACGGCCATCGGTGCAGAGCCGTTCATAAAGGCATCTTTGATCTCCATAACATCGTTCGAACCCGGCATGGTCGTGGCCGCCAGCCGTTTATAGAATGTCAGCGCGTTGGCCATTTCCGGCGTATCGATTTCAACATTACCCTAGGCATCAAACACGTTTGCACCGCCCGAAAGGGCAAACTGTGAGAACGCTTGCTCCGTCATTACGCTTTCCGCGGTGGGCAGAGCGATGCCGTAATGTTTTTTGGCCGGATCGTTAAGCGTCTGGCTGGCTTTCAGCAGTTGCTCCCAGTTTTGCGGCTCCTTAATGCCCGCAGCCGCAAGGACATCTTTGTGATACCAGACGCCGGACAGCCAGGCGCTGATGGGCACCCCCGTCCATGCTGCGCCGTCTTCGGTACGAACGACGCGCAGAATGCCGTCGTAGAAGGTGTTTTCGCCCACGGCTTTAATGGCTTCGCCAATCGCCACGCGATCCAGCAACTGCTCCTTGTCCATGACCTTGGCGTAATCATGGCTGACTTCAATCACTTCCGGCAGCGCGCCGGTGCGGGCCAGTGTAATCACCTTGGTGTTGTAAGCGTCCTCCTCTACCGGGACCTGCTTCACCCTGATGGTGGGATTTTCTTTTTCGAATTTCTCAATCAGTTTCGTGATAACCGCCTGACGCTCCTGTTCCACCGACGAGTGCATGAACTCGATGGTGACTGCAGTTTTCTTGTCATCCTTGCAGCCTGACAACAGGGCGCACGAAACCAGTGCTGATACCAGCACAATCCTGGGCATTTTCATTTTTAAGGTCCTTTTTTAGTTTTCTTTAATCCACATGACCTGCCATGGATTAAGGGTCAGAGTTGTACCATTAATATCATTTCCGGTGATCAACTCCTTACCGGTTTGAATGGCTGACTTAATGTTTTGATATTGGCTACTAAAGTTAAATAAAGCAGTAACCCGCTCGCCATTCTCCGCAATGCGAATAATTTTAAGCACCTGCTCACCTGACATTTCAAAAATTGCCTCGCTGTTGGGGTGGAATGCTTTCTCAGCCCGACGCACCGCGATTAGCTCACTTAACGCATGATAAATTTTGTGTCGCAACGTTTTATTGTCAGCAAGTTCCTGCTCTATTTCCTCAGAAAAATACTTCTTACGGTTAATCGCGCGGTTATATCCAAGACGTGTAACCCCGTCATAATCATTACGCGAACCAAGAATACTCTGAATATATATCGCCGGCACGCCCGGGAAGCTTAACAATACGGCATGCGCCAGAATAAACCTGACCACGCGCTCATTCTCGTCACATGCCTTCGTGCTTAATGCATCGAGATAGGTCACGTTTATTTCATACGGGCTGCACGTGCCATCAGGATTATTTTTCCAGTTTACCAGGGCGCCTTCGTTCTGTAGCTTCTCTACCGGGGAGATGATTTCCGTCTCAGGTAAAATGCCGCGCAAAGGATTGAGGCCAATGCCGTCATGCGAAGCCAGAAAATTGAACCAGGTGGTTTTCCGCGAAGGCAGCTTCAGCGACGCTGCCCACTGACAGAGAGCCTGAACATTTTGACAATGAATTGCATTCAGCACGAGCGGAGGCAACGAGAACTGATAAACCATCTGCGCTTCATTTTCGCCATCGCCAAAGTAGGAAATATTATCTTTATGCGGAACATTCGTCTCGGTGATGAGCACTGTCCCCGGCGCTACTGCATCAGTAATGGCGCGGAAAAGCTGAATAAGCTGGTGGGTTTGCTCAAGGTGAATACAGCTTGTCCCGGGGATTTTCCACATAAACCCGACGGCATCCAGGCGAACGTAACTTGCCCCTTCAACAAGGTAATGAAGCAGTACGTCCACCATCGCGATCAACACCTCAGGAGAGGCGAAATTGAGATCGATTTGGTCCTCACTGAAGGTGGTCCACAGATGCCGTGTGCTGCCATCTTTAAGAGTGAAAGGCGTCAGCAGCGGCAATGCCCTGGGTCGCGTCACTGCCGATAAATCAGTGTCAGGCTCAACGGAAATAAAAAAGTCTTCATAGCCAGCGACCTGGTTAATATAATTTTCAAACCATTGACTCCGGGCGGACATATGGTTGCAGACAAAATCAAACATTAAATTAGTTGCCTGCTTTAATTCAGAAATGTCTTGCCACGCCCCGGTTTCAGGCGCGACTTCATGATAATCAATAACCGAAAATCCGTCATCAGAAGACCACGGATAAAAAGGTAAAAGATGAACATGAGAGAAAGTCCGTGAAAGCCACTCGTTATAAAAGCGCGTGAAAACGGGCAGCGCTTTCTCCCCTGTGGCAGAAAACTGATCGGCATAGGTAATCAGGACAACGTCTTTTTCATCCCAGACTGCTTTACGTTTTTCAGTTATAACAGAGCCAGCCCTGTCCATTTTCTCGAAAAGCATCTTAAAATGCGCTTCAGAAAACGATTCCCCGTAAACCAACTTGATTAAATTCTTAATTTTTGCGTTCACATTATTTTCCATGGTAGCGGTCCCACGAAGTGGCAATCTACTCCCATGAAAAATGTCTGTCAACGGACCCGGATGCATAACAGGCGGTTTGCAAACCAGCTCAACGCATTAATGTGAACTGTCGCAAATAAAGGAGGAAAAAAATCTGGAGGGGTTACAAGTCCTCTCCGGATAAAGGAAAGGACTCATTCATGGGAATATCAGGATAAGTAACGGCGGGATACGCGGTTGGCCAGCTTCTTCAGCATCGGCTCCAGCGCCATCGCAAGCAGCATGCGGACAGGCTTACGGGCGACCGATTTAATCGCCCAGCCCGCGACGCCCGCCGGGCCGTAACGCAGTGCGGTCAAGAGTACCAGCTTCCCTGCGATTTTAATGCCCGGCTTAACGCGCTGCCCGGCCTGTTGCCAGCGTTGGTTCATATCAGGTCTCTCAGTTAAAGCTGACGAAAACGGCTTCGCAGCGTAAAGGTATCCGAGGTGACGTACCGCTCCATCTCGCGCAGGCGCTTTTCACCTGCCGACAGTTCGGCGTCCACCGCATCCAGTAATTCACTGCTGGTGGGGGCATTTTCATCGTTCAACGCGCTGTCCGGCATCGGGTCCAGCACGAAGGATAAAATGATATAGGCCACCAGGGTAATAAAGGCCAGGCCGAAGAAAATGGACAGCACCGTCACCACACGAACCAGTTTCACCGGCACGTCGAGATAATGCGCCAGCCCGGCACAGACGCCGCGGACCATCCCCTGCTGGGGAATACGCCACAACTTTTTGTTCAGGTTCAGAGCCATTAGCGATCCCTCCAGTTCGGATGTTCCGCATCCAGAATCGCTTCCAGCGCCTGAATACGGTCGCGCATTTTATTAGCGTCCTGAGTTAATTGCGCCAGGCGCTGGTGTTCGCTTTGCGACAGCTCTCCCCGGGAAGAACGGTTACTGTAGTGCAGCCATAACCAGATCGGCAGAACAAACAGCACGAAAATGGTCAACGGAATGGCAAGAAAAAGCGCGCTCATGTCTACTCCTTGTCTTATGAGTGGCGGCGCCAGCAGGCGCCGCAGTCGTTATTATTGATTGTCTTGTTTCACTCTGGCCTTCAGCGCGGCCAGCTGCTCGCTGATTTCGTCATCCGCTTTCAGATCGGCAAACTGCTGATCCAGCGTTTTCTGTTTGCCGAAGCTGTGGCTTTCCGCTTCGGCTTCCATCTGATCGATACGGCGTTCAAATGACTCGAAGCGGGCCATGGCTTCGTCAATCTTGCCGCTGTCGAGCTGACGGCGCACGTCGCGTGACGAGTTAGCGGCCTGATGGCGCAACGTCAGGGCCTGCTGACGGGCGCGGGTTTCGCTCAGCTTGTTCTCCAGCTCAGCAATCTCTTTTTTCATGCGGGTGAGCGTTTCATCCACCAGGGTCACTTCCTGCTCCAGGGTGGCAACGATGTCGGTCAGCTTCTGTTTTTCAATCAGCGCAGAGCGGGCCAGATCGTCTTTATCTTTACGCAGCGCCAGCTCCGCTTTTTCCTGCCATTCAGCCTGCTGTGCAGTCGCCTGTTCAATACGGCGGGTGAGCTGTTTCTTTTCGGCCAGCGCACGGGCAGAGGTGGAGCGCACTTCCACCAGCGTATCTTCCATCTCCTGGATCATCAGACGAACCAGCTTCTGCGGATCTTCTGCCTTTTCCAGCAGCGAGTTGATGTTGGCGTTCACGATGTCGGCAAAACGAGAAAAAATACCCATAATTGAATCCTCATATTTATGTTATCGGGCTAAGCCCTGCTGTTTAGCTAATACAATTCCCGTGCCAGTTTTTTATCTTATTGATTTTACGCAAGGTGATTGCTTTTTCACCCATTCAGGCCTACTCTCGCCTGGTGAATTACACCAATAAGGGGTTAATTTCATCATGGCTGAATTTAAAGATACGTTACTGGGGGAAGCCAACAGCTTTCTCGAAGTGCTGGAGCAGGTATCCAGGCTGGCGCCGCTCAATAAGCCAGTGCTGATAATTGGCGAGCGCGGTACGGGTAAAGAGCTGATTGCCAACCGCCTGCATTATCTGTCCGGGCGCTGGGATGGGCCGTTTATCTCCCTGAACTGCGCCGCACTTAACGAAAACCTGCTCGATACCGAACTGTTTGGCCATGAAGCGGGAGCCTTTACCGGAGCCCAGCGTCGCCATCCCGGTCGTTTTGAACGCGCCGATGGGGGGACGCTGTTCCTGGATGAGCTGGCCACCGCGCCGATGCTGGTACAGGAAAAACTGCTGCGCGTTATTGAATATGGTGAACTCGAGCGCGTGGGCGGCAGCCAGCCGTTACAGGTCAACGTGCGTCTGGTGTGCGCGACCAACGCCAACCTGCCTGAGATGGTCGAGCAGGACAGATTCCGTGCCGACCTGCTGGACAGGCTGGCGTTTGACGTCGTCAACCTGCCGCCGCTGCGGGAGCGGCGCAGCGACATCATGCTGCTGGCAGGGCAGTTTGCCATTCAGATGTGCCGCGAACTGGGGCTGCCGCTGTTTCCCGGCTTCAGCCAGCACGCCCGCGAAACGCTGCTGGACTACCGCTGGCCGGGCAACATCCGTGAGCTGAAAAACGTGGTCGAACGCTCCGTCTACCGCCACGGCAGCAGCGAAACGGAGCTGGATGAGATTATTATCGATCCCTTTCATCGCCCCGCGCAGCCCGCCGTCAGTACAGCCGGTACGACCGGCGCGCCTGCCCTGCCGCTCGATTTGCGCCAGTTTCAGCATGAGCAGGAAAAGCAGTTGCTGGAAAAGAGCCTGCACGAAGCGAAATTTAATCAGAAACGGGCGGCTGAACTGCTGGGTCTGACCTACCATCAGCTAAGGGCATTGCTCAAAAAGCATCAGATGCGCTGACATATTCAGCACTTATCCGCAGACATTTTTACGAAGCAGGTGTAAGTGCGATACACTTTGCAGATCGTCACTAAAAACCTTAAAAATTATGCGTCTGGTTTTCTCGTCCCTGATTGCGCTCGGTCTGCTCAGTAGCCAGGCTTTTGCCGCGCCTGAGCTGCCGGAGCGTGCGGATATTCGCGACAGCGGCTTCGTCTACTGCGTAAGTGGGCAGGTCAACACCTTCAACCCGCAAAAAGCGAGCAGCGGCCTGATCGTCGACACCCTCGCCGCCCAGCTCTATGACCGCCTGCTGGATGTGGATCCCTATACCTATCGTCTGGTGCCGGAGCTGGCGGAGAGCTGGGAAGTGCTGGACAGCGGTGCTACGTACCGTTTCCGCCTGCGCGATGACGTCAGCTTTCAGACCACGCCGTGGTTTAAGCCCACCCGCAAACTCAATGCGGATGATGTGGTTTTCACCTTCCAGCGCATTTTTAACCGCAACCACCCGTGGCACTACGTTAATGGCGGCAACTTCCCCTACTTCGACAGCCTGCAGTTTGCCGACACGGTGAAGAACGTACGCAAACTGGATAACCGCACGGTGGAGTTCACCCTTGCACGCCCGGATGCCTCCTTCCTGTGGCATCTGGCGACGCACTACGCCTCGGTGATGTCCTCCGAGTATGCTACCCAGCTGACCCTGCAGGATAAAATGGAGCTGATGGACCGCCAGCCGGTAGGCACCGGACCGTTCCAGGTGGAGGAGTACCGGGCCGGGCAGTACGTGCGTCTTGCGCGCCATGAGAAATTCTGGCGCGGCACGCCGCTGATGCCGCAGGTGGTGGTGGATTTAGGCTCCGGCGGAACCGGACGCCTGTCGAAACTGCTCACCGGCGAGTGTGACGTTCTGGCATGGCCTGCCGCCAGCCAGCTGACCATCCTGCGCGACGATCCGCGCCTGCGTCTGACGCTGCGCCCGGGCATGAATATCGCTTACCTGGCCTTTAACACCAACAAGCCGCCGCTGAACAATCCGGCAGTCCGCCATGCCCTGGCGCTGGCAATCAATAACCAGCGTCTGATGCAGTCCATTTATTACGGTACCGCAGAAACTGCCGCCTCAATCTTGCCGCGCGCCTCGTGGGCCTACGATAGCGAGGCTAAAATTACCGAATACAACCCGGATAAATCCCGCGAACAGCTTAAGGCGCTGGGGGCAGAAAACCTCACCCTGCAGCTGTGGGTGCCCACCAGCTCCCAGGCCTGGAACCCCAGCCCGCTGAAAACCGCCGAGCTGCTGCAGGCTGACCTGGCACAGGTAGGCGTCAACGTGGTGATTATCCCGGTAGAAGGCCGTTTTCAGGAGGCGCGCCTGATGGACATGAACCATGATTTAACCCTCACAGGCTGGGCGACAGACAGTAACGACCCGGACAGCTTCTTCCGTCCGCTGCTGAGCTGCGCGGCAATTGATTCCCAGACCAACTATGCCCACTGGTGCAACCGCGAGTTTGACGACATCCTGCGTAAAGCGCTCTCGACCCAGCAGCTGGCGGCGCGTATTGACGCCTACGATCAAGCGCAGATTATTCTCGCCAAAGAGCTGCCGGTGTTACCGCTGGCCTCCTCCCTGCGTCTTCAGGCATACCGGTACGATATTAAAGGCCTGGTGCTCAGCCCGTTTGGTAACGCGTCGTTCGCTGGCGTTTCCCGCGTGAATCAAGAAGAGGTGAAAAAACCGTGATTATTTTTACCTTACGACGGCTTCTGTTGCTGCTGATCACCCTCCTCTTCCTGACCTTTGTTGGTTTCAGTCTGAGCTACTTCACCCCTCATGCCCCACTGCAGGGTGCCTCGCTGTGGAATGCATGGTGGTTCTGGTTTGAAGGGGTGCTGCACTGGGACTTTGGCGTCTCCAGCATTAACGGTCAGCCCATCGCCGAGCAGCTAAAAGAGGTGTTCCCCGCCACCATGGAGCTGTGCATTCTGGCCTTCGGCTTTGCGCTGGTTGTAGGTATCCCGCTGGGGATGCTCGCCGGGATCACCCGTAACAAGTGGCAGGACAAGGTGATCAGCGCGTTCGCCCTGCTCGGGTTTTCGGTTCCCGTCTTCTGGCTGGCGCTGCTGCTGACCCTCTTTTTCTCGCTGACGCTGGGCTGGCTGCCGGTGTCAGGACGTTTTGACCTTTTATACGCGGTGAAAACCGTTACCGGATTCGCCATTATTGACGCCTGGCTCTCAGATTCGGTCTGGCGGCATGAGATGATCATCAGCGCCGTGCGCCACATGGTGCTGCCGGTGCTGGCGCTGGCCGTGGCGCCGACCACGGAGGTGATCCGTCTGATGCGCATCAGCACCAGCGAAGTCTTTGATCAAAACTACGTCAAGGCTGCCGCCACGCGCGGATTGTCGCGGCTGACCATTTTACGTCGCCACGTGCTGCATAATGCCCTGCCGCCGGTGATCCCGCGTCTTGGTCTGCAGTTCTCGACCATGCTGACCCTGGCGATGATCACCGAGATGGTCTTCAGCTGGCCCGGTCTCGGTCGCTGGCTGATTAACGCCATTCGCCAGCAGGACTATGCCGCGATCTCCGCCGGCGTAATGGTGATTGGCGCACTGGTGATCATCGTTAACGTGATATCCGATATTCTGGGCGCTATGGCTAACCCGCTGAAACATAAGGAATGGTATGCCTTACGATAGCGTATACAGTGAAAAGCGCACGCCCGGTGCGTTGCGCACCGTGTGGCGTAACTTCTATGGCGACACCGCGGCGATGATCGGCCTGTACGGCTGCGGCGGCCTTGCGCTGCTGTGCCTTCTGGGCTCCTGGTTTGCGCCCTACGGCATCGACCAGCAGTTCCTTGGCTATCAGCTGCTGCCGCCGTCCTGGTCGCGCTACGGCGAAGTCTCCTTCTTCCTCGGCACCGACGATCTCGGGCGCGATGTATTGAGCCGTCTGTTAAGCGGTGCAGCACCGACCGTGGGCGGGGCTTTTGTGGTCACGCTGGCCGCCACGCTGTGTGGGCTGGTGTTAGGCATTGTTGCCGGCGCCACGCACGGCCTGCGATCGGCGGTGACAAACCATATTCTTGATACGCTGCTGTCGATCCCGTCGCTGCTGCTGGCGATTATCGTGGTGGCCTTTGCTGGCCCGCACCTGACCCACGCCATGTTTGCGGTGTGGCTGGCGCTGCTGCCGCGCATGGTGCGTTCGGTCTACAGCCTGGTGCATGATGAGCTGGAAAAAGAGTATGTTGTGGCCGCCCGCCTCGATGGCGCCACTACTTTGAATATTCTGTGGTTCGCGGTACTGCCCAATATCGCCTCCGGGATGGTGACGGAAATTACCCGCGCCCTGTCGATGGCAATCCTCGATATTGCCGCGCTCGGTTTTCTCGATCTCGGC
Organism: Leclercia adecarboxylata; assembly: GCF_023639785.1. Classification (NCBI taxonomy): domain Bacteria; kingdom Pseudomonadati; phylum Pseudomonadota; class Gammaproteobacteria; order Enterobacterales; family Enterobacteriaceae; genus Leclercia; species Leclercia adecarboxylata. The sequence goes on from NZ_CP098325.1 coordinate 2,647,067, forward strand.
GCGCAACTGCCCTCTCCGGAATGGGGCGCGATGCTGGGCGACGCGCTGGAACTGATCTACGTGGCCCCCTGGACGGTAATGCTGCCGGGCGCCGCAATTATGATTAGCGTATTACTGGTGAACCTGCTTGGCGACGGGATCCGCCGTGCCATTGTGGCGGGGGTGGAATAATGCCATTACTGGATATTCGCAATCTGACGATTGAAATTAAAACCGGCGAAGGCTGGGTCAAAGCGGTCGATCGCGTCAGCATCACCCTGAGCGAAGGCGAGATCCGCGGGCTGGTGGGTGAATCGGGCTCTGGCAAAAGCCTGATTGCGAAAGCGATCTGCGGCGTGGCCAAAGACAACTGGCGCGTTACTGCCGACCGCATGCGTTTCGATGACATCGACCTGCTACGCCTTTCCGTTCGCGAGCGGCGTAAGCTGGTGGGCCACAACGTGTCGATGATTTTTCAGGAGCCGCAATCCTGTCTCGATCCGTCGGAACGGGTCGGCAAACAGCTGATGCAGAACATCCCTGGCTGGACCTATAAAGGCCGCTGGTGGCAGCGGTTTGGCTGGCGTAAACGCCGGGCCATCGAGCTGTTGCACCGGGTGGGGATCAAGGATCACAAAGACGCCATGCGCAGCTTCCCGTATGAGCTGACCGACGGTGAGTGTCAGAAAGTAATGATCGCCATTGCCCTGGCCAACCAGCCGCGCCTGCTGATTGCTGACGAACCAACCAACGCCATGGAGCCCACCACGCAGGCGCAAATTTTCCGCCTGCTCACCCGGCTTAATCAGAACAATAACACCACCATTTTGCTGATCAGCCATGACCTGCAGATGCTGAGTAAATGGGCGGATAAGATTGACGTGATGTACTGCGGACAGACCGTAGAGACCGCAGGCAGCGAAGACCTGATCACCACGCCGCATCACCCTTATACCCAGGCGCTGATCCGTGCCATTCCTGATTTTGGCAGCCCGATGCCGCACAAGAGCCGGCTGAATACCCTGCCGGGGGCGATTCCGCTGCTGGAACATCTGCCCATTGGCTGTCGTCTGGGGCCTCGCTGTCCCTATGCCCAGCGTAAATGCATCGAAACCCCACGCCTGACCGGGGCGAGGAACCATCTGTATGCCTGCCATTTCCCGCTGAACATGGAGAGAGAGTGACATGGTCGAAACCCTGCTGGAAGTGCGCAATCTGAGTAAGACCTTTCGCTATCGCACCGGCTTATTCCACCGCCAGACCGTCGAGGCCGTAAAGCCGCTGAGCTTTACCCTGCGCGAAAAGCAGACCCTGGCGATCATCGGTGAGAACGGCTCCGGAAAATCGACGCTGGCAAAAATGCTGGCCGGGATGATCGAGCCCTCCGATGGCGAGGTCCTGATTGACGACCATTTGCTCAAGTTTGGCGACTACTCGTTCCGCAGCCAACGGATCAGAATGATTTTTCAGGATCCGTCGACGTCGCTAAATCCGCGCCAGCGTATCTCACAGATCCTCGATTTTCCGCTCCGCCTGAATACCGACCTTGAGCCGGAGGCGCGGCGTAAGCAGATTATTGAAACCCTGCGAATGGTTGGGCTGCTGCCGGATCACGTGAGCTATTATCCGCATATGCTGGCACCAGGGCAGAAGCAGCGTCTGGGCCTTGCCCGGGCACTGATCCTGCGCCCAAAAGTGATCATCGCCGACGAAGCGCTGGCCTCGCTGGATATGTCGATGCGTTCACAGTTAATCAATCTGATGCTGGAGTTGCAGGAAAAACAGGGTATCTCATATATCTACGTGACCCAGCATCTGGGGATGATGAAGCACATCAGCGATCAGGTGCTGGTGATGCATGAAGGCTCAGTGGTGGAGCGCGGCAGTACCGCGTCGGTGCTGGCCGCACCGCTTCACGATCTGACCAAACGTTTGATTGCCGGCCATTTTGGCGAAGCCTTGACCGCTGATGCCTGGCGAAAAGATCGCTGACCTGCCCCGTATGGAGTGGTCGGATTAACACTGCACGCGACACATGCTATTATCGCCGCGTTTTAACGACGGTTGTCCCATCAGATGACAACCGCCACAACAATGAATATAAGGATTAAGAGCTATGGGTTTTCTTTCCGGTAAGCGTATTCTGGTCACTGGCGTTGCCAGCAAACTGTCCATCGCATACGGCATCGCACAGGCTATGCATCGCGAAGGCGCTGAGCTGGCATTCACCTACCAGAACGACAAGCTGAAAGGCCGCGTAGAAGAGTTTGCCGCGCAGCTGGGTTCCAGCATTGTTCTGGAATGCGACGTTGCTCAAGATGAAAGCATCGATGGCATGTTCGCTGAGCTGGCAAAAACCTGGCCGAAATTTGACGGTTTCGTTCACTCCATCGGCTTTGCACCGGGCGACCAGCTGGACGGTGACTACGTGAATGCCGTCACCCGTGAAGGCTTCAAAATCGCACACGACATCAGCTCCTACAGCTTTGTCGCGATGGCAAAATCCTGCCGCTCCATGCTGAACCCAGGCGCTGCCCTGCTGACCCTGTCCTACCTGGGTGCTGAGCGCGCAATCCCTAACTACAACGTAATGGGTCTGGCTAAAGCGTCTCTGGAAGCAAACGTACGCTACATGGCGAACGCAATGGGTCCTGAAGGCGTGCGCGTGAACGGTATCTCTGCGGGTCCAATCCGTACTCTGGCGGCTTCCGGCATCAAAGATTTCCGTAAAATGCTGGCACACTGCGAAGCGGTAACCCCAATTCGTCGCACCGTGACCATCGAAGACGTGGGTAACTCCGCGGCATTCCTGTGCTCTGACCTCTCTGCTGGCATCTCCGGTGAAGTGGTTCACGTTGACGGCGGTTTCAACATCGCTGCAATGAACGAGCTGGAAATTAAATAAGTTCGTTACCTTCCCGCTCCGGCGGGAAGGTTTGCCGCCCCGCCCACCCCGCTTTTCCCGCGTTATTCCGTTCCGCTATTTGTTATCACCTAACAATATTTTTCCGCTTATCCTCCTTACGCCAGGATATTGATCGCTATTTTGAGATCAAGGAACGCACATGGAACAACGCCGTATTTCTGGCAAAGGCCACTGGTATCATGAGACCCAGTCCAGTAGCAGCCCGACGGAAGTCCTGCCTTTGGTTCCCGAAGCCGCACAGGTCGCGGATCGTTTTTTGCTGAACCTCACTTTACCCGCAACGTTGCTGGCAGCCTGTGAGCGCTGGTTAACCCCGGCACGGGCGCTGTGCGACCTCTTTTTCCCGCGTTCTGTGGCAGTTACCCGGCTGCGCACGTTAAGCGCGTATGACCGTTTCAGCACCGCCCTGACGGTGGCGCAGGTCTGCGGCGTGCAGCGTCTGTGTAACCACTACGCTGCCCTCCTCGCCCCGCTCCCCGGCCCTGACTCCTCCCGTGAAAGCAATCGCCGCCTCGCCCAGATCACCCAGTATGCCCGCCAGCTTGCCTGCTCGCCGGACGTGATCGACAGCAAAGCGCAGCAGGGTCTGGATGACGTGGGCCTGACGGTATATGACATTGTGACCATTAACCAGATTATTGGTTTTGTCGGCTTTCAGGCGCGAGTCGTGGCGGTCTTCCAGGCTCTGCTCGGCCACCCTGTCCGCTGGCTGCCGGGACACCCTATTCAGCCCCACGCCCTGCCCGATGATAACGATTTGAACTCCTGGCAACCCGCTGTACCGGGCGTCGAGCGATGTCAGGCCAGCCCACAACAGCTGGCATCGCTTGAACGCTGGCAGAACGAGCCGCTACTGCAGCACCTTACGCCAGTGCTGTGCCATGAACCGGCAATCCTCGATCAAACCGGTGAAATTCTCATCAGTGGTATTCATGCTGAATATAAAGACGATGAGGTGATAATGCGGGCCGCAGAGCAGCTGGCGCGTTCACCGGATCGGTTCAGCGCCGCGCAATTTACCCCGCTGACAAATGACGGGCAGCAGCAGGTTCAGGCCATCAACCTGCTTACCTGGAGCGCTTTTTGCGGCTGGCTGAACCGTCTGAAAATCGCCGTTGGCAGAGGCGAATAACCACACTAATGACCCAAAGAGCGCTTGCTGTAACAGTGAGATTCGCGTAAAACTGTCAGCCGCTCATATGGCTACGAAAATAGATCACTATGCTCCAGGACAACCCGCTGCTAGCGCAGCTTAAACAGCAACTGCATTCCCAGACGCCGCGTGCAGAAGGGGTCGTAAAAGCCACGGAAAAAGGCTTTGGCTTCCTTGAAGTCGATGCGCAGAAAAGTTACTTCATTCCGCCTCCGCAGATGAAGAAGGTGATGCACGGCGATCGTATTACGGCCGTGATCCATAGCGAAAAGGATCGTGAATCCGCCGAGCCTGAAGAATTAATTGAACCCTTCCTGACCCGTTTTGTGGGTAAGGTGTTGAGAAAAGACGATCGTCTGTCCATCGTTCCGGACCATCCCCTGCTGAAAGACGCTATCCCTTGCCGCGCTGAGCGTGGCGTGACCCATGATTTCAAAGAGGGTGACTGGGCCGTGGCAGAAATGCGCCGTCATCCTCTGAAGGGCGATCGCGGTTTCTATGCTGAACTGACCCAGTTTATTACCTTCGGCGACGACCATTTCGTGCCATGGTGGGTCACTCTTGCACGCCATAACCTGGAAAAAGAGGCGCCTGAAGGTGCCGCGACGGATATGCTGGACGAAGGTCTTGAGCGTCGCGATCTGACCGCCCTGAATTTTGTCACTATCGACAGCGCCAGCACCGAAGATATGGACGATGCGCTGTATGTCGAAGAGCAGGCTGACGGCAAACTGCTGTTAACGGTGGCGATTGCCGATCCTACTGCCTGGATCGCCGAAGGTACCCCGCTGGATAAAGCGGCCAAAATCCGTGCCTTTACCAACTATCTGCCGGGCTTCAACATCCCGATGCTGCCGCGCGAGCTGTCTGATAATTTATGCTCGCTGCGCGCTAACGAAGTGCGTCCGGTTCTGGCCTGCCGCATGACCATCGCCGCCGACGGCACGATTGAAGAAAATATTGAATTCTTTGCCGCGCTTATCGAGTCGAAAGCCAAGCTGGTCTACGACGAGGTGTCGGACTGGCTGGAAAATAGCGGCACCTGGCAGCCAGAAAATGAGGCCATCGCCGACCAGATCCGTCTGCTGCATCGCGTATGCCTGAGCCGCAGTGAATGGCGTCAGACCCATGCACTGGTATTTAAGGATCGCCCTGACTATCGCTTTATTCTCGGTGAGAAAGGCGAAGTGCTGAATATCGTTGCCGAGCCACGTCGCATTGCTAACCGTATCGTTGAAGAGTCAATGATTGCGGCCAACATCTGTGCGGCCCGCGTCCTGCGCGACAAGCTTGGATTTGGCATCTATAACGTGCACACCGGTTTCGATCCTGCCAACAGCGAAGCTCTGGCGGCCCTGCTGAAAACCCACGACGTGCATGTGGATCCGCAGGAAGTCCTGACCCTGAACGGTTTCTGCAAGCTGCGCCGGGAACTGGATGCGCAGCCGTCTGGTTTCCTCGACAGCCGCATTCGCCGTTTCCAGTCTTTCGCTGAGATCAGCACGGAACCTGGCCCGCACTTTGGTCTGGGTCTGGAAGCCTACGCCACCTGGACGTCACCGATCCGTAAGTACGGCGACATGGTCAACCACCGTCTGCTAAAAGCGATCGTCAAAGGCGAAACCATTGCCCGCCCGCAGGACGACGCCACGGTGCAGATGGCCGAGCGCCGTCGCCTGAACCGCATGGCAGAACGTGATGTCGGCGACTGGCTGTATGCCCGCTTCCTGAAAGACAAAGCCGGGACAGACACCCGTTTTGCAGCTGAGATCATCGATATCAGCCGTGGCGGCATGCGCGTGCGTCTGGTGGATAATGGCGCCGTGGCCTTCATTCCAGCACCGTTCCTTCACGCCGTGCGTGACGAGCTGGTCTGCAGCCAGGAAAACGGCACCGTGCAGATCAAAGGCGAAGTGGCGTATAAAGTGACCGAAGTTATCGACGTGACTATCGCTGAAGTACGTATGGAAACGCGCAGCGTCATCGCCCGCCCTGCTGTCTGATTGTTGTCTGCTTAAAGGTCGGTTCATCTCTCGTGGGTGAACCGACTTTTTATTTTTGAACTCACCTCAAATTCATCATTTTTCCTTACCTGTTTCCCCCACAAATTTCTAAAAGCGATCACACTTATTAACGTCAGCGTGCTTGACGTCGTAGGCTGTGACCGGAATATTCATTCGTCAGTATCCTTTTTCGCTATTCTCGTTCTAATATAAGAATACTGGGAAAAAACAATAAGTTTAGCTCGGGATTACCGCCAGGTAATCGCGATAAAACCGACTGAAAATGCACGATGTGTGCAATTAAGTGCGCCTGGGAGAGAGCATGATTGACGATCTGGAGCAAAATTTGCTGTTTCGTTACATGGGCACCCACAGTCCCTGGTGGCGACTGACGGCGGACAGTAATGCGCTCCATCTTGCGGCCAGCGAAAGCGCTGATACCACTCAGGTTGTGGCGCTGACTGACGATCAGGCCGACAGCATTCGCCAGATGACGGTCATCACCTCCAGCATCACTATGACGCTCTCCCTGTACGGTACTGATGTGCCGGTGCATCTTGTGGGCCGTAAAATCACCAAAAAAGAGTGGGCCGGCACCGCCTCCGCGTGGAATGACACGCCCTCCGTCGCCCGGGATCTGGCCCAGGGATTATCTTTTGCCGAACAGGTTGTGTCTGAGGCCAACTCGGTCATCGTTATTCTCGATCGGCACGGCAACATTCAACGCTTTAACCGTCTGAGCGAAGAATATACCGGCATGAAAGAGCACGAAGTCATCGGCCAGAACGTCTTTAAACTGTTTATGAGCCGCAGCGAGGCCGCCGCCTCCCGGCGCAATATCAGCGGTTTTTTTCGTGACGGCAGTTCCTATGAGGTAGAGCGCTGGATCAAAACCCGCAAAGGGCAGCGTTTATTTCTGTTTCGTAATAAATTTGTGCACAGCGGCAGCGGGAAAAATGAAATTTTCCTTATCTGTTCAGGTACGGATATCACTGAAGAGCGCCGCGCACAGGAACGCCTCCGGGTGCTCGCTAACACCGACACCATTACCGGTCTGCCTAACCGTAACGCCATTCACGACATGATCAGCGAAGCCATCGACACGCGTGGCGATGGCCAGGTGGGCGTGGTTTACCTCGATCTCGATAATTTCAAAAAAGTGAATGACGCCTACGGGCATATGTTTGGCGACCAGCTTCTGCAGGCAGTAGCGCTGGCGATCCTCAGCTGCCTGGAGGATGGTCAGGTGCTGGCGCGTCTCGGCGGCGATGAGTTTATCGTGCTGGCAACCGGTACGTCACAGGGTGCGCTCGAAGCCATGGCCTCGCGGATCCTCACCCGGCTGCGTCAGCCGTTCCGGATTGGCTTAATTGAGGTCTATACCGGCTGTTCGCTGGGTATTTCACTGGCTCCTCAGCACGGCACCGATCGCGAAAGCGTGATCCGTAATGCCGATACCGCGATGTATACCGCAAAAGAGAACGGCCGCGGTACGTTCTGCGTATTTTCGCCGGAGATGAATCAGCGCGTCTTTGAATATTTGTGGCTGGACACCAACCTGCGCAAAGCGCTGGATAACGATCAACTGGTGATCCACTACCAGCCCAAAATTACCTGGCGCGGCGAAGTAAGAACGCTTGAAGCGCTGGTGCGCTGGCAGTCGCCGGAGCGCGGGCTGATCCCGCCGCTGGAGTTTATCTCCTATGCCGAGGAGTCCGGGCTTATCGTTCCGCTGGGACGCTGGGTAATGCTCGATGTGGTCCGCCAGGTTGCCAAATGGCGCGATAAGGGGATTAACCTGCGCGTGGCGGTTAACGTCTCGGCCCGCCAGCTGGCGGATCAGACTATTTTCAGCGATCTGAAACAGGCGCTGAAGGATCTGAATTTTGAGTACTGCCCTATCGATGTCGAACTGACCGAAAGTTGCCTGATTGAAAACGAAGAGCTGGCGCTGTCGGTGATCCAGCAGTTCAGCAAATTGGGGGCGCAGATCCACCTTGATGATTTCGGGACGGGTTATTCCTCCCTGTCGCAACTGGCCCGTTTTCCCATTGATGCCATTAAGCTCGACCAGGCGTTTGTGCGGGATATCCATAAGCAATCGGTTTCACAGTCGCTGGTGCGCGCAATTGTCGCGGTCGCTCAGGCGCTGAATTTGCAGGTGATTGCTGAAGGGGTGGAGAGCGCGAAAGAAGACGCCTTTCTGACCAAGAATGGCGTCAACGAACGACAGGGTTTTCTGTTTGCCAGGCCCATGCCCGCTGTCGCATTCGAGCGATGGTTTAAACGTTATCAGTCACGCAATGCGCGTTAACTGGCTTTACGCAGGCCGGATGCTGTATGGCGATCCTGCAGCAGAACCAGCCGCTGCATGTAAGCGATGTCCTTGGGTTGCAGGCAGAACGCCGCTTCCACCCAATCTTCCGTGATATCCATCAGCTCGCTGCGCGGCAGCTGTAAAACGCGCTGACGGGCACGCAGCATCGCTCTGACGCCGTTCAATTTAGGTTGTAAGGTGTCGATGAAGGTTCGCGTCGCTACGTAGCCCTGGCCAGGTTCAAACAGCACGTCCACCAGCCCATGTTGCTCGTGCCATTCCGCCGTGTGCGACTCTCCTTTATAGATAAGCTCCTCCGCCAGCTTCATGCCTGAACGACGCGCGACCAGCGAGTAACCTCCCATGCCGGGGAAGAGATTAAAGGCGATCTCAGGGAAACCTAAGCGTGCATCCCGCTGCGCCAGTAAAAAGTGGTGCGCCAGTGCGGCCTCAAAGCCTCCGCCCAGGGCGCTGCCCTCCACCATCGACAGGGTGATCGCCCCGGTATCAAAGCCCCGGGACGCGGCGTGGACACAGTCCACACAGGCGCGGGCATAAGCCCGAAGCGCTTCCCGACGACCATTCTCGATGCAATCGACAAAAAAGCGTAAATCGCCACCGGTGTTGTACATATCAGGTACCAGCGAACCGGTCACCCAGAAATCCACCTCATAACCGGACTGGCGGACCAGCCACGACAGGTTCATGATCTCCTCTATCAGAGCGTGATTGAAGCAGGGGCGCGGCTGAGCCCGTAACATCATCCACAGGGTTCGTCTCTCTTCCTCGTAATAACCGGCGAGCTGGGTGAATCGTGCAGAATCAGTGAACAGTTTACAGGTAGCCTGATTGATAATTGTCATAGTCCAATTCCTCATAGAAAAAAGCGCCTTGCGCGCAGAATTAGACTAATCCACTACCAAAGTCATACGTATAAAGAAGCATCAAATTATCACTACCATTAATGTACTTTCGTTAGCACACTTTTTCCCTTCTCTTTTGTCTTCAATTTCTGCATCATTGAATTTATTCACTTTTGATTTAGGGATGAGATTATGTCTGATATCGATGCACTGAAAGTGGCGCAACGTATTGATACTGTGCTGGATATTCTGGTAGCAGGCGATGTGAACTCTGCTCTTCGTAATCTCGAGATATTAAAATCAGAATTACTGACTCTGGCAGGTGAGCAGAAAGAACCCGCAGCAGCACAGCCGAAATCCCCGTGGGAAGTTTAACGATCGCTTTGCCTTCCGTGTGTATGTCAGTTTCAACTAACGGCCATGCCGTTTTAATATGGATGCTATGAATTCCCGACAACAAATAATATTACAGATGGTGATCGACACAGGTCGAGTCAGCGTCGTTGATTTGGCCAAAGCGACCGGCGTGTCTGAGGTCACCATTCGCCAGGATCTCAATCTTCTGGAAAAAATGAGTTACCTTCGTCGCGCCCACGGCTATGCCGTCCCACTGGACAGCGAAGATGTTGAGACGCGGATGATGAACAATTACGCGCTGAAACGCGAGCTGGCGGAGTTTGCCGCTTCTCTGGTCAATAATGGCGAAACGGTGTTTATCGAAAACGGCAGCTGTAACGCCCTGCTCGCCCGTACGCTGGCCGAACAAAAAGAGGACGTCACCATCGTGACGGTGAGCAGCTATATTGCTCATCTTCTTAAGGAGACGCGCAGCGAGGTTATTTTACTGGGCGGTATCTACCAGAAAAAAAGCGAAAGTATGGTTGGCCCCCTTACGCGTCAGTATGTTCAGCAGGTCCATTTCAGCAAGGCCTTTATTGGCATCGACGGCTGGCAGCCTGATACCGGTTTTACCGGCCGGGACATGATGCGCTCTGATGTGGTGAATGCGGTGCTGGAAAAAGGCGGCGAGGTGATTGTCCTTACCGACAGCTCAAAATTCGGTGCGGTTCACCCCTATACAATGGGCCCGGTCTCCCGCTTCAATCGGGTTATTACCGACGAAGGCATCAAAGAGGCACACAGCACTAAACTGCAACAGGATGGCCTGGTCGTCGACATCGTCAAAAAACCTGCCTGAAGCCGTTTCAACGCCCGAGAATTCGGGCGTCATTCTCCCGCCCTTCGCTCTGAGACTATTCCGACCATTCCTTTAAGACTATTTACCTGTTGGATCAGTCATAAAGACGTAAAATTAATGTTAGCGATGTAACAGGAAGTGACTATCACCTGCGTGATTTCGTAACGCCTGCGCGAACAGTTTCATGGAAAACTGGCTTAAAGGTTTTACACTTATTTAAGTAGAGTTCTTTCCATGGATCACTATTTCAGGAGAATGAGTTATGTCTATTAACAGCAAAAAATTATCCGCTGCTATGCTGGCTGTCACGCTGGCTTTGTCACTGAGCGCCTGCTCTAACTGGAGCAAACAGAGCCGTAATACCGCGATTGGTGCCGGCGCTGGCGCCATCGGTGGTTCAGTGTTAACCGATGGTAGCGCACTGGGTACCCTGGGTGGTGCCGCGGTGGGTGGGATTATCGGTCACGAGGTAAGTAAATAACTTACCGGTTGCCACTGCAGTTATTTGATAATGCCCCGTTGTTTTGGCTTTATCTGAATATAAGAATATTAAGCCACGGCTAAGGCCGTGGCTTATTCGTTTCTGCAGCGGATTAACCGCCCGCTAATTTAACTTTCATCCCTTTGGCTTCCAGCAGGGATTTAATCAGATCCCGCTTGTCGCCCTGAATCTCTATTACGCCATCCTTCACCGACCCGCCGCACCCGCATTTTTTCTTCAGTTCAGCGGCAATTTGCGCCAGGGTTGCATCGTCGGCATCAATTCCTGTCACCAGACACACGCCCTTCCCTTTCCGCCCGCTGGTCTGACGTTGAATCCGCACAATGCCATCGCCTTTAGGCCGCTCTGCAACTTCTTTTGGCTCATCGATGCGACCGGTGTCCGTTGAGTAGACCAGACGACTGTTTGTATCGCGCATTACGCCCCCTTATGAAGTGATGCGTTGATAGCTTTCAGGGTTTGCGCCGGATCCGCTGACTGTGTCACCGGTCGGCCAATGACCATATAGTCTACACCGGCTGCCAGCGCCTGTTCCGGCGTCATAATGCGTCGCTGATCCCCTGCATCGCTCCCGGCAGGACGGATACCCGGTGTCACCAGCTTAAATTCCTGGCCGATAGCGCTTTTGAAGCGGACCGCTTCCTGGGCGGAACAGACGACGCCATCCAGACCACAATTATGCGTCAAACGTGCCAGGCGTTCGGCGTGCTCTGCAGGTGACAACGTAATGCCAAGATCCAACAGGTCACCGGCTTCCATACTGGTAAGCACGGTGACAGCAATCAGCAACGGAGCGTCTTTCCCGAAAGGAAGCAGGGCTTCGCGGGCCGCAGTCATCATGCGCGCGCCACCGGAAGCATGGACGTTAACCATCCAGACGCCCAGCTCGGCCGCAGCAGCGACCGCATGGGCGGTAGTATTCGGAATATCGTGGAATTTCAGGTCAAGAAAGACATCAAAACCGCGCTGGTGCATGTCGCGAACGATTTGCGGACCAAAAAGCGTGAACATCTCTTTACCGATTTTCAGGCGACAGTCGCGCGGGTCAATACGATCAACGAACGCTAAGGCATTGTCGCGATTATTGTAATCCAGAGCGACAACAACAGGAGATTCAGTAACTGCGCGGGAAATAGATGAAGCTACAGACGTCATGACCGGACCTTCTCGTCGATGGGCGCCGCATCGGCGCGGGAATGATAAACGGCGTGCATTCTACCTGCGCATCACGAAAATTAACAGGTTACATTTTCATTCCTGCCAGACCACAGCGCGCACGTACCAGCCGGGGAACCCTCAATTAGTATGTTGTAACTAATATCAGGTTTTTTTAAAAATTACTGCCCATCGAGGCCGCGAATGGGCTTAATGGTGGACCAGGCACGGCAGGACGGACAGTGCCAGTACAGCGTATAGGCCGTAAAACCACACTTCTGGCAGCGATAGCGTGGCTTGCTGCGCACCTGTTCGCCAACCATGTCGCGCAGTACCATCAGGCTCTCTTTGGCGCGCCCCTCTTCCGCATCATTAAGGTGGTAATCCATCAGCTTGTGGAAGACGCGCATGGTCGGATGGCGCTGCAGCTGCCGGGTAATATAGACCTGTGCCGTGTCGCTGCCTTCATGCTCCTGAACCACATCCGCCAGCATCAGTTCAGCAGTGGCACCGGTGTTTTCTTCCACGCAGCGGCGCAGGAACGCTACCCACTCTTCGGCCATACCCAGCTGCTGATAGCAGGTTTGCAGCATCTCCAGGGTTTCGCTGACCAGCTCTTTATCCTGATCGATAACCCGCAGAAGGCTCTCCACGGCTTTCTGATATTCCCCTTTCGCCATGTAGACGCGTCCCATCATGATGGAGACGCGCGCGCTGCTGCGATCGGCTGTAGCGCCTTTTCGCAGCAGCGCCATCGCCTTGTCCATATCTTCGTTGCCCATCTGCTGCAGGGCCAGTTCACAGTAGAAATGGGCAATTTCAACGCGCTGTTTGTCTTTACCGAGTTTCACCAGACGTTCAGCAACGTCAATGGCTTTCTGCCATTCGCTGGTTGCCTGATAAATCTGCAGCAGCTGCTGCAGGGCGCTGATACGAAAATCGGTTTCATCTACCAGCTGTTTGAACATCTCTTCGGCGCGATCGTACAACCCGGCGGCCATATAGTCGCGGCCAAGCTGCTGCACGGCCAGCAGACGCTGCTCGTAGGTTAATGAGGCGCTTTCCATTAAGGTCTGGTGGATACGAATGGCACGGTCAACTTCGCCACGGGAGCGGAACAGATTACCGAGAGTAAGGTGGGCCTCAACGGTCCCGGTATCTTCTTTCAGCATGTCGAGGAACAGGTCGACGGCTTTATCCTGTTGATTGCTCAGGAGGAAGTTAACCCCGGCGACGTAATCGCGTGAAAGGCGGTTCGCTTCATCCTGTTTTGTTTGTTGCGCACTTCTGCGGCCCATATACCAGCCATAGGCTGCGGCTACAGGCAAAAGCAGAAACAACAACTCCAGCATCTTAGATTATTCCTTCGCTACCGGCACACCTGAACTTACCGGAACGTCGGTCGGAGGCGCAATTTGGTTTTCAAGACGTTTGATTTTACGTTCGGCACGGGCAAGCGACACCCGAACTTTAAGCCAGAACAGACCGCAAATCAGCCAGCCGATCGCAAATCCTGCGGCAAACAGTACCGCCAGGAGGCTGGAAATCCGATATTCGCCTTGCGCCAGCAGATAATTAAACGTTACCTGTTGATCGTTTTGCGCACCCAATGTGACGGAAATGACAAAAATCGCCAACACCAGTAAGAAAATGAGTAAATATTTCACATTACTTCCCGTTATGTGGTTTGAGCGAATAAAGAGTGTTCAACATAGCGTAACCAGCCTTATAAACTACCATTTTCAGGACGAGCGCGAAACGGAAAAAGCGTCGCGCCACGTTCAGATCTGCGGCTAAATATGAGAATTTCAACCTCAGTCAGCTTTCTTGCTCTCTGTCAGCAATTTCCCGCTTCTCTTCTGCCGGAGGTGTGAGCGGGCCACAGAATCGCTGGGCAAGCCAGGTAGCACAGGTGATGAGTAGCCAGGAGATCAGGGTAGCCACCACCAGATCCCGCGGCCAGTGCATGCCAAGCAGCAAGCGGCTTCCCATTACGCCCGTAGCCCAGACCAGCAGTATGATGATGGTTAGCGTACGCCGACGCGGCCACAGTAAACCCACGCCCAGCAGTGCCCAGCTTGCAGCAAACATGGTATGCCCGGACGGGAAGGCAAAACCGGTCTCTTTCTGCCAGTGTTTACGTAAAAAAGTGGGAATAGTCTGTTCTTCAGCAAGCTGTTCTTTCACCAGCTCACCGCGCGCTTTACGCTTTAAATTGTAGAAGTCGTTGACCGGGACATGGTGCGTTTTTTCCAGCCAGACCACAAACGGACGCGGCTCCTGCACCCGATCCTTAACCCAGGATTTAACTCCCTGACCAAGAATAATGACCCCTGCCAGAATGGCAAAGAGCATAACGGCGGCTCGCAGACGAAAACGCAGGCACCACAAAAACCAGCCGCACAGGAGCGTGTGGGTGATAATTCCCCAGGGTTGGGTGACCGTTTCGGTTACCCAGAACAGCGCTTTCAACCATCCGCTGTTTGCGCCTGGCTGCCACTGCCAGCCCGATATCCATAAAGCCACAGGCATAATAAGCAATATCCCTGCGCCAACCGCCGTGCGGCGGGCTATTGAAAGCATGACGTCTCCTTTTTTCGATAAGCCTCACAATCATAACCGAAAAATTACAGCTGCGTAAAAATGTCGGATTGTGCGTTTAACGTTCGTTAAGCCGGGCGCGATTAGGTGAACCCGCGCAGCTTGTGGCAAAATAAGACAATACCGACAGCCGAACAGGCGACAGACACCAGGCGTGTCAGCATTTTCTGGAGAATCACATGCAGCTTAAACGTGTGGCAGAAGCCAATCTGCCAACCCCATGGGGCGATTTCCTGATGGTGGGCTTTGAAGAACTGGCAACCGGGCAGGATCACGTTGCGTTAGTGTTCGGCGATACGTCCGGGCAGACGCCGGTCCTGGCCCGCGTTCATTCCGAGTGTCTTACGGGTGATGCCCTGTTTAGTCTCCGCTGTGATTGTGGTTTTCAACTTGAAGCGGCGCTGTCCCATATTGCAGAAGAAGGCCGGGGCATCCTGCTTTACCACCGTCAGGAGGGCCGTAATATCGGTCTGCTGAATAAGATCCGCGCATATGCGCTGCAGGATCAGGGCTACGACACCGTTGAAGCTAACCACCAGCTGGGCTTTGCTGCCGACGAGCGCGATTTCACCCTGTGCGCGGATATGTTCAAGCTGCTGGGCGTGGATGAAGTGCGCCTGCTGACCAACAACCCGCGTAAGGTTGAGATCCTGACCGAAGCCGGGATCAACATCGTAGAACGTGTACCGCTGATTGTGGGCCGCAATCCGAAAAACGCACACTATCTGGATACCAAAGCGGCGAAGCTTGGGCATCTGCTTAACAAATAACAATAACAGCCCGGCAGCAGGATGCCTGCCGGGCTGATTTCTTTTTAAGTCAGCATATTACGAATGACATAGTGCAAAATGCCGTCGTTCTGGTAGTAAGTCAGCTCCGTCGCGGTATCAATACGGCAGCGGCAGTTAACAACTTCGGTCTGCCCGTCGGCTCGCGTCAGTTTGACCGGTACCGTCGCACCAGGCGTCAGATTTTGCAGGTCCGCAATATCAATCCGCTCCTCACCTGTCAGCCCCAGCGTTTTACGCGATGCTCCCTGCGGAAACTCCAGCGGTAAAATCCCCATACCAATCAGGTTTGAACGGTGGATGCGCTCGAACGACTCGGCGATCACCACCCGGACCCCGAGGAGTCGTGGCCCTTTTGCCGCCCAGTCGCGGCTTGAGCCAGAGCCGTACTCTTTTCCGGCTATCACCGCCAGCGGAGTGCCTTCCTGCTGATACTTCATTGCCGCATCATAGATGGAGATCACTTCTGTTCCAGGCAGATGGCGGGTCATGCCGCCTTCCACGCCCGGCACCATCTCGTTGCGAATACGGATGTTGGCGAAGGTGCCGCGCATCATTACCTCGTGATTCCCGCGACGCGAACCGTAGGAGTTGAAGTCACGACGCTCCACGCCACGGCTCTGGAGATAACGCCCTGCCGGGCTATCGGCCTTAATACTGCCCGCCGGGGAGATATGATCGGTGGTCACCGAGTCGCCAAGGATCGCCAGCACGCGCGCGCCGTGGATATCTTCCAGCGGTTTGGGCTGGGCCAGCATGTCATCAAAGAAAGGTGACAGGCGGATATAGGTAGAATCATCCTGCCAGCTGTAGGTGTCTGACCGCGCTACCTCAATGGTTTTCCACTCCGGCGTGCCTTCAAACACTTCGGCATACTCTTTGCGGAACATGTCGGTTGAGACTTTTTCAACCGCAAGGGCAATCTCCTGCGCAGACGGCCAGATATCCTTCAGATAAACCGGATCCCCCTTACGATCGTGCCCCAGCGGATCGGTTGCCAGATTGATATTCATATTGCCCGCCAGAGCATACGCTACCACCAGCGGCGGTGAGGCCAGCCAGTTGGTTTTGACCAGCGGGTGAATACGTCCTTCAAAGTTACGGTTGCCCGACAGCACCGCCCCGACCGTGAGATCGCCCTGCTTGATTGCCGTCTCGATAGGATCCGGCAGCGGCCCGGAGTTACCAATGCAGGTCGTACAACCGTAGCCCACCAGGTTAAAGCCCAGCTCGTCCAGATACGGCGTCAGTCGTGCCTGCGCCAGATAATCGGAGACGACTTTAGAGCCGGGTGCCAGCGAGGCTTTGACCCACGGCTGGCGTTTCAGGCCTAACGTAACGGCTTTTTTCGCCAGCAGCCCGGCCGCCATCAGCACGCTGGGGTTCGAGGTGTTGGTGCAGGAGGTGATGGCCGCAATGACGACTGCGCCGTCCGGGAGCTGGTACTGGTGACCATTCATCACGTAATCAATAGGGCGCCTGTCTTTCTGGGCGGTATTCACTTCCAGTTCATTGCTGGCGGCAAAGGCTTTCGGCACATCTGCCAGCGCCACGCGGTCCTGCGGACGTTTAGGCCCGGCGAGGCTGGCTTCAACTTCGCCCATGTCCAGCGCCAGCGTGCTGGTAAACACCGGTTCATCGCCCGGATTTCGCCACATTCCCTGCGCTTTGGCATAGGCCTCTACCAGCGCGACCTGCTCGCTGCTGCGCCCGCTCAGGCGCATGTATTCCAGCGTCACGCCGTCAATCGGGAAGAAACCGCAGGTGGCACCGTACTCGGGTGCCATGTTGGCGATAGTGGCCCGGTCAGCCAGCGGCAGCGAATCGAGCCCGTCGCCGTAGAATTCGACAAATTTCCCCACTACGCCGTGCTTACGCAGCATCTGGGTGACGGTGAGCACCAGGTCGGTGGCGGTGATCCCCTCGCTGAGCTTGCCGGTCAATTTGAAGCCGACCACGTCCGGGATCAGCATGGAGACCGGCTGGCCAAGCATTGCCGCTTCGGCTTCGATCCCCCCTACCCCCCAGCCTAATACGCCGAGGCCGTTGATCATGGTGGTGTGTGAGTCAGTCCCGACCAGCGTGTCCGGATAGGCTACCCACTCTTTATCCTGTAATTCACTCCACACCGCTTTGCCAAGATACTCCAGGTTGACCTGGTGGCAGATGCCGGTGCCGGGTGGAACGACGCTGAAACGGCTGAATGCCTGCTGGCCCCATTTCAGGAACACATAGCGCTCGTGGTTACGCTCCATCTCCAGGCGAACGTTCTCTTCAAATGCATCATCGTCGCCAAAATGGTCGACGGTAACCGAGTGGTCGATAACCAGATCAACCGGAGAAAGCGGGTTGACTTTGGCGGTATCGCCGCCAAGGCGCTTAACCGCCTCACGCATCGCGGCCAGATCGACCACCGCCGGAACGCCGGTGAAATCCTGCATCAGAACCCTGGCGGGACGATAAGCTATCTCCCGGTCGGCATGGGCACTCTGCAACCATCCGGCAAGGGCATGAATATCTTCAGCCGTAACAGAGACTTCATCCTGCCAGCGCAGGAGATTTTCCAGTAACACTTTAAGCGACTTGGGTAAACGCGCAATATCCCCAAGTTCCTTTGCGGCCAGCGGCAGGCTGTAGTAGTGATAGGTTTTGTTCTCAGCCTGCAATGTGTCCTTACTGGCTTCGCGTAGGGTTAACGACATAAGCTCCTCCTTAATTACCGGGATTGCGATACCCTGACTTTGATCAGGGCCGTAATTAAAGATAACACATCGTCACCGTAACGATTTGATAACAACTCAAATAGACAAATTCAGCGAGAAACAAAAAGCCCCGCCGGAGCGAGGCTTTCATCCTTCAGTGTAGGGTGAGCCAGATGAGCTGGCACCAGAAGAGGATCGAGAGGGAAAACGCGGCCATCCAGGACCAGTATTTAGCTTCGGATATATTATTCATCATTGCGACACCACTCTTTATTTATTCATTTGCGCTGAGGTTGCCTCAGTTCGGTATTGCTGATGTGTATTTATTAAAGAGTACAAAAGTACATCGGATTATTATCGCGCTACGCTGATAATAAGAATTATTGTTTTTTAGGTTCGTCTTCTGCGAACAAATCAATGAAGGCTTGCTGCTGCGCGGACAGCTTCCAGGACGCGGGGACATTCGCTGTTTCGTCATGACGGACTTTGCAACGCGTGTCACGTTTCTGACATACAGGCTTTACTGCTTCACTACGCCCCTGAATCGCCATACTTAACCCCAGAATTTCCAGATCAGAAAGGCCACCACTACCCAAAACAGGGTGGAACCGAGAAACACCGCCAGCCAGGCTTTACGCTTAAGTCCTGGATCCCTTTGCGGCTCGTGGCGTCCTGGCGGCATCGCTAACCTCATGCAATCGATTTCGCTTATCATTTGGATACCAAACAATTGGTATAAGTAATCGTGGTTGAGATAAATCCTAAAGAAACTTTAGTCGAAAATCCAGCGAATTTACGAATCCTGTCGCGTCAAATATTTAATCTTTTGAGCGGAAATATATAAATGAAACGTGAAGTTTGCGTAGCGGTTAATTATTTTCTATTTTTGTCTGCTTTGTACGACTGTTTCAGCAAAAGAACGCCGTAACCTTATGGTTATTGAGGCAAGAAAAGAAAGCTGGAGGGGGTTTTAATTCAGAACAACAGGCGAGAACGGTATCTTTCCCGAGGGAAAGATACCGAAGGTTATTATTTTTCCGGCAGCTTGATATCTTTAAACATCGCTTCGATATCTTCATTGGAACGTAGCGCTACCGCAGTATCAACCACGTCACGGGTCAGATGCGGTGCGAATCGTTGAATAAAATCATACATATAGCTGCGCAGGAAAGTGCTGCGACGGAAACCAATTTTGGTGGTGCTGTGGCCGAACACGCCCTGGGTGTCCAGACGCACTAAATCAGGATCGGCGACAGGATCCACTGCCATGCTGGCGATAACCCCTACCCCCAGGCCAAGACGCACATAGGTTTTGATGACGTCGGCGTCAGTGGCGGTGAAGACAATCCTGGGAGTCAGGCCTGCACGATTGAAGGCGGTATCCAGTTCCGAACGGCCCGTAAAACCAAAGGTGTAAGTCACCAGCGGATACTGCGCCAGCTCTTCGATGGATACGGAGGTTTTTGCCGCTAACGGATGCTCCGGCGTCACCACTATCGAGCGGTTCCAGTGATAGCAAGGCAGCATCACCAGATCGTCATACAGATGCAGCGCTTCGGTGGCGATGGCGAAATCCGCATTGCCTTTGGATACCGCCTCGGCAATTTGCGTCGGTGAGCCCTGGTGCATATGCAAGGACACGCGAGGATAGCGCTCGATAAACCCTTTGATGACGCCTGGCAGCGCGTATCGCGCCTGAGTGTGAGTGGTGGCGATATACAACGAGCCTTTATCAGGCCAGGTGTGCTCCCCGGCAACGGATTTAATGGCATCGACCTTGGACAGCACTTCCCGGGCGATACGAATAATCTCCTGCCCCGCAGGCGTAACCTGAGTAAGGTGTTTACCACTGCGGGCAAAAATCTGGATCCCCAGCTCATCTTCCAGCATACGAACCTGCTTACTGATGCCGGGCTGCGAAGTATAGAGACCTTCTGCGGTCGAGGAGACGTTAAGGTTGTGGTTGACCACCTCAACGATATAGCGAAGCTGCTGTAGTTTCATGCCAGACCATCCGATTTAGCGCACACGGGCAATCGCTTAAGACGATTTGATAATAAGAAAAGGGTTAACTATAACCACTATATCATTTATATCTTTGCTGTATAGCCCGTAACAAAAAATAATAAACGGACAATAAAAAAGGGCCGGAATCCCGGCCCTTTAAGGGTAACTTACCGTAAATAAAGGTTATTTTTTACCTTCAACCCATTTACCGTCAACATAAAATGCTGACCAACCCGTCGCTTTACCGTCTTTTTCAGCAGCAACGTACTGTTGCTTAGTTTTACGGCTAAAACGCACCACGGTTTTATTACCTTCTGGATCCTGCTGAGGGGCATCGGCCAGATAGCGCAGCTTTTCAGCCAGGCGATCGCGGAAGCGGTAAAGCTCTTCGACCAGCGGCGCACGCGTTTCACGAGATTTCGGGAAAGTGTTCGCCGCCAGGAAGACGCCCGCAGCGCCGTCACGCAGAACAAAGTAGGCATCGGACTTTTCACACGGCAGCTCAGGCAGCGGAACCGGATCTTCCTTCGGCGGTGCTACTTCACCATTTCGCAGGATCTTACGCGTGTTTTTGCAGTCGTCGTTGGTGCAGGCCATGTACTTACCAAAACGCCCCATCTTCAGGTGCATTTCAGAACCACACTTCTCACACTCTACAATCGGACCGTCATAGCCCTTGATGCGGAACTCGCCCTCTTCGATCTCATACCCGTCACAGGTCGGGTTGTTACCACAGACGTGCAGCTTACGTTTCGGATCAATCAGGTAGCTGTCCATCGCCGTGCCGCACTTGGCGCAGCGACGTTTAGCGCGCAATGCGTTGGTTTCCGCATCGTCGCCTTCCAGCACGTTCAGCACTTCATTTTCCGGCACCAGGTTGATAGTGGTTTTGCAGCGCTCTTTTGGCGATAACGCATAGCCTGAGCAACCAAGGAACACACCGGTGGTGGCGGTACGAATCCCCATCTTACGGCCGCAGGTCGGACAGTCGATGCTGGTCAGCACCATCTGGTTCGGCTGCATGCCACCCTCTTCAGGGTCTTTTTCCGCTTTGTCCAGTTGCTTAGTGAAGTCGCTGAAGAAGCTGTCCAGCACCTTCTTCCACTCGGCTTCGTGGTTAGCCACCTGGTCAAGGCTGTTTTCCATCTGCGCGGTGAAGTCGTAGTTCATCAAATCGCGGAAGTTATCTTCCAGACGATCGGTGACGATTTCTCCCATTTTCTCAGCATAGAAACGGCGGTTTTCTGTCCGCACATAGCCGCGGTCCTGAATGGTCGAAATGATCGAGGCATAGGTAGACGGACGGCCGATACCGCGTTTTTCCAGCTCTTTCACCAGCGAGGCTTCGCTGAAGCGTGCCGGCGGCTTGGTGAAGTGCTGTGCCGGCGTCAGTTCAACCAGGGTGAGTTCATCCCCGGTATTGACCGCTGGCAGGGTTTTATCTTCATCACCCTTACGCAGCGCAGGCATCACTTTGGTCCAGCCGTCGAAACGCAGGATACGCCCGCGTGCTTTCAGGCGGAAATCACCGGCACCCACGGTCAATGTGGTGGAGTCGTACTGCGCAGGCGTCATCTGACAGGCAACAAACTGGCGCCAGATCAGCTGATAGAGTTTCTGCGCGTCGGCTTCCATATCCTTCAGGGATTCCGCCAGCACAGAGACGTCGGAAGGGCGAATAGCTTCGTGCGCTTCCTGTGAGTTCTCTTTGCTGTTGTACTGATTCGCGCTCTCCGGCAGGTATTTCTTGCCAAAGTTATCGCCAATATAACCACGCACCATGTTTACCGCGTCCTGGCTCAGGTTGGTTGAGTCAGTACGCATATAAGTGATGTAACCCGCTTCATACAGACGCTGAGCCATCATCATGGTTTTTTTCACGCCATAACCCAGACGGGTGCTGGCCGCCTGCTGCAGCGTGGAGGTGATGAAAGGCGCGCCAGGCTTGCTGCTGGTCGGCTTGTCTTCACGATCCAGTACCTGGTAACGGGCTTTTTCCAGCATCGCCACCGCGGCCATCGTCTGATCGCGGTTTTCAGGACGGAACGGCTTATCGTTCTGATGGGACACTTCCAGGGGCAGCGTATCGCCACCAGGCGTCGTTACGCTGGCGTCAATTTCCCAGAATTCTTCCGGCACGAACGCTTTGATTTCGCGTTCACGTTCAACCACCAGACGCACGGCAACAGACTGCACGCGGCCAGCAGAAAGACCACGCGCAATCTTTTTCCACAGCAGTGGAGAAACCATATACCCCACGACGCGGTCCATAAAGCGGCGTGCCTGTTGGGCATTAACGCGGTCGATATTCAGCTCGCCCGGCTTCTCAAACGCCTGGCGGATCGCGTTTTTGGTAATTTCGTTAAACACCACGCGGCTATAGCGTGTGTCATCGCCCCCGATCACTTCCCGCAGGTGCCATGCAATGGCCTCCCCTTCGCGGTCAAGGTCGGTTGCGAGATAGATGTGGTCGGCTTTATCCGCCAGCTGTTTCAGCTCGGAGACGACTTTCTCTTTACCCGGCAGTACTTCGTACTGTGCCTGCCAGTTATCCCATGGATTCACTCCCATGCGATTTACGAGCGCACTACGTTCATCCTTTTTAGGCTTTTTGGCCCCTTTGGTGGAGGTAGAGTCGGCGCTCTTCCTGGCTGAGCCACTGGTCGGCAAATCGCGGATATGACCGACGCTGGACTTAACCACGTAGTCACTACCCAGATACTTATTGATCGTTTTGGCTTTTGCCGGGGACTCAACGATAACGAGAGCTTTACCCATATTCACCTTTACCTAATTTGTTTCTTCCAGGAATACGTCGCGTGAGTTCACCTTCCCCTGGCGACGAGACATTTATATAGCGACGCCATCAGTGGATATCAACCCCATCTGCCATTCAGTCATAAAATCGACATCACATAAGCAGTTGAGTTGACGCGATTTTCCTCGCTTCAGTGTGACCGCACGACGAGATTTAGGTCGAATGTCAAGCAAATCTGTTGCCAGAATGACGAAAGCGCACACTCTACCTGATAAAATCCGTTACGCAACTTTATTAGCATGCAAAAGCAAATCGCGCCAGCGCTGTCCGTCTTGCCCGCCATGCGCAAAAATGGGGAAAATTTGCTCCCGGGACCGCTGCGGCGTAGACTAATAACACTGTTTAAGGAGTGGATAATGCAGCAAACTACCCAACCAATCGACCGCGTAACCTTGCTTGCAGAAGCAAATAAACTCATTCGTGAACATGACGACACCATGGCTGGGATTGAAGCCACAGGCGTTGAGCAGCGCAACGGTGTGCTGGTGTTTAGCGGTGAGTACTTCCTGGACGAGCAGGGTTTGCCGACCCCGCGCAGTACGGCGGTATTTAACATGTTCAAATACCTGGCCCATGTGCTCTCAGAAAAGTATCACCTGGTTGATTGATGCAAAAACGCGAGGCAAATGCCTCGCGTTTTTATTCAGAGCAGCGGCTTTTGCCCGCGCTGCAACCAACGTAGCAGCAGGCGATCTGCACTCTCTGCCGCGCTGTTGGTAAAGCGATCCATCAACTTTTTACGGCGCATATAGCGCACGCCCACCAGCTCGCGGCCTTCCATCAGGGATATCAGCAGATCGTCGCTGGTGCCCACCTGATCCACCAGCCCCTTTTCCAGCGCCTGGGTACCGTACCAGTGCTCGCCAGTGGCCACCTGGTCGATATCCAGGGAAGGTCGCATCTCTTTCACAAACCCTTTAAACAGCTGATGGGTTTCATTGAGATCTTCACGAAACTTCTGCCGTCCTTCTTCTGTATTTTCACCCAGCAGAGTCAGCGTGCGTTTGTACTGGCCTGCCGTATGAAGCTCTACATCAATGTCTTTATTTTTGAGAAAACGATTAAAGTTCGGGATCTGCGCTACCACGCCAATCGAACCAATAATAGAGAAAGGGGCTGCGACAATTTTGTCGGCCACGCATGCCATCATGTACCCCCCGCTGGCGGCGACTTTATCCACCGCGACCGTCAGCGGGATCTGCTTATCGCGCAGACGTTGCAGCTGAGAGGAGGCCAGTCCATAACCGTGCACTACCCCACCCGGACTTTCAAGACGCAGCACAACCTGATCTTCTGCTCTCGCCACGGCCAGTACGGCCGTCACTTCTTCACGCAGGGATGACACTTCATGGGCATCCATGCTGCCTTTGAAGTCCAGAACATAGACCCGCGGTTTCGGCACATCAGGGCGATGCTCCTGTTTTGCTTTCTGCTTTGCCGCTTTCGCTTCAAGCTTGTGCTTTTTCTTCTGTGCTTTGTGCCACAGCTTTTGCTGATGTGCATCAAGCAGCGCCACTGACATCTCTTCTTTCATCTCAGTGTACTGCTCGCTTAAGCGAGTAATACGCAACTCGCCGCGCTGGCGTTTGCGCTGGGTAAGGTTAACAATCAGAACGGCGATCACCGCAATGGCAATCACCACCGTCGCAATTTTGGCCAGAAATAATCCGTACTCAGAAAGTAATTCCACGCGTCCACCTTGGTTTAACCACTTGTTTTCTCACCCAGTGTACAACAGCCTTCACCAGGCGTCTCTCACCTGACGATACCCTTGCGAGCCGTCTTCAGAAATGTTTATTTGTGGATGAAATATTTGCAAATTGTTAATTTTACAGCGAACTCTCCGGTAGACTGATTGTAATCAGCCGCGCTTTCGGGCATAAAGCCGAAAAGAGACCGCACAGCATGGGCCGCGCCAACGCGCGCCAGAGGAGTGACCTTGCACTATCAACCTAAAAAAGATCTTCTGAATAACCGTATTATTCTGGTCACGGGGGCCAGCGATGGCATTGGCCGCGAGGCGGCATTGACCTATGCCCGCCATGGTGCGCGCCTTATCCTGCTGGGCCGTAATGAAGATAAACTGCGCGATGTCGCCCGGACCATCGCCAGTGAAGGCGGTGTCCCCACCCGCGAATACATCCTCGATCTTTTAACCTGCACCCCGGAAAGCTGCCGGGAGCTTGCGGAGCGTATCGCCGCTGAGTATCCGCGTCTGGACGGCGTGCTTCACAATGCGGGCCTGCTCGGCGAAGTCCGCCCAATGGATGAGCAAGATCCGGCGATCTGGCAGCAGGTCATGCAGGTAAACGTAAACAGCACTTTCTTCCTTACCCAGGCGCTCCTTCCTTTATTACTGCAGTCCGATTCCGGCTCCCTGGTATTTACCTCGTCAAGCGTGGGACGCCAGGGCCGGGCGAACTGGGGCGCTTATGCCGCCTCGAAATTTGCCACCGAAGGGATGATGCAGGTGCTGGCTGAGGAGTATCAGAGCCGCCATCTGCGCGTGAACTGCATCAACCCCGGCGGGACGCGCACCAGCATGCGCGCCAGCGCGTTTCCGAGCGAAGATCCGCTGAAACTGAAAACCCCTGCCGATATCATGCCGCTCTATCTGTGGCTGATGGGCGACGACAGCCGCCGAAAAACCGGCATGACCTTCGATGCCCAACCCGGCCGTAAACCAGGAATATCGCAATGAATGATGAACGTCACCAGCAGCGCCAGCAGCGCCTGAAAGATCAGGTCGATGCCCGCGTTGCCGCAGCGCAGGATGAACGCGGGATCATTATCGTCTTTACCGGCAACGGCAAAGGTAAAACCACCGCGGCTTTTGGCTCGGCAACGCGCGCCGTCGGTCACGGGCTAAAGGTGGGCGTCATTCAGTTCATTAAAGGTGAGTGGCCAAACGGCGAACGTAATCTTCTGGAACCGCATGGAGTAGAGTTTCAGGTCATGGCGACCGGCTTTACCTGGGATACGCAGAACCGCGAAACGGACACCGCGGCCTGCCTGGCCGTGTGGGAACATGCGAAGCGTATGCTGGCGGACCCGGCCCTGAACATGGTTCTGCTGGATGAGATCACTTATATGGTGGCCTACGACTATTTACCGTTGCAGGAGGTGGTTGAGGCGCTAAATAGCCGGCCATCACACCAGACGGTCATTATCACCGGGCGGGGTTGTCATCGCGATATTATGGAGATGGCGGATACGGTCAGCGAGTTACGACCGGTGAAGCATGCCTTTGATGCCGGCGTTAAAGCGCAAATCGGCATCGACTACTAACAAAAAACCCGGCGATGCCGGGTTTTTTATTTTTAACCGTTGTTGTTACGGCTGCCAGAGCGGCGATTGCTGCTGACCTGGCTATGGCGTTTAACCGCCCGGCGGATCTGGTTCGCTTTCATGCGACGACGATCTTTCTCCACCGCCACTTTGGAGGTGGTTTCCGGCGTCAGTTCAACCAGCTCACGCAGATAGTTGGTCTGGGTTAAATCCAGCTCCGTATAGCCGCCACGAGGCAGGCCTTTCGGCAGAAGGATGTCACCATAACGCACGCGGATCAGGCGGCTAACCTGCACGCCAACGGCTTCCCACAGACGACGCACCTCGCGGTTACGGCCTTCTGTCAGGGTGACGTTGTACCACTGGTTGATGCCTTCGCCACCGGTGAACTTAATAGTTTTAAAGGCTGCAGGGCCATCTTCAAGCTGCACGCCGCGGGACAGTTCACGGATCTTATTGTCGTCAACTTCACCGAACACGCGGACCGCGTATTCACGTTCGACTTCACGGCTTGGGTGCATCAGACGGTTTGCCAGTTCACCATCGGTAGTGAACAGCAGCAGACCGCAGGTGTTGACGTCCAGACGACCTACCGCGATCCAGCGCGCACCGCGCAGTTTTGGCAGGCGGTCAAACACGGTTGGACGCCCTTCTGGATCGTTGCGGGTGCAGAGTTCGCCTTCCGGCTTGTAGTAAGCCAGCACGCGGCAAATCTGCTCAGCAGACTCTTTTACGGAGATCAGGTGGCCGTCGATACGGATCTTCAGGCCAGGTACGATGTCCACACGGTCACCCAGGGTGGCGATTTTACCGTCCACGCTGACGCGACCTGCTGCGATAATGGTTTCGATTTCACGGCGTGAGCCGTGGCCGGCGCGGGCCAGCACTTTCTGTAATTTCTCGCTCATTGAGCTTCCTTCAGGTGTCGCCTTCACAGGCGTCTGGGATACTTTCAAAACAAAGAGTTAAGCTCAATATGGTCTTAACTCAATGATCGGTAACGCTTTCACATCACACATAATGGCAGAGAATACGTCTCGCCCAGTGATTCATGGCCGCACATAGTACATGAATTTTAGACTAAATGATTCAACAAGTTTTGCGCGGCGCTATTCTTGCTCTGATTAGCTGAAGTCAGTCCAACGAGCGGACTGTCAGATTTTTTCAGGCTGTCGGGCGCTCATTCCAGGCATCAGTAAACTGGATGTTACCGTCTACAATGCGCCAGGTGATTTTTTCATATTGAATACTGACACTTTCGACATGATTCATCTTATCGTTGCCCGCAAGCTTAACGTTCGGCACACTGCAGTTGACGCCGGTAATCTTTACGTTTTCCATCAACACTGTGTAATAGCAGACTTCTTGCCCTGCATCGTTAATGTGATAAAACTTAATCTCTGCACTTTTCAACGTCTGCCCTGTAGATGCTGCTTTATAAAGGTAGGGCGTGGAGCTATCCACTTCCTTTTCAATCATCATGGAGGAGTGCTGGCGTGTACCGGTGATTTTACCGTTTGCACTGTCTACAGGCAGGTTAATTCCATGACTTAACCCGATTATCTCAATACTTCCTTCACGATCCTGAACGTCCACAGATCCTTTAATATCTGCGCCGCCGTCGTCTTTCAGCCACATATATGGAGGGATAGGCATATTATTTATTCCTTAATTTTTTGATTAGCTTCATTGTTAAAATATATGTAGGTATTGCTATGAACAGCATTATAGCTGAATCTATATCGGTAAAAGCATCATACATAGAATCTGCGTCTTCATCTCTATAGAAAAACAACGCCCATCTTGTTGCAAAACCCTCATTAATATATAACTCTGAGAATGGAAGAATGCGACCTATACAGATCAACAAAAAAATGAAATAAATAAACCTACCTATTTTAGGCGCAATTTTTTTTATAATAGCCACCACCGACCACCTCCACCCATCCTCGCGCCATTAATGAATGCATACAAGGAACCTGCATGGGTGATGTACTCAAAAGCGCATTGCGGATCATCGCGAAATCAGAATTATTGGCGATAGTTATGCATCCCTTTGAAACTGTTCCAGGATGCAATCTGAAGTTGCCGCGTTTAACACCTTCAATCCAGGTATCATCGTCGATTCCCCAATCGTCGCGCCATAAGGCAAACCAGTCCGATTTACCGAAGGCGCGTCGACCAAAAAATCTATTGGCCTCATCGCGTGTTTCCGTTATCTTTTGAGAAAGATAGTTACCTTCTTTTCGATCAACAATCCAGTATTTTCCGGGTGGGATGGGGCCTAGTTTTGCAACAGCAGCACAGCTCATATTATTTCGGTAAGCCCCGTAGCCTGAGTGAGCCATAAATACCCCCACTCCGTACAGATTGAAAGGCACATAATCCGCCCCATTCAAAATGAGTGTTCCTCGCAACGCCATAGAATGGCCCTCTGTCTATAAATATGTGTTCGTTTATCCTACACTTACATATTAAGACAAAATGAGATGATTCCGGCAAAAGAATAGCTTTCAGATAATAATAAGATTTTAATAACTAAAAAAAATCAAAGCGTTAATATCAGGGCCATTGTATTTGCTAATAAGATGGCCCCGCAGGACAGGAATTACACTATTACAAGAAAGGCTTAACGTCACCGACCCCTTCACGCAGCACAACCGGTGCATCTTCCGTTAGATCGATCACCGTAGTCGGTTGCTGACCGAGATAGCCGCCGTGAATAATCAAATCGACCTGCTTCTCGAGGCGGTCTTTGATCTCATCCGGATCGGATTCGGTAAAGTCGCTACCCGGCAGCATCAGCGAGGTGGAAAGCATCGGCTCTCCGAGTGTTTCGAGCAGCGCCTGGGCAATCGGGTTAGAGGGCACACGCATCCCGATGGTTTTGCGTTTTTCCTGCAGCAGGCGGCGCGGCACCTCTTTCGTCCCCTTAAGGATGAAGGTGTAGTTGCCCGGGGTGTTGTTTTTGATCAACCGAAACGCGACGTTATCCACGTAGGAGTAGGTCGACAACTCGGAAAGATCGCGACACATCAGGGTAAAGTTATGCCCGTTAGGAAGGTGGCGGATCCGGCAGATACGCTCCATCGCGCTTTTGTCTTCGATTTGACAGCCCAGCGCGTAACCCGAATCGGTTGGATAGACGATAACCCCGCCCTTACGCACGATCTCCACGGCCTGATTAATCAAACGCGGCTGCGGATTGTCAGGATGGATATAAAA
Source organism: Leclercia adecarboxylata (assembly GCF_023639785.1). Lineage (NCBI taxonomy): Bacteria > Pseudomonadati > Pseudomonadota > Gammaproteobacteria > Enterobacterales > Enterobacteriaceae > Leclercia > Leclercia adecarboxylata. Next base: position 2,676,592 of record NZ_CP098325.1, read on the forward strand.
AAATTGGCTCATACTACCCTCTCTTCAATTGGCGTTGGCTGCTCCCAGAGTTGCCACACCGGCTCGACGCCGGCAGGTAACCAGAGCTTGCGTCCCAGCTCTATCCAGGGACAAGGCTGATGAAAATCAGAGCCCTGGGAGGCAAGGAGTCCATACTGGCGGGCATATTCAGCCAGCTGACTGCGCTCGTTGGGTGCCTGCTGACACTGGGCGACTTCCATCGCATCTCCGCCATGTTCGGCAAAGTAAGCCAGCAGACGTTTCAGCCATTTGGCGGAGAGGTTATACCGCCCCGGATGGGCCAGTACCGCCTTACCGCCAGAATGATGAATGACATCAATAGCTTGTTCTATTGTACACCACTGGGGAGGAACGTATCCGGTTTTCCCGCGGGCGAGGTATTTTTTAAAGACATCGGCAATGTTATTTGCCTTCCCGGCCTCGACCAGAAAACGGGCAAAGTGGGCACGGGTCACCGCCCCGCCTTTCGCCAGCCGCAGGGCCCCTTCCCACGCGCCGGGGATGTGGGCTTTCTCCAGGCGTTCGGCGATCAACTCTGCCCGTAGCACCCGCCGCGTCTTTTGTTGGTCCAGAAACGCGCGCATAGCCGGGTTATCAATATCAATGTTCAACCCGACAATGTGAATCTCATGATTTTCCCAGACGGTGGAGATTTCCACGCCGGTTATCAGGGTCAGGGGCAATTCGCTGCGGGCAATTTCCGCCCGCGCAGCGGCAATGGCCTCGGTGGTATCGTGATCGGTAATAGCCAGCGTGCCCACGCGCATCTCATGGGCGCGATGGACCAGTTCTTCAGGCGTAAGCAGGCCGTCAGAGGCCTGAGTGTGGCTGTGTAAATCATAAATCACTGCATAATTCGTGTCGCTCAAAGCGGCTCCCGTCACTGCTCGTCAATATCTGCGCCGCCATAATAACGGCATGTGGTGAAATTCTGAAATCGGGGGGTTGACAATAAGCCATCGAACTAGTTAACTAGTACGCAAGTTCACTCAACGAGGTATCTGAAAATGACCGCACATTTCACTCTGCATAGCTGGTGGCGCACCTCCTGATTGTCGGGCAGTGTCGTACGTCTGCGTCATGCATACAGATACCTGGCCCGCCACTGAGCGGGCTTTTTTATGAACAGAATAAAGAGAACAACATAATGCAAACAGCCAAACCGAACCTCGAACTGCTGACCCGCGAGGCGGCCTATCGCCACAACCCCACAGCCCTGTTCCATCAGGTTTGCGGCGCGCGTCCTGCCACCCTGCTGCTGGAGTCCGCGGATATCGACAGTAAAGACGATCTGAAAAGTCTGCTGCTGGTCGACAGCGCCCTGCGCATTACCGCTCTGGGCGATACCGTTACCCTGCAGGCACTTTCAGAGAACGGTGCGGCCCTGCTGTCGCTGCTGGATGATGTCCTGCCTGCGGGCATTGAGAATGAACATCGTCCTGACCAGCGCATCCTGCACTTCCCGCCGGTCAGCCAGCTGCTGGATGAGGATGCCCGTCTCTGCTCTCTGTCAGTCTTCGATGCCTTCCGCCTGCTGCAAAACCTGGTGAATGTGCCGGAAAGCGAGCGCGAAGCGATGTTCTTTGGTGGCCTGTTTGCCTATGATCTGGTGGCTGGTTTTGAAGATCTCCCCGAGCTGGAGCAGGGAAACCGCTGCCCGGACTACTGCTTCTATCTGGCGGAAACCTTACTGGTGATCGACCACCAGAAAAAATACACCCGGATTCAGGCCAGCCTGTTCACGCCGTTACTGGCAGAAAAGCAGCGTCTGGAGCAGCGCATTGCCCAGCTGCAGGCGCAGATGGATGAAGCCCCCCCAGCGCTGCCGGTGCAGCGCGTGGAGCAGATGCGTTGCGACGTCAGCCAGACCGATGATGAGTACGGTGTTGTAGTTCGCCAGATGCAAAAAGCGATTCGCGCCGGCGAGATTTTCCAGGTGGTGCCGTCCCGTCGCTTCTCCCTGCCCTGCCCCTCCCCGCTGGCGGCCTATGACGTGCTGAAGAAGAGCAACCCCAGCCCGTACATGTTCTTTATGCAGGATAACGATTTTACGCTGTTCGGCGCCTCGCCGGAGAGCTCCCTGAAGTACGATGCCACCAGCCGTCAGATTGAAATCTATCCCATTGCCGGTACCCGCCCGCGCGGTCGCCGTGCCGACGGTTCGCTGGATCGCGATCTCGACAGCCGCATTGAGCTGGAGATGCGTACCGACCAGAAAGAGATGTCCGAACACCTGATGCTGGTTGACCTGGCCCGTAACGACCTGGCGCGCATCTGCACGCCGGGCAGCCGCTACGTGGCTGATTTGACCAAAGTGGACCGTTACTCCTTCGTGATGCATCTGGTTTCCCGCGTAGTGGGCGAGCTGCGTCAGGATCTGGACGTGCTGCACGCCTACCGGGCCTGCATGAACATGGGCACCCTGAGCGGTGCGCCGAAAGTTCGCGCCATGCAGTTGATTGCTCAGGCTGAAGGCCGTCGCCGCGGGAGCTACGGCGGCGCGGTAGGCTACTTCACGGCCCACGGCGATCTGGATACCTGCATCGTGATCCGCTCCGCCTACGTCGAAGAAGGAATTGCGACCGTCCAGGCGGGCGCGGGCATCGTTCTTGACTCTGTACCGCAGTCTGAAGCTGACGAAACCCGTAACAAGGCCCGCGCGGTACTGCGCGCCATTGCGACTGCCCATCACGCACAGGAGATTTTCTGATGGCTGACATTCTGCTGCTCGATAATATCGACTCATTTACCTATAACCTGGCGGATCAGCTGCGTGCTAACGGCCACAACGTGGTGATTTACCGTAACCATGTTCCGGCTCAGACCTTAATCGACCGTCTGGCCACCATGCAAAACCCGGTGCTGATGCTCTCCCCGGGCCCGGGCGCGCCAAGTGAAGCGGGCTGTATGCCAGAGCTGTTGACCCGTCTGCGCGGTAAACTGCCGATCATCGGCATCTGTCTGGGGCATCAGGCCATCGTTGAGGCCTACGGCGGTTACGTCGGCCAGGCGGGAGAGATCCTGCACGGAAAAGCCTCCAGCATTGAACATGACGGCCAGGCGATGTTTGCCGGGCTGATGAACCCGCTCCCGGTGGCGCGCTATCACTCTCTGGTGGGCAGCAATATCCCGGCGGGGCTGACCATTAACGCCCATTACAATGGGATGGTCATGGCCGTGCGTCACGACGCAGACCGGGTGTGCGGCATGCAGTTCCATCCGGAATCCATTCTGACCTCCCAGGGCGCGCGCCTGCTGGAGCAAACCCTTAACTGGGCGCTGCAGAAACTGGAGCAGACTAACAGCCTGCAACCCATCCTGGAAAAACTCTACCAGGCACAGACCCTGAGCCAGCAGGAGAGCCACCAGCTGTTCTCCGCCGTCGTACGCGGCGAGCTCAAGCCCGAGCAGCTGGCTGCCGCGCTGGTGAGCATGAAAGTGCGGGGTGAGCAACCGCAGGAGATTGCCGGTGCGGCCACGGCCCTGCTGGAAAACGCCGCCCCGTTCCCGCGCCCGGACTATCTGTTTGCCGATATCGTCGGAACCGGCGGTGACGGCAGCAACAGCATCAACATCTCCACCGCCAGCGCCTTTGTCGCTGCGGCCTGCGGGTTGAAGGTGGCGAAGCACGGTAACCGCAGCGTCTCCAGCCGTTCCGGCTCGTCGGATCTGCTGGCCGCCTTCGGGATCAATCTGGATATGAACGCGGAGAAATCCCGCGACGCGCTGGATGAACTGGGCGTCTGCTTCCTCTTCGCGCCGAAATATCACACCGGATTCCGCCATGCGATGCCGGTTCGTCAGCAGCTGAAAACCCGCACGCTGTTTAACGTGCTCGGGCCGCTGATTAACCCGGCACACCCTCCCCTGGCGCTGATCGGCGTTTACAGCCCGGAACTGGTGCTGCCGATTGCCGAAACCCTGCGTGTGCTGGGTTATCAGCGTGCGGCGGTGGTGCACAGCGGCGGGATGGATGAAGTCTCCCTCCATGCACCGACCCTGGTCGCCGAACTGAACAGCGGTGAGATCAAAAGCTACCAGCTTGAAGCGGCAGATTTTGGCTTAACGCCATATCATCAGGAACAACTGGCTGGGGGCACCCCGGAAGAAAACCGTGACATTCTGACGCGCCTGTTACAAGGTAAAGGTGAGCCAGCGCATGAGGCCGCTGTTGCCGCCAACGTCGCCATGCTGATGCGTCTGCACGGCGAAGAAGATCTCCAGCTCAACGCGCAAAAAGTGATTGATGTGTTGCGCTCTGGCGCAGCCTACGACCGGGTTACCGCACTAGCGGCAAGAGGATAAACAATGCAGACCGTATTAGCGAAAATCGTTGCCGATAAGGCCATCTGGGTTGAAGCGCGGAAACAGCAGCAGCCGCTCGCCAGTTTCCAGAATGACGTGGTACCGAGCAGCCGTCGTTTTTATGATGCCCTGCAGGGTGCGCGCACCGCATTTATCCTGGAGTGCAAAAAGGCCTCGCCGTCAAAAGGGGTGATCCGCGATGATTTCGACCCGGCGAAGATTGCCGCCATCTACAAGCACCACGCTTCGGCGATTTCGGTGCTGACCGATGAGAAGTATTTCCAGGGCAGTTTTGATTTTCTGCCTGTCGTCAGCGGCATCGCGCCGCAGCCGATTTTGTGCAAAGACTTTATTATCGATCCGTATCAGATCTGGCTGGCACGTTTTTATCAGGCCGATGCCTGCCTGCTGATGCTCTCGGTGCTGGATGACGAGCAGTATCGCCAGCTTGCTGCGGTGGCGCACAGCCTGAAAATGGGCGTGCTGACCGAGGTAAGCAACGAGGAGGAGCTGGAGCGTGCCATCGCTCTCGAAGCCAAAGTCGTCGGCATCAACAACCGCGACCTGCGGGATCTCTCCATCGACCTGAACCGCACCCGCCAGCTGGCGCCGCGTCTGGGCGCAGGCGTGACGGTCATCAGCGAGTCCGGCATCAACAATTATGCCCAGGTCCGCGAGCTGAGCCACTTCGCCAACGGCTTCCTGATTGGGTCGGCGATGATGGAGCAGGAGGATCTCAGCGCAGCGGTACGTCGCGTGTTGCTGGGTGAGAACAAGGTCTGCGGCCTGACGCGCCCGCAGGATGCCGCCGCGGCTTATGAAGCAGGCGCCATTTACGGCGGGCTGATCTTTGTTGATGCCTCCCCGCGAAACGTTACCAACGCGCAGGCGCGGGAGGTGATCGCCGCGGCGCCGTTACAGTACGTGGGCGTATTCCGTAATGCCGCCATTGAAAAGGTGGCTGAGGTGGCAGAGCAACTCTCTCTCACCGCCGTTCAGCTACACGGCAGCGAAGATCAGAGTTATATCGATGCCCTGCGTCAGACGCTGAAACCGCAGGTGCAAATCTGGAAAGCCCTGAGCGTGGCCGACACCCTGCCGCCGCGCACGCTCAACCATGTTGATAAATATGTTCTGGATAACGGCCAGGGCGGAACCGGACAGCGTTTCGACTGGTCGCTGCTCAGCGGCGAGAAGCTGGATAACGTCCTGCTCGCCGGCGGTTTAAGCCCGGACAACTGCGTCGAAGCCGCCAGAGCAGGCTGCGCAGGTCTCGATTTTAATTCAGGCGTTGAGTCGCAGCCGGGCATAAAAGATGCCAGCAAACTGGCTTCGGTGTTCAAAACGCTGCGTGCATATTAAGGAAGAGAAGATGACCACATTATTAAATCCCTATTTTGGTGAGTTCGGCGGCATGTATGTGCCGCAGATCCTGATGCCCGCCCTGCGCCAGCTGGAAGAGGCGTTTGTGAGTGCTCAGAAAGATCCACTCTTCCAGGCTGAGTTTACTGACCTGCTGAAAAACTACGCCGGTCGTCCGACGGCCCTGACTAAATGCCGTAACCTGACGGCGGGCACCAACACCACGCTGTATTTGAAGCGTGAAGATCTGCTTCATGGCGGCGCGCATAAAACCAACCAGGTATTAGGCCAGGCATTGCTGGCAAAACGGATGGGTAAAACCGAAATCATCGCCGAAACCGGTGCCGGGCAGCATGGCGTGGCGTCGGCCTTGGCCAGCGCCCTGCTCGGCCTGAAATGCCGTATCTACATGGGCGCTAAAGACGTTGAGCGTCAGTCGCCGAACGTCTTCCGTATGCGTCTGATGGGTGCGGAAGTGATCCCGGTACACAGCGGCTCGGCCACCCTGAAAGATGCCTGCAACGAAGCGCTGCGCGACTGGTCTGGTAACTATGAAAACGCCCACTATATGCTGGGCACCGCTGCGGGCCCGCACCCGTTCCCGACCATCGTGCGTGAATTCCAGCGCATGATCGGGGAAGAGACCAAAGCGCAGATCCTCGAAAAAGAGGGGCGCCTGCCGGATGCGGTGATCGCCTGCGTCGGCGGTGGCTCTAACGCCATCGGCATGTTTGCCGACTTTATCGACGACACTAACGTAGGGCTGATTGGCGTTGAACCTGCCGGTCACGGCATCGAAACCGGCGAACACGGTGCGCCGCTGAAGCACGGTCGCGTGGGGATCTACTTCGGTATGAAAGCACCGATGATGCAAACCGACGAAGGCCAGATCGAAGAGTCGTACTCTATCTCTGCCGGGCTCGACTTCCCGTCAGTAGGGCCGCAGCACGCGTATCTCAACAGTATCGGTCGCGCCGAATACGTCTCTATTACCGATGACGAGGCCCTGGAAGCGTTTAAAACCCTGTGCCGCAAGGAGGGGATCATCCCGGCGCTGGAGTCCTCCCACGCCCTGGCCCATGCCCTGAAAATGATCAAAGACAACCCGGAAAAAGAGCAGTTGCTGGTGGTAAACCTTTCCGGTCGCGGTGATAAAGACATCTTCACCGTTCACGATATTCTGAAAGCACGAGGGGAAATCTGATGGAACGTTACGATCACGTGTTTGCTGAACTTAAAGCCCGCAAGGAAGGCGCATTTGTTCCCTTCGTGACGCTGGGCGACCCCTCTCCAGAGCAGTCGTTAAAGATTATCGACGCCCTGATTGAAGCAGGTGCCGACGCGCTGGAGCTGGGCATTCCCTTCTCCGATCCGCTGGCCGACGGCCCGACCATCCAGAGTGCGACCCTGCGCGCCTTTGCGGCAGGCGTAACACCAGGCCAGTGCTTCGAGATGCTGGCGACCATTCGTCAGAAATATCCGGCTATTCCGATTGGCCTGCTGATGTACGCTAACCTGGTCTTCAACCGTGGGATCGACGAGTTTTACGCCGAATGCGCCCGCGTGGGGGTGGATTCGGTGCTGGTTGCCGACGTGCCGGTTGAGGAGTCTGCGCCGTTCCGCCAGGCCGCGATGCGTCATAACGTCGCGCCGATCTTTATCTGTCCGCCTAACGCCGACGACGATCTTCTGCGCCAGATCGCGTCCCACGGTCGCGGCTACACCTACCTGCTGTCGCGGGCAGGCGTGACGGGCGCGGAAAACAAAGCCGCCCTGCCGCTGCATCATCTTGTTGAAAAGCTGACGGAATACAACGCCGCGCCGCCGCTACAGGGCTTTGGTATTTCGGCGCCTGAGCAGGTTTCTGCCGCGCTGGGTGCCGGGGCTGCGGGCGCGATTTCCGGTTCAGCCATCGTCAAAATTATCGAGAACAATGTCGATAAGCCTGAGCAGATGTTGAGCGAGCTTAAATCCTTCGTCAGTGCCATGAAAGCGGCCACCCGTCCGCAATAATAAAATCGCCGTCTGGTTTTGCCAGACGGCCTCCCGCATAAATTGATCCCTTCGAGCTTTAACGCATTTAACACTTTCCAAAATACTATCCACGCGTATTATCCCCCCGTCTTATAAAACTTCCTCCTTAATCCTTCTGAGTTCAGAGGTTTAACTATGTCATGGCACGACTTTAAGCAGACTTATTTAATTAAGTTCTGGTCACCTGTTCCTGCGGTCATCGCTGCGGGTATCCTCTCCACCTACTATTTCGGCATCACCGGCACGTTCTGGGCGGTCACCGGCGAATTTACCCGCTGGGGCGGACAACTGCTGCAGCTGGCAGGCGTTCACACCGAAGAGTGGGGTTACTACAAACTGATCCACCTTGAAGGCACTCCCCTTACCCGCATCGACGGCATGATGATCATCGGCATGTTCGGCGGCTGTTTTGCGGCGGCGCTGTGGGCAAACAACGTCAAATTGCGCCTGCCGCACAGCCGGATCCGTATCGTCCAGGCAATTATCGGCGGCATCATCGCCGGGTTTGGCGCCCGTCTGGCGATGGGCTGCAACCTGGCCGCCTTCTTCACCGGGATCCCACAGTTCTCCCTGCACGCCTGGTTCTTTGCACTGGCCACCGCCGTGGGCTCGTACTTTGGCGCCCGTTTTACCCTGCTGCCCCTGTTCCGTATCCCCATCAAAATGCAGAAGGTGAGCGCCGCATCGCCGTTAACCCAGAAACCGGATCAGGCGCGCCGTCGTTTTCGCCTCGGCATGCTGGTCTTCTTCGGCATGCTTGCCTGGGCGCTCTGCACCGCCCTCGACCAGCCTAAGCTCGGGCTGGCGATGCTTTTTGGCGTCGGTTTTGGCCTGCTGATTGAACGGGCGCAAATCTGCTTTACCTCAGCGTTTCGCGACATGTGGATCACCGGCCGTACCATGATGGCGAAGGCGATTATCGCCGGGATGGCGGTGAGCGCCATCGGGATCTTCAGCTATGTCCAGCTGGGCGTTGAGCCAAAGATCATGTGGGCAGGTCCGAATGCCGTCATTGGCGGGCTGCTGTTTGGCTTCGGGATTGTGCTGGCAGGTGGGTGTGAAACCGGCTGGATGTATCGCGCGGTCGAAGGCCAGGTGCACTACTGGTGGGTCGGTCTGGGTAACGTTATGGGTTCCACCCTGCTGGCGTATTACTGGGATGATTTATCGCCCGCGCTGGCGACAAGCTGGGATAAAGTGAACCTTATCAACACATTTGGTCCACTGGGTGGACTGCTGGTGACCTACATTTTGCTGCTGGTCGCCTTTTTACTGGTGCTGGCGCAGGAGAAGCGCTTCTTCCGTCGCGCTGCCATGAAAACTGAGATCCGCGAGGAGGCCGCATGAAAGAGATCGTACCCGACTATCGCCTTGATATGCTGGGTGAACCCTGCCCTTACCCGGCGGTCGCCACCCTTGAAGCGATGCCGCAGCTGAAAAAGGGCGAGATCCTGGAGGTGGTAAGCGACTGTCCGCAATCCATCAATAATATCCCGCTGGATGCGAGAAACCATGGCTATACCGTGCTGGATATTCAGCAGGATGGGCCGACCATCCGCTATCTGATCCAGAAGTAATATCAGGGTGGTGGCAGGCCACCTTTTGAGTATTAATCCCATTTTCTTCAGCATCTCTCCACGGAGTCTATGCTTTACATTGACTACAAAAGGAGAACGTTATGTCAGACCACAATCTTGATAATGATGCACAATATGCTGGTGAGAAGGCGAAGAACAAGCTGGATGAATTCGCTGGCGCTGCGCAGCAGCAGTTCGGCGAAGCCGTTGATTCACCAAAACATCAGTTGAAGGGTGCCGGGCGCAAATATGCTGCACAGGCAAGTGACGTTGTAACAGATGTTACTGACGCGGTGAAAAATAATCCTCTTACCGGCCTGATTGCCGCAGGTGCGGTGGGTATTGTTCTCGGCCTGCTGTTAGGTCGTAAGTAAAAAAAGGCCCTGCGGGGCCTTCTTTTTTCAGAAGCGGTATCCCGCCGAAAACATAAATACCCATGGATCCAGACGAGTACTGATACTTTGCTGTTCCCCACCGGCTTTGAAACGGACATCGGTATCAATGTCCATGTACCAGACCGAAGCGTTGATTAACCAGTCGCGATTAATCAGATAGTCCAGCCCCACCTGTCCCGCCATGCCCCAGGAATCCTTCAGACTCAGATCAGACAGGCCCGCCGCTTTACCGGTATCGTTAAACTTCTCATCAAAGAAGGTGGTGTAGTTGACCCCGGCACCGATATAGGGGCGCACCTTGCTCCCGGCATCACCGAAATACCACTGGGCCATCAGAGTGGGCGGCAGATGGTGAACCGTGGCGATATCCCCGGTTGGCCCCGTACCTACCTTATGGCGAAACGGCGTGGCCGCCAGCAGTTCAACGCCTACGTTGTCGGTCGCCATCCAGGTGAACGTCATCCCGGCCTGGGTATTGTTATTAACGTTAAAACCGCCTAAACCCAGAACATTCTCCGAGCCTTCCGTAGGACGTACCGTGGCAGTCCCCAGGCGGAAGAAAAACTCGCCCGCTTCGTGGGCAACGGCACCGCCGGAAACTGTGCTCAGGATCAATGCTGCGAGTGCTGCTTTTTTCATATCCATTCCCTCGTTATGGTTTACTGGCGACGGGAATATACCTACAAATGATTAATAGTGATCTAACCAAGATCACATCGAATTCAGAGATTTAACATTCATTGATCTAAATTAATATTTTGAGTCGTTGGCAAAAATTGCCAGGAGGGGTCTGGATCAATTTTGTCTTTTCGGGCAAACAGAGCCCAGCGGGGTAACCTTCGCGCAAAATGGAAGCAGGGATTACGGGCGCTTTACAAAGATATGCTTTTCCATACAAGGCTTGATACTGCCACCGTGCGGTTATCCAGGGTACAATTGCCCGCTAATTAACACCTGCAATACTCAAGGAGAGTGCATGTCTATCACGGCGAAGTCTGTCTACCGTGACACGGGGAATTTTTTCCGCAATCAGTTCGTTACCTTTTTACTGATCGCCTTGTTGTGCGCATTTATCACGGTGGTACTTGGTCATGCCTTTTCGCCGAGTGAGGAGCAGATTGCCAGCCTGAGCGAAGGCGATCAGATCGCCAGCAGCGTCGGGCTGTTTGAGATGGTGCAGAACATGACGCCGGAGCAGCAGCAGATCCTGTTGCGGGCATCGGCGGCCACCACCTTTTCAGGCTTGATTGGTAACGCCATTCTGGCCGGCGGCGTGCTGCTGATGATCCAGCTGGTGTCGGCCGGGCAGCGCGTCAGCGCACTGCGGGCCATTGGAGCCAGTGCGCCGCTGCTGCCAAAGCTGTTTATCCTGATCTTTTTAACCACCATGCTGGTGCAATTAGGGATTATGCTGGTCGTGGTGCCGGGCGTGCTGCTGGCCATTGTGCTCGCCTTCGCGCCCGTGATGGTGGTGCAGGACCGCATGGGCATTTTTGTCGCCATGCGTAGCAGCATGCGCCTGGCATGGTCTAATATGCGTCTGGTTGCCCCGGCGGTAATGAGCTGGTTGCTGGCTAAAACCCTGCTGCTGCTGTTTGCACCCAATCTTGCCGTTCTGACGCCTAACGTTGGTGCTGTAGTGGCGAATACCCTGAGCAACCTGATCTCCGCAGTCTTGCTCGTCTATTTGTTCCGCCTGTATACGTTAATTCGCCAGTAATTTTTCTGATGGCCTGGCATCACGCGCAGGCCGTCGCTGATGATGGAATCGAAGAATGAAGCAGTTTCTTGATTTTTTACCCCTTGTCGTCTTTTTTGCTTTCTACAAGCTGTATGACATTTACGCAGCAACGACTGCCCTGATCGTCGCCACCGCGGTGGTGCTGATTTACAGCTGGGTTCGCTACCGTAAGGTTGAAAAAATGGCCCTGATCACCTTTGTGCTGGTGGCCTTCTTTGGCGGGCTGACCGTCTTTTTCCACAACGATGAGTTCATCAAATGGAAAGTGACCGTCATCTACGTGCTGTTTGCCGGTGCGCTGCTGTTCAGCCAGTGGGTCATGAAAAAGCCGCTTATTCAGCGCATGCTGGGTAAAGAGCTGGCGCTGCCGCAAACGGTCTGGTCGCGCCTGAATATCGCCTGGGCGGTGTTCTTTATTCTCTGCGGCCTGGCGAATATCTACATCGCCTTCTGGCTGCCGCAGAATATTTGGGTGAATTTCAAGGTGTTTGGTCTGACCGCACTGACACTGATTTTCACCCTGCTGAGCGGCATCTATATTTACCGCCATATGCCGCAAGACGATAAGAACTGATTTTTTGGCCAGCGCAACGCACGCGCTGGCCACGTCGTTATAAGCTGAGAAAAGAATGACTACACAAGACGCCCCTCAGGGTGAACTGGTTTTACGCACACTTGCAATGCCCGCCGACACCAATGCGAACGGCGATATTTTTGGCGGCTGGCTGATGTCGCAGATGGATATGGGCGGGGCCATTCTCGCTAAAGAGATTGCGCACGGCCGCGTGGTGACGGTCCGGGTCGACGGGATGACCTTTTTACGTCCTGTTGCCGTAGGAGATGTGGTCTGCTGTTACGCGCGTTGCGTGAAGCGTGGAAATACGTCGGTATCAATCAATATCGAGGTGTGGGTGAAGAAAGTCTCTTCAGAACCTATCGGCCAGCGGTATAAAGCCACCGAAGCGCTGTTTATTTATGTGGCGGTGGATAGCGAAGGTAAACCTCGCCCGTTACCTCAGGTATAAAAAAAGCCTCCCAATCGGGAGGCTTTTTTATTATTCCATCTGTGCCCCGCCGTTGAGGCGGAATACAATATTCACGATCAGCCCGCTGCCCGGCTTACCGGCTTCATAACGCCATTTACGCATGGCGGTTTTCACTTCCCGCTCAAACATATTCGACGGCTGTGCGGACAGAATCTGGACATTATCCACTCGTCCATCGGCGGTGACGTCAAATTTCACCCGAACACGTCCTTCAATGCGTAATGCCTGCGCACGTGCCGGGTATTGCGGCTGGTTACGGCTCAACGCACGTGGACCTGCCGGAGCCGCAGCAACCGGCTTCGCGGTGGCCGGCGTGGAGTTCATGACCGGACGAGCCGGGGCCGTGCGCTCAACCGGCTGGGTGGTGCGGGGCTCAACCGGGCGCTCTTGGCGCTTCGGACGCTCTTCCACTTTCTTCACGGGTTTTGGTTTCGGCTTCGGCTTCGGTTTTGGCTTGGGCTCCGGCTTATGGATCACCACAGGCGCTTCTTTTGGCGGTTCAGGAACGATTTCAGGTTCCGGTTCCGGCTCGGGTTCGGGCTCTGCAACAGGTTCCGGTGGTGGCGCGACCTGCACGGGCTCCAGCTCCGCAGGCGTTACCATGGTCACAGAAATCGGCTGCGCGGGCGCTGGCATTTCAATAACCTGATGTACCGATGTGTAAAGCAGACCCGCCACGACGGCTCCGTGAATTCCGACGGACAACAGCGTCGGCCAGGGAAAGCGGCGAGGTAAATCAAGGGTCATTGAAGTCATAATCGTTTCAGTTAAAAAGCCAGGTCTCGATTTTAAATGCAAATAGCAATCATATTCAATAAGCCAGTTAAACTTCGACCGAATTAACCGTTCAGCTGACGAAAAAAGGCACGTTTTCAAAAGGGTTTTAACAATACCGATATCTTTGCATTGCAGTCCCCTGCACTTTCACTTAACGTAATTCACACTTTTATCGGTTAAGGAGCTCCGCTGTGCTTTACGTGATTTTTGCTGCAGATGTTGCTGATTCTCTGGAAAAACGCCTCTCCGTGCGCCCTGCCCATCTGGCGCGCTTACAACTGCTGCATGACGAAGGCAGATTACTGACCGCAGGCCCAATGCCTGCCGTAGACAGCAACGATCCGGGTGCGGCAGGATTTACCGGCTCGACGGTGATTGCCGAGTTTGAATCTCTCGAAGCGGCGCAGGCCTGGGCGCAGGACGACCCCTATGTGGCGGCAGGCGTCTATGATAACGTCGTGGTGAAGCCGTTTAAAAAAGTTTTCTAGGATAAAAAAAGGCTCCGTAAAAGGAGCCTTTTCCTGTCAGTTCAGCGAGGCCAGTCGCGCCGCAAAACCCACGAAGAGTAAACCAATCAACCCGTTCCCCAGCTTCGCCAGTTTCTTTTTGGTTTTCAGGTAGCGCGTAACAAACGCCCCGGAGAAGATCAGGAAGCTCATGTAGACAAAACTGATGATTTCCAGCGTGACCGCGAGGATCATAAACGCCACGCCGGTGTGTTTAGCCTGAACATCAATAAACTGCACAAAGAACGAGACATAAAACAGGATCGCCTTCGGGTTGGTCATACTCAGCACCAGCGAGCGCTTCATGATAGTTTTGGCCGGCTCAAGACCGCCAGCTTCACCCGGCTGTTTATGCCTCATCACTGACCAGAGCATCTTGCCCCCCAGCCATAACAGATAAAATGCCCCAAGATAGCGAACGATATTAAAAAGCATAGGGGTGGTCTGGATCAGTGCTGCGACTCCTGCCCAGGCCAGAAACATCAGCACCGCGTCCCCGATAAATACGCCGCTCGCGGCCAGATAGCCCTTCTTCACGCCGTGACCGATACCGGTTTTTAAAACGAATAAGGTATTGGGCCCGGGCACCAGCACGATGAAAATAGCCCCGACAACATAGGTCCAGAAATTGAGTACACCCAAATCCGCAAACACTTCATCCTCCTTTTTGAAATAGCGAATAATAAAAAAACATCGGGCACCTCTGAGGGTGCCCTTGAATCATTCAGTAATCCTGAACGGCGAACAGCAACGCATTGCGATGACGGTTCATACTGCATTTTCTGATGGCGTGGATACGCATATTACGGCGGGATTGTGCTTCCAGCCAACGCGCTTTGCGACGACCTGTCTGTCGCAACATGCGCCAGCGCCCTACTTCTGTTCTACTGCGCTTCATGTTTACAACTCTTCACAAAACAGAGCGACCATTATAGTCCGTTGCCTGCGGCAGACCAGCGCTTTTATCTGGCGTTTTTATTTGCCAGAAAAATCCTGACGCGTAAACTCATAACAATACGCTTTCAAAAGGATTTTTTATTATGACAACCTTCTACACCGTGGTGAGTTGGCTGCTCATTCTGGGATACTGGCTGTTAATCGCAGGGGTGACGTTACGCATCCTGATGAAACGCAGAGCCGTTCCCTCTGCCATGGCATGGCTGTTGATTATTTTTATCCTGCCGCTGGTCGGCATTATTGCGTATTTATCCTTCGGCGAGCTTCACCTCGGCAAACGTCGGGCCGAACGCGCCCGGGCGATGTGGCCTTCGACCGCGAAATGGCTGAACGACCTCAAATCCTGCAAACATATCTTTGCCGAAGAGAACAGTGACGTCGCCGCGTCTTTATTTAAGCTCTGCGAACGGCGCCAGGGCATCGCCGGGGTGAAAGGCAATCAGCTGCAATTAATGACCACCTCTGATGACGTGATGAACGCGCTGATCCGCGATATCCAGCTGGCACGCCATAACATCGAGATGGTGTTCTATATCTGGCAACCGGGCGGCATGGCCGATCAGGTAGCCGAATCTTTGATGGCTGCCGCCCGGCGCGGTATTCATTGCCGCCTCATGCTTGACTCTGCCGGGAGCGTGACCTTTTTCCGTAGCAACTGGGCATCGATGATGCGCAATGCGGGTGTGGAAGTGGTCGAAGCCTTAAAGGTCAATCTGATGCGTGTGTTTCTGCGCAGGATGGACCTGCGTCAGCACCGCAAAATGGTGCTGATTGACAACTACATAGCCTATACCGGCAGCATGAATATGGTCGATCCGCGCTTCTTTAAACAGGATGCCGGAGTGGGCCAGTGGATCGATCTGATGGCGCGCATGGAGGGCCCGGTTGCCACCGCGATGGGGATTGTCTACTCCTGCGACTGGGAAATCGAAACCGGCAAACGTATTCTGCCGCCACCGCCGGATGCTAACATCATGCCGTTTGAGCAGGCCAGCGGGCATACTATCCACACCATTGCGTCTGGCCCGGGCTTCCCGGAAGATCTGATCCATCAGGCGCTGTTGACTGCAGCCTATTCCGCCCGTGAATACCTGATCATGACCACCCCTTATTTCGTGCCGAGTGACGATCTGCTGCACGCTATCTGCACCGCTGCCCAGCGTGGCGTCGATGTGAGTATCATCCTGCCGCGCAAGAATGATTCCGTGCTGGTCGGCTGGGCCAGCCGGGCGTTTTTCAGCGAACTGCTGGCGGCGGGGGTGAAGATTTACCAGTTCGAAGGTGGGCTGTTGCACACCAAGAGCGTGCTGGTGGATGGTGAGCTCAGCCTGGTGGGGACGGTGAACCTGGATATGCGCAGCCTGTGGCTCAACTTTGAGATCACACTCGTGATCGACGATGCGGGTTTTGGCGGCGATTTGGCCGCGGTACAGGACGACTATATCTCACGCTCGCGCCTGCTGGACGCCCGGCTGTGGATGAAAAGACCGCTGTGGCAGCGAATTACCGAACGACTGTTTTACTTCTTTAGTCCGTTGCTGTAAAACGTGCCAAACGATGTTAAACAGGTAGTCATCATGGAAATGGATCTGAACAATCGCCTGACCGAAGACGAAACGCTCGAGCAGGCCTACGATATCTTTCTGGAACTGGCCGTCGATAATCTCGATCCGGCTGATGTCATTCTCTTCAATCTGCAGTTTGAAGAGCGTGGCGGCGCCGAGCTGTTCGACCCGTCTGAAGACTGGGCTGAACATGTCGATTACGACCTGAACCCGGACTTCTTCGCCGAGGTGGTGATTGGCCTGGCGGACACCGACGGCGGTGAGATCAACGATATTTTTGCCCGCGTACTGCTGTGTCGCGAGAAAGACCACAAGCTGTGCCACATACTCTGGCGTGAATAAAAAAAGGCTGCGAATGCAGCCTTTTTTATTACCTGTCATCTGCTCAGAGCGGATCGACCTTCAGGCAGGAGACCGCATGGCGGAAGCTGCCTTCCAGCACCGGACGCGTTTTGGCGCACTCCGGCCCGGCAATCGGGCAGCGGGTACGGAATACGCAGCCTGACGGCGGATTGATCGGCGACGGCAGCTCCCCTTCCAGAAGCTGAATCGTTTTATTCTGCTCAAGGTCAGGATCCGGCACCGGCACCGCAGACATCAGCGCTTTGGTGTAAGGGTGTAACGGGTTGTGATACACCTCATCATAGGTGCCCAACTCAACCGCATGGCCAAGATACATCACCAGGACGCGATCGGAGATGTGTTTGACCACCGCCAGGTCGTGAGCGATGAAGATCAGCGACAGGCCCATCTCACGCTGCAGCTTTTGCAGCAGGTTAACCACCTGCGCCTGGATGGACACGTCCAGGGCGGAGACCGGTTCGTCACAGATAATCAGTTTCGGCTCGAGGATCAGCGCGCGGGCAATACCGATACGCTGGCACTGCCCGCCAGAGAACTCGTGCGGGTAGCGGTTGATGAGGTTTGGCAGCAGGCCAACTTTCATCATCATCGCCTTAACACGGTCACGCACTTCCGTACGCGGCATCTTCGGATGATAGGTCCGCAGCGGCTCGGCGATAATCTCCCCGATGGTCATACGCGGGTTCAGTGACGCCAGGGGATCCTGGAAAATCATCTGGATGTCGCTACGCACGTCGCGCCACTCTTCCTGTTTCATCCCCAGCAGATCTTTACCCAGCCAGGCCACCTTGCCGTCGGTGGCTTTAACCAGGCCGATAATGGCACGGGCGAAAGTGGATTTACCACAGCCTGACTCCCCCACCACGCCGAGGGTTTCCCCTTCGTACAGACGCAGGGTTACGCCGTCCACCGCTTTCAGGGTTTTGGCCGGTTGCCAGAACCACTGCTTGCCATCCTTGATGTCGAAATGCACCTTCAGATCGGCGATTTCGAGCAGAACATTTCTTTTTTCGTCGGTCGCGTTCATACCAGCTCCTCGTACGGCTTAAAGCAGGCGCGCAGACGGCCTGGGGCAAACTCTTCCAGCGGCGGAGCGCTGTTACAGATCTCCATCGCGTGCGGACAGCGCGGCTGGAACGGACAGCCCTTCGGCAGACGCAGCAGGTTTGGCGGGTTTCCAGGGATAGTCAGCAGCGACTCGCCTTCCGCATCGAGACGCGGTACCGCATTCAGCAGGCCGATAGAATAAGGATGCGCCGGATGGTAGAACACATCGCGCGCTTTACCGTATTCCATAGTACGACCGGCATACATCACCAGTACCTTGTCGCAGATCCCGGCTACAACGCCGAGATCGTGAGTGATCATGATGATGGCGGTATTAAACTCACGCTTCAGCTCGTTCAGCAGGGTCATGATCTGCGCCTGCACGGTCACGTCCAGGGCAGTGGTCGGCTCATCGGCAATCAGCAGTTTTGGCCGACACAGCAGCGCCATCGCGATCATGACGCGCTGGCGCATGCCGCCGGAAAACTCATGCGGGAACATGCGCATACGCTTACGCGCTTCCGGCATTTTTACCGCATCCAGCATCTTCACCGACTCTTCAAACGCTTCGGCTTTGCCCAACCCTTTATGCAGCATCAGGACTTCCATCAGCTGCTCGCCCACACGCATGTACGGGTTCAGGGAGGTCATGGGATCCTGGAAAATCATCGAGATTTGCTCGGCACGCAGCTTATTCAGCTCATTTTCCGGCAGGTTGAGGATCTGTTTGCCGTTAAAGAGCGCAGACCCGCCGATAACACCGTTTTGCGCCAGCAGGCCCATCAGCGCGAACGCCGTCTGGGATTTACCGGAGCCGGATTCACCCACGATACCCAGGGTTTCGCCAGCCCGCAGGCTGAAGTTAAGATCGTTGACTGCGGTCACGTCGCCATCAGGCGTTTTGAAGGTGACGCGCAGATCTTTCACATCCAGCAGAAGGTTACTCTGCTGATGCGCTTGTGGGGCAGATGCCGTTTCAATAATAGTCATGGCGGCACTCCTTAACGGTCTTTCGGATCGAGGGCATCACGCAGGCCATCGCCGATAAAGTTGAAACAAAACAGTGTTACCACCAGGAATCCCGCCGGGAACAGCAGCAGCCAGGGTGAAACTTCCATAGAGTTGGCGCCATCACTTAACAGTGCGCCCCAGCTGCTCAGCGGCTCCTGGGTACCCAGGCCGAGGAAGCTCAGGAAAGATTCAAACAGGATCATGCTCGGCACCAGCAGGGAGGCATACACCACCACCACACCCAATACGTTCGGCACGATGTGGCGAACAACGATATTGCCGGTAGACACCCCACCGACCTGCGCCGCTTCGATAAACTCTTTGCGCTTCAGGCTGAGGGTCTGGCCGCGCACGATACGCGCCATATCGAGCCAGGAAACCATGCCGATAGCCACGAAGATCAGCAGGATGTTCTGACCGAAGAAGGTCACCAGCAGGATGACAAAGAACATAAACGGGAAGGAGTTCAGGATCTCCAGAATACGCATCATCACCGAATCGACTTTGCCGCCGAGATAGCCGGACAGCGATCCGTATAAGGTCCCCAGAATTACCGCAACGAAGGCCGCTGCGATCCCAACCATCAACGAAATACGTCCCCCAATGGCCACACGTACCAGCAGGTCGCGTCCGGAGGAGTCGGTGCCGAAGTAGTGACCCGATTCGGTATCCGGCGCGCTGGACATCATGCCCCAGTCGGTATCGAAGTAGGTAAACTGCGACAGCATCGGCGCCAGCGTCACAAACAGGGCGATAATGACCAGCACAATGAGACTGGCAACCGCAGCTCGGTTGTGCATAAAGCGACGGCGGGCATCCTGCCAGAGACTACGCCCCTCCACTTCCAGTTTCTCACTGAAGTTTTCCAGCGCCTCGCTGTTTTTCTTACTTAACATCATGGCGAGCTCCAGTGTCAGTAGCGAATTTTCGGATCGATAACGGCATACAGCACATCGACGATCGCGTTAAAGAAGATGGTGAGCGCGCCAACGAGAATGGTCAGACTCAATACCAGAGAGTAGTCGCGGTTAAGGGCGCCGTTAACGAACAGCTGGCCAATACCCGGCAGACCATAGATGGTTTCGATAACCATCGACCCCGTGATGATCCCGACAAACGCAGGGCCCAGGTACGAGAGTACCGGCAGCAGCGCGGGCTTTAACGCGTGACGGAAGATGATACGGCGCATCGGCAGCCCTTTCGCACGGGCGGTGCGGATGAAGTTGGAGTGCAGCACTTCAATCATCGAACCACGGGTAATACGCGAAATACTGGCGATATAGGCAAGAGACAACGCCACCATCGGCAGGATCATGTACTGCAGCGCCCCGCCATTCCAGCCGCCGCCGGGCAGCCATTTGAGGGTAATAGCAAATATCATGACCAGTAAGGGTGCGACGACAAAGCTCGGTATGACCACACCGGTCATTGCCACCCCCATGACGGCGTAATCCCATTTGGTATTTTGATTAAGCGCGGCAATAACGCCCGCCGTCACGCCAAGAATAACGGCCAGTAAAAATGCCGCGGCGCCTAATTTTGCCGAAACGGGGAAGCTCGAAGCCACCAGGTCGTTTACGGAATAATCTTTGTATTTAAACGACGGACCAAAATCACCGTGGGCCAGCTGTTTCAGATAGTTGAAATACTGGGTGGAGATAGGATCGTTTAAATGATATTTCGCTTCGATATTCGCCATTACTTCTGGCGGCAGCGTACGTTCACCGGTGAAGGGGCTTCCCGGCGCGAGACGCATCATAAAGAAGGAGATCGTTATAAGAATAAATAGCGTTGGGATCGCTTCAAGACAGCGACGTAGGATAAATTTCAACATTGCCCGTACCTTCTGGCGTGTGCCTATATAGTATTACGATGAGTAGACACCGTGGGGCAGGCATCGCCCGCCCCACTCATTGCCATTAATGCTTGATAATATACAAGTTTTTAACGTAGATATTATCCATCGGGTCTTTCCCGGTATATCCACCTACCCACGGTTTAACCAGACGGGCGTTCACATAGTAGTAAACCGGCACGATCGCAGAGTCTTTATCGAGCTGCTGTTCGGCTTTCGCATACAGGTCAGCACGCTGCGCATCGTCAGTGGCTTTCAGGGTATCGCCGATCAGCTTGTCGAACTCAGCACTCTTATAGTGTGCGGTGTTGTTCGAGCTGTCGCTCAGCATGGTGTTCAGGAAGGAGGTCGGTTCGTTATAGTCCGCACACCAGCCTGCACGCGCCACGTCAAAGGTGCCCTGATGACGGCTGTCCAGGAAGGTTTTCCACTCCTGGTTTTCCAGCTTCACGTTGGCACCGAGGTTTTTCTTCCAGATGGAAGAGACGGCGATAGCCAGTTTTTTATGCAGATCGGAGGTGTTATACAGCAGGCTAAAGGTCAAGGGTTTCTCAGCGGTATAACCGGCTTCGGCCAGCAGTTTCTTCGCTTCTGCATTTCGCTGTTCCTGGGTCATTTTGAACCATTCTGGCTCGGTCAGCTTCGCACCATCGGTATAAGGCGGGGTGTAGCTGTAGGCCGGCAGGTCGCCCTGGTTCTTCACTTTGTTGACGATGATATCGCGATCCAGGGCCAGCTTCAGGGCGGTACGAACGCGAACGTCAGTGAATGGCGCTTTCTGGTTGTTAATTTCGTAGTAATAGGTGCAGAGGTACGGGTCAACGTGTACTTCAGCTGGGATCTCTTTTTTCAGCTTCTGGAACAGTTCAATCGGCATGTTGTTATAGGTCATGTCGATTTCGCCGCTGCGGTAGCGGTTAACGTCAGTCACTTCAGACGAGATTGGCAGGTAGGTAACCTGATTGATAACGGTTTTCGCGTTATCCCAGTAGTTGGTATTACGCTCGAGGTCGATACGTTCGTTAACAACCCAGGCTTTCAGCTTATATGCACCGTTGGTAACGATATTGGCAGGCTGAGTCCACTTCTCGCCAAATTTCTCAACCGCGGCTTTCGGAACCGGGGATACGGACGGGTGAACCAGCAGCTTGTAGAAATACGGGACCGGCTCGCTCAGGGTCACTTCGAAGGTATTGTCATCGATCGCTTTTACGCCGAGGTCGGTAACCGGTTTTTTGCCGGCGATGATGTCATCGATATTGGCGATGTGGCCATACTGCAGATAGCTTGCATACGGCGAGGCGGTGTTTGGATCCGCCAGGCGCTGCCAGCTATAAACGAAATCTTGGGCGGTAACCGGGGAACCATCGGACCACTTAGCGTCTTTACGCAGGTGGAAGGTCCAGACTTTACCGTCTTTGTTTTCCCATTTTTCAGCAACACCCGCAACCGGGTGGCCGTTAACGTCAGAGA
Source organism: Leclercia adecarboxylata (assembly GCF_023639785.1). Lineage (NCBI taxonomy): Bacteria > Pseudomonadati > Pseudomonadota > Gammaproteobacteria > Enterobacterales > Enterobacteriaceae > Leclercia > Leclercia adecarboxylata. The sequence continues at coordinate 2,698,627 of NZ_CP098325.1, forward strand.
CCAGCAGACCTTCGAACAGATCGCGGTTAACGTTAGACTCCGGTACACCTTCAATTTTGTGCGGGTCCAGAGACTGAACTTCAGCCCCGTTGTTACGAACCAGCGTTTGCTTCTCCGCCAGTTGAACCCCAGCAGGTACGTCAGCAGCCATTGCAACGTTGCCTGCGATTAGCGCAGATAAAATTCCCGCAGCTACCAGACTTTTTTTTGTGATGATGGACATTGTGTTGATACTCCACTCTTTATAATTACTGGTTTTTTACCAGCCTGTTTAATTCCCCTTTTTGGGGTTCCCTGACAACGTAGGAGTTTATGCTGCCGTCAGGCGTTTTTTTACTTCTTGCTATCACCGACTTTACTATTACTGGCGGCTCGTCTGGCCGCCTTGCGTCGATTTGTCACACGCCTCCCCTGTCGAGGCGTGTATTAATTCTTATAGGTCAGAACCGTTAATGAAAAAGATTCTCATCTAAAGGAATTACACTAAAATGGAATGGCCGGAAAGTACCAAATGGCTTACTTAGGTGCCAATACATTTTGCAAATTTGTTAACCAATTCTCTTTTACGAAAGTTACCCTGACGTTGTGGGCTACCCTGCCGCGCATCAAAAACGGAAAAAGTTACCGCTATTCAATGGGATGTTGAAAGTGTTGTCGATGACGGCCTGGCGTTGCCAGAGATCTGGTGTTATTTGTACAAAAAATTAACAACTGTCTATTATTTAGCACATTCATCTAAATCATTCAGCAAATTACTAATATCATCTCAGTTATCTTGCAGCAAGCCCCAGAGTATCGTGTGAGTAAAATAACAGACATATTGCGCGGAATGTGACCAGTGCAGGAGGGTGATGGATGGCAAGCCATTGAAAACTAAACAAACAAAATTATTAATAAAATTTATTATAGTTAAAGCGATTTTCAACTTTCATTATATGATTTGCTGATAATGACAAAAAAAACGGAGCCACAGGCTCCGCTCTTTCGCATGAAATGGTTAACTTAATAAACCCGGGAAAATTGATTTCAGACCGGTAACAATAAATTCAATCCCCAACGCCATCAGCAGCAGCCCCATAATACGGGTGATAACGTTAATACCCGTCTGTCCCAGCAGGCGCACCAGCCACGGCGCAATACGGAATACACCCCAGCAGCAGAACGCAAACAGCGCGATGGCCACCGAGAAGCCAAGCAAATGCATCAGATTGTGGTAGCGCGTCCCCCATACAATGGTCGAGCTGATCGCCCCCGGTCCCGCCATTAACGGCAGGGCCAGCGGTACCACGCCGATGCTTTCGCGGATGGCGGTTTCTGATTTTTCCTGCTTGTTTTGTTTGTCCTCACCCAGTTTACCGCTGATCATTGACATCGCAATTGTCACCACGAGGATCCCGCCGGCAATTCTGAACGAATCAATGGAGATGCCAAAAATCTGCAATATTGAATCGCCAAGATAGAGCGACGTCAGCAGGATGATTGCCACCGACAAATTTGCCGTCAGGTTTGTTTTATTCCTGGCCACGGCGGTCTGATAGCTGGTCATACTGATGAAGACCGGGATGATGCCCACCGGGTTCACCAGCGCGAACAGACCAATGAAGAACTTAAAATAGGTTGGAAAATCAAAGAGCGATAGGCTCACTGTTAGCTCCGCTGATAAGCAAATCGTAATATAAAATGTGGCAACCACAATAACCGCGCAGAAGATACGCCTTTTGCGCGTGGACTTCATCCCAATAATGCTAAATATGGTGGTACTACACTGTAAAATATTTGTGTACTTTATGCCTTCTTATGGTTCAATTAGTTTTGCAATTATTTAACATCTGATGAAATGCCCTAAAATACCCCTGCTGAAAGGTATCAGCTTATGGATAAATTGATACAGATCATATTTTCGGTACTCAGAAGTGAGTAATCTTGATTACGCCACCAGGGAGATTCAGAGTCTGAGCCCAGGCTACTGATAGGAGGCTCTTTTAGTAAATCAGGGGAACGATGAAAACGTTAACACCTTGTTTTTACGTAAGTTAAGCAAGTGGCAATGACGCTGACTATACTGATTTGTTGTCGGGCAGCTGATTTACTAAAAGAGTTTAACATTATCAGGAGAGCATTATGGCTGTTACTAATGTCGCTGAACTTAACGCACTTGTAGAGCGCGTAAAAAAAGCCCAGCGTGAATATGCCAATTTCACCCAAGAACAGGTTGATAAAATCTTCCGCGCCGCCGCTCTGGCTGCTGCAGATGCTCGAATCCCTCTCGCTAAAATGGCCGTTGCCGAATCCGGTATGGGTATTATCGAAGATAAAGTGATCAAAAACCACTTTGCTTCTGAGTATATCTACAACGCCTATAAAGATGAGAAGACTTGCGGCATTCTGTCTGAAGATGACACCTTCGGTACCATTACCATCGCTGAGCCAATCGGCATCATCTGCGGTATCGTTCCAACAACCAACCCAACTTCTACCGCTATCTTCAAATCGCTTATCAGCCTGAAGACGCGTAATGCGATCATTTTCTCTCCACACCCACGTGCTAAAGACGCCACCAACAAAGCGGCAGATATCGTTCTGCAAGCGGCGATTGCTGCAGGTGCACCAAAAGATCTGATCGGCTGGATCGATCAGCCTTCTGTGGAGCTGTCTAACGCCCTGATGCATCACCCGGACATCAACCTGATCCTTGCGACCGGTGGCCCAGGCATGGTTAAAGCCGCTTATAGCTCCGGTAAACCAGCAATCGGCGTAGGTGCGGGTAACACACCTGTTGTTATCGACGAAACCGCCGATATCAAACGTGCTGTCGCTTCTGTACTGATGTCTAAAACCTTCGATAACGGCGTAATCTGTGCTTCTGAGCAGTCCGTTGTTGTGGTTGACTCCGTATATGATGCCGTTCGCGAACGTTTCGCCAGCCACGGCGGCTACCTGCTGCAGGGCAAAGAGCTGAAAGCTGTTCAGGACATCATCCTGAAAAATGGCGCACTGAACGCTGCCATCGTCGGTCAGCCAGCGTACAAAATCGCTGAACTGGCAGGTTTCACCGTTCCAGCCAGCACCAAGATCCTGATTGGCGAAGTGAAAATCGTTGACGAAAGCGAGCCGTTTGCGCACGAAAAACTGTCTCCAACGCTGGCAATGTACCGCGCGAAAGATTTTGAAGACGCGGTCGTTAAAGCTGAGAAACTGGTTGCAATGGGCGGTATCGGTCATACCTCCTGCCTGTACACCGACCAGGACAACCAGCCAGAACGTGTTGCTCACTTTGGTCAGATGATGAAGACTGCCCGTATCCTGATTAACACCCCTGCTTCCCAGGGTGGTATCGGTGACCTGTACAACTTCAAACTCGCGCCTTCCCTGACTCTGGGTTGTGGTTCATGGGGTGGTAACTCCATCTCTGAGAACGTTGGGCCTAAGCACCTGATCAACAAGAAAACCGTTGCTAAGCGAGCTGAAAACATGTTGTGGCATAAACTTCCGAAATCTATCTACTTCCGCCGTGGCTCCCTGCCAATCGCGCTGGATGAAGTGATTACTGATGGCCACAAACGTGCGCTCATCGTGACTGACCGCTTCCTGTTCAACAACGGCTACGCAGACCAGATCACCTCTGTTCTGAAAGCAGCTGGCGTGGAAACTGAAGTGTTCTTCGAAGTTGAAGCTGACCCAACCCTGTCCGTTGTGCGTAAAGGCGCAGAGCTGGCAAACTCCTTCAAACCAGACGTGATTATCGCGCTGGGCGGCGGCTCCCCAATGGACGCAGCCAAAATTATGTGGGTAATGTACGAGCACCCGGAAACGCACTTCGAAGAGCTGGCACTGCGCTTTATGGATATCCGTAAGCGTATCTACAAGTTCCCGAAAATGGGCGTGAAAGCGAAAATGATCGCCGTCACCACCACTTCCGGTACCGGTTCTGAAGTTACTCCGTTTGCCGTAGTAACCGACGATGCAACCGGTCAGAAATACCCACTGGCAGACTACGCCCTGACCCCGGATATGGCGATTGTTGATGCCAACCTGGTTATGGAGATGCCGAAATCACTGTGTGCATTCGGTGGTCTGGATGCGGTAACTCACGCCCTGGAAGCTTATGTTTCTGTACTGGCGTCCGAGTTCTCCGACGGTCAGGCTCTGCAGGCACTGAAACTGCTGAAAGAGAACCTGCCAGCATCTTATAACGAAGGCTCTAAAAACCCGGTTGCCCGTGAGCGTGTGCACAGTGCTGCCACCATCGCCGGTATCGCGTTTGCTAACGCCTTCCTGGGCGTGTGCCACTCCATGGCGCACAAGCTGGGTTCACAGTTCCACATTCCTCACGGTCTGGCGAACGCCCTGCTGATTTCTAACGTTATCCGCTATAACGCGAACGATAACCCAACTAAGCAGACTGCATTCAGCCAGTACGACCGTCCACAGGCTCGCCGTCGCTACGCAGAAATCGCTGACCACCTGGGCCTGAGCGCACCTGGTGACCGCACTGCAGCGAAGATCGAGAAGCTGCTGGCATGGCTGGAAAGCCTGAAAGCTGAACTGGGCATTCCTAAGTCAATTCGTGAAGCAGGCGTTCAGGAAGCTGACTTCCTGGCACACGTTGACAAGCTGTCTGAAGATGCATTCGATGACCAGTGTACTGGTGCGAACCCGCGCTACCCACTGATTGCCGAGCTGAAACAGATCCTGCTGGATACCTACTACGGCCGTGAGTACTCTGAAGGTGTGGTTGCTGCGCCTGCAGTAGAAGCACTGGTAAAAGCGGATAAGAAAGCGAAGAAAAGCGCTTAATTAAACGCTCAATAAAAAACCCGCTCCGGCGGGTTTTTTTATGTCTGTTATACAGTGAAAAGAAGAATCAGCGACGACAGGCGTCCTGGATTGCTGTCAGAGAGCCGGTGACCAGCGCCTCTTTATAATGCTTGCGGCATACGGATACATAGCGTTCATTGCCGCCAATGACCACCTGCTCGCCTTCCGCATAGGGTTTACCCGCCTGGTCAAGACGCAGCACCATACTTGCTTTACGCCCGCAGAAGCAGATGGTTTTCAGTTCCACCAGTTTGTCAGACCAGGCTAACAAATACTGGCTACCGATAAATAGCTCACCGCGAAAATCAGTACGCAGGCCATAACAGAGCACCGGAATATCCAGCTCATCAACGACTTCGGAAAGCTCATGAACCTGCTGACGCGTTAAAAACTGGCTTTCATCTACCAGCACGCAGTGTACCGCCTGAACGGCAGATTCTGCTCGAATTTCATCCAGCAGATTGGTTTGTGGGTTAAATAGCCTGGCGGGAGAAGAAAGGCCAATTCGCGAGCTGACCTTCCCGGTGCCAAAACGGTCATCGATTTCAGCGGTGTAAACCACCGTCCGCATCCCACGCTCCTGGTAATTGTAGGAGGATTGCAGTAATGCGGTCGACTTACCTGCGTTCATTGCTGAATAGTAGAAATACAGTTGTGCCATTGGCCATTAAACCCTAATCAATGTGTATTATTACCGATGCGCGATTGTACCATATTTTGTCCGGTCTTCCCTGCCCTGAGGCGGTTTACGCGGGCGCCAGCGGGTTTTGTTCTTCACCAGGATATAGGATAAATGATGATGGATCATGCGAAAAAGACGAAATACGCTGGCTTTATATTCGTGCTAAGCTCTGGAAAAACCTGTTATTTTAATGACTACACAGGGCCAAAATGGATTAAGAAATAATTAACCATTCCCGTGGGTAACCGTGTTTTCAGTACTAATACGAAAGGTTGATATTTATCCTTAGCAACAATAAACCCTGACAAAATTACAGACAAAAAAAGAGTTCACCGTCAGGTTTACAACGCATCATTTGATAACGGGGGCCCCTTTTGCCCTACCAAATTTAAGTTGGCTTAATTAATAATAGTGTCGAATATTGGGTATTTTTTGAATTCCTTACATTATGACCTATTGCATATATCAATTTATGCCTCTATTATTACTTCAACAAACCCCCCACATTATAAGTTTGAGATTACTACAATGAGCGAAGCACTTAAAATTCTGAACAACATCCGTACTCTCCGTGCCCAGGCGAGAGAATGTACTCTGGAAACGCTTGAAGAAATGCTGGAGAAATTAGAAGTCGTTGTTAACGAGCGTCGCGAAGAAGAAAATGCCGCTGCTGCTGAAATCGAAGAACGTACGCGTAAACTGCAGCAATATCGTGAAATGCTGATCGCCGATGGTATTGATCCAAACGAATTGCTGAACAGCATGGCTGCCGCTAAAACCGGTACTAAAGCTAAACGCGCTGCGCGTCCGGCTAAATATAGCTACATCGATGAGAACGGCGAATCTAAAACCTGGACCGGCCAGGGTCGTACTCCAGCTGTTATCAAGAAAGCTATGGATGAACAAGGTAAACAACTGGACGACTTCCTGATTAAGGAATAAGTCAGTAAATTATCCGAAAAATCCCGCTTAATGCGGGATTTTTTATGCCTCTATTTTATACAGTGTGACATCCTGTTACATGCTGTCATAACGATTAAGCCTGTTTATACTCGTGCCCCTGCTAAGACGCGGCTTAAAAAGGTCATAAAAAAACCGGTGTAGCCTGGCTAACACCGGTTTTTTGCTTAGCGCGTCAACGCCGTATTAGTTTTTAATGCCCAGCGTGTCTTTCAGCCAGCCTTTAAATTCCTCACCCAGAGACTGGTGACGGATACCATATTCAACGAATGCCTGCATGTAACCGAGTTTATTACCGCAGTCATGGCTTTTACCTTTCATATGGTAAGCTTCAACGGTCTCTTTTTCGATCAGCATGTCGATGGCATCGGTCAGCTGGATTTCATCACCGGCACCAGGAGGCGTCTTAGCCAGCAGCGGCCAAATCTCTGCGCTCAGGACATAACGCCCTACTACAGCGAGATTAGACGGCGCTACGTCGGCTTTTGGCTTCTCAACGACGCCAACCATTGGCACGCTGTCACCCGGGTTCATGGCAACGCCTTTGCAGTCTACAACGCCATAGGCGGTAACGTCTTCAACTGGCTCAACCATGATCTGGCTGCTGCCCGTTTCGTCGAAGCGCTTAATCATTTCTGCCAGGTTATCCTGGGAGAGATCGGATTCAAACTCATCGAGAATAACGTCAGGTAAAATAACCGCTACCGGCTCGTTGCCGACTACCGGGTGAGCACACAGTACGGCATGGCCCAGACCTTTTGCCAGCCCCTGACGGACCTGCATAATAGTGACATGCGGCGGGCAAATAGACTGAACTTCCTGCAGAAGCTGACGCTTAACACGTTTTTCCAGCATGGCTTCAAGTTCAAAACTGGTATCGAAATGGTTTTCGATAGAGTTTTTGGATGAATGCGTTACCAGCACAATTTCAGTAATGCCTGCGGCAATACATTCGTTGACCACATACTGGATTAATGGCTTATCAACGAGTGGCAGCATCTCTTTTGGAATTGCCTTCGTTGCCGGCAGCATCCTGGTTCCCAACCCGGCAACCGGGATAACGGCCTTTGTCACTTTCGAATTTACGGCAGCCATTGAAACTCTCCTGAACTGTTCATGTTTTGAACTTTAGTCTGCATTAATAACGCGTTCAGTATATCAGCCTGTGGATGAAGTCCGGGTCTGAAAAGGACGCGCTACCGCTTAATTAGGATAAATACGAATGAAAACAGGCACCGATAGTAGCATTGCCCGTAAAACGACGGTAAAGCTATCTACCGTTTAAATTTCAACTGACTATTCTGTGGACAACATTAAGCGCAACCGTCCGCCTGAACCCCAAATTTGGCATTGCCATGAGGGGCAGCGGTGGCTTATTTGATTGAGATAAGTATTTCCTAAGGTTCCTAACGGAACGCCGTTACTGACCTGAATATGATGCTCACCCGTATTAAGCGTGGCATTAAGTCCGGCGGAAACCAGAATCAAATTTTTCAGGCCGCTGTGGTAATAACCGACCAGTAAAGGAAATTGTCCAGGCAGACTGGCTTGTCGCAGCAACTGGTTAACCTGTTTCAAAAGGCTACCTAACTCAGGCAGGCGCTGACCCTGATGAGAAAGTTGTTCCTGGAGTAAACCATTAAATAATGCACGCAATAATAACGCCGCCAGCACGCCATTATCCCCTGCCCGGGTAACATCCAGACAATAAAACGCCAGATCGTTATCGGACAACGGTGCGATATCCAGGACCAGACCCGGTTGATCCGCAGCCATCAGCTGGCGGTAATTCACTTTGCACCCGGAAAACGTCTGTTGCACTGGTGGCTGAAGTTCCTGTAACAGTTTTGCCGCTGCAGAAGGGTTATTTACCAGCGCATCCCAGTCCTGAAAAAGTCGTTCCTCTTCTTCAACACGCGAATTGAACATATTGGGATAGAGGCAAGCAAGTACGGTTTCACGTAACCGGTTCAGGTCTTTTACCGGCTTAAGCAGGACGTCCTGTACACCCAGACGTAAAGCTTTTGCGATATCAGCCATATTTTCCGTCGCGGAAATGACCAGAATCGGAATCTGGTCACCGGCATTACGTAAATGCTCCACCAGCTTCAGGCCATTCATTCGCGGCATGGCAATGTCGCAAATCATCAAATCGGGCTTGAGGCCCGCCATTTTTTCCAGAGCGTCGATTCCATCACCTGCAAGCGCGGTCGTCGCGCCCAGCGATGATAGCCATGAATCCAGTAAGGAACGGAAAACAGGCTCGTCTTCAACTATCAGAATTTGTTTCCCGGCTAATGGCTGTGTCATGGTCTCTCCTGGCGCTGACAATAGTTAAATAGTGGCATGCTATCGGTACTATCGCCTGTCAGATTTTGCTGAAGTAATCAAAAAAAGCGTGCTCAGGCTGTTGCCCGCACTAAAGGTAATAATTCATCCATTTTCTTTTCTACCGCCTGCGCGCCTGCGGTTATGGCCGCCTCTGCGCGATGAAAATCCAGCGTTGAAATTTGTGGACAAAAAGGTTGGATCAATATATCCGGCGGGTCACCCGCCATTCGGTTGCGCTTCAGGCGGTTTTCCAGCACCTGAATTGACGTTGTCATGATTTCCATGGCGGTAGGCGCAGCGACCAGTTTACGGGTGGTTCGCGTGAATCGTCCTCGCAGGCGTTTATGCCAGGCGAGATCTTCTGGCGCGGGCTCATCCGACTGGGTATTAACCGGCATAAGATCCTGCTGCATCAGGTGGGCATCATGCTGGAGGTCTACTGCAATCACGATATCGGCCCCCATTGCGCGGGTCAGTGAAATGGGCACCGGATTAACAACGCCGCCGTCAACCAGCCAGTAACCGTTATGCGGAACAGGGGCCATCAGGCCAGGCATACTGCAGGAGGCACGTACGGCAAGGTGGATATCGCCTTCGGTGAACCAGATCTCTCTGCCGGTGCTGAGGTTAGTCGCCACCGCGCCGAAAGGCATCTGACAGCTGGAGAATTCGGTCAGGGGCATGACCTCGCGAAAACGGTTAAAGACGCGTTCACCACGTAATAACCCGCCACGTTGCCAGGAGAGATCCATCAGGCGCAGGACATCCCAGTAGCTAAAGGAACGTACCCAGGTTTCCAGTTCGGGGAGTTTGCCACACGAGTAGGCGGCCCCCACCAGCGAACCTATTGAACAGCCTGCAACAATATCAATTTCGATACCCAAACGTTGTAAGGCGTTGATCACACCAATATGCGACCAGCCTCGGGCTGCACCTGAGCCCAACGCCAGTCCAATTTTTACTTTTCTCATTAGCCCTGTTTAGCGTCCCCTGGATTCCTGCATAGCGTCATTGCAAACGCTCAGTTAACATAGTGCCACCCTGGCGTTGTAAGCCATTCATATTTTATTTTCAGGAAAAGAACCGTGTCTCAACTCTGCCCCTGCGGTAGCGCTCTCGATTATAGCCTATGTTGCCAGCGATATCTTACTGGTGAACAGGTTGCACCCGACCCGGCATCACTTATGCGCTCCCGATATGCCGCTTTTGTGACGCGGGACGCAGACTACCTGATCAAAACCTGGCATCCATCCTGCCATGCTACTGATTTTCGTCAGGAGATCGAGGCCGGATTTGCAAATACGCAGTGGCTCGGCCTGACGCAGTACGAAAAAGCAGCGGGCCGGGATGAAAACGAGGGGTTCGTCAGTTTTGTAGCGCGCTTTACCGAACAAGGTAGAGCAGGCGCCATCATCGAACGCTCCCGTTTCTTAAAGGAAGGCGGACAGTGGTACTATGTTGACGGTACGCGTCCGCAGTTCGGTCGTAATGACCCCTGTCCCTGTGGTTCAGGTAAAAAATTTAAAAAGTGTTGCGGGCAATAAGGCCTGACGACACCAATTCAGCAAACACTTAAAGGATTTTCCGGCAATGCAATCAACACAACGTAAAGTGCTGCGCACCATTTGTCCCGACCAGAAAGGGCTGATCGCCCGAATTACCAATATTTGTTACAAACATGAACTGAATATCGTGCAGAACAACGAGTTTGTTGATCACCGTACCGGCCGCTTCTTTATGCGTACCGAGCTGGAAGGGATTTTCAATGACGCCACGCTGCTTGCCGATCTGGACGGCGCCCTGCCGGAAGGTTCGGTGCGCGAACTGACGCCTGCCGGGCGTCGTCGTGTGGTGATTCTGGTCACCAAAGAGGCGCACTGTCTGGGCGACCTGCTGATGAAAGCCAACTATGGCGGCCTGGACGTGGAAATCGCCGCTGTCATTGGTAACCACGAGACGCTGCGTACTCTGGTTGAGCGTTTTGATATTCCGTTTGAGCTGGTCAGCCATGAAGGTCATACCCGCGAAGAGCATGACAATCTCATGGCCCAGGCCATCGAAGCACATAATCCGGATTACGTGGTGCTGGCGAAATACATGCGCGTTCTGACGCCGTCATTCGTTGCCCGTTTCCCGAACAAGATTATTAATATTCACCACTCGTTCCTGCCGGCGTTTATTGGTGCGCGTCCTTATCATCAGGCGTACGAGCGCGGCGTGAAAATCATCGGTGCAACGGCCCACTACGTGAATGACAATCTGGATGAAGGTCCTATCATCATGCAGGACGTAATCCATGTCGATCATACCTACACGGCGGAAGATATGATGCGTGCCGGCCGCGACGTCGAAAAAAATGTGCTAAGCCGCGCGCTGTATCAGGTGCTGGCCCAGCGCGTCTTTGTGTACGGTAACAGAACGATTATTCTTTAATCCTTTATAAAATGAATTGATTAGCTTTGCGGCTTTATGCATAAAAATCAGGCAAACGATTCAATTTAGCAAAGGAAGTCTTTACAGGGGCGCGTCATTTGATATGATGCGCCCCGCTTCCCGCAAGGAAGCAGGCCAGTAAAAGCATTACCCCGTGGTGGGGTTCCCGAGCGGCCAAAGGGAGCAGACTGTAAATCTGCCGTCATCGACTTCGAAGGTTCGAATCCTTCCCCCACCACCATCTCTCAGCTTTACCTCAAAATTTGAATTACCCCTGGTGGGGTTCCCGAGCGGCCAAAGGGAGCAGACTGTAAATCTGCCGTCATCGACTTCGAAGGTTCGAATCCTTCCCCCACCACCATCACTTCCGAATCGCTTTAAATCCCTTAATTCACAAATAAGCCAATATTCTTTCGATTTCGTGCACCTGTTTTCCCCGGTGGCGCTGCGCTTACCGGGGCTACAAAACTGGATCGTAGGCCGGGTAAGGCAAAGCCGCCACCCGGCATGATAACCGCGCCGTGTCCGCTACACCGGAGGCAGCCGACGCGACACCGGTGAACGCTTCACAATCGACGTGTTGCACTGCGCATGTTGTGCCAGCCCATCCAGCAACGTATCCAGATGCTCAATCGAACGCACCACCAGCCTGATGACAAAACAGTCCTCGCCGGTCACTTTGTCGCTCTCAATACATTCGGGCATCTGCTGGATGTATTTATCCACCTTCTGCAATAACCCCGGTAACGGACGCACGCGAACCAGCGCCTGCAGCGTATACCCCAGCGCAGCCAGGTTTACCCGGGCGCTATAGCCCTGAATAATGCCCCGCTCCTCGAGCCTTTTTAAACGCTCCGCCGTACTGGGTGACGTAAGCCCAACCCGGGCACTCAACACCTTCAGCGACATTCGCGCGTCCTCAACCAGGCAGCGCAGAATATGGCGGTCGATATCATCAATTATGTAATCCATAGCATTTACCTAATTTATAAAAGCAGATCCTGACTCTTACCTTAATTCAGCCCTGTTAAACCGGACACGGTTTTTTAACAATAGAGACATTAATCAGGAGGTATATGATGCGTGACATTCAAAAAGGCGTCTGGCAGATGAGCCTGGCGATGCTGATATCCGGCTCTATCGGCGCGTTTGTTTTGCTTTCCGGTTTACCGGTCACTGGTGTGGTGTTCTGGCGCTGTCTGATTGGCGCCCTCGCCCTGTTTCTCTTTATTCGTTTCAGTAAACGCCCTTTTAGCCCGCTAACCCGGGTCACGCTCGGGCTGGCCGTTCTCGGCGGCGTGGCGCTGGTCATTAACTGGCTGCTGCTGTTTGCCGCGTTCGATCGTATCTCCATTGGGCTGTCTACGGTGGTGTACAACACCCAGCCCTTTATGCTGGTGTTGATGGGTATGCTGATGGGCGAACGGGTGAGCCTGGTAAAATGGGGCTGGCTGTTCCTTGCCTTTGGCGGTGTGGTTATCCTGCTCTCCAGCGAGCTGACCGGCGGGCACAGCACGCAATGGCTGACGGGGATCGGCCTGGCGCTGGGTGCCGCCTTCTTTTATGCCCTCACCGCCATTATCACCCGTAAATTAAAGACCATCGCACCCCAGCACATCGCGTTTATTCAGGTCTTAACCGGCGTAGTGATGCTGCTGCCGCTGGCCAGTATGCCGGTCTTCTCCAGCGATTTTCCGTGGGCGATTTTACTGACGCTGGGCATCGTGCACACCGGGGTGATGTATCAACTGCTCTACAGCGCCATTCAGAAGCTGCCTACCCCGATTATCGGATCGCTGTCGTTTATCTATCCGGTAGTCGCGCTTGTCGTCGACAACCTGGTATTTGGTCACGCGCTTAACCTTACTCAACTGGCGGCCGGAGCGCTGATTCTGTTTGCCGCGGCGGGTAATAACCTCGGCTGGGGCGAAAAAAAACCCCGCCAATGCGGGGTTGAGATGAAAGCGGCGGATTAGCGACGGGCGCGGACAATCTGGTATTTGCGCGTCATGTACTCCACCGGCGCGCTCCAGATATGCACCAGACGGGAGAACGGGAACAGCAGGAACAGCGTCATCCCCAGCACCAGGTGTACGCGGAACACAAACGCCACGCCGTCCAGATGCTCAGACGCCCCGCCGTGGAAGGTGACCACGGACTGGGCCCACCCTACCAGCTTCAGCATTTCGCTGCCGTCCATATGCTGCGCCGAGAACGGAATGGTCAGCAGACCCAGCGCACACTGCACCATCAGCAGGGAGAGGATCAGAATATCCGCTCCGGTGGTGGTGGCCCGCACGCGCGGGCTGAACAGGCGACGCTTCAGCAGCAGCAGGCCACCCACCAGGGTCATCACGCCGCAGGCGCCGCCCGCAATCATCGCCATCTTCTGCTTCACGTCCATCGGCAGGAAAGATTCATACATCCAGTGCGGGGTCAGCATTCCAAGGAAGTGACCGGCAAAGATGCCCAGAATACCGAAGTGGAACAGGTTTGAGGCCATGTTCATCCCTTTACGATCCAGCATCTGGCTGGAGCCGGCACGCCAGGTGTACTGGCCGTAGTCGTAACGCAGCCAGCTGCCAATCAGGAAGACCGAACCCGCGATATAGGGATAGATATCGAAGAAGAACATATTCAGGAAGTGCATTATTGCTGTCCTCCGGTAGAGATATTCAAATATTGCGGGGCCACGGCACCGGCAAAACGACGCTGGTGAGCGGCAATTTCCGACTCACCGCAGCTCTGGTCAGCAAAGAACTTCACCTGCTCCTCTTCCCAGACCGCATCCAGCGCCTGTGGGGTATCGTCGCGCGCTTCATCGGCGATTTTTTCCGCCACTTTTTCACTGTCAACCACAGCGTTTGCCAACTTCACCAGCAGATCGAACAGCACCGCATAGCGGCTTTCACGCTGTTGTAAGCGCGCGCTCAGTAACGCCAGAATCGGGGCGATATCCTGCAGGCCGCCCAGCGCCTCCTCCTTCGGCAACTGCGCCAGATATTCCAGGTACAGCGGCAGGTGATCCGGCAGCTCGCGGCTGTCGAGATGCAGGCCGTGCTGCTCGTACTGGGACATCAGATCCACCATCGCCTGGCCCCGGTCACGGGATTCACCGTGAACGTGTTCGAACAGCAGCAGCGACGTGGCGCGGCCGCGATCGAACAGCTGGCTGTAGTCAGACTGCACGTCCAGCAGATCCCGGGAAAGCAGATCGCGGAGGAAAACGCCCAGGGTCTGGGCATCCTCTTTATCCAGGTTTTCCGATGACGCGAGTGCATCGAAGAGTTCCTGTTGATGCTGCACCAGCGCAGCATCCGGGTACTCGAGCAGACGCGAAACAATGACGAGTTCAATCATTGGTGCGGCTCCGTTTTGCTGGTCACATCCATCGCGTCAATGCGACGGCTGTTGAACAGGTTGAATTTGTTGTCTGAACCGTGGCAACCGTCGCCGAAGGTAAAGCCACAGCCGCTTTTTTCCGGGAAGGCTTCACGGGCCAGCTCACGGTGGCTGCTCGGCACCACGAAACGATCTTCGTAGTTAGCAATCGCCAGATAGCGGTACATCTCCTGGGCCTGGGCTTCGCTTAAGCCCACCTCTTCCAGCGCGCGGGTATCGATGACGCCGTCAACGGTTTCCGCACGTTTGAAGTGGCGCATCGCCAGCATACGTTTCAGGGCCAGCAGTACCGGCTGGGTGTCACCCGCGGTGAGCAGGTTAGCCAGATACTGAACCGGGATACGCAGGCTTTCGACATCCGGCAGAATGCCGTTGCTGCCCAGCTCGCCCGCATCCGCAGCAGACTGGATGGGTGACAGAGGCGGCACGTACCAGACCATCGGCAGGGTGCGGTATTCCGGGTGAAGCGGCAGGGCCAGCTTCCAGTCCATCGCCATTTTGTACACCGGCGACTGCTGCGCCGCGTCGATCACGCTCTGCGGAATGCCATCTTTCAGCGCCTGGGCAATCACTTTCGGATCGTTCGGATCGAGGAACACGTCCAGCTGGCGCTGGTAGAGATCTTTCTCGTTCTCGGTGCTTGCCGCGTTTTCAATGGCATCTGCGTCGTACAGCAGCACGCCGAGGTAACGGATACGGCCTACGCAGCTTTCAGAGCAGACGGTTGGCATCCCGGCTTCGATACGCGGATAACAGAAGATGCACTTCTCAGACTTGCCGCTCTTCCAGTTGAAGTAGATTTTTTTGTACGGGCAGCCGGTGATACACATACGCCAGCCGCGGCACTTATCCTGGTCGATCAGCACGATGCCGTCTTCTTCACGCTTGTAGATAGCACCGCTCGGGCAGGTGGCGACACATGCCGGGTTAAGGCAGTGCTCGCACAGGCGCGGCAGATACATCATGAAGGTGTTTTCGAACTGGCCGTACATCGCCTTCTGCATGTTCTCGAAGTTCTGGTCTTTGGCGCGCTTTTCGAACTCGCCGCCCAGAATCTCTTCCCAGTTGGGTCCGCTGGTGATCTTGTCCAACCGCTTCCCGGTGATCAACGAGCGTGGACGGGCGATCGGCTGGTGTTTACCTTCCGGGGCGTTATGCAGGTTCTGGTAATCGTAATCAAACGGCTCGTAGTAGTCGTCGATGCCCGGCAGATGCGGGTTAGCGAAGATTTTACCCAGCAGCATTGCCCGGTTACCCATGCGCGGCACCAGCTTGCCGTTGATTTTACGGATCCAGCCGCCCTTCCATTTCTCCTGGTTTTCCCAGTCGTTCGGGAAGCCGACGCCCGGCTTGCTTTCCACGTTGTTGAACCAGGCGTACTCCATCCCTTCCCGGCTGGTCCAGACGTTTTTACAGGTGACTGAGCAGGTATGACAGCCGATGCATTTATCCAGATTCAGCACCATGCCGACTTGTGAACGAATTTTCATTTTACGCTCTCCTGTACCTGGTCATTACCTTCACCGTCTAACCAGTTAATGTTCTTCATCTTACGTACCACCACGAACTCATCGCGGTTCGATCCTACGGTGCCGTAGTAGTTAAAGCCGTAGGCCAGCTGCGCATAGCCGCCGATCATATGGGTAGGTTTCGGCGTAATACGGGTCACGGAGTTATGAATACCGCCGCGCTGTTCCGTTATCTCAGAACCCGGCAGGTTCACGATACGTTCCTGCGCGTGGTACATCATGGTCATCCCGGCCGGCACACGCTGGCTCACTACCGCACGGGCGGTCAGGGCACCGTTGCTGTTAAACACTTCGATCCAGTCGTTATCTTCGATACCCAGATCTTTGGCGTCCGCTTCACTCATCCAGACAATCGGGCCACCGCGTGACAGGGTCAGCATCAGCAGGTTGTCGCTGTAGGTAGAGTGGATACCCCACTTCTGGTGCGGCGTGAGGAAGTTCAGCGCCTTCTCCGGGTTACCGTTGGATTTCGCACCCATCACGGCTTTCACGGAGCGGGTGTCAATCGGCGGACGGTAGACCAGCAGGCTCTCACCGAAGTCACGCATCCACTGATGATCCTGATACAGGGACTGACGACCGGACAGCGTACGCCATGGGATCAGCTCGTGAACGTTGGTGTAACCGGCGTTGTAGGAGACATGCTCATCTTCCAGACCAGACCAGGTCGGGCTGGAGATAATTTTGCGCGGCTGAGCCTGGATGTCGCGGAAACGGATCTTCTCGTCTTCCTTGTTCAGCGCCAGATGGGTATGGTCGCGACCGGTAAACTCACTCAGCGCCGCCCAGGCCTTCACCGACACCTGACCGTTGGTTTCCGGGGCCAGGGTGAGGATCATCTCCGCTGCATCAATCGCCGTGTTCAGCATTGGCTGACCTTTGGCCGGGCCGTCCGCTTTGGTGTAGTTGAGCTTGCGCAGCAGATCCATTTCGCTCTGGGTGTTCCAGGCGATGCCCTTGCCGCCGTTACCGATTTTCTCCATCAGCGGGCCGATAGAGGTAAAGCGCTCGTACGTCGCCGGGTAATCACGTTCCACCGGAATAATGTGCGGAGCCGTTACGCCCGGGATCAGGTCGCACTCGCCCTTTTTCCAGTCCTTCACGTCCAGCGGCTGCGCCAGTTCGGCGGCAGAGTCGTGCTGGATTGGCAGCGTGACCACGTCGGTCTCTTTACCCAGATGCCCTACGCAGACTTCGGAGAATTTCTTCGCGATGTCCTTGTAGATATCCCAGTCGCTTTTGGATTCCCACGCCGGATCGACGGCGGCAGACAGCGGATGAATAAACGGATGCATATCCGAGGTATTCATGTCGTCTTTTTCATACCAGGTGGCGGTTGGCAGGACAATATCGGAGTACAGGCAGGTGCTGGAGAGACGGAAGTCCAGGGTCACCACCAGATCCAGCTTGCCGTCCAGGCCGTTGTCTTGCCACTCCACCTCTTCCGGCTTCACGCCGCCCTGCTTGCCGAGATCTTTCCCCTGGATACCGTTTTCGGTGCCAAGCAGGTATTTCAGCATGTACTCGTGGCCTTTACCGGACGAGCCCAGCAGGTTGGAGCGCCAGATAAACAGGTTGCGCGGATGGTTTTTCCCGTTTTCCGGCTGTTCAGCGGCGAAACGGATAGACCCCTCTTTCAGGGACTTGACGGTGTAGTCCACTGGCGTCATGCCAGCTTTTTTCGCCTCTTCCGCAATGCGCAGCGGGTTGGTGCCCAGCTGCGGCGCAGACGGCAGCCAGCCCATACGTTCAGCGCGAACGTTGAAGTCAATCAGGTGGCCGGTATAGCGGGATTTATCCGCCATCGGCGACAGCAGCTCCTGGGCGGTAACCGTTTCGTAGCGCCACTGGCTTGAGTGGTTATAGAAGTAGGAGGTGCTGTTCATGTGACGCGCCGGACGCTGCCAGTCAAGGGCAAACGCCAGCGGCTGCCAGCCGGTCTGTGGACGCAGTTTTTCCTGGCCGACGTAGTGTGCCCAGCCGCCGCCGCTCTGACCGACACAGCCGCAGAAGATCAGCATGTTGATCAAACCGCGATAGTTCATATCGAGGTGATACCAGTGGTTCAGACCGGCACCGACGATAATCATCGAACGCCCGTGAGTCTTATCGGCGTTATCGGCAAATTCCCGGGCGGTACGGATGATGTGCGCCCGCGGTACGCCGGTGATCTGTTCTGCCCAGGCCGGAGTATAGGCTTTTACCTCGTCGTAGCTGGTGGCGCAGTTTTCGTCGCCAAGACCACGCTCCAGACCGTAGTTGGCCAGGGTCAGGTCATAAACGGTGGTCACCAGCGCGTTAGAGCCATCGGCCAGTTGCAGGCGTTTCACCGGCAGTTTGTGCATCAGGACGTTTTGCAGCTCAACCTTGTTGAAGTGTTCAGACCCTTCGCCGCCAAAGTACGGGAAGCCGACATCGGCAATCTCGTCCTGGCTGCCCAGAATGCTGAGGCGCAGTTCGGTCTCTTCACCCGTTGTGCCGTTACGCTGCTCGAGGTTCCATTTGCCCTTCTCACCCCAGCGGAAACCGATAGAGCCGTTTGGCGCCACCAGCTCGCCGCTGCTGTTACAGGCAACGGTTTTCCACTCCGGGTTATTTTCCTGGCCCAGCGCATCCACCAGATCGGCGGCACGCAGCATACGGCCTGCGGCGTAGTAACCGTCGCGCTCTTCCAGCATCACCAGCATTGGCATGTCGGTGTACTTGCGCACGTAGTCGGTGAAGTACTGGCTTGGTTTGTCGAGGTGGAACTCACGCAGCATGACGTGGCCCATCGCCAGCGCCATCGCCGCATCGGTACCTTGTTTTGGTGCCAGCCACAGGTCGCACAGTTTGGCGATTTCGGCGTAGTCCGGCGTCACGGCAACGGTTTTTGTGCCTTTGTAACGCACTTCGGTAAAGAAGTGGGCATCCGGGGTACGGGTCTGCGGAACGTTGGAGCCCCAGGCAATGATGTAGCTGGAGTTATACCAGTCTGCGGATTCCGGTACGTCGGTCTGTTCACCCCAGGTCTGCGGAGAGGCAGGCGGCAGGTCACAGTACCAGTCGTAGAAGCTCAGGCAGGTACCGCCGATCAGGGACAGATAGCGGGCGCCCGAGGCATAGGAAACCATCGACATCGCCGGGATCGGTGAGAAGCCAGCCACACGGTCCGGGCCGTAGGTTTTCACGGTGTAGACGTTGGAGGCAGCGATCAGTTCGTTCACTTCCTGCCAGGAGGAGCGCACAAAGCCACCGCGACCGCGGGCCTGTTTGAAGCTCTTCGCTTTGTCGGCGTCTTCGATAATAGAGGCCCAGGCCAGCACCGGATCGCTGTGCTGCGCTTTCGCTTCGCGCCACATCTTCATCAGGCGTTTACGCATCAGCGGATATTTCAGGCGGTTAGCGCTGTACAGGTACCAGGAGTAGCTGGCGCCACGTGGGCAGCCGCGCGGTTCGTGGTTTGGCATATCCGGGCGGGTGCGTGGGTAGTCGGTCTGCTGCATTTCCCAGGTCACGAGACCATTTTTAACGAAAATCTTCCAGCTGCAGGAGCCGGTGCAGTTTACGCCGTGGGTAGAACGCACCACTTTGTCATGTTGCCAACGCTGACGGTAACCGTCTTCCCAGTCCCGGTTAGTCTCCAGAACCTGGCCGTGCCCATCGGCAAAAGTTTCACCCTTCTGTTTGAAGTAGCGAAACCGGTCCAAAAATTTGCTCATCGGGTATCTCCTGTATGGAGCCTGTGGCTCTCTAAATCGACATTGCTGATTTGCTGCGAAGGTAACGCTATGAAAGATGGCGGGAATTGATAACGATCAAGAGGAGCCGGGGATGTTAAGGGGGGTAAATTTTGCACTACCACTAAAGCGGTACAAATTTTATTAAATTATGTTTCTGTTTTATAAGGTTATTTTAAAATTATCGTACAAAACAATCCAGGCCATTTCACCCCGGTGGTATTAAGGGGTAGGCCATCCTGTTTAGCGATGGCGATCGCAGCGGCTGCAGGCTGACGGCGTTTGAACCTTTAAGTATGTTGTAACTAAAAATAACGTAAAAAAAGCGCGGCACCAGGCCGCGCTAACGGATAATCAAACTGACTTACTTTTTATTAGAATTCCGTCCGTATACCAGCCAGGTGACAAACACGCAGGCGATATAGAAAATCAGGAACACCTTCATGGCGCCTGCCGGTGAGCCGGTCAGGTCCAGCGAGATACCAAAGGCTTTCGGGATGAAGAACCCGCCAATCGCGCCGATGGCTGAAATAAAGCCCAGTGCGGCGGCGGTGTCGGTGGCCGCTTCACGCATTGCCTGCTCCTCGGTTCCGCCCTGCGCTTTAACGCGATCCATCGTCAGTTTACGGAAGATCACTGAAATCATCTGGAAGGTAGAGGCGCTACCCAGCCCGGCGGTCAGGAACAGCACCATAAACACCGCGAAGAAGGCCCCGAAGTTGCCGCCCACGCCGTTAACCGGCAGGGTCATGAACAGCAGCGCACAGAAGACAGCCATCACCACAAAGTTTACCAGCGTGACGCGGGTGCCGCCCAGACGGTCGGAGATCATCCCGCCGGTAGAACGTGCCAGCGCGCCAATAAACGGACCGAAGAAGGCATAGTGCAGGATCTGCACATCCGGGAACTGGGTCTTCGACAGCATGGCAAACCCGGCAGAGAAGCCGATGAATGAGCCGAACGTGGCCAGATAGAGCAGCGCCATGATCCACAGGTGGGCACGCTTAAGCACCGGCAGCTGTTCACTGAGGGAGGCTTTCGAGGCGGCCAGATCGTTCATACCAAACCATGCCGCCAGGGTGAAGATCACCAGGAACGGCACCCAGATCCATGCGGCGTTCTGCAGGAAGAGGTACGAGCCATCGGCCTGCTCAACGCCTGCGCCGCCAAATGCGGCAAAGATCCCGACCGAGATCGCCAAGGGTGCAATCAGCTGCATTACGCTGACGCCCATGTTGCCCAGGCCGCCGTTGATCCCCAGCGCCCCGCCCTGCTTTTGCTTAGGGAAGAAGAAGCTGATATTCGCCATGCTGGAGGCAAAGTTTGCACCCGCGAAGCCACACAGCAGAGAGATAATCACGAAGACGCTGAACGGCGTAGAGGTATCCTGTACCGCAAAGCCCAGCCAGACGCACGGGATGATCATGATCCCGGTACTGAACGCGGTCCAGCGGCGACCACCGAACAGCGGCACCATAAAAGCGTAAGGGACACGCAGCAGCGCACCGGAGAGCGCAGGCAGTGCGGTTAACATAAACAGCTGGTCGGTGGTAAACGTAAAGCCCACTTTTGGCAGGTTGACGGCGACAGCGCTGAACAACATCCAGACGCAGAATGCCAGCAGCAGGCAGGGAACGGAAATCCACAGATTACGACTGGCGACACGTTGACCACGCTGTTGCCAGAACGCCGGATCTTCCGGACGCCACTCGGTAATGACTGCGCCAGAATCCCTTTCGGGGGTAGTTGAGTGACTCATAGACACCTCTGATTCTCAAAAGATGCTGCAAAGATCAGGGTTTTAAGCGGGCGGGAAGTTGATATAAATCAACGGGAAGGCGGGCAAATTTTCGGCCCTGAATTCGCCATCCTCCAAAGTGAGTAGCGTTTTTCGGTAAAAAAGGTGTGGTTTTTCACGGTACTGCTACCCCCGACGATGCCCCTCCTCCCATTCACCTCTTCTATGGCAATTAGTGGGTAATCCTTTTGGGGTATGGGTATACTCCAGGGGTTGCCTGAGAATAGAGCCCTTGCCGAGTCCAGGCATTGTCAGGAGCCAGACTGCCCTATGTTTAAACGCTGCTTTTCACCCTTAACGCTGGTTAACCAACTGGTGCTGATTGTCATGCTGTCTACCGCCATCGGTGTGACAGGGATGGCGATCTCCGGCTGGCTGGTGCAGGGCGTTCAGGGCAGCGCCCATGCCATTAACAAGGCCGGTTCGCTGCGCATGCAGAGCTACCGCCTGCTGGCGGCGATCCCGCTGGAAGATAAAGATCGGGCACTGCTCGACGAAATGGAAGCCACGGCGTTCAGCCCTGAGCTGGAGACCGCCGCGCGTCGGGATAATCAGCAGGCCCAGCTGAAGGCTCTGCAGACTTACTGGCATACCCAGCTGATGCCCGGGCTGCGGCAGGCGCGTAACCCGGATGCGGTAGCTACGGACGTATCGGGTTTTGTTAGCCGTCTGGATAATCTGGTTTCGGCCTTCGACCACAGCACCGAGCTGCGTATTGCGCGGGTGGTATTGATGCAGCAGCTGATGGCAGTATTTATGGGCCTGCTGCTGGTGTTCACCATCCTCTGGCTGCGCGCCCGGCTGCTGCACCCCTGGCGCCAGCTGCTGGCGATGGCCCGCGCCGTGACCCAGCGTGATTTTACCCAGCGCGCGCACATTACCGGGCGCAACGAGATGGCGATGCTCGGCGAGGCGCTGAACACCATGTCCGGCGAACTGGCAGAAAGTTACGCGGTACTTGAGCAGCGGGTACAGGAAAAAACCGCCGGGCTGGAGCAGAAAAACGAGATCCTCTCCTTCCTCTGGCAGGCCAACCGCCGCCTGCACTCCCAGGTGCCGCTGTGCGAACGTCTGTCGCCGGTGCTCAACGGATTGCAGAATCTGACCCTGCTGCACGATATTGAATTACGCGTGTATGACCTGGAAGATGAAGATAACCATCAGGAATTTACCTGTCAGTCCGATGCCAGCTGCGATGAAATTGGCTGTCGCCTGTGCCCGCGCGGCCTGCCGCCCCTGACCACCAGCGGCACCACCCTGAAATGGCGCCTGGCGGATAACCTGACCCAGTACGGTATCTTACTGGCGACGCTCCCGGCCGGACGCCATCTCAGCCACGATCAGCAGCAGCTGGTGGATACGCTGGTAGAGCAACTGACCGCGACCCTGGCCCTCGACCGTCATCAGGAAAAACAGCAGCAGCTGATCGTGATGGAAGAGCGCGCCACCATCGCCCGGGAGCTGCACGACTCTATCGCCCAGTCGCTCTCCTGCATGAAGATGCAGGTCAGCTGTCTGCAGATGCAGGACGCGGAACTGCCGGAGAGCCACAAACAGCTGCTGAGCCAGATCCGCAACGAGCTGAACACCTCCTGGGTGCAGCTGCGCGAGCTGCTGACCACCTTCCGCCTGCAGCTGACGGAGCCCGGGCTGCGTCCGGCGCTGGAAGCCAGCTGCCAGGAGTTCAGCGCCCGGCTCGGCTTTACCGTCTCGCTGGACTACCAGCTGCCGCCGCGTTTTGTGCCGTCGCATCAGGCCATTCATCTGCTGCAGATTGCCCGGGAAGCGTTAAGCAACGCGCTGAAACACGCCGGGGCTACGGCGGTCTCGCTTACCGTGAGCCAGCACGGCAACCAGGTCAGACTGGTGGTCCGAGACAACGGCTGTGGCATTCCGGAGAACGCCGAAAGAAGTAACCATTATGGTCTGATTATTATGCGTGACCGCGCACAAAGCCTGCGTGGAGATTGTCAGGTCCGCCCCGGCGAATCTGGCGGAACAGACGTCATCGTCACTTTTATTCCCGAAAAGCCTCTTTTCACTGCTCAAGGAGAACATCATGTCTAATCAGGAGCCCGCTACAATCCTGTTGATCGACGACCATCCGATGCTGCGCACCGGTGTTAAACAACTTATCAGCATGGCGTCGGATATTACCGTCGTGGGCGAAGCCAGCAACGGGGAACAAGGTATTGAACTGGCCGAGGCCCTCGATCCTGATTTGATCCTGCTCGACCTGAACATGCCCGGCATGAACGGCCTCGAAACCCTGGATAAGCTGCGTGAAAAATCTCTCTCCGGGCGCGTGGTGGTTTTCAGCGTCTCCAATCATGAAGAGGACGTGGTCACCGCCCTGAAACGCGGTGCCGACGGCTATCTGCTGAAGGATATGGAGCCAGAAGAGTTGCTCAAATCGCTGCAACAGGCGGCAGCCGGTGACATGGTGCTGAGCGAAGCGTTAACCCCGGTGCTGGCCGCCAGCCTGCGCGCCAACCGCGCCACCTCCGACCGTGACGTCAGCCAGTTGACCCCGCGTGAGCGCGATATCCTGAAGCTGATTGCCCAGGGGCTGCCGAACAAGATGATCGCCCGCCGTCTGGACATCACCGAAAGTACGGTCAAAGTACACGTGAAACATATGCTGAAGAAAATGAAGCTGAAGTCACGCGTGGAAGCGGCGGTCTGGGTGCATCAGGAGCGCATTTTCTGAGGTTACTCGTCCGGCAGCAGCGTCCAGCGCGGATCGTCCTCTGGCAGCGCCAGTAGCGGCTGCGTCAGGGCAAGCGTGATCTCATTGGAGGAGACACGCTGCCCCGCCTCATCTTCCACTACCACCGACAGCCGCCAGCGGTTGCTCGCCCCCTCGCTGTTATCCCATGCCGGCAGGATAATGCTCCAGCCCTCGGTGTCACTGGCGTTCGCCGGTGAGGTGAGACTCAGGGCCTGAACATCCCCCTGCCAGTGCAGCGAATGCACGCCGTGACGGCTGCGAATGTCCAGTTTCAGCATCACCGTTTCTCCCGGCTTAAGATCCCAGGGCGGCGTCGCCAGCCACACCGAGAGGGTTTTACGCTGGCGGAACTCCAGCACCGGCAGGTTCTGGCGTTCAGGCGGATCGTAGCGGCTGCCACGCAGGGAGCGGCTTTCGGCCACTTCGCCAGCGGAGAGCTGTTTTTTAAGCGGCACCCCGAAGCGGTAGTTGAGCTTCAGGCCGAGGTTGTTCTGGCTCACCCCGCTCTCCCCCTGCTTATGTCCAGCGGAAAATGTCACCAGCGGCACCGGGGTATAATCCAGCCCAAGGTTTACCGCCAGCGGGTTATGGTATCCGGTGCCGGTCTGGAACAGATCCACGCTGTCGCCAAAATATTGTTCAAAGCTGACGCTGGTGTTGAGGTGATGCCAGAACGGCAGCCAGGCTTTGGCGGTGACATCATATCCGCGCGCCATGCGCTGCTCCTGCACCTCAGAGCTGTCACGCCAGCTGGCAAACGGCTGATAGTAGTTAGCCGACAGGCGCAGGTATTCCCCCCAGGCTTCGGCGCCCAGCCCGGCGCGCTGGAGATTCTCATCGAGCAGGTTGTCGTAAAAGGTGTTGTAACCAAGCAGCCATTTGCCCGCCACCCAGCGCTGGCCGATGCCCGCATTGCTGACCAGGCCGTCCTCCTGCTGGGTCAGGCCAAGCTGGCTCCAGGTGAGGTAGCGGTTATTGTCCTGCCAGGGGATGAACCAGCTGCCTTTGCTCCCGGTGAAGCGCCCCTCGTCGTTGACCAGCAGATCGACGCTGGCATTGCCCCACGGCGAAAGCCACGACTCAATGTGCTGATTGACCTCCTGGCTGACGGCCTCCCGCACCTGCCCCAGGGCAAACTGCCGGGCCTGCTCCTCGGTGGTCAGGCCGTTGTCGGTCATGCTGGCTTCACCGAACGCTTTCGCCATCTCCGCCAGATGCTTCTCCCCTTCTCCCGTCGGCGTCGCCATGCCTAAGTCCGGCAGGCTGTCGCCATTGTTGTCGAACGGGTTTTGCGCCTGATGGATGAAGGAATTCGGGGCAGCGTGAACGGCTCCGGCGTAACAGAGGAGGAGGAACAGCGAACGCATGCGGGGAGATACAACTATCACCGTCGTGAAAGGTAGCCTGTGTAGTCAGAAACAGAGTTAATACCTTAACGTGATTGAGGAAAAATGACAGCGCTGTGGGAAATTTCAGGAATATCCTGAAGTTTTATTGCCGGGTGGCGCTGCGCTTACCCGGCCTACGCGGGTAAGCGCAGCGCATCAGGCGATCAGGCCCGCACGGAAAGCATCCCCTTCAGCTCCGGCACGCAGGAGCCGCAGTTGGTGCCGCAGCGTAACGTTGCCCCCAGCGCCGCGGCGGAGTCGCATCCTTCGGCAATCGCCTCACGAATGGCGTTTTCGCCCACGCTAAAACAGCTGCAGATAATGCGCCCCTGCTCCACGCGCTCGCCGGGATTCTGTCCGTTCAGCAGGGCGTGACGCTCCGCCAGTTCTACCGGCGCGGTGTGAAATGCCGCCTCGATAACGTTATGCGCCAGCCCCGGCAGATGAGTGCCTTGCCAGAAGCCGAGCATAAGTTCCCCCTGATGCCAGGCAAGCAGACTGCTGCGCTCGCCGGTCCGGGCGATTTGCAGCTGCCAGCCCTGCCCGCTGCAGTGCGCTAACAGCCAGTCCCACAGCGGCTTATCCCCGGCCAGGGTCAGGCGTGATACCCCGGTCGCCGCCTTGCGCCACCAGCAGACAAACCCCGGCAACGTCAGCGCGGCCCGGCTGTAAAGCTCCCCCTGCCAGGCGGGCTGCCACGGCATCAGCCGCACTGCCGTCTGCTTGCTCTCCGGCTGACCGGAATGGGGATCGCAGCGCCCTTCCACCACTGCATTGACCTTACCCTGGCGGGAAAAGCAGCTGTTCCAGTGCATCGGAACGAACAGTTGCCCGGCGGGCTGGCCGTCGTTGATCCGCGCCCGGGCCACCATCAACCCGCGCGGGGCGCTGATCCGCGCCAGCTGTCCCTCCTGCATTCCCAGCCGGGCGGCATCCTGCGGCGAGATATCCACCGTCGGCTCATCGCTGTGCTGCATCAGGCGCGGCACGTAGCCGGTGCGGGTCATGGTGTGCCACTGATCGCGAATGCGTCCGCTGTTGAGGGTAAAGGGATAGAGCACACTCCCGGTGGCGCCGTGGCGCTGCGGGATAACGGGGATCAAGCGCCCACGCGTGAAGACCTCGCGGTTGACGGGCCACTGCCAGGGCGTCAGCCCGTCCCACGCGTCGCGGGTCAGCTGCGCCAGCGCCGCAAGGTTCAGCATCCGCTCGCCCTGATTCTCAAACGCCGTCAGGGCAGCGTGTTCGGTGAAGATGGCGTGGGGATGGTCCCAGGCGAACGCCGCGCCATGGCCCAGCCGCTCAGCGATGCGGGCGATGATCCACCAGTCGGGTTTTGCTTCGCCAGGTGCTGGCAGAAAGGCGCGCTGGCGGGAGATGCGGCGTTCGGAGTTGGTCACCGTACCCTCTTTTTCGCCCCAGCCCAGCGCCGGGAAGCGGATGTGGGCGAAGCGGCTGGTGTCAGTGTCGCGCATCACCTCCGAGACCATCACCAGCGGACAGGCGGCCAGGGCCTGACACACCGCATGGCTGTCCGGCAGGGAGACCGCCGGGTTGGTCCCCATGATCCACACCGCCTTCACTTCGCCACGGGCAATGGCTTCAAACAGCTCCACCGCCATCAGCCCCGGGGTCTGCGCCAGCCGCTCGGTTCCCCAGAAACGGGCCACGCGGCTCAGATCGTCCGGGATGAAGTTCATGTGCGCCGCCAACTGGTTCGCCAGCCCGCCGACCTCGCGCCCGCCCATCGCATTGGGCTGACCGGTCAGCGAAAACGGCCCGCAGCCCTCGCGGCCAATTTTACCGCTCGCCAGATGGACGTTGATTATGGCATTGCACTTGTCGCTGCCGCTGGTGGACTGGTTGATCCCCATGGTGTAGAGCGTCACCGCCCGCGGGGCGGCGGTAAACCAGCTGTAGAACGTTGCAACGTCGTCCGGCGGCAGGCCGCAAAAATTGGCCACCCGCTCAGGCGGCCAGTCACCGGCCTGGGCAGGATCAATGGCGTTGAGCAGGCCGACAAACAGCCCCGCATCGCTACCCGGCGTCAGGGCCAGATGCAGGTCGGCGATATCGCAGGTCGCGGTGCGGCGCGGGTCGATCACCACCACCTTCAGCGCCGGATTAGCGGCGCGCGCCTGCACCAGCCGCTGATAGAGCACCGGATGGGTCCAGGCGGCATTTGAACCCACCAGCACCACCAGATCGGTTTTTTCGACGTCCTCATAGCTGCACGGCACCACGTCTTCGCCGAAGGCCCGCTTGTAGCCCACCACCGCCGAGGACATGCACAGCCGGGAGTTGGTGTCGATATTGGCCGCGCCGATAAAGCCCTTCATCAGCTTGTTGGCAGCGTAGTAATCCTCCGTCAGCAGCTGGCCCGAGGCATAAAAGGCCACCGCCTGCGGCCCGTATTTGTCGATAATGTCCCGCAGCCGCTCTCCCGCGAGATCCAGCGCCTGCTCCCAGCTCACCGGCTGGTCGTTCACCTCCGGTTGCAGCAGGCGGCCCGCCAGGCCGGTGGTCTCCCCGAGCGATGAGCCTTTCACACACAGGCGGCCAAAGTTGGCCGGGTGGCTGTCGTCGCCGCGCACGCTTACCTCGCCGTTTTCAACCCGGGCGATCACCCCGCAGCCCACGCCACAGTAAGGACAGGTCGTCTGGGTTTCCGTCATGACGCCTCCGCACGCATCACTAATTCTTCGCTGCCTACCAGCACCCGGTCACCGTCAATTTTCACCGGCCAGGCGCGCACCGCCACTTCACCGGTGTCGAGCAGGCGGCCGTCCCGCAGGCGGATCCGGGTTTTATACAGCGGAGAGATCACCACCGGCTCTCCCCCGGCATCCCCGAGAATGCCCCGCGACAAGACGCTGGCGCTGCCGCCCGGCTCCCTGTCTTCCAGGGCATAAATCGATTTGCCGAAGCGGAAAAGCGCAATGGGCTGCGTACCCAGACGGGCACCGATTCCCGCCTGCTCCGGGATCTCCTCCAGGGTGCAGATATCCTGCCAGCGTCTGGATGGCGCAGGGGCGGCATCCAGGGTGCGGAACTGCGCCAGACGGCCCGGATCCTGGAGTGTGGTCTGCCATTCGCACTGATAGGTATCCACCACCCGCTGCATCTCCAGCTCCAGCTCGGCGGCAATGCCGAGGCTGTCGTCGACGATCACCTCCCGCAGGTACGCCAGCCCCCCCTCAAGGTTATCCATCCAGGTGCTGGTGCGCTGCAGGCGATCCGCGGTGCGGATGTAGAACATCAGGAAACGGTCAACGTAGCGCAACAGCGTGGCGTCATCGAGATCGCTGGCAAAGAGATCCGCGTGGCGCGGCTTCATGCCGCCGTTGCCGCAGAGATAGAGGTTCCAGCCCTTGTCGGTGGCAATGACCCCCACGTCCTTGCTCTGGGCTTCGGCACACTCGCGGGTGCAGCCCGACACCGCCATCTTGATTTTGTGCGGCGCGCGCAGTCCCTTGTAGCGGTTCTCCAGGGTCACCGCCAGCCCGGTGGAGTCCTGCACCCCGTAGCGACACCAGGTGGAGCCGACGCAGGATTTCACCGTACGCAGGGATTTCCCGTAGGCGTGGCCGGTCTCAAACCCGGCGTCAATCAACAGCTGCCAGATCTCCGGCAGCTGTTCCAGCCGGGCGCCAAACAGGTCGATACGCTGCCCGCCGGTAATTTTGCTGTACAGCTGATAGCGTTTGGCGATCTGGCCGATGGCGATCAGCCCGTCGGCGGTGACTTCGCCAGCGGCCATACGCGGTACAATGGAGTAGGTGCCGTCTTTCTGGATGTTGGCAAAGTAGCGGTCGTTGGTGTCCTGCAGCGGCAGGTGGGCCGGTTTCAGCAGGTACTCATTCCAGCAGGAGGCCAGCACCGATCCCACCAGCGGCTTGCAGATCTCACACCCGTGCCCCTGACCGTAGCGGCTAATCAGCTGGTCAAAGGTATGGATGCGGTTGACGCGCACCAGGTGGTAGATCTCCTGGCGCGAATACGCGAAGTGCTCGCAGATGTCCTTTTTCACCTCAACGCCCTGGGCCGCCAGCTGGAACTCCATCACCTGTTTCACCAGCGCGCTGCAGCCGCCGCAGCCGGTGGCCGCTTTGGTGCACTGCTTCACCGCCCCAATGTCGGTCGCACCGTTGCTCACCGCCTGGCAGATATCGCCTTTGCTGACGTTGTGACAGGAGCAGATCTGCGCGCTTTCCGGCAGGGCCGCCACGCCCAGCGCTTTCGGGGCGCTGCCAGCCACGGCGGGCAGGATCAGGGTTTCAGGATCCTTGGGCAGCTTGATGTCGTTAAGCATCATCTGCACCAGGGTGGCGTATTCGCTGGCATCCCCCACCAGCACGCCGCCGAGCAGGGTTTTGTTATCGGCGCTGACCACGATCTTCTTGTAGATCTGCTGCGGGCCGTGGGTCCACTGGTAGCTCTGGGATCCCGCCGTGCGGCCATGGGCATCGCCAAACGAGGCCACGTCCACGCCCAGCAGCTTCAGTTTGGTGCTCATATCTGCGCCCATAAAGGCGTTCTCTTCTCCCGCCAGCGCGGCAGAGGCCACGCGCGCCATCTGGTAGCCAGGGGCCACCAGGCCGTAGATTTTGCCCTCCCAGAGGGCGCATTCGCCAATGGCGAACACATCCGCATCCGAAGTGCGGCACTGGTTGTCGATGGCGATCCCGCCGCGCTCCCCAAGGTCCAGACCGCATTCGCGGGCCAGGGCATCCTGCGGGCGGATCCCGGCGGAGAAGACCACCATGTCTGTGGCCAGTTCGCTGCCGTCGGCGAAGCGCAGGACCATTCCGCTGTCGGTTTCGGCGATCTCCGTTGTCGCCTTGCTGGTATGCACCCCCACGCCGAGGGCTTCGATTTTACGTCGCAGCATGGCAGCCCCGTCGTTATCGAGCTGCACCGCCATCAGGTTGGGGGCAAACTCCACCACGTGGGTCTCCAGCCCAAGCTGTTTCAGGGCGTTGGCCGCCTCCAGCCCCAGCAGCCCGCCGCCGATCACCACGCCGGTGCGCGAACCTCTGGCGCAGGCGGCGATGTTATCCAGATCGTCAAGGGTGCGGTAAACAAAGCAGCCCGGCAGGTCGCGCCCCGGCACCGGGGGCACGAACGGGTATGACCCGGTGGCGAGCACCAGCTTGTCCCAGTGGGTTTCATGCCCGGCGGCCGTGCGGATCACCCGGGCGTCGCGATCGATAGCCACCACCTGTTGGGAGAGGCGCAGTTCAATGCCGTTATCGGCAAAGAAATCCCCGGCGACCATCGACAGCGAGTCGGCGCTGCGCCCGGCAAAGTATTCGGAAAGATGGACGCGATCGTAGGCGGCATAGCGCTCTTCACCGAAGACCACGATCTGATACTGCTGATGCAAACCGCGGTTGACGCAGTCTTCAAGAAAATGGTGGCCGACCATACCGTGTCCAACCACAACCAGAGTAGGTTTTGTCATAGCGTTCTGCCCTGCAACCTGCGGCTGCGTAGTGAATCGATCGAACAGCCAGTCCGCCTGGGCGGGTTCTGACGTTGCCAGTAAATCGGTAAGGGTGGCCGCGCTGCGACACTCCCCCATCAGCAGCACGCCTGCCAGCGTGCCGTTGCGAACCAGTAAGCGGCGGTAGTGGCGGGTCAGCGGATCCCAGCTGCTCCACACCGCGTCATCGGGTTGCGCGCTCACCTCTCCGGCGCTGAACAGCTCAATGCCGGTGACCTTCAGGCGCATGCCGCTTTGCGTCGGGGTAAATGGGGTGACGCGCTCGCCCGCGAGACGGGCGGCGAGGATCTCCGCCTGAGCCAGACAGGGCGCCACCAGCCCCCAGGTCTGCCCGTCGATTTCGCAGCACTCGCCGATAGCGCTGATGCCCTCCAGCGCGGTGCGCATCTGGTTATCCACCCGGATCCCGCGTCCGCACGGCACATTGCTTGCCTTCGCCAGCTGGATGTTGGGCGTGACGCCCGTTGCCAGCACCACCCGCGTGGCGGCCAGAGTGCGTCCGCTGGTGAGGGTGACGCTGTCGGGGGTTATCTGCGCAATACCGGCGTTCAGCTCACAGCCGATACCCCGCGCCGAGAGCGCCTCCTCCAGCAGCAGCCCGGCGTGCTGATCCAGCTGCTGTTCCATCAGCCACGGGCCGCGATGCACTAACGTGACGTTGTCACACTGAAGGCGTAACGCCGCTGCCGCCTCCACGCCCAGTACGCCGCCGCCCAGGATCACTGCCGGGCCGGGCGTCGCCAGAATGGCGTTCACGTCATCCAGGGTGCGGAAGGTAAACACGTGGGGCAATTCGCTTCCGGGTATCGGCGGCACAAACGGCTGGGATCCGGTGGCGAAGACCAGCTCATCCCACCCCAGGAGGCGCTTATCGGTGCGCAACATCCGCGCCGCGGACTCCAGGCCCAGCACCCGTTCGCCGCACAGCACCCTGACGCCCCGCGCCTGATACCAGGCATCATCATGAAGCTGGGTGGCCGCCGCGGCTTTCTCGCCCCCGAGCACAGGGGAGAGCAGGATGCGGTTATAGGCGGGCACCCGTTCGTCGCCGATGACGGTGATGTCGAAGCGCCCGGGGGCGCGGTCGGTCAACGACTCAATCAGCCGCGTTGCCGCCAGTCCGTTTCCAATAATGACCAGGCGCATGGTGGTGCTCCTCAGGCCGCTTTCGGCTGTTTTTCGTAGAGGAAGTGCAGGATCTGCTGGCGCATATGGTGATAGCGGCTGTCTTCCGCCAACTGCACCCGGTTACGCGGACGCGGCAGATCGACGCGCAGGATCTCACCCACCGTCGCCGCCGGGCCGTTGGTCATCATCAGCACCCGATCCGAAAGCAAAACGGCCTCGTCCACGTCGTGGGTGATCAGCACGATGGTGGTATTCAGCTCCTGCTGGATGTGCATCACCGAATCCTGAAGATGGGCGCGGGTCAGGGCGTCGAGGGCGCCGAACGGCTCATCCATCAGCAGCACTTTTGGCTTCATCGCCAGGGCGCGGGCGATGCCCACCCGCTGCTTCATGCCGCCGGAGATCTCCCCCGGGCGCTTGTGAATGGCGTGCCCCATCTGCACCCGCTCGAGGTTATGTTCGATCCACTCCCGGCGTTCGGCTTTGTTCATGCTGCGACGGAACACCTGATCCACCGCCAGCGCCACGTTGTCGAAGCAGGTCAGCCACGGCAGCAGGGAGTGGTTCTGGAACACCACCGCCCGCTCCGGCCCCGGCCCGGCGATCTCGCGGTTATCGCAGAGAAGCCCGCCTTCGGTCGGCAGAGTGATGCCGGCGATCAGGTTCAGCAGGGTGGATTTGCCGCAGCCGGAGTGCCCGATCAGGCTGATGGTCTCCCCTTCGTGAATATCAAAAGAGACGTTCTGCAGTGCCAGAAACTCGCCGCTGGCGGTGGAAAAACGCTGGCTGACGGCCTGGACCTGAATAAGAGGTTTCATCGTGTGCTCCTTATTTTTCCTGCCAGCTGAAACGACGGGCAATCAGCATCAGCCCCTGCTCCAGCAGCAAACCCACCACGCCGATAATGACGATGGCGATGAGAATGTTTTCAACGTTGAGGTTGTTCCACTCGTTCCAGATCCAGAACCCGATGCCTAAGCCCCCGGTGAGCATCTCGGCGGCGACAATCACCAGCCAGGCGATACCGATGGAGAGCCGCACCCCGGTCAGCACCGCGGGCAGCACCGCCGGGAAGAGAATGCGGCGCATCACCGTCCACTCAGAGAGCTGCAGCACCCGGGCCACATTAAGGTAATCCTCCGGGATGCGGCGCACCCCTTCGGCGGTGTTGATGACCATCGGCCAGATCGAGCAGATAAAAATGGTCCAGCTGGAGGCGGGCTCCGCCTTCTGGAACAGCAGCAGGCCGATGGGCAGCCAGGCCAGGGGGCTGACCGGGCGCAGCAGGGCGATCAGCGGGGTGAACATGCGGGACATAAAGGTGAAGCGGCCAATCATAAAGCCCAGCGGAATGCCCACCATCGCCGCCAGGCCAAAGCCGATGGCCACGCGCTGCAGCGAGGCCAGCACGTTCCAGCCCACCCCCATGTCATTCGGGCCGTCGCGGTAGAAGGGATCGGCAAACAGCGTCAGGGCCGAGTCGAGGGTGCTGAGCGGCGTCGGGAACCCTTTGCTGTTGATGGCCGCCAGCTGCCAGGCAATCACCAGCAGCCCCAGGCCGAGCAGCGCCGGGATTAGGCGCTGAAGCAGATCGTTGATCCGGCGGGCAAACGCCGGGGTGCGACGGCGCACCTGCACCGGCGGGAGAGCAATCACTTCACCGCTGACCGGCTCGGCGGGTACGGCTTTGGTGTTAACGTTTTTCATATCAGGCCCCTGTACGGTGAATAGCGAAACTGTTGGCGTACCCCTCTGGATCGGTGCCGTTCCAGACGGTACCGTCCATCAGGATGCTGCTGCGCAGCGGCGAGGACGGCGCGCGAATGCCCCCTACTGCCGTGGCGGCGTCCTGCCAGACGTCGGTGCGGTTGATGCGCTGCGCGATGGCGGCGTAGTCCGGGTCGGTTTTCAGCAGTCCCCAGCGGCGGAACTGGGTCAGGAACCACATCCCGTCGGAGTGCCACGGGTAGCTCACTGCTCCGTCCTCAAAGAAGCGAATCGGGTTGGCATCCTGCCAGCGGTTGCCGATCCCGCTGTCGTACTCGCCCAGCATGCGGCCGGTGAGGTACTGCTCTTTGGTGTTGAGCCAGGCGCGACGGGCCAGCAGTTGGGCGGTTTCCTCTTTGTTCTGCGGCGAGGCGTCGATCCAGCGCTGGGCCTCCATCATTGCGCTCACCAGCGCCCGGGCGGTGTTCGGATACTGCTCCACCCACTCGCTGCGGGTGCCGAGCACTTTTTCGGGATGTTCCGGCCAGATGGACTGGGACGTGGCGGCGGTAAAGCCGATGCGATCGTTAATGGCGCGGGCGTTCCACGGCTCGCCGACGCAAAAGCCGACCATGTTGCCGATGCGCATGTTCATCACCATCTGCGGCGGCGGCACTACCACGGTGCGCACGTCGTCAAACGGGTTGATCCCCGCGCTCGCCAGCCAGTAGTAGAGCCACATGGCGTGGGTGCCGGTAGGAAAGGTATGGGCGAAGGTGTAAGTGCCTGGCGCCTGCCGGGCGATAAGCGTTTTCAGCCCCTCAACGTCGCGCACGCCCTGCTCTGCCAGATCGCTCGACAGGGTGATCGCCTGCCCGTTGCGGTTGAGGGTCATCAGGTTGGCCATCGGTTTGACTTTCCCGGCGATCCCCAGCTCCAGACCGTACAGCAGGCCATAGAGAATATGCGCGGCGTCCAGCTCTCCGGCGACCAGTTTGTCGCGAACCGCCGCCCAGCTGGCCTCTTTCGTCGGCACCAGGGTGAAGCCGTATTTTTTATCGAACCCTTTATATGCCGCGATCGCCAGCGGCGCGCAGTCGGTCAGCGGAATAAAGCCGACGCGCACGGTATCGAGTTCCGGTTTATCGGAGCCTGCGGCCCACGCAGCCTGCATCACGCCCGGCAATATAAGCGCCCCGCCAGCCAGCGCGCTGGCCTGTAAAAAACGTCGTCTTGTCCATTCCACCATGCTCACTCCCGAAAAAATGGCAAAAAAAAGCGCCCGGCAGTGCCGGAGCACTGCAGGACGCCTTTATCCTTAATCACGACACGCCGCCGTTGGCGCGTCGTTAAAATTGTTATGTTGAGTAATGCAAGGGTAATGCCAGGTTTTAACTGGTTAAAATAGGGGCCTTTTCAGCCAGCAGGCTGAGGGGACGCACCTCAACCATGCAGACGTTGCCCAGCCGGAGTGCAATCACTGCTGCCACAGGGCTTTCACCGTCAGCAGTGCGCGGGCGATATCCACCATCCGCTGGTTTTTATCCATCGCCATCTTGCGCAGCTGGCACCAGGCCTGCTCCTCGCTCATCTGCTGATGGGTCATCAGCACGCTTTTGGCCTTCTCGATGACTTTGCGCTCCTCCAGGGTGTCGCGCATTGAGGCCAGCTGGCGGGAGAGCTGTTCGATCTCCTGCGCCTGCTGGCGCACCAGCGGTAGCAAGGGTTTCTGTGGGTAGAGGGCCAGCGGCTCATCCGTTTGCGGCTCTGCGGGCAGGGCGTCATCGGCCCGGCTAATCAGCGTCTCCACCGCCAGCATCAGGTCGGCGATCTGCATCTCTTCAAGGGTACGCAGCTGCTCCAGACGTTCGGTTTGCAGCGAAAACCAGTGCAGGGCCAGCACGCCCTGATCCGCTGCGGGTTGCCGGGTACAGGCCTGCCGCCGGAGCTGTTCAACTTCAGCCCCCGGCACGCTGAGGGTGAAATGGTCATGCAGGCTGGCAGGCGTGAGAGAGAGGAAGATCTCGAAACAGGTTTGCTGCCCGTCGATTCTATCCACCAGCGTCTGGCGCATTTCATCGCTGAAATAGCCCTGGGTAAAGCCAATCGCCCCCAGCGCCCGCTCCTGCCCCACCAGCTCTTTCCCCTGCATCAGGCTGTAGAGCGCGACAAATCTGCCCGCGATTTGCGGATCGTCAATGCTGTCATTGAGTTGCGGCACAATACTGAGCAGGTTACGCAGCATGCGGCCGTAGCGCTCCATCGCCGTTGTGGCCGGCAGCGCGCAATCCGCAATCGCCTCACGCAGGGCAGGAAGTTGCTCCAGGCTTTGCAGGGCGTTAGCCACGCGCTCGCACAGGGCACCGCTGGCCATAAGCGGCGTGCCAAGGGCCTGCTGCAACGCCTGCAAATTTTCGTCCACCAGCGCACGGCTGGCTTTACACTCCAGAGCATACAGCGCCCCCTGAGAGCAGAGCCAGATGTTGGAGGCCCCGCGCTCGCACTGTAGCATGTGGGCAAGATGGCTGATCCGGCTCACAAGCGTCCCCAGCTGCGCCAGTTTGCACAGCTGCGCTTTACGCAGCAGCCTGGCCTGCTGGAACCATTCTGTGGCGCCGGGTGGACGGGCCGTATTTATCGTCATGCTTACTCTCCCGGATCGATAGCTGCCGAAGAGAGAAGCAATTTTCATGCCTTTTCATTGTTCAGGAGTCAACATGCAGAAGATTGTGATTGTCGCCAACGGCGCGGCCTATGGCAGCGAATCGCTGTTTAACAGCCTGCGACTGGCCATTGCCTTACGCGAGCAGGAGAGCGACCTCGATCTGCGCCTGTTTTTAATGTCCGATGCGGTCACCGCCGGGCTGCGCGGCCAGAAGCCTGCGGAGGGCTACAACATTCAGCAGATGCTGGAGATCCTGACGGCGCAAAACGTGCCGGTGAAGCTGTGCAAAACCTGCGCCGATGGCCGCGGCATCAGCGCCCTGCCGCTGATTGAGGGGGTAGAGATTGGTACCCTGGTGGAGCTGGCGCAGTGGACGTTATCCGCGGATAAACTATTAACATTTTAATAATACTTTAACTGAAATATTTTTTTCTTATGAGCGCGGTTCCAGCATCAAGTTTACCTGCCCGTTGCCGATAGGCTTTTTACAACAACACAGCAGGTATTACATTTATGTTCAGGTCAATTCGCGCTCGTATTATTGCGGCGACGGTCGGATGTCTGATCGCCGCGCTTCTATTGAACACCGTCATTAACTTCCAGGTCACGCGTCAGGACAATCAACAGTCGCAACGCTCAATGCTCGCCAGTACCAGCGCCAGCCACAGCATGGCGATTGCCGACTGGGTCAGCAGCAAGACGACGGTCATCAACTCCCTGCAAAACGTTGCCCTGAGCGACGATCCGGTACCGATGTTTAAACAGCTGGCCCAGGCTGGCGGGTTTATTAACGTCTATGTCGGCTACGCCAGCAAAACCGCGAAGTTCTCCAATCCCGACGGCGTGCCCGCCGACTACGATCCGACGGTGCGCCCGTGGTATCAGCAGGCCGTGAAAGAAGATCGCGCCATTGTCACCGCGCCCTATGTCGATACCGGTACCAAAAAGCTGGTGGTGACCTTCGCCGTGCCGGTGAAAGAGAACGGCGAATTAAAAGCCGTGCTGGCGGGCGACGTGGCGATGGACAGCGTGATCGCCAACGTTCGCGGCATTCATCCGACCCCGGCCAGTAGCGGTCTGCTGGTGGACAGCGATGGCGCGGTCATTGCCGCCAGCGATCCTGAGCTGACCCTGAAGCCCTTCAGGGATGTCATCAGCGGCGTCGATCTGGCAGCGCTGAAAAACGGCAACAGCGCTAACGGGGAGTACAACGGCGTGGCGAAAATCTTCTCTGCGACCCCGATTGCCGGCACCCAGTGGCAGCTGATTGTGGCGCTCGACAGCGATGATGCCACCTCGGGTATGCGCACCCTGCTGAAAGCCTCCTCCCTGTCGCTGGTGGTCCTCGTGCTGCTCAGCGCCGTGGTGGTGCACTTTGTGATTGCCCGTCTGCTGAAACGCCTGTCGGAGATCCGCGATGCGATGCATGCCATTGCTAACGGCACCAACGATCTCTCCCAGCGCCTGCCGGAGAAAGGTGACGATGAGGTGGCGCAGATCGCCCATGCGTTCAACGCCTTCAGCGATAAGCTGTCGGTGGTAATGGTGCAGCTGCGCGACGCCAGCGCCTCGGTGAAAAACGCCGCCCAGGAGATTGCCGCCGGTAACCAGGATCTCTCTGGCCGTACCGAGCGGGCCGCCTCCAGCCTGCGAGAAACCGCCAGCGCCGTGGAGCAGATCACCGCCTCCGTCGCCCAGTCCACCGAATCCGCCGCCGTGGCGAACGAGCAGGCTAGCAAAGCCGCCGAGGCCGCGACGCGCGGCGGCAGCGTGGTGTCCCAGGCAATCTCCACCATGCAGTCCATCGAGGCCGCCTCGACCAAAATTGGCGACATCACCAGCGTGATTGACGGCATTGCCTTCCAGACCAACATCCTGGCGCTGAACGCCTCGGTCGAAGCGGCGCGAGCGGGTGAACAGGGTCGTGGCTTTGCGGTCGTGGCGGGAGAAGTGCGTAACCTGGCCAGCCGCAGCGCCCAGGCGGCAAAAGAGATCAAGAGCCTGATAGACTCCACTACCGACAGCGTGGCCACCGGTTCGCGCTATGTGCATCTCGCCGGCCAGAGCATGGATGAGATTGTCACCAGCATCGGCAGCATGTCGGGGATCATGCGGGAGATCACCGTCGCCACCAGCGAGCAGATGAAAGGCATTCAGGAGATTAACCGCGCGGTGCTCAATCTGGACAGCATGGTGCAGCAGAACGCCGAGCTGGTGGTGGAGTCAGCCGCCGCGGCCAGCGCCCTGCAGGGTCAGGCAGGCGACCTCGCTGAGACCGCAGGCCATTTCCGCATTTAATGTCAGAACGCTGCCTGAAAGCCGCGTAAAGCGACGTCAGCTGAACCCTTTCAGGCATATTGTCATTTTTGTTTAAGGTTTATGCCATTTTTTGATCAAAATCAGCACTCCTGCTCTTCCCCTTTGGTGTTATGCCATGAGTGAATTGTGAACAACATCACGCTCAGGATTGGCGGCAAGGAGCGCGTCGTTTTCAGATACGGGGTAAAAAAATGGCACTGGTAAAAGCAAGTCTGAAGTTGTTTGGCGGGGATACGGTAGTGGTTCGCTGCTCAGAGCGCTGTCATATTCATCTGATGAGTAATAAAGCACCACGTAAAACGCAGGCGGATATTTTAAGCGTGCAGGACAGAGACAACGCCTGGCTCACGGTGCCCTACACCGGGACCTGGGAGGTGCTCATCGACAGCCATAGCCAGTCTCTTGAGCACTCCATCAGCTACGTCGCAGCATAAAAAGTTCGCCCGGTTGCCACCGGGCGTTTTTTCAGGCAAAGCTCGCATTCAGCGGGCTATCGGGCTGGGCGCCGTCAAGTAACGCCCGCACCCGCGACACCAGCTCATTAAGACAATCATCCTGCATACCCAGACGCGTCAACTCCTGGTCGAGGGAGAAGAGGTACTGGGCGTTGGTGCCAAGCGGGCCGCTGGCCGCGGCAATCAGCGGGGCGATCACCTGGGCGCGGGTATCGGCTTCAAACAGCGGATGGCGCGGATCCATAATGAACACCAGCGCATTGACGGTACGCCCGTCATCGAGTTCCAGCTTGCACCAGCTTGGCATATAGCAGCCGGTGATCATCTCGCGCTTCCACAGCAGCGCCAGCTCCTCTTCCAGGCTCGCATCCGGCAGGCGATAGGCCACGCCCGTGGTGCGTCCGCCCTCTTTCAGTGCAAGCATGCGCCCTGGCTGGCAGGCGCTGCCGCGTCCGGCGGTCAGGCGCAGACAGAAGGCGCGATGCCAGCCCGGCAGCGTCCCGGTTGCCGATTCGACAAACTCCAGCGCCGGGTTCCACATCAGGGAGCCATAGCCGAACAGCCATACCGGACCGTTGTCCGGACGGCAGGCAAGGGTTGCGGCCAGCGACGCCGCTCGCTGCTCGGCTGACCACAGAAGCGACTCTTCAATCGCACCAAAGGCCGTTTTACAGTCGGCCTTCATCAGAAAATCACGCGTTAACATATTGCACCTCCGCCACTGCCTGCTTCCCTGCACTCACTTTATGAACCTTCCAGGTCCTTTTACTGCTCAATTAGAAAGCAGTACGGTGACGATATGCAATAAACTCGCCGGGTGCAACAGAGCAGCGCTTTGACAGCCTTAAAAGTCAAAGGGCACAGTGCAAACTATTAAACACAGCTCACTCAGTAAGGGCTATTTCTTCTTGTGCCACTTATCGTCCTCGCCCTTTTCATAATCATGCTTTACCGCCGCCCAGGCCACCTTGTGGGCAGTCTCTTCGCGGCTGTCATCCCCCCGACGGTCCTCTTTGTCTTTGTACTGATCCCAGGCGCTGTTAAAGGCTTCTTTATAGATATCCTGGGCGTGGGCAGGCAGCACGTTCTTAACGTTATCCGGTAAATCACTTTTCGCTTTATATGGCATGGCAAACCCCTCTTTTTGATTAATTATTAAGTGTGGTCGACAATGCGGGAGGCTGCCAGTCCAAATGACATTCGGATAGCTTTATGACCTAATTGACTGTTATTAAGGATATATTTAACAAAAACTTAATGTTATGGGAATCTCAGATTAAAATGACCTGATACCGTAAAATTAAGTAAAAGATAAACGGCAATCAAGCGCAATCTGTTAATTTAACGTGCTCTTTTTCTGTCTACAATTATAAGCACCTGCAACTCTGGAGATATACATGACAACAGCACACGAGACGGTGAAAACCCGTCATAAGGAGACGTCTCTCATTTTCCCGGTGCTGGCCCTGGCCGTACTGCTCTTCTGGGGAAGCAGTCAGTCGTTGCCAGTGGTCATCGGTATTAATTTGCTTGCCCTGGTGGGTATTCTGAGCAGCGCCTTTAGCGTTGTCCGTCATGCCGACGTGTTGGCCCACCGCCTGGGCGAACCCTATGGTTCCCTGATTTTAAGTCTTTCCGTCGTTATCCTTGAAGTGAGCCTTATTTCCGCCCTGATGGCGACGGGAGACGCCGCGCCAACGCTGATGCGCGATACGCTCTATTCCATCATTATGATCGTCACCGGCGGGCTGGTCGGCTTCTCGCTGCTGCTGGGCGGGCGTAAATTTGCCACGCAGTATCTGAACCTGTTTGGCATTAAGCAGTATCTGATCGCTCTCTTCCCGCTGGCGATTATTGTGCTGGTGTTTCCGATGGCGTTGCCGGGGGCCAATTTTACTACCGGTCAGGCTTTGCTCGTGGCGCTGATTTCCGCGGCCATGTACGGCGTGTTTTTGCTTATCCAGACCAAAACGCACCAGAGTCTGTTCGTGTATGAGCACGAAGATGAGAGCGACGACGATGACCCGCATCACGGCAAGCCGTCCGCGCACAGCAGCCTGTGGCACACCGTCTGGCTGGTTGTCCATCTGATTGCGGTTATTGCGGTGACCAAAATGAATGCGAACCCGCTGGAAACCCTGCTGACCGAGATGAACGCGCCGGTGGCCTTTACCGGTTTCCTGGTGGCGCTGCTGATCCTCTCCCCGGAAGGGCTGGGGGCGTTGCGTGCGGTGCTGAACAATCAGGTGCAGCGTGCCATGAACCTGTTCTTTGGTTCGGTACTGGCGACCATCTCTCTTACCGTGCCGGTCGTGACGCTGATTGCTTTCTTCACCGGTAACGAGCTGCAGTTCAGCCTCGGCGCACCCGAGATGATTGTGATGGTGGCCTCGCTGCTGCTGTGCCAGATTTCGTTTTCCACCGGACGCACCAATGTGCTCAACGGTGCGGCGCACATGGCGCTGTTTG
Organism: Leclercia adecarboxylata; assembly: GCF_023639785.1. Lineage (NCBI taxonomy): Bacteria > Pseudomonadati > Pseudomonadota > Gammaproteobacteria > Enterobacterales > Enterobacteriaceae > Leclercia > Leclercia adecarboxylata. Next base: position 2,740,667 of record NZ_CP098325.1, read on the forward strand.
CGGCATATTTGATGACGATATTTGCGTGACGCGGCATTGCCGGGCATTGCACGGTGCGGCCTGATGCCCTCACCCCGCCCCTCTCCCACAGGGAGAGGGAGCACACACAAAAAAAGGCAACTTGCGTTGCCTTTTTGCTTTTATTTCGCGTTTTTTTTCATTGATCGAATTAGTTCGACGTATCCAGCTCGTCAAAGCTCTTAACCAGATCGTCAATCGCTTTAATTTGCTTCAGGAACGGTTCCAGCTTATCCAGCGGCAGCGCGGATGGGCCGTCGCACTTGGCGTTGGCTGGATCCGGGTGCGCTTCAATGAACAGGCCCGCCAGACCGGTCGCCATACCGGCGCGAGCCAGTTCGGTAACCTGAGCACGACGGCCGCCGGAGGCTGCACCAAACGGGTCGCGGCACTGCAGGGCGTGGGTAACGTCGAAGATCACCGGGGACTGGTTGGAGACGTTCTTCATCACGCTGAAGCCCAGCATGTCGACCACCAGGTTGTCGTAACCGAAGTTAGCGCCACGGTCGCACAGAATAACCTGGTCGTTACCACCTTCGATAAACTTATCGACGATATTCCCCATCTGGCCTGGGCTTACGAACTGCGGTTTTTTCACGTTGATGACAGCGCCGGTCTTCGCCATCGCTTCAACCAGATCGGTCTGGCGGGCGAGGAACGCTGGCAGCTGGATCACGTCCACAACGTCAGCCACGGGCTGCGCCTGGCTTGCTTCGTGGACGTCGGTGATCACTTTTACGCCAAAGGTCTGCTTCAGCTCCTGGAAAATCTTCATCCCCTCTTCCAGGCCCGGGCCACGGTAAGAGCGAATAGAGGAGCGGTTGGCTTTGTCAAAAGAGGCTTTGAACACGTACGGAATGCCCAGCTTCTGGGTCACGGTCACGTAATGTTCGCAGATACGCATCGCGAGGTCGCGGGATTCCAGAACGTTCATGCCGCCGAACAGCACGAACGGCAGGTCGTTCGCCACGTTGATATCGCCAATGCTAACCACTTTTTGTTTCATAGGATCGCCTTATTCAGGGGTGAATCGGAATTAAGATTAATGCAGTGTAATCTGTTTGTGCGCGATGGAATTAATCTGCGCGCGGATCATTTCGCTGATCGGATCTTCCGGACACTGCTCAACAAAATAACTCAAATCATTGAGCGCAACGTGGTCGCACTCAAGCTGGACGTAGATCAGACCGCGGTCGCGGATTTCGTACGGATCTTCCGGATTAAACTGCAGCAGCACTTCACTGGCACGCAACGCCAGCTCCATCTGCCGCTCTTCCATCAGCGCCGACTTCAGGGTGTCCAGCAGCTTGCGAATCACTTCGGCGTTATCCGCTTCGTCCAGATCTTCGTTGTACAGCTCCGCCATCGGACTGATGTTGCCTTTCAGCCAGACATCCAGCGTGTGGTCGTCGAGGGTCTCGCCATTGAACGGGTTGATTAACCACATTTCACCGTCAAGCCACTCGGCGCGCAGCAGCATCTGCGTCGGGAAGATGACCGGCACCAGCGGGATATCCAGGCGGTGGGCCACCCATAATAAAATCGCCCCCAGGGAGACGGCGCTGCCCTGACGGTTTTTCAGTACCTGATCGAGCCACAGCGCGTCGGAGAGCCGATACACGCCGCGCGTATCGCAAAAGCCCCACTCGCCATAAAACAGCTCAATCAGTTTTTCCAGTTGCCAGTCCTGAGGGCGCGCCTGATTAATCTCTTCACGCGCCAGACTCACCAGCTTCTCCAGCTCGTCGTAGACATACTGCGAAATGAAATCATCGCGGATCATCTCTGATACCTCAATCATCCCATCGCACAGCGGCACTTTATTAAATTCGAAATCGGCCAAGGACCTCATGACTTACCCCAGTATCGGTATTCTTGTGGTGGCGAGTTTAATGATGATGTACAGCACCACCAGCCCCAGCAGAAAGGCAATAAACCCCACCTGCTGGCTGCGCGGACGATGACGTCCCAGCGCAATAAAACCCAAAACGATGTAGATGATAACGCCAAACAGCTTTTCAGTCAGCCATGACCCTTCATCCGTAAACGGCAGATAGCCGGTCACCCACATCAGGCCCGCCCCGGACAGAAACAGCACGGTGTCGATACAGTGCGGTAGCACCCGCACCCAGCGCGCGTTGATAAGGGCGTTATTGCTGTACCGCCACCAGTAACGTAGCGCAAAAAAACTGACGGTCAGGGTGACTGCCGCCAGATGCAGGGTGATGAGTACAGAAAAGCTATTCATGCCATTTGCCCAGGGTCAGGCGCTCATTACCGCCATAGTCACGGCAGGTTTCAACCTGCGTGAAACCGGCCTGACGGAAAAGATTGCGCACCGGTTCGCCCTGCGTCCAGCCGTGCTCCAGCAGCAACCAGCCGCCGCTGACCAGATGTTGACGAGCCTGGAGGATGATATGGCTGAGATCCGCCAGGCCGTGATCCGCCGCAACCAGCGCGCTGCGCGGTTCAAAACGCACGTCGCCTTCGCCGAGATGCGGGTCGCACTCATCAATATAGGGCGGATTACTGACGATCGTCTCAAACTGCTGGTCGCCAAGCGCGCTAAACCAGCTGCTCTGCTGCACCGTGACGTTCTTCAGCCCCAGGCGCTCAAGGTTTCGCTGCGCCAGCGCCACCGCGTCGGGCATTACGTCCACCGCCGTCACCTGGCAGTCCGGACGCTCGCTGGCCAGCGCCAGAGCGATGGCTCCGGTGCCGGTGCCTAAATCCAGAATACGCCCCGGCGTGGCGGGCAATCTCGCCAGCGCCTGCTCCACCAGACATTCGGTATCGGGACGGGGGATCAGAGTGGCGGCAGAGACATACAGCGGCAGCGACCAGAACTCACGCTCGCCCACCAGGTGGGCCACCGGCTCGCCGGTTTTACGTCGGGCCAGAAGAGCATCAAGCTCTGCTTGCTGATCGGCGGTGAGCCTGGTTTCACCAAAGGCGAGAAGATAGGTGCGTGCTTTGCCGGTCACGTGCTCCAGCAGGATCTCCGCATCGCGACGGGGACTTTCGCCGCCCGCCAGGGTACGTATCGCCTGCTGTAACCAGTGCTGAAAATCCATTAATCCTGCTCTGCCAGCGCCGCCAGCTGATCGGCCTGGTACTCCTGCACGATAGGCTCGATCAGCGAATCCAGTTTGCCTTCCATGGTCTCATCCAGACGGTAGAGGGTCAGGTTGATGCGGTGATCGGTCACGCGGCCCTGCGGGAAGTTATAGGTGCGGTTGCGATCGCTGCGATCGCCGCTGCCCAGCAGGTTACGACGGGTGGAGGCTTCTGCCTGCTGGCGTTTTGCCATCTCTGCGGCATGAATACGGGCACCCAGCACCGACAGCGCTTTGGCTTTGTTTTTATGCTGGGAACGTTCATCCTGACACTCCACCACAATGCCGGTTGGCAGGTGGGTAATACGGATCGCGGAGTCGGTGGTGTTAACGTGCTGACCGCCCGCGCCCGAGGAGCGGAAGGTATCGATACGCAGATCGGCCGGGTTGATATCCGGCAATTCGGCTTCCGGCAGCTCGGGCATGACCGCCACGGTGCAGGCGGAGGTATGGATACGGCCCTGTGATTCGGTGGCCGGTACGCGCTGAACGCGATGACCGCCGGACTCAAACTTCAGGCGTCCGTACACCCCATCGCCGCTGATTTTGGCGATCACTTCTTTATAGCCGCCATGTTCGCCTTCGTTGGCGCTCATGATCTCCACGCGCCAGCGACGCGACTCGGCGTAGCGGCTGTACATGCGGAACAGGTCCCCGGCAAACAGGGCGGCTTCATCCCCGCCGGTCCCGGCGCGGACTTCGACAAAGGCGTTGCGCTCATCGTCCGGATCTTTAGGCAGAAGCAGCACCTGAAGCTGCTGCTCCATCTCTTCAGAGCGGGCTTTGGCTTCCTGTAACTCTTCCTGCGCCATCTCGCGCATTTCCGGGTCGTCGAGCATCATCTGCGCGGTTTCGATATCTTCCTGAACCTGTTGCCATTCGGTAAAGCAGCGCGACACGTCACTTAGTTGTGCATATTCACGCGACAGGGCGCGGAAACGTTCCTGGTCGGCAATGGTGGAGGCATCGCCGAGCAACGCCTGAACTTCTTCATGGCGCTCGTGCAGCGCTTCCAGTTTGGCGACGATAGAGGGCTTCATAGGCGTAAGTGCACCTTTTAATTATAAAATGGGTATGGCGCGCTATTCCAGCCCGAGGCTGTCGCGCAGAATGGTCAGGCGTTCGTCGTCCCCGTCACGGGCAGCCTGTTGAAGTGATTTGGTTGGCGCATGGATCAGACGGTTGGTCAGTTTCCATGCCAGTTCCTGCATAATGACCTGCGGATCGCCGCCCTGCTGAAGGGCCGCCATCGCTTTGGCAGTGAGTTCATTACGAACCTGCTCCGCCTGACCGCGGTATTCGCGGATAGTCTCGCTGACGCTTTGCGCGCGCAGCCAGGCCATAAATTCGCTGGTTTCCTGCTCGACAATCGTTTCGGCCTGCACCGCCGCCGCTTTACGCTGGGCGAGGTTATGGGAAATGATGCTCTGCAGATCGTCCACGCTGTACAGATAGGCGTTCGCCAGCTTGCCGACTTCCGGTTCAACATCACGCGGGACGGCGATGTCCACCAGCAGCATTGGCTGATTGCGGCGGGACTTAAGGGCGCGTTCCACCATGCCTTTACCGATGATCGGCAGCGGGCTGGCGGTGGAGCTGATGATGATATCCGCCTCGTTCAGACGGGCGTCGATGTCGCTCAGGGCGATCACTTCCGCGCCCACCTCATCCGCCAGCGCCTGGGCGCGCTCACGGGTACGGTTGGCGATAATCATCTTCTTCACTTTGTGCTCGCGCAGATGCCGCGCGACCAGCTCGATAGTTTCGCCCGCGCCGACCAGCAGCACAGAGACCGTCGAGAGGGATTCAAAGATCTGGCGCGCCAGCGTACAGGCGGCAAACGCAACGGAAACCGCACTGGCGCCAATGTCGGTTTCGGTTCGCACTCGCTTGGCGACAGAGAAGGATTTCTGGAACATGCGCTCCAGCTCGCTGGCCTTGAGATGGCCTTTTTGCGAGTCGGCAAAGGCTTTTTTGACCTGCCCGAGGATCTGCGGTTCACCCAGAACCAGCGAGTCAAGGCCGCTGGCCACGCGCATCAGATGGCTGACCGCATCGTTATCCTGATGCCAGTAGAGGCTGTTGCGCAGCTCTTCTTCGTTCAGGTTGTGGTATTCGCATAACCAGCGGATAAGCGCTTCGTGCAGGTTATCCTGCTCTTCCACGCTGAGATAGAGCTCAGTCCGGTTGCACGTCGACAGCACCACGCCCCCCTGCACCATTGGCTGGGCAAGCAGACTTTCCAGCGCCTGGTCGAGCGTATCCGGCGAAAACGTCACGCGTTCTCGCAGTGAAACCGGGGCCGTTTTGTGGTTAATACCGAGTGCTAAAAGGGTCATATGAGCGGGAGTAGTACCAGCGTTAATAAGGTTAGCAGGCCGCATCATACAGGATGCGCGAGATCAATAAAAGAGACTGCCCCCTTTCGGAGTAATAGGTTACCAGTTGCTCTTAACCGCTAATTTGATGATTTAGGACAACTTGAGCGTAGACGCTCCCGTGCCCGGGCGCTAGCATTAAGGATTATAACCGCCACGTATCTCAAGGATTTGTCCTCATTATGACCAGACTGATTCGCCTGCTGCCCCTCGCCGCGCTGGTGCTGACCGCATGTTCTATTACGCCACCTAAAGGGCCCGGCAAAAGCCCGGATTCGCCGCAGTGGCGTCAGCACCAGCAGGAGGTGCGCGGTTTAAGCCAGTACCAGACCCGCGGTGCTTTTGCGTATCTGTCGGATCGGCAGAAAGTGTATGCCCGCTTCTTCTGGCAGCAGACCGGCCAGGACCGCTATCGCCTGCTGTTGCTTAACCCGGTGGGAAGCACGGAGATGGAGCTGATTGCTCAGCCAGGCAGCGCGCAAATCACCGACAATAAAGGGCAGAAATATACCGGCACCGATGCTGAAGAGATGATCGGCAAGCTGACCGGGATGCCGATTCCGATCACCAGCCTGCGTCAGTGGATCCTGGGGCTGCCGGGCGATGCCACCGACTACAAGCTCGACGACCAGTATCGTCTGAGTGAGGTGAACTACAGCCAGAACGGTAAAAACTGGCACGTGGTTTACGGCGGCTACGACAGCAACACCAAACCGGCCCTGCCGACCAGCCTTGAGCTGACCGAAGGCGGCCAGCGCATCAAGCTGAAGATGGATAACTGGATTGTCAAATGATGACCCACTGGCCCTCTCCCGCAAAACTGAACCTGTTTTTATACATCACCGGCCAGCGTGCTGACGGTTATCACACCCTGCAGACGCTGTTTCAGTTTATTGACTACGGCGACACCCTTTCGGTTGAACCTCGTCAGGACGGGCTGATTCGTCTGCTCACCCCGGTGGAAGGCGTGGCGGATGAAGATAACCTGATCGTCCGCGCTGCCCGCCTGCTGATGGCCGCGGCGCAGCAGAGCGGTCGCCTGCCAGCGGGAAGCGGCGCGGATATCAGCGTGGAGAAGCGCCTGCCGATGGGCGGCGGTTTGGGCGGCGGGTCGTCAAATGCCGCCACCGTGCTGGTGGTGCTCAATCACCTGTGGGGCTGCGATCTTTCGGTGGATGAACTGGCTGCGCTCGGGCTGACGCTCGGCGCCGATGTGCCGGTGTTTGTCCGCGGGCATGCCGCCTTTGCCGAAGGCGTGGGTGAGATCCTCACCCCGGCAGAACCTGCCGAAAAATGGTACCTGGTGGCCCACCCGGGCGTCAGCATTCCGACCCCGGTTATCTTTAAGGATCCGGACCTTCCACGCGATACGCCCGTCCGGTCAATAGAAACGTTATTAAACTGTGAATTCAGCAACGATTGCGAGGATATCGCAAGAAAACGTTTTCGCGAGGTTGATGTCGCGCTTTCCTGGCTGTTAGAATACGCGCCGTCGCGCCTGACTGGCACAGGAGCCTGTGTCTTTGCTGAATTTGATACGGAATCCGCCGCACGTCAGGTGCTCGAGCTGGCTCCAGAGTGGCTGCATGGTTTCGTAGCGCGTGGTATGAACATCTCCCCGCTACAGCAGGCCATTCTGGCGCAATCTGAGTTTCGGTGACAACGTCACCCTGTTCCAGACGTTGCATCGCGCTCTTTAATACACCGCCTGGATAGCGTTCGCCTGGCCCGCACAGTTTACGGCGACACTATCCACCACTGGACGCATGCCTGAGGTTCTTCTCGTGCCTGATATGAAGCTTTTTGCTGGTAACGCCACCCCGGAACTAGCACAACGTATTGCCAACCGCCTGTACACTTCTCTTGGCGACGCCGCCGTAGGTCGCTTTAGCGATGGCGAAGTCAGCGTACAAATTAATGAAAATGTACGCGGTGGTGATATTTTCATCATCCAGTCCACCTGTGCTCCAACTAACGACAACCTGATGGAACTGGTTGTTATGGTCGATGCCCTGCGCCGTGCTTCCGCTGGCCGTATCACTGCTGTAATCCCTTACTTTGGCTATGCCCGCCAGGACCGTCGCGTCCGTTCCGCACGTGTGCCAATTACCGCAAAAGTTGTTGCTGACTTCCTCTCTAGCGTCGGCGTTGACCGTGTTCTGACGGTTGACCTGCATGCCGAGCAGATCCAGGGCTTCTTTGATGTTCCGGTTGATAACGTATTCGGCAGCCCAATCCTGCTGGAAGACATGCTGCAGCTGAACCTGGATAACCCGATTGTGGTTTCTCCGGATATCGGCGGCGTGGTTCGCGCCCGCGCTATCGCCAAACTGCTGAATGACACCGACATGGCGATCATCGACAAACGCCGTCCACGCGCTAACGTTTCTCAGGTGATGCACATCATCGGTGACGTTGCTGGCCGTGACTGCGTGCTGGTTGACGACATGATCGACACCGGCGGCACTCTGTGCAAAGCCGCCGAAGCGCTGAAAGAGCGTGGTGCTAAACGCGTATTCGCTTACGCAACTCACCCGATCTTCTCCGGCAATGCCGTAAACAACCTGCGCAACTCCGTCATTGATGAAGTTGTCGTGTGCGACACCATCCCACTGAGCGACGAAATCAAAGCACTGCCAAACGTGCGTACGTTGACCCTGTCCGGGATGCTGGCCGAAGCGATTCGTCGTATCAGCAACGAAGAATCCATCTCTGCGATGTTCGAACACTAATCGGCCGCAGTCTGAAAACCCGCTACGGCGGGTTTTTTTGTCTGTGGCATCTATTTGTATGATTAATGCCTCCTTCACCTGCCATTGATATGACAGATGATGCGCAACTGGATAATGATTGTGAAAAACGCTTCCTCTCATGTTCTTCCCTTCCGCGCCCTCATCGACGCCTGCTGGAAAGAGAAATACACCCTGTCGCGGTTTACCCGTGACCTGATTGCCGGGATTACGGTGGGTATTATTGCCATCCCGCTGGCGATGGCGCTGGCTATTGGCAGCGGCGTGGCGCCGCAGTATGGCCTGTACACTGCCGCCGTCGCCGGGATTGTGATTGCCCTGAGCGGCGGGTCTCGCTTTAGCGTCTCCGGGCCCACCGCGGCCTTCGTGGTGATCCTCTATCCGGTTTCTCAGCAGTTCGGGCTTGCCGGATTGCTGGTGGCGACCCTGATGTCCGGGGTATTTTTGATTCTGTTCGGCCTGGCGCGCTTTGGCAGGCTGATTGAGTACATCCCGCTTTCCGTCACCCTGGGCTTCACCTCCGGGATCGGTATTACCATCGGGACCATGCAGATTAAGGATTTTCTTGGCCTGCAGATGGCCCATGTACCGGAACACTACCTGCAAAAAGTGGGGGCGCTGGTGATGGCGCTGCCGACCACCAACCCCGGCGATGCCGCGATCGGCGTGGTGACGCTGGGCACGCTGATCCTCTGGCCGCGACTGGGCATCCGCCTGCCGGGGCACCTGCCCGCCCTGCTGCTGGGCTGTGCGGTGATGGGGGTGGTGAACCTGCTGGGGGGCCATGTCGCGACGATTGGTTCACAGTTCCACTATGTGCTGGCCGATGGTTCACAGGGTAACGGTATCCCGCAGCTTCTGCCCCAGCTGGTACTGCCGTGGGACATGCCCGGCTCAAGCTTTACCCTAAGCTGGGACGCCCTTCGCGCCCTGCTGCCTGCCGCGTTTTCCATGGCGATGCTGGGGGCGATTGAGTCGCTGCTTTGCGCCGTGGTGCTGGACGGCATGACCGGCACCAAACATAAAGCCAACAGCGAACTGGTGGGTCAGGGGCTGGGCAACATCATCGCCCCGTTCTTCGGCGGGATCACCGCCACGGCGGCCATTGCCCGTTCAGCAGCGAACGTTCGCGCCGGGTCAACCTCACCGGTTTCGGCGGTGATCCACTCCCTGCTGGTGATCCTCGCCCTGCTGGTGCTGGCGCCGCTGCTCTCCTGGCTGCCGCTCTCGGCCATGGCCGCCCTGCTGCTGATGGTGGCGTGGAACATGAGCGAGGCGCATAAAGTGGTGAACCTGCTGCGCCGCGCGCCGAAGGACGACATCATCGTGATGCTGATCTGCATGTCGCTGACCGTGCTGTTTGATATGGTCATTGCGATAAGCGTTGGCATTGTGCTGGCCTCCCTGCTGTTTATGCGCCGTATCGCCCGTATGACCCGTCTGGCCTCGGTGAACGTCACGGTGCCGGATGACGTGCTGGTGCTGCGGGTTATCGGTCCGCTGTTCTTTGCCGCTGCCGAAGGTCTGTTCAGCGAACTGGAGTCGCGCCTGGCGGGGAAACGGATCCTGGTGCTGAAGTGGGACGCGGTACCAGTGCTGGATGCTGGCGGGCTGGACGCCTTCCAGCGTTTTGTGCAACGCTTGCCGGAAGGCTGTGAACTGCGGGTGACCAATCTCGAATTCCAGCCCCTGCGCACGATGGCGCGCGCAGGAGTGCAACCCATTGCGGGTCGTCTGGCGTTCTATCCGAACCGCGAGGCGGCGTTAGCGGATCTGTGACATCCTCCGCTGCATCATGATCCCGATCGCCTGCTGGAGCCACTCAAGCACCGCAGGCGTCATCCAGGTCCCCTTCATCAGATGCGGCTCCTGCTGCATGGCCAGGCGGAATTTTTGCTGGGTAACGGGGTCAGTCCCGGCATAGGACTGGAACAACGCCAGCCAGTTCTCCGCCAGTTGCTGCGCTTGTGGAGTCTCTGCGTTCAGCCCTTCCCGGCTCGCCTGATGCAGCTTTGCCACCAGGGCAGGCCACTCCATCATGCGATCAAAATAGTGCGCGCGGGTGAACGCCATCTCTTCTGGCGTCAGGTAGCGCGCCCAGATTGCCAGCTTGCTCTCGGCAAACGCCCGGGTGATGTAATCAAGGATTTCAGCGTTGATCCCCGTCTGCTCGCGCATTTGCGGCTCCACGCTGTGCATTTCATTCAACCGGGTCAGGAATGCCGGATTGCTCGCGGTATCCTGCTCAAGCTGCGTCATCCAGCGCGTTGCCAGATCGGTAGCGCGCGGGTCGGCAACGTCCACCTTTTCCACCAGCAGGCTCTGCACCTCTGCCACCAGCCCTGCCCAGATCCCGTCCAGGGCGTCGCTCTGCTGCGCAAAGGGTAATACCTGTAACTCTTCTTTACTGAACCAGCGATCGTACATCGTCATTAACTCCAGCGTCTGTAACCAGGATTCCAGATCGGGCTCGGCACCTGCGGCCATCGCGCCCCGCAATCCCATCAGCTGGTCCCGCAGCGTCTGTATGCCACGCAGCTGTTTATCCAGCAGGGCGATTTGCCCACTCAGCACATCCACCATGGAGCGGGGATCCCGATCGAGAATCTGTTTGATTTCGGCAAGTTCCAGCCCCGCTTTGGCCAGCACCTGGATTCGGTGCAGCCGCTGTACGTCCGCGAGGGTATAAAGTCGGTAACCTGCCGCACTTCTGGCGGAGGGAAGCAGCAATCCGGTTTGCTCATAATGGTGTAACGTACGAACGGTGATCCCCGCTCTCTTCGCCAGCTGGCCAACCTGGATTAACATGACTGCTCCTTTTATCTCGCCATCAGGGTCACTCTGGCGCCTTACGTTACGTGAGGGTCAAGTAAAAAGGCAAAAAAAAACGGCTTCCGAAGAAACCGCTTTTCGCGCTGTGACAGGTTAACTGTGCTTATGCTGATCGCGACGGCAGCGTTTATCGTAATGGCGCACCCACCAGTATTTGTCGCAAACCTGTTCGTGGCCGCTGACGCGAGCCCCCGCCAGCCACAGCACTGCACCCAGGAAGATGCTCAGCACCGCGCCATGCGCGAAGTATTGCGGCAGGTCAAGTTGCGGGAGCTGGTTTAAAATGGAATAACCGACGCCGACAACCATGACGACTAATCCCAACCCCATCAACATGTTACCGAGTAGCGAAGCGTTTTTGCGTTTCATATGTCACCTCCGGAACTTTGGGTTGTCAGGGAATAATCTCCCTAATCCTTGTGTGTAAAGTATAGACAACACCCTTTTTGCGGAGTGCGCGAGCGATCACAAATACGGACTTCTGAGCAACAAAACTTTACAAATAAGCCTTTGAGTAGCATGAAATTCTAATGGTTCAAAGGCGGTATTATTCAGATTTTGCACGTTGGCACGCAGAATTTTGTCAACCGACGCGGCAGACAGTACACTACGCGCCAGTCTTAGCACTTTCAGGAACAAAAACGTGACGATTAAACTGATAGTCGGCCTGGCCAACCCCGGCGCGGAATATGCGGCTACCCGCCATAATGCTGGCGCATGGTATGTAGATCTGCTGGCCGAGCGGTTGCGCGCTCCCCTGCGTGAAGAACCTAAATTTTACGGGTTTACCTCACGCATTAACCTGGCCGGAGCCGATGTGCGTCTGCTGGTGCCGACCACGTTTATGAATTTAAGCGGTAAAGCCGTTGCCGCTATGGCGACTTTTTATCGCATTAACCCGGATGAAATTCTGGTGGCGCACGACGAACTGGATCTGCCGCCGGGCGTGGCAAAATTCAAACTGGGCGGCGGCCACGGCGGGCATAATGGCCTGAAAGACATCATCAGCAAACTGGGCAATAACCCCAACTTCCACCGCTTACGCGTGGGGATCGGCCATCCGGGGGATAAAAACAAAGTTGTCGGTTTTGTCCTCGGTAAGCCACCGGTTTCCGAGCAGAAACTGATCGACGAGGCGGTAGACGAAGCGGCGCGTTGCACTGAAATCTGGCTGCAGGATGGGTTAACCAAAGCCACTAACCGTCTGCACGCTTTCAAAGCGCAATAACCGGGGCAAAGCGCCTTTTTTGCCCCGCAGCCTGCGGGTTACGTGTATAATAGGCGTAGTTATTTACTTTTCTTCGACTCGTTAATGTTAACGTGTTGAATATCAAGACATTAAGGTGATTCAGAAATGGGATTCAAATGCGGTATCGTTGGTCTGCCTAACGTTGGCAAATCCACCCTGTTTAACGCGCTGACTAAAGCGGGCATCGAGGCGGCGAACTTCCCGTTCTGTACCATCGAGCCAAACACCGGTGTCGTACCCATGCCCGATCCGCGTCTGGATCAGCTCGCGGAGATCGTAAAACCGCAGCGTATTCTGCCGACCACCATGGAGTTCGTGGACATCGCAGGTCTGGTAAAAGGTGCCTCCAAGGGCGAAGGTCTGGGTAACCAGTTCCTGACCAACATCCGTGAAACCGAAGCAATCGGCCATGTTGTGCGCTGCTTCGAGAACGACAACATCATCCACGTGAACAACAAAGTGGATCCGGCTGACGACATCGACGTCATCAACACCGAGCTGGCGCTTTCTGATCTCGACACCTGCGAGCGCGCCCTGCACCGCGTGCAGAAGAAAGCCAAAGGTGGTGATAAAGACGCAAAAGCGGAACAGGCTGCGCTGGAAAAATGTCTGCCACAGCTCGAAAACGCAGGCATGCTGCGCGCGCTGAAAAACCTGACCGACGAAGATAAAGCGGCGATCAAATACCTGAGCTTCCTGACCCTGAAGCCAACCATGTATATCGCTAACGTCAACGAAGACGGTTTTGAAAACAACCCATACCTGGACAAAGTGCGCGAAATCGCGGCGGCGGAAGGTTCTGTCGTTGTGGCCGTGTGTGCGGCTGTCGAGTCTGATATCGCCGAGCTGGACGATGCCGACCGTGAAGAGTTCATGGCCGAGCTGGGTCTGGAAGAGCCAGGTCTGAACCGCGTGATCCGCGCCGGTTATGAGCTGTTAAACCTGCAGACCTACTTCACCGCGGGCGTGAAAGAAGTGCGCGCATGGACCATCCCTGTCGGCGCCACTGCTCCGCAGGCGGCGGGTAAGATCCACACCGACTTTGAGAAGGGCTTTATCCGTGCCCAGACCATCGCGTTTGAAGACTTTATTGCTTATAAAGGCGAACAAGGCGCGAAAGAAGCCGGCAAGATGCGTGCGGAAGGTAAAGACTACATCGTTAAAGATGGCGATGTGATGAACTTCCTGTTTAACGTTTAATGTCTTAATTAAGCCGCTTGCCTTGGCTTATTCAGATATAAAAATCCACGCGCTTGCGTGGATTTTTTATTGGAAGAAGCTTATTGAAAGTACAGTCGGAAGGAAAACGCTCCACCCATTTTGACACCATCCACATAGGCTTCTCCTTTCGGATATCTGTCTACAGCACCGGGTCCAAATCTGTTTAATAAAAAGACTGAGGCTTCATATTCCGGCTTCAAGGCCCACCAGGTGATGGCATTATCTGACGTACACTCAGCACATGTGAGACGCAATGTATATTTCTGTTTTTTAATAATTTTCACCTGGTTAAAATCAAACCATGCGTAAGCATTGTCTTCAAGAGTTTCCATATTGATAACCTCATTGGCTACCTTCTTTCCTGACTGATCCAGTAACGTCAGCGTTAAGGGGCCATGATTTTGTCGTGCAAAGGTAGCCAGCATCAATTCAACCCCTTTGAGGGTATCCGTTTCGGCGATAATGGTCTGTTCAAAGTAACGACCTGGGATGAGATACCCGTAACTGGTATTAAACAGAGGTTGTTCAACAATCTCGGAGTGCCACGTTCTGAGATCTAAAATTTTTACTGTCGCAGGGTAAGTCGCTGTGAATAGACCTGTTATCATCACCAGAGAAATGATGGTTTTTACAACCTTATTTCTCAGGTACGCAATCACCTTTGCTATTACTAAAGAACATGCGGGTAAAAATCCAAAGAAATATCTGGCCTGCATTGCACCTGTATAGCCCGTTTTTAAATGCATGTCTCTGATAGTAAAGAAGTATATAATAAAGAAAATAAAAAATGCCACGATCAACGAGCATGTGACAGTGAAATAAGATCCATGCCTGGATGGCCTTTTAATTAATACATATCCAAACATCACCGCCAACATAGTCAAAATTGTTTTAACGACGAATATTCTAATTTCACTGTCAGCAATATAAATATGCCCATAGGGGATAGTCAGGGTGACCAGATTGCCGTTGAGAAAGTTACCAACAAAATCAGCCAGGGCCAATCTTGTTGCAGTCGGGTTTTCAACGAAAAACCATGTTGCAGGCGTGCCCTGCGGGGCAGGATAAAATCCCCCATATGTTCTATGTACGCTAATAAAATAGATAACTACGACCGCAACTGATAAAATTATAACTATCCCTTGTTTTACAGATAAATTCTTAACAATTTTTATTACTCTGGCAAAATTAAGGCTCGCAACGCAGAACATCATGCAGATTATCGCCAGTGAACCCGTGGCTTTACTGAGTGAAGCAATAAGCCCGCCTGCGCAAATGGAAATAATAAAGGCCGTTGATGGTTTTCTATCGTTATCAATCTCTATCAACCCTACCAGGCCATAGATTACTAAAGTACAACCGAGCATATTTATCTGATCGTTAGTGACTGCGCTACCTAAAAGTACAAACATTGGAATAACTAATAAGAAAGTGCCACCCAAAAAGGTAGCAAGACTGGACCCTGTGGTCTGGTATAACATCCGACATGTGAGCGCAATGATAAGAAGAGAGATAAACATGTTTACATATCGGCCTACATATGCAAATACATCCTGCATATGTAATATCTTGGTTAACTCGCCTACAATAACGTAATATAATGCTGGATGATTCAGATAATTAAATTTAGTACTCGCGTAAATCAAACCTGCATTGTAGTCCGGAAAACCATTTTTGATAACATCAATAATATATCCCATATGAGCAAACCCGTCAGGGAAGAATCCAGGGCTATAGGATTGAGAATAACCTACTGCCAGCATCAGATAAAACAAGCAAAGAAAAATAACGATAACAACAACACTGAGTTTTTGTTTTTTCATCTCAGTCATCTCAGGCTAAGGGAGTATAAGTAAAAAAAACAATCGCCAACAACCGTTGTTATTCGACTTAATATTACCGCCATGACAATGTCAATCTCAGCAAAGAAAGGTTTTAACAACAGAATCAGCAAAAATTCCCGGATACCCACCCCTGCGGGCGAACCCGGTGTGACCAAACCTGCAAGCCACGCGATGACATAGGCTCCAATGAGAGGCAAAGTCTGGGCGAGAGTCAAGGTCCAGCTATCGACAATTGAATAGAGTACGCAAAGGAACACGGTACCTGATATAAGCAGGAACAAAAAGTAACGGATAACTGCCTTAATTAAACCACTCTGACCTCGCCATTTAAGGCCCCATGCAACTAATAGTACGGTAATAATAAAGAGGGACAGGCCATATACAATGCTGAAAGCCGGATATAACAAGGGTAACATCCACAGGACAAATCCGGCACCGGTCAGAACCAATAGCAGTAACTCCAGAAAAGCGCTTTTGGCTATCGCTTTTCCGGAAAAGCCGTAAGACATTGCCAAAAATTGCCTTCCGGCAAACTGGAATATATTGCCAGGCACATATTTCGCCAGTTGGGTCAGCCCATATATTCGGGTGGCAATCCGGGCACTGATAGTTTGCTCAAGCCCGAGCATCAGCAATCGCCACGCTGCGGCAAGGATAATATTCGCCGCACCGTAAACGCCTGCCAGCAGCAAAATTAACAGCAGCAACGTAACGGTAAACGTATTATCCGGCACCTGTGACCAGTATGCATTGATTCTGTGGACAACAAACAGGACACTCAACAGGGCAATAACGCTACCAGCATAATTGAGTGCCTTACGTAGGTTACTCTTTGTCATACGGCACGCACAGCAACATAGTCCAGGGGAAAGGAGAGGAAACTTCAAGTACCTTGAAATACTGGCCGGTAAAATTGATAAAAGCATTTTTTGACCAGTGCTGAATATGTCCGGGCGTGTTACCGAATTTTTTCAAATACTTACCGCGAGCCATATTCAGCGCGCACCACACAGGTTCACGTGGAACGCTAACGATAAGATAATGTTTAACCAGACTCTGCAAGACTTTCATCGCCTGGTCTGGATCCTCCAGATGTTCCATCACTTCACAGCATACGACGAGATCCGCACTATCACTTTCAGGTTTGAGATTGTAGATACTTTTAGCGTTGAATACATCAGCCATAAGACCCGCACTTGCCGCATTTTCTCGCGCTATAGAGATAACATCATGAGAAAAATCACTGCCAACCGCCTGTAATCCCTGCGCGTTCCACTTGTTGACCCAAAAACCTTCCCCGCAGCCAACCTCATGAATAGTCTTTGGATTAGCTCGGCTCACAAAGTTCTCGAGAGAGGAGTCAAATCCCTTCATCATCCATTTTACAATGGGATTTTTAGATCCGTACTTATCAAAAGCGTTTCCGAAAACTACCCCGTCTTCTGATTTTCCGCCCGATACTTTAAAACCCATAAACACCTCTTCTATTTTTGATCTTTATTATTAGCGTGAGTAGTTGGGCCGGACTCGAGTTGAGCGACCTTAAAACGCAGATCTTCCAGAAGCTTTCTGTTAGCGGATAAAAGATCCGTAACAAAAGCAACCAGAATGGTCTGAAAACCCATACCCATTAGTATCGATGCCAGGATTAATGACTGAACATAACCATTACCGTCGCCGGTAAGGTATTTATAGAGGAAACGAACGCCTAATAAAAATCCGGCAGAAAAAAGTACGATGCCTATCGTGCCAAAAAAGCGGAATGGGCGATAAATAATAAAAATCCGGACAATAGTAATAATACTTCTTTTGATATAGGAAGAAACACTTTTTACCAGACGCGAAGGCCGTAAGTCGTCGTTGACACGAACTGATACTGAGGTAATGGTAATATTTTTTTGTCCGGCCTGAATAATGGTTTCTAATGTATAAGTATAGTCATTGAATACCATTAATTTTTGCGCAGTTTCACGCGACATAGCCCTGAAACCGCTCGGCGCATCGGGAATAGTGGTATTACTTGCCACACGTACCACCCAGCTTCCGATTTTCTGGAGGTATTTTTTTATGGGTGAAAAGTGTTCAATAGTGGAAATGGGTCGTTCACCGATGACCATTTCTGCGCGATGCTCGAGTATAGGCGCCACAAGCAGCGGTATGTCATCAGCACTGTATTGGTTATCAGCATCCGTATTCACAATGACATCAGCATTCAAATTCAGACATGCATCCAGGCCTGTCATAAAAGCTTTAGCAAGGCCTTTATTACCTGCATGCTTAACAATATGATCAACGCCGTTTTGTCTGGCCACGTTAACAGTGTCGTCGGTACTGCCGTCATCAACAATCAGCCATTCCACCGTATCAAAACCAGCAATCTGTCTGGGTAGGGCTTTCAAAGCAATTGCAAGAGTTTCAGCTTCATTAAAGCAGGGGATTTGTATGATTAATTTCATTACCCTTCACCTTACATTTCTTCTTGATTGATTTTTCTACCGCTTCCTTATTGAAGGTTACACTTTATATACAAAAAGTTTGCTTTACAAACTTCACCTCTATGAAGTTTTGTTTTAATGATGACATTCTAAAAAGTGTTGCCTGGATCGCAAAGTTACTAAAATATATTCTGATAACTTATGGTTTGCTATTTTACCGTTCGGAATCGGGCGAGAATAATAGTGATATATCCGCTGTGTTCTGAGGCATATAAGTATTCTCTTTCCAACACTAACTTGTATAACATTCTGCCAGGTTAGTCCCCTGACGCAGCAAACCCCCTCCGGTACGCCAAAGGCGTCGTCGACAGCTGATTCCTGAAATGATGGCGCATCGTCGCCACGCTGCCAAACCCCACCTCTTCCGCGATACGCTCAATCGACAGCTGGCTGTTTTCCAGCAAGTCCTGGCTGCGGCTCAGGCGGGCATTGAGCAGCCACTGGGCGGGGGTTTTACCGGTTGTCGCGGCAAAGCGGCGCAAAAAGGTTCTCGGGCTCATGCCGACAAATTTCGCCAGCGACCCGACGCTGTGCGGGGCGGCAAGGTTTGCCAGCAGATGATCGAACAGCGCGCCCAGACGGTGCCCCTCATAGGCAACGGGCACCGCCTGCTGGATAAACTGGGCCTGGCCGCCGTCGCGATGCGGCGACACCACCAGCCGACGCGCCACGCGGTTCGCCGCTACGCTGCCATAATCCCGGCGCACCAGGTGCAGGCAAAGATCGATACCTGCCGCGCTGCCGGCGGACGTCAGCACATCGCCGTTATCGATATACAGCACGTCAGGGGTCACCTGAATGGCCGGGTAGCGCTGCTGCAATAAATCGGTGTAACGCCAGTGGGTGGTGGCCTGGCGGTTATCAAGTAATCCTGCGGCGGCGAGCACAAACACGCCGGAACAGATCGACAGGATCCTCGCGCCACGACGATGCGCCGCGACAAGCTGCTCGCACAGCGCGCCGGGAACCGGGACATCCGCCCCCCGCCAGCCGGGTACGATAATGGTTCCCGCCTCACTCAGCAGTTCCAGCCCACCATCCACCACCAGCCTGAAACCGCCCGTTGCGCGCAGCTCTCCCGAATCAACACCCGCCACCGCAAAGCGATACCAGTCGTCGCCCATCTCGGGACGGGCAAGGGCAAAAATTTCAACGGCAATACCAAATTCAAAGGTACAGAGTCCGTCATAGGCCAGCACAACGACAAGAGGGTTATTCATCACAGCACTCAATGCTTTTTGTCATGATCTTGATGTTATATGGCATTTCTGCCAGCTGTCAAAACCGCTTCTCAACCGTAGAGTAAAGACTCAATTACGGAGGTGTTTATGAGCTATGTGACTGATTATCCTGCTGCGCCAGCAGAAACAGCGGTGAACCATTTTTTACAGCGCCTGAGTGTGGAAACGGACTGCGATGATGTCCACACCGCATTCAAGGAGGGCGATATCGATTTTGTCCTGTTGCACGTGGTGGGAAGCCCGGAGGCGTTTGCCCGTCGCCATATTCCGGGTGCGCTACACCTGCGCCACCGGGATATGACCGAGCAAAGAATGGCGGAGTGGCCTGCCGACACCCTGTTCGTGGTGTATTGTGCCGGGCCACACTGCAACGGCGCCGACAGAGCCGCGCTGAAGCTGGCGCAGATGGGCCGTCCGGTAAAAATTATGATTGGCGGCATGACCGGATGGGCCGACGAAGGCTTTGCTTTTAACCCTCAGTAACATACAGCGCCCCGTTATTTTGCGGGGCGCTGTGATCCTCTTACCTGCCCGATGCCGGGTAGATCGTCTCTTGCGGCAGCACCCGACGGTCAAAACGTCGCAAGCCATAGTAGAGCGCCGCGGTACAGAACCAGCCAATCACCCATGAGACATCATTGTCGGCAAAAATCCAGGTCAGTGACCCCTGGTAGAGCGGGTTTTCAATAAACGGCAGCTGGATCAGCACCCCAACGGCATAAACGCTGATAGCAAACAGGTTCCAGTGGCCATAGCGTCCCTGGGCATCAAACAGCGCCGGGATATCCACCGCTTTACGGGAAATAATAAAGTAATCGGTCAGGCTGATGGCACTCCACGGCACAAAGAACGCCAGCAGGAACAACAGGAAATGGGTGAAGTGTTTCAGGAACGCAGGTTCGCTGAGCAGCGCAATCACGCAGGAGATCGTGACCATCAGCACCACAAAGGCGATTCGGCTCTTCTGGCTCAGCTTGGTCTGTTTACGAAAACCCGACACGATGGTGGTGAGCGACATAAAGCTGCCGTAGGCGTTCAGGGTAGTAAAGGTGATTTTGCCGAAGCAGATCGCAAAGTAGATCACCATCGCCATCGCCTCGCTTTTGCCCAGCCCGACAATGTAACTCACCTCATGGCCCTTGAAGGCGCTGCCGGCAATCGCCGCGGTGATCACCCCGAGGGTCATCGAGGCCTGGGTGCCCAGCACAGTGCCGCTGAAGACGGACAGGAAAGTTTTCACCCCGGAAACGTCGCGCGGCAGGTAGCGGGAGTAGTCAGACACATAGGGGCAAAACGCGATCTGCCACGAAGATGAGAGCGACACCGCCAGCAGGAACATCGGCATTGAAAAGTGATTGTTTTGCGCGACAGCACTCAGATCGCTGGACATCAGCAGGGCGATAAACAGGTAGACGAATGCCAGCACCCCCACCACGCTGGCGACCTTTCCGAGTTTGTGGATCACGCGATATCCCAGCACCGCAATGACGATGATGATCGCACTGAAGAGGATCATACCGGCCACGTTCGACACCGACAGCAGCCGGGCCATGGCTTGCCCGGCCAGCACCGTACCGCTGGCGGAGAAGCCAACATACATCACACACACCAGCACCAGCGGAATGACGGCACCGAGCACGCCGAACTGGGCGCGGCTGATGATCATCTGCGGCAGACCGAGGCGCGGCCCCTGCAGGGCGTGAAACGACATCACCACTGCGCCCAATACCTGCCCCACCAGCAGGCCAACAATCGACCACACCACGTCGCCACCCAGCACCACCGCCAGCGCACCGGTCACAATGGCGGTGATCTGCAAATTGCCGCCAAACCACAGCGTAAACTGACTGAAGGGGTGGCCGTGCCGTTCATTATCCGGGATGTAATCGATGGATCGCGTTTCCGAGATCCGCGCTCCGCTTTTCCTGGATTGCTCTTCTGAAGATGAAAAAGACGACATAGTTTCCTCTCTCAATGGATGATTCATGACCGTCAGACACCCTGCCTGTAATGCGCAACGCCATATGACAGAACATGTATATACAACCATGCCGTCCCCTCCACACCCGTCGAATGATGAATTTGTGAACTGAACTGTGAATAATTTGTAATTAATATGAAAAATATCTGTATCTCGGACCAGGCATCAGTCCACACTCAGAGAAGGCATCGTCGCTGCTGACACACATTCAGCGCCATCATAAATACCCGACAGGAGTGCAGATGAGTAACAACAGACGAGCGGTTCCCGGCATTCGCCACTACGCCGGTCCGGCGGGGGGCTGGGGAGCCTTAAAAGCCACCGCGATTGCCGTGCGCACCCAGATGGACGCCTTCGACGCCCCCGCCACCCTGCTGCGCACCAACCAGCCGGACGGCTTTGACTGCCCGGGCTGCGCCTGGCCCGATAAAGAACACAAATCCACCTTTCAGTTCTGCGAGAACGGTGCCAAAGCGGTGACGTGGGAAGCCACGACAAAGCGCGTCACACCGGAATTTTTTGCGCAGCACACCCTAAGCAGGCTATGGGCGAAAAGCGACTATGAGCTGGAAGGCTACGGACGTCTGACCCATCCCATGAAGTACGACCCGCAGAGCGATACTTTCCGCCCGGTAGAGTGGGACGAGGCCTTTGCCCGTATCGGTGAGGTGTTGCGCGGCCTGGCGCCGGAACAGGTGGAGTTTTACACTTCCGGGCGCGCCTCGAACGAAGCTGCGTTCCTGTATCAGCTGTTTGCCCGGGAGCTGGGTACCAATAATTTCCCCGACTGTTCCAATATGTGCCACCAGGCCACCAGCGTCGGTCTGCCCCGCTCCATCGGCATCGGTAAAGGCACCGTCTCGCTGGAAGATTTTGACCATACCGACCTGGTAATTTCCATCGGCCATAACCCGGGCACTAACCATCCGCGAATGATGGGCACCCTGCACGAGCTGGCCCGCCGCGGCGTGCCGATTATCGTCTTTAACCCGCTGCGCGAAACGGCGCTGGAGCGTTTTGCCGATCCACAAAGCGTGCGTGAGATGGCGACTTACAGCGCCACCGATATCGCCTCAACTTACTATCAGGTGAAAGCCGGGGGCGACGCCGCCGCCTTAAAAGGCATCGCCAAACATCTGCTGGTGCTGGACGCTTTAGATCATGACTTTATCGCCGCCCACACCCAGGGGTTTACCGACTTCGCTGCCGATATCGCCGCCACGAGTTGGGAGGCCATTGAACGCGAATCCGGCCTGAAGCGCGCCGATCTGGAGAGCGTGGCGCAGATCTACGCTAAATCCAGCGCCGCCATCATTACCTACGGCATGGGGATCACCCAGCACAACAAGGGCACCGCTAATGTGCGCCTGATTGCCGATCTCCTGCTGCTGCGGGGCAATTTCGGCAAACCCGGGGCGGGCATCTGCCCGCTGCGCGGCCACTCTAACGTGCAGGGCAACCGTACGGTGGGGATCACTGAAAAGCCGACCGCGGCGTTTCTGGATAAACTGGGCAGGGTGTTTGGCTTTACTCCCCCAGCCGCCCACGGCCATGACGCGGTGCAGGCCGCCCAGGCGATGATCGACGGCCAGGCAAAAGCGCTCCTCTGCCTTGGGGGCAACTTCGCGGTGGCGATGCCCGATCACGATAAAGCCTTTCCGGCGCTGAAAAGCCTCGATCTGAATGTCTGTATCGCCACCAAGCTGAACCGCACTCACCTGCTGGTCGGCAAGGAGACGTATCTGCTCCCCTGCCTCGGTCGCACGGAACTCGATATGCAGCAGAGCGGCCAGCAGTCGATCACCGTCGAAGACTCTATGTCGATGGTGCATGCCTCCAGCGGCAAGCTGAAACCCGCCTCTCCCTGGCTGCGTTCTGAACCGGCCATTGTCGCCGGGATCGCCCATGCCACGCTGCCAGACAGTAAAACCGACTGGCTGGGGCTGGTAGAAGATTACGACCGCATCCGGGATTATATTGAGCAGACCCTGCCCGGCTTTGAGAACTTCAACGCGCGCATCCGGGTGCCCGGCGGATTCCGCATGCCGCTGCCGCCGACAGAGCGCGTCTGGCCCACCGCCAGCGGCAAAGCGATGTTTTCACTGTTTGATGGCGTGGCGGAGAACAGCCCGGGCGTTGGCGATGACGTGCTGCGCCTGGTCACCTTAAGAAGCCACGACCAGTACAACACCACCATTTATGCTCTGGATGACCGCTATCGCGGGGTGTTTGGCCGTCGCGACGTGCTGTTTATGAACGAAGAGGACATGCAGCGACTGGGACTGGAGCATGGCGATCGGGTGGATATTCACACTGCCCTGCCCGGCTCAGGGCAGCGCCTGAACGACATCACCCTGGTGGCGTACAGCATCGCGCCGGGCACGGTTGCCGCCTATTACCCGGAAGCGAACGTGCTGGTTCCCCTGAATTACCTTGATAAAGAGAGCGGCACGCCGTCTTATAAATCGGTGCCCGTGCATTTAACCCTGCGTTCAAAACAGATCCGCTCCCTGTAATTTCCCGCCACGTCCTTAACCGATCCGGCGTTTCGCCCGGATCGGTTAGCCGTCTTCATATAGACAAAATAATCATTTTAGTCCACACTGAGACATAACCTTTTTACCCGATGCGGGAGTATTCCATGACCAGGCATCTTAATCCTGCCTCTGACACTCGCGGCGATCGCGACCTTATCGCCATCCGGGCGGCGATGAACATCCTCGATAAGTGGGGCTGCACACCCGAGCAGCAGCAGAACATCCTGCAGCTTTCCCGGGCGGCGCTGTACAAGTATCGTCACGGTGATACCAAATCCGCCTCCCTCAGCCACGATCAGTTAACCCGCATCAGCTACCTGCTGAACATGCACTCGGCGCTGCGCATCGTGTTCAGCAACCCCGAGAACGTGTACGGGTTTATGACCATGGCCAACCACAATGCCTACTTCAACGGTGCCACGCCGCTGTCGCTCATTGAGGGTGGAGAATTCGGCAATCTTCACGAAGTGGCGAAACGGGTGGACGTGCTGCGCGGAGGCCTCGCCGGATGATCCATCCCGACATCCCCCGTACCGCGGTGGTGCCCATTAAGGGCTACCGACTGCTGCACACTAAGTACCCTGCCATCTATGTGTTTGAAGACGTCGCCACGCCCGAGGCGTTTGACGTGCTGTATGAGATCCAGAAGCTCACTAACCCGCGTCTGTCGGATGAGGTGGGCAATCTCAGTCTGTTGCCGCGTAAGGAGTGGGTGCTGGGGATACGCGGGGCGCACTACGCGATGGCCGCCTTCACCCACGTCAACCCGGACGGCAGCCGCTTTTCCAACGGTGATTATGGCGTCTATTACCTCGGCGACAGCAAAGAGACGGCGCTGGCCGAAATCGTCTACCACTGCGATCTCTACTGGCATAACGTGCCGGGCCTGAAATTCGAACGCTTCGAGTACCGCTGCCTGGAGACCGAGCTGGGCGGCTGTGCTTTCGCCGACATCACCGGCCTGTCGGACGCACATCCCTGGTATCATCCCACCGACTATAGCGAGCCGCAGCGGTTGGGTGCCAGCCTGCGCGTGGCGGGCGAGACTGGCGTAACCTATCGCTCGGTGCGCAGGCCGGGCGGCATCTGCTGGGCGCTGCTCACCCCCAAACCGATAACCAGCATTATCCAGACCTCGCTGCACCAGATTATCTGGGACAAAGGCATCGTCAGCGTCGGCCTGGTCACGCCGGTCAGCAAATAATCTGCTTCAGACGGTTTCGGCAGGCTCAACATCCAAAACAGAGGTACCGTAAGAGTTATCGATGGTACACAGCCAGCGGTCGTTTTCCAGACGGAAGACATAAGTCGCACGACGGGTTACCGCTGTCGTGCCGCCCTCTTCATCCGGGAAGAAAAGCTGGGTCTCCATGATAACCAGCGCGTCTCCGCCCCCTTCGATGATCTGCATTTCGCCCTGCTTCACGATGAGCTGATCCTGAAAATAATCAGCGATGGAGGTAAAGGCGCTGCGGATATTGTCTTTACCTTTCACGATCATACCGGGCTTGACCACCAGCGAGGCGTCCTCAGCGTAATGCTCCATCAGCGAGTCGAAATCTTTGGCTGTGATCGCCCTGTCACACGCCTTGATGATCTGGCGAAGCGGATGTTCGTACATGTGCGTTTTCCCTGTTCAGTGGTTGACTGTATTGAATCTACCATCAGACTGCCAATTGTGCAGACCGGGCAAGCAAAAGTGCATCCGACTGGCATTTCTGGAAGACGTCTCGCAAAGCCTGTCGTATTGCAGACTACGCCAAAAAGTACCCCGCCGCACAGAACGCCACGACTCCGGCAATCACCGTAGCAAATAGCCCACGGGTAATAATGCCCACCAGGGTAGCGACCGCAGCCGCCAGCAGCGAGATGCTGATCCCGGAGTCCGTCATGGCGGGTTTACTCATCAGCTCGGCGGCGACCAGGGCGGCCATAATGGCGGTGGGGATAAAGCTCAGCCACTGCAGCAGCACCTCCGGCAGGCGAAAGCGGGAGAGCAGTAATACCGGCACGGTGCGCATCAGGGCGGTGACCAGCGCAGAGGCGAGGATCGCCAGCAGAATATTTCTTTCCATCTTATTTTCCTTTCCGGGCGCGTAACAGCAGCGTCGCCAGCGTGGCGGCAAGGGATGCGGCGACAATCACCACCATACTGAGCGACGTGCTCCCGGCCATCAGCAGCG
The DNA here is from genome assembly GCF_023639785.1 of Leclercia adecarboxylata. NCBI lineage: Bacteria > Pseudomonadati > Pseudomonadota > Gammaproteobacteria > Enterobacterales > Enterobacteriaceae > Leclercia > Leclercia adecarboxylata. The sequence continues at coordinate 2,766,512 of NZ_CP098325.1, forward strand.
TGATGACCACCGCGACGGCAATGTTCAGGGTTTCCAGCACTTTTCTCCGACTGGCAAACCACATCATCAGGATCAGGCCGATAAACATCGACACCAGGCTGAAGCCCAGCCCCTCCATCAGTGACGCGGGCAGCGCGGTTGCCAGCCAGGCCCCGGCCACACAGGCGATAATCCAGTTCAGCCAGGCTGTGATATTCAGCCCCAGCATCCACGGATAGCTGATTTTGCCCTGCGGGCTGGCGCGCTGCACCGCCACGCCAAAGGTTTCGTCCGTCAGCAGCAGCCCGCTGACCACTTTCTGCAAGGTGGTGTAGTCGCGAAAAAAGACGCTCATGGAGGAGCTCATCAGCAGATAGCGCAGGTTGACCAGCAGCACGCTCAGCACCACCGACGCCATTTCCGCCCCTGCGGCCCACAGGGAGTAAAACAGAAACTGCGCCGAACCGGCGTAGAGGGCACTGGCCAGCAGCGCGATTTGCCCGGTGGTAAAGCCGGAGAGCGTGCCGATTGCCCCGGCAGCAAAACCGATGCTCCAGTAGCCTGCAATGGTGGGGAGACAGGCGGTAATACCGGCCCGAAATTCGTCCGTCGCGGACGACCGCAGCCCGGCATGTAACTTCATCAACATTGTTTAATCCTATATATTGCTCACTTAAGTAACTATCTTAAGAATCATTAACAATCGCTATAGTAAAATCCTGCTCAGCAGTGAAATTTACTCAGGTGAAGGAGACGCGGCGTGGGGCAAGTAAAACGCGATGAGATAAGCCTGTGGCGCGACAGCCAGCTGCACGGCGGGATGGAGATCCTGCAAGCCACCTGCTACGAACACAGCTACCCGCCCCATTTTCATGATGAGTTTGTCATCGCCGCCTTTGCCCGCGGGGCGCAGCGCACCCGGGTGTGCCGACAAAACGGGATTGCCGCCGCAGGGTCGGTGATGGTTATCGCCCCCGGCGAGGTCCACACCGGCGAGGCAGTGCAGCGGGACGAAGGCTGGGATTACTGCGCATTCTATCCGGGCGAGACGCTGGTCAACGAAGTGGCGCAAACGGTGCTCAGCGGCAAGGGCGAGGTGAATTTCGGCCAGGAGGGCATTCGCCACGACCCGCTTATGGCCCGCCGCATGCTGCAGGCCGCCAGCGTGATGAAGCAGAGCAACGACCCGCTGGAAAAAGCGTGCGTGATGTACCAGATCCTCAACCTGCTGGTGGGTCATTACGGCGAGCGCAGCGTCAAAGGCGCACGCCAGCCTTTTTTGCGCGCGGATATCCGCCAGGCGATAGACTTTTTGCACAGCCACTCTGCCCTGCCCCTGACGGTAAAAGAGATTGCCCAGGCGGCAGGCTTGAGCGAATTCTATTTTATGCGCACCTTCCAGAAGATGACCGGCCTGTCGGTGCATCAGTACCTGACGCAGATCCGTCTGATGCGCGCCAAAGCGTTACTGGCCAAAGGGATTGGCGCCGCGCAGGTTGCCAGCGATATCGGCTTCTTTGACCAGAGCCATTTGATCAAACATTTTCGCGCCCATTTCGGTACCACGCCGGGGGTGTTTGCGGCGGCGTCTGTTTAAGATTTTGTAGGCCGGGCAAGCGAAGCGCCCCGGCACTCTTCTTTAGTACAAAACTTACTTAAGGAACCGTATATGACTGCACATTTTTATAGCAAATAACCCGGTCATAAAGACCGGGTTCAGCCAGGCGAATCCCCTTCTCCCGGCGTGCTCATGAATACTCCCGTCGTCAATGCGGCCTCAGGCTGAAGAGGATATTTCCGGGCTCTTTAGCATTGCAATCAACGCGATACTGCCCAGGATGACGACCGCAGCCAGTGACACCATCTCCTGAAGACCAACGGCCGCCGCTATCTGCCCACCTGCAAGTGCGCCGGTGCCTATGGCAGCATTGAAGATGGCAACATAGATGGCTGATGCAGGCTGAGCAGCCTCTTTCGCGCAACGGAGCAGCCAGGTCTGCAATCCGACGAACACAATAGCGATAGCGGCGCCCCACGTCGCCAGAAGCACACCTGTGAACCAGAGAGGAAGTGAGGCAAAACGCTTCATACCCAGTAACCCCAGCGCACCCGTGCTGAGGAGCAATGAGACCAGAATCAGCAACTTAATATGACGATCAATCAGCTTACCGGCAACGACATTCCCCAGCAGTCCGGACAGGCCTGAAATCAGTAACAGACCAGAAACAGACGCCGTTGGAACATCCCGGGTTTTGGTCAGCAAGGGCTCAAGGTAGGTGAATGCCGCAAAATGCGCCGAAATAATGCAGGCAGTCGCCCCATAGATAACCAGAAGTAACGGATTTTTAACCAGGCCACGATAAACATCCAGCCTCAGTGGCTGGGGGGCCTTCAGGGTTGGGAGCGACCAGAGTAAGGCAAAGGCGGCAGCCAGTGACAGCAGGGAAATCATCGTAAATGCGTGACGCCAACCGGTCATCTCTGCAACAAAACTGGCCAGGGGTACACCCATCACGCTGGCCGCCGAAACGCCGCCAAAAATCACTGAGGTGGCCAGACCCAGCCTGTCTGGCGGAACAAGTTGTACGGCTACTGAGCCGATCAGGGCCCAGAAAACACCGTGTGCCAGTGCCCCCGCCATACGTGCCGTCATAAACAGACTCATGGTGTGAACCTGCGTGACGGCCAGGCAAGAGAGCGCCAGAAACAGCATCAGTACAACAAGCAGCGCCTTACGCGATATGCGCGACGGCATCGCTCCGGACAACAAAGCGGCCAGTGCGGCAACCCAGCCATAAGCCGTCACGGCAAGGCCCGCTCCGGATTCAGTCTGATTCAAATCTTTCGCCAGCGCGCTGAGCATACCCACCGGGGCAAGCTCGCTGGTGACAATTGAAAATGCGCTGATGCCGAGCGCAGTGACGGCTAACCAGGTGCGTGCAGGCGCCGGGCTTACCTGTAAAACGGTATCGTTCATGTCATAAATACTCTTCAAAGAAAGCGGGGAAATATCTGAAGCGCTTCGGGGTCGGACAGAATCAGGCTCCCACGCCTTTCATTCCTTCTGGCGTGTAGCGTTCTCCCACAACCGGGAGAGTGGATAGCGCGATACGCAACGCGTCCAGTTCGGCACAGCTGAGCCTGACATCAAGCGCCACGGCGTTTTCGCTAAGATGCTTAAGATTGCAGGTGCCCGGTATGGGGACAATGTTGTCTCCCTGCGCAAGTAACCAGGCCAGCGCAATCTGGGGAGGCGTGCAGGATTTGCTGACCGCCAGAGCGGTTATCACCTCCACAAGAGAGTGGTTTTTTGCCAGATTTTCGGTCTGGAAGCGCGGCAGCGTGCTGCGAAAATCCCCGTTTTGAGGTACCGGCTCATGTTGGAATCTGCCCGTCAGAAAGCCCCGTCCCAGAGGTGAATAGGCCACGAATCCGATCCCAAGCGCTTTACACAGGGGAATGACGCTGGCCTCTGCCTCGCGACTCCAGAGAGAATATTCTGTCTGAACCGCCGCGACAGGGTGTACCGCGTGAGCGCGGCGGAGCGTCTCGGCACTCACCTCGCATAACCCGATATGACCAATTTTTCCCTCCTTAACCAGCTCCGCCAGACCGGCCATCGTCTCTTCAACAGGGGTTTTACCGTCAATGCGGTGCACGTAATAGAGATCAATGTGCTCCACGCCAAGACGTTTAAGCGACGCTTCGCAGCTCTGGCGCGCATAGTCCGGGGTATTGCAGAGTTGTCTTTTGTACTCGCCGGGCTGACGCACAATGCCAAATTTTGTGGCCAGCTTCAGGGTTGGCCGACGCGTTTTGATGAATTCCCCGAGTAACGTCTCATTATGCCAGGGGCCATAAGTATCAGAGGTGTCGAGAAAGTTAATCCCCAGGTCCAGCGCCCTGTCCAGCACGGCCAGTGAGGCCTCGTCGTCACGGGGACCATAAAATTCGCTCATGCCCATACAACCCAGGCCAAGTGCAGAGACAGTGAGGGATGACGTCAGATTACGTTTTTGCATGTTTATCTCCTTGTGAGGAATGCAGTATCATCCTGCGATAAGTGATAAAACAGAGCTGAAAACGGATACCCGTTTTCCATAATCGGAAAATATGAAAGCAGATTTTAACTGGGATGATACGCGGGTATTTCTGGCCATTGCCCGCGCAGGTACGCTGAGTGGCGCAGCCGAGGCCATGAATATGGGCATCGCCACGCTCTCAAGAAGGCTGGATCGCCTTGAAAGTTCACTGGCGGTCCCGTTGTTCAGCAGGCATCAGAGCGGGTATCGCTTAACGGATGACGGTGAGGCGCTTCTGGAACGTGCGGAGGCGCTTGAAAGTGCAGGGCTGGCCTTCGGAGAGTCTGCAAGGTTACAGATTAACGTCGCCGGGCTTGTCCGGCTGGCGACATCCGACAACCTGGCCACGCATTTTATTCTTCCCTCGCTTACCGGATTGCTGGATAACTATCCCGACCTGCGGGTGGAGGTGCTCAGCGGCGTGTCGTCGGTAAATCTGCACCGCAGGGATGCCGATTTAGCGATACGTATGGTTAAGCCTGACAGCGGAAATCTGACGCTGAAGCGACTTGGCACCCTGGGCTTCGGGCTCTACGCCGACAAGTCATATTTAAAAAAATGGCAGGGCGAGGCCACAGAGTTACTGCTCAGTCACGGGCAGTATGTTGGCTGGTCAGAATCTCATCAGCACCTGCCCGCAGCCCGGTGGATAACGCGAATGCTGCGGGGCAGGCCCTGCCGGTTAGAAGCGAATACGCTGGTGGCACAATTATCGGCCGTTGCAGCGGGTCTGGGGCTTGGCATTTTGCCGCACTTTATGGCAAGGACACACGCGCTGCACTGCGTCAGTTCAGACATCGGCGTGGATCAGACATTATGGTTAGTGATGCACTCAGACCTGGCACACTCCCGGCGTGTCAGGGTCGTTGCGGATCACTTAATCGCGGTATTTGAAGAGAGCAAAGATAGCCTCGCCATGCCCTGAACATTCGCACACACCGGGCCCGCTGACTGCAGGCCCGGGGATATCACTCACTCCTTCACGCGCGCCCTTTTCCCTCTCTGCTCCTCCTCACTCTCCGCCGCTTTCACCAGCGTAAAGTTAAAGTTCACCTCCGTATGCTCCCCATCCAGATCGCGTGCCTGGGCCACCGCCGCGTCCGTAATTTTCACCGGATCCGCAATCAGCTCCGCACGCGTGGCGAAGGCAAAGTCATCCCACAGATATTCATCCCCGTTCAGGTTGATCTGGGTGGTCAGATGCTTGTACCCCGGCGCCGACACAAAGAAGTGCACGTGGGCCGGGCGGTTGCCGTGGCGGCCAATGGCGGTCAGCAGCTTCTGGGTTGGACCATCCGGCGGGCAGCCGTAGCCGCACGGCACAATGCTGCGCACGGCGTAGCGACCGTCGTTGCCGGTGCGCACGCGGCGGCGCAGGTTGTATTCGCTCTGGGACTGGTCGAAGAACGAGTAGCCGCCGAGGGTGTTGGCGTGCCAGATATCCACGATAGCGCCTGCCACCGGCTTGCCGTTCAGATCGGTTACCTGGCCCTGCAGCCACATCGTTTCCGCCTGCTCCTGGCCGTCGTCCATGCGGGCAAAGCCTTCGCTCAGCGGGGCGTTGGCCACGTACAGCGGCCCTTCGATGGTGCGCGGGGTGCCCACATGGTTGCCGGATGCCGCCTCTTTCTCGTCGGCACGCATGTCCAGATAGTGTTCCAGCCCCAGGCCGGCCGCCAGCAGCGCCGCCTCCTGGCGGCCGCCCAGCTCGTTAAGGTAGTTCACCGCAATCCAGAACTCTTCATCGGTCACGTCGAACTGCCTGATGGTCTTGCACAGATCGCTCAGCAGCTGGTGCATGATGTTCTTTAAACGGTCGTTGCCGCCGGTAGAATTCAAGCCGCTGCTGATAGCCAGTAAGGTGTCCAGTTCGGTTTGGTGTACAGGATTCACAGACATTGCCTCTTCCTCTTTGTAGGGTACTTGTTGTAGTTATTGCGACGACGAGTTTTTGTTCTGAATGGATGACGGATGCGTACACAGAGGCTGGACGCTAATCTCCATCCACGGGTAGAGCGGCAGTCCGGTCAGGATGTCGTGCAGCTCCTGGTTGTCCGCCACGTCAAAAATGCTGACGTTGGCGTACTGCCCCACCACGCGCCAGATGTGTGGCCATTTGCCTTCGCGCTGTAAGCGCTGGGAGTAGGCTTTCTCTTGCGCTTTGATGGCTTCGACGTCTGCCGAAGGCAGCGACGACGGGATGTTGACCGTCATTTCTACTTTAAAAAGCATCGGGTTTTCCTTTAGTTACGTGCGTAATGACGCAGCTTGTCTTCGTCGATCTCAATGCCTAATCCCGGCCCCTGGGGTAATGTCACCTCTCCCTGGCTGAAATCCAGCGGACGTACCACGATGTCATCCTTCAGCAGCAGCGGGCCGAACATCTCGGTGCCCCATTGCATCTTCACCGTCGACCAGGCGTGCAGCGAGGCGACGGTGCCGAGGGTCCCTTCCAGCATGGTGCCTCCATAAAGCGCCACCCCTGCCGCCTGAGCCACGTGCGCCAGCTTCAGGGCCTGTACCGGCCCGCCCGCTTTGGCGATCTTCAGGGCATACACGCCGGTAAAGCCGCCGCTCGCCAGGGCGTAGCCGTCATGGCTGGTCGCCACCGCTTCGTCGGCCAGGATCGGCACCGTAAAACGCTGGCTGAGGGTGATGAGCCCTTGCCGGTCCCACAGCGGGATCGGCTGTTCCACCAGGTCGATACCGCCCGCCTGCAGCCGGGTCATGCCTTTGATGGCAGTGGTCAGATCCCAGGCCTGGTTGACGTCCACCCGCACGCTTACCTCGTCGCCCAGCGCGGCCTTGATCGCCAGGGCGTGACGAAGGTCCACCTCCAGCCCGCGGGCGCCAATTTTCAGCTTGAAGGTATTGTGTCGCCCCTCCGCCAGCAGGCGTTTGCCCTCTTCGATGTCTTTTTGCGTGTCGCCGCTCGCCAGGGTCCACAGCACCGGGAGGCGATCCGTCAGCGCCCCGCCCAGCAGCGCGCTTACCGGCTGCCCCAGCGCCTTGCCCTGCGCATCAAGAAACGCGCTTTCGAGGGCCGATTTAGCAAAGGTGTTGCCCTTCACATGGGCATTCATTTTGTCGGCGAGCGGTGCCACGCCGCTGAACGACTGGCCGCACAGCAGCGGCGCCAGATAGGTCTCAATGGCGGATTTGATCGCCTCCGGGCTTTCCGGGCCGTAGCTCATGCCGCCGATGGTGGTGGCTTCGCCCCAGCCGGTGACGCCGTTTGCACAGGTCATTCTGACAATAGTGAGGGTCTGGCAACCCATGGTCGCCATCGACAGCTTGTGCGGGCGAATGGTGGGAATGTCCACCAGCCAGCAGGCCAGGGATTCAATGGTGAGGGTCATGTCGTGCTCCTGCGGGTTAAAAAGGTCAGCACCTGCTGGTTAAAGGCCTCCGGGCAGGCGACGTTCGACAGGTGCGAGGCCGGTAGCGTGACGGACTCCGTCTGCTTCGCCTGGGCCGCGAGCCAGCGGGCGTCCTGCACGGTCGTAACCGGATCCTCCTCACCTGCGATGGCCAGCATCGGGTGCCGCATGGCGGAAACCTCTTCGCGCAGATCGGCGCTCGCCAGCGCTTCGCAGCAGGCGGCGTAGCCTTCAGCGGGCGTGTCGGCCAGCGCGTCGATCAGTAGCTTCACCCTTCCGGGATTGCTTTGACGATATTCCGGCGTGAACCAGCGCTCCGCCGCCGTGCTGGCGACCGGGTCCATCCCCTGCTGGCGCACGGTTGCGGCCCGCTGCTGCCAGCCGCTGTATTCGCCGATTTTCGCCGCGGTGTTCGCCACCACGATGCGTTCAAAGCGCGACGGGGCGTGGCGGTTGAGCCACAGCCCGGTCATCCCCCCCAGCGAGATGCCGCAAAAACAGGCCTGATCCACATCCAGATGATCCAGCAGGGCAATCACGTCCTGGCCCAGGGTGGCGAGCGTGACGCCCGCGTCCGGCAGCGGCGAGCGGCCGTGGCCGCGGGTGTTGTAGCGCAGTACGCGAAAATGGCGGGTAAAGTCGGCCATCTGCCCCTCCCACATCTGCCAGGTGGTGCCCAGCGAGTTGGAGAGCACCAGCAGCGGCGCCGCGTCCGGTCCGTCGAGGCGATATTCCAGATCCATTCACGCCTCCTCGGTTTCAGCGTTAAGGGCGAAGGTCAGCGCCACCGGGGTGACGGACTGGAGATACTCCGCCGTCACGTCGCCAAAGAGTTCACGCACCAGGATGCCGTCCGCCGTGATATCCATCACCGCCATGTCGGTGTAGATCCGGTCGATGCAGGCCATGCCGGTCAACGGATAGGTGCAGGCCTTGACGATCTTGCACTCCCCCTGACGGGTCAGATGTTCGGTCATCACATAGACGCGCTTCGCGCCGATCGCCAGATCCATCGCCCCGCCGACCGCCGGGATCGATGCAGGTTCCCCGGTGCTCCAGTTCGCCAGGTCCCCGCGCTCCGACACCTGATAGGCCCCCAAAACGCAGATATCCAGGTGGCCGCCGCGCATCATGGTGAACGAGTCGCCGTGGTGGAAATAGCAGCCGCCTGCCAGCAGCGTCACCGGCTGTTTTCCGGCGTTAATCAGCTCGGGATCCTCTTCTCCTGGCGCAGGTGCCGGGCCCATGCCGAGGATGCCGTTTTCGCTGTGCAGGAAGATCTCGCGATCGGCGGGCAGATAGTTGGCAATCCGGGTCGGCAGGCCGATCCCGAGGTTCACGTACGCCCCTTCCGGAATGTCCCGGGCGATGCGTTCAGCCAGCTGTTGGTGGGTCAGTTTATTCACGGGTTCTCCTTATGCGGTCTGCGGCAGGCGTTGCGGCGCAACCGTCACCACGCGCTGGACAAAAATTCCCGGCGTGACCACCGCCTCCGGGTCAAGCTCGCCGAGGTTCACCGTCTCGCTCACCTGCGCAATGGTGCAGCTGGCGGCGGCGGCCATGATCGGCCCGAAGTTGCGCCCGGTTTTGTCATAAACCAGGTTGCCCCAGCGGTCGGCCTTCAGGGCTTTAATCAGGGCGAAATCGGCTTTCAACGGGTACTCCAGCACGTAATCCTTGCCGTCGATGTGCCGGGTCTCTTTGCCCGCCGCCAGCTCGGTGCCAAAACCGGTGGGGGTGAAGATCGCCCCCAGCCCGCTGCCGCCCGCCTGAATGCGTGCCGCGAGGTTGCCCTGCGGGACCAGCTCCAGCTCCACTTCGCCACGACGGTAGAGGTCGTCAAACACCCAGGAGTCGGTCTGGCGCGGAAAGGAGCAGATCACCTTTTTCACGCACCCGGCCTTCAGCAGCGCCGCCAGGCCATAGTCGCCGTTCCCGGCGTTGTTGCTGATCAGGGTCAGATCCCGTGGTCTGCGGCGGATCAGGGCATCCAGCAGCTCGGCAGGCTGTCCGGCCGCGCCGAAGCCGCCCACCATCACCACCGCGCCGTCAAACATGTCCGCCACGGCGGCATCGGTGGCGGCAATCCGTTTATCAATCATTTGCTTACCTCGTTGTTATTCGTTGAGGGCAGGCTGCGCAGGGCGATCCACGCCAGCAGCGCATAGGCCATCAGCAGCAGGGAGACCGGCCAGGAGGCGTCAAAGTGCATCAGCAGCGCCACCGCCAGCATCGGCCCCAGACCGCCGGAGAAGATCGAGCCCACCTCATGCCCCAGCGCCAGGCCGGAGTAGCGCACGCGCACCGGGAACAGATCGCTCATGATGCAGGGCTGGGTGCCGATCATCGCCCCGTGGCAGAACGGCAGGCCGAGCAGCATCGCCAGCATGATCCAGCCGTAGTCGCCGGTAGAGAGCAGCCAGAAGAACGGGAAGGCCATCACCAGCAGGCCAATGACGCCGATGTAGTAAACCGGCTTCAGGCCGATGCGATCCGAGAGCGCGCCCCAGAACAGGATCGAGAAGAACTCCACCAGCATCGCCAGGGTCACGGCACTGATGATCTCCCCGGTGCCGATGCCAATGTGCTTCGCGTAGACCACCGAGAAAGTGAAGAAGATATAGGAGGCGCCGTTCTCCGGCAGGCGCAGGGCGATGGCCTGCAACAGCGCTTTCGGGTGCTCGCGCACCAGCACCATCAGCGGGATCTTCTCGTGTTTTTCTTCGGGCTTCGCCTGGGTAAAGGCCTTGCTCTCCCGGATGTTTTTGCGGATATAGACCCCGACCAGGAAGATGACGATGCTCAGCAGGAACGGCACGCGCCAGCCCCAGCTCATCAGCTCCTCTTCCGGCAGCTTTTGCACCAGATAGAAGGCAAACGCCGAGAGCACAAACCCGCCGGAGACCCCCATCTGACTCCAGGCGGTAAAGAAACCGCGACGGGATGCGGGCGCGTTCTCGCTCAGCATCAGCACCCCACCGCCCCACTCGCCGCCGGACGCCACACCCTGTAAAAAGCGCAGGGTGATAAGCGAGATCGGCGCCCAGATGCCGATCTGCGCGTAGGTTGGCAGCAGGCCGATGATGAAGGTGGTGGCTCCCATCAGGGTCAGGGTCATGATCAGCGTCATCTTGCGGCTGTAGCGATCCCCGATATGGCCGAAGACGATCCCGCCCAGCGGCCGGGCGAGGAAGCCCACCGCAAAGCCGGAGAAGGCCAGCAGCGTCCCCTGCATCGGGTCGCCGCCCACCGGGAAGAACAGCGGGCCAAACACCAGCGCCGCGGCGGTGCCGTACAGGAAGAAGTCATACCATTCCAGCGCATTCCCCAGCACCGAGGCGAACACCAGCTTGCGCATCTGTCCGGCATCCTGCGGTTGTACTGCCGAAGCGGGGGTGTTTTCAGTCACGACATTGCTCATCAGCGTTACCCTTATGGTTGGTTTTACGCTTCCACGTCATGCCCTATGGCATGGTAGCGACGGTTGAAGTAGACCAGCCCGCGCGGCGTCTCGCTGATGCGTATCGCCTGCACCTGGCAGTAGAACACCGTGTGGCTACCCACTTCATGGCAGGTGTCGATCAGACAGTCGAAGCTGGCGACGGACGAGCTCAGCACCGGCGCGCCGCTGGCCATCACCTGCCAGGCGTCATAGGCGAAACGCTGCTCGGAGCGCAGGCTGGCGTTGGCGAAAACCCCGGAGAGATCCTGGTGATCGCTGGAGAGCACGTTGACGCACAGGGCCCGGTTCTGTTTGAAGTGTTCGTTGGCATAGGAGTTGCGGTTCATGCAGACCAGCAGCGTCGGCGGCGAGTCCGTGACGCTGCAGACGGCTGAGGCGGTAAAACCAAACTTGCCCGCCGGGCCGTCGGTGGTGATCACGGAGACCGCACTCCCCAGTTGCGCCATGGCATTACGAAATTCGGTTTGCAGTGTCATAAGGTATTCCTCACAGATCGATCACTAAGCGGGCGCTTTTTGCCCGGGAACAACACAACAGAATCTGGTCGCCGTCGGCTTTCTCTTCGTCGGTCAGGTAGCTGTCCCGGTGGTCCGGCTCGCCTTCCAGCACGTCGGTCAGGCAGCTGCCGCAAATCCCCTGCTTGCAGGAGACGCAGACCTTCAGCCCGGCCAGTGCCAGCGCCTCGACGATGCTCTGGTTCTCCAGCACCTGCACGGTGATGCCGCTGGCGGCGGCGAACACTTCGAAGGCCGCCCCGCCGGTGACCACGTCGGCGCTGAAGCACTCCTGATGCACCTGCTCCGGGCGATAACCGAGGCGGGTCGCCTCGTCGCTGACCGCATCCATCAGCCGCGCCGGGCCGCAGGTGTATACGTGAGTGTTGGCCGGGACGTCACTCAGCACGGCCGCCAGGTTCAGGCGCTGACTGTCGCTGAAGTGCAGATGAACGCGGTCGGCCCAGGCCGCCTGTTCCAGCTGAGAAATAAACACCGCCTGTTCCCGCGTCCGGGCACAGTAGTGCAGGCTGAACGAGCGCCCGCTGGCATGCAGTTCGGCGGCCATCGCCAGCATCGGGGTGATGCCGATCCCGCCGCCAATCAGCAGGCAGTGGCTGGCGGACGCCTCCAGCGCAAACAGGTTGCGCGGATCGCTGACCTGAATGCGATCGCCAACGTTCAGGGCGTGGGCGGCAAGAGAGCCCCCCTGGCTTTTACTCTCTTTCAGAATACCGAGCTGGTAGTGGCGGCGATCTTTCGGGTCGCCGCACAGGGAGTACGGACGCACCAGGTCTTCTGCCAGATGCAGATCGATATGCGCCCCCGCGCTGAAGGGCGGGAGGTCGATACCGTCAGAATGCGCCAGCGTCAGCAGGACCACCTCGCCCTGCAACTCCCGCCTGATAACCTGTAATGTCAGCATGTCGACTCCTTAACGCATAAACAGGCCGCCGTTGATGTCCCAGGTCGCCCCGGTGACAAACGACGCCTGCTCTGATGCCAGCAAGGCCACGGCCTGTGCGACAAACTCTGCCTCACCTAACTTGCCCACCGGGATCATCGCCAGCAGCCCGGCCATCTTCTCTTCCGGTACCAGGGCGTGAACCATCGGCAGATCCATCGGACCCGGGGCAATGGCATTGACCGTCACGCCGGATTTGCTCAGCTCGCGGGCAAAGACTTTGGTGAGGGTCAGGATGCCGCCCTTTGAGGCGGCGTAGTGGGCCCCGGAGGCGGTACCGCCGTTCTGCCCGGCCAGTGACGCCAGGTTGATGATACGGCCGTAGCCTTTCCCCGCGAAGTAGCGCCCCATGGTCTGGCAGCCGACAAAGGTGCCGCGCAGGTTGGTGGCGATCACCCGGTCGAACTCGTCGACGTCAATCTCCATCACCGGGGTGGCGAGGGTCAGCGCGGCGTTGTTCACCAGCACCTCCAGGCTGCCGAAACGCTCGAGGGTGGCTGCCAGCGCTTTGGCAAAATCCTGCGGCTGGCGGATATCCAGCCCCAGCGCCAGGACTCTGCCCTGCCCGTCATCCAGGCGATCCGCCGCCTGCTGCGCCCGGGCGGCATCGACGTCGGTCAGCACCACCTGATAACCCTGCGCCAGCAGGTGGGCGGCAATCACGTTGCCGAGACCGGCGGCGGCGCCGGTCACTAATGCGGTTTGCGTCATGGGGGGCTCCTCAGAGGATGTAGCCGATGCTGTGCAGCACATCGTCGCTGTTGACCAGGCGGATCACCTTCTGGGTAATCAGCAACGTGCCGTCCTGCGGCGTCAGGTGCCAGGTGATGTCCGCCGCGTAGTGGCGGCTGTGCCCCTTGCGGTGCTCCCACAGGGACTGCGCCCCGCGCACCACAATCAGATCCTCGCTGGACGACAGCAGACGGAAGCGCGACAGGGTACGCAGCGTTCTGGCCCGCGGCGTGGTGGAGATCGACTCCCCGCTGTAAAGGCGCTTCACCCGGCGCTCGCGCATGTGGTGATCGTCGCAGGCGTAGTTAAGGGTATTTTTAAAATCGGTTTCGTTCGGGTCGATGGGCACCACGTACAGGCCGTCGCGCTGCCACAGATCCAGCCAGGCGTTGAACTCGCCCTGGTCCAGCAGATCGCCTTCGAGGTTGATTACGGACATGGCCGCAAACAGGACAGAATCTGAGGTCATCATTTTTCGCTCTCCGTCATCAATTTCTTCCACTGCTGATAGGCTGCACGCATGCCGGTTTCGGCGCTGACGTCGCTGCGCAGGCCATCGTCGGTGCGGTACTCTCCGGCGAGTCCCCGGTTGAGCATGATCCACAGGTCGTCCCCTGCGGTGGCCCCGCGCTGAACGCGCTCCCAGGCTTCGGAGTCATCCGGGGTGCCAAAGCCCATCGGCCCCTGGAAGTGTTCGTGCAGACGCAGGCGCGCCTGGTTGGCAATCTCCGGCCCGCCGTCCATGGTGATCACCGCGTGGTGAATTTCGGTTTCCATTACGGAGATGGGCTGCAAAACGCGGAAGAAGGCCATGGAACAGGCGATGTTCGGGAACAGGTTGAGGTTGAAGCCGGAGCCGCCCACCGCGCGCACGATGCGGCGCACCTGATCTTCGTCGTGCTCTTTGCGCAGTTCGTCTGCCAGCCCGACGAAGCGCTCCGGGATCGGCGCGTCGAGGTTAGCATCCAGATCCACCAGCTCGGGGATCATCACCATCACGCTGTGGCCATTGCCGAGATCTTCCACGTAGCCGCTGCCGTCCACGAAGTTGAGCATCTCTTCGGTCTGCTTATCGACGGAGCTCAGGAAGGAGCGGTGCACCACCGGGAAGTGGTAGCCGTCGGTGGTGTTCTCCAGCTGAATTTTCCAGTTGCCCGGGAAGCGGAAGCGGTGCGCAGGCCCGGTCTTGATCGGGTAGCCCGCTCCCTGCTTCATAAACAGATCCATCCACTTCTTCGCCGCGCCGAGGAAATCCTCCAGGGGTTCGATCGCCTCGTTAAAGGTGGCGAAGACCATCCCGGCATACTGTTCGGTACGCAGCGATACCAGCCCCAGCTCGTTTTTCTCCAGCCTGTCGGCATAGCTTTCCGGATGCGGCACGCCGCGCAGGCTGCCGTCGAGGGCGTAGCCCCAGCCGTGATACGGGCAGACAAAGCTGTTGGTCTTGCCGCTGCGGTGTTCGCAGACGGTGGCCGCGCGGTGGCGGCAGCGGTTCAGCAGGGTGTGAATGGCGCCTTTACGGTCGCGCACCACAATCACCGGCTGGGTGCCAATTTCGGTGGTTTTGAAGCTGCCGGTCTCCGGGATCTCGCTGACGTGCGCGACCCAGACCCAGGTTTTGCTGAAAATACGCTCCAGTTCGAGCTGGAAGAGTGCGTCTGAGGTGTAGAGCGACGTGTGGACGCGGTCATGTTTTACCAGGCTCGCAATCTCTTCCCTGCCCGGAACCGTCTGCGCCGTGGTATCGATATTCTTGACATTGATGAGGTGGTCACACTGCATAATCTTTCTCCTGCTGGCGGTCGGGGTTCTAGTTTTTGTCAGGGACAGGTAACGCATCCGCCGCATGCCAGTGGCTCACCGGCCGGCTGAACAGGTTGCGGGTGGTGAAACGGTGCATGGTCATTTCACCCGCCTCGCGACGGAAAATAATCTGCAGCTCGGCGGCATTCAGATGCGCTCCCCCGGCGGTAAAGGCGGAGGTTTGCAGCATCTGCCAGCGGCCATGCAGCTCGCCGTCGGCATCGTAATAGAGGGCTTCGGAGCACAAAAAATGGCCGTTCAGGGCGAAGTGCGCGGGGGTGCGGACGTAGCCCGCCATCATCGCTTCGATTGCCGCCCGCCCCTGGTGTCTACCCAGCCGGGTGGCATAAGGCTCACCCAGCCCTTCCCAGCAGGCGTCTGCGCTGAACAGGGCCCCGATGGCCTGCACCGTCGCCATGTCGTCCAGCCGATCGCACAGCCGCATGTAGGTGCTGATGCAGACCCGGGCTGCCTGCTGATCTTCAAGCTGCTGTAAACGCAGAGCATCCTGTGGGCTCATGACTGACTCCGTTACTGAATAATCAGTTCGCGACCGACGCGGGCTTCGATCTTGCAGTACTTCCACAGCTTGCTGTCGCCGTCGCCCACCGGGGTGGTGCGGAACAGGTTGCAGGCGGCTACCACGCTGTCGAGGGTGTCGGCATCGGCCAGCACGTAGGTGGTCCAGGGCGAGGTGGTGGACGGGCCGACCATCAGGCGGTCATCGTCCATGTTGCCGATAACACGAATGCCCTGGGTTTCGTCGATGCCCTTCATCATCACGCCGAACGCGGCCCACACCTGTTTAGCTTCCGCCGGGGTGGCGTCAAAGAAGTTCTGGTTCACGCCGATGCAAAACAGCACGCGTAAGGTTGTTGTCTGACTCATCTGTTGCTCCTTTGGTAAAAATTACAAATAACCCGGCAGAGGCTGGCCACCGAAATAGACCGTACCGGCGTTGAGATAAGAGAGATCGCCCATGAAGGCGTGCTGGGTGATCACCATGGTGTCGCGCACGTAGCGTTGCAGCGGGCTTTTCATGGTGATGCCGCCCATGCCGTTCAGCGCCAGCGCCTGACGGGTGACCTCGGCGGCCACGCGGGTGACATGGGTGGACGACAGACGCAGGGCGTTGATCTGCCCGCAGGCCGGTTCATCCCCGGCGAGGATGCACTGCCATACGTCGTCGATGGCGTCATAGAACCAGGCCCGGGCGGAGCGCAGATCCGCTTCGCAGCGGGCAATCTGCATCTGCGCCTGGGGACGGTCGGCGAGGCGCGGCGCGCCGGTCACCGACTGCTGGCGATGGGCAATGGCATAGATTTCATTGAGGGCGGCGCGGGCGACGCCGAGGGCCACCACCGACAGCACCTGGGTCGCCAGCGACAGCACCGGGTAGCGGTAGAGCGCCCCGTCCAGGTTAAGCGTCCCGCCGCGAACGAAGGTCCATTCCCGGGGCACAAAGGCGTCGTTCACCACCAGATCGTGGCTGCCGGTCCCGGCCAGGCCAACGGTGTTCCACACCGGGTCGATCTGCACGCTTTCACGCGGCAACACCGCCATGCGCGGGAGGGGTTCACCGCTCTCCGGCAGGATGCCGACGCCAAACACCGAGGCCCCCATGCTGCCGCTGGCAAAGCCCCAGCGGCCGGAGACGCGGTAGCCGCCGTCCGCCAGCACCGCTTTCTGCGGCGGGAAGATGCCACCGGCAAAGACCACGTCCGGACCGTCGCGGTAGAGCTCTTTTAAGGTCTCCGGGGGCAGCGCCCCGAGATAGAACGGGCTCATGCCGAAGCTGGCGACCCAGCCTGCGGAGCCATCGGCGGTGGCAATCTGCTCGATCAGCTCACAGAACTGCGCCGGGGAACACTCCTCGCCGCCGTAAATTTTTGGGACTAATGCGCGATAGACGCCAATCTGCTTAAAGCGGGCGATGATGTCGTCAGAGATATGGCGCTGTTGCTCAAAATCGGCGCTGCGGGTGGCGACTTCATTCAGCAGTGGAACGAGTTCCTCACGAACATGAACGGCAGACATAGCTTCCTCCCAAAAGAGTGTGCGGCCCGCAGAGAGACGAGTGCTGCCGCAATGAGTGGTACTCACTGAGTTATTGTTAAAACTGAAGGGTGAAACGGGATGGTTAGCGGCGTCGTCGTCCGGACAACCACTCAGCCGCCTGGACCAGCAGCCCCTCCTGCCCTTTGGCCGCGACGAGCTGCAGCGCCACCGGGCGTCCGTTGAGGGTGCCCGCGGGCAGGGTCAGCGCCGGATGGCCGCTGAGGTTAAAGGGACGCACCAGCCGGGTGAGGTTCACCACGGTCAGCGGATCTTTCGCCTCGTCCAGCGTGGGCGGCAGTTCGGGCAGGGTAGCCAGCGCCAGCAGCGGGGTCTTTGCCAGTTGGGCATCTACCTGGGCGGTAAACGCCTGGCGGATCGCTTCTGCGGCGGTCAGGGCACCGGCATCGATATCGGCCCCGGCGCGGATGCGGGTGGCGACATCGGCAGAGACCCGCTCATCGCTCAGAAGCGGGTTAAACGCCTGCCAGTTTTCGTGGCTGATGAGGGTCAGCCCGGCGCGATGGGCATCGCCCAGCAGCGGGAGTTCAATCTGATGCGGCCGCAGATCGGCCTGGGCTAAGAAATCCAGCAGCAGCGCGTCGATATCGCTTAGCGCCGCCGGGATAAAACCGATGGCGGGCAACTCCTGCAGCGGGGCGTCAACCGGCAGCGCCAGTCGGATCAGCACATCGCGCAGGACGTCGGCACGGCGGGCGAAAATCCCCACGCAGTCCAGCGAACTCTGGGCGGGCATCACCCCTTTCCGGCTGAGGCGGCCATAGGTCGGCTTTAAGCCGAGGATGCCGCAGCAGGCGGCAGGCATGCGCACCGAGCCGCCGGTGTCGGTGCCAAGCGCAAAATCGACCTCGCCGGAAGCCACTACCCCGGCAGAGCCGCTGGAGGAGCCGCCGGGGATCAGGTCGGGAAATAGCGGGTTCACCGGCGTGCCGCCCCAGGAGTTGATCCCGGTAACGCCAAACGCCAGCTCATGCAGGGCCGTTTTTCCGGTCAGGACGCAGTGCTGCCCGAGAAGGGTCTTAACCACGTCGGCATGTTCAACAGCCGCCGGGTTAGCCGCCAGCGCCGGGCAGCCGGCACGGGTGGGAAAGCCTGCGATGTCGAGGGTGTCTTTCACCGCGAAGCGAAGGTCGCCCTCACCGAGGGTGAACTGCGCGACGTAACCATTGCTCTCAGTAACTGGCTGCATAATTCGCACCTTAACCAGAAAAAACGAATCATATTCGGCCGGGGCAGTCTTCGCTGCGGTTCGACCCACGTTGCTTCAGGTCAATCATGGAATATTTAGATGAATATTCAAGTAATATTTCACGTTAATTTTACGAAAAAATAACACTGAAACATTTTGTTAACACATGTGGATAAGTGGGTCAGGACAATGAAAAATAACAATAAACCCTGAGCAGGAAGGAAAAAAAAGCCGCCCTGTTTACCCGGACGGCTTTTTAAATAAATTCTTTATTTACAGACTGTTATAACAAATATCTACGCCGGTCACAAAACCGCAATTCTCCCGGCACTGGCTTCAGAGCTCGTTGAGATTGTCGAGCACCTTTGAAAGGGAGAGGTTCATTTTTTCCCTCTGGGCGGCCGTCATTCCCTTGAAACCCTTCTCGAAAACCTTGCTGGTCAGACGGTGGGCTTCAGTCACTTTTTCGCGTCCGGCATCGGTAAGCATCACCTCGGTGACCCTGGCATCCTGCATGCTGCTGGCGGTGGTCACCAGGCCGTCATCGCGCAAACGACCGACGATTTTGGTGACGGTGGGCATTTTGGCCATTGCATATTCGGAGATCTGCGAGATGCTGGCCTTACCGTACTGCTCGGTAATCATCAGCACCCGAAAGCGGGACACATCGAGCTGCACCTTTTTCAGTGTGATTTCCATGACTTGCGTGTAGCGCGCATAGACGTTGACGATCCAGTAGAACGGGAACTCTTCGCGGTGAAAGGTGGGGCCGGTGTCTGACGATGTGTTCGTTTGACTCATGAAATGACGTTCCAGAAGTGATGCAATGGCTGCAATTATACCCGCTATTTACCGCCCGCTATAGCCCGATCGCACCCTGCCCCTGGCTGTTAACAAATCTCTGCGCCGCAAAAGCCGATCGATATCGCATTATGATTCGAAAACGCTACGTGATTAACATTTGCGTATCATTTTTTGAACATAATATTGACGTTCATATCTGCGGTTTCCTATACGTTAGCGCACGTGTTCAGGTTGCACGAAATAACAACAATACCTCTAACCGCCATGTGGAGCATTTCATGAACGACAGCCCATCGATGGAACAGACACGTGCCAACGTGCTGGCTCCGCCTTCGTCTGCTGACGGCACGCTCGATCCGCGTCAACAGCGAGTGATCAAAAAGTTATTCCGCAGACTCATCACTTTTTTGTTCATTCTGTTCGTCTTCTCGTATCTGGATCGCATCAACATCGGCTTTGCCGGTCTGACGATGGGCAAGGATCTGGGCCTGACCAGCACCATGTTTGGCCTGGCGACAACGCTGTTTTATGTGATGTACGTCATCTGTGGCATCCCCAGCAACGTGATGCTGAGCGTGGTGGGCGCCCGCCGCTGGATTGCTATTCTGATGGTGGTGTGGGGGATTGCGTCCACGGCCACGATGTTCGCTACCGGCCCTAACAGCCTGTACGTGCTGCGCATGCTGGTGGGGATTGCCGAAGCGGGCTTCCTGCCGGGGCTGCTGCTGTATTTAACCTTCTGGTTCCCGGCGCACTACCGCGCCCGGGCCAACGCCCTGTTTATGATTGCCATGCCGGTGACGATGGCACTGGGATCGCTGGCTTCCGGGTACATTCTCAACCTCGACGGGGTGATGAACCTGAAGGGCTGGCAGTGGCTGTTCCTGCTGGAAGGCTTCCCGTCGGTAATTCTGGGCTTTGTGGTCTGGTTCTGGCTGGACGACAGCCCGGATAAAGCCCGCTGGCTGACCCAGGATGACAAGGCCTGTCTGAAGGAGATGCTGGAGGCGGATCGCCTGAACGCCCAGAGCACCCAGCTGCGGGAGCAGGCGGCGCTGGCGCCGCAGCAGCGCAGCGTGATGCGCGAGCTGTTCACGCCGACTATCATGCTCTACACCCTGGCCTACTTCTGCCTGACTAACACCCTCAGCGCCCTGAGCGTCTGGACGCCGCTGATCCTGCGCAGCATCAGCGAGGAGAGCAGCAACGTGACCATCGGTATTCTGAGCGCCATTCCTCAGGTGTGTACCATTGTGGCGATGGTCTGGTGGAGTAAAAGGTCCGACAAGCGCAACGAGCGGAAAGTCCACACCCTGCTGCCGTATCTGTTTGCCGCCGCAGGCTGGATCCTGACCGCCACCAGCGCGAATCCGATGCTGCAGTTCACCGGGATCGTAATGGCCTCGTCAGGAGCCTTCGCCGCGATGGTGATCTTCTGGACCACCCCGGATCGTTCCATCTCCCTGCGCGCCCGCGCATTGGGTATTGCGGTGATCAACGCCACCGGGATGACCGGTGCCGCGCTGGGGCCCCTGCTGATGGGGCTGATGAAAGATATCACCGGCAACTTCAACGCCGGGATCTTCATGGTGGCCGGTTTCCTCGTGCTGGGCGCGGCGGTGATTGCCTTGATCCCGATGAAGCACGCGACGAAGCAGGCTGAGGCGTTGAAAGGGTTGCCGACGAACGGGTAATTTTTAGCACCTGTGCGAGATTGCCGGGTGGCGGCTACGCCTTACCCGGCCTACAGGTCGATTTTGACTTTGTCGGCCCGGCAATGGAGGTGCCGACAAAGTTCGCCACGCCAAAGCCCAGCAGGATCAGCGAGATGGTCTCCACGCTCACCTGCCCCACCGTCTCAAGGAACGGTCGCAGGTAGGTAAAGAGGGCAAAATGCCCGCTGAAGATCAGAATGGTGGCCAGCAGGCCGCCCACCATCCCCGGACGACGCAGCACCCGCACCAGCAGCCGGGCGTTTACGCGGATTGTCGGCCAGTCAGACGCCACAGGCGATCTGACCGGCCCGGAGAGTTACAGCCAGCTCTGCTGGACAGGTGTGCCTTCGGTGCGATCCGCCCGGGGCATCTCGATGGCCAGCGTTGACAGGTGTTTGGCCCACAGATCGGCCACCCATTTCACGCCGCGGGCGGTAAAGCGTGCCTGCGACCAGGTACGCTCGTTTTCTCCCACCCCGCTGTGCAGGGTAAAGTAGCCCGCATCGATGTGGTGCTGCGGCGGAACCAGATTGCCGCCGACGCGCTGCATGATATTACGCTCCAGCAGGAACTCCCGGAACTGGGGCTCCTTAGCCTTGAGGATCTTACAGAGCTGGCGGAAGCCCAGCGACTCCTTCACCTGCACGAACTGATCAAAGAACGCCGCCTTTGGGGCCCAGAGCGCAAGCTGCTCCTCGGCACGCTGGCGTTTTTCATACTGCTCGGCCCAGGCGCGCGCCGCCGCAGCCGGATTGGTGAAGTCCGGGATGTTGACGTTTCTCTCCTGCTCCTGCCAGCGATCGAGCATGGCGGCCGTGAAGCCCGGGGAGATACGTGAAACCGTCAGCAGGGAGTCCCGTTTGTTCAGCAAAAACTCCTGCCGCATTTCACCTTCGCGCTCATACAGGCTGGTCGTGACCGGCTGCGAAAGACGCTGCGCCGTTTCCAGGCTTTGCACCATGCGCTTCACCTCGGTATGGGCAATACCGGTCAGCTTGGCGATTTCGCGGCTGCTGATGGTGGCAAGCTGGCCACTGGACTGGAAAGTTTCAACAGGAATTACCATAGGTTTCACCCCTCACTCATACATTACTCGGGTAATTTGCTCTAATAGTATACAAATACCTGTTCAAATATCCAGTATAATTTTTAAACGATCGCCATCAAAGCCACGCCACGCCTAAGTTACGGTAATCAGGGCTGTTTCTGGCTCACCCTTTTTTCGGCGACGCCAAAATGCGCCGTATCACCCTGGCCGTGTTCTCCGCTACCCTGCACGCGCTGAAGCTGAATGACCTCGCCGCGCTGCCAGGCGTTGGCGCCTTCTGCAACCGGATGAGCTACGATATCGGCCCGCTGGGCTTTTATCTTTTGCGTATCGATCCTCAGACGACTGTCGCGATCCGCCAGCAGCGCCGGATCGAGCTGCCCCTCTCCGGTAAAGCCCATCATCAGCGCGGGTATGCCAAGCGGCAAGGTTTTGTCGCGATCCGTATGCCAGGTGTGCCAGGTTTTGCCGTAGGTGTTGACGATTTTATTCATCAGCGCCTTGTCGGCGACCGCAGGCAGGCCGGGTGCCACCAGGCTGCCCGATTTCACTTCGTACTGATGGCTGTGCCAGAGCTTTTTCTCCTCCGGCGGCAGGGTATTAAACAGGCGCTCGCTGATGATGTACTCCACCCCCATCAGGCGGGCATCTTTCGTGTTGCCGTCATAGATGACCGCCTGCATGACCTCTTCATTGAGCACGGTCACGTAGTGATGGGCCTCCATCTGCCCGTTTTTATCCCCGCTGTAAAAATGAAAGCCGTCCAGGTAGGCGCTGATGGCCTCCACCGGCGGCCGCGACTGGATAACCTGGGCCCCCGTCTCCAGGGTACTCAGGGTAGCAGAGGTGCCTTTGCCCGGAAGCGGTGCCTGCGGCGGCGTATTATTCGCCCCGCAGCCGACAAGCAGCAGGACAGCAAGATTCAGAGGTAAGGATTTCATTGGCACTCCTTTTCATAAAACCTGGTTATGAAGGTAGTGCAGATGCGGCAAGCCAGCCAGACCGGGTGAGTGGTCTGGCTGGTGCCCGGTCAGAAGAAATACTTAAAGCGCAGACGGCCACCGTAGCGGGCGTCGGTGTCGCCATCAGCCTCTTTCGGGTGGGCATCGATCCAGGACGCGTACGCCCCGAGATAAATATTGAAGTTTTTCATTTTCATGACATTGGGAAACAGATACGACGCATGCAGCGTATGAATATCGTAATTGCCCGGATGAGTTATCCAGCACTCGCCGTCACAGTCGGCGTTCAGTCCGGTCGCGTTAAATCTGTCTATCTCGTTATGGGCGTAGATATAGCCCAGCTCAGCGTTTTTCCACAGGCCGTTGATCGCGGCGGTAAAGTCCGTTTCGTCGCTGGCATCCATGTAGGCGGTATTAAGATTGACCACCACGCCGTTATCGGGATCGGTTTTTTGCCCGTTCCAGCGCATCGTCAGGCCATAGCCGGTACGATCGGACTGATCGATCCAGCGGCCCGTCGCATCCCGGTAACCGTAGGCGTTATCCACCAGGTTGCTCTCCATTGCCACCGCGGTGGAGAAGCGCCCTTCTGACCAGGCGATAACCGGGCGCACATAGGCGACGTTTTTATCGTTATCCAGCGCCATACCGTGATACTGCTTATCGACAAACAGCGAGCTGCCATTTTCCAGCAGGGTGTTAACCTCAAGGTACCAGTTACCCAGATTCTTGCTCAGCAGGAGGTTACCGCCGCTGTCGCTGCGCCCGCGCCCCTCTTTCATCATGTAGATGTAGCCGTAACCGTCGCTGTAGAGATCGTTTGCCGTATTGCCGGAATACTCAACGAAGGTGTCCTGGTTGAGCGGGAACATGTCATAGGCTTCGAAGCGCCCGACTTTGACTTTCCAGTCATTCTCCTGGCCAAAGAAGAATGCCGCGTCATCCAGGTTCATTCTGCCGGTCACATCCGCCAGCGGCTGTACCGAGAAACCGGCAAACTGGCCGTTGTCCATTCGCCGGTAGCCGTCAAAGCCCAGCAGCAGGCGGCCATTGATATCCCAGCGCTCGTTGTTTGACGGAGCCCAGTCTTTGTTGGGGCTGGTGCGCAGGGAGGTCAAACTGCCGCTGCGGCTGGCGGCGTCCATATTCAACTCCACATCGCCATAGAAGCGCAGGTCGCCGTAGCCTGACAGGGTCAATGTGGGCGCAGGCGTCGCCGGAGGTTCGGCGGAGACCAGGTTCACCGTCGGGGCGTGTTGTGCCTGCTCCAGGCGCGCAATCTGGGCTTCGGCTTTTGCCAGGCTGGCTTCCAGCCGGGCGATTTTCTCCTCCATGCTGTCCGTCCGGGTGGCGGCCAGCGTGGTGACAGGAATACAGGCGCTGACCAGCAGCGCAATATAATGTATACGCATAGATTCCATCCTGATGATTTATTATTAATTCCACTGTTGCGTTATGACTTTGCAAATTCACCGTTATTTAAATCCGTCACAACGGCATGCATTTTCTGTTCATCGAGGCGGTAAAATTTAATTGCCACGGCGGTAAACAGATAAAAGAGTGACGGGATGAGGGTAAATAACCAGATCACCCCTTGCACCGCCTGAGGTGATTGCACGGCGGCGCTGGATTGATATTCAAACCCGGCCAGCACCCAGCCCAGAATAGCGCCCCCGACGGCGACGCCTAATTTAATGACAAAAATATTGGCAGCGACGTTCATACCGGTAATTCGACGCTGGGTTTTCCATTCGCCGTAATTATTGGCGTCGGTGATCATAGACCACTGCAGCGCACCGTTTCCGCCCTGCACCGTCTGAATAAGGAAATGGGCTACCAGCGGGATCAGCCAGAATTGCACCGGCAACCAGAAGCAGACGATGCCCAGCCCGGCATTAAGCAGGTTGATCCAGAATGAGAGTTTGATTTTGCAGAAGCGGGAACCCAGCGGCTGCGCCAGTAGCGAACCCAGCATCGAGGCGATCATCCCGCCCAGCATAAACAGCGAGATAATATCCGTGCCCTGGCGCAGGACGGTATTGACGTAATAGACCACCGCCCCGCCGCGGATCACCACCGCTATCAGCATCATAAAGTTGTAGACGGACAGAATGCGCCACTGCTCATTGCGAAACAGAATTTTGACGTCACGGACAACATTGAGGTTTTCTTCCTTAATTGGCTGGACGCGCTCTTTGGTGGTGGCAAAACAGATGATAAACATCAGGCAGCCAATGACCCCGAAAATGGCCATCGCCACCTGAATGCCGCTCGCGCGATCCTGGGGATAGAGATAATCCGCCAGCGGCAGAATGCAGGCAGTGCCCAGAGCCCCACCCAGCGGGGTGATGGCAAAACGCCAGGACTGCAAAGAGAGGTTTTCTCGCGGATCGGAGGTAAGGGCCGCCCCCAGCGAGCAGTAGGGAATATTGATGGCGGTATACATCAGGGTCATAAAGATATAGGCCGCCACGGCATAGACCACCTTGCCGCTGTCAGAGAATGACGGGATGGTATAGACCAGTACGCAGCTGACCGCGAACGGAACGCAGATCGCCAGCAGCCAGGGCCGAAAGCGTCCCCAGCGTGAGGAGGTGGCATCAGCGATGGCGCCCATTATCGGGTCGGTAATGGCGTCCAGCAGTCTGACCAGTAAAAACATTGTCCCCATTACCGCTGGCGGCAGCCCGTAAATATCCGTATAGAAATAGGCGAGGATCGCCACTGATGAATCGAATACGATATGGCTGGCCGCATCGCCCAGGCTGTAACCTATTTTCTCTTTTACCGCTAATTTTTCCGTTGCCGACATTCAGGTTTCTCCCTGTTATTTATGTATCCGGTTATTTCTGCTGTCGACATAATCTCCCCTTAGCTTCCCGTGCAATCCATTATGTTTTCTCGCTAAGAAGTTATGATTTTCCCTTTATGTGATCCGCGTAGTTAAGGGTTATTTACGCAACTAATAAATTGCGCAGGATATATATTTTTGCGTGGATTCCCGGTGCTGAATACGCACCGGTAAATAGTCTGGTTTTGTGCAAAATGTTACTTCTGACACGCGAAGTGACAAATATTCGTCTAAGGTTTTCAGGTGAAAGACGGCAGCGGCCGCGCTGCCCGGAGAATCCAGGAGAACAACCATGATGAGACCTCAGCAGCACGCAGCACTGCGGCTGGCAATTGGCGGCATCCTGCTTGGGATAACTGCCTTCAGCTATGCGGACGAACCGAATGGCGCGAAGAAACAAGCGCCGGACATTCTGTTTGGCCCACTGTTTAACGATGTGCAAAGCGCCAAACTCTTCCCCGATCAAAAGACCTTTGCCGATGCCGTACCGAAAAACGATCCCCAGGCGATCCTCGCCGACTACCACATGCAGCGTAAACAGTCCGGGTTCGATCTCCGCCATTTTGTGGAGATGAACTTCACCCTGCCGACCGAAAAAGAGAAATATGTGCCGCCAGCAGGCCAGACGCTGCGGGCTCATATCGACGGGCTGTGGCCGGTGCTGACGCGCACGACCTCCAGTGCCGGGAAGTGGGATTCGCTGCTGCCGCTGCCGCAACCCTACGTGGTGCCGGGCGGACGCTTCCGTGAGATTTACTACTGGGACAGCTACTTCACCATGCTCGGGCTCGCAGAGAGCGGCCACTGGGATAAAGTCGCCAGCATGGTGGACAACTTCGCGTATGAGCTGGACAGCTGGGGCCACATTCCCAACGGCAACCGCAGCTACTACCTGAGCCGCTCCCAGCCGCCGTTCTTTGCCCTGATGGTGGAGCTGCTGGCGACGCACGATAAAGAGGCGCTGAAGAAGTACCGTCCGCAGATGGAAAAAGAGTATGCCTACTGGATGGAAGGGGTTGATGCCCTTCAGGCAGGCCAGGCCAGCCAGCGGGTGGTGAAGCTGGACGATGGCGCAGTGCTTAACCGCTACTGGGACGACCGTGACACGCCGCGCCCGGAATCCTGGCTGGATGATATCAACACCGCGAAAAAATACCCCAGCCGCCCGGCAACGGAGATCTACCGGGATCTGCGCGCTGCAGCGGCTTCCGGCTGGGACTTTAGCTCGCGCTGGATGGACGATCCGAAGCAGCTGGGGACGATCCGCACCACCAGCATCGTGCCGGTGGATCTGAACGCCCTGATGTTCAAAATGGAAAAACTGCTGGCGAAGGCCAGCCAGGAAGGGGGAGACAGCGAAGCAGCCAGCCGCTATGAGGGGCTGGCCGCCGACCGTCAGAAAGCCATGGAGCGCTACCTGTGGAATGATAAACAGGGCTGGTACGCCGATTACGATCTGAAAACCAAACAGGTGCGCGACCCGTTAACCGCCGCGGCCCTCTTCCCGCTGTACGTCAATGCGGCCTCGCAGGAGCGCGCGGACAAAACGGCGAAAGCCGCCGAAGCCCAGCTGCTGAAAGCCGGGGGGATCTCGACCACCACCGTCAACAGCGGCCAACAGTGGGATGCACCTAACGGCTGGGCGCCATTGCAGTGGGTGGCTACCGAAGGGTTGCAGAACTACGGCCATAAAAAAGTGGCGATGGACGTGACGTGGCGCTTCCTCACCAACGTGCAGCACACCTACGATCGCGAGCAGAAGCTGGTGGAGAAATATGATGTCTCTACTACCGGCACAGGCGGCGGCGGTGGCGAATATCCGCTTCAGGACGGCTTTGGCTGGACCAACGGCGTAACGCTGAAGATGCTGGACCTGGTATGTCCGCAGGCCAACCCTTGCGACAAAGTACCCGCCACGCAGCCCGCGGCCAACGATGAACCGGCAGAAACGCAGAAAAGTGTCGGACAGCAGTAATACACAGGCCGGATTGCCCGGCGGCGCTACGCTTGCCGGGCCTACAAGGTCAAAGGCGACATGTAGGCCGGGTAAGGCGTAGCCGCCACCCGGCATCTGCACCGGTGCGGCCGATACCCCCTCACCCTGACCCTCTCCCTCAGGGAGAGGGAGAACAGCACAAAAAAAACGGCTCTTTTTAAGAGCCGTTTTTATGGGTTTCAGGCGCGTCGCACCATCCTGTAAACCAGCAGCACGATAATGGCACCCACCACAGCCACCAGAAAACTTTGCAGGTTAAATCCGGATACACTGCCGCCGATGCCAAACATCGTTGCCAGCCAGCCGCCGACAACCGCACCTACGACCCCAAGGATACAGGTCACAATAAAGCCGCCGCCATCACGTCCCGGCATGATGAATTTTGCGATAACGCCAGCAATCAGACCAAATACAATCCAGGCGATGATACCCATAGTAATGCCCTCTTGCAGAGTTAAGCTTGCGCGGAACACCGGCCCGCGCAGGTAATACTAAGTATAGGCAATCGCGGGAAAACCAGTTTTACTACACCGACTTAATTGCGGATGAGGCGAAAAAAATAATTAGCGGTTTGTATTAAGTTCCGCTATGGCGTGCCGATAACGCATCCACAGACTGTCATCAATGAAGGAGCCCCGGGGCGTGAGTAATTACAGTGAGCAGTTCCTGAAAACTAATCCGCTGGCTGTTTTGGGTGTACTACGCGATCTGCAAAAAAATGATGTGCCCGTGCGTATCAGCTGGGGAAACAACCAGTTCATCAGCAAAATTCTGGATGCGACGCCGGAGCGTCTGGTGATGGATTTAGGCAGTCAGGAGTATGAAAACCGCTCGGTGTTACGCGCAGAAAACATCACCGTGGCCGCCGACACGCAGGGTGCCAAGGTCGAGTTCGGGCTGCCGCGGCTGGAACAGGGGAACTACCAGGCGCTGCCCGCTTTTATCTCGCCGCTGCCGGCCTCGGTATGGTGCATTCAGCGCCGGGAATATTTCCGCATCAGCGCCCCGCTGCATCCGGCCTACTTCTGCAAAGCCAGAATGCCAGACAAAAGCGTGATCCGTTTTCGTCTGCACGACCTGTCGCTGGGCGGCATGGGCGCCCTGATGGATACCGCCAAACCGGAAGGTCTGGTTGAGGGGATGCGTTTTTCGCAGATCGAACTGGATATGGGTGGCTGGGGCCGCTTCTTTTTCGATGCGCAGCTGATCACGGTGAGCGAACGTAAAGTGGTGGACAGCAAAAATGAAACCATCACTACGCCGCGTCTGAGCTTCCGTTTTCTCAACGTCGGGCCAGGCCCGGAACGCGAGCTACAGCGGATTATCTACTCGCTGGAGCGTGAAGCGCGGGAACGCGCTAACAAAGTGCGTTGATCGCGACCGGGCAGCGCATGGCTGCCCGGCAGCAGATTACATGGCGTCCATCGCTTTTTGCACTTTCCAGATATAGCGCGGTGCCTGCGGTGCGGGGTGGTTATTAACGACATGCTCAAAGAACTCGTCTTTATCCATATCGTTGATTTCGGCTATTGCCTTTTTGCGATCCGACGAGAAGGTACGCAGCAGCGCGCCCGCGCCGTTAACGTACGACACCACCAGCGCATACTGCATCACTTCCGGATCCTCAATCCCTTTCAGGATCCCGTGCTCCAGAATGCTCAGATAGGCGGTACCCATGGAGATATTGCGCTCCGGGTTTTTCAGCTCGCTGGTGGAGGGTTGCCCGCTCCAGCCCATATGCCGGTAAACCTCGCGTCCGGCGGTGGACGCTTTAAGCTGCATCAGGCCCACCGCGTTGGATTTACTCACCAGATTCGGGTTGCCGCCCGACTCCACCGCAATAATGGCGGTTACCAGACGTGGGCTGACGCCCCAGGCCTCACCGGCTTTTTCGCTGATCGGCATCCACTGCATCGCCCGTTTAACCGGAACTTCCGGGTTCCAGTCCGGCTTCTGGTAATCCTGCTTTGAACTGCATCCTGCAAGCAATACAATCAGAAAAGCAAACCATCTCAATTTCACGTCATCTGTCCTTATGGTCATTCATCGCTGTTACCCTATCCTCCGCTTGATGAAGGACGCGCTCAGGCGGCATGATATATACATTCAGCTTTATAAGTCAGCAAGGAAATGCCATGTCTCAGTTTCATCTCATCGCACCATCAGGTTACTGCATTAATCAGGAAGCGGCGCAGCGGGGCGTGGCGCGATTACTGGAAGAGGGCCATCAGGTACAAAATCAGACGATTATACCCCGCCGCCAGCAGCGATTTGCCGGTACAGAGGCAGAGCGCTTGCAGGATATCAACGCCCTTGCCCGCCTGCCCGGTGCCAGTCAGATTGTGCTGGCGGTGCGCGGCGGATATGGTGCCAGCCGTCTTCTGACGCAAATCGACTGGCAGGGGCTGGCGAAACGCCAGCAGCAGGATCCGCTGCTGATCTGCGGCCACAGTGATTTCACTGTGATTCAGCTGGGCCTGCTGGCGCTGCACAACGTCATCACCTTCAGCGGCCCGATGCTGGCGGGCAACTTTGGCGCGCCAGAACTGAACGCCTTCACGGTAGACCATTTCTGGCGCGCGCTGTGCAACGAGACCTACTCCGTCGAGTGGCAGGGGGAAGGTCCGCAGTGCAAACGCGAAGGCCAGCTGTGGGGCGGCAATCTGGCGATGGTCGTGTCGCTTATCGGCACCCCCTGGATGCCCGCCATTGAGAACGGCATTCTGGTGCTGGAAGACATCAACGAACACCCGTTCCGCGTGGAACGTATGCTGCTCCAGCTGCACCACGCGGGCATTCTGGACCGCCAGCAGGCGATTGTGCTGGGCAGCTTCAGCGGCTCGGCGCCTAACGATTACGATGCCGGATACGATCTTGCGACCATGGTGGATTACCTGCGCGCCCGGGTGTCAGTACCCATTATCAGCGGGCTCGATTTCGGCCATGAACAGCAAACCGTCACCCTGCCGCTCGGGGCGCAGGCAACGCTGGTTCACGCGGCGGGGGATACCCGTTTAACTCTCAGCGGCCACCCAACGCTCCAGGCGTAAAAAAAGCCCCAAAAGGGCCGGATTTCCACGGCTTAAGGGGCGCGAATATGATAGGGTTTTAATAACAGTCACCACGTCAGGCAGGGAGTACGCACACATTGGATGCCGCAGCAATAATCAGTCTTTTTATCCTGGGTTCAGTTCTTGTAACCTGCAGTATTTTATTGAGTTCATTTTCATCGCGTCTTGGCATCCCCATTCTGGTTATTTTCCTTGCTATCGGCATGCTGGCGGGTGTTGATGGCGTCGGCGGCATTCCCTTCGATAACTATCCCTTTGCGTACATGATCAGTAACCTCGCCCTGGCAGTGATCCTGCTGGATGGCGGAATGCGCACCCAGGCCAGTTCGTTTCGCGTGGCGCTGGGCCCGGCCCTGTCGCTGGCGACGGTGGGGGTGCTCATTACCTCCGGCCTGACCGGGATGATGGCGGCGTGGCTGTTTCACCTGGACCTCATGGAAGGCTTGCTGATTGGCGCGATTGTGGGCTCAACCGACGCCGCAGCGGTCTTCTCGCTGCTGGGCGGCAAGGGGCTGAACGAGCGTGTCGG
Source organism: Leclercia adecarboxylata (assembly GCF_023639785.1). Classification (NCBI taxonomy): domain Bacteria; kingdom Pseudomonadati; phylum Pseudomonadota; class Gammaproteobacteria; order Enterobacterales; family Enterobacteriaceae; genus Leclercia; species Leclercia adecarboxylata. The sequence goes on from NZ_CP098325.1 coordinate 2,797,650, forward strand.
CTCGACGCTGGAGATTGAATCCGGCAGTAACGATCCGATGGCGGTGTTTCTCACCATCACCCTGATTGAGATGATCCAGCAGCATGAAACCGGCCTGAGCTGGATGTTTGCCTGGCACATCATTCAGCAGTTTGGTTTAGGCATCCTCTTTGGCCTCGGCGGGGGCTACCTGCTGCAACAGATGATCAACCGTATTTCGCTGCCGGCCGGGCTTTACCCGCTGCTGGCGCTGAGCGGGGGGATTTTGATTTTCGCCCTCACCACGGCGATGGACGGCAGTGGCATTCTGGCGGTCTACCTGTGTGGCTTCCTGCTGGGTAATCGCCCTATCCGCAACCGCTTTGGCATTCTGCAAAACTTCGATGGCCTGGCGTGGCTGGCGCAGATCGGCATGTTCCTGGTGCTGGGGCTGCTGGTAACGCCGTCGGATCTTCTGCCGATTGCTGTTCCGGCGCTGATGCTGTCGCTATGGATGATCTTCTTTGCCCGCCCGCTGTCGGTGTTTGCCGGTCTGCTGCCGTTCCGGGGCTTTAACCTGCGCGAGCGGGTGTTTATCAGCTGGGTGGGGCTGCGCGGTGCGGTGCCGATCATCCTCGCGGTATTCCCGATGATGGCCGGGCTGGAGAACTCCCGTCTGTTCTTTAACGTGGCGTTCTTCGTGGTGCTGGTGTCGCTGCTGTTCCAGGGTACCTCCCTCTCCTGGGCGGCAAAAAAAGCCAAAGTGGTGATCCCGCCGGTGGGCTGGCCGGTCTCCCGCGTGGGGCTGGATATTCACCCGGAGAATCCCTGGGAGCAGTTTGTTTATCAGCTCAGCGCCGATAAGTGGTGCGTGGGCGCCTCGCTGCGCGATCTGCATATGCCTGAAGAGACGCGCATTGCCGCCCTGTTTCGCGATAACGCCCTGCTGCACCCCACCGGCAGTACCCGGCTGCGCGAGGGAGATATTCTGTGCGTGATTGGTCGCGAGCGTGACCTGCCCGCCCTCGGCAAGCTGTTCAGCCAGTCGCCGCCGGTGGCGCTGGATCAGCGCTTCTTCGGGGACTTTATTCTGGAAGCCAGCGCCAAATTCGCCGATGTGGCGTTGATCTACGGCCTGGAGGAAGGGCTGGAGTACCGCGATAACCAGCAGACCCTGGGCGAGATTGTGCAGAAGCTGCTGGGTGCGGCACCTGTTGTCGGTGACCAGGTGGAGTTCGCCGGGATGATCTGGACGGTAGCCGAGAAGGCAGATAACGCGGTGATGAAGGTGGGCGTGCGCGTGGCGGAGGATGCTGAAGAGTAAGGTGCTCTCTGTAGGCCGGGTAAGCGCCGGCGCCACCCGGCGTTTGGCACCGGCGCTGTGCGGCCTGATGCCCTCACCCCGGCCCTCTCGCAAACACTAAAAAGGGCAACTGACGTTGCCCTTTTGCGTTTATATCGTAACGACCGGTACCCGGGGCGCCAGCGCGGTTAACAACTCATACCCGACAGTGCCCGCAGCGGCAGCAACATCGTCCACTTTCACCTCGTTGCCCCACAGCTCAACCGGCGTCCCGATCCCCGCCTGCGGGCAAGGGGTGAGATCAATCGCCAGCATATCCATCGACACGGTACCCACCGTGCCGGTGCGTACGCCATCCACCCACACCGGCGTGCCGGAAGGGGCAATACGCGGATAGCCGTCGGCGTAACCGCCGGCGACAATACCGATCCGCTGCTCGCCCCGGGCGCGATAGCGGCTGCCGTAGCCCACCGTATCCCCCGCTTTCAGGGTCTGAACGCCGATAATCTCGCTGCGCAGGCTCATCACCGGCTTCAGGCCGCTGTTGGCGATATCCTGCCACTGCCCGGACGGTGAGGCGCCATAAAGGATGATCCCCGGACGCACCCAGTCAAAATGCGCCTCCGGATGCCAGAGCGTCGCCGCCGAGTTGGAGAGCGAGCGTGGGCAATCCAGCCCCTCTGCCGCCTGCTCAATGCGCATCATCGGGTCGGCGATGCCGTCCGGTTTTTCCGCATCGGCAAAGTGGGCCATCAGGGTCATCTCGCCAACGTTCTTCAATGCCCGCAGCTGTTGCCAGACGCTGTGAACGCGCTCCGGCTGGAAACCGAGGCGGTTCATGCCGCTGTTCACTTTCAGATAGATATCGAGCGGGGCATGAAGCTTTGCATTTTGCAACGCCTTGACCTGCCAGTTGCTGTGCACGCTGGTGGTCAGGCGGTATTTATCAAACAGGGGCAATTCATCGCTGTGGAAGAAGCCTTCGAGCATCAGAATGGGCCCTTTCCAGCCGCGCTCGCGCAGCAGGATCGCCTCTTCGAGATTGAGCAGCGCAAAACCATCAGTCGCGCTTAATGCACTCCAGACGCGATCCAGACCGTGGCCATAAGCATTGGCTTTGACCACCGTCCAGACGCGTGAAGCTGGCGCAGCGCGACGGACAATTTGCAGGTTATCCTTCAGGGCCTGCAGATCCAGCTGAGCCAGAACGGGACGGGACATGACAGCTCCTTGTTAGTTATGCGCGCCGTGTAAATGCTGTGGACGTGACGGAGTGAATCCCGGACGGTAGCGCGCGACACTTAAATCATCAAACGGAATAGCGGGTGTGCGCCCGGAGATCAAATCACTGAGTAACTGCCCTGACCCGCAGGCCATCGTCCAGCCCAGCGTACCGTGTCCGGTGTTCAGCCAGAGGTTTTTAAAGGGTGTCCGCCCGACCACCGGCGTGCCGTCCGGGGTCATTGGACGCAGCCCGGTCCAGAAGGTCGCCTGTTCAATAAAGCCGCCGCGCGGGAACAGGTCGCCAACGACCATCTCCAGCGTCTCCCGGCGCGGTTGCAGCAGTTCAGTGTTAAAGCCGACGATTTCCGCCATTCCTCCCACGCGGATCCGGTTATCAAAACGGGTGATCGCGATTTTGTATGTTTCATCAAGGATAGTTGAAACCGGGGCACCGCTGTCCTCTTTCACCGGGATGGTGAGCGAATACCCCTTCAGCGGATAGACCGGAATATCCACAATGCCTTTCAGCATGGCGGTGGAGTATGAGCCGAAGGCCATGACGTAGGCGTCGGCCTTGACCACTTCATCGCCACACAGCACGCCGTAGATGTTATCCCCTTCATACAGGAGCTTATCGACGGAGGTGTTGTAGCGGAATTTGACGCCCGCCTGCCCGGCCATCTGCGCCAGATTCTGGGTAAAGAGCTGGCAGTCGCCGGTTTCGTCATTGGGCAGACGCAGACCGCCGGTGAGCTTATGCGCCACCTCGGCGAGCGCCGGTTCCACCTGCGCCAGCTGACTGGCCTCCAGCAGCTGATACGGAACGCCCGCGTCCTCAAGGACGGCGATATCACGGGTCGCGTTTTCGTACTGCTGAGCGGTGCGGAACAGCTGCAGGGTGCCCCCCTGGCGGCCTTCATACTGGATACCGGTGGAAGCGCGCAGCGCCTTCAGGCAGTCGCGGCTGTACTCTGCCAGACGCACCATCCGCCCTTTGTTTTCCATATAGTGCGAGGTGTCGCAGTTGCGCAGCATCTGCCACATCCACTTAAGCTGGAACTGCGTGCCGTCAAGGCTGATGGCCAGCGGCGCATGGCGCTGGAACATCCACTTAATCGCCTTCAGCGGAACGCCCGGTGCCGCCCAGGGCGCCGCATAGCCCGGAGAGATTTGTCCGGCATTCGCAGCGCTGGTCTCCAGGGCTGGACCCGGCTCCCGATCGATAACGGTCACATCATGCCCGGCCTGACTTAAATACCAGGCGCTGGTTACGCCAACGACGCCACTTCCCAGTATGACAACACGCATAGCCACTCCATTTATAAGCAAAAGAACAATCTTCTGGTTACATATTGATAACTCAGTTGAAAATATTATTCAACATAGGCATTTTTTATGGTGACTTACCTCACACCTTCCCCATGTGGCGGGGCTGGCGGGTATTTGGCATCTCCTGCTACGCGGCATTTTTAACCAGCAGATTATGCTGTTGACCACCCTATTTTCACCATCGCCGCGACGGGAAATCGCAAAGAAAAAAAATAGCGTGCCAGCACGCTTTTGAATGCTGTGTTCTATGCTTGAAAAGAGGTTCTCCAGACAGAGAGAGCTACCAACAATGAGGGCGCGCTAATGGCTACTATTGATTCCATGAATAAGGACACCACACGTCTGAGCGATGGACCCGACTGGACATTCGAGCTGCTGGATACCTATCTGGCTGAAATTGATCGGGTGGCGAAACTCTACCGTCTGGACGCCTACCCCCATCAAATCGAAGTCATTACTTCCGAACAGATGATGGACGCCTACTCCAGCGTCGGGATGCCCATCAACTATACCCACTGGTCGTTTGGTAAAAAATTCATTGAGACCGAACGCCTCTACAAACACGGCCAGCAGGGGCTGGCGTATGAGATCGTCATCAACTCCAACCCCTGTATTGCCTACCTGATGGAAGAGAACACCATCACCATGCAGGCGCTGGTAATGGCGCACGCCTGCTACGGGCACAACTCGTTTTTCAAAAACAACTACCTGTTCCGCAGCTGGACCGACGCCAGTTCGATTGTCGATTACCTGATTTTCGCCCGGAATTACATCACCGAGTGTGAAGAGCGCTACGGGGTGGAAGAGGTTGAGAAGCTGCTGGACTCGTGCCACGCGCTGATGAACTACGGCGTGGATCGCTACAAACGTCCGCAGAAGATCTCCCTGCAGGAGGAGAAAGCCCGGCAGAAAAGCCGCGAGGAGTATCTGCAAAGCCAGGTGAATACGCTCTGGCGTACCCTGCCGAAACGGGAAGAGGAGAAAGCGGTGCCTGAAGCGCGCCGTTACCCTTCCGAGCCGCAGGAGAACCTGCTCTACTTTATGGAGAAGAACGCTCCGCTGCTGGAATCCTGGCAGCGTGAGATCCTGCGCATTGTGCGCAAGGTGAGCCAGTACTTCTACCCGCAAAAACAGACCCAGGTGATGAACGAAGGCTGGGCGACCTTCTGGCACTACACCATCCTTAATCATCTGTACGACGAAGGCAAAGTGACCGAGCGCTTTATGCTGGAGTTCCTGCACAGCCATACTAACGTGGTGTTCCAGCCGCCTTACAACAGCCCGTGGTACAGCGGCATTAACCCCTACGCACTGGGCTTTGCGATGTTCCAGGACATCAAACGTATCTGCCAGAACCCGACGGAAGAGGATGAATACTGGTTCCCGGATATCGCCGGGTCCGACTGGCTGGAGACGCTGCATTTCGCGATGCGCGACTTTAAAGACGAGAGTTTTATCAGCCAGTTCCTGTCCCCGAAGGTAATGCGTGACTTCCGCCTGTTTACGGTGCTGGATGACGACCACAATAACTACCTGGAGATTTCGGCTATCCACAACGAAGAGGGGTATCGCGAGATCCGCTCCCGCCTCTCGGCTCAGTACAACCTGAGCAATCTGGAGCCCAATATTCAGGTCTGGAACGTGGATCTGCGCGGGGATCGCTCCCTGACGCTGCGCTACATCCCGCACAACCGCGCGCCGCTGGACAAGGGGCGCAAGGAAGTGCTGAAGCACGTGCATCGTCTGTGGGGCTTTGACATTCTGCTGGAGCAGCAGAACGAGGACGGCAGCGTGGAGTTGCTGGAGCGTTGCCCGGCCAAGGGTAATATGTTGTAGTTCGCTGCGGCCTGTTTGCCGGGTGGCGCTTCGCTTATCCGGCCTGCGCATAAAAAAACCTCTCAAACGAGAGGTTTTTTATTTTAGCGTCCGTGGATGGCCAGATCCCCCGGAAGGGTTTTCTGCATCCGGTGCCAGATCTCGCCGCTTTCGCGGCCGTAGCGACGTACGGTTTCATACACCTGGTCGTGCTGGCCTTCGGCGCAAAGTTCGCTCAGCTTGTGGTAGAAACCCAGCGCCAGGCTGCGGGCTTCCGGGTTGGCGAAGTAGTGACGACCGATGCGGGTATAGAGCCCTTTCATGCCGTTGAGGATCAGCCCGTAGATGGGGTTGCCGGAGGCAAACGCCAGTCCGCGGAAGACGTTGTAATCCAGCAGGGCAAAGGCATCGGCGTGATCTTCTACCGCCGTGGCGCGGGCCAGGACCTCCTGCGCCTTATCCGGGTGCTGGCGAAACGCCGTGCGGATAAAGATGGTGGCGATGTTGGTGCGCACGGAGAGCAGGTTGTCGATCAGCTGGGGCACGCTTTCGTGATCGAGGCGCGCCAGCGTCTCAAGAATATTCAGACCCGACGTTTCCCAGAAGTTATTCACTTTGGTCGGTTTGCCGTGTTGGATCGTCAGCCAGCCGTCGCGTGCCAGTCGCTGCAACACTTCACGTAAGGTAGTACGTGTGACGCCAATCAGTTCAGAGAGTTCGCGTTCTGCGGGAAGGATCGAGCCTGGGGGAAAACGGTTATTCCAGATGCTCTCAATAATGTACTCTTCCGCGAAACCCGCCGGGCTTTGCGCCTTTATGACCATAGTGAGTTTTCCATTCCACTGCTTTTTACAAAATTCACTCATCATACCAGAGGCAGACAGAGGCAGATAGCGCAGCGAGGCGAGAAAAAAGGGATCGCCGTTTTATTTTTATCATTTAAAAAACGCGACATGCGCCCCTCCCCACGCCTCATTTGCGTATACTTAAGGCGTAATTATGTGACGGGCAAGGAAATCTGTTGTGGAAATGTCGTATCGTCGCGCCCTGTGGCGCAATTTTTTAGGCCAGTCCCCTGACTGGTACAAACTGACCCTGGTTGTCTTCCTGGTTGTTAACCCGCTTATCTTTATCGTCAGCCCCTTCGCCGCAGGCTGGCTGCTGGTGGGCGAGTTTATCTTTACCCTGGCGATGGCGCTGAAGTGTTATCCCCTGCTGCCGGGCGGCCTGCTGGCCTTCGAGGCGGTCGCAATCGGCATGACCAGCGCGGAACATGTGAGAGAGGAGCTGGCGGCGAACCTGGAAGTGCTCCTGCTGTTGATGTTTATGGTGGCCGGGATCTACTTTATGAAGCAGCTGCTGCTGTTCATCTTTACCCGCCTGCTGCTGAGCATCCCCTCGAAAACCATGCTGTCGCTGGCATTCTGTCTTGCCGCCGCCTTCCTGTCGGCCTTCCTCGATGCCCTGACCGTGGTCGCGGTGGTGATAAGCGTAGCCGTCGGCTTTTACGGCATTTATCACCGGGTGGCCTCTTCCCAGCCGGAATCCGGCATGCAGGATGACAGCCACGTCGACACCCATCAGCGCGACGTGCTGGAGCATTTTCGCGCGTTTCTGCGCAGCCTGATGATGCACGCTGGCGTAGGTACGGCGCTCGGAGGCGTGATGACCATGGTTGGCGAGCCGCAGAACCTGATTATCGCCAAAGCCGCGGACTGGAATTTTGTGGAATTCTTCCTGCGCGTGGCACCCGTCAGCGTGCCGGTGCTGGTGTGCGGCCTGCTCACCTGCTGGCTGGTGGAGAAGGGCAAATGGTTTGGCTATGGCACCCAGTTGCCCACCCAGGTGCGTGACGTCCTGCGCCGTTACGACGACGAGAGCCGCAGCCAGCGTACCCGCCAGCAGAAGCTGGCGCTGATTTCCCAGGGCATCATTGGCGTCTGGCTGATTATTGCCCTGGCGTTTCATCTGGCGGAGGTGGGGCTGATTGGCCTGTCGGTGATTATCCTGGCGACCACCTTTAGCGGCGTGACGGACGAACACGCTATCGGCAAAGCCTTTACCGAAGCCTTACCTTTTACCTGTCTGCTGACGGTCTTTTTCGCGGTGGTCGCGGTAATCGTCGACCAGCATCTTTTTGCGCCGATCATTCACTTCGTGCTGCAGGCCAAGCCCGACGCCCAGCTGTCGCTGTTTTATCTGTTTAACGGCCTCCTGTCGGCAATCTCTGACAACGTGTTTGTCGGCTCGGTCTATATCAACGAGGCGAAAGCGGCGATGGAGAGCGGTGTGATTGACCGGCAGCAGTTTGAGCTGTTGGCGGTGGCGATCAACACCGGCACCAACCTGCCTTCGGTGGCGACGCCAAACGGTCAGGCGGCTTTCCTGTTCTTACTCACCTCTACCCTCGCCCCGCTGATCCGCCTCTCCTATGGCCGGATGGTGTGGATGGCACTGCCTTATACCGTTGTGCTAACCGCGGTAGGTTTGCTGTGCGTCAAAATTACCCTCATTCCTTTTACCCAATGGATGCTGCAGGCGGGTATACTGGCGACGCATTAAGTGAGTCAGCCGGGCGGTCACGCGCCCGGCTGTTCTCGTGCATGATAAATATCCGATTACGTTATATTTTGCGCGCCGAGGCTGGCGCGCAAATTGATTTCGTTTACACTGCGCTTTCTATACCTGCTCCAGGGAAATGATTATGTTGAAATTTTTGAACCAGTGCTCGCGTGGACGCGGGGCGTGGTTGTTGTTGGCCCTGACCGCCTTCGCTTTAGAAATGGTGGCATTGTGGTTCCAGCACGTGATGATGCTGAAGCCATGCGTGCTGTGTATCTATGAACGCTGCGCGCTGTTTGGCGTGATGGGCGCAGGTCTGGTGGGTGCCATCGCCCCGAAAAGCCCGCTGCGCTATGGCGCTATCGCTATCTGGCTCTACAGCGCCGGTAAAGGCCTGCAGCTGGCCTGGGAGCACACCATGATCCAGCTGCACCCGTCCCCGTTCCAGACCTGTGATTTTGCCGCCAGCTTCCCGAGCTGGCTGCCGCTGGACAAGTGGCTTCCGCAGGTATTCGTGGCCAGCGGTGACTGCGCTGTCCGTCAGTGGGAATTCCTGACCCTCGAGATGCCGCAGTGGCTGGTGGGTATTTTTGCCGCTTACCTGGTCGTGGCGCTGCTGGTGCTGATCGCCCAGCCGTTTAAACCGAAAAAACGCGATTTGTTTGGAAGGTAAAGCAAAACGGCAACGCTGTTGCCGTTTTTAGTGTTTGCGCCCTCTCCCTGTGGGAGAGGGGCGGGGTGAGGGCATCAGGCCGCACTAACAAAAAACCCGCCTCGGCGGGTTTTTTATTAGCTGCGGTTAGGGTGATTCAGGATATGGTCTTCCCAGTCCCGCACCTCAGACTCTCGCACCGCAATGTGGCGCACGGAGATCCGCTCGCCGTGCATCGCAGCTTTCGAGCCAGCCAGCAGCGGATGCCACTTCGGCAGATCTTTCCCTTCCGCCAGCAGGCGGTAGGCGCAGGTGGGCGGCAGCCATTCGAAGGTGGGCAGGTTGTCGCGGGTCAGCTTGATGCAGTCTGGCTCCAGTTCGAAGCGACGCTCGTAGTTGCGGCACTGGCAGGTTTTGATGTTCAGCTGATTACAGGCGACGTTGGTGAAATAGATCTCGTCCGAGTCTTCATCCATCAGCTTATGCAGGCAGCACTGCCCGCAGCCGTCGCACAGCGATTCCCACTCGGCGTCGGTCATGTTGTCGAGAGTTTTGCTTTGCCAGAAAGGGATTTCGCTCATAAGGATGTCCACACGTCAAAATAAAGCGCACCTTATAACCAGTCTGGCACCTCGATGCAAGTTTTGCCGCCCTTTTAAGGCGGCAAGCAGGGATTACAGCACGCGGGTTTTCAGTGACAGGCCGTTGACGGCGATCTCCAGCTCATCGCCGCCGTTCAGCGGGCCGACCCCTTCCGGAGTGCCGGTGAGGATCACATCGCCCGGTTTCAGGGTGAAATAACGGCTCATATAGGCAATCAGCGGCACAATTTTGTGGATCATATCGGACGTGGAACCCTGCTGACGCACTTCGCCGTTAATTTTCAGGCTCAGGGTGGTGTTCTGCGGGTCATCCTGAAATTCCGAGGCCGGTACGAAGCCGGAGATCGGACAGGAATTATCGAAACCTTTGGCTTTTTCCCACGGCTGACCCGCTTTTTTCATTTTGCCCTGCACCTCGCGCAGGGTCAGATCCAGCGCCACACCATACCCGGCAATCGCTTTCTGCACATGATCTTCAGAAGCCTGACGCAGCGTGGCGCCAATCAGCACCGCCAGTTCCACTTCGTGATGAACCGAACCCAGCCCCTGCGGGATCGCCAGCGGCTGGCGGATATCGCAGAGTGCGGTTTCCGGTTTAATGAACAGCACCGGCTCGTCCGGAACCGCGCTGCCCATTTCCTGAATATGCTTTGCGTAATTACTGCCTACACAGACGACTTTACTGACCGGATAATCCAGCAATGCGCCTTGCCAGTTATGATGCTGATACATAATGATCCTCTAAAAAGGTTAATGTAACGCTGACAGATAATTCTTAAACTATTTTTTCCCCTGCGCCTCAAGGTGCTGTTTGAGTAAATTCTCTTGCGGTGGAGGAAGTTGTAAATAATAGCCCTGTTCGGCTAACGCGCTTTTCACTTTTTCCAGATCGGCGTTCTTCAGTTGCTTGCGCCCGTCAAGCGGCATCAGCATCACCATCTGCGGCTTCCCGAAGGTCTTCATCAGTGCCTCAGGCACGCGGGAGAAATCGTCCTTTTTTTCGACATAGAGATAGGTCTGGTCGCGTTGGGTACTTCTGTAGATCACACAAAACATATATTTACTCAGAATTAACGGGGAGGGTGACTTGCCTCAATATAGTTGTGACTATAACATGCCTGATACTCTTCGGAATATCACGACGCATACGCCGTGGTAAAAAGCAAATTGAGTAAGGCCAGGATGTCAAACACGCCAATCGAGCTTAAAGGCAGTAGCTTCACCTTATCAGTGGTTCATTTGCATGAAGCAAAACCCGAGGTTATTCGTCAGGCGTTAGAAGACAAAATCGCGCAGGCGCCCGCATTTCTTAAACATGCGCCCGTCGTCATTAACGTAAGCGACCTCGAAGCGCCGATTAACTGGCAGCAGTTGCAGCAGGCAGTCTTATCCACCGGCCTGCGGATTGTTGGCATCAGCGGCTGCAAAGATGCCGAACTGAAAGCCGAAATCGATGAGGCGGGTCTTCCGCTGCTCAACGAAGGCAAAGATAAAGCCCCACGCGCCGAGTCCCCTGCCCCGCCTGAACTCCCTGTTACCCCCGTCACAAAAACGCGATTGATCGATCTGCCGGTGCGTTCCGGTCAGCGTATTTATGCGCCAAACTGTGACCTGATTGTAACTAACCACGTCAGCGCTGGCGCAGAGCTTATCGCCGATGGCAATATCCATATTTATGGCTCAATGCGGGGTCGTGCACTGGCAGGCGCCAGCGGCGATCGCGATGCGCAAATTTTTTGTACCCACCTGGAGGCGGAGCTGGTCTCCATCGCAGGTGTTTACTGGCTGAGCGATAACATCCCGGCCGAATTTTCTGGCAAAGCCGCTCGTCTGCGTCTGGCAGACAACGCTTTGACCGTTCAACCGTTGAATTGATCCCTTTTTAACAAGGAATTTCTATGGCACGCATTATTGTTGTTACTTCGGGTAAAGGAGGCGTTGGCAAGACCACCTCCAGCGCGGCCATCGCTACTGGTTTGGCCCAGAAGGGAAAGAAAACCGTCGTTATCGACTTCGATATCGGCCTGCGTAACCTCGACCTGATTATGGGTTGCGAGCGCCGCGTGGTTTACGATTTCGTGAACGTGATTCAGGGTGATGCCACGCTGAATCAGGCAATGATTAAAGATAAGCGTACCGACAACCTTTATATTCTGCCCGCCTCACAGACGCGCGACAAAGACGCGCTAACCCGTGAAGGCGTGGAAAAAGTGCTCGATGAGCTGAAAAAAATGGACTTCGATTTCGTGGTGTGTGATTCACCTGCGGGCATCGAAACCGGTGCGCTGATGGCGCTCTACTTCGCCGATGAAGCGATCATCACCACCAACCCGGAAGTGTCGTCCGTGCGCGACTCCGACCGTATTTTGGGTATCCTTGCCTCAAAATCCCGTCGCGCAGAGAATGGCGAAGAGCCGATTAAAGAGCACCTGCTGCTGACCCGCTATAACCCGGGTCGCGTGAATAAAGGTGATATGCTGAGTATGGAAGACGTGCTGGAGATCCTGCGCATCAAACTGGTTGGCGTTATCCCGGAAGATCAATCCGTGCTGCGCGCCTCTAACCAGGGTGAACCGGTTATCCTCGACGCTAACGCAGACGCCGGTAAAGCGTATGCGGACACAGTAGATCGTCTGCTCGGAGAAGAACGTCCTTTCCGCTTCATAGAAGAAGAGAAGAAAGGTTTCCTCAAACGCCTGTTCGGAGGATAAGTTATGGCATTACTGGACTTTTTTCTCTCGCGGAAAAAAAGCACCGCCAACATCGCAAAAGAACGCCTGCAGATCATCGTCGCGGAACGCCGCCGCAGCGATGCGGAACCACACTATCTGCCGCAGCTGCGCAAAGACATCCTGGAAGTGATTTGTAAGTATGTGCAGATCGACCCGGAGATGGTCACCGTACAGCTGGAGCAAAAGGACGGGGATATCTCGATTCTGGAGCTCAACGTGACCCTGCCGGAAGCGGAAGAGTCGCGTTCATAACGGCACAGCCGGGCGGCGCTGCGCGTGCCCGGCCTGTGCTCTTCTATCCCCGGCTGGCCGGGGACAGGTTAATTTTACTGCGGATACTCTTCCAGCAGCGCATTCAGGCGTTCTGCCATTAACTCCCCGCGCCATCCGGCAATCAGTTCCGGCGTCCCGTTTTGCGGTTTCAGCTTCCAGTGCGCGTTCAGCAGCTGGTTGATCTGACGGCGTGAAGCCAGCAGCTCGGCGCTGACTTTGCTCTCCGTTGCGACTTCCTGAACCAGGGCTTTGATTGCCTTGAAGGCTTTGCGATAGCCGGGCATATCCATCAGGTTCAGCAGCGGCTCCGGGAGCGCCTCTTCCGGCAGTTGCTGGGCTTTGGCTACCAGCGCCAGCAGCGTTTTACCGTGGAAACGGATCTCGGAACCCGAAAGGCCGATGCTGTCCAGCTCGCCCAGACTGCCCGGCATGTAACGCGCAACGGCCCACAGATGCTCCTCACGCACCACAAAGTTTACCGCCAGATCGCGCTCGCGGGCCTTGCGCAGACGCCAGTCGGCCAGTAGTTGCAGGCAGGCCAGCTGGCGGGTGCGCAGCTGCCAGGCGTTGCTGATATCGCGCCAGGCCTCTTTCGGATCGGTCACTTCCTTACGGCGCTGCTGCGTCATGCGGCACTCGTTCAGGGCAGCAGGCAGCCAGCCGGAGGTTTCAGCCTCTTTCATCAACTGGCCGGCAATCGGCAGGAGATAGAACACGTCGGCCGCCGCGTAGTCGAGCTGACGCTCGGTCAGCGGGCGCGCCAGCCAGTCGGTACGGGATTCGCTCTTGTCGATAGCAAGGCCGGTGTACTCTTCCACCATGGCGGCAAAGCCCCATGACAGCGGACGCCCGGCAAAGGCGGCGAGGATCTGGGTATCGATCAGCGGCTCCGGCATGATGCCGAAGGTGTTGAGGAAAACTTCCAGATCTTCACTCCCGGCGTGCAGATATTTGGTGATGGCGGTGTCCAGCAGCAGCTCGCGCATTGGCGCCCAGTCGGTGATCCCCAGCGGGTCGATAAGCGATACCTTTTTGCCGTCATACAACTGGATCAGGCCCAGCTGCGGATAATAGGTGCGGGTACGAACAAACTCGGTATCCAGCGCGATGGCGGCTGCATCGCGGGTAACATCGCACAGCGAAGCCAGTTCGTCGTTGGTGGTGATCATCTGGTAGTTCAAATCATATTCTCTTTGGTTTGCGCCCAAAAAAAAACGCTGGCCAGGCCAGCGTTTCTGGGTGACTAACACGAAGCTCAGCCTTTATTGTCCACTTTGGCGCGCGCTTCGTCACGTAATTCTCGTCGTAATATCTTCCCGACGTTCGATTTTGGCAGTTCATCGCGAAACTCCACCAGCTTCGGCACTTTATACCCGGTAAGGTGACGACGGCAGAAGGTGATCAGCGCCTCTTCGCTCAGGGCTGGATCTTTTTTCACTACGAAGATTTTGACCGTTTCACCGCTGCTGCCTCCCGGAACGCCTACCGCAGCCACTTCCAGTACGCCGTTGTGCTGCATAACCACATCTTCGATCTCGTTCGGATAGACGTTAAAACCGGAGACCAGGATCATATCTTTCTTACGATCGACGATGCGTAAGAAGCCTTCGTCATCCATCACCGCGATGTCGCCCGTGTGCAGCCAGCCGTCCTTGATGATTTCGTCGGTCGCGTCCGGACGCTGCCAGTAGCCCAGCATCACCTGCGGGCCTCGGACGCACAGCTCACCCGGTTCGCCATGGGGCACTTCGTTGTCGTCGTCATCCACCAGTTTGGCTTCGGTGGAGGGTACCGGCAGGCCAATGCTGCCGCTGTGATAGTCGATATCATGCGGGTTTACGCTCACCAGCGGGGCGCATTCGGTCAGGCCATAGCCCTCCAGCAGATACTGGCCGGTCAGTTTGACCCAGCGCTCGGCTACCGCCTGCTGCACCGGCATCCCACCGCCCGCCGACAGATGCAGGGTGGAGAAATCAAGCTGCTGGAACTCTTTGTTATTCAAAAGCGCGTTAAACAGGGTATTTACCCCGGTCATGGCGGTGAACGGATATTTTGCCAGCTCCTTCACCAGCCCCGGAATATCACGCGGATTGGTGATGAGTACGTTCTGCCCGCCAAGCTCGATAAACAGCAGGCAGTTCATGGTCAGGGCGAAGATGTGGTAGAGCGGCAGCGCGGTGATCACCAGCTCTTTGCCACGATGCAACAGCGGCCCGTAGGTGGCATTCACCTGTTCGAGGTTCGCCAGCATGTTGCGGTGGGTAAGCATCGCCCCTTTCGCCACGCCGGTAGTACCGCCTGTATATTGCAGGAACGCCAGATCCTGCGCGACGATTTCCGGCTTAACGTACTGCATCCGGTAGCCCTGATGCAGCGCCCGGCGGAAAGAGATGGCATCCGGCAGATGGTATTTTGGCACCAGGCGTTTGACGTATTTAACGACGAAGTTAACCAGCGTCCCTTTGGCGGTGGAGAGCTGGTCGCCCATGCGCGTCAGTATGACGTGTTTGACCTGCGTCTTATCCACCACTTTTTCCAGGGTGTGGGCGAAGTTGGAGACAATCACAATCGCCGAGGCGCCGCTGTCGTTTAGCTGGTGTTCAAGCTCGCGCGGGGTATAGAGCGGGTTGACGTTAACCACAATCATCCCGGCGCGCAGAATGCCGAACAGCGCGACCGGATACTGCAGCAGGTTAGGCATCATCAGCGCCACGCGATCGCCCTTCTGCAGGCCTAATCCCTCCTGCAGATAGGCGGCAAAGGCCCGGCTGCGCTCTTCCAGCTTACGGAAGGTCATTACCTCGCCCATGTTCACAAACGCAGGCTGATCGGCGTAACGCGTCACGGAGTTTTCAAACAGTTCAACCAGGGATTGATAACGGTCAGGATTTATCTCTGCGGGAACATCCGCAGGATATCGGTTAAGCCAAACCTTCTTCACTACATCACCTCTGAAATGCGTGTTCGTCGTCATCACAACCCCGGTTAATAAACAAGTCGTTAACATAATATTAACTCAGCGTACCAGTTTATTTATTGTCCGGATTTAAGGTTGCGAAGCGCGTCACTATTTATTTTTCTTATTACCGTGGAAAAAACGAAACAGCGGACGGGCCGCTGTTTGTTAATCAATAATAACAATCACTTACTCTGTTACTATCGTCCGAACCTGAGCAGGGCCAGGGCCGTAACCTGGCCATCCGCCGTAGCCGTATCCATAGCCATAACGCCATGGATGCGGTCCCCAGTACCAGGGATCCGGCGGCGGCATCATCACCTGCTGCTGTACCCGCCAGCGTTTGTAGCCGTTGGCCTGCATGGTCATGAATTTATACGGAGTATTGCCGACTTTACCCTGCTCTGAGCCAGTGATCGGCCCCACCACGGTGATCAGCTGCCCACGGAAATCCACAGGATCGAGGAAGCCGTTAACGTCGGCGTAGATCCGGCCCCGTGAAGCTTCTCCCAGAACCGGACGTGCGCCGCTGTCCAGGGGCACGGTGGCAATCTCCAGACGGGTTTTACCCTGCTGGTTGATGACTTCCACCACTTTGCCGCCGAAACGGGCCTCCTGGCCGACATAGAGTTCCGGGGCGTTCATCACCCGGACCAGATCCTGCTGCGGCGTCGGGCTGCTGCCCTGAATCGCATCAGGTACCGAAACACATCCCGTTAACGCCAGGGCGAACGCCCCGACGGTCAGCAGACGAAAAGCATATTTTTGAAGCGCCATGATGCGACTCCTTTTTCTCAGGCTCTTATACTGAGATTCACTCCCGGCCCGGAAGTTTCTTCCACGCGACGGTGTTTCGCAAATAAACCGGCTCGGCTTTCTCGACCGCCACGGTTTTACCTGCCTCCAGCATCTGACAGGCAATGGGCAGCATATCTTCAGCCGCGGGCAGCAGCATCTTGCCGTCAACCAGGGTCAGCCCGCTGTCGTTCGCCATATCCGGCCATGCCGGCCAGCCGGTGCCTACCGTCGCCCATTCGCCGGAGAGCTGCTTCATGCGTTCACCTGCCGCTTCTGGCGTAAGCACCGCTTCGCTCTCTTCCCCGTGCCAGACGCCCTGCTCGTCGCGGGTATATTCCGCCCAGTAGACTTCGCCCATGCGGGCATCGATCGCCGCCAGCACGCGGGTCGCGCCGGTAGTGCGCCACGCGCCCTGGGCCATGGTCGCCAGGGTCGAGACGCCGATCATCGGCAGCTCAGCGCCCAGCGCCAGCCCCTGGGCTATGCCGATACCGATGCGCACGCCGGTAAAGCTGCCCGGGCCGCGGCCGTAGGCCAGCGCGTCGAGATCGGTAAGGGAGGTATTGCCCTCGGTGAGGATCATCTTCACCAGGGGCAGGATTCGTTGGGTGTGTTCCCGGGGGCACTCTTCGAAATGCGCACAGAGCGTGCCGTCATTCCACAGGGCAACGGAGCAGGCCTCTGTCGCGGTATCGATAGCCAGAATTCGCATGTGTTGTCGCGCTCTCGCAGTGGTCAGTCACAAAAAGGCGCGCATTTTAGCACACCCATCAGCAAATTACTGCGCCTGCGACGCGGCAAGGAAACGCACCGCGCGATCGATATCCCGGGTGCGCGGCGCCGGAGGCAGGCTGGCAATAAAGGTGGCACCGTAAGGACGCATCACCAGGCGGTTATCGCAGATCACCAGCACCCCGCGATCGTCCACGTCGCGGATCAGACGCCCCACCCCCTGCTTCAGGGTAATGACCGCATCGGGAAGCTGTACCTCATCAAAGGGATCGCCCCCGCGCAGGCGGCAATCTTCCATTCGCGCCTTCAGCAGGGGATCGTCCGGGGAGGTAAAGGGCAGTTTGTCGATGATCACCAGCGACAGTGCATCGCCGCGCACGTCTACTCCTTCCCAGAAGCTGCTGGTCGCCACCAGCAGGGCATTGCCCGCCGTGACAAACTGCTGCAACAGCTGGCCTTTGCTGGTTTCACCCTGCAACAGCACCGGCAGCGTCATGGTGGCGCGGAACTGCTCCGCCAGGTCGCGCATCATCGCGTGGGACGTGCAGAGCATAAAGCAGCGGCCATTGTTGGCCTCAATCATCGGCTTGAGCATCGCCGCCAGATGGCGGGCGGCGCCGGGCTGATTGGGCAGCGGCAGGTTGCGCGGCACGCAGAGCAGCGCCTGGGTAGCGTAATCAAACGGGCTTGGCAGCAGCAGGGATTTGGCCTGCTCAATCCCGAGACGTTCGGTGAAGTGGTGCAGATCGTCATTCACCGACAGCGTGGCGGAGGTGAAGATCCAGCTGCCCGGTTTTTGCACCATCACCTCTTTAAACTTATCGGCCACGGTGAGCGGCGTCAGGGCGAGGGTAAAGTGGCGCGAGTTGCATTCGTACCAGTAGCTGTAACCCGGCTGGTTGAACTCTTTCAGCCGTTTCAGGCGCGCGCGGTAGAGGGTGGCCCGTTCAAAGGCGGCATCGAGCAGCGCAGAGCGTCCGAGCGAGAGCTTCGCCACGTCATAGCAAAGCTCCAGCGCGTCATCGAGCAGTAGCAGCGCGCGCTGAATATGCTGATCGGCCAGCAGTTCGCGCAGATTGCCGCGAAAGCCCGGGTCGCCCAGCTGCATCCGGAAATCCTGAGTGCTTTGCGCCAGGCGGTCGGCGCACTTCTGTAGCTGCTGGGTATCTTTCAGTTCAGTGCGGTAAGCGATGGTGAAATCTTTCGCCAGATCCTGCAGCTGGCGGCTGGAGAGCGACTGGCCGAAATACTGGCTGGCAATGTCGGGGAGCTGATGGGCTTCGTCGAAAATCAGTACCTCGGCTTCGGGGATAAGTTCGCCAAAACCGCCCTCTTTCACCACCATATCCGCCAGGAACAGGTGATGGTTGACCACCACCACGTCCGCATCCATCGCCGTTTTACGCGCTTTCACCACAAAGCAATCTTTGTAGAGCGGGCAGTCGCTGCCCAGACAGTTGTCGTTGGTGCTGGTAACCAGCGGCCAGGCGGGTGAGTCTTCCGCCACGCTGGCGCAGGTGCTGATATCGCCGTCCAGCGTCTGGTTGGCCCAGCTGCGCAGGATGATGACGTCGCTGAGGGTCTGCACCGGCAGATCCCCGCCCGCCAGCGCCTGCTGTTCGAGACGCTCAAGGCAGAGATAGTTGGAACGCCCTTTCAGCAGGGCCAGACGGCCTTTGTACTTGAGGGCCTTAGCGACGGTCGGCAGATCGCGGCTGTAAAGCTGATCCTGCAGCGCTTTCGAACCGGTGGAGATGATCACCTTTTTTTTGGCCCGCAGCGCCGGAGCGAGGTAGGCGTAAGTTTTACCGGTGCCGGTACCTGCTTCTACCACCAGCGGCTCAGCGCTGTCGATGGCATCGGCGACCGCGTGCGCCATCTGGCGCTGCGGCTCGCGCGGCTTAAAGCCAGGAATTGCCTTTGCTAACTGTCCGTCTGCTGCGAAATCGTCTGCCACTCTGCCCCCTGTATTTTTGCACAGGGATTATGTCAGGCCGAGGGTCCTGGCGCCAGTCGAGAGTGACGCAGGCAAAACAATATGGCAGTCTTGCCCGCGGAAACTCACAATAACGAGGAAACGTATATGACAATTGTGCGCATTGATGCCGAAGCCCGCTGGTCAGATGTGGTGATCCACAATCAGACCCTGTACTACACCGGCGTGCCGGCGAACCTGGATGCCGATGCTTATGAGCAGACGGCGAATACCCTGGCCCAGATTGACGCGGTGCTGGAAAAACAGGGCAGCGACAAATCCCGCATTCTGGATGCGACCATTTTCCTTGCCAGTAAAGATGATTTTGCGGCGATGAACAAAGCCTGGGATGAGTGGGTTGTGGCAGGCCACGCGCCTGTACGCTGCACGGTACAGGCGACGCTGATGAAGCCGCAGTATAAGGTTGAGATTAAGATTATCGCTGCGGTGTAAGCGGCGTTACTCCTCTTCATCATCCTCAAAACGCGCCACAATCCGCTCGCCGGTATGGGTGGCGCGAAGCTCTTCAGCCACCTGGGAAATCGCCTGTCCGCTGCTCATCCCCTGGGACATCAGCTCCTGGATGCGCTCGACGGCCTTTTGCTGCTGCTCATGGCTCAGTGAAGGTAAACCTGCAAACATCGTCAACTCCTGCTAAATTATCAGCGCTAATTATTTCACGCTGCCCGGTAGTCTACCACCCATGAACTCGTTATCCCCCACTGTTTTGACATTGCCCTGGCGTCCTGACGCCGCAGAATTCTGGTTTGCCCCCTTAAGCCATCTGCCATGGGCAATGCTGCTGCACTCGGGCCATGCGGATCACCCTTACAGCCGCTTTGATATTCTGGTGGCCGATCCGCGCGCCACGCTGGTGACTCAGGGCGCAGACACGCTGATCAACGGCGTGTCCTCCAATGCCTGCCCGCTGAGCCTGCTCCAGCAGGCTATTGACGATATGCACCTGCCCTGCGCTCCAAATCCGGACCTGCCCTTCCAGGGCGGCGCGCTGGGGCTGTTCGGCTACGATCTGGGCCGCCGCTTCGAGCAATTGCCGGAGATGGCCGAGCGGGATATCGCCCTGGCGGACATGGCGGTGGGCCTGTACGACTGGGCAATTGTCGTCGATCACCACAAACAGCAGGTGTCGCTGGTGTGCCACACTGATATTGACGCCCGGCTGGCCTGGCTCGAAGCACAGCAGAGGCCCGGGAACAAACCCGCATTCCGGCTGACCTCCGGCTGGCAGGCCAATATGACCGCAGCGGAGTACCATGACAAATTTGACCGCGTGCAGGCCTTTCTGCACAGCGGTGACTGCTATCAGGTAAACCTGGCCCAACGTTTCGAGGCGCATTACGAGGGCGATGAGTGGCAGGCGTTTACCCGGTTGAATGCCAACAACCGCGCCCCGTTCAGCGCCTTTTTACGCCTTGAAGAGGGGGCGATCCTGAGCCTCTCTCCGGAGCGTTTTATTCACCTGGCGGAGGGCACCATCCAGACTCGCCCTATCAAAGGCACCCTGCCGCGGCTGGCGGATGCCGAAGCCGATCGCCAGCAGGCGGAGAAGCTTGCCGCCTCGCCGAAAGACAGGGCGGAAAACCTGATGATCGTCGACCTGATGCGCAATGACATTGGCCGGGTGGCAGAGCCAGGAAGCGTGCGGGTGCCGGAGCTGTTCGTGGTGGAGCCTTTCCCTGCCGTGCACCATCTGGTGAGCACCATTACCGCCCGACTGCCGTCGTGCAGAACTGCGTGCGACCTGCTGCGCGCCGCTTTCCCCGGGGGGTCGATCACCGGCGCGCCAAAAGTGCGGGCGATGGAAATTATCGACGAGCTGGAGCCCCACCGCCGTAACGCCTGGTGCGGCAGCATCGGCTATATCAGCCTGTGCGGGGGCATGGATACCAGCATCACCATTCGTACCCTGACGGCGGTAGCCGGACAGATTTACTGTTCCGCAGGCGGCGGGATCGTGGCCGACAGCCAGGCCGCGGCGGAATATCAGGAAACCTTTGATAAAGTGAATCGTATTCTGCAACAACTGGAGCGCTAACTGGTGAATACCCACGATCTGACCCTGGACAACTTTTTATCGCGTTTTCAGCTTTTGCGCCCGCAGGTGAACTACACCGCCCTGAACCAGCGTCAGGCGGCGGTGTTGATCCCGGTGGTCCGTCGGGTGCAGCCGGGCCTGCTGCTGACCCGCCGCTCGGCCCAGTTGCGTAAGCACGCCGGTCAGGTGGCCTTTCCCGGCGGGGCAGTAGACAGTACCGATGCCTCATTAATCGCCACCGCCCTGCGCGAGGCCGAGGAAGAGGTGGCGATCCCGCCGCACAAGGTCGAGGTGATCGGCGTTCTGCCGCCGGTGGACAGCGTGACCGGTTTTCAGGTGACGCCGGTGGTGGGCATTATTCCGCCGGATCTGCCCTACCGCGCCAGCGTTGACGAAGTGGAATCGGTCTTTGAAATGCCGCTGGCGGAAGCCCTGCGTCTGGGGCGCTATCATCCGCTGGATATTCAACGTCGTGGCCAGGATCACCGGGTGTGGCTCTCCTGGTATCAGCATTATTTTGTCTGGGGCATGACGGCAGGAATTATTCGTGAGCTGGCGCTGCAGATCGGCCTGAAACCTTGACTATACTTTACATTCGTCCTTTTTTTGCGCCTTTGCGATCTTCCTCTCGCTATTAGTTTATCCGGCGTTAACCATTAGTTTAATTCATGTGAATAGTTAAGCTGACGACAGGGTTCCCTCTTACACTATGCGAAGTTATTACATCGTTACTGGAAACCCGGTAACCCTGTCAGGAGTGTTAAAGTGATTAGTATATTCGACATGTTCAAAGTGGGGATTGGTCCCTCTTCTTCCCACACTGTAGGGCCGATGAAGGCCGGTAAACAGTTCGTCGATGACCTGGTCGAAAAAGGATTACTGGATAGCGTTACCCGCGTGGCCGTAGACGTTTACGGTTCGCTCTCGCTCACGGGTAAAGGCCACCACACCGATATCGCCATTATTATGGGTCTGGCCGGAAATATGCCGGACACCGTAGATATTGACGCCATTCCGGCGTTTATTCGCGACGTGGAAACGCGCGGCCGTCTGCTGCTGGCGAATGGCCAGCACGAAGTGAATTTCCCTCAGGACGACGGCATGCGTTTTCGCAGCGACAACCTCTCGTTGCATGAAAACGGGATGCAGATCCACGCCTTCAGCGGCGAGAAAGTGATCTACAGCAAAACCTATTACTCTATCGGCGGCGGCTTTATCGTCGACGAAGAGCATTTCGGCCAGGACGTGACGGGCGATGTGAAAGTGCCTTACCCGTTTAAATCGGCGACAGAGATGCTGAATTACTGCAAAGAGACCGGCCTGTCTCTTTCCGGCATGGTGATGCAGAACGAGCTGGCGCTGCACAGCAAGAAAGAAATTGAAGACTATTTCGCCAACGTCTGGCAGACCATGCGCGCCTGTATCGATCGCGGGATCAACACCGAAGGCGTGTTGCCTGGCCCGCTGCGCGTGCCGCGCCGTGCCTCTGCCCTGCGCCGCATGCTGGTGACGACGGACAAATACTCCAACGATCCGATGAACGTGGTGGACTGGGTGAACATGTTTGCCCTCGCGGTGAACGAAGAGAACGCCGCCGGTGGACGTGTGGTCACCGCCCCAACGAACGGCGCCTGCGGTATCGTTCCGGCGGTGCTGGCCTATTACGATCACTTTATCGGATCCGTGAGCCCGGACATCTACATCCGCTACTTCCTCGCCGCGGGCGCGGTAGGTGCGCTGTATAAGATGAACGCCTCCATTTCTGGCGCTGAAGTCGGCTGTCAGGGCGAAGTCGGCGTAGCCTGCTCGATGGCGGCGGCCGGTCTGGCCGAGCTGTTGGGCGCCAGCCCGGAACAGGTGTGCGTGGCCGCAGAGATCGGCATGGAACACAACCTCGGTCTGACCTGTGACCCGGTTGCGGGACAGGTTCAGGTACCCTGCATTGAGCGTAACGCCATTGCCTCGGTAAAAGCGATCAACGCCTCGCGCATGGCGATGCGCCGCACCAGCGAACCGCGCGTCTCGCTGGATAAGGTCATCGAAACCATGTACGAGACCGGTAAAGACATGAACGCCAAATACCGCGAAACCTCCCGCGGCGGCCTGGCTATCAAGGTGCAGTGCGACTAAACCTCTGAAAGCGCCTCTGCGACTTTCGACTCTCATACTCTTTTCGCCCATCTGCTACGGATGGGCGAATTTCATCGACTTTTCTCGTTACCTTTAATCAGGCCTACTACACTAGCCAGGTTGCCACGGGCATTCACGCCAGTGGCTCTTCGGGTGGCCGTGGCATGCAAACAGCTCACAGGATAATTAAAAATTATCGCCGCAAACGCATAATCGTCTGCCTTGCGCTGTCACTTTCTACCCTGGTTTGCACGCTAATAATTGGCTTTATTTCGCAGCGCAATTCAAACCAGCAGTCCACCGTTGCCTTTGTGTCCCATGCTGTCGATACGCTGGACAAGATCCTGCAGCCGCTGGAAACCGGGCGGGACGTGGTGCAGCCCCTGATTGGCCAGCCCTGCGTGGAGATTAATTTTTTACTGCGCAAACAGGCCGCCACCCTGCAAACCGTGCGCTCCATCGGCCTGATCAAAGACGGCGTTCTTTACTGCTCGAGCATGTTCGGCAGTCGCGATATCCCTATCAGCCAGTTCCAGCCTATGCTGCCCGCATCACAGCCTTTACTGCTGCTGACAATGGACCAGCAGGTGATAAAAGGCAGCCCGGTGCTGATCCAGTGGTATCCGGCGCCAGGCAAGAGCGAGGATGGGGTCATGGAGATTGTGAATATCGATCTTATTGCCCGAATGCTGCTGGAGCCGCAGTTGCCCATTATCAGTGACGTTAACCTCAGCGTGGGCGGTAAGCATCTGAATTATGAAGGCAAGCTCTCAGACACGCTGGTCGCCGACGCTGAAGACAACGTTTACCAGCAGGCTTCCCTCCACTTTCCCTTTACCATCAGCGTTAACGGCCCGGGTCTGACCGCGCTGGCGCTGAAAAGTCTGCCGTCACAGCTACCGCTGGCGGTGATCTTCAGCGTGCTGGTGGGGTATATCGCCTGGCTTGCCACCGCCAGTCGCATGAGCTTCACCCGGGAAATTAACTTTGGTCTGGCGTCCGGTGAGTTTGAGCTGTTTTGCCAGCCGCTGATCGATGCCAAAAAACAGGATTGTATCGGCGTGGAAATTCTGCTGCGCTGGAACAATCCGCGCCAGGGGTGGATCGCCCCGGATATCTTTATCCCGCTGGCAGAGGAGCATAATCTGATTGTCCCTCTCACCCGCTACGTGCTCATCGAAACCGTCCGGCACCTCGCAGTGTTCCCCACCGCTCCGGGATTTCATATTGGCATCAACGTGGCCGCCAGCCATTTTCGCGGCGGCGAACTCCTTCACGATCTGAACCGCGTCTGGTTTAGCGCCGAGCCCGCGCAGCAGCTGGTCATTGAATTAACCGAACGCGATACCCTGATAGAAATGGATTTCAACATGGTGGAAGAGCTGCATCAGAAAGGGGTGAAGCTGGCGATTGACGATTTCGGGACCGGCAGCAGTTCGCTCTCATGGCTGGAGAAGCTTAACCCAGAGGTGCTGAAAATTGATAAATCCTTTACCGCCGCCATCGGCACGGACGCCGTCAACTCGACGGTAACGGACATTATTATTGCTCTGGCCCAGCGTCTGAATATTGAACTGGTGGCGGAAGGGGTCGAAACCAGCGACCAGGCGAGACATCTGCGTCTGCATGGCGTTGATATACTGCAGGGGTTTTTGTACGCGCGGCCCATGCCGCTGCGGGATTTCCCGCAATGGCTGGCGGAGCGTTCACCTCCGCCAGCCTCTCACAACGGCGATATGATGCCGTCGATATCCTGATTACTCTTCTTCGTCGTGGGCAGACTGCTCTTTAACAATGCGCACCAGATCAACGCGGTAATCATTGGCGGTCACGATGGTGATCTTCAGCGGCGGTAATTCAAGCACATCGCCCGCACGCGGGATCTGGCCATTTATGGCAATCACCAGGCCGGCGACCGTTGCAATATCCTCATCGTGGTTGGTCAGGTGCTCAAGCCCCAGCGTATGCTGCAGCGCGTGCACATCCGTGGTGCCTTTAACCAGCCAGCCGTCGCCATCATTGACGATTTCAGGCGTTTCGTCGGCATCCGGGAACTCACCGGCAATCGCCTCCAGCACGTCCAGCGGCGTTACCAGGCCCTGCACCACGCCAAACTCGTTGGTCACGATAACAAAGCTGCCGCGGGCACGGCGCAGCACGCCAAGCAGGTTAATCGGGTCAAGCGTTTCCGGTACCACGATAGCAGGCGACGCGGCGGCAATGGCTTCTACGTCCACGCCCTCTTCCAGCGCCACCAGCATCTCTTTTGCACGTACCACGCCGATAATCTCGTCCAGTTCGCCGCGGCACACCGGGAACAGGCTGTGCGGGGAGGAGAGCAGCTGCTGGCGGATTTCCGCCACGCTCAGGCTGGCATCCACCCAGCTGATTTCACCCCGGGGAGTCATGATGCCACGCAGCGAGCGGGAGGCCAGCGACAGCACGCCGTTAATCATATAGCGCTCTTCTTCAACGAAGGCCCCTTCCGGAACCGGCACCGGGACATGGTTATCGTTGTCCTGCTGCGCTTTGGCTTCACGGCGCCCCCCCATCAGACGCAGAATCGCATCAGCGGTACGGGCGCGCAGCGGCTGGTTCGACTGCTGGCGAATAAAGTTGCGGCGGGCAATCTGGTTAAACATCTCTATAATGATTGAGAAACCAATTGCGGCGTACAGATAGCCTTTCGGAATATGGAAGCCGAAACCTTCTGCCACCAGGCTCAGACCGATCATCAGCAGGAAGCTCAGACAGAGCACCACCACGGTCGGATGCTGGTTGACGAATCGTGTCAACGGTTTCGAGGCGAGCAACATCACCGCCATCGCAATGATCACAGCGGCCATCATCACCGGCAGGTGGTTAACCATACCGACGGCGGTAATCACCGCGTCGAGGGAGAAGACGGCGTCCAGCACCACAATTTGCAGTACCACCACCCAGAAGCTAGCGTAGCCTTTACCGTGTCCATCGTCATGCTGGCGGTTTTCCAGCCGTTCATGGAGTTCGGTTGTGGCTTTGAACAACAGGAATATACCCCCCAGCAGCATGATCAGATCGCGCCCTGAGAAGGTGAAGTCGAAAGCGGTGAACAGCGGTTGCGTAAGCGTAACCATCCACGAGATCACCGACAGCAGCGCAAGACGCATAATCAGCGCCAGCGACAGACCGATTAAACGTGCTTTATCTCGTTGTTTAGGCGGAAGTTTATCCGCAAGGATAGCGATAAACACCAGGTTATCGATGCCGAGAACGATCTCAAGCACCACCAGCGTGAGCAATCCTACCCAGATTTGCGGGTCCATTAAGAATTCCATGACAAGCTCCTGCTAAAGGAATGACAAAACGGCGCCGCGAAAGATGCGGGCGAAGCGGTAAAGGACGAAAACAGTGAGTGGCGCGAATCGCCGATTAGGCTGGCCAGAGCTGGCCGGGTGTGTGACTGGCGTCGGTGACGGTCCATACAGTGGGCTGCTGCCCAATACTCCTGACAATTAAACGGATGTTAAACATATCAGAGACATGAGCTTTTTGGCAAAGATTTACTTTCCTTTGCAAACAGATGTTTCCGGGCTTTTTTTGATCACAGAAATATCTCGGTGGCTTAGGCTAAATTACGGATCTTCATCACATAAATTATTTTTTCGATGTCTAAAATAAATCGCGTAAGTCTTAGTTAATTGAACTCTAACCCTTATCTGAATCGATTCGTTCTTTCGAAGATGATCTCTAATGCTCTCCTCACCCGGAGCATTAACGATAATAAAAGGAGGTAGCAAGTGACTATTGCTATTGTTATAGGCACACATGGTTGGGCTGCAGAGCAGTTGCTTAAAACCGCAGAAATGCTCTTAGGCGAACAGGAAAACGTCGGCTGGATCGATTTCGTTCCCGGTGAAAACGCCGAGACACTGATAGAGAAGTACACCGCGCAACTGGCAAAGCTGGACACCAGCAGCGGCGTGCTGTTCCTTGTTGACACATGGGGTGGCAGTCCGTTTAACGCCGCAAGCCGCATTGTGGTCGATAAAGAGCAGCATGAGGTCGTGGCCGGGGTCAACATCCCGATGCTGGTTGAAACGCTGATGGCCCGGGATGACAACCCGAGCTTTGATGAGCTGGTTGCGCTGGCCGTCGAAACCGGCCGCGAAGGCGTAAAAGCGCTGAAAGCGAAACCGGTTGAAAAAGCCGCACCGGTCGCGGCAGCTGCCCCTGCTGCCGTCGCGAAAACCGCCGCCCCGCTTAAGCCAATGGGCCCGAACGATTACATGCAGATTGGTCTGGCGCGTATCGACGACCGACTGATCCACGGTCAGGTCGCCACCCGCTGGACCAAAGAGACCAACGTGCAGCGCATCATTGTCGTCAGCGATGAAGTCGCCGCCGATACGGTTCGCAAAACCCTCCTTACCCAGGTCGCTCCGCCGGGCGTAACCGCCCACGTGGTGGACGTCGCCAAAATGATCCGCGTTTACAACAACCCGAAATATGCGGGTGAGCGCGTCATGCTGCTGTTTACCAACCCAACGGACGTCGAACGTATTGTTGAAGAAGGGGTGAAAATCACCTCCGTTAACATCGGTGGTATGGCTTATCGCCAGGGCAAAACCCAGGTGAACAATGCTGTGTCGGTGGACGAGAAAGACATCGAAGCGTTCAAAAAACTCAACGATCGCGGTATCGAGCTTGAAGTGCGTAAAGTCTCTACCGACCCGAAACTGAAAATGATGGATCTGATCGGCAAAGTCGCGAAATAAGCCAGAGCGGGTCGACAAATTTCACACTTAAGTCTGTTAAAGCTATAGGAGAAGTACAATGGAGATTACCACTCTTCAGATTGTGCTGGTGTTCATCGTCGCGTGTATAGCGGGTATGGAGTCCGTACTAGATGAATTTCAGTTTCACCGTCCGCTGGTCGCCTGTACGTTAATCGGCGCCGTTCTCGGCGATATGAAAACCGGTATCATCATCGGTGGTACCCTGGAGATGATCGCCCTCGGCTGGATGAACATCGGTGCGGCTGTTGCGCCCGATGCGGCTCTCGCCTCCATCATCTCTACCGTGCTGGTTATCGCCGGCCACCAAAACATCGGTGCCGGTATTGCGCTGGCCATTCCGCTGGCAGCAGCAGGCCAGGTACTGACCATCATCGTGCGTACTATCACCGTTGCGTTCCAGCATGCGGCAGATAAGGCGGCAGAGAATGGTAACCTGACGGCCCTGTCGTGGATCCACGTTTCGTCCCTGTTCCTGCAGGCCATGCGTATCGCTATCCCGGCGGTCATCGTGGCAATCTCCGTGGGCACCAGCGAAGTTCAGGGCATGCTGAACGCCATTCCTGAAGTGGTTACCAGCGGTCTGAACATTGCTGGCGGCATGATCGTGGTCGTGGGTTATGCGATGGTCATCAACATGATGCGCGCAGGCTACCTGATGCCGTTCTTCTACCTCGGCTTCGTGACTGCGGCCTTCACCAACTTCAACCTGGTGGCACTGGGCGTAATTGGTGCGGTAATGGCTATCCTCTACATCCAGCTCAGCCCGAAATATAACCGCGTAGCCGGTACAGCGCAGGTTGCTGGTAATAACGATCTCGATAACGAACTGGACTAGCAGGTGAGCGAAATGGTTGATATGACTAAAACTACCCCTCAGAAAAAACTGACCCCGGGTGATATTCGTGGCGTGTTCATTCGTTCAAACCTGTTCCAGGGTTCATGGAACTTCGAACGTATGCAGGCGCTGGGCTTCTGCTTCTCCATGGTACCGGCGATTAAACGTCTGTATCCCGAGAACAACGAAGCGCGTCGTCAGGCGATTAAGCGTCACCTGGAATTCTTCAACACCCATCCTTACGTTGCGGCTCCGGTTCTGGGCGTTACGCTTGCGATGGAAGAGCAGCGTGCCAACGGCGCAGAGATTGACGATGGCGCCATCAACGGTATCAAAGTGGGTCTGATGGGACCGCTGGCTGGCGTGGGTGACCCCATCTTCTGGGGCACCGTGCGTCCGGTCTTCGCTGCACTTGGTGCCGGTATCGCCATGAGCGGTAGCCTGCTGGGTCCTCTGCTGTTCTTTATCCTGTTCAACGTGGTGCGTCTGGCCACCCGCTACTACGGCGTGGCGTACGGCTACCGTAAAGGTGTGGATATTGTCCAGGATATGGGCGGCGGCTTCCTGCAGAAACTGACTGAGGGGGCGTCAATCCTCGGCCTGTTTGTCATGGGGGCGCTGGTGAACAAGTGGACGCACGTGAACATCCCGCTGGTGGTCTCAACCATCACCGGCCAGGATGGTCAGACGCGTGTGACCACGGTGCAAACCATTCTGGACCAGCTGATGCCGGGCCTGGTGCCGTTACTGCTGACCTTCGCCTGTATGTGGCTGCTGCGTAAGAAAGTGAACGCGCTGTGGATCATCGTCGGCTTCTTCGTTATCGGCATCGTCGGTTACGCTATCGGTCTGCTGGGTCTGTAAGTTTTCACTGAATACAGCGGGGGCATGAAGGCCCCCGTTTTTTTATCCGGAGGATGAATGACGGTCACGGACATCGTACTGGTTGTCTTTATTGTTGCCCTTCTGGCGTATGCCATCTACGACGAATTGATCATGCCCCGCCGCAACGGCGAGACGCTGCTTTCAATCCCCCTGCTGCGCCGCGGTCGCGTTGATGGCATCATCTTCACCGGCCTGCTGATGATCCTCATCTATAACAACGTGATGAGTCAGGGAGCATTACTGACCACATGGTTATTATGTGCCTTAGCATTAATGGGGTTTTATCTGTTCTGGGTCCGGGCACCGAAAATAATCTTTAAATCCGCTGGGTTCTTTTTCGCCAATGTCTGGATAGAATATAACCGCATTAAAGAGATGAATTTATCTGAAGATGGCGTGCTGGTGATGCAATTAGAGCAGCGACGCCTGCTTATCCGGGTGCGGAATATTGACGACCTGGAGAAGATATACAAACTACTTGTTAGAACTCAATAAGATAGAATAATAGCACTGGCTATATCTGGCTAAATATTTAGCAATGCTATATAGCCAAGGCTATATTATTTCGTAGAATTCACACTTTAATATTAACGTTATTTTCACAATAATATTTAAATGAAAATCGTTATCAACAAGTGATCTGAATAATACCTGTCTGCTGTTGTTTTATATTCTCAAAATATGTTAAGGTTGCGCCCGTCGTTGGGGAGTAGCCGATTTCCGGTTTGCCGGAAATGTACGTGTCAACATACTCGTTGAAAAACGTGGCACGTACGGATTGTTCTGCTGAAGCAGAAAAATCAGGCGAGACCATAGACGCATCTACTGCTGTTTACTGGGGGCGGTGATGTGTCATATGGATATTCCCGGTCTGGACGCATTTATGAACCTCTCAGCAACACTTCTTCTGGCCTTTGGTATGTCGATGGACGCGTTTGCCGCTTCCATGGGAAAAGGCGCCACGCTGCATAAACCTAAGTTCTCTGAAGCCCTGCGTACTGGCCTTATCTTTGGTGCTATCGAAACCCTGACGCCGCTGATTGGCTGGGGCCTTGGGATGCTCGCCAGCCAGTTTGTCCTGGAGTGGAACCACTGGATCGCCTTTATCCTGCTGACCTTCCTCGGGGGACGTATGGTTATTGAAGGTATTCGTAATGATGTCGATGAAGAAGAGCCCATCCACCGTCACGGGTTCTGGCTGCTGGTGACCACAGCTATCGCCACCAGCCTGGATGCGATGGCCGTTGGCGTAGGGCTGGCTTTCCTGCAGGTGAACATCATTGCCACCGCGCTGGCGATTGGCTGCGCGACCTTTATTATGTCCACCCTCGGGATGATGATTGGCCGGTTTATCGGCCCGCTGTTAGGGAAACGCGCCGAGATCCTCGGCGGCATCGTATTGATCGGTATTGGCGCACAGATTATGTGGAGCCACTTCGCCGGTTAACCGACTCGCTGCCAGCAGTGAAGACTAAAATCTGTCTGGCAGCTGAAATGTTCATGTTTTGCCAGGGCTTCCCACACGTCCGGTTTTGCCCGCCATGCAAAAGGCGTCATCTGTAAAAGCTCCACCGCCTCTTCGCCGCTCAGCGACATGTTATAGGCCAGCGACTGCGCTTCTCTGAGCGCAAAGCCCGTCAGCTGCTCCGAATGGGGCGCATGCAGCAGAACCTCGTCGTAAATCAGCCCTTTCAGCTCCATCAGATGGCGCGGCCCTGGCGTCACGGTGATTACCCAGCCGCCCTCTTTCACTACCCGCGCCAGCTCTTCTCCTTTGCAGGGGGCGTAAATGCGGACGACCGCATCCATACTGTTCTCTTCAAACGGCAAACGATGGCTGGACGCCACGCAGAAGGTCACCTGCGAGTAGCGTTTTGCCGCGGCGCGAATAGCGGATTTCGAAACGTCCAGACCAAAGGTCGCAGCCCCCTTCTCCCGGGCAGTTTGTGCAAAGGCGGCCGTGTAGTAGCCTTCTCCGCAGCCAATATCGAGTACCGACGTCGCGCCAGCGGGCAACAATGCCGCCAGCTTAGCGGCGACCGCGTCGCGCAGGGGTTGATAGTGGCCGGCATCAAGAAAGGCTCTGCGCGCCTGCATCATCTCTGCGCTGTCGCCCGGATCGCGTGACCGCTTATGCTGCACCGGGAGCAGATTGACGTAGCCCTCTTTCGCCATATCGAACCGGTGCCCCTGCGGGCAGGCGTAACTTTTATCCGTTTGCGCCAGCGGCGCGTGGCAAAGAGGACAGCAGAATGTCATGGTAACTCCGGGCAATCATAAAGGGCGAAAGTGTACCGCTAATCGCCCCGCTATAAAACGGCCTTAACGCATTACGATAAGATGGCTTGAGTCGGCCGGGAGCCCATCCGGTTTGATGTTTTCGATGCGCAGCACGTCGCCCATGATCTGACTGAATACCGGCGCCGAGACCGCCCCGCCGTAGTAGGCGCCGTTTTGCGGATCGTTAATCACCACCGCCAGGGCAAAGACAGGCTTACTGGCCGGCGCGACGCCAGCGGTATAGGCCACATATTTGTCGACATAGTTGCCGCCATCATCAATTTTCTTCGCGGTGCCGGTTTTCACCGCCACCCGGTAATCACGCACCGCCGCTTTGATCCCGCCCCCGCCCGGGAGGGCCACGCTTTCCATCATATGTTCCACCTCCTGCACAATCGACGCAGGCATCACCTGGGTGCCGATGACCGGCGGGTCGATGCGGGTGATAGAGAGCGGGCGCTCCAGGCCGTAGCTGCCGATGGTGGCATAGACGTGGGCCAGCTGTAAGGGGGTGACCATCAGCCCGTAACCAAACGCGAAGGTGGCGCGATCGAGCTGGCTCCAGAATTTACGCTCCGGCAGCAGGCCGCTGCTCTCGCCCGTTAACCCCAGACCGGTGGAACGGCCAAAGCCAAACCCGTGGTAGGTATCCAGCAGGCGCTGGATCGGCATCGCCAGCGAGAGACGCGACACCCCCGTATCGCTCGATTTTTGCAAAATGCCGGTCAGCGTCAGCTCCGGGTAGTAACCCACGTCGCGGATGCGGTGTCCGGCCAGGGTATAGGGATGGGTATCAATAACGCTGTCCGGCTGCACCAGCCCCTGCTGGAGGGCGGTCATCAGCACCAGCGGCTTGACGGTGGAGCCGGGTTCGAAGGTGTCGCTGATGGCGCGATTACGAAAATCGTTGAGCGTGGCGCCTTCCCGGTTGTTGGGATTAAAATCAGGGAAGCTGGCCATCGCCAGGATCTCGCCGGTCTGAACGTTAATCAGCACCGCTGCCCCCGATTCCGCTTTATTCCACGCCACGGCGTTGTCCAGGGCATCTTCCGTGATGGTTTGCAGCCGTTCATCAATGCTCAACTGGATGTTGTGCGCCGGAACAGGCGGGATTTCGGTAATGTTTTCGATCACACGTCCGAAGCGATCTTCCCGCACCCGGCGCAGGCCCGGTTTACCGGTTAGCTGTGAGTTAAAGCTCTTTTCGATGCCCTCTATGCCCTGCCCGTCAATATTAGTGAAGCCAATCAGATTGGCGGCCACGTGTCCGGCCGGATAAAAACGACGGGACTCATCGCGCAGGCTGATCCCCGGCAGTCGAAGCTTTTCAATCCATTTGGCCTGAGAGGGGTCGACCTGGCGAGCGAGATAGATAAACCGGCCCTGCGGATTGCCATTGATGCGTGCGGCCAGCGTGGGGAGCGATAAATGCAGCGCGCTGGCTAACGCCTGCCAGCGCTCGTCATATCCGACGCCTCCTTTTGCCAACACCGTTTTTGGATCCGCCCATACCGCCTGCACCGGCACGCTCACGGCCAGGGGGCGCCCCTCCCTGTCCATTATCATTCCCCGGGGGGCGTTAATCGCCACTTCCCGCAGCGAGCGCATATCCTCCTGCTTAACCAGCGGATCGGGCTTGACGATCTGCAGCCAGGCGACCCGGCCCAGCAGAAAGAGCAGACTCCCAAGGATCACCATGCAGAGAAGAGCAAAACGTAACGGCGTAAAATTTGCTGCGGGATTGACGGATTTCTTTTTCACCAGGGCTCCAGGGCTTGATAACAACGCCCTGATTTAACGGCAAATCTGAACGGCACGGGTGAAAACAATGCTAATACTCTCGCAGCTTTGAAACAAACTGCTAACAGAGACGCATGTTGTAACACTTTGAAAAATATGCATTAAAAAGCCCCGCATAGGCGAGGCTTTATATCTCTGCAACTGAAACGTCGGAACGCTTCAGACCAGGCAGGGTTTTGATCAGATAGCGGTTACGTTAACAGCAGCCGGACCTTTCTGGCCGTCCTGAATTTCGAACTCAACGTTCTGGCCTTCGGCCAGAGTTTTGAAGCCGTTACCCTGGATTGCAGAGAAATGTACGAATACATCTTTGCTGCCGTCAGCAGGAGTAATGAAACCAAAACCTTTAGACTCGTTGAACCACTTAACTTGACCTTTAATCTTTGCCATTTGCAAAATTCCTTAGAATGTTTTCTTCGCCCGCGGGCATTCACTGAGATAAAACTGAGACATTACTGCATGAGGCACTAATATAAGGTTCGGCAGAGAAGCGGTATTCAACGACAACGTGTTTACTCAGGACTTCTTTACTGAAAATGCCACACATAAACAGAACTGTACCTCGTTTGACCCAAACCGTGTTATCACACACAACTTAAATAATGGCAAGCCATTTTTAAACGTGTCTCGATCAGCCGCACAAATTCAGGGACTGATTTGCCACAATCTGCACAGTAATCCACGTATGTGTATAGCTGGCCCGTATGTTGCTGGATCAGTGACCGTCAGGGTAGACGCTGTTATCAAAGACTTTTTTACCTTAGACCAATAACTTCATATCGTCCAGCAAGCGAAGCCGATTTCCTGCAACATCTATTTCTGTTAGAACATTTGGTAAAAACTTATGCTGTTTTGATCACAACGGCAGACATTAGTATATCGGTAAAAACAGCCAATATCGCTTCGCTTGTTTAACTTATATACACCCTGAGGTTGAACGCGGCTATGCACCAAAATAATGATATTTTTATGAACCTGCCTCAAAAAAAGGCAATCAAAACGTTTCGATTAAAATAAAATATGAATCGCGTCGATTTAATACGGAATAAGTACTAACGAACACAAAATAGTTTATACGGATAAATATTGACCAATACGCAGTGGCTGAAAGTTTTCGACGTCTGAAGATATATTCTTAAGTGCCTGAGCCAGTTCTTTAACAGGTTCATCCAGTGATTCATCCGCCAGTTCAAACACTCCCCAGTGGATTGGAATCGCCCGCGGCATGCCGAGCTGTTGCCAGAGCGCCACCGCCGACTGCGGATCCATATGATGCATCGACATAAACCAGCGTGGCGCATAGGCTCCGACAGGTATGGCCAGGGTATCCAGTTTTCCCAGTCGTTCGGGGATGGTCAGGAGCTCCGGGGTATAGCCCGTATCGCCGCTAAACCAGAAGCGCTGATTTTGCCCTTCAAAGACCCAGCCACACCACAACGAGCGATTACGATCCCACAGGCTGCGCATGCTCCAGTGCTGCGCCGGAACCGCAGTAAACACCAGCCCTTCATAAACGTAGCTTTGCCACCAGTCCAGCTCCACAACCTGCTTTGCCCCTCGACGGCGGCACCAGGCGCCCAGACCTAATGGCACAAAAAAGGTCAGCTGCGGGAAACGGCGCAAAAGCTGGCGCACCGTTGCGGAGTCCAGATGATCAAAATGGTTATGCGAAATCACGACGGCATCCAGTTGCGGTAACGCCGCGACGCTCATTACAGGGGGCGTTTTCCTTGTCGGCCCGGCAAAAGTTACCGGCGAGGCGCGCCGGGAAAAAACCGGATCGGTCAGAATGTATTTTCCGCTCAGGCGCAACAGCAGACTGGCGTGTCCCAGCCACCAGACACCGTCTTCTTCAAGCGTATTCAGGGTGACAGGCTGCCACCACTGGCGGATAAAGGCGTCATAGCCTTCTGCAGGGGGCTTGGGCAATCCGGCAGCTTTACGTTCTTTCCGCCAGCGTTCAACATCACCGGGTTGATGGCCAGAAGCATCCGTATTGCGAAAGCCCTGTGGGGTATGATGCGCGAGGGAGGCGTTATACCAGGGATTACTCCAGGCCACAGACACCTCCCTTAGCTGATTAGCGTTCGGCGACCAGACGAATAAAATCGTCGTCCTGGCTGTTTACCGTCTCTTCCGGCGCTTTTGGTGCTGCCTTCTCTTCCGGCTCATTGGCTTCGCACAGGCGACGCAGCAGGACATTCTGTCGTTTCTGCAGGTCGACTAACGTCTCCAGCAGCTCAATCTGCTCACTGGTGCGGGAGCTTGCACGGTTCACAAAAAACCACAGCACCAGCCCTACAATCAGCAGCACGACCGAGATTGCCAGAGATGCCACGCTGAACATCCCGGAATTCACTAACTCACCCATTTCACCCCCTAATAAAAACGCTTATTTTACCACTCGCGTTAAGGAAGGAAATCATTTGCGATAAAAATGACAACTACCATGGGATAAACTTATTGATAGAACAAATACCGCTAAAGAACTGTACATCCTGGTCGCACATCACATTAATGGTCTGCGTCCAGAGCAAAACACAGGCCAGCAACACTAAGACCAGAATAACCCAGCGTATTTTTTTCACTCCACTCTCCGTACCCTAACTGCCTGATGCCAGGTTATCATGCGCAACTTAAACCATGCCTAACTGTAACGTGAAGGCTAAGCTTTCGGAATCATATACTTGTTTACGTGATTGTATCGATTACTCTAAGCGGCAATTATTCAAAAAAATGAGGTAATGATGCGCTTTTTTATTCGCACATTGATTGTTATAGCACTCATCTGGACAGGTTTGCTGCTCGCAGGCTACGGCGTGCTGACGGGCAGTAAAGAGAATGCTGCCGGGTTGGGTATTCAGTGCCAGTATCTTACCGCGCGCGGGTTCAGCACGACGCAGTATATTCATTCAGACAGTGGCATCATCGGCCTCTCCCGCTGCCCGCTGCTAAGAAAAACCGACACCGTCATCGATAACGGCTGATTAAAAGCATAAAAAAACGCCGCCATCAGGCAGCGTTTTTTACGGCGATAACAATCAGAACGGATAATCGTTATAGCCCATCTGCTCAGAGATCTTACGCGCCGCCGTGTGCAGCATTTGAACGTACTCGTGCAGATGCTCTTCAGAGAAACGCAGTGTCGGGAAGGAGATACTGAGACCGGCGATCACCACCCCAAAACGGTCGAATACCGGTACGCCGATGCAGCGCAAGCCTTCTTCCTGCTCCTGGTTATCTTCGCCATACCCCTGCTCACGCACTTTATCCAGCACCTGCAAGAGTTCCTCGGTGGTGGTGATAGTGCGTTCGGTGCTGCGTTTGTACTCCACGTTCTCGAGGATCTGCTTCACTTCGTCACGGTCGCGCCATGCCAGCAGAACTTTACCGATAGCGGTACTGTACAGCGGGTTGCGACGGCCGATACGGGAGTACATACGCAGGTTGTACATGGAGTCGATTTTATGGATATAGACGATACTGTCTTCATCCAGAGCCCCCAGATGCACCGTCTCTTTCGTCAGACGCGACAGTTCACGCATCTGAATATCCGCGCTACGGATCAGGTCGACGTTCTGCAGGGCGCGCGCCCCCAGTTCGAATAGCTTCAGGGTCAGAGAGTACTTTTCAGACTCCCCTTCCTGTGCAACATAACCCAGTGATTTCATGGTCTGTAAAAAGCGATAAACGGTGCTTTTTGACATCATCACACGCTGGGACAGCTCAGTAATACCAATTTCGCGCTCTTCACCAAGCGCCTGCAGGATGCCGAACACCTTTAACACGGATGAAACAGAATCTGGCTGTTTATCCAAATCCGCGATTGCCATTAATCACCTCAACGCAAGTGTTTTATAAAATTCAGAACCGGTTTTTATTATAAATTCGCTGCTGCGTTGCTGCAATCAATCCTGGCTTACCTGGTTACAAATCTGCGACATACAACCGAAATAACAGTGATAATATCCTTACCCTGTTAATAATAACCTCCAATGCACATTAATTCTCATGACTACAACTTCCACAGACGGCCTGCCGACACCGCAACGCTACGGTGCGATTGCGACCATTATTATCGGTATTTCAATGGCCGTACTGGATGGCGCCATCGCCAACGTGGCCCTGCCGACCATTGCCAGCGATCTTAACGCCTCTCCCGCCAGCTCGATCTGGATTGTAAACGCCTATCAGATCGCCATTGTTATCTCCCTGCTGTCGTTCTCTTTTCTCGGGGATATGTTTGGGTACCGCCGCGTCTATCAGTGCGGGCTGGTCGTATTCACCCTGACGTCTCTCTTCTGTGCCCTTTCGGACACGCTGCACATGCTGACGCTGGCGCGCATCGTGCAGGGCTTCGGCGGCGCGGCACTGATGAGCGTGAATACGGCATTGATTCGTCTCATCTACCCGCAGCGGCATCTGGGCCGGGGCATGGGGATCAACTCCTTTATCGTGGCCGTGTCGTCTGCGGCGGGGCCGACCATCGCCGCAGCGATCCTCTCCGTGGCCTCCTGGCAGTGGCTGTTTTTAATCAACGTTCCGCTGGGGATCGTGGCGTTGCTGTTCGCCCTGCGCTTTTTACCGGCCAACGGGCCGAAAAGCAGCATGCCCAAATTTGACCTCCCGAGCGCGGTGATGAACGCCCTGACCTTCGGCCTGCTGATCACCGCCCTGAGCGGGTTTGCTCAAGGGCAGTCGCTTATGTTAATTGCGGGCGAGGTCGTGGCGTTGCTGGTGGTTGGCTTCTTCTTCGTGCGTCGTCAACTGGCGCTGCCGGTGCCGTTACTGCCGGTCGACCTGCTGCGTATTCCCCTCTTCTCTCTCTCCATCTGCACCTCAATATGCTCCTTCTGCGCCCAGATGCTGGCCCTGGTCTCGCTGCCCTTCTTTCTGCAAAGCGTCATTGGTCGTACAGAAGTGGAGACAGGTTTACTGTTAACGCCCTGGCCGCTGGCAACGATGGTGATGGCGCCGCTTGCGGGCTATCTGATTGAGCGGGTGCATGCAGGATTACTGGGTGCGATGGGGTTAGTGGTGATGGCGACGGGACTTTTCGCGCTTGCCCTGTTGCCTGCGGCTCCTCACGATCTGGATATCATCTGGCGAATGGTGCTGTGCGGGGCGGGTTTTGGCCTGTTCCAGTCGCCCAATAACCATACCATTATCACCGCCGCTCCCCGCCATCGCAGCGGTGGCGCCAGCGGGATGCTGGGCACTGCCCGCCTGCTGGGTCAGAGTACCGGCGCGGCGCTGGTGGCGTTGATGTTCAACCTGGCCGGGCAAAGCGGCACGCACCTGGCGCTATTGACCGCCGGTTCACTGGCCACCGTCGCGGCCATTATCAGCGGGCTTCGGGTGACCCAGCCTCGTTCCCAGGCATAAAAAAAGCGCGTCGTTCGACGCGCTTTTTTATTATCCAACCGAAGCTGTTACTTCAGGTATTCACCGTTACGCAGCGCTTCAATACGCTTATCCAGCGGCGGGTGAGACATGAACAGCTCGCTCAGCGATTTCGATTTACCGTTGATGCAGAAGGCCATCATGGTTGAGGCTTCCTGCGGCTCATAGCTGGTTTTCAGACGCTGCAGCGCGGCAATCATCTTCTCACGGCCAACCAGTTTGGCTGAGCCCGCATCGGCGTGGAATTCACGATGACGGGAGAACCACATGGTGATGATGCTCGCCAGAATACCGAATACCAGTTCCAGTACCATTGAGACCGCAAAGTAGATCAGCGGGTTGCCGTTGCTGGATTCGCCTTCCTCACGATCGCCACCCATAAAGCCTGCGGCAATCTGGGCAATAATACGTGAGATGAAGATAACGAAGGTGTTCACCACCCCCTGGATCAGGGTCATGGTGACCATATCGCCGTTAGCAATGTGGCTGATCTCATGGGCGATAACCGCTTCCGCTTCATCACGGCTCATGTTCTGTAGCAGACCGGTACTCACCGCAACCAGCGAGGCGTCACGACGCGCACCGGTGGCGAAGGCGTTGATGTCCGGCGCGTGATAAATCGCCACCTGCGGCATGGCAATACCTGCCTGGCGGGACTGGTTAGCAACTGTGGTCATCAGCCACTGTTCCATATCGTTACGCGGTTGCTCAATAACCTCACCGCCAACGGATTTAAGTGCCATCCACTTGGACATCAGCAGTGAGATAAAGGAGCCACCAAAACCAAACAGCAGCGCCATAATTAACAAACCCTGAACGCTGCTCGACTGAATTCCTGTCAGGCTGAGAACCACCCCGAAGACCACCATGACCGCAAGGTTGGTGAGCAGGAAGAGCGCGATTCGCATCATAATATTCTTTTAACCTCAGTTTAACAAAACGCACTATGCGATTACCCACATCGTATGGGTATTCCGCA
The DNA here is from genome assembly GCF_023639785.1 of Leclercia adecarboxylata. Classification (NCBI taxonomy): domain Bacteria; kingdom Pseudomonadati; phylum Pseudomonadota; class Gammaproteobacteria; order Enterobacterales; family Enterobacteriaceae; genus Leclercia; species Leclercia adecarboxylata. Next base: position 2,837,707 of record NZ_CP098325.1, read on the forward strand.
TATTTTCAAGGATTGCAGCGGCGTAAGTCACCAGAAAGACACAACTTTACATAATGAAATGACTGCCTGACGGCAGAATGCGGTTAACAAAAAAACAGGCACAATTTCTTGTGCCTGTTGGGGGAGATTATTTAGCCGGAGCGGGGTTGCCGGCGGGCTTGTCTTTTTCCAGTTTTGCCAAATCGATAGCGATTTTCACCGTCTCATCGAGATACGGATCCGGCTCCTGGTAATCCTTCGGCAGGTCGTCCAGTTTTTTGAGGGCTGGCTTACCTTCACGTTTGAAGCGATCGTTGATACGCGCCAGACGTGTCGCATCATCCTCTTCGTTCTCTTTCAGACGCTGCGCGTAATTAAGAGAGACGATATTCCGTTTCGCCTTCAGGGCATTGAAACGGGCAATATCCTTGATGATGTACTGGAACTCCGGATCTTTGGCGATGCGGTCGTCGTGCTGCTTCAGCAGCGCCGGACCAAACTGGGTCATGTCACCCGACTTCACGTAGGTGGCAGCGTTAACGCTATCCCACGGCAACGCGTTATCTTCGAACTTCTCACCGGTTTCCGTCTCTTCGGTTCCCGTCGGCATGATGATATCCGGGGTCACGCCTTTACGCTGGGTACTGCCGCCATTCACGCGGTAGAACTTCTGAATGGTGTACTGTACCGAGCCCAGAGCAGGCCATTCCGGACGCAGCATCTGATCGTAAATACGGTTCAGGGAGCGGTACTGCTGCACCGTACCTTTACCGAAAGTCGGCTCGCCAACGATCAATGCCCGGCTGTAATCCTGCATCGCGGCGGCAAAGATCTCTGAGGCCGAAGCACTAAAGCGATCGACCAGCACCACCAGCGGGCCTTTATAGTACACAACGCCATCGGTATCCGCGTCTTCACGCACTTTACCGTTGTTGTCACGCACCTGTACCACCGGACCGGACGGAATAAACAGACCGGAAAGCGAAACCGCTTCAGTCAGTGCTCCACCGCCGTTAGTACGCAGATCGATGATTACGCTCTTAACGTTCTGTTTTTCAAGTTTCTGCAGCTGAACTTTGACGTCGTCCGTCAGGCCCACGTAGAAACCTGGAATATCCAGCACGCCAACCTTGTCTTTACCCACGGTTTTTACCGACATTTTCACCGCGCGGTCTTCCAGACGGATACGCTCGCGGGTCAGGGTAACGATACGGGTCTTGGTGCCTTTACCTGCAGGCAGAATTTCCAGACGGACCTTACTGCCTTTTGGCCCTTTGATCAGGGCAACCACGTCATCCAGACGCCAGCCGATGACATCGACCATGTTCTGGCCTGGCTGACCAACACCAACAATGCGATCGCCTACGCTAATCGCCTTACTCTTGGCCGCAGGACCACCGGCAACCATGGAGTTGATCACAGTGTAATCGTCATCCATCTGTAGTACCGCGCCAATCCCTTCAAGAGAGAGGCTCATCTCGGTGTTGAACTGCTCGGTGTTACGCGGAGAGAGATAGTTGGTGTGCGGATCGATTTCGTGCGCGAAGGCCGTCATCGCCAGCGAGAACACATCTTCACTGTTGGTCTGCGCCAGGCGACGAATGGCAAATTTGTAGCGGCGGGTCAGCGTCTCGCGGATCTCTTTCTCATCCTTACCGGTGAGTTTGAGGCTCAGCTCGTCATATTTAACTTTGCTGTCCCACAGCTGATTCAGCTCGGCTTCATCTTTTGGCCACGGCGACTTGCTGCGGTCAAGATTAAAGGTGTCGTTACCCGTGAAGTCCATCGGACGTTCAAGCACCTTAAGCGCATACTGATAGCGCTCAAAACGGCGTTTCTGCGACAGGTTATACAGGTCGTAGAACAGGTCCAGCTTGCCGCTGCGTAACTCATCCCCGACCTGGGTCTGCTTTTTAGCAAATTGTTCGACATCGCTTGCCAGCAGGACGTTATGGCTGTAGTCCAGCAAGTTCAGATAGCGGTCGAAAATTTTTGTCGAAAAAGCCTGGTCGAGATCGAACTGACGATAGTGCGAACGGGTGAAGCGCGACGTCACGCGCTCACTGACCGTCGCGTGCTGAGTCTCTTCCTTCAGAACCGGAATTTGATCGACACGCGTAATCTCGTCCACAGCGAAAGCGTGGCCTGTTATTGCAAACAGGCCAGCCAGCGCGGTGAGCTTAAAAAAAGTGTTCATGCCGGGCTTGGCCTCCGTTTTAGAACAACAAGTGTTCTGCGCGTACAATCATTGACAGACCAGAAGTCAGCTGTACACGAACGCCATCTTTGGTGATTTCCAGTACGGTGGCATCCATAGCATTGTTACCCGCTTTTACCTTCAGAGACTGACCCACGCTGAGCGCGGTGATGTCAGACACAGGGGTATGGCGCGGCTCTTCACGAGGCGCGCGTGGGGCTTTTGCCGCCGGTTGCTCAGCACGTGGCTTACGCTCGGTATTCTCTTTGCGACGCGGTGCAGGACGTGGCTTACGTTCACGACGAGGCGCTTCTTCCTGGCCATTGGCCGCGGCTGCTTCGCGTTTTTTAGCCTGCTGTTCAGCTCGCTGAGCCTGAACGCGCGCTTTAGCTTCTTCGAGCTGCTTACGTGCGTGCTCAACGTGTTGCTCATCCAGCACACCGCAAGGGTTGCCGTCGAGATCAACACGCGTCGCGCCCGCTTTGATACCGTAAAGGTAACGCCAGCTCGAAGTATAAAGACGTAAGGCGGAGCGGAGTTGGGTTTTGCTGAGGTTCATCTCACCTTCAACACGCTCTACCAGATCCTGAAAAATACCAATTTTCAGGGGACGAGCTTCGCCTTCGGCACTAAAACATTGAGGAAAACGTTCGGCCAAAAACGCGATAACTTCTTTACTGCTATTCAACTTAGGTTGATTTTCCATGAAATTTCCTGATTACAACGGACGTTGCCGACAAGCCGCAGGCATGAACAGGCGACATTATAATGACGCCATCCGTAAATGCTACGTTATCCGTTGATTATCCTGCGACGCTCGCAAAGAATTTGTGATAATCGGTCGCGGCGAGAACGTTTTCAAGATTCGCCACCAGCTCGCGCAGCCCCTGCTCATCATCGGCTGTAAAGCGATTAAAGACAGTGCTGTCGATGTCCAGAACACCAATAATCTGATTGTTTACTTTCAGAGGAAGGACGATTTCAGCATTGCTCGCGCTGTCGCAGGCGATGTGCCCGTCGAACGCGTGAACGTCATCCACACGCTGCACCTGGTCTTGCGCCACTGCAGTACCGCACACGCCGCGCCCGACCGGAATACGCACACAGGCAAGCTTGCCCTGGAAGGGCCCAAGTACTAAAGTTTCACCTTCCAGCAGATAGAAACCGGCCCAGTTCACATCGGACAGACGCTCAAAAAGTAATGCGCTGGTATTCGCCAGAGTGGCTAAGAAACTGGTTTCACCTGCCATCAATGCCTGAAAGTCACGGTTTAGGTCCGTGTAGAATTCTGTTTTGTTCATTATTCAATCACTTGGTTGTCTTACAAAGTTACAGCATAGCTTATTAAAATAAGCATTATTTACGTTCATGCTCAAGATGAATCCATTCATGAGTTAAGATAACTATTAACTATCCTTTTTTAGCGCGACCGATGGCTCTTAAATCACCGAAAATAACGCCGACGAAAAAAATCACCGTGCATACGGTCGGCGATGCGCTGCCTCGTGCACATTATCAGCGTTGTCCGCAATGCGATACGCTTTTTACGTTGCCAAAGATGAAATCATACCAAAGTGCTTTCTGCCCGCGCTGCAACGCAAAAATCCGTGATGGTCGCGACTGGTCGCTGACCCGGCTGGCGGCGATGGCCGTCACTATGATGCTGCTCATGCCCTTTGCCTGGAGCGAGCCGCTGCTGCAACTGCACCTGCTGGGCGTGCGCATCGATGCCAACCTGATGCAGGGGATCTGGCAGATGACCCGCCAGGGCGATCCGCTTACCGCATCGATGGTTTTGTTCTGCACCGTCGGCGCGCCGGTGGTGCTGGTGGCGGCTATCGCCTATCTGTGGCTCGGCAATATTCTGGGGATGAACCTGCGCCCGGTACTTCTGATGCTTGAGAAGCTCAAGGAGTGGGTGATGCTGGATATCTACCTGGTGGGGATTGTCGTCGCCTCCATTAAAGTGCAGGACTACGCTTACCTGCAGCCAGGCGGGGGCTTGTTCGCGTTTATAGCGCTGGTGATATTGAGCGTGCTGACGCTTATCCACCTGAACGTCGAGCAGCTCTGGGAACGCTTTTACCCCCAGCGCCCCGCCACCCGCTACAACCCCGAACTGCGCGTCTGTCTGGGCTGCCACTATACCGGCCTGCCCGACGCGCGCGGCCGCTGCCCGCGCTGCCATATCCCCCTGCGCGTGCGGCGGCATAACAGCCTGCAAAAGTGCTGGGCGGCGCTCATCGCCTCGCTGGTGTTTCTTATTCCCGCCAACCTGCTGCCGATCTCGGTGATTTACGTTAATGGCGGACGGCAGGAGGACACTATCATGTCGGGCATCGTCTCGCTGGCGCACAGCAACATCGCCGTGGCGGCGGTGGTGTTTATCGCCAGTATTCTGGTGCCCTTTATCAAAGTGGTGGTGATGTTTACCCTGCTCGTCAGCATTCATTTTAAATGTGAACAGGGGCTGAGAACCCGCATACTGTTGTTGCGTTTCGTTACCTGGATTGGCCGCTGGTCAATGCTGGATCTGTTTGTTATTTCGTTGATGATGTCGCTGATCAATCGCGATCAGCTCCTTGCTTTTACTATGGGACCCGCAGCGTTCTATTTCGGCACTGCGGTGATTTTGACTATTCTTTCAGTGGAATGGCTGGATAGCCGCTTACTTTGGGATGCACATGAGTCAGGAAACGCCAGCTTCGCCGACTGAAGCGCGAGTTAAAACAAAACGTCGTATTTCGCCATTCTGGTTACTGCCGGTTATCGCTCTGATGATCGCCGGCTGGTTAATCTGGACCAGCTACGAGGATCGCGGCAATACCATCACTATCGATTTCCAGAGCGCCGACGGCATCGTTGCAGGCCGTACCCCCGTGCGTTTTCAGGGGGTAGAGGTCGGTACGGTCCAGGATGTGACGCTCGATAAGAACCTGAATAAAATCGAGGTTCGCGCCAGCATCAAATCCGATATGAAAGATGCCCTGCGCGACGAGACGCAGTTCTGGCTGGTCACGCCCAAAGCCTCGCTGGCGGGTGTTTCCGGTCTGGATGCGCTGGTCGGGGGTAACTACATCGGGATGATGCCGGGTAAAGGCGAGCCAAAAGATCACTTCACCGCCCTGGATACGCAGCCGAAATACCGGCTGAACAATGGCGATCTGATGATCCATCTGCACGCACAGGATCTGGGCTCGTTGAACAGCGGCTCGGTGGTCTATTTCCGTAAGATCCCCGTCGGTCGGGTGTATGACTACGCCATCACCCCCAACAAGCAGGGGGTGGTCATCGACGTGCTGATCGAACGACGCTTCACCTCGCTGGTGAAAAAAGGCAGCCGCTTCTGGAATGTGTCCGGTGTGGATGCCGACCTGAGCCTGAGCGGCGCCAAAGTGAAGCTGGAGAGCCTGGCGGCGTTGGTAAATGGTGCTATTGCCTTCGATTCACCGGACGGTTCCGAGCCCGCCACCCAGGAAGATAACTTCGGCCTGTACAAAGATCTGGCCCACAGCCAGCGCGGCGTCATTGTGAAGCTCACCCTCCCCTCTGCGGATGGCCTGAAGGAAGAATCCACCCCGCTGATGTATCAGGGGCTACAGGTTGGACAGCTCACCAAAATGACGCTCAATCCTGGCGGACTGGTGACCGGTGAGATGACGGTAGATCCGAGCGTGGTGGATTTGCTGCGCAAAAACACGCGCATTGAATTGCGTACGGCGAAACTGTCGTTGAGCAACCCCAGCGTGAGCAGCCTGCTGACCGGCAGTACGTTTGAACTTATCCCCGGCGGCGGCGAACCGGTAAATCAGTTTGTGATAGCCCCGGCCGATAAGGCGCTGTTGCAAAAACCCGGGGTCCTGACCGTCACCCTCAACGCACCGGAAAGCTACGGTATCGACGCCGGGCAGCCGTTGATTCTGCACGGCGTGCAGATTGGCCAGGTGCTTGAGCGCACCTTAACCAGCAAAGGCGTCAGCTTTGCGGTGGCGATCGATCCGCAGTACCGTGAGCTGGTGCATGGCGACAGCAAATTCGTGGTCAACAGCCGGGTGGACGTCAAAGTCGGGCTCGACGGTGTCGAGTTCCTGGCGGCCAGCGCCAGCGAGTGGATCAGCGGTGGGATCCGGATCCTGCCGGGCGAAAAAGGCGCCATGCGCGACAGCTACCCGCTGTATGCCAACCTCGACAAAGCCCTGGAAAACAGCCTGAGCGATCTGCCGACCACCACCCTCACGCTGGTGGCCGACACCCTGCCGGACGTACAGGCCGGTTCGGTAGTGCTGTATCGCAAATTCGAAGTGGGTGAAGTGATTCTGGTTCGTCCGCGCGCGAATGCATTCGATATTGAACTGCATATCAAGCCGGAATACCGCAAGCTGCTCACCAGCAACAGCGTGTTCTGGGCGGAAGGTGGGGCCAAAGTCCAGCTTAACGGCAGCGGCCTGACGGTGCAGGCCTCTCCCCTCTCCCGCGCCCTGCGCGGGGCCATCAGCTTTGACAACCTGAGCGGGGCGAGCGCCGGCCAGCGTAAAGGCGACAAACGGATCCTCTATCCTTCTGAAACCGCCGCCCGTGCGGTTGGCGGCCAGATCACCCTGCATGCGTTTGATGCGGGCAAGCTCGCTGAAGGGATGCCGATACGCTATCTGGGGATTGATATCGGGCAGGTCCAGAATCTGAAGCTGATCACCGCCCGCAACGAAGTCCAGGCCACGGCGGTGCTGTACCCGGAATATGTCGATAACTTCGCCCGCGCCGGGACGCGTTTCTCGGTGATCACTCCGCAGATTTCCGCGGCAGGGGTGGAGCATCTCGATACTATTCTCCAGCCCTATATCAACGTCGAGCCCGGCCAGGGCAAAACGCGCCGCGACTTTGAACTGCAGGAGGCGACCATCACCGACTCACGCTATCTTGACGGCCTGAGTATCGTGGTGGAGGTGCCGGATGCGGCGTCCCTCGCCATCGGTACGCCGGTGCTGTTCCGCGGCATGGAGGTGGGTACGGTGACCGGGCTGACGCTGGGCACGCTCTCCGACCGGGTGATGGTGGCCCTGCGTATCAGCGATCGCTATCAGCATCTGGTGCGTAACAACTCGGTGTTCTGGCTGGCGTCAGGTTATTCCCTGGACTTTGGCCTGACCGGCGGCGTGGTGAAAACCGGGACCTTTAACCAGTTTATTCGCGGCGGTATTGCCTTCGCGACGCCGCCGGGCACCCCGCTGGCGCCGAAATCCCAGCCTGGCAAGCACTTCCTGCTGCAGGAGAGCGAGCCAAAAGAGTGGCGCAGTTGGGGAACCGCCCTGCCACGCTAACCCTTTCGCTCCGGTGTCAACCCACCGGAGCGTTTGTGGTACACTGCGCGCCTCTTTGACTCCCTGTGGTGCGCTCGTGTCTCAACGTTCCGTCTATCTACCAGAAGAATTTCTGGCTCAAATGCGCCAGGCCCTGCCTGATCCCCTTTCTCTCGATGCGTTCATCGCCGCGTGCCAGCGTCCGCTGCGCCGCAGCCTGCGCGTCAACACCCTGAAAATCAGCGTGGCGGATTTCCTTTCGCTTGTCGCCCCCTACAACTGGCAGCTGACGCCGGTGCCGTGGTGTGAAGAGGGATTCTGGATCGAGCGTGAGGACGAAGAGGCGCTGCCGCTGGGCAGCACCGCAGAACACCTGAGCGGGCTGTTTTACATTCAGGAAGCCAGCTCCATGCTGCCCGTTGCAGCGCTGTTTGCCGATGGCAACACCCCCGACCGGGTGATGGACGTGGCGGCCGCTCCCGGCTCCAAAACCACCCAGATTGCTGCGCGGATGAACAATCAGGGCGCGATCCTCGCCAATGAATTTTCTGCCAGCCGCGTGAAGGTGCTGCATGCGAATATCAGCCGCTGCGGGATCAGCAACGTGGCGTTAACCCATTTTGATGGCCGCGTGTTTGGCGCGGCCTTACCGGAAGCCTTCGATGCGATCCTGCTGGACGCCCCTTGCTCCGGCGAAGGGGTGGTACGCAAAGATCCTGACGCGCTCAAAAACTGGTCCGTCGCCAGCAATCTTGAGATCGCCGCCACCCAGCGCGAGCTTATCGACAGCGCCTTCCATGCCCTGCGCCCGGGCGGCACGCTGGTCTACTCTACCTGCACCCTGAACCGCGACGAAAACGAAGCCGTCTGCCTGTGGCTGAAAGAGCAGTATCCCGATGCCGTTGAATTCCTGCCGCTGAACGACCTGTTTGCCAGCGCCGATGAATGCGTCACGCCAGAAGGGTTCCTGCACGTGTTTCCGCACATCTATGACTGCGAAGGCTTCTTCGTGGCGCGCCTGCGTAAAACTGCCGCCATTGCGCCACTGCCCGCGCCAAAATTCAAGGTCGGTAACTTCCCGTTCACACCGCTCAAAACCCGTGAGGCCCAGCAGATCGCTACCGCAGCCAATCAGGTAGGCCTGCACTGGGATGACAGCCTGCGCCTGTGGCAGCGTGATAAAGAGGTGTGGTTATTCCCGACGGAGATTGAGCCACTTATCGGCAAGGTGCGTTTTTCTCGTGTCGGCATTCGCCTGGCGGAGACGCACAATAAAGGTTACCGCTGGCAGCATGAAGCGGTCATCGCCCTGGCAGGCGAGCACAACAACTTTGCACTAACCCAGGCAGAAGCGGAAGAGTGGTACCGTGGACGCGATGTCTGGCCGCAGGCAACCCCAACCGGAGATGATGCAGTTCTGACGTATCAGGGTTTTCCCGTAGGGCTGGCAAAAAAAGTGGGTTCGCGCCTGAAGAACAGCTACCCGCGCGAGCTGGTTCGCGATGGTCGCCTGTTTACCGGTAACGGTGAAGAGCGCTAAAAATAGCACTTTTTTACTGGCGCTTTTGCTCTCCATTGACCAGGCTGAAAAGTGGGCGACCATACTGGTCGTACCAGACCACAGCATGATACTGGAGAGCATTATGACGAAAACCAATGTGCGCATTGGCGCATTCGAAATCGATGATGCCGAGTTAAGCGGCGATACGCAGGGCGAGCGAACGTTAACTATCCCTTGTAAATCCGATCCCGACCTGTGCATGCAACTTGACGCCTGGGATGCAGATACCAGCGTCCCGGCTATTCTCGATGGAGAACACTCAGTCCTGTACCGTCAGCATTACGACCAAGGTTCCGATGCCTGGATCATGCGCCTTGCCTGATTCAGAGAGAACCCGCCCGCAGGCGGGTTATTTATTCCCAAAATCCCCGCTTCCCTGAATCATCCCCTACAATATCAATACGGTAGTAAATGCTGAGGGGCATGATGTACGCACTGGTATTATTTATCTGTTATCTGGACGCAGGCTGTGAAGATCTGGTGGTGGATGTGTATCGCACCGAACCCCAGTGCGAAGCATCGATGGACGACCAGCGTATCCGCCACGGCGGCTGCTATCCGGTTGAAGATTTTATCGACGGCTTCTGGCGCCCGGCGCAGGAGTATTCTGATCTGTAATCATTGCAGCTGCGCCAGCGTCAGGGTGCCGCCAAACACCGCCCCGGTATCGATATAGTGCAGATTCTGGCAGTCATAGCGTTCTCTGAGCGGCGTATGGCCGAACCAGAAGTGATCCGCCCCATCAATTCCCTTCTCGCTACCGTTCATCACTGCCTGCAGGCGATCCCGGTTCCACAGTATGGGCTGCTTCTCAACTGGCTTATCCCGTACATAGCGCGATGAGGGGTAATCAGCATGGGCAATCACATTAATACCGTTGGCGCAGTTGATTTCGATAATCCAGGGCAGCGTTTCACAGCGCCTGAACAACCCTATCGCCTGCTGCTGCTGTTCGCCTTTTAATTCCGCGAACCAGTCACCGCCATTCATCATCCACAGGCCAAATTGATTATTATGCAGGGCGTCCAGCGCCATCTGCTCATGGTTGCCGCGCACGGCATAAAACCACGCTTCATTGACTAATTGCAGGCATTTCACGCTGTCCGGGCCGCGATCGATTACATCGCCGACGCTAATAAGCAGATCCTCATACGGATTAAAATGCCGGTGCCTTAGCGCCTTTATAAGCATCTGATAACAGCCGTGAAGATCGCTTACCACCCAGACGTGCCGCCAGTTGTGACCATCAAGTTTGAGATACATAGCGCCTCCTCAGGATCAGTATAGCCCCTGCGAAGTACGGCAATAATAAGAGTGAAACCGCCGTTCGGAATAACCTCAATCGACGTTAAACAAAGCGGAAATAAAGGTTTAGCAGCTCTTAAATCAATATCCGATGGCCTTTAAGATAATTGCAGAATTATAAAGAGGTCTTCATCGTGTCAAATACTATCCTGCCTGTTGAGGTGTCATCAGCACACCGCTCTTCTGTAATCATAGCCCTGGCGAAGGGGGAACTGATGCCGGGTCCCCTTTGGCATAAACGTGATTACCGGCTGAAATTCTTCCTGCGCACGTTGCTGTTCTGGTCCTCCACTACCCGTATGCTGGAGACGCTCTCCCGGCGCGACGATTTTCCCCTGCTGCTGAAGGCGCAAAGCACCCTGCCGGTGAAAACCCAGCGTCAGTACCTGACCCGTGGATTAAGTGCAGGCGAACGGGCCGACGCCATTCTCCATCATTATGCCTGGGTTGACGCGCTCCCGAACGCCAGCCTGGCCCGGATCTTTACCAGCCCTACCCCGCAGGTGCTGTTGCAGTTCGCCACCAAAGACGACGCCAGCTACACCCTCTACGCCACCAGTGCGGTTAAGGCTGAACGCGAGGGCGAAACCACGCTCTGGCTACGTGCCGCGGATAATACCCTGCTGGCGAGCCTGACCTTCAGCGTGACCCAGGTAAACGGGCAAAGCGCGCTGGTGATTGGCGGCCTGCAGGGACCGCGCCGGAATGTGGGCAGGGAAACAATCAAGAATGCGACTCGCGCCTGTTATGGCCTGTTTCCGAAACGTATTCTGCTGGAAGCGATTTTTAATCTGGCAAAACAGTCAGGCATCAGTGCCCTTTATGGCGTCAGTGATGAAGGCCACGTTTTGCGCGCCCTGCGCTATCGCTTCAGTAAAGGACGTCATCTTCATGCCAGCTACGACGAATTCTGGCAATCCCTGGGCGCTACCCGCTGCGGGGCCTTCCGCTGGGCTCTGCCAGCAGGAATGGAGCGTAAATCACTGGAGAGTATTGCCAGTAAAAAACGCGCTGAATACCGCCGTCGTTTTCAACTGCTTGATGAGATTGAACTGGCCATCAGCCAGCGCTTTAGCCACTAATACCTGCTTTCACCGGTAACAGGCAAAAATTTAACACAACCGCTAAAAAGCGCTGGACTTTGGCCGGGCGGAGTGTGGTATGGTTTAACGAAGAACAGGGAATGTTGCCTGACTGTTAAAGTTCGCAACAGGAAAATGCGTTAACTTTCAACAGATAAAAAGAGACCGAATACGATTCCTGTATTCGGTCCAGGGAAATGGCTCTTGGGAGAGAGCCGTGCGCTAAAAGTTGGCATTAATGCAGGCTAAGTCGCCTTGCACTTTAAGAATAGATGACGACGCCAGGTTTTCCAGTCCGCAACAAAAGTGGCCTGAAAAAAAGCGTTAGCCTGTCCTTAAATACAAAAACCGCAATGCTTCCGAAGAGAAGCCTGCGGTTTTTTTATTGGAAGCGGGAAGCTAGCAGAGCGTACTGGCGCGCTCGATAAACGGCGCCAGGCTCATCTTCTGCCCCGGGTTTGCCGGGTCATCAATCTGGATAATCGCGATCGGCTGGCCGTTGCTCTTACCGCTGTCGACCTGCTGCTGCGCTACCTCGTTCAGGGGATACTGCACCAGGGTGCTGGGATTAATGGCATACAGCGCATGGCCCGGACGGCAGGTCAGCATCACCTCTTCCCGGTTGAACGCCCATTTGTCTTTGCCCACTTCAAACCGGCTGACGGTGATCACCTGCGGTGCTGCCAGTGCCGTGCCGGAACAGGCCAGCAATATTAGAGAAAGTACTGTTTTTTTCATTGTGTTCCACCTCGTCAGAAGGGTTCCCAGGTCGCGAACAGGCTGACTGTTGCCAGAACCAGCGCCCCCAGCACAACCTCAGTCTGTGTCATCCTGATAAAATACCGTTGCGCACGTCCGTCGTCAGAACGAAACCGCGGCACCAGAACATACCGATTCACCAGGGCAATTACCACCATCATTGCCACCAGCGCACATTTCAACAACAGCATACGTCCCCAGGCGGAGTGCCACGGCAGCATCCAGCCCTGGATCAGCAGCGTATTCATCACCCCGGTGAACACGACGCCCGCCACCGCCAGATGGCCGTAGCGAGAGAATCGCATCATGGTGTGGATGGCGGCACGCTGCCTGCGTCCGCGGGACAGCCGCAGGCAAAAGAGCAGCGGCAACAGGCCACCCACCCAGCCTGCGGCACATAAAAGATGCAGACCATGATTGCTGCGCTGGAACAGGCCCGTGACGCCATCGTGCATCGCCGCGTGTCCGGTTCCTGCCATCAGGAAAAACTGCGCGGCGGTGAACAGCAGGATCAACGGCATCGCTTTTCCCGGCTGCAGCCAGGCTACCCAGAGGGTGATCAGGGCCAGGATCATCTCCCACAGCCAGACCCGACCAAACTGGGTCGTCAGCACCGCCTGCAAGGTGGACGGGCTGACCACGTCTGGCCAGCCGTTGCCCATCATTCCGCCCTGTAGCGCCAGCATCATCAGCGCGGCGAAAAGGCTCAGGAGCGCGACCATTTTTTGCTGTTCGCGAAAACGACGCGCCAGCAAACGCCGCAGCGAAACGGGCGCCAGCCATGCCCCGTACAGCGCATTGCCAAACAGCACCATCAGGGCGGCAAAATGGGCGAAGCGCAGCGTGACGTAGCAGAACGCCAGCATCTTATTTCACGCTAAAACGGTAGCTGCCCCCGGTCTTATGACCATCCACGGAGACGACGTGCCAGTCGACCTTGTAGTTCCCTGGCGTCAGCGGAGCGGCCATCGGCACAATCATCTGGGTCGGGTCCTTCTCGTTGCGTTTTACTGCCCCGAGCGCAACCGGCTGCTGTTTATCATCCGTGACGGTTACGCCGCTGAACCGGGGCTCGATGCCCTCAGAGAAATTGAGCGTCAGCGCCTGTGGCGCCGCGTCAACGGCGGCATCGGCAGCGGGATACTGGTGCTGCAGATGGGCATGAGCAAAGACAACCGGCGTTGCAAGCGTGGAGAGCAGCAGCGTGAGGGCGCTGAGCGAGCGGGAAAGGCGTAGTGTCATCACATATATTCCTTTTTGTTATGCCTGATTGTCAGAGGATAACTCTGTATAATGATCCAGTCGAGGATCATCCTGTCCGGGCTTGTCAACGCCCCGGCGTTTGGGTAACGTTGCCGGCAAATGAAGGAGACGGTTATGCATATTAATCTCGCCACCCTCCCCCAGGAGGAGATGGACAAAGTGAATATCGATTTGGCCGCCGCAGGCGTGGCATTCAAAGAGCGCTATAACATGCCGGTGATCGCCGAGGTGGTTGAGCGTGAGCAGCCTTCGCATCTGCGCGACTGGTTTCGTGAGCGTCTGATTGCCCATCGATTAGCCTCCGTCAACCTCTCGCGCCTGCCGTGGGAGCCGAAAGTTAAGTAAACTTACCCACAGTTACAGTTCCTTACACTGTTTATGCCAGGATAAAAACCCCTGATACATTCAGGGGCTTTATGAATCTCTGCGACTCCGTGTATAAGGAAATCACGATGTCCCACTGGAATATTGCTGCCGCACAGTACCGTGCAAATCACCATTGTGTTGATGACCACATCACGCACCACCTCCGTTTTATTACCGCCGCCGCTCGCCAGCAGTGCAATTTAGTGCTCTTTCCGGAGCTGTCATTAACCGGCCCGACCCTCCCCGATGGCCAGCTTCCTGCCCCGCCCGACGGCCAGCAGCTGACGCCACTTATTGATGCCGCCCATACCTACAACGTCTCGGTCATTGCCGGGATCACCCTGGAGACCGGCGGGAAACGCCAGCCCGGCGTGGCCTGGTTTACCCCTAACCAGCCTAAGGCCAGGTTCTACCCCCATGGGGCCGGCGCCTGCCTGGAGAGCCGCTTTGGCGGCCTGAGTATCGTTGATTCTCAACCCGATCACCCCAATATTGCGTCTGATGCCGCCCTGTTCACCCGCGGTATGGCGGTGAGTGAAACCGGCTGGTCTGCCACCTTTTCACAGCTACAGCGTTTTGCCCATCGCTATGCTATCGCCGTCCTGATGGCGAACCGCGACGGCGGCAGCGCTCTGTGGGATGCGAAAGGACAATTAATCGTCCGCGCCGATCGTGGCGAGCTGTTATTGACCGGGCGCTTTGTTGAGCAGGGTTGGCAAGGTGATATCATTCCATTACGCTAAACCTTTTACGGCCAGGAGAGAGCCATGCTACGTGTCATCGACACCGAAACCTGTGACCTGCAGGGGGGCATTGTGGAAGTCGCCTCTGTCGACGTTGTGAACGGGCAGATCGTCAATCCACGCAGCCATCTTGTCCGTCCGGATCGTCCTATCAGCCCGCAGGCGATGGCTATCCATCGCATTACCGAGGCGATGGTCGCTGACAAACCCTGGATTGAAGAGGTGATCCCGCACTACCACGGTAGCCCCTGGTATGTGGCGCATAACGCCAGCTTCGATCGCCGCGTGCTGCCCGAGATGCCCGGAGAGTGGATCTGCACCATGAAGCTGGCGCGGCGCTTATGGCCGGGGATCAAATACAGCAATATGGCGCTCTATAAGTCGCGCAAACTCAGCGTGAGAACGCCGGAAGGGCTGCATCACCACCGGGCCCTGTACGACTGCTATATTACCGCCGCATTGCTCATCGACATCATGAACACCACCGGCTGGACCCCGGACGAGATGGCCGACATCACCGGACGACCGGCGCTGCTGACCACCTTTACCTTCGGGAAATACCGTGGCAAAGCGGTGGCAGAAATCGCGGATAAAGATCCGGGCTATCTCCGCTGGCTGTATAACAACCTCGAGCGGATGAGCCCGGAGTTGCGTCTGACGCTGAAACACTACCTGGGGGGATCCTGATCCACCTCTGCCGCCTGGCTTGTTAAGGTCTCCTGAGCCAGGCCAACCAGGAACGCGTACTCCAGGGCCACCCCTTCATAGGATTTGAAGCGCCCGGACTTCCCACCGTGCCCGGCATCCATATCGGTGCAGAGCAGCAGTAAATTGTCGTCGGTCTTCATTTCCCGCAGCTTCGCCACCCATTTCGCCGGCTCCCAGTACTGCACCTGGGAGTCATGCAAACCGGTGGTCACCAGCATGTGGGGATAAGCCTTCTCCCCGACGTTGTCATAGGGACTGTAATCTTTCATGTAGCGATAGTAGGTCTCGTCCTGCGGATTGCCCCACTCTTCGTACTCCCCGATGGTCAGCGGGATAGATTCGTCCAGCATGGTAGTCAGGACATCCACAAAGGGGACCTGGGCTATCACCCCTTTGAACAGTCCGGGACGCTCGTTAATCACGGTGCCCATCAGCATTCCGCCCGCGCTGCCGCCCATGGCAAAGCACTGGCTCCGATCGCCATAACCCAGCCCCAGCAGCCCCTCGCAGACGTCGAGGTAGTCGTTGAAGGTGTTTTTCTTTTTCAGGAACTTGCCGTCTTCGTACCATTTTTGTCCCAACTCCCCCCCGCCGCGGATATGGGCGATAGCGAAGACAAACCCGCGGTCAAGCAGGCTTAAGCGGCTGCCGCTGAAATCCGCGTCGATGCTGGAGCCGTACGAGCCGTAGCCGTAGATGAGGATCGGGTTTTTGCCCTTGCGGAAATGGTGCTTGTGGTAGACCAGCGAGACGGGCACTTCGGTGCCGTCCCGGGCGACAATCCACACGTGCTCGCTGCGATAAAGTTCGGCATTAAACCCTTTCACCTCGGCCTGCTTCAGCACCCGGCGCTGACCGGTGTCCATATCCAGCTCAAACAGGGTGTCCGGGGTGGTCATGGAGGAGTAGCCATAGCGCAGGCGGGAGGTTTCCGGTTCAGGATTGTAGCCAATCCAGGTCACGTAGGCGGGATCGTCGAAGGCAATACCAATCACTTCCCGGGTTTTACGGTTGATCTGCCGCAGGCTGGTGAGCCCGCGCTGGCGCTCTTCCACCACCAGCCAGTCCGTAAAGAGCGTGAATCCTTCGAGCATGACCTGATCCCGCGGCGGGATCAGCACCTCCCACTTGCGTTCATCGCGGACCTTGGTTTTATAGAGGCCAAAGTTTTTCCCCTCCCGGTTGGAGCGCAAATAGAAGGTGTGCTGGAAGTGATCGAGACTGTACTCATGATCCTTACGCCGCGGCATAAAGCACAGCGGTTGAGCGTCGGGCAGTTCGGCATCCAGCAGCAGCACCTCGGTGGTGGTGGCGCTGGCCAGGAAGATAATCACATAGTGCTTAGAGGTGGTCTTATGCAGGCTGACGTAAAAGGTTTCGTCTTTCTCCTCATACACCAGTTCGTCGCTCTTCGACGAGGTACCCACCGTGTGCCGCCACACCTGAAAAGGGTGCAGGGTGGTGGCGTGCTTTTTAATGTAGTAGACCGTTTCAGAGTCGTTGGCCCAGATGAAGTCCGGGGAGACGTTATCAAGCATCTCCGGATACCAGTTCCCGTTCTCAAGATTACGAAAACGTAAGCCGTACTGTCGCCGCGAGAGATAATCTTCGGCGAGCGCCATAGTGGCATTATCCGGGGATACCGCCATTCCGCCCAGGGTATAAAACTCGCTGTGCGCTGCACGCTGGTTAGCATCCAGCAGCGTCTCCCACTCCTCCCACTCGGCGCAGAGTACCGACTGGCGCTGATAGATGGCGTATTCGTTACCGGGTTCATAAACGTGGCGGTAACGATAGCCATTTCGACTCCAGGGGGCGGAGACATCACGCTGCGGGACGCGCTCCACCATTTCAGCGAGCAGGCGATCCTGCAGCGCCTGCTGCGTCGCCATGACCCGGCGGCCATAGTCGTTTTCCGCGTGGAGGTAGTCCAGCACCTCCGGCTGCGAGCGGCTATCGTCGCGCAACCAGTAATAGTTGTCGATGCGCGTATCACCGTGCGCGGTGAGAGCGTGCGGTATGCGTTGGGCTTTAGGTGGCATGGCGTTATGATTCTTTTACGTTTAACACCCTATAAGGTTGGCAAAACATGCGCACGATGCAAGCGAAACGGTACCCGCAGGGGTAAAAAACTAGCCGGGTAACGCTTGTTTTTGCTGGCGAATATCCTGCTCAATCCCTTCCCGTACGTCCGCCGGGATTTTCAGCGCATCGCCCAGCGCATTGAGATAGCTGCGCTCCATAAAGTGATCGATATCGATTGCTGCACAGCTCAGGAAGTAGAGTTCCAGCGCCTCCTCTTCGTTCTGGATCCCCTGGGCCAGACGCGCAGGATCGAGAGGTTGTTCGATGGCGCGCGCCACCAGCGCCCTGCCCTGCTCCTCCACGCCTGCTTCCCGCATCTGCTGTTCAATGGCAGCCCGCTCCTGGTCATCGATATGGCCGTCACTTTTCGCGGCGAAAACCAGCGCCAGGATCAGTCTTTCGGTGCGCACGTCCAGCGGCGAGGCCTGCTGGCCAAACTGCGGCTCGTCCTGATGCGCGCTGCGGATCCTGTCTTTGTACTTGTTCCACAGCACGGTACCGGCAATGGCACCCCCGCCGGCAAGCAGGGCGCCTGTGCCGTATTTGCTGAGTAATTTGCGCGAGGATTTATTCGCCACCAGCAGCCCGGCCAGGCCGCCAAGCGCGCCCGGCGTCAGCATTTTGCTTAAGCCCTCACCGGACGATGACGACCTTTTCTGCCCGAGCAGAGACTGTAGTTGATTCAACCAGTTTGACATGTTTACCCTCACTAAACGGTGGAAGAATTTCTCAGCGTAAGCGAGGGGATGTCAGGAAATGTCTGCATCAGCAAAAGAAGCGAAAATTCACCTCTTCGACGACAGATACTGCGCCTTGCCCGCTTTACAGTCGATCTTCACCTGATAGTGAATATCGGTATTCTTGCCGCGCACCGTCAGCGGTACCGTCCAGCTGTCGCTCTCCCCTTTCACCTGCTTAGGGTTGATCCAGGCTACCGGGTCGGCCTGGCCCAGCGTTTTCTGATCGTCCGCCCAGCGCACAATGCGGTTTTGCAGATAATCCCGCTTCACGCTGGCGGCAATCCCTTCGGCATCCTGACCTTCACAGGTCGGGAATTTCACGGTTTTTTCGTCTGCTGCATGGGCCGTCAGGCTGGCGGCCAGCAGTGCTATTGCTACCCCTGTTTTGTTCATCACGCTCTCCTGTTTTGGTTCAACAAAAGCATGGTCGAAAAACGCTGCGATGCAAATAACCGCCTGTCTACCTGATGGGTTTTCGCAACACAAGACAGACGCAAACGTTTTCGTTTATACTGCGCGCAACTTTTTCAGGGGAATTGTTATGACTCGTTTAGGAACTGCGCTGCGTCCGGCAGCGACGCGTGTGATGCTGCTCGGCTCGGGCGAACTGGGCAAAGAGGTGGCCATTGAGTGCCAGCGTTTAGGGGTTGAAGTGATCGCCGTTGACCGCTATGCCGATGCCCCGGCGATGCACGTTGCTCACCGCTCACACGTCATTAATATGCTTGATGGCGATGCCCTGCGCGCCCTGATTGTTAAAGAAAAACCGCACTTCGTCGTGCCGGAAATCGAAGCCATCGCTACCGACACCCTGCTGGCGCTGGAAGCCGAAGGCCAGCGCGTGGTGCCCTGCGCCCGCGCCGCAAAGTTGACCATGAACCGGGAAGGTATTCGTCGCCTGGCGGCGGAAGAGCTGTCCCTGCCCACCTCAAGCTACCGTTTCGCCGACAGCAAAGCCGATTTTTTGCAGGCCGTCGCCGAAATTGGCTACCCGTGCATCATTAAGCCGGTGATGAGTTCCTCCGGCAAAGGGCAGAGCTTTGTGCGCAGCGCCGAACAGCTGGATAAGGCCTGGGATTACGCCCAACAGGGTGGCCGCGCCGGAGCCGGACGCGTGATTGTCGAGGGCGTGGTGAAGTTCGATTTTGAGATCACCCTCCTGACCGTCAGCGCCGTTGATGGCGTCCATTTCTGCGATCCGATTGGTCATCGCCAGGAAGATGGCGACTACCGTGAATCCTGGCAGCCGCAGCAGATGAGCCCGCTGGCCCGGGAACGCGCCGAGGAGATCTCCCGCAAAGTGGTGCTGGCCCTGGGCGGCCACGGCCTGTTTGGCGTGGAGCTGTTCGTCTGCGGCGACGAGGTGATTTTCAGCGAAGTCTCCCCGCGCCCGCACGACACCGGCATGGTGACCTTAATCTCGCAGGATCTCTCTGAGTTTGCCCTGCACGTTCGCGCTTTCCTCGGCCTGCCGGTAGGCGGCGTGCGTCAGTACGGCCCGGCGGCGTCGGCGGTGATCCTGCCCCAGCTCACCAGCCAGAACGTGACCTTCGATAACGTCGATGCCGCCGTGGGCGCTGGCCTGCAGCTGCGTCTGTTTGGTAAGCCTGAGATCGAAGGCTCGCGTCGCCTGGGCGTGGCGCTGGCGACGGGCGACAGCGTGGAAGTCGCTGTTGAACGGGCAAAAAATGCCGCCGCCAGCGTGCAGGTTGCAGGATAAAAAAACGGGCCGAAGGGCCCGTTTTTATTGGCGTAGGCCGGGTAAGCGCAGCGCCACCCGGCAAAAACCTTACTGCTGCGCGCCTTCTACCGCTTCGCGTGCCAGCTTAGTGATGCGATCCCAGTCGCCCGCTTCCATTGCGTCCGCCGGAACCAGCCAGGAGCCACCGATGCACAGCACGCTCTTCAGCGCCAGGTAGTCGCGGTAGTTTGCCGGAGAGATACCGCCCGTCGGGCAGAAACGTACGTTAGCGAAAGGACCTGCGATAGCCTGCAGCGCTTTGGTGCCGCCGTTGGCTTCCGCCGGGAAGAATTTAAACTCCTGCAGGCCGTAGTCCAGACCCAGCATCAGCTCAGACACGGTGCTGATGCCCGGGATCAGCGGGATGGAGCCTTCGGTAGCGGCTTTCAGCAGAGGCTCGGTCAGGCCAGGGCTGATGGCGAACTGCGCACCGGCTTCGGTCACTTCAGCCAGCTGCTGCGGGTTCAGCACGGTGCCAGCACCGATGATGGCTTCCGGCACTTCTTTGGCGATGGCGCGAATGGCATCCATTGCACAGGCAGTACGCAGCGTGACTTCCAGTACGCGTACACCGCCCGCAACCAGCGCTTTCGCCATCGGGACTGCGTGTTCCAGCTTATTAATCACGATAACCGGCACTACCGGGCCAGTTTTCAGGATTGCTTCTGCACTTGTATTCCAGTTTTTCATCAGAGTTTTTCTCTCGCCAGATCGATAATTCTTGTCGTCTTAAAACGTAATACAGGTCGCGCCCTGTTCTGCACCCGAGAGGTTCTCGCGTAACGCGCTGAACATTTCGCGTCCCGTTCCCACGCGCGATGCGCTCAGGTCAGGAATATGCGGCTTACGTGCGGCCAGTACCGCCTCATCCACCAGTAAGGTCAACTCGCCTGTCTGACCGTTAACGCGAATGATATCGCCATCGTACACTTTCGCCAGCAGTCCACCGTCGTATGCTTCCGGGGTGACGTGAATGGCGGAAGGCACTTTACCCGATGCACCGGAGAGGCGTCCATCGGTAACCAACGCAATTTTGAAACGGCGGTCCAATAATACACCAAGTGGCGGCATTAGTTTATGTAATTCTGGCATTCCGTTCGCTTTGGGTCCCTGATGACGGACAACAACAACGCAATCTTTGTCCAGCAGACCGGCTTCAAACGCCGGCAGCACGTCATGCTGGCTTTCGAAAACAACCGCCGGGGCTTCAATAACCTGATTTTCCACCGGCACCGCAGACGTCTTCATCACCGCCCGGCCCAGGTTGCCGTTCAGCACTTTGGTGCCGCCGTGGTGGGAGAATGGCTTGTCGAAGGAGGCGATCACGCTGTCGTCCAGCGAGGCCTGCGCCCCTTCGCGCCAGTCCAGCTCGCCCTCGTTCAGCCACGGCTCTAAGGTGTAGCGTTTCAGGCCGAAACCGGCCACGGTGTTGACATCTTCATGCAGCAGGCCGCCTTTCATCAGCTCGCGCATCAGCACCGGAACGCCGCCCGCAGCCTGGAAATGGTTAATATCGGCCGGGCCATTCGGGTACAGACGGGTCATCAGCGGCACCACTTCAGACAGATCGGAGAAATCATCCCAGTTGATCAGAATGCCTGCCGCACGCGCCATCGCCACCATATGCATGGTGTGGTTAGTGGAGCCGCCGGTCGCCAGCAGAGCCACGATGCCATTCACGACCACTTTCTCGTCCACCATTTTTCCAAGCGGCATCCACTCGTTGCCGTTACCGGTCAGACGAGTGACCTGACGGGCAGCAGCGGCGGTCAGCGCTTCGCGCAGCGGGGCGTCAGGATGGACAAATGACGAACCTGGCAGCTGCATCCCCATAAACTCCACCACCATCTGGTTAGTGTTGGCGGTACCGTAGAAAGTACAGGTTCCCGGGGCATGGTAGGACGCCGCTTCGGACTCGAGCAGCGCCATACGATCCACTTTGCCTTCGGCATAGAGTTGGCGAATACGCACTTTCTCTTTATTAGCAAGGCCGCTCGCCATCGGGCCTGACGGCACAAAGAGCGCAGGCAGATGACCAAACGACAGCGCCGCCATCGTCAGACCCGGGACAATCTTGTCGCAGACGCCGAGATAGAGCGCGCCGTCAAACATGTTATGGGACAGGCCAACCGCCGTGGACATGGCGATCACTTCACGGCTCAGCAGCGACAGCTCCATCCCGTCCTGGCCCTGGGTTACGCCGTCACACATGGCCGGCACGCCGCCCGCCACCTGGCCAACTGCATTCGCCTGGTGCAATGCTTTACGAATGATGTCCGGGTAGGTTTCGTACGGCTGGTGCGCCGAGAGCATGTCGTTGTAGGAGGTGATGATGGCGATATTGTTACGCAGCATGCTTTTCAGCGAGGCTTTATCTTCAGGCTGACAGGCAGCAAAACCGTGCGCCAGATTACCGCAGGCCAGCTGCGAACGATGAACCGTGTCGGACTTCGCCTGCTGGATGCGAGCGAGGTAGGCAGAACGGGTCGGTTTTGAACGCTCAACGATGCGTTGTGTTACCCGTAACAATGTCGAATTCATAGAAGCTCCTGTCATTTATCTGTCCGCGCTCTGGAATTAACAAAGTGTTTAGCAGGTAGTAACATCGCTGAAACGCTTGATTGCCGGAGCTCTGGGGCAAAATCGCTCCGGGCAGTGTAATAAAAAAAGCTCCGGGTGGAAATGCACCCGGAGCTTAAATGATTAATTATTGTGCGCTGGCCTGAGCCAGATCATGTTACCGGTAAAATACCCCGTAGGGATTAACGGTAACCTTACTCAAACTCGTTCCAGGAACGACCATCACGGGTGATCATTGCCACCGAGGCAACCGGTCCCCAGGTGCCCGCCTGATACGGTTTCGGCGCATCCTGATCCGCCGCCCAGGCTTCAGTGATAGAGTCGACCCACTTCCACGCCTCTTCTACTTCGTCACGGCGGACGAACAGCGCCTGAATACCGCGCATGGTTTCCAGCAGCAGACGTTCATAAGCATCCGCCAGATGCGTCTGGTTGAAGGTTTCGGAGTAGCTCAGATCCAGTTTAGTGGTCTGCAGGTTGTGCTTATGATCCAGCCCCGGCACCTTGTTCAGCACCTGAATGTCCACGCCTTCGTCCGGCTGCAGACGGATGGTCAGCTTGTTCTGCGGCAGCTCCTGCCAGGACTCTTTGAACAGGTTCAGTTCCGGGTTTTTGAAGTAGACCACGACTTCAGAGCATTTAGCAGGCAAACGTTTACCGGTACGCAGGTAGAACGGAACGCCCGCCCAGCGCCAGTCGTCAATATCCACGCGGATCGCCACAAACGTCTCGGTATTACTGGATTTATTCGCGCCCTCTTCTTCCAGATAGCCCGGAACTTTTTTGCCCTGGGCAAAGCCGGCGGTGTACTGGCCGCGGACCGTTTTCTCGCGCACGTTGGAGCGATCGATACGGCGCAGGGACTTCAGTACTTTTACTTTCGCGTCGCGGATGCTGTCCGCGCTAAGATCCGACGGCGGAGACATGGCAATCATGCAGAGAACCTGCAGCAGGTGGTTCTGGATCATATCGCGCATCTGACCGGCCTGGTCGAAGTAGCCCCAGCGCCCTTCAATACCCACCTCTTCCGCCACCGTGATCTCAACATGATCGATGGTGCGGTTATCCCAGTTATTCACAAACAGGGAGTTGGCAAAGCGCAGCGCCAGCAGGTTCAGTACCGTCTCTTTACCGAGATAGTGGTCGATACGGTAAACCTGGCACTCTTCAAAGTATTCCCCGACCTGATCGTTGATTTCCCGGGAGGTCGCAAGGGAGGTGCCCAGCGGCTTTTCCATCACCACGCGCGCTGGCTTGGCGTTCAGGTTCGCTTCACCCAGCCCTTTGCAGATGGCGCCGAAGGTGCTTGGCGGCATGGCGAAGTAGTTAATGGTGACGCGATTCTTTTGATCGAGCATTGCGCTCAGGTTGGCAAATGCCGACGTGTCGTTAACGTCGAGGTTGCAGAAATCGAGACGTCCGCTCAGCTTATCCCACAAACTTTCATCGATTTTCTCTTTCATGAAAGTTTCCAGTGCTTCACGCACGACTTCGGTATACGCGTCCTTATCCCAGTCCGCACGGCCCACGCCCAGGATGCGGGTATCCGGGTGAATTTGACCCGCTTTTTCCAGTTGATACAGGGAAGGCAGCAATTTACGGCGTGCAAGATCGCCTTTCGCGCCGAAAATGACCAGGTCACATGCCTGGGCTGTTTGCGTTACCGCCATGTCATTCTCCTCAGTTGGATATCCTGGTGCTTTTGCCAGAATATCGTTGTAATTTTATTACATGCACTGTACTGCTTTTACGTCATTACCGAAACCATTTGCGCTTATCCTCCCGTGCGATAACGCGATATTTCGCCCGGGGCGCGAACAGGCTCGGTCATGGCGGTCAAAATTTATTCTTCCAGGCCGTTGCTAAAATCCGACAGCGATCAAGTAATGAAAAAAAACAACAACATTTTTTCCATGGACTGACCCTTTCGGCAGATCACAGGCGTATATTCTTGCTAATTCGTATCGCGATTTCACCCATTTATGAAATCGCTTCCACCGATGAGCGCCGTGTTAAAAATGAACATGCTGGAAAAAATCCAGTTTCAACTGGAACACCTTAGCAAATCCGAGCGAAAAGTGGCTGAAGTAATTCTCGCCGCGCCTGCTCAGGCCATTCATTCCAGCATTGCCGCCCTGGCGCAGGAGTCCGGGGTGAGCGAACCCACCGTCAACCGGTTCTGCCGCAGCATGGAGACGCGTGGATTCCCTGATTTTAAACTGCATCTGGCGCAAAGTCTGGCGAACGGTACCCCTTATGTGAACCGTAACGTCGATGAAGACGACAGCGTGGAGGCTTATACGGGCAAGATTTTCGAATCTGCCATGGCAACGCTGGATCAGGTGCGTCAGTCGCTGGATATGACGTCTGTTAACCGCGCTGTCGATCTGCTGACTCAGGCAAAGAAAATTGCTTTCTTTGGCCTCGGCTCATCCGCCGCGGTCGCCCACGATGCGATGAACAAGTTTTTCCGCTTTAACGTCCCGGTTATCTATTCCGACGACATCGTGCTGCAACGCATGAGCTGTATGAATTGTAACGAAGATGACGTGGTGGTCCTGATATCCCATACTGGCCGTACCAAAAGTCTGGTAGAACTGGCCCAACTGGCGCGTGAAAACGATGCCATGGTCATCGCACTTACCACCACAGGTACGCCACTGGCGCGTGAAGCGACTCTGGCGATCACCCTCGACGTGCCGGAAGACACCGATATCTATATGCCGATGGTGTCACGCCTGGCGCAGCTCACCGTCATCGACGTGCTGGCCACCGGTTTTACCCTGCGCCGCGGGGCGAAATTCAGAGATAACTTGAAGCGCGTCAAGGAAGCGCTCAAGGAATCGCGTTTTGATAAAGAATTGTTCATAAAGAGCGATGTTCCCTGATCGTTAACGACTAAGTTGTTTCTTTTTTCGGCATTCGGTAAGTTTCCAGTTGCTATCAAGACGGACAACGTGCCGAATCATTGTTCACGCAACACCAGGTTGTTTCACACAACGGAGTATTACATGTCCAGAAGGCTTCGCAGAACCAAGATCGTTACCACCTTAGGCCCGGCTACTGACCGCGATAATAACCTCGAGAAAATCATCGCCGCAGGCGCCAACGTAGTGCGTATGAACTTCTCTCACGGTACGCCGGAAGATCATAAATTACGTGCAGACAAGGTCCGTGAGATCGCGGCAAAACTGGGACGTCATGTTGCTATCCTCGGTGATCTGCAGGGTCCTAAGATCCGTGTTTCCACCTTTAAAGAAGGCAAAGTTTTTCTCAATATCGGGGATAAGTTCCTGCTCGATGCCAACCTGAGCAAAGGTGAAGGCGATAAAGAGAAAGTCGGTATCGACTACAAAGGGCTCCCTGCTGACGTGGTACCGGGCGATATCCTGCTGCTCGACGACGGCCGCGTTCAGCTGAAAGTGCTGGAAGTGAATGGCATGAAGGTGTTTACCGAAGTGACCGTTGGCGGCCCGCTCTCTAACAACAAAGGCATTAACAAGCTGGGTGGCGGCCTTTCTGCCGAAGCCCTGACCGAAAAAGACAAAGCTGACATCATCACCGCCGCAGAAATCGGCGTGGATTATCTGGCCGTCTCCTTCCCGCGCTGCGGCGAAGATCTGAACTATGCCCGCCGCCTGGCGCGCGATGCAGGCTGTGATGCCAAAATCGTTGCCAAAGTGGAGCGTGCGGAAGCGGTCTGCAGTCAGGATGCGATGGATGACATCATCCTGGCTTCCGACGTGGTGATGGTTGCCCGTGGTGACCTGGGCGTTGAAATTGGCGACCCGGAACTGGTCGGGATCCAGAAGGCGCTGATCCGCCGTGCGCGTCAGCTTAACCGCTCTGTGATCACCGCGACCCAGATGATGGAATCGATGATCACTAACCCTATGCCGACCCGTGCTGAAGTCATGGACGTGGCGAACGCCGTGCTCGACGGCACCGATGCCGTGATGCTGTCAGCTGAAACCGCTGCAGGTCAGTATCCGGCAGAGACCGTGGCCGCGATGGCGCGTGTCTGCCTGGGTGCCGAGAAGATCCCAAGCATCAACGTCTCTAAACACCGTCTGGACGTACAGTTCGACAACGTGGAAGAGGCGATTGCGATGTCCGCCATGTATGCGGCGAACCACCTGAAGGGCGTTACCGCCATCATCACCATGACCGAATCCGGCCGTACCGCGCTGATGACCTCCCGTATCAGTTCCGGCCTGCCGATCTTTGCCATGTCACGTCATGAGCGCACCCTGAACCTGACCGCCCTGTACCGTGGCGTGACGCCGGTGTTCTTCGACAGCAATAATGACGGCGTAGCCGCGGCAAACGACGCCGTGAACCTGCTGCGCGACAAAGGCTACCTGGTTTCCGGTGATATCGTTATCGTGACCCAGGGTGATGTCATGAGCACCATTGGTTCGACCAACACCACCCGCGTGATGACCGTCGAATAATCCGAGGGTTGTGCCGGGTGGCGCTGCGCTTACCCGGTCTGGGTGACTCTTCCCTCTCCCCTTTCGGGAGAGGGGGACTTTTATTTCTTCGGATACAGCTCTTTGCGCTTGTATGGCTCTTTCTCGCCGGGCTTGCGCGTCTTCAGCAGCTTCAGGATCCAGGTGTACTGCTCCGCATGGGGGCCTACCAGGATCTCCACCTCTTCGTTCATCCGGCGCGCGATTGTATTGTCATCAGCGGTGAGCAAGTCATCCATTGGCGGACGCACTTCAATCGTCAGGCGGTGGGTTTTGCCATCATAAATCGGGAATAACGGGATCACCCGCGCCTGGCATACCTTCATCAGCCGGCCAATGGCAGGCAGGGTCGCCTTATAGGTGGCAAAGAAATCGACAAACTCACTGTGTTCAGGCCCGTGGTCCTGATCCGGCAGATAATAGCCCCAGTAGCCCTGGCGAACGGACTTAATAAAAGGTTTGATGCCGTCGTTACGGGCATGCAGGCGGCCGCCAAAGCGACGACGTACCGTATTCCACACGTAATCGAAGACCTTATTCCCCTGATTGTGGAACATCGCCGCCATTTTCTGCCCCTGCGAGGCCATCAGCATCGCCGGAATGTCCACGCCCCAGCCGTGCGGCACCAGGAAGATCACTTTTTCGTCGTTGCGACGCATCTCCTCGATGATCTCCAGCCCTTTCCAGTCAACGCGGCTGATGATTTTTTCCGGCCCGCGTAAAGCCAGTTCCCCCATCATCGCCATCGCCTGTGGCGCGGTGGTGAACATCTCATCAATGATGGCCTCACGCTCTGCCTCGCTCTTTTCCGGGAAGCAGTAAAAGAGGTTTATCTGCGCGCGACGGCGGGCGCTTTTACCCAGCTTTCCCGCCAGACGCCCGACTTTGCCGAGGAGCGGATCGCGTACGGATGCCGGGAGCATCGCAATCCCCGCAAAGGCATAGACACCCAGCCAGGCGCCCCAGAAGCGCGGATGACGAAAGGATTTCTCAAATTCCGGAATATATTCACTGTTGTTTTTTTGGGTTTCCATGCTTTTTCCAGGGCGGGTGATGCTTAAAAGAGTGATGCGTTAGTTTAGCGAGGCCATGCGCAAGGCACAAAAGAAAAAGCCGGTGCAGTTACGCACCGGCTTGTATCACTGCAGAATTAATCCAGCGTCAGCTGCGGAATAACCTCTTTGACCTGCGCCAGATAATCGGTGCGGTCTTTACCGGTCAGCCCTTCAGTACGCGGCAGCTTGGCCGTTAACGGGTTGACCGCCTGCTGGTTGATCCATACTTCATAATGGAGGTGCGGGCCGGTAGAGCGTCCGGTATTACCAGAGAGCGCAATACGGTCGCCACGTTTCACTTTCTGGCCCGGCTTCACCAGCAGCTTACGCAGGTGCATATAGCGGGTGGTATAGGTGCGCCCGTGACGGATGGCAACATAATAGCCTGCAGCGCCGCTGCGTTTTGCCATCACCACTTCGCCGTCACCGACAGCCAGCACTGGCGTACCCTGAGGCATGGCGAAGTCCACACCACGGTGCGGGGCAACGCGACCGGTAACCGGGTTCAGACGACGCGGGTTAAAGTTCGAAGAGACACGGAACTGTTTTGAGGTCGGGAAGCGCAAGAAGCCTTTTGCCAGGCCCGTACCGTTACGATCGTAGAATTTGCCGTCTTCAGCGCGGATGGCGTAATAATCTTTACCATCAGAACGCAAACGAACCCCCAGCAACTGGCTCTGCTCGCGCTTGCCGTCGAGCATTTCGCGGGACATCAGCACCGAGTACGAATCGCCTTTTTTCAGCTTACGGAAGTCCATCTGCCACTGCATCGCTTTAATGACTGAACTAATTTCACCGCTGGTGAGCCCCGCGTCACGGGCACTGGCAACGAAGCTGCCACCGCTCAACTTACCTTTGATAGCGCTGTTAACCCAGTCGCCCTGCTGCATTTCGCTGCTCATCTTGAAACCGTTTTCAACGCGATCGTAGGTGCGGGTTTCACGACGGGAGACTTCCCAGGTCAGGCGCTGCAGGTCGCCGTTATCGGTGAGGGTCCAGGAGAGCTGTTGGCCAATTTTCAGGTTTCGCAGATCTTTATCAGAGGCGGCAAGCCGGCTGATTTCGCTCATATCGATACCGTACTGATTCAGCACGCTGCTTAAGGTATCGCCCGTTGACACAACATATTCGTGCACACCCACTTCGGCTTCGGTTTTTTCGTCCAGCTCATCCTGAGGAATGGCTTCTTCTTCCTGTGGCGCCTGATCGATAGGCTCACTGGCTTCCGGCAGCAGCGAGCGGATTTCATTCTTTTCCAGCTCGATGGTCCTGATAACCGGTGCGGAATTAGGGTGGTAGACAAAGGGTCGCCAGACGGCGACCGCTAAGGTGAGAACTGTAAGCGACCCCAGCATGACGCGGTGGGGCCGGGGCAGATTGTTAAATGCCAGGGCGACAGAGCGGGCTATCTGTTGCACGTAATCACTTCCTCGTTAATCTCCTTTCAGGCAGCTCGCATACTGGTTCGCCAGTTGGCTGAGGAACTGCGAATAGCTCGCTTTGCTCAACTGGATAGAGGTTCCCAGTGGGTCAAGGGTGCCCATACGCACGGACGTACCCCTTGCCACGGCTTCAACGACCGCTGGCCTGAACTGTGGCTCAGCAAAAACGCAGGTCGCTTTTTGCTCAACCAACTGTGTTCTGATTTCATGTAAACGCTGCGCACCAGGTTGAATTTCCGGATTCACGGTGAAGTGGCCAAGCGGCGTAAGACCGTAGTGTTTTTCGTAATAGCCATAGGCATCATGAAAAACGAAATATCCTTTACCTTTCAATGGTGCGAGCTCGGTACCCACCTGCTTGTCGGTTGCGGCAAGTTGTGCCTCAAAATCCTTCAGGTTGGCGTCTAGTTTGGCTCGACTTTGCGGCATAAGTTCCACTAATTTTTCGTGGATTGCAACCGCCGAAAGCCGCGCTATTTCTGGTGACAGCCAAAGGTGCATATTGTAATCACCATGATGGTGATGCTCGTCACCTTTTTCCGCGCTACCATGATCATGATCGTGGTCGTGATCGTCGTCATCGTCCCCTTTCATGAGAAGCGGTTTCACGCCTGCAAGGTCAGAGATGTTAACCTGTTTAGACTCGGGCAACTGATTCGCCGACTTCTGCATGAAGGCTTCCATATCCGGGCCGATCCATACAACTAAGTCCGCGTTTTGTAAGCGTTTTACATCGGAAGGACGCAGAGAGTAGTCATGTTCTGACGCGCCATCAGGCAGTAAAACCTGGGTTTCAGTGACCCCATCTGCGATAGCGGATGCGATAAAACCGAGCGGTTTAAGCGAAGCGACTACGGCGGCGTTAACATCTTGTGCTGTTGAACCCCAAAGTGCAGCGGATAGTGCTGCGAAAAGAAGCGTATTTTTCTGTAACATAATGCGACTTATCATCGTAATGAACGTGTGGAATGTGATATTATAACATTCGATGACTTCTGCAAGCATAAATTGACATGACGAATCTGGTATCTCTCGAAAATATTTCGGTTTCATTTGGTCAGCGCCGCGTCCTCTCTGACATTTCGCTGAATCTGAAACCTGGCAAAATTTTGACCCTTCTCGGTCCAAACGGTGCGGGTAAGTCCACGCTGGTGCGGGTCGTACTGGGCCTGGTAGCACCGGACTCGGGCCTGATCAAGCGTGACCGGCAGCTGCGCATAGGCTATGTGCCTCAAAAGCTGCATCTGGACGCCACGCTGCCGCTGACCGTCAGCCGCTTCCTGCGACTTCGCCCCGATACGCGTAAAGAAGATATTCTTCCGGCGCTTAAGCGTGTGCAGGCGGGGCATCTTATTGACGCGCCTCTGCAAAAGCTATCCGGTGGCGAAACCCAGCGCGTGCTGTTAGCCCGTGCTCTGCTGAATAAGCCGCAGCTGCTGGTGCTCGACGAACCGACTCAGGGGGTGGATGTCAACGGACAGGTTGCGCTGTATGACCTGATCGACCAGCTGCGTAAAGAGCTGGACTGCGCCGTCCTGATGGTCTCCCACGACCTGCATCTGGTGATGGCCAAAACGGACGAAGTGCTCTGCCTGAACCACCATATCTGCTGTTCCGGCACGCCGGAGGTGGTTTCCATGCATCCGGAATTTATCTCGATGTTTGGCCCACGCGGCGCTGAACAGCTGGGCATTTATCGCCACCATCACAACCACCGCCATGATTTGCAGGGACGGATTGTCCTTCGCCGGGGAAACGGTAACTCATGATTGAACTCTTACTGCCCGGCTGGCTGGCCGGGATGATGCTCGCCTGCGCGGCGGGTCCACTGGGCTCGTTTGTCGTCTGGCGCCGGATGTCCTACTTTGGCGATACGCTGGCGCACGCCTCTCTGCTGGGCGTCGCCTTTGGTTTACTGCTGGATGTGAATCCTTTTTACGCGGTGATTGCGGTGACCCTGCTGCTCGCGGCAGGTCTGGTGTGGCTGGAAAAACGCCCGCACCTGGCGGTGGATACCCTGCTTGGGATCATGGCCCACAGCGCCCTGTCGCTGGGTCTGGTGGTGGTGAGCCTGATGTCCAATATTCGCGTGGATTTAATGGCCTATCTGTTTGGCGATCTGCTGGCGGTCACGCCGGACGACCTGATCGCCATCGCCATCGGGGTAATGATTGTCCTGGCTATTCTGCTCTGGCAGTGGCGCAGCCTGCTGGCGATGACCATTAGCCCGGATTTAGCCTTTGTTGATGGCGTGAAGCTGCAGCGCGTAAAACTGCTCCTGATGCTGGTTACCGCGTTGACTATTGGCGTGGCGATGAAGTTTGTCGGGGCGTTGATCATCACCTCCCTGCTGATTATCCCCGCTGCTACCGCGCGTCGTTTTGCCCGTACGCCGGAACAAATGGCCGGTGTGGCCGTGGGTGTGGGGATGATTGCGGTGACTGGCGGATTAACCTTCTCGGCGTTTTATGACACCCCAGCCGGGCCGTCCGTGGTGCTGTGTGCGGCTACGCTGTTTATCTTCAGCATGATGAAGAAGCCTGCCAGTTAATTCATTTTTCCCCTCTCCCACAGGGAGAGGGGAAAGGGTGATTACGGCATCTGCGGCGGCGTAATGCCAAAGTGATCCCAGGCTCTTACCGTCGCCATGCGCCCGCGCGGCGTACGCTGTAAAAAGCCCTGCTGGATCAGATACGGCTCCAGCACATCCTCGATGGTTTCCCGCTCTTCGCCAATCGCCGCCGCCAGGTTATCCAGCCCGACCGGCCCGCCAAAGAATTTATCCAGCACCGCCAGCAGCAGCTTGCGGTCCATATAATCAAAACCTTCGGCATCGACGTTCAGCATATCCAGCGCCTGGGCAGCGATATCCAGCGAAATGGTGCCGTCGTGTTTCACTTCGGCAAAATCACGCACCCTGCGCAGCAGGCGGTTGGCGATACGCGGCGTGCCGCGGGAACGCTTCGCCACTTCGAAGGCCCCCTCCTCGCTCATATCCAGCCCCATGTAGCGCGCGCTGCGACTCACAATGTGCTGGAGATCGGGCACCTGATAAAACTCAAGGCGCTGGACGATGCCGAAACGATCGCGCAGCGGCGAGGTTAACGACCCCGCGCGGGTGGTGGCGCCAATCAGCGTGAAAGGCGGCAGATCGATTTTAATCGAACGCGCGGCCGGGCCTTCGCCAATCATGATATCCAGCTGGTAGTCTTCCATCGCCGGATAGAGCACCTCTTCCACCACCGGCGACAGGCGGTGAATCTCATCGATAAACAGCACGTCGTGGGGTTCAAGGTTGGTCAGCATCGCCGCCAGGTCGCCCGCCTTTTCCAGCACCGGGCCGGAGGTAGTGCGCAGGTTCACGCCCATCTCGTTGGCGACAATATTGGCAAGCGTGGTTTTTCCGAGTCCCGGCGGGCCGAAAATCAGCAGGTGGTCGAGGGCATCGCCGCGAAGTTTCGCCGCCTGGATGAAGATCTCCATCTGCGAGCGCACTTGCGGCTGGCCAATATACTCATCAAGCAGCTTCGGGCGGATCGCCCTGTCCACCAGATCTTCTGCCTGAACGTTGCCTGCCGAGACCAGACGGTCTGCTTCAATCATCCTTTACCTCACAATGCGGCGCGAAGCGCTTCACGAATCAGGGTTTCACTGGTAGCGTCCGGTTTAGCCACTTTGCTGACCATCCGGCTCGCTTCCTGAGGTTTATAGCCCAGCGCCACCAGCGCGGCAACCGCTTCCTGTTCCGCATCGTCTGTGGCCGGGCCCGACGGCGAAGTCAGCACCAGGTCGGCTGCAGGGGTAAACAGATCGCCATGCAGACCTTTGAAGCGGTCTTTCATCTCGACAATCAGGCGCTCGGCCGTTTTCTTACCGATGCCCGGGAGTTTAATCAGGGCGGCGGGATCTTCGCGCTCAACGGCGTTAACAAACTGCGGAGCCGACATTCCGGAGAGGATCGCCAGCGCCAGTTTTGGCCCCACGCCGTTGGTTTTAATCAGCTCTTTAAAAAGAGTACGCTCCTGCTTGTTGTTAAAGCCAAACAGCAGTTGAGCATCTTCACGCACCACGAAGTGGGTGAAGACAATCGCTTCCTTGCCCGCGTCCGGTAACTCATAGAAGCAGGTCATCGGCATATGCACTTCATAGCCTACGCCTGCGGCTTCCAGCAGCACTATCGGGGGTTGTTTTTCTAAGATGATGCCTCTGAGTCTGCCTATCACGTGACGCTCCTGCGTTAAGGGCTAAAAGTTACCGCTGCCATAATAAAAAAAGGCTGGATAAACATCCAGCCTGATTTCACACATTTAGCGTAATCGTCCGCGGGCCAGGTTAAGCCGCGACTCGCTAATCTGCATCGCGTTCTGGCTAACGTGACAATGGGTAATGGCAATGGCCAGCGCATCGGCGGCATCAGCCTGTGGATTAGCGGGCAGTTTTAACAGGGTGCGCACCATGTGCTGCACCTGGCTTTTATCTGCGCCACCGTTCCCCACCACGGTTTGCTTGACCTGCCGCGCGGCGTATTCAAACACCGGCAGATCCTGGTTCACCGCAGCGACAATCGCCACGCCGCGCGCCTGACCAAGCTTCAGCGCCGAGTCGGCGTTCTTCGCCATAAACACCTGTTCGATGGCGAAATAGTCCGGCTGGAACTGGGTGATGATCTCCGTCACGCCCGCGTAAATGAGCTTCAGGCGCGACGGCAGATCTTCCACTTTGGTACGGATACAGCCACTGCCCAGGTAGGTCAACTGACGCCCGACCTGACGGATAACGCCATAACCGGTGATGCGTGAGCCCGGGTCGATACCGAGAATAATTGCCATCACGCCGCTCCGGTTATCGGTTTACGTTGGGCCATTACAGCGTAGCCGCAACCTCGTCGGAGATTTCACCGTTGTGGTAAACTTCCTGCACGTCGTCGCAATCTTCGAGCATGTCGATCAGACGCAGCAGTTTCGGTGCGGTTTCCGCATCCATGTCCGCTTTGGTAGATGGGATCATGGTGACTTCAGCCGCATCGGCTTTCAGGCCCGCCGCTTCCAGAGCATCACGCACTGCGCCCATCTCTTCCCACGCGGTATAGACGTCAATCGCGCCGTCGTCATAAGTCACAACGTCTTCAGCTCCGGCTTCCAGCGCCGCTTCCATGATCGCGTCTTCGTCGCCTTTCTCGAAGGAGATCACGCCCTTCTTGCTGAACAGATACGCAACGGAACCGTCAGTGCCCAGGTTGCCCCCGGTTTTGGTGAAGGCATGGCGCACTTCGGCAACGGTACGGTTACGGTTGTCGGACAGACATTCAATCATCACCGCCGTGCCGCCAGGACCGTAGCCTTCATAAATGATGGTTTCCATGTTCGCGTCTTCATCGCCGCCTACGCCACGGGCGATAGCACGGTTCAGGGTGTCACGGGTCATGTTGTTGCTCAGCGCTTTATCGATCGCGGCACGCAGACGCGGGTTAGAGCCGGCATCGCCGCCACCCAGACGCGCTGCGGTGACCAGCTCACGAATGATTTTGGTGAAGATCTTACCGCGTTTGGCATCCTGTGCCGCTTTGCGGTGTTTGGTGTTGGCCCACTTACTATGACCTGCCATAAAAAACTCTCCAAAAGGCGCGCCCTCTCAGGCGGCGTTAATTACAAATTCTTCAATCGCCTGCCGGTTGCTCCACGACTTGGTTAACGCTGCGGCTTCGGCCGCATTAACCCAGCGGTAGGTCAAATGTTCGGTGAACACGATCTCCCGCTCGTGAGGAAGCGCAAGGCAGAACCAGGATTCTGTATTGCGTTCGGTCCCCGGCGCATAGCGATGACGTAAATGGCTAAAGATTTCAAAATCCACCGTGCGCTGACAGTCCTTCAGGGTCAGTTGCTCGCGGGCAACGTCAATGGTGACCTCTTCCTTTACTTCGCGCGCGGCGGCCTGCAACGCGGTTTCTCCCTCCTCCAGGCTGCCGGTAACCGACTGCCAGAAGGCGGGATCGTCGCGTCGCTGTAACATCAGCACCCGCTTCGTGTCTTCTGCATAAATGATCACTAACACGGAAACGGGAAGCTTATATGTCATATCAGTTTTTCTCTTCCTTTTTCACCACGTCGATACCCAGTTCGCTCAGGGAGGCCGGGTTAGCGAAGCTTGGCGCTTCGGTCATCAGACACGCAGCGGCGGTGGTTTTCGGGAAGGCGATAACATCACGAATGTTGTCGGTGCCGGTCAGCAGCATGGTCAGACGGTCCAGACCAAACGCCAGGCCTGCATGCGGCGGTGTGCCGTACTTCAGGGCGTCCAGCAGGAAGCCAAACTTCTCGCGCTGCTCTTGTTCGTTAATGCCCAGAATGCCAAACACGGTCTGCTGCATGTCGCCGCTGTGGATACGTACGGAACCGCCGCCCACTTCGTAACCGTTGATCACCATGTCGTAGGCGTTAGCGACCGCCTCTTCCGGTGCCGCTTTCAGCTCTGCCGCGGTCATCTCTTTTGGCGAGGTGAACGGGTGGTGCATTGCGGTCAGACCGCCTTCGCCGTCGTCTTCGAACATCGGGAAGTCGATAACCCACAGCGGCGCCCATTTGGCTTCGTCAGTCAGGCTCAGATCTTTGCCCAGCTTCAGACGCAGCGCGCCCAGCGCGTCGGCAACCACTTTCTTGTTGTCGGCGCCGAAGAAGATCATGTCGCCGTCCTGGGCTTCGGTACGCGCCAGAATGGATTCGACGATCTCAGCATTCAGGAATTTCGCCACCGGGCTGGTGATGCCCTCGATGCCTTTCGCGCGCTCGGTGACTTTGATGTAAGCCAGGCCTTTCGCACCGTAGATCTTGATGAAATTGCCGTAGTCGTCAATCTGCTTACGGCTCAGGCTTGCACCGCCCGGTACGCGCAGCGCGGCGACGCGGCCTTTCGGATCGTTGGCCGGGCCAGAGAAGACCGCGAACTCCACGTCTTTCAGCAGGTCAGCAACGTCTACCAGCTCCATCGGGTTGCGCAGGTCTGGTTTGTCAGAGCCGTAGCGACGTTCCGCCTCAGCGAAGGTCATGACAGGGAAGTCGCCCAGATCCACGCCCTTCACGTCCTGCCACAAGCTGCGTACCAGCGCTTGCATCACTTCACGCACTTGTTCAGCGGTCATGAAGGAGGTTTCGACGTCGATCTGGGTAAATTCTGGCTGACGGTCAGCACGCAGGTCTTCGTCACGGAAGCATTTCACGATCTGATAGTAGCGGTCGAAACCGGACATCATCAGCAGCTGTTTGAACAGCTGTGGAGACTGCGGCAGCGCGTAGAATTTGCCTTTATGAACACGGGATGGCACGAGGTAGTCACGCGCGCCTTCCGGGGTCGCTTTGGTCAGCATCGGGGTTTCGATATCGAGGAAACCGTGATCGTCCATAAAGCGGCGCACCAGGCTGGTGATTTTCGCACGGGTTTTCAGGCGCTCGGCCATTTCCGGGCGACGCAGGTCGAGGTAGCGATACTTCAGACGCGCTTCTTCGGTATTGACGTGGTTGAAGTCCAGCGGCAGTGAATCTGAACGGTTAATGATGGTCAGATCGGTCGCCAGCACTTCGATTTCGCCGGTCGCCATGTCGCTGTTGATGTTCTTTTCGTCACGCGCACGCACGGTACCGGTCACCTGGATGCAGAACTCGTTACGCAGTTCAGCAGCCAGCTTTAACGCATCGGCGCGGTCTGGATCGAAAAACACCTGCACGATGCCTTCACGGTCGCGCATATCGATAAAGATAAGGCTGCCAAGATCACGACGACGGTTGACCCAACCACACAGGGTCACCTGCTGTCCGACGTGGGACTGACGCAGCTGCCCGCAATATTCTGTACGCATGAGATATCCCTTAACTTAGCCGCAGGCTACAAGGTCGCAGCTTTCTGTATGTCAAACTGGATGAAAAAAGGCGGCTATTATACTGGAAATTCCGCCAGACGATAAGAGAGAAGCGCGCCAGACGCGCGTTTGCTGCTCGCATCTTGCATATTCTCACAAAATTTAACAAAAATATCAGACCTGGAACAGGCTGGCTCAGCGTAAGGTATTGGCCAGGCTAACTCTTTAACAGGAAAAACCATGTTCACACTCGACGCCGCCCGTACCGCCCTTGTGGTAATTGATTTACAGGAAGGTATCCTGCCCTTTGCCGGGGGTCCGCATACCGCCCAGGATGTGGTCAGCCGCAGCGCACGTCTGGCAGAAAAATGCCGCGCCAGCGGCGCGCCGGTAGTAATGGTGCGCGTGGGCTGGTCCGCCGATTTCGCCGAGGCGCTGAAGCAGCCGGTGGATGCCCAGGGCGCGGCCCATGCCCTGCCGGACAACTGGTGGGACTATCCGCTGTCGCTCGGCAAGCAGGAAAGCGATATCGAAGTGACCAAACGCCAGTGGGGTGCCTTCTACGGTACCGATCTGGAGCTACAGCTGCGCCGTCGCGGCATCGACACTATAATTCTGTGCGGGATCGCTACCAACATTGGCGTGGAATCCACTGCGCGCAACGCCTGGGAGCTGGGCTTTAATCTGGTGATCGCCGAAGATGCCTGTAGCACGGCCACCACCGAGCAGCACCAGGCCAGCATGACCCATATCTTCCCGCGCATTGCCCGGGTACGCAGCACCGACGAGATTATCAGCGCACTATGATCTATCTGGGGTTACCCCAATGGTCGCACCCGAAATGGGTGCGGCTGGGGATTACCGGTCTCGAAGAATATGCCCGCCACTTTAACTGTGTGGAGGGCAATACCACGCTGTACGCGCTGCCTAAACCCGAGGTCGTGGCGCGCTGGCGGGAACAGACCGGCGACGACTTCCGCTTCTGCTTTAAATTCCCGGCCACCATCTCCCATCAGGCCGCGCTGCGTAACTGTGATGATTTAACCGCCGAGTTTTTCACCCGTCTGTCGCCGCTTTCCGACCGCATCGGCCAGTACTGGGTGCAGCTCCCCGCCACCTTCGGGCCCCGGGATCTGCCCGCGCTCTGGCAGTTTCTCGACGCCCTGCCACGGGAATTTACCTACGGCGTTGAAGTCCGTCATCCTGAATTCTTTATAAAAGGCGAAGCCGAGAAAGCGCTTAACCGGGGCCTGCACGAGCGTGGTGTCAACCGGACGATCCTCGACAGCCGTCCCGTTCATGCCGCCACGCCGCACAACGAAGCCATCATCGAGGCGCAGCGCAAAAAACCGAAGGTGCCGGTGCATGCGGTGATGACCGCCAACAATCCGATGGTGCGGTTTATCGGCAGCGATAATATGCCGCAAAACCAGGTGCTGTTTGCCGTCTGGTTGCAGACCCTGGCGAAGTGGGAACAGACCGCCACGCCCTATCTTTTTTTACATACCCCCGATATCGCCCAGGCGCCGGAACTGGTCGATGCTCTCTGGCAGGCCTTGCAGGCCGTGGCGCCGTCCATCGGCAACGCCCCCACTATTCCGCAGCAATCTTCTCTTTTCTGATCTCAGCCCCTATCATATGAAGTGCCATCTGCAAAAAAACAGGGAGTTTGTATGGTTTGCGCGCTGTATGCGGTGCTGGGTGCGTTACTGTTAATCAAGTTTTCGTTCGATGTTGCGCGCCTGCGGATGTCGTACCGCGTCTCTTACGGCGACGGAGGGTTCTCTGAACTGCAGACCGCGATCCGCATTCATGGCAATGCGGTGGAATACATTCCGGCGGCCCTGATTTTGCTGCTGTTTATGGAAATGAACGGCGCGGAGACCTGGATGGTGCATGTCTGCGGCCTGCTGCTGATCCTTGGACGCCTGATGCACTACTATGGCCTTCATCAGCGCCTGTTCCGCTGGCGCCGCTCCGGCATGAGCGCCACCTGGTGTTCGCTTGTGCTAATGGTGCTGGCTAACCTGTGGTATATGCCCTGGGAGTTGGTTTTCTCCGTGCATTAGCGCACAATACGCCCCTTTATTTTTCCCGGATTTTTACGTTATGTCAGATCGCGACACGCTTTTTTCTGCGCCTATCGCCAGTCTGGGCGACTGGACCTTCGATGAACGGGTGGCTGAAGTCTTCCCGGATATGATCCAGCGCTCGGTCCCCGGCTATTCCAATATCATCTCCATGATCGGCATGCTGGCGGAACGTTTTGTTCAGCCGGACACGCAGGTCTACGATCTGGGATGCTCGCTGGGCGCAGCTACGCTGTCGGTTCGTCGTAACATTAAGCACGACGGATGCAAAATTATCGCCGTGGATAACTCTCCGGCGATGGTCGAACGCTGCCGCCGTCATATCGATGCCTGGAAAGCGCCCACCCCGGTTGAGGTGGTCGAGGGCGATATCCGCCATATCGAAATCAAAAACGCCTCCATGGTGGTGCTGAATTTTACCCTGCAATTCCTGGTGCCTGACGATCGTCAGCTGTTGCTGGACAAAATTTATCAGGGGCTGAACCCCGGTGGCGCGCTGGTGCTGTCGGAAAAGTTCAGCTTTGAAGATGCCACCGTTGGTGAGCTGCTGTTCAACATGCACCACGATTTCAAACGTGCCAACGGCTACAGCGAGCTGGAGATCAGCCAGAAGCGCAGCATGCTGGAGAACGTGATGCTGACCGACTCGGTTGAAGCCCACAAAGCCCGTCTGCACAAGGCCGGTTTCGAACACAGCGAGCTGTGGTTCCAGTGCTTTAACTTTGGCTCACTGGTGGCGCTGAAAGGCGGTAACGCATGATTGATTTCGGTAACTTTTATCAGCTGATTGCCAAAAATCACCTCTCCCACTGGCTGGAAACCCTGCCCGCGCAGATTGCCGCCTGGCAGCGAGAGTCGCTGCACGGTCAGTTTAAGCAGTGGAAGAACGCGGTTGAATTTCTGCCGGAGATGACGCCTTACAAGCTCGATCTGCTGCACAGCGTTACCGCCGAGAGCGAAGAGCCGCTGAGCGAAGGCCAGATGCTGCGTCTTGAAAATCTGATGCGTAACCTGATGCCGTGGCGCAAAGGGCCGTTTTCGCTGTACGGGATGCAGATTGACACCGAATGGCGTTCAGACTGGAAGTGGGAGCGCGTCCTGCCGCACCTCTCCGATTTAACCGGGCGCACCATTCTGGATGTCGGCTGCGGCAGCGGCTATCACATGTGGCGTATGATTGGCGCGGGTGCCCATCTGGCGGTGGGCATCGACCCCACCCAGCTGTTCCTCTGCCAGTTCGAAGCGGTACGTAAACTGCTCGGCAACGACCAGCGCGCGCACCTGCTGCCGCTGGGCATTGAGCAACTCCCCGCGCTGGCGGCGTTCGACACCGTCTTCTCGATGGGCGTGCTCTATCATCGCCGCTCCCCGCTGGAGCACCTCTGGCAGCTGAAAGATCAGTTGGTCAACGGCGGCGAGCTGGTGCTGGAGACGCTGGTCGTCGAAGGCGATGAGAACACCGTGCTGGTGCCCGGGGATCGTTATGCCCAGATGCGTAACGTCTACTTTATTCCGTCGGCGCTGGCGCTGAAAAACTGGCTGGAGAAGTGCGGTTTTGTGGATATCCGTATCGCGGACGTTTGCGTCACCACCACCGAAGAGCAGCGCCGCACCGGGTGGATGACCACCGAATCCCTGGCCGAGTTCCTTGATCCGAACGACAGCAGTAAAACGATCGAAGGGTATCCGGCCCCGGTCCGTGCGGTGTTGATTGCCACCAAACCGTAATTTCCCCTCTCCCCGCACGGGAGAGGGAACAAAAAATAGATAAAAAAAGGCCCCTGTTGAATTTGCAGGGGCCTGGTACAAACAAGCATCATATTGGGCGACATGATGCGCGGTAAAAACTGGTTTCAGCGGCGATACTGCTCGATTATCGCCTTCATTCGGGCTACCGACTCTCCCTCTACGCCATAGCGGGAATATTCATCCGCTTCGGCATCCGTCGACATCGACAACCCTGTATTGCGATAGCGCATGGGTGATGGCCACCACTTGCCTGCCGAGCTGTGAAGCTCTTCAACCCCTGCCTCTAAGAACGTCTCCAGGTTGGCGGCGCGAACGCCAGCACCTGCCATTATTATTGGAACACCTGATTGCGCTTTTAGTTCCTTAATTAATGAAATACCTTTTTCCGCAGACGACTGCTGCCCGGACGTCAGCACCCGCGCCACCCCCAGTTCCGCCAGCTTTTCAAAGCCTTGATGAGGATTGACGCACATATCAAAGGCGCGATGAAAAGTTACCGCCATCCCCTGCGCGGCGGCCATAATCTGGCGCATACGCGGCATATCGATTTCGCCATCCTCATCCAGCAGGCCGGTCACCAGCCCCGGATAGCCCAGGTCTTTTACGCAGGCGATATCCTCGAGCATGGCGTTGAACTCGCTGCTGCTGTAGCAAAAATCCCCGCCGCGGGGCCGGATAATCGGATGAACCGGGATACTCACCGCCTGACGCACCGATTTCAGTACGCCATAAGAGGGGGTCAGCCCGCCCTCTTTCGGGGCGGCACAGAGTTCAATGCGATCGGCGCCATGCTGCTGCGCAGTCAGGGCACACTCCATGCTGTAACAACAGATTTCCAGCAATGCCATAAAAGCTCCTTATTGTTCGCTGGCGACAATCTCTTCGATGGTCCAGGGGTGAAACTTCACCGTCACGCTGCCGTCGGTGACCGCCAGAGTGGGGTTAGGCAGGCGCTCGCGCTCCCCTTTGGGCGAGCTGGTTTTAACAAAGATCCCAGGCTGGCTTAGCCCCTCGTCAGAGAGCAACGCCAGGGCGCGGGCATTCAGCGTGTCCGGGTCGCCGGGCAGGACGATTTCGATATGTTCCCAGCCTTCGTGGGGATAGCGTTTTTCACCCGGCCAGGGCAGTTCAACCACGTCAAAGCGCCAGTGGGCAACGCACACCGGCTCATGCAGCTTAAACAGGCAGATAGGACGGCCATTGATGTTGTTTTCTGAGAGCAGCTCGCCGCACTGCTCAAACCCTCGCCGCCAGCGTTCTGCGGTGGCGTTCTGATGGCAGCGCAGGGAGATGTGGTCCGCCGCGAGGGGGGTGATATCCAGCCCCAGGCGAGCGGAAAGCGCCGCAAAGGCGTCGATGAAACGCGGTAAGTCGGCTGCAATGTCCTGCAGCTCGTCAACAGATTGCCAGTTCGCCATCATTAATACTCTTGTCGTCATGCAAAAGCGTTAATTTACTCTGTTGCCCGCCTGCGACCAACCGCTGATTTGAGCCGGTGCTGACGGCAACGGGCAATTGCAGTATACTCCCGGCCTAATTTCTTTAACTGACACGACAGCATGATGGTCGCGTCAAAAATGTAAGGTATCCCGGTGAATATTCAGGCTCTTCTCTCAGAAAAAGTCAGTCAGGCACTGATTGCTGCAGGCGCACCTGCAGACTGTGAACCGCAGGTTCGTCAGTCAGCGAAAGTACAGTTTGGCGACTATCAGGCCAATGGCGTGATGGCAGTGGCTAAAAAACTGGGCATGGCGCCGCGACAACTCGCAGAGCAGGTCCTGACGCATCTGGATCTTACGGGTATCGCCAGCAAAACCGAAATCGCCGGGCCGGGCTTTATCAATATCTTCCTCGACCCTGCTTTCCTGGCGCAGAACGTCGATGCCGCGCTGCAGTCTGACCGTCTGGGCGTGGCCCAGCCGCAGGCTCAGACCATCGTTGTCGACTACTCCGCCCCGAACGTGGCGAAAGAGATGCACGTCGGCCACCTGCGCTCCACCATCATCGGTGACGCCGCGGTGCGTACCCTGGAGTTCCTCGGACACAACGTGATCCGTGCGAACCACGTCGGCGACTGGGGCACCCAGTTCGGCATGCTGATCGCCTGGCTGGAGAAACAGCAGCAGGAAAACGCCGGTGAGATGGCGCTGGCGGACCTCGAAGGTTTCTACCGTGACGCGAAAAAGCACTACGACGAAGACGAAGCCTTCGCCGAGCGCGCGCGTAGCTACGTGGTGAAACTGCAGGGCGGCGACGCGTACTTCCTCGAGATGTGGCGCAAGCTGGTGGACATTACCATGTCCCAGAACCAGATCACCTACGACCGCCTGAACGTCACCCTGACCCGTAAAGACGTAATGGGTGAAAGCCTCTACAACCCAATGCTGGCCGGTATCGTGGCCGATCTGAAGGCCAAAGGCCTGGCGGTCGAAAGCGAAGGCGCGACGGTGGTATTCCTTGATGAGTACAAAAACAAGGAAGGCGAACCGATGGGCGTCATCATCCAGAAAAAGGATGGCGGCTTCCTCTACACCACCACCGATATCGCCTGCGCCAAGTATCGCTACGAGACGCTGCATGCGGATCGCGTGCTCTATTACATCGACTCCCGACAGCACCAGCACCTGATGCAGGCGTGGACCATCGTGCGCAAAGCTGGCTACGTGCCGGATTCCGTACCGCTGGAACACCACATGTTCGGCATGATGCTGGGTAAAGACGGTAAGCCGTTCAAGACCCGCGCAGGCGGCACCGTGAAGCTGGCGGATCTGCTGGATGAGGCGCTGGAGCGTGCCCGCCGTCTGGTGGCCGAGAAAAACCCGGACATGCCTGCTGACGAGCTGGAAAAACTGGCTAACGCCGTCGGTATCGGTGCGGTGAAATATGCGGATCTCTCCAAGAACCGTACCACCGACTACGTCTTCGACTGGGATAATATGCTGGCGTTTGAAGGTAACACCGCGCCGTACATGCAGTATGCCTATACCCGCGTGCTGTCTGTCTTCCGTAAGGCTGACATCGATGAAAGCGTGCTGGCCCAGGCGCAGGTGACGATTACCGAAGATCGTGAGGCGCAACTGGCAGCGCGTCTGCTGCAGTTCGAAGAGACCCTCTCCGTGGTGGCCCGCGACGGTACGCCGCACGTGATGTGTGCCTACCTGTACGATCTGGCTGGCCTGTTCTCTGGCTTCTATGAGCACTGCCCTATCCTCTCCGCCGAAAGCGAAGCGGTCCGCAACAGCCGCCTGAAGCTGGCGCAGCTGACGGCGAAGACCC
This sequence comes from Leclercia adecarboxylata, assembly GCF_023639785.1. NCBI lineage: Bacteria > Pseudomonadati > Pseudomonadota > Gammaproteobacteria > Enterobacterales > Enterobacteriaceae > Leclercia > Leclercia adecarboxylata. Next base: position 2,882,046 of record NZ_CP098325.1, read on the forward strand.
TGAAGCTGGGTCTGGATACCCTGGGTATCGAAACCGTAGAACGTATGTAAAAACAAACCCGGCGAAAGCCGGGTTTATTGTTTTGTAGCCCCGGTAAGCGCAGCGCCCCCGGGGAATTTTCACAAGATCAGAAGAACTTCCGCAGATATTCCGTCAGACACAAAATCGCCATCGCCTGACCGTACGGCATGGAGGTCAACGGGATCTGGCGATAGAATTCCAGATCGCTGCCCATCCCGGTGCCGAACGAGGTTTGCAGCAGCTCACCTTCCGGGGAGATGTTTTTCACAATCCCGCGAATGGCTTTCTCCGCCACCTCCGTATACTCCGGCCCCACATAGCGCTTGCGCACCGCTTTCAGGATCCCGTAGCTGAACCCTGCCGTGGCGGACGCCTCCAGGTAGGAGTCTGGATCGTCGAGTAGCGTATGCCACAGGCCGCTTTCGTCCTGGCACTTCGCCAGCGCGGCAATCTGCGCATTCAGCACCTGCACCAGATAACGGCGCACGGCGTTGTTTTCCGGCAGTTCCACCAGCTCGAGGAAATCCGGGATCACAATCGTCAGCCAGCTGTTGCCGCGCGCCCAGCGGGCGTTAGCAAAGTTATGCTGACCGTCGTAGCTCCAGCCGTGGAACCACAGGCCGGTCTCCCTGTCCATCAGGTTCTGCACATGCAGCAGGAACTGATACACCGCCTCTTCCACGTACTCTGGCTTGTTGAGCAGTTTGCCAATCTTCGCCAGCGGCAGGACGGTCATCATCAGGGTGTCGTCCCACATCTGCTGGTGGTTCTCTTCCGCCAGGGTGATGTGCTGCATGCCGCCGTGTTCGGTGCGCGGCATCTCGTTCATCGCCCACTCGGCCCAGCTCTCCAGCCACGGCAGCCAGGCCGGGTTGCGCGTCTCTTCATAGCGATACGCAAGGGTCAAAAACGGCGACATGGTGTTAACGTTTTTGGTGGTGGCCCCCTCGGCAAAACGGTCGGTAAACCAGCTGTCGATGATGTCGCGCATCGCTTCATCCCCGGTCTGGCAGTAATACTGCCAGATACCGTAGAGACCCACTCCGTGGGTCCACTCCCAGCCCGCCCAGCCTTTGGTGTCGATGACCCGCCCGTCGTCCAGCCGCAGTAAAAACTCGCCGGTTTTATCGTGAATGTTCACCAGGTTATGCGTCACTTTTTGGATCAGCGTTTTCAGCTCATCTCTGGCGATAAAACGCTCTGGCTGACGCAGTAACGGGCTATGTTTGACAGGCCAAACCTTCATAATCTTAACCTCTGTTGTAAGTCGAATTCAGTGGAGCACGTTCTTTCAGGGACGGTGCAGCGGGCTTATTACGATTCAGATAACCGATGTTGTTGTTACCCCACAGGCAGTCGTAAGGCATACCGGCCAGCATCTCAACCGTGGCACGGGCCTGCGGTGTGGCGGTTTCCGGCATCGCGCGGCCAGACTCACGCATTTTGGCCGTCTCTTCGCGCAGCGTGCTGTGCGTTTGTAAGTTCAGCTTGAAGCGCAGCGACACCAGGAAGCCGCAGCACAGCACCAGGATGGTCCCCACGCTCAGGATCATCAGAATGGTGTGGCTTACCCCTTCCGGCTGCACTTTCTGGCCGCTCACAAAGCCGGACATCTGCATCACAATCCCCACCAGCATGATGGCACCCGCCTGAGAGGCCTTACGGGTCAGGGTCATGATGCCGGCGAAGATCCCTTCCCGGCGCTGGCCGGTGATGACTTCATCCACGTCAGCAATGTAGGTGTAGGTGTTCCATGGAACGTAGTTGATCCCGCCGCGGCCCAGCCCCGCCAACGCGGAAACCAGCAGCAGCAGCGCGTAGATATCGCTCATCCCGGCATAATAGAGCCCGGCGTACGACATGGACGCGAGACCAAACAGCACCACCACCATGCGGTAGGACGGCGCCGGTCCAAAGCGGATGCACAGCGGGATCATGGCGATAACGGCGAGGAACTGGAAGATAGCCATGGTGCCCAGCAGGTTGGAGGCCATGGAAGCTTCCTGCATCAGGACAAAGACCACGTAGTAGGTGAAGACGGCGTTGAACACGTCCTGGGCGATATAGCCCCCAAGGTACATCCCCAGATGCTGACGGAAGATTTTGATCCGCAGGGTGGAACTCAGCTCCACGAACAGACGGTTCAGGCTCTGGCCGAGGGTCAGTTTTTGCTTCTCCTCTTCGGCGCGCAGCGCGGCTTCGCTCCACTCTTCACGCGGACGTTCCCAGGTGAAGAACCAGACGAAGGTCAGCATCAGGGCACAGAGCACCGAGAACACCAGGCTGGCATAGAAGAAGGAGACGGCGTTGTCTTTCCCGAAGTGGGTCAGCAGAATACCCGGCAGGAACGAGGCCAGAATCGCCGACATCTGCGCCATTGAGATACGCGCCCCGGAGAATTTGGTTTTCTGTTTGAAATCGTCGGTCATCTCCGGCACCAGCGTTTCGTACGGGACCAGGATCATGGTGTAGACGATATCGAAGATGAGATAGGTCAGCAGGTAGTACCAGAAGCCCATATCCCCGACCCACATCAGCGAATAGCTGAAGACGCACGGGATACCCAGCAGAATAAAGAACTTACGGCGGCCAAAGCGTTTGCCAAACCAGGTGGTCCCGAAGTTATCGGTCAGGAAGCCCATCAGCGGACTGACGACGGCATCAAGAACCCTGGCCGCCGCAAAGATGAAGGTGGCCTCAATCGGCGTAAGACCACAGAAAGTCGTGTAGAAATACAACAGCCAGGCAGCGGTCAGCGCTGTCGTTCCCGCCCCGAGAAAATCGCCCGATCCGTAAGCAAGATAGTTCGCGAGTCCAATTTTACGTGTTTTCATTACCGTCGACCCTGTAAGTTTCAGATGACTCCCGGTTAACCCGGAGCTAACGGGAGTGACTACAGGGTTACAGTAAGAGTATCGCTACCGGGATACCTTTCTGTTTCTGCCATCACGGCGGGGCAACTGGCAAAAATGCAAAGAGATTTACTACGCGTGTCACTCTTTTATAAAACAGCGTTTCTCTTGCTTCAAAAGGCGGGGTCAAAAATGCGAGCCAGTCATCAGAATGGCCTGATAACTGGCGATAAAGCATTCAGATATCCTCCGGGGCCGTCTCTTTTGTCGGCAAGCAGCTTATCCAGATCAGATAAATCAGCCCTGCACAGCCGGTCAGGCTACTGAGGGCGCTGACGATCTGATCCGCACGAGCGGCATCTGTCTGGAAAAGCAAAACACGGTAAAGACCGTTGAGAATCAACGGCAGGATCAGCAGCTGTGTCAGTAGCCCCCCGCCAAACCACCATCCCGATCTTCCTGCATCGTGCATTCTGCGGATCCCGAGTGAGATCAGGGGCAGCAGCAGTATTAAAGGCGCAATAGCACTGAGGGGAAGCCAGACATACCAGGCCCATACCAGCATCATGCCACCCCGGGCGGTTGAATCGCTAACGGATACGGCAAGGAGGAGATAACTCATTGCCGCGATGAATACAAAAATCATGATATTAATTACGATAAATGACCAAAACGCTTTCCGCGTTGCGCGGCCCGTATAGACAAAGGTCTTTTTCCAGCCGTCAAAATAGCAATGCTTAATACTTTCGTTCATATCTTCATCCTTTACGCGTTATATCCCTGACGTTATCAAAAATCACTTATTGAGTTTTTTCGCGACCATCAATGAACCGACCTTCAGCGCCTCTGACATTAACAATAAAATTAGCGCTACCGCTACTCCCCCTGAATGTATATATTGCACAAGCCAGGGCAAAAAGGAGAGCGACGGAACGACCAACAGCAGGCGCAAAGGGGTCTGCGCGGCCACCAGATAGCAGACCTTTCCCCAGGCCACGAGCAGCAATGCCGCTGAAAACACAATGGACAAGGTTAATATCATTGAAAGAATAAAGACAACCATCAGCCAGACTCCTTCCCCATGCTCTGAATAGAGCGCGCGAAAGTTATTAATATCAGCCAGGAAGGGAATACGCCGCTGGATAATATTCTGCCCGATATAGATTGCCAGATATAAAATATCCATGGCGCCCCAAAACAGACAGACCTGGCGAAAGTGCATTTTCATAGTTTTGTCCTTTTACATTAACAGCGATCCATCGTTGACAGGTATCTGTCATATTCTCTCATTGCGTAGCCTACCCTGCCCGGATGATGACATCCAGCAATCTTCTTTTCATGACCACGGCAGAAAAAAACAGGGAACAGAGAGGAACAGCAGAAAGGAGAAAGCACATCATGCCGTTCAGATCCGGGGAACTGAACGGCGCAGGCCGTTAGCGGTAGTTAACGATCACTTCGTTACGCTGTACCTTCAGGGCGGGGATCAGGCGACCGCCGCCGGGAACTTCCCAGATAAAGCGCAGCGGCTCAACGGCAGGCACGTTATTGAAAGCGTGTGTCGTGCCGCTGGCCCCGTCCAGCTCGGTGCAGCGCGTCTGGGAGCATAACCGCACCCGCAGACCGGCGGGGATCGGGCCATTCAGCTCGTAGCGCCAGGCCACCAGGGTCATCAGGCCCGATACCGGCTGCTTCGCCGAAAGCGGGCGTGACGAGGCCGCCACGCCGCGGTTGTTCAGGGTCAGGCCGATGCTGCTGTCCTGCCATGCCCCCTCCCCTGCGGCCTGGGCCATCATCGGCAGGGCCAGTAACCAGAGTAATTTACGCATCACTGGCCTCCAATGCTGGCGGTCATGCGGATGTGGCGATTGTCCGACAGCTCCATATTCGACAGCACAACCAGCTGCGTCAGGCTGCGGCGCAGGAAGCGGGACAGCAGCGGACGCAGGGCGTGATTGACCAGCAGCACCGGCGGCGCGCCAAGCATCTCCTGGCGCTGCAACGCCTCCTGGGTTTGCGCCAGCAGACGATCCGCCAGCCCCGGCTCCAGACCGCCGCCGCCCTGCAGCGCCTGCAGGAGCAGTCGCTCAAGCGGCGTGTCGAGCCCAATAACCTGCACTTCGCCGGTGCCCGGGAACCACTGCTGGGTAATGGCGCGGCCCAGCGCCACGCGCACCACCGCCGTCAGCTCGTGCGGATCGTTTTGCAGCGGCGCATGCTCGGCCAGGGTCTCCAGAATGGTACGCATATCGCGGATCGGCACTTTCTCGTCGAGCAGGTTCTGCAGAACTTTGTGCAGCGTGGTCAGGGTCAGGACGCCCGGAACCAGATCTTCGGTCAGCTTCGGCATCTCCTGGGTTACCCGATCGAGCAGCTGCTGCGCCTCCTGGCGACCAAACAGCTCCGCCGAGAACTGGCCAATCAGGTGATTCAGGTGCGTTGCCACTACGGTACTGGCTTCCACCACCGTATAGCCCTGGATTTGCGCCTGCTCTTTCAGGGCGCTTTCAATCCAGATTGCGGCCAGGCCAAAGGCCGGGTCGATGGTCTGTTCGCCAGGCAGCGTCCCCGCCGCCGTGCCCGGGTTAATCGCCAGCCAGCGGCCAGGATAGGCGTCACCGCTGCCGATCTCGACCCCTTTCATCAGAATACGGTAGCGCGCAGGGGGCAGATCCATATTGTCGCGGATATGCACCACCGGCGGCAGGAAGCCCATGTCCTGGGCGAATTTTTTACGGATACTGCGGATACGCCCCAGCAGCTCGCCGTCCTGCTGGAAATCAACCATCGGGATCAGGCGATAGCCCACTTCCATCCCCAGGGAGTCTTCCAGCTGGACGTCATTCCAGGTGGCCTCCACCGCCTGGGTATTTTCCGGCATTTTCACCGGGGCAGGTTCGGCTTTCGGTTTGGCGTCGCGGCCACGCAGCCACCAGGCCAGCCCCAGCAGCGCGGCGGTAAACAGCAGGAAGACGAAGTTCGGCATGCCCGGCACCAGGCCCAGCAGGCCGAGTACCGCCGCCGACAGCATCAGCACGTTCGGGTTGGCGAACAGCTGGGTCACCATCTGCTCGCCGACGTCCTGGTCGGTGGCGACGCGGGTGACGATCACACCCGCCGCGGTGGAGATTACCAGCGCCGGGATCTGGGCAACCAGACCGTCACCGATGGTCAGCAGGGTATAGCTCTCTGCCGCCTGCCCCATCGCCATGCCGTGTTGCAGCACACCGACCAGCAGGCCGCCCACCACGTTGATCACCATGATCAGAATACCGGCGATGGCGTCGCCGCGAACAAACTTACTCGCACCGTCCATCGAACCGTAGAAGTCGGCTTCCTGGGTCACTTCGGCACGGCGTTTTTTCGCTTCATCTTCGCCAATCAGACCCGCGTTCAGGTCGGCGTCAATCGCCATCTGTTTACCCGGCATCCCGTCCAGTACGAAACGTGCGCCCACTTCTGCGATACGCCCCGCACCTTTGGTGATAACCATAAAGTTGATGATCACGAGGATGATAAATACCACGATCCCGATGGCGAAGTTGCCGCCCACCAGGAAGTGGCCGAAGGCCTCAACCACCTTACCTGCCGCCGCGCCGCCGGTATGGCCCTCCATCAGAATGATACGGGTGGAGGCCACGTTCAGCGCCAGGCGCAGCAGCGTGGTGAACAGCAGGATCGTCGGGAAGGCGGCGAACTCCAGCGTGCGCTGGGTGAACATCGCCACCAGCAACACCATAATGGAGAGCGCGATGTTGAAGGTGAAAAGCAGGTCGAGGATAAATGCCGGTAGCGGCAATACCATCATCGACAGAATTAGCAGGATGAGGATCGGCCCGGCCATGATCTGCCATTGGGTCGATTTCAGGTTGCCAGGCAAGCGTAACATTGCCACCAGATTAGCCATCAGAGTCCTTCTCGTTCATAAAATCCAGCGCGGCAGGCACCGGGAGATTCTCAGGTTTCACAGGCCGTTGACCGCCCGCCAGACGCCAGCGTTTCAACTGCCATACCCAGGCCAGTACTTCCGCTACCGCGGCGTACAGCTGGCCTGGGATTTGTTGTCCAATTTCCGCATGCCGGTAGAGCGCACGCGCCAGCGGCGGGGCCTCCAGCATCGGAATACGATTTTCATTACCAATTTCACGGATGCGCAGCGCGATAAGCCCTGCCCCTTTCGCCACCACTTTTGGCGCACTCATTTTGTCTTCGTCATACTGCAGCGCAACGGAGTAGTGGGTCGGGTTGGTGACGATAACATCCGCTTTTGGCACATCCTCCATCATCCGGCGACGTGCCGCGGCGCGCTGCATCTGGCGAATACGCCCTTTGACGTGCGGGTCCCCTTCCATCTGCTTATGTTCATCCCGGATGTCCTGGCGGGACATGCGCAGTTTTTTAATGTGGCTGTAAATCTGGAAGAAAACGTCAAAACCGACCATCGGGATGATGGAGAGCACCACCAGCAGAGAACAGAGCCCCACCAGATTAAGCGCGTTGCGCATGGCGGTGAACGGCGATTCGCTGATCAGACGCATCATCTCCGGCCAGTTATGCCAGATAAAAAAGCCCGCCACGCTGCCCATCAGCGTCGTTTTCATCAGGGCTTTCAGCAGTTCGGCGGCAGACTGCGCAGAGAACATTCGCGCAATGCCGGGCAGCGGGTTCAGTTTGGAGAATTTAAACTGCAGCGACTTACCGCTAAAGACCAGCCCGCCCAGCATCACCGGCGACACGATAGCCACCAGCACCACGCCGGTGATCAGAGGCAGCAGCGCGACCATCGCGCCTTTGATCAGCAGGATAATCTGGCTGAGGATCAGGTTTGGGTCGTTGACCATGCTGTGATCGAAGCGCAACCCGGCTGAGAGCATGCCGGCCAGCCTGCGGGCAAGGGACTCCCCGCCTGTCCAGATAATGCACACGCCGACTAATAAAATCAGCAGCGAGGTCAGTTCTCGGGATCGGGGTATTTGCCCTTCCTCACGCGCTTTTTCAAGTCGGTGGGGTGTGGGGGCTTCTGTTTTGTCGTCGCTGTCTTCTGCCACGGCAAGCATCTCGCAGGTAGAGGTCTGGACGATATGATGCCAAAGCCGCGCGTGACCAATGGGTTAATTAGGGGCGATAAAAGGGCTGATTTAGGCTATTCGGTCGTATCAGCGAGGGGGTTTAACCTGCTCAGCTTGTTTGCGACGACGTGCCACCAACGATGAGGCGAGGGATTCAATCTCTTTAAAGTCCTTTGAGGCGCTGCTTCTTAGCACCATATTCCACTTGCTGAGTACTCGCGCATTCACCACCAGCTCGCTCCCCTCTTTCAACCGGCCATTGCTGGCAAGCCAGTTCGCTACATCTGCCCACTCCCAAAGTGGGGACTGGCCGGTAATTCGCTGAATGGGGCAAGGAAAATCGCCGCCGCCGCGCGTGCCGTCTTTCAGCATGGCGATAGCCTGGCGAGACAGGTCGGTCATTTCCGCGATGTCGCTCAGGCCGACCAGGGCAGAGTCGACAGACTGTACGATCGCCCCGATGCCAGCCGATTCGATGTCGTTGACCGCTGAGGCGATAGCATCATCTAAGGTTTCAGCCTCCCGATCAAAGGTGAGATAGACGGAGTTGCCATATGCGCAGATTAGCGCATCGTCACAGCCGCTTGCATACAGTGCGTCTTCCAGTCCTTCAGTCCCGCAGGTTACGCCTGAGAGGGTCAGAGTGAAGTTAAACAGCGCCATAGTACCTCTTCATTTTGTTGTTAGCGTCACTTCTTAATCGATAAGGCATGGCCGCAACCACGCCTTACCGGGCTAAATCAAAGGCAATGTTTTACGTTGCGGATGATTTGCAGGGCATGGTTTTCTGCATTTTTCGGCGTCGACCATATACTCATCTGGTGATCCCAATGATCGCCTTCTGGGTTACCACAGCGCAGCTTGCAAAAGCAGTGCGCTGAATGTCCCGGCGGAACCCAAACCCAACCCTTACTCAGGGCATAATCGATAGCCCTCTGAATATGCTTGTTCGGATGTCTCTTCATTGGCCTCCGTTAACAGAAGTCTATTTTGAGTGTTGACACTTGTCAACGTAAAATAGTCATGCGTCCGTGTCGTCACTCGCCTGAAATTGCTGTCTACGGCCAGCAAAAACCCTGAAAAGACTAACAGAATTCATTATTAAAAACGGGGTGACGTCGTGGCAGATTGCCAAATCTGGAAAGCGGATCGTAATGAGGGATGAAACAGATGCGCAAAGAAAAATGCCACCTGTGCAGGTGGCGTTTCTGCCGGGTGGCGCTGCGCTTACCCGGCCTACAATATCCTGCAATATCGACATATTGTGGGGTCTTTGTAGGCCTGTGCAAGCGCAGCGCCGCCAGGCATTTTCAGCCGAGCGTAGGTTATCAGAAGCCTAAGCTGTCCAGCAGGTCGTCCACCTGATCCTGGCTTGCCACGACACCGGCTTTGGTGGTGTCGAGCTGTGGGCCATTCAGCAGGCTTTCGTTTTCCCGTTGCGGACGCGCGGAAGGTTCCGGCATGTTCTCCAGCAACACCATCAACAGCTGGCGCTCAATCTCCTGGATGACGTCCATCATGCGCTTGATCACCTGACCGGTAAGGTCCTGGAAATCCTGCGCCATCATGATCTCCAGCAACTGCGCATTGGTGAAGCTGGTATGACCCGGTACGGCACCAAGGTACTGACGAGTGTCGGTGACCAGCTCGCGGGCGTCGGAGAGTTCGATTGGATTTTCGAACCACTCGTCCCAGCGTTTGGTCAGCGCTTTTGCGCCCTTTTCCATCTCGTCCTGATGCGGCTGAGACGCTTCAACACTGTTCAGCGCACGCTCTGCCGCCTGGGCAGTCATCTGTACAACATAATCAAGACGATCGCGGGCATCAGGAATCGCTTCCGCTGCCTCTGCAATCGCCTGATCCAGTCCCAGCTCACGCAGGCTGTCGCGCAACATACGCGTCAGGCTGCCGATCCGGGCAATTATGTCGCCGGGTGAATGCTCATCCGTAGGTTTAATCGAAGGCTGCATCATCTCCCGTACCTCACATGCCGAGTTTCTCGAAGATCTTACCGAGTTTTTCTTCCAAAGTTGCAGCGGTGAATGGCTTCACCACATACCCGCTTGCGCCAGCCTGGGCCGCAGCAATGATGTTCTCTTTCTTCGCTTCGGCGGTGACCATCAGCACAGGCAGAGAGGCCATGGCGCCATTCGCGCGAATGGTTTTGAGCAGCTCCAGACCGTCCATGTTCGGCATGTTCCAGTCGGAAATGACAAAACCAAAGCCGCCGGCATTCAGTTTGTTCAGCGCATCAACGCCGTCTTCTGCTTCTTCAACGTTGTTAAAACCCAGCTCTTTCAGCAGGTTGCGCACAATGCGACGCATGGTGGAAAAGTCATCCACAACCAAAAACTTGAGCTCTTTGTCCGCCATAAAACTACACTCCTCGTTAAATACGTATTGCCTGTCCGGCACTGATTTTCGCCAGCATTTGCTGACTAACCTGACTGAGATCGACCACTTCGCTGACGCCACCCATATTGATGGCCTCGCGCGGCATGCCGAACACCACACAACTTGCTTCATTCTGCGCGATGGTCCAGGCGCCAGCCTGGTGCATCGCCAGCATGCCGGCGGCGCCGTCGTTGCCCATCCCCGTCAGGATCACCCCAACGGCGTTGCGCCCCGCGTGTTTCGCCACCGAATGAAACAGTACATCCACCGACGGACGGTGCCGGTTAACCGGCGGCCCGTCATGAATTTTGATTTGATAGTTTGCGCCGCTGCGCGCCAGCTCCATATGCTTGTCACCCGGGGCGATATAGGCATGCCCCGGCAAAACGCGCTCGCCATCTTCCGCCTCCTTCACGCTTATCTGACACAGCTTATTCAGACGCTCCGCGAACGAACGGGTAAAGCCTGGCGGCATATGCTGAGTAATCAGAATACCGGGGCTGGAGAGCGGCAATGGCTGGAGTACATGGCGAATTGCCTCTGTTCCCCCGGTAGACGCACCGATAACCAGCAATTTTTCCGAACTCAGCAGCGGGCCGGCTTTCAGCGTGGTGGGCGTCGCCAGCGGCTTATGCTGGGCCACCCGCGCTCTGGCCGCGGTACGGATCTTCTCGGCGATCATCTCGCTGTACGCCAGCATCCCCTCGCGAATGCCGAGCTGCGGTTTGGTGACGAAATCCACCGCCCCCAGCTCCAGCGCCCGCAGCGTGATTTCGGACCCTTTGCCGGTCAGCGAAGAGACCATCACCACCGGCATCGGGCGCAGACGCATTAACTTCTCCAGGAAATCGATGCCGTCCATACGCGGCATTTCGACATCCAGCGTCAGCACGTCGGGGTTATATTTTTTGATTAAATCCCGGGCTACCAGCGGATCGGGGGCCGTCGCCACCATTTCCATGTCGCTGTGGCTGTTGATAATCTCGGTCATGATCTGGCGCATTAACGCCGAATCATCAACTGACAAGACCCTGATTTTACTCATGCTTTATCCTTACTCAGCGCATATACCGTCTGGCCACGCAGGCTAAACTCGCGCACAAGATTGCTGAAGTTCTCCGAGTGCCCGGCAAACAGTAAACCGTCAGGTTTGAGCAACGGAACAAAGCGGCGCAGGATCTCCTGCTGCGTCGTTTTGTCGAAATAAATCATCACGTTACGACAGAAAATAGCGTCAAACGGGCCCGCCACGCTGTACTGCTTCTCCAGCAGGTTGACCATGGAGAACTCCACGGCATTCGCCAGTTCACTCCGGACCCGCACCAGCCCTTCGTGCGGACCAGTACCGCGCATGAAGTAGCGCTGAAGCTGCTGGGGTGACAGCGTTTTCAGCTCCTCCTGGCGATAGATCCCGCTCTGCGCTTTTTGCAGCACCTCGGTATCGATATCGCTGGCGATCACCTTCCAGCGGCCCGGCGCGGTGCCCAGGGTGTCCGCCAGGGTGATGGCGAGCGAGTAAGGCTCCTCCCCGGTCGACGCCGCCGCGCTCCAGACGCGGTACTCCCCGCTGCGGCGGCGCGCATGCTCCGCCAGCACCGGGAAGTGATGGGCTTCCCGGAAAAACGCGGTCAGGTTGGTGGTCAGCGAGTTGATAAACGCCTGCCACTCTGCGCTGTTCGGGTTTGCTTCCAGCATCCCCAGGTAGCGGCCAAAATCATCCAGTTCGAGCGTTCGCAGGCGACGCACAAGACGGTTGTAGACCATGTCCCGCTTGTGATCGGCAAGCACGATCCCCGCACGCTGGTAGATTAACTGACATATCCGACGAAAATGCGCATCGGACAGCGCAAGGCGCTGTGTCATCTGTAACAATAATGACGATTGCCCTGAGGGCAGTGGTGATGTCATAGCGCCTTCTTAATCACTTTCAGGATCCGACTGGTACGGTCTGCGACCGCCCGACTTCTGTTACTGCTTCAACACGTTCATTCACATTAAAAACAGCCACCAGCGAGGTAAGATGATCCGCCTGGCCGGCTAACTGGTCGGTGGCCGCCGCGGCCTCTTCTACCAGCGCGGCGTTCTGCTGGGTCACCTGATCCATCTGGCTTACCGCCAGCGCCACCTGCTCAATGCCGCGGCGCTGTTCATCGGATGCTGAGGCGATTTCGCCCATGATGTCGTTCACCTGGGTGACCGAACTGACAATCTCGGTCATGGTTTTCGCCGCGGTGTCCACCAGCTCAGAACCCTGCTGGACGCGCGACACCGACTCTTCAATCAGCACCTTAATCTCTTTTGCCGCATTGGCGCTGCGGCTCGCCAGGTTACGTACCTCGCCGGCCACCACCGCAAAGCCACGCCCCTGCTCGCCCGCGCGGGCGGCTTCAACCGCCGCGTTCAGCGCCAGAATATTGGTCTGAAACGCAATGCCGTCGATCACGCTGATAATGTCGCCAATCTTTTGCGAACTGGTGGCAATCTGATTCATGGTGTTCGCCACGTGGGAAGCCTGTTCGCCTCCTTTCCTTGCCGTCTGCGCCGCACTCTTCGCCAGACCGGACGCCTGACGGGCGTTGTCGGCGTTCTGGCCGACGGTGGCGGTCAACTGCTCCATGCTGGCCGCCGTTTGCGCCAGCGATGCCGCCTGCTGCTCGGTGCGGGAAGAGAGATCGTTATTGCCTTCGGCGATTTCGGCGATCCCGGTGTGCATGGCGTAGCTGCCCTGCCGCACCTCGGAGACCGTCTCACGCAGCGATCCCTGCATCGCTTTCAGGCTGGCGAAAATTGCCGAAATTTCGTTTTTACCGTACACCGCCACCGGCCGCGCCAGATCGCCTTTCGCAATGCTGTCGAAATGGCTGCTGATGATCGCCAGCGGCTGGACAATCATCTTGCGCGACCAGAGCAGCGCGGCGCTGGTCAGTAACGCCGCCAGCACAATCATGGTGGCGAAAATCACGCCGGACATGTGGTAGCTGTTGCGGCTGTCGTTACTCGCCACCTGCACAAAGCTGTTCATCTCCTGCTGCCAGGCGTCGGTGCTGGCATCAAACGCCGCCTGGGACGCCTGCACCGGCGCGGTGAGGAAATCGGACAGCTGGTTGTTTTCAAGCCAGGTGGCCTGATGCTCCAGATCGCTGTGCCACTGGGTGAAGGCGCCCTGCATTGCCTTCTTCAGCCCGGCGTCTTTGGCACTTATCGCCGCCTGGTCGTTGAACGTCCTGTAGAGCTCGCCCGCCTGCTTCAGGCTGCTGCGCGCGGTGGTCATCAGCCCCTTGATGTCATCGGGCGGATAACTCAGCGCGGTTAAGGTCCCCGCTTTATTCAGGGCCGTACTGGCCTGCAACAAGACTGCCCGGCTCTGGGTAAGCAGCGCGCGCTGCTGATTGCTGCTCTCCATCTCCTGCAGATTCTGATAACCATCGCGAAAAGCCCAGAACGACAAGCCATTACTGCCAACCTGCAACACCCCGCAGAGAATCAAAATCAAAAACAGGGTGGTCGAGATACGAATACGATTTAACATCCACGCTCCCATATAGCGGCCAGCAGCCGCGAATTAACGTACGATCAAAATGTTTCCCAGTTCTCATCTTTTCCGGTTGCCACTGCGCGTACATAAGCCGGTGCATTGACCGGCGCGGCCGGTTGCTGGCTGACGCGCGATGAAACCGTGTTTGTTGGTATAGAGGTAAGTCGAAACGCCGAGACGGCCATCTTCAGACGGCTCGCCTGCTCTTCCAGCTGTGCCGCAGCGGCTGCGGACTCCTGAACCAGCGAGGCGTTTTGCTGTGTGACACGATCCATTTCCGATACCGCCAGGGCTACCTGGTCGATACCACGACTCTGCTCATCCGACGCAGAGGCGATTTCACCCATGATGTCCGTTACGCGGGTAACGGCATTCACGATGTCATTCATGGTTTCGCCCGCGCTCTCTACCAGCACCGAGCCGGTGTCAACGCGCGCGACAGAGTCCTCAATCAGGGCTTTAATCTCTTTTGCCGCGTTTGCGCTGCGGCTGGCAAGGTTACGCACTTCGCCGGCGACGACCGCAAAGCCGCGGCCCTGCTCCCCGGCGCGCGCCGCTTCTACCGCCGCGTTCAGCGCCAGGATATTGGTCTGGAAGGCGATGCCGTCGATGACGCTGATGATGTCGGCGATCTTCTTCGAGCTGCCGGCGATGTCGTGCATGGTTTTCACCACACCGTCCACTACCTTGCCGCCGCGCTGGGCGGTTTCAGAGGCACTGTTCGCCAGCTGTGACGCCTGGCGGGCGTTGTCCGCATTCTGCTTCACGGTGGCGGTTAACTGCTCCATGCTGGCTGCGGTCTCTTCCAGCGCCGACGCCTGTTGCTCGGTACGGGAGGAGAGATCGTTGTTACCCATCGCGATTTCGCTGGTACCGGTATAAATGGCATCGGAACCCTGACGCACGTTGGTCACCGTCTCGCTGAGCGAGCGCTGCATATGGTCTACAGTGACGGCCAGTTGGGTGATTTCGCTGCGCCCGGCGATGGTCAGGGTCTGGGTCAGATCGCCGCTGGCAATGTGACGGATGTGGTCGATGACGCGGTTTAACGGGTTCAGCAGGGTATGACGAATACCGTACCAGACGCCCACCAGTACGATGGCCAGCGCCAGGGCCAGGATGCCCATCTGCCATTTGGCGAAGGTGTAATCCTTCACGCTGGCATTGTAGGCGTTCTGGTTACGCGCGTCGGACGCGGCGACATACTCCCGCAGGGCAGTACCCAGCGCGTTCTGTTTTGACTGGGTCGCCTGGGCGAAATAGGCGTCCATATTGCCGTTATCAAGGAACTGGATCAGCTCCGTCAGCGCCGCGGCATAGTCCTGATATTTGTCATTGATGGCCTGGCTCACCTGCTCCATTGAAGGCTGGGGTGCGATGGCGCTGTATGCTTTGAAGTGTTTTTCCGCTTGCGCAAGCGTCGTGCGGGCGCTGTTCATCAGCTCAGTTTGCTGATGCGAAGGATCGGACACCATGCGCGCGGAGGCGCGGCTCAGGTTGATGCGCGTTTGCAGCAGGTAATCCCAGCTGGAGGTGATTTCACTTTGTTGAACCCGGAACGCGTTAGAGACTGCGAAACTGTCCTGGTTGGCCTTAATAGACGAGAAAAACAAACTGCCGGAAACGAGCTGCAGCAAAGCGAACACAGCCAGCACTAACATCAGCATGGTGACAACGCGCATACGGTTCAACATACAACACCTTCTCATAGATTTGTTCTCGGTGTTATCGGCACAACTGACAGGAACTTTACATTTGCGAAAGGGAAAAGCGGAGGTTCAGAACGCGACGTCGACCACGAGAGTATCGCTGTAGTTGCCCGCGGGCGGCGTGGTCTGGTTGGGAAGGACACGGGCGGTGTAGTTATAGCTGCGTAACAGGCCATCGGCGCTGACCTGCGAGGAGGCCCCGCTGGACCAGCGTTCGCTGCCGCTGCTGCCCCAGCGGTTGGCGGTAGCCTCTTTATAGATTTCATAGCTCATGCGGTTGTTGCCGCTGGCCATCCGGCGCACGTTGTTGCTGGCGTTGGCGCCGTTATTAATCCCGATGGTGTAGACGCTGCCCTTGGTGCAGGTGACGGAGATCGCCTGCGAGACGGTGGGAAAATTCTGCACCAGCGGCGCGCTGTTAAAGTTGACGTTCGGGGTGGTCATCGCGCTGCAGTCGTTGGTGACGGTCATGTTGAGAGTGAGGCTGGTCAGGGCGGTACCGGTTTGCGGGGTGGTACAGAGCCCCAGCACGCCAACGGAGCAGACGCTGTAACTGACGCTGAAGTTAAGCGTCACCTGATAGGGTCCGGCGCTGACGTTCTGCCCGGCGACGGTGCGGAAATAGAGTGGGATACTGTACTGCGCGGAACCGAGCAGATTTAACAGCGTCGAGCCGCTCCAGGTGTAGGCCTTGCCGATCTGCACTTCGCTGCTGGAGGCGCACCCGGACTGGCCACACAGCCGGGTGGGGATCGCATCGGTAATTGTGGCGTTATCGGTACGCTTCATCGTCGCCCGGTTGTTGGCAGAAAGTGTGGCCCCGGTGAAGGTCAGAGTCACCGAATCGTTGGTAAGCAGGTTGAGCACCCTGTCGCAGTTCACTACCAGGGTGCCGGTGGTTGCCACTTCATTACTGCCGCTCAGGGCGAAGGACGTCACGCTGCCAAAGCTGGCGTTGACGGTGCTGACCCGGCACGCGCCCCAGCTGGTGGCAGAAAACAGCAGCAGGAACAGCACCAGCAGCAGGCGTTTCATGGTTCCACCCGGCAGGTCAGCGGTCCGTAGGTTTGCAGCTTATGCTCCGGGTTGGCGGCCAGTGTCAGGGTAACGTGGCAGCGTTTGCCCGCGGGCGTACTGACCTCGAGGGCGTTCACATCCGCCAGATCTTCCAGCCAGGCGAGCCCGTCATAGCCGACCACCACCGGCGCCCTGCCCGGACGCCGCACCTGGCTGCCAAGGGGGATCGCCTCCCCGGCGCCATCGTGGAGGATCACGCTGGCGACCCGCTCCTGCTCCATCGGGAAGTCGACCAGATAGCCGCTGTTGCGCCGCAGGGCGATGCGCCGTTCGGTCTCTTTCAGGCGGGTGTCAGCAGGCAAATTGAGGGTGTTAATGCTGTAGCTCGCCGGATAGTAGGCCGATACGCCGCTAATCAGCAGATAACCGTTGCGGTTGGTTTTGCCCACCGGCTGGTTTTCATAGCTGACCGGCACGTCCGGCTGCCCGTCGGTGCTGACCACCACAAAGGCGTCGTTGATTTTGTTGGCGGCAAAGAGTTCGCCGTCCATCAGCACCAGCGAGCCCATCGCCTCGCCCCACCAGGTCATCATGTCGCGCTCGCCGTAGCCACCGCCCTGCAGCTCGATGTTGTTATTACGCCACCCCAGGGTCGCCTGCTGATAGTTGCTGGCTTTTGACTGGCGCGCCCACGCCATATTCCAGCTGAAGCCGCCGTCGGTGGGCATCGAGTGGTTGTAGTTGAGGCGCTGGGTGCTGCCGGCATCCGGGGTATTTTCGAAAGTGACGGCGGCGCTGTCGCGCTCGCCAAGGGGGATCTGCAGCGACAACGCCACCGTCCAGTCGCCCTGCTGCTGATCCCGGCTGGCGGCAAGATAAATACTGCTGCTGCCCCACAGGTTACGGCTCCAGGAGAGGTTCAGCAGCTCGGTTTTCTGGTCATCAAAGCTCTGCACCCCGATCCATGCCGCCCCGATATTGCCGTAATCGCCCATATTTAAGGTGAGCGAATACTGATCGGTATTGCGGCTCAGGCTGGCGACAGGCTGGTCGTGTTCATCGTAAACGGTGGGCTGATCGTAAAGCGCCAGGTTACCGAAGCCGCGATCCCGGCGGCTGTGCTGGGTGGCAATACTGAAGGCGTTGGTGCTGTACTGATAGCCCCAGTTGATCTGCCCCCCGGTATCGCCGCGCATTTTGCTCTGGGTCCAGGCGCTGTTCACCACCCCGAAGCGTCCGAGCTTAACGATGGTTCCCGCCCCGCCGAGGGCCAGCTCCTCCGCCCCTTCGGCGTGGCCTTCCAGAGTCAGCCAGTCGGTCAGGCCGTAGCGATAGGAGCCGCTGCCCGCCGCCGGGCCGTAGTCAAAATTTTTGATACCGTAATTGCGCCGCAGGCTGCCCAGGGTCACGGCTCCGTCGCTGAGCCCCTGTCGCAGCAGATCGCTGGTGACGTAGAACGGCAGCGTGGTACTCACCTGGCGCCCCAGCGCATCGGTGGTGACCAGAACCGCATCCCCGGCACCGTTGATGTAAGGCAGATTGGTGAGGGTGAACGGTCCCGGTTGCAGGCGGGTGGAGCCCGCCCGGTAACCGTTGACAAACAGATCTACCGAGGTAGGCACTGCCGCTTCGCCGGAAAACTCCGGTAGCGGCCAGGTGACCAGATCCGGGCGCAGGGAGAAATCCCGCCCGTAGCTGATCCCTCCCATGCGCACGCTGCTGCTCCAGCTCAGGGCGTCGCTGATCACATCCCCGGCGGTCCAGAGGGTGGCATCTTCTTCATCGGTGAACATCAGGGTGGTGTCGTAGCGGACATACCCCTCCTGCTGCCCGCTGTCGCCGGAGAGATTTTCCCGAACGTAACCGGTGGAGGATAGCGATCCCCGGTTGTCAAAATAGCGGAACTCGTGCCACAGGGCAGCCTGGCCGCCGCTGTGTTCGGTGTGGTTGGTGTAAAAATCGTAGTTAAGCAGCGCCCCTTTGCCATAGTGGGGCGTGCTGCGCGCCATCTGACCGCTGAAGGGGGTGACACGCGCCCCGACCCACTCCCGGGGCACGCTGAGCAGCAGCCGTTGGCCGGTGCTGTCGTACTCGGTGCGCACCCCCTCAAGACGGCTGACGTTCACCTCGCCCGGCGGCACATGTTCGGCGGGCAGCCCGGCGCGGCGCAGATCGGCGCTCGCCACGAGGTACTCGTTCTGCCGCCGGGTGACGGGCACCACCAGCCCGGTGTCGTAATGGTTGAGGATCAGCGCCAGCTGGAAGACCGCCTCGTCATTCACCGACTGCGGCGCAGGCGGCGGAGGCAACATATCGTCACCGGGATCGGCCCAGCTTGCTGAACTGACGCAGAGCAGGATAAGCATCGACGGCTTCAGTTGACGGGGGCCGACTGCCATTCGGTATCCCTGGCATTAATCTGCGCCCGCATCTGGCCCGGCTTGTCGATTCCGGACGGCAGCGGCCAACTGCGCGTGCTGCCCGGAAGCACGTATCCCAGCAGGCCATCGGCGAGGGTGCGCTTCTGGCTTCCCTGTTGTAGCGTGACCTGGCTTAGCCGGACATGCACATTGCCCTGGTTGCGCACCTGCAGGGCCGGTTTGCCATCGTCGCGGATCACCCGCCAGTTCAGATCCCGCGTTTCGACCAGGGCGTGGTGCGCCCCATCCTTGATGGTGGCAATGCCCTGACCGTAGACAAACAGCGGGATGGAGTAGCGCATCTGCAGTTTCAGCCCCATCTGCGGCGTCTGGTTATCCTGCGGCTGGGGGATCTCATCCACGATGATGCGGTAGGCCTGCTCCACTCCGGCCGGAACGTTGCTCTGTTTGATCAGGCGGATTAACTGTTTGCTGCCCTTCGCGATGGTCACGATCGGCGGGCTGGCGACGACATCCTGCTGGGCGGTGTAGCGTTCAAGACCGTTCTCCTGACGCCAGCGCACGATCCTCACCTGCATGGTGGTGGCGCTGTTGCCCTGGTTCTGCACCCACAGCTCCGTCGCTTTGGTGTCGGCGGAGAGCCAGGGATCGATAGGCCACAGCAGAATGGTTGCCGCCCCGTGGGCGGTGTTTAGCGTTGCACCCAGCGCCATCAGCAGGCACAGCGTGCGGTATCCTGGAATTGCCTTCATCGTCCTTCTCCCTTTATCACCATGACAAGGTCACGGTGAGTTGATCGGAATAATTTCCGGCCGGGCTGAAGCCGGTCAGAAGCGCCACACCAAAAAGCGGTAGCGCAATGTTGTTGCTGTTGGTGTAGGCCACGGACACCGCCTGGTTCACCCCGATCTCACTGTTGGCCGCCAGTGAACTGCTGCTGTAAAGGCGATACGGTACCTGGCTTGTTCCCCCGGCCCGCTGCATATTGCGCACCGAGGTGTAGTGCTGCCCGCCGTCAATGCTCATGCTCAGCGCCACCCCGGGGGTACAGGCGATGGTGAGGGAACCGTTCGGCACAAAGCTGGTGTTGACCTGCCCCCGCTCAACCCCGCTATGGGTGCCAAAATCCAGGGTACCCAGCAGGCCACCGCTGCCTGCGGCGACTGAACAGCCGGGAGTGATAGTGGCGCTCACCTGAAAGGATTGCGTCGTCACCGCATGGCCGTTTCTCACCGCAAGCAGCAGCATGCTCAGGATAAAAAAAGCGCGCAGTTTGCCCTCTCCCGCATAACGGAGCGTTAGTAGGTTCACGCTCATTAAAATGTACTGGCGTTAATAGGTGACGCTGACGTTGATGGTGTCGGTGTAGGTGCCAGGTACCACGGTGACGCTGTTACCCCCGCCGGTGATGCGGCCGTACAGGGTATAGCTGTCGACGCCCCCGGCGGTGGAGGTCACCGGCAGCGGCGCGTTATTGGCGATGATGTTGTTAAACCCACCGTCGCTGAAAAGGCTATAGGCCACGCCCTGGCTGGTATCGGCGGCATTCACCAGGTAACGCGCAGGGGTGCCAGGCGTCCCGATCACGGTGCCGGGCGCCGTGGAGTTGGTGTTGCCGGTAATGGCGACCGTGTAGCTGGCGGTGGTGCATTGAATAGTAAAAGTGTTCCCGCCGCTGGCCCCGGTGAGCTGGGTGGTCAGCGTGGAAAAGGTGGCCGGATGGGTACCAAAATCAAGGGTACCGAAGTTAATGCCATCCTGAGTCGGGGAGCCGTTAATCAGGCAGCCGTTGGTCAGGGTTAAGGTTGCGCCAATGGTGCCGCTGCTGGTGACGGCCTGGGTATTGCCGGACGCCACTGCCAGAAGTCCGCCGCCTAACAGCATCAGGAGTTGTTTATTCATTTGTTGCCCTCCGGAACATGTCACATGGGGTTATCACCGTTTTCTGATAACGCTCAGACTGTTAGCACCCATCATGCTGCTGTCCGGGTGGTTATTGTGAAATTTAGTTTATGGTTCGTTGCTCAACCACTTTTTACGCCCCCACTCATACTTTTACCGTATTGACATAAATTTACTAATTAAAACAATTAAGTAAGAAAATGCATCGCCGATTATGTAAGCAAAACGGGAAGATATATTGGTTAAAATGTGATCTGCATCACGATATATCGTTAAAAAGCCACCAACAAAATTTATAAATATTAAAAAAATATTGAAATGACGCCTGAATTACTTCAATTTAGGTAACCGATATATTCATGAGCTGAATAATAAAAAAGAGAAAAATCAGCAAATTAATTTTAACTTATTGAAATCGGGGTATTTTGGGTGGCAAGTGCAAACAGACTCACGGTCTTTATCGTGATCTTTATGCTGGCGGGCATTTTGTCCGGGGCGATGATTCATGAGTATGCATCGGCAGAGGCCATCGCGGCCTGGTCAGACAATATAACGTTACTGACTGACATATTTTTGCGACTGATTAAGATGGTGATCGCGCCGCTGGTATTCAGCACCCTGACGGTGGGGATTATGCGTCTGGGCGAGACCGCCACCATCGGGCGCGTGGGCGGTAAAGCGATGGTCTGGTTTATCAGCTCGTCGGTGCTCTCCATCCTGGTCGGTCTGTTTATTGTCACCCTGCTCCACCCGGGCAGCGGTCTGAATCTGGCTATTCCGGCCGGAACGGTTGAGACCGGGCTTGCCACCGGCGGCATGACCCTGAAGGGTTTTCTTTCCCATACCATCCCCACCAGCATTGCCGGAGCGATGGCCAATAACGAGATCCTGCAGATCGTGGTGTTCTCCATGTTCTTTGGCATTGCCGGGGCTTCGCTCGGCGAGAAATTCAACGCCCCGCTGGTGGCGGCGCTGGATGTGGTTTCTCACATCATGCTCAAAGTGACCGGCTACGTGATGTACGTCGCGCCGCTGGCGATCTTTGCCGCCATCTCCTCGGTGATCGCTACTCAGGGGCTGGGGATTTTGCTGAACTACGCCTCGTTTATTGGTGGCTATTATCTGGCGATTGTTCTCACCTGTCTGGTACTGATGGCAGTGGGTTACATGGTACTGAAAAACGAGATTTTCCGGCTGGTCAGCATGCTGAAAGATCCGGTGCTGGTGGCCTTCACCACCAGCAGCTCTGAAGCGGCTTATCCGAAAACGCTTGAGCAGTTAACCCGCTTTGGCTGCTCGCGCAATATCGTCTCGTTTGTGCTGCCGATTGGCTATTCGTTTAACCTTGTCGGGTCGATGGTTTACTGCTCGTTTGCCTCGATGTTTATCGCTCAGGCCTACAATATTCATCTCACCTTCTCAGAAATCACCGTGCTGATGCTCACCCTGATGCTGGCGTCAAAAGGGATTGCCGGGGTACCGCGCTCGGCGCTGGTGGTGCTGGCCGCGACGATCCCGAGCTTCCATATTCCGGTGGCGGGGATCCTGTTGTTGATGGGGATCGATCATTTCCTGGATATGGGGCGTTCAGCGATTAACGTGCTGGGGAACGGCGTGGCGACGGCGATGCTGGCGCAGAATGAGGGGCTGTTAGAAGACGGTGAATTGGTCGAACAGGAAGTTTGCTAGTTCAGTGAAAAGGTTCCGTTCACCTTATGTTCAGCAGAATATGAGGTGAACAGAACCTGTGAACGTGATAAGGGGGCCACCGCGGCCCCCTTATCAATCCCCGCGGCCCCGCGACGAAATCGGTGCTTCGCACTACGCTCACCTCCCGACCGACTGCCTGCGGTCGGCTCAACTCGACATCCTGTCTCGATTCGCCTCTGGCCGCCATCCCTGGCGTCCAGCCCTTGTCAGCCGGTCTCCGGTTCGCCGATTTCAGCGGGGACTCAACACCCGTGCCACATTCAAGCCGCAAAGAAGGTTAAGGGATCGTGAGTCCGGCTGAAAATCGCCGAAGCGTTTCCTGTAGGCCGGGGCGAGGCGCATGGATGCGCCGAGAGGGCGTGACCTACATGGATGTAGGATCACGCCCGACCCGATAGCCGGAGGGAATAAGCTGAGGGCACCGCGAAGCGGCGATTTTCCTGGCCGGGAGCCGGGATTGTAAAGGGGGCGGCGGTAGCCCCCTTTACACGTTCACCGCAGAAGAACAGACATGTTGCTGTGAAGCCTTAGTGAACGGAACGATACCACTATGGCAACATATAACTTAAGGTCAGCCTGGCGGCCAGCCTCATCAGGCCACGTGACTCGCCGCCACATCCAGCAGCGCCATCTCATCGCTGTTCAGCAGCTTCTCAATATTCACCAGAATCAACATACGATCCCCAAGCGCCCCCAGACCGGTCAGGTATTCGGTAGACAGCGTGACAGCAAACTCCGGCGCCGGGCGGATCTGCTCGGCGGTCAGGGAGAGCACGTCGGAAACGCCATCAACCACGATCCCGACCACGCGCTGGCCAAGGTTGAGCACGATCACCACCGTGTTGTCATCATACTCAACGTCGCCCTGGCTGAACTTCACGCGCAGGTCAACGATAGGCACGATAACGCCACGCAGGTTGGTCACGCCTTTAATGAAATCTGGCGTGTTGGCGATGCGGGTCACCTGATCATAGCCGCGGATCTCCTGCACCTTCAGAATATCGATACCGTATTCTTCGTCACCTAAGGTGAAAACCAGGAATTCCTGCCCTGATGGCTCGCCGGCCAGCTTGGTTACATTACTCATACCGGTCATTTTTTTACCTTCTTAACTGAATCAGGCGGCTGTGTGCGCCATACGTTGTTCACGATTTAATCCCTGAAGCGCCGAAACATCGACGATCAGCGCCACACTACCATCCCCAAGGATGGTGGCGGCTGAAATGCCAGGTACTTTGCGGTAGTTGCTTTCGAGGTTCTTCACCACCACCTGATGCTGACCAATCAGCTGATCGACCAGCAGAGCGTAGCGGCGGCCTGCGCTTTGCAGAATGACCACAATCCCCTGCGTGGCTTCGGTTTTGGCACCGTCCACGTCAAACACTTTCCACAGTTCCACCAGCGGCAGGTATTCGCCACGCACTTCCAGCACGCGCTCGCCGCCTGCCAGCGGATGCAGATCTTCTTCACGCGGCTGGAGTGATTCCATCACCGCGTTCAGCGGCAGGATGAACACTTCGTCCGCGACTTTTACCGACATGCCGTCGAGGATCGCCAGCGTCAGCGGCAGCAGAATGCGGATGGTGGTGCCAGAGCCCTGCTTCGACTTGATCTCAACGTGGCCGCCCATCTCCTGGATGTTACGTTTCACCACGTCCATGCCCACGCCACGGCCGGAGACGTCCGTCACCTGCTCAGCGGTGGAGAAGCCCGGGGCGAAGATCAGCATGCCCACTTCTTCGTCGGTCATGTTTTCGCTGACCGCCATCCCCTGGGAGATCGCCTTCGCCAGAATACGCTCGCGGTTAAGTCCCGCGCCGTCATCGGTCACTTCGATGCAGATGTTGCCGCCCTGGTGTTCCGCGGAGAGGATCAGGTTGCCGACCGGAGATTTTCCTGCCGCAACACGGTTTTCCGGCAGTTCGATCCCGTGGTCAAGGCTGTTACGCACCAGGTGCGTTAACGGATCGATAATGCGTTCAATCAGGCTCTTATCCAGCTCGGTGGAGCTGCCCATCAGGGTCAGCTCAATCTGCTTGTTGAGCTTACCGGCCAGATCGCGCACCAGACGCGGGAAGCGGCTGAAGACGTACTCCATCGGCATCATACGGATGGACATCACCGATTCCTGCAGGTCGCGGGCGTTGCGCTGCAGCTGGCCCATGCTGGTGATCAGATCGCCATGGTTGACCGGGTCCAGCTCGTTAGAGCGCTGGGCCAGCATCGACTGGGTGATCACCAGTTCGCCCACCAGGTTGATCAGCTGATCCACCTTTTCAACGGCCACGCGGATACTGGTCGATTCGCTGGAACGTGCGGCCGGCTTTTCGCGCTCGCCACGGTTTGGCGCGGCGGATTCGCCCGGAACGGCTTTCAGCGCAGGGGCGGCAGGCGCTACCGCCGGAACCTCAGGCGCAGCAACAACCTCAGCGGCTTCGGCCACCGGTGCATCAATAGCCGCTTCAAAGTCGATCTGTTCAGGTTCAATGACAAAACAGAGCACCGCGACCACGTCATCTTTGCTGATGCCGCCGTCGAGGTTAGCCGCCAGCGTGTCTTTGCCTTTCACCACGTTGCTCAGGGTGGCGAGATTGCTCAGCTCTTCTTCGAGAAGGTTAACTTCGCTCTCTTTCAGACCGGACAGCACCACCCGCAGGCGGTCGTCGGCGGCGGGTGTGGCCACCGGGGCCGCATCCACGACGCTCAGTTTTGCCGGGCTGACGGCAACGGCTGCCGTTTCGCCTTTGGCTTCCAGCGCTAACTGACGCAGCGCGTTGCAGATATATTCAAAGCTGGCAGCGTCCGGCTCTTCCGAGCTTTTATAGGCATCGAGCTGTTCCTGCATAATGTCTTTCGTTTCCAAAAACAGGTTAATAATGTCGGTATTGAGCTGCATCTCACCGCGTCGGGCTTCATCAAGCAGGTTCTCCATCAGATGGGTGGTCTCCTGCAAAACGGTAAAGCCAAACGTACCGGCGCCCCCTTTAATGGAGTGAGCTGCACGAAATATGGCGTTAAGCTGCTCTGAATCCGGTGCCTCAGGCACCAGATCCAGCAGATGTTGCTCCATATCCGCCAACAGTTCGTCGGCTTCATCAAAAAATGTCTGGTAAAAATCGCTAATATCCATGCTCACGCTATCACCTCGGATTGGCTGGTGGCGATGTTGGAACGGCAGCCGAAGGCTCAGCGCCTGGCTGTTTTAAATCATCCAGTGACTCATTCTGGCTTTCGGCGTTTTCGTGCAGGATGGCCTGCTCCGCCTGCTGGTTGAGCACTAAGAGACTAATACGACGGTTGATGGCATCTTCCGGCCCGCGGTCGGTCATGCGCATGGTGGCAGCCATGCCGACGACGCGCAGCACTTTGCCATCGTCCAGCCCGCCGATCACCAGCTCACGACGGGATGCGTTGGCACGATCCGCCGAGAGCTCCCAGTTGCTGTACCCTTTTTCGCCACCGGCGTAAGGGAAGTCATCGGTATGGCCGGAAAGGCTGATTCGGTTCGGGATCCCGTTCAACACCGGCGCAATCGCCCGCAGAATGTCGCGCATGTAGGGCTCCACCTCGGCGCTGCCGGTTTTAAACATCGGACGGTTCTGGCTGTCGATAATCTGAATGCGCAGCCCCTCCTGGACCAGATCGATCTTCAGGTGCGGACGCAGGGCGCGCAGTTTCGGATCCGCCTCGATCAGCTGATCCAGATCGCCGCGCACTTTTTTCAGACGGCTCTGCTCCATGCGTCTTTTCAGCTCGTCGATGTTCGGCTCGCGCTTCACTTCGCCCTGCTTCTGGGTGTAATCATCTCCACCGCCCGGGATCGGGCTTTCGCTGTTGGAGATTCGCGGACCACTCGACACCGCCGTCGCCAGTGGGGTACGGAAATACTCTGCGATCTGAATCAGCTCTTTCGGGCTGGAGATAGAGATCAGCCACATCACCAGGAAGAACGCCATCATGGCGGTCATAAAGTCCGCGTAGGCGATTTTCCAGGAGCCACCATGATGGCCCCCGTGCCCTTTATGCTTGCGCTTTTTGACTATGACGATGGGATGGGACTGGTTTTTCATGCGTCCTCAGTGCTCGTCTGCTGGTTCGGGTTCTTCACCGCGCGCACGTGCTCTTCGAGTTCGATGAACGACGGACGCTCGCTGGAATAGAGGGTTTTACGACCAAACTCGACCGCGATTGGCGGCGCATACCCGTTGAGGTTAGAAAGCAGCGTGATCTTCACGCACTGCATCATTTTGGTGGTTTCGGCACTCTTCTGGCGTAATACGGTGGCCAGCGGAGAGATAAAGCCGTAGGCCAGCAGGATCCCGAGGAAGGTTCCCACCATCGCGTGGGCGATCAGCGCCCCCAGCTCTGCCGCCGGGCGATCCGCCGAGGCCAGGGCGTGTACCACCCCCATTACCGCCGCAACGATACCGAACGCCGGCAGGGAATCGCCCACCATCGCCAGGCTGTTGGCCGGGACTTCGGCTTCGCTCTCGTGGGTCTCGATCTCTTCGTCCATCAGGGCTTCGATTTCGAAGGTGTTCATGTTGCCGCTGATGATCAGGCGCAGGTAGTCGACGATAAATTCGAGCATCATCTTGTCGGCGATAATGCGCGGGTAGCTGGCGAAGATCTCGCTCTCTTTTGGATTCTCAATATCCCTTTCCAGCGAGAACATCCCCTGTTGACGCGACTTGGCCATCAGGCGATAGAGCAGCGCCAGCAGATCCATATACATACTTTTGGTGTATTTCGAACGACGGAACAGTAACGGTAACGCTTTTAACGTTCCCTTGATCGCCTTGCCGTTGTTGCCAACGATAAACGCCCCCACCCCTGCACCACCGATAATAATCAGTTCGGCCGGTTGATAGAGTGCCCCAAGGTGTCCGCCGGTCATCATATAACCGCCGAAAACTGTACCGAGAACTACCAGGTAACCTAATACGATAAGCACGACATCATCCTTCCGCTAGTGACTGTAGCCAGGATGCGCAGGTCGGGGTTTATCCGTCTGCGGGGTAAAAAAAAGCAGCGGTAATCTCTTACCGCTGCTGGATCCTTGCCCACACGTTCGGGTTAAACAGCCTGTTCGATCTGTTCATCCAGCAGTTGTGGATTACTATCGGCAGCATCCCGGGAAAGTTTACGTCTTTTTACCGCACGGGATGGTGGTTGGCACAAACTGCAGGCAAAGCTGCCAGCTGGCTGATGCGCGTGGGTGATGAAGTTACCGCTGCAGCAGTTGCAGCGAGACAGCTCCAGCAAGCCGCTTTCAACAAAACGCACCAGCGTCCATGCACGGGTCAGGGCCAGCAGAGGTCCTTCTTCAGGCTGCGGGCACTGCTCGAGATACAGTTTGTAGGCTTTAATCACTGCATCAACGCCGCTGCATAAGCCGGTTTTGAGCAGGTACTGCCAGGCATTACAGAACATGGAAGCATGGATATTTTGCTCCCAGGTCATAAACCAGTCGGTTGAAAATGGCAGCATGCCTTTTGGTGGTGGGCTGCCACGTAATTCTTTATACAGTTTGATAAGGCGGCCACGGCTCAGCTGGGTCTCACTTTCAAGCATTTGCAAGCGAGCACCAAGCGTAATCAGTTCCATGGCCAGCTGAATATCACGCGCTTCCTGAACAATGCTCTTCTCACTCATTTTTATGCTCTTTTCTTACGGGCTACGTCATCAGGCTGGCTGATTTCGTTTAGCAAACGGGTGGAAAGCAGAATACCGGTGTGAACCTGTTGCAGGTCATCCACGCGGGATTCCTGGGTCAGTTGCGTAATAGTCTGGTGATTATCAAAACGGAACTGGCAAACCAGCTGGTTAGTTTCAGCCAGTTTAACCATCTGCGGCAGCGTTAAGCCGCCAAGCGTTGTTGCCATTTCTTCCTGAATGCCCAGACGGAACATCGCAGAGGCTTTATCCTGGCTAATCAAACGTTGTGCAAGCAATAAATATGACAGATTGATGTCATAGATGTGTTTTAGCAATTCGGATGTGTTCATTTATCCCTTCCCGAATAACACTTTAATTTCTTGTGCGGTCGACCCGCACCCCGTGATGTCGCCGGGAAAACCCCGGTAAAAAAAAGAAAAGGCTAAAACGCATAGTTGAATTAAGTTTTGTATCGATGAATCACGTCAAGAAAAACAAAGTTTGTCTCTTACACATTTATCACTTCTTACAATTAACTAAGATTTTTCCTAATTCGCGGCAACTTTACCCGTCCGGTTTACCACATACAATGTGGCTTCGCCTGAAATTTAAAATAAATGTGACGCAGATCACATAATTTGAGTGAATTGGAACCAAAAATCCATCAGCACACCTTCTAATTTGTCTACTTTTTGAACGATTAATCAAAGAATATATTCTTCGCCCACGAATATTCATGCAGAAGTATGAACAAAGGCGGCATGTTACTTGCTGGTTATTGACATAACACAAATTTGTAACAAACGAGGAAATATCTATCACAGAAACACTTGATTTATTCCGTTTAAAAACAGCGAGTTAGATAAGTAATTAAATAAAGTGATTGCTCTGTGTGATCATTCAATAAGTGAAGTGTTTGCAAAAATTATGTTTAAGATTTGCAGGCTTAAATTGTATGATTTACGTTAAG
Organism: Leclercia adecarboxylata; assembly: GCF_023639785.1. Taxonomy (NCBI): domain Bacteria; kingdom Pseudomonadati; phylum Pseudomonadota; class Gammaproteobacteria; order Enterobacterales; family Enterobacteriaceae; genus Leclercia; species Leclercia adecarboxylata. The sequence goes on from NZ_CP098325.1 coordinate 2,911,264, forward strand.
TGAGCGCATTTTGGGCGTTTATGCAAGTCTTCCGCTATTCATTGCATAAGAATAATTAATGAATAATTATGATAAGCATCACACTAATGCCATCTTTGGCGCTTGCGCAAAAAAAGCATTCGCGCTAATGCTGAAGTATGTGCCAAAGCCACACATCCAGGGTGGGTAAAATGAGCTATTCGCATATCCTTGTTTCTGTTTCAGTTTCTCCCGAAAGCCACCAATTGTTAGCCAAAGCAGTTTCTATCGCCAGGCCAGTGCAGGCGCGCATCACGGTCGTCACTCTGGCGGCAGAACCTGAGATGTATAATCAACTGGCAGCGCCCATGCTGGAAGATATTCGTGGGGTATTACAGCAAGAAACCCGACAATTTCTTGAGGATCTTATTGCCCGTGCAGAATATCCCATCGCGCAGGCTTTATGCGCGACGGGTGAATTAAGCGAGCAGATAAGTGATATATGTCAAAAGCAGGATATAGATTTAGTGATATGCGGAAACCATAACCGCAGTTTTTTTTCACGGGCAACCTGTTCCGCGAAAACAATAGTCAACAATGCTCATGTTGACGTGCTTTTAATTCCACTCAGCGCAGAATAAAACGCTGAGTGGAATATATTCAGGCCAGTTTAGGGAAAGTTACGACCTTTTTTTGCAGATTGCTCTCCACGCTGCGGGGAGTGATCTGGTTTAAATCCTCAATGAAGCGCGCCTGCCAGCGGTCAATGTCATTGTCACGGATGACCTTCATCATCTCAGCATGGCGTGAAATACGCTCGGTTAGCGGCATATTCAACGCACGATGCAGTGCATTCGCCACATCGTCCCGATCGTAGGGATTGACGATCAGCGCCGAGGTCAGCTCATTAGCAGCACCGGCAAACTGCGACAGCACCAGCACACCCGGGTCGGCCGGATCCTGCGCCGCCACGTACTCTTTCGCCACCAGGTTCATCCCGTCACGTAGCGGGGTCACCAGGCCGACATCGGCATAGCGGAACACCTTCATCAGGATCTTGCGATCAAAGTGCTGGTTCAGATAGAAGAGCGGCGTCCAGCCCAGCTGGCCGTAACGGCCATTAATGCGTCCGGCTTCGTTTTCAAGCTGGTGACGGATGTCCTGATAGGCCTGCACCTCACCACGTGAGGTTGGTGCGATTTGGGTATAACGGATCTTACCGTGGTGCTCGGGATATTTCTCCAGCAGGGTCTCGTAGGCCTGAAAACGCTCCGGCAGCCCTTTGGAATAATCCAGACGCTCAACGGAAAAGATGTTTTTTACATTCTTTAACTCTGCTTTAAGCTGCGCCAGCTTAGGTGGCAGCGGCCCGGAGGCTTGCTCGACAATCTCTTCCGGTTCAATGCCAATAGGATAAACCTCGGTCTGGAAGCGCTTGCCCCAGGCAGAGTGCGTCCGGTTGTCATGTGCCGTCAGGCGCGTTTTGCTGGCCACGGAATCGAGGAACGCCAGCCTGTCGTTTTCGGTCTGGAAGCCCAGCAGATCGTAATCGCACAGCTCCTCCAGCAGCTCCTCGCCGGGCGGCAGCGCGTTGAAGATCTCGGAGGTCGGGAACGGAATATGCAGGAAGAAGCCGATCCGGTTGTTCACACCGCGCTTGCGCAGCTCACCGGCAAACGGCAGCAGGTGGTAGTCGTGGATCCACAGCACGTCGTCCGGCTGGATCAGCGGCAGCAGCTTGTCGGCCAGCAGGCCGTTAACCCGCTGGTACCCTTCCCAGGCTTCGCGTTTATACTTCACCAGATCCAGGCGATAGTGGAACGCAGGCCACAGCACGGCATTGGAGAACTGGCTGTAATACTCGTCGTAATTCTGCTCACTCAGATTAAACGAGGCCCAGGTGATGTTCCCGCGTGTCACCTTTTTTAGCGGTTTGTCCTCATCACCAATTTCCCCACTCCAGCCAAACCAGAGCCCACCCGTACTTTTTAACGCCCCCAGCACCCCAACGGCCAGGCCACCTGCGCTGGCTTTTTTATCATCCGGGGGAGCGATGCGGTTAGAAACTACGATCAAGCGACCCATAAGGTTTTCTCCTGTTAATTTGCGCTATTTCTTGTTCTTGTTGATGGTTAGCGGCTTTTTTTACCCATTGCCAGACATCAGGTACCGTCGCCAGCCGCCAGCTGGCTTTGGTCTCACCCGTGCCGACCTTTACTGATACCCCTTTAAGCTGATTCACCACTTCAAAGCCATGCTCATCGGTGAGGTCATCACCAAAGAAAACCGGCGTTCTGCCGAGGAAAGGCGCTTCATGCATAAAGGCAGAGATAGCCTCGCCTTTGTGGATCCCCCTCGGTTTGATTTCGACCACGCATTTACCCGGCTGGAGTGACAGCTGCGGATTGTCGTGCACCACCTGCTCCGCCAGGGCGAAAATCGCCTGCTCGTGTTCAGGGGCCTGACGGTAGTGGAGCGCAAACGCCATCCCTTTGGCCTCAAGCTCGGTCCCCGGCAGCCCTAAAAGCGCCGTCGTAAACTGCGCATGCAGCGTCTGGACCAGATCCGGGGGAAGGGAAACGGATTGCGAATGACCATGGATGTCGCGGCGCTCGGCTCCGTGTACTCCGGCAAGCGGGAAACGGTAGGGGTCGGCAAGCTTGTCCAGCTCACCCATTGAACGCCCTGATATCAATGCCAGTGCCCCATCATTCAGCTGTGCAAGCTGATGGAGTGCCTGTAACACGTCTGCGGGGACCACCACCTCATCGGGATGCGGCTTGATAGTGGCAAGGGTCCCGTCGAGGTCGAAAAAGTACGCAAAGTTTTCTGATAGTAAAGGCGGTGAAGTTAACGTATCGGCCACCCTGATCCTCCTTACAGTTGGCGAGATGAAAAACGGTGAACATCTCAGTAGCCATGTAAGTATAGACAGTGTGACGGGGCTCGCCATTTGACACCCCCCTTCCCGCTGCGGCTGGAAAGGGGGGCTACACTTAAAAGTTAGGTCGGGAAAGCGGGGAAAAGCGGTTAAAGGGTGCGCTTTGCTTTTTGTTTGTAACGGTCGAAGATCACCGCCGCCAGCAGGATGAGGCCACGTACCACATACTGAGAGAACGGGGAGATGTTCAGCAGATTCATCGCGTTCTCGACGGTACCCAGGATGAGGATCCCCGCCACCACATATGAGATTTTTCCGATGCCGCCTTTCAGCGATACGCCACCCAAAACGCAGGCTGAGATGACGATCAGCTCATAACCGATAGAGGTCATCGGCTGTCCGCTGGTCATACGCGAGGCCAGAATAATTCCCGCTGCCGCCGACACCAGACCAGAAAGCACGAAGATGATGATCTTGGTGCGAACCACCGGAACACCCGCCAGACGCGCGGCCTCTTCATTACCGCCAATCGCCAGGGTATTACGGCCAAAGGTGGTTCTGTTCAGCAAGAAACCAAAGATAATCAGGCAGCCGACGGTCAGCCAGATAGGGGCAGGCAGACCGAGCCAGTTGGCATAGCCGAGGGTAAAGAAGCGCTCGTCTTCAATCCCTACCGCTTTGCCGTCAGAGATGATGTACGCCAGGCCGCGCACAATCTGCATGGTGGCAAGGGTGGTGATCAGGGCGTTGATTTTCAGACGCGCAATCACAAAGCCGTTCACCAGCCCGCTGAGCACGCCCAGCAGCAACCCGGCCGCCACACCAATCCACAGGCTTTCGGTCATGTTAATGACCACGGCCGTGGTGACCCCGGCGCAGGCGATAACTGACGCAACCGACAGGTCGAAATCGCCGGATGCCAGGCAGAACAGCATCCCGCAGGCGACCATCCCGGACATGGAGATCGCCAGGCCCAGCCCCTTCATATTGATAAAGGTGGCGAAGTTAGGGACAAAGATAGCGCAGGCGAGGAACAGCACGGCAAACACCACCAGCATGCCGTATTGATCCCAGATTCGCCCAAAGCTGAAGGCCGACTTCGGCGCTCCGGATGTAGTGACAGAGGACATCTTATTCTCCTTACTCAGGCGACAGCCTGGCTGACTTTAGGCATGGCGAGGCTTAACGCCTGCTGTTCATTCGCCTGTTCATGTAACAGTTCACCGGCAACGGCGCCTTCACGCATCACCACGATACGGTCGGCCACGCCCAGCACTTCCGGCAGATCGCTGGAGGCGAAGAGCACCGCCACGCCACGTTTTGCCAGGGCATAAATCACGTTATAGATTTCGTGCTTGGCCCCCACGTCAATACCGCGGGTGGGTTCATCAAGCAGGATTACTTTCATCTCCTCCGACAGCCAGCGGCCGAGGATGGCCTTTTGCTGGTTGCCACCGGAGAGGTTCATGATCAGCTGTTCCGCTCCCGGCGTTTTGATATTGAGTGAACGGATGTGGTGATCGGCATTGCTGACTTCCCACGTATCGTTAATCAGACATCCGGCGCGGATGGTCTTGCGGCGGGCCGAGATATTGATGTTATCCCGCACCGAGTGCACCGGAATGATCCCCTCAGCTTTGCGGTCTTCCGGGCAGAGCATCATCCCTGCGCGAATGGCGTGGGCCGGCTTCTGAATATCCACAGGCTGCCCGTCGATAAAGACCCGTCCCCCGGTGATGCGCGTCCCGCCAAACAGCCCTTTCATCAGCTCGCTGCGCCCTGCCCCCACCAGTCCGAACAGGCCGACGATCTCACCGCTGCGCACGGTCAGGCTGATCGGCGTGCGTACGCCTGGCGCTTTGACCTCTTCGAGGCGCAACAGCTCGCCGCCGTACTGGCGCGGCTCCCAGTGATAGATATCACCCAGCTCGCGTCCCACCATCGCCTGTACCAGCTGGTCGTGGTTGACCTGCTGCATATCGGTGAAGGTGCGAACATAACGGCCATCTTTAAATACGGTGATCGCGTCGCTAAGGGCGAAGATCTCTTCCATACGGTGCGACACGTACAGAATGATGCGCCCCTCTTTGCGCAGCTCGCGGATCACCCGGAACAGGTTCTCAATTTCGCGCGCCGACAGCGAACTGGTCGGTTCATCAAAGGCAATAACCTTGGCATTACGCGCCAGCGCTTTGGCAATTTCCACCATCTGCCACTGGCCGATGGAGAGGTACTTAAGCGGGGTCTGCGGGTCGATATCCAGCCCCAGGTGTTTGAGCTGCAGACCGGCTTCATAGTTGAGCAGCGAGCGGTTAACGAATCCGCCTTTATGGGGAAGCTGGCCAAGATAGATGTTCTCCGCGACGGTCATCTCCGGCACCAGATGCAGCTCCTGGTAGATGATGGCGACACCCGCGTTCAGGGCGGCGGTGGTGTCAGCAAAGGCGACCTCGTTGCCCTGGATGGCCAGGGTACCTGTCGTGGGGCTGTAGTTGCCGCTGAGGATCTTCAACAGCGTGGATTTTCCGGCGCCGTTCTCCCCCATCAGGGCGTGAACCTGACCCGGATAGCAGTCAAAGCTGATGTCGGTCAGCGCGTTGACACCGGGAAAGGTTTTGCCGATGCCGCGAAAAGAGAGATACGGTTCAGACTGTTGCATAACGTCTCCGAGGATCGAGTAGTGAACGTCTGGCCCCCCACGGCTGCGGGGGGCGCAATCACAGTAAATTACTTACCGCCCAGTCCTTTTTTCTCCAGCTCTGCTTTAAAGTTGTCACGGGTGATCAGCACCACGTCGGTCACTTCGGTGAATTTCGCAGGCTCGGCCCCTTTGGTAACCCAGTTGTAGAGCATTTCGCTGGACTTGTAGCCGTGAACGTCCGGGCTTGGCAGCAGGGAGCCGTAGAAGCCGGTGGCCTGCGCTTTAGAGAGTTCGCTTACCGCATCCACGCCGTTAATGCCGATACCGATAACGTCAGCCGCTTTGAAGCCCTGGCCTTCGGTAGCGCGCACGCCGCCCAGGACGGTGTTGTCGTTCATCCCCACCACCAGCCAGTGTTTCACTTCAGGGTGCTGCACCAGCATGGAGTTGGCTGCGTCAAACGCGCCCGGGATGTCGTTAGATTTGGTTGGCACTTTGTAGATCTGTTTTTCCGGGAAGCCAGCCGCTTTCAGGGCATCCATCGAGCCAGTCGTACGGCGGCGTGCGGTATCCAGTTCGTCGGCGGTGATCGCCATGACCGCGGTGTCTTTCACGTCCCAGCCGCGTTTTTGCATCTCTTTATACAGCTCCTGGCCCTGACGCTCGCCGATTTTGGTCGCCGCCATCATCACCAGCGGGACGGTATCCATCGGCGCGCCTTTGGCGTTGACGAACTGATCGTCCACCGCGATGACCTTCATGTCATAGCCACGCGCTTTCGCCACGATAGCGGAACCCAGTTTGGGATCCGGAGTACAGATGACAAACCCTTTCGCGCCGCTGGCTGCCAGGCTGTCGATGGCGTTCAGCGTTTTCTCACCGTCCGGCACGGCAATTTTGATCACCTCAAAGCCCAAATCTTTCCCGGCTTTATCGGCAAATTTCCACTCCGTCTGGAACCAGGGCTCTTCCGGTTGCTTGACGAGAAAACCGAGCTTTAAGTTCTCCGCCATAGCGGATTGTGACATAACGGCGGCCAGACCGATGGCCGCCAGCGCTTTAGTAAATTTGTGCATGGTTAACTCCAGCTTTAGCGTTCTATTTTGTAGGGGAAAAACAACTAAAATTTGTTTAATCGGACTTAAAACAAGGCATTAGCGCCAGTTGTGCAGGAAGCGCATTTGCTTGTGATAGTTTTAGCGGGAAATTAATCATCCATAAGAGAGCGCCATCACACCGCAGAATTACAGTAATTGCGTACATACATTCAGCGAAAAATGACATAACTATGCGGGTATTTGTCGGACAATTAGAAAGGGCAAAAGCAGATTAGTCCATAAGATTAGCTAAGAAATCCTTGTGATCCGGGCGCGCTGGCGCCCGGCCCATTGTTACCAGGGATAGTAGATGTGACCGGCGTGATCGCGCACCGGCGCCTCATCGCCCAGCAGGCGGGCAGAGAGAATCAGGGCGAAGTCGAAGGCATGGCCTAACCCCTTGCCGCTGATGAGGTTGCCATCCTCCACTACCGGGGCATCGACATATTCGCCATCCCCGATATCCTGCCAGAGATCGCCCGAACAGACGTAGCGACGGCCTTTCAGCAGGCCATTACCGCCCAGCACGCGCGCCGCAGCAGAACAGATGGGGGCGATGAATTTACCCGCGTCGTCATGTGCCGTCACAAAGCGCACCACGTCGGCACTGGCGGCCAGATTCACGCTCCCCTGCGGGCCACCCGGTAACACGACGGCGTCGTAGCGACTGTCGATTTTTTCGCTGAGAGTGCTGTCCGCAACCATCGGGATAGTATGGTAGCTCACCACCGCGCGCGATTCGGCGCAGGCCAGGGTTTCTACCTCAATGTGCAGGCGACGCAGGATATCAATGGTGATAATCGCTTCCGCCTCTTCAAATCCGGGTGCCAGCAGCACCGCAACTTTTGCCATGATGTACTCCAATCAATGAAACATAAAACAATGTTTCATTTTTACAGAGCGCAGAGGGTTAAACTCCCTGCGCGATCACATTACGCACTATTTTCTGCAAAAATGATCCTGCGCAATTTTCTACAGTTGTAAAAAGAAATTAATAGTAAGAATTATCCCACTCTCTGCGTATTAATAAGTGTTGATGTGTCTGCTAAGCACATTTTTTCGATTAATCAAATTACTCATCGAAAAATGCTATCGCCACAACAAGATAACCCCAATAAATTTCCTTAATTTTCATTGTCCTAGAGTTTTTTACGCTCTTTATTTTCATAAACCTTTTTTATTAACCCGTGAAAAGTAAGGTTTAGTAAGGATATATTTATAAGGATTTTCTTATAACGATGCGGCTGATATGATGAATTTATCCGGTGCCAGAAATGAATATCGGATCACATACACGGAGAACGGAATATCTTTATTCTGTGGTGAACTATCATTAATGCTGATGATTTACCAGGTTACATAAACGAAGAAAAGGGAATGGTTATGGCAGTCTCGGATATGATCAACAAGCTCAATACGCAAATGAACCTTGAGTTTCACGCCTCAAATCTCTATTTGCACCTCAGCGAATGGTGTTCAGAACATAAGCTAAATGGTTCCGCTACCTTCCTGCGCTCCCAGGCACAGAGCAACGTCACGCAGATGATGCGCGTTTTCGATTTTCTGAAACAATCAGGCGCTATGCCGGTACTGAAACCGGTGGATATGTCGGCTGAATACTGCACCTGCCTGGAAGCTGTTTTTCAGCGCACCCTGGAAGAGTACGAGCAACGCTGCCAGACGCTGCATCAGTTAACCGATGAAGCGCGTAAAATGCAGGATATTTCCACGCTCAACTTCCTGAATGATATTGAAAAAGATCAGCTGCAGGATGGCGTTTTACTGAAAACCATTCTCGAAGAAATTCGTCAGGCGCGCCGCACCGGCGTGGGTCTGGAACAGACCGATCGTCACCTGCTCAATATTGTTGACCACCAGCATCACTGATCCCGCGCATCATGCTTAATACCCGGCCTCTGCCGGGTATTTTTGTTACAGAAACGTTGCCAACCCACTGCTTTTATTAAACTTTAACAAATCAGATCTGGCTCCCACTGAATAACCTTACTTCGTGTAATGATTTAGCAAAATTTCGCTTTCTTTATACGAGGGATATTCATGGTTACCGTTGAGTTTCTGGTCATTATCTTGTGCCTGTTAATCGGCACCCGGTTCGGTGGTATGGGGCTGGGCCTGATAAGCGGCATTGGCCTTTTTATTCTTACGTTTGTCTTTGGTTTACAGCCCGGCAAACCGCCGGTGGATGTGATGCTGACGATCCTGGCGGTCATCGGCTGCGCGGCCACCCTACAGACCGCCGGGGGGCTGAACGTGATGATGCAGTGTGCCGAACGTCTGCTGCGGCGGCATCCGCAACACATTACCCTGCTCGCCCCCTTCACCACCTGGATGCTGACCTTTCTGTGCGGCACCGGACATGTGGTCTACACCATGTTCCCGATCATTGCCGATATCGCGCTGAAAAAAGGTATCCGCCCGGAGCGGCCTATGGCCGTCGCATCCATTGCCTCGCAGATGGCCATCACCGCATCCCCGGTCTCGGTCGCCGTGGTGTCGCTGGTGTCGATCCTGGCCGCGCAGCACGGGATTGGCCATGCGTTTGGCATTCTGGAGATCCTCGCTGTTTCCGTCCCGGCCTCGCTGTTCGGCGTGGCGATTGCTGCCTTATGGAGTTTGCGCCGCGGCAAAGATCTGGCCGACGACGAAGAGTTTCAGGCCCGGTTGCAGGACCCCGAGCAGCGTAAATTTATTTATGGCACCACCGAGACGCTAATGAATCAGCGTTTCCCGAAGCAGGCCTGGTGGTCTACCTGGATCTTCTTTGCCGGTATCGCCGTGGTGGTGCTTCTGGGCGCCCTGCCCGAGCTGCGTCCGGCCTTTGAAGTGAAAGGCAAAATGACGGCGCTGTCGATGAACCTGGTGATCCAGATGATGATGCTGATTGCCGGGGCCGTGATGCTGATGGTCTGCAAGGTTAATCCCGGGTCCATCTCAAACGGCGCGGTGTTTAAGGCCGGGATGGTGGCGATCTTCTCGGTATTTGGCGTGGCATGGATGAGCGACACCTTTTTCCAGGCGCATCTGGAGGAGCTGAAGATGGCCCTGGAAGGGGTGGTAAAAAGTCACCCCTGGACCTATGCGATAGTGCTGTTCCTGGTATCGAAACTGGTCAACAGCCAGGCGGCCGCGTTGACGGCGGTGGCGCCCATGGGGTTAATGCTGGGGATTGAGCCGAAAATGCTGATTGCCTTCTTCCCGGCGTCGTACGGCTATTTTGTGCTGCCCACCTACCCCAGCGATCTCGCCTGCATCGGCTTTGACCGCTCGGGCACCACGCGCATCGGCAAGTTCATCATCAACCACAGCTTCATTTTGCCGGGGCTTATCGGGGTAAGCTGTGCCTGTGCGATGAGCTACCTGCTGGTCCAGACCTTCATGTAACGCGCATTCCGGGCGACGCTCGTCGCCCGTTATCATTATTTTCACAAAACCATTTCTAAATTCGAAACGTCGGTTTATTTTAGTGAGATTCGCCCTGCGGCGTAAACTTCAGCTCAATCAGCGCAATGGCTTTCTGCACGGCGCGCAGCGTGACAGGGTCGGCTGAAGCAGGATTACTGGCGAAATCGATGTTTTTCAGCTGGCTCGACATCTTTTCGCGCACCTCTGCGGGGGCGATGATTTCAATCACATCAAGGATTTGTTTGATGACCAGCTGGCATGCAACGACGTCAGAGATCAGTTCCTGATCGGCACTGAGGTTTTGAGACATAGGCTTCTCCTGTTTGAAAGGCCGCCATAGTAGCAAAACGTCAGCATTGATGCGGCGTACAGGCACAAAAAAACCTGCCGAAGCAGGTTTTTTATCAGAACATCGCGCCTGGCGGTACGTCCTTGAAGGTCTTGCAGTAGGATTCGAACATGCTTTTCAGGATTTTGCGCAATTTCATCATTATGCTCCGGCTAAATGTTATGCAGGTGTTATCGTTGATGCGCTTATAATATGACCTACATCACAAAAATCAATCTTTTTGTGATATTCATCACGCCAGTTTATTTAAAGCAAAACAGCGTTCCGATTAAAAATAAATATAATTCATAGCGTTACCGGACAAATGTTCCTGTAAATTTTTAAAAAAAAGTTTAAGCGGCAGAGGAAAAATGACCGAGAAACTCTCCGGCAAAGCGGCAAGCGGGATCTCCCCCGCTGCGCTGTTAGTGGCTGGCGCATTCTTTATGGAGTTCCTGGACGGCACGGTGATCGCCACGGCGCTGCCCGATATGGCAAAGAGCTTTGGCGTGCAGGCGGTGGATCTCAACATCGGGATCAGCGCCTATCTCATCACGCTCGCGGTACTGATTCCGGCCAGCGGCTGGATCGCCGATCGCTTCGGCGCCCGCAAGGTCTTTACCCTCGCCCTGGCCATCTTCACCCTTGCCTCGGTGCTGTGCGGTCTCGCCACCAGCGTCGACCAGTTTGTCGCCATGCGCGTGCTGCAGGGGATGGGCGGCGCACTGATGGTGCCGGTAGGTCGCCTTGCCGTGCTGCGCACCACGCCAAAACATCTGTTGATTACCGCCATCGCCACCCTCACCTGGCCCGCACTGGTGGCCCCCATCATCGGCCCGCCGCTGGGTGGGTTTATTACCAGCTACGCCAGCTGGCGCTGGATCTTCTTTATTAACGTTCCCCTGGGGCTGATAGCTATCGCGCTGGCGCTGCGCATCATCCCGGATATCTGTGAAGAGACCCGCCGCCCGTTCGATACGCCTGGCTTTATCGCCACCTCGGTGGCGATGGTGAGCCTGGTCTATGCCATGGAGATGATGGGGGCGGAGCAGGTGAACACGGATGTGACCCTTGCGCTGCTGGCGACTGGCGTGGTGACGATGATCTATGCCCTGCGCCATTTCCGACGCGCCGAATGGCCGATGATCCGCCTCGATGCCCTTCAGGTGCCCACCTTTCGCGTGACGATGTTTGGTGGCTCGCTGTTTCGCGCCTCCATCAGCGCCGTGCCCTTTTTGCTGCCGCTGCTCTTTCAGGTGGGATTCGGGATGGACGCGTTCCACTCGGGTTTACTGGTGCTGGCGGTGTTCGTCGGCAACCTGACCATAAAACCTGCGACCACGCCGCTGCTGCGCGGGCTGGGGTTCAAAAAGCTGCTGCTGATTAACGGCGCGCTGAACGTGCTGGCCCTGCTGGCCTGCGCCTTCCTGACGCCGCAAACCCCGGTGTGGGTCATCATGCTGATCCTTTATCTCGGGGGCGTTTTCCGTTCTATCCAGTTTACCGCCATCAGCACCCTCGCCTTTGCCGACGTGCCTTCGCCGCAGATGAGCTATGCCAACACGCTGTTCTCCACCGCGACGCAGCTGGCGGTTGGGCTGGGGATTACGCTCGGTGCCATCGGGATCCGTATCGGCGAACTGATCAGCGGGTGGCTGGGAATGGAATCGCTGCCGGGGATCAGTTTCCGGCTGGCGTTTGTGGCCATTGCGCTGGTGTGTCTGCTGGGGATGGTGGATACGCTGCGGCTGGTGAAGGATGCCGGCAGCGCGGTATCCAGAAAACAGGCATAAAAAAAGCCAGCGCAAGCTGGCTTTTTACTGGCTCTGGCAACTTAGCCGATAATGCCGCGAACAAAGGCTTCAATCTCTTTGTCCTGGCAGTTCTCGAAGAAGCACTGCTGGAAGCGCTGACCGGTTACTGCGGTTTTGACCAGCTCAGGATCGATAGCGCGCAGGGTGTCGAGATAGTTCTCTTTCACGACAGCCGCTTTCACCTGGTTCAGGATGCCCGCGTTACGCACCTGAGGCTCTTTACGCTCTGGCGGATACCCTTCGCCTTTGCGGCCGGTAAAGGCTTTTTCAAAGATAAAGCGCACGTTCAGCTCTGCGCCCCAGCCGAAGCCTTTAGCAAATGGCAGGGAGAGCGCGTTACCGTTGTTGATCTGCGCAAACAGGAAGGCGTCAGCCGGATCGATGCAGTAACCACACACCACGCCCGGATGGATGTTCAGGGACATCAGCGCGCCCTGGCCGGTACCGCAGCCGGTCACCACGAAATCAACTGCTTTTGAATTCAGCAGGATGCTCGCCATGATCCCCAGGTGGATATAGGTCAGGTGGTGATCGTTTTCGTCGCTCATCCCAACGTTATAAACAGGGAAACCTTTCTCATCAGCAACGGCGTTCAATTCCTTGAGGATGATGGCGTTTTTTGGCGCCTGGCTGTTTTCCATCATCAGTGCAATTTTCATTCTTCGTCTCCTGAATGCGATGCGGGGCACCCCGCTGTGAATAGCTTACCTGTTAAACCTTACTACTAAGCAAACACACTTTCAAATTAAGTGAAAAATAGTTTCAAAAAACAAAGATGCGCTCACAATTTTATGATCGAAAGGGTTTTTACCGCCGACTCATAAGCAAGTGACATATCATTGAAGGAGAGGGATGCTCGTGGCAAAGAGAAGGGACAGAACAGGCGGTTATTCCAGGCATTGCGCTACGCGTATGGCGCTAGTATAGGTTATTTCAACGCATTCAGAGTGTTCTATGAAGAGATTATGCACGGTCGGACTGGTGCTGTTACTGGCCGGTTGCGGCATCACCCGCAAGGCTGAAGTCCGCAGCGTCGATGTCAACTCGGGGGTCGTCAGGCTCGATTATGGTCAGCCCCTGTTCCAGACCTCGTATGATGATGCTTATGTCACAAGCGGCACCGCGACCCGCGAATGTCAGGCCATGGGATACAGCACGGCTCAGGCTTACGGTCAGCCGATCGAAACCTGTAGCGTGATCAGCGGCTCGCTGTGTCTGAATAAAACCGTGACTATCCAGTACCAGTGCCACGGCTATGCCCCCGCGCCTGCCGTCACCACGTCCGCTTATTATTAATTGGGTTGCCAGCGCTTATGCTGGCAATAATATTATAAACACGAAACAGAATAATTCTCATTAATAAATATAGAATAGCCGCAATGCGTTTTATTCCCATTCGTATTTTGGTTATTCAAATATTTATTTTACTTTTTGCAAATAAATTAATAACAAATTATAGTGGCGCTCACGTTGACCTGTTAATAATAAAACGGAGCTACACCATGCTTAAAACTGAAATGATCGACAAGCTCAATGAGCAAATGAATCTCGAGCTTTACTCCTCCCTGCTTTACCAACAGATGAGCGCCTGGTGTAGCTATCACAGTTTCGAAGGCGCGGCGGCATTTATGCGTCGTCACGCGCAGGAAGAGATGACCCACATGCAGCGTCTCTTTGATTATCTTACCGATACCGGCAGTCTGCCACGCATCAGTCAGGTGGCATCGCCGTTCGCAGAGTATGCGTCGCTGGACGAACTGTTCCGCGCCACCTACGAGCACGAACAGCTGATCACCCGGAAAATTAATGAACTGGTTCATGCGGCCATGACCAGCCAGGATTATGGCACCTTTAATTTCCTGCAGTGGTATGTGGCAGAACAGCATGAAGAAGAGAAACTGTTTAAATCCGTTCTCGATAAATTGTCGCTGGCCGGTCAGTCGGGTGAAGGGCTGTACTTTATTGATAAAGAGCTGTCGACGCTCGACGGGCAAAATTAATATTCGTGCGGCGCCTTCAGGCGCCGCGTTATTATTAATGGCGCAGTTTTATGTTGTATTAAACCAACCTCTCTCTACCCTCCCCGCCATCGCCGCCTCACTTTTTTGATTATTTATAAGAAACGTCGCTTATGAACCGGGTGAATAACCCCCTTTTATGGACATACGACCTGGGCTGGACTAAAGCTAAACTCGTAAAGTTAAATTTACAGAGGTTGTAACGCCGGTTTGACGAAGCTTCGCTTTTCCCTTACTCTGCGCCGCAGATTTTGTCGTCATGACGTCGGGTTTTAGAGGAAAACGTGAAGAACAGAACGCTGGGTAGTATTTTTATCGTCGCCGGAACGACGATTGGCGCGGGGATGCTGGCGATGCCGCTGGCGGCGGCGGGCGTCGGCTTTGGCGTAACGCTGGTATTATTGGGCGTTCTGTGGGCGCTGATGTGTTACACCGCCCTGCTGCTGCTTGAGGTGTATCAGCACGTTCCCGCCGATACCGGGCTGGGGACGCTTGCCGGGCGTTATCTGGGGCGGTTTGGTCAGTGGATCGCTGGCTTCAGCATGATGTTCCTGATGTATGCCCTCACCGCGGCCTATATCAGCGGCGCCGGGGAGCTGATTGCCTCCAGCGTCAACGACTGGTTTAACGCCGATATCGCTCCCACCACCGGCGTGATCTTCTTCACCCTGATTGGCGGCGGCGTGGTCTGCGTCGGCACGTCGCTGGTGGATCTGTTCAACCGCTTCCTGTTCTCGGCAAAAATCATTTTCCTGGTCGTGATGCTGGCGCTGCTGGCGCCGCATATTCATAAGGTCAACTTACTGACGCTTCCCCTGGAGAAAGGGTTAGCGCTGTCGGCGATCCCGGTGATTTTTACCTCGTTTGGTTTTCACGGCAGTGTGCCGAGCATTGTCAGCTACATGAATGGTAACGTGCGTAAGCTGCGCTGGATCTTTATGACCGGCAGCGCCATTCCGCTGGTGGCCTACATCTTCTGGCAGCTGGTGACGCTCGGCAGCATCAACTCGTCGAGCTTTATGGGGATGCTGGCCAGCCATAGCGGGCTGAACGGCCTGCTGCAGGCGGTGCGCGAAGTGGTCGCATCCCCGCACGTTGAGCTGGCGGTGCATCTTTTTGCCGACCTCGCGCTGGCGACCTCCTTCCTCGGCGTGGCACTGGGTCTGTTTGATTATCTGGCAGACCTGTTCCAGCGCAGCCGTACGGTCAGCGGACGTATCCAGACCGGGGCGATCACCTTCCTGCCGCCGCTGGCCTTTGCGCTGTTCTATCCCCGGGGTTTTGTAATGGCGTTAGGTTATGCGGGGGTGGCACTGGCGGTACTGGCTCTGCTGTTGCCGTCGCTGCTGGTCTGGCAAAGCCGTAAACACCATCCTGAAGGCGATTACCGGGTGCCGGGGGGTAAGCCTGCGCTCTGTCTGGTCTTTGCCTGCGGGATCGCGATAATTCTCGTGCAGTTCGGCATTGCAGCCGGGCTGTTGCCAGAGGTGGGATAAATAATCGCCGGGTGGCGCCACGCTTACCCGGCCTGCTATCCCCGCAGGCCCGCGCAAGCGAAGCGCCGCCGAGCGCTGTTAATGCAGACAGCAGTTCTTGAATTTTTTGCCGCTGCCGCACGGACAAGGGTCGTTGCGCCCCACTTTTGTCCCGTTGATCACCGGCTGCTGAGCGACCGGCTCCTGCGGGTTGGCGCTCCAGTAGTTATACAGGCGAAGCGCCGCCGGGCGGATGTTATCGATGCTCGCCTGGAACTCCTCTTCCGTTAAGGTATCCAGACGCTCAAAGTTCTCTTCCGAACCGTGCAGCGCAATCAGATTCAGATCGGCACGCAGGGATTCTGGCAGGGATGACCAGTCGGTCAGCGCCACGCCGCGCATATAGCCGAAGCACCACTCTTCCACCACGGTATAGGTTTGCCCCTCGACATCGTTCATGCCGAACATCGGTTCAAACTGATCCGGGTAGTCGCTCAGACGCTCGGCGATATCGTTCATGTGCTTGAAGCAGAGATCGATAAAGCGGTTCATCTCGCGCTCGTTCTTCCAGCGCGGAATGTTTTTCTCCCCACCCCATACCGCCACCAGCCAGCGGTCCGGCTCCACCACCACCGGGCCAGACAGTACCGCGGTCAGCATACCGTCGAGTTCTGAGACGTCCATAATGGACTCGTCGTCATGGCCGTAGGTCATCAGGGTCTCTTCCAGCCACTCCATTTCGGTTTCGTTTAACGGGCCTTCGCTCATGGTACTTCTCCTGCAGAATAGAATTGCGTGCAGGGTAACACAGAAACCGCGCCTCCCCTGCTAATTGCACGGGCTATGCTGGTGCAAAACGGCGCAAATCGTGACCGTTGCACAACTTATGGGCTTTGTTGTTAATGAGATGTGATCCCCGCTGTAATTTCACTTCGTGGCGCCGGGGGGCTTAAAACGGCGCTCTATACTGAAAATTGTCTAAACATGGCAATACGCTGCCCGTTCTGGCAACCATTTTGCTTAACATTGTTCTGTCGGGGAGATGCGTCAGACAACCTCGCCTGTTTCTGCAGTTTGTCGTCCGTTTAGTGCAGTCCATTTAGTGCAATGCGTTTTGGATTGGGTACGCCTCAGGGCGTACGACTACACAGGGTTCGTGCAAAAAATCACTCAGAAAAGGTACATAATAATGTCGCTGAAATTCATCAGAAGTCCTCTTTCTCTTGTCATGGCAGGCTGCCTGGTCACGGCGTTTTCCGCCCAGGCTGATATTGTGATCGGTGTGGCGGGTCCCTTTACCGGGCCGAATGCAACGTACGGGGATCAGTACTGGCACGGCGCAACCCAGGCTGCGGAAGACATTAACGCCGCAGGCGGCATTAATGGCGAGAAGATCAAACTGGTGCAGGGCGATGACGCCTGTGAACCGAAACAGGCCGTCTCGGTCGCCAACCGTCTGGTAGACCAGGATAAAGTCAAAGCCGTGGTCGGCCACTTCTGCTCCTCCTCCACCATGCCAGCCTCTGAGGTCTATAACGACGCGGGCGTGCTGGCCATCACCCCCGGCTCCACTAACCCGCAGATCACCGAGCGGGGCATGAGCGACATGTTCCGCATGTGCGGGCGCGACGACCAGCAGGGACAGGTCGCCAGCGATTTCATTATTGATAAGCTAAAAGCCAAACGGGTGGCGATCATCCACGACAAAGATACCTACGGTCAGGGTCTGGCGGATGCCACCAAAGCGGCGCTGGCGAAACGCGGCGTTAAGGACGTGATGTACGAAGGGCTGTCCCGCGGTGAAAAAGACTTTAACGCCCTGGTGACCAAAATTGGTGCCCAGAAGCCGGACGTGGTCTTCTTCGGCGGCTGTCATCCGGAAGCGGGTCCGCTGGTGCGTCAGATGCGTGAGCAGGGCGTGCAGGCGAAATTCTTCTCCGGGGACTGCATCGTCAACGAAGAGATGGTCACTGCCGCCGGCGGCGCGCAGTACACCAATGGCATCTATATGACCTTCGGCAAAGATCCGCGTCTGATCCCGGAAGGCAAAGCGGTGATCGAGAAGTTCCGCGCCAGCAAGTTCGAGCCGGAAGGCTACACCCTCTACGCCTACGCCTCTGTACAGGCCATTGCAGCGGCCTTTAAAGCCGCAGGCGGTGCCGATCCGGCCAAAGCCAGCGAATGGCTGAAGGCCAATTCGGTGGATACCGTAATGGGCAAAAAATCCTGGGACAGCAAAGGCGACCTGAAAGTCTCCGACTACGTGGTGTATCAGTGGGACGACAAAGGCAAATATAAGGAAGTGCAGTAACCGGACGGAATCACGCTCAACGTCGGTATGGCGACATACCGACGCACTATAACCAACGGGCCGCCTCCCCCGCGGCCTGAAACACGAGCGCGCGATGATGGAAACTTTCTTTCTGCAGCAGTTAATCAATGGCTTAACGCTGGGCTCCGTCTACGGATTGATAGCCATCGGCTACACCATGGTATACGGCATTATTGGCATGATTAATTTCGCCCACGGCGAAGTCTATATGATCTCCGCCTACCTCTGCGCTATCGGCCTGGCGCTCCTCTCCTTCTTCGGGCTGGAATCTTTCCCGCTGCTGATCCTCGGCACGCTGGTCTTTACCATCGTGGTGACGGGGGTGTACGGCTGGACCATCGAGCGCATCGCCTATAAACCGCTGCGTAACTCCACGCGTCTGGCCCCGCTGATCTCCGCCATCGGCATGTCGCTGATCCTGCAAAACTACGCCCAGTTAAGCCAGGGGCCGCGCCAGCAAGGGGTGCCCACCATGCTGGACGGCGTGCTGCGCTTTCACATTGGCGAGGGCTTTGTGCAGATCACCTACACCAAAGTCTTCATCCTGATCGCCTCCTTCACCGGCATGCTGGTGCTCACCTGGATAATCAGTAACACCCGTTTAGGGCGGATGTGTCGCGCGGTGCAGCAGGACCGCAAGATGGCGTCGATCCTGGGCATCAACACCGACCGGATCATCTCCCTGGTGTTCGTGATTGGCGCGGCGATGGCCGGACTGGCGGGGGTGCTGATCACCATGAACTACGGCACCTTTGACTTTTACGCCGGGTTTATCATCGGGATTAAGGCCTTTACCGCCGCCGTGCTCGGGGGGATCGGCTCCCTGCCCGGCGCCATGTTAGGGGGGCTTATCCTCGGGATTGCCGAGGCGCAGTTTTCGGGCATGGTGAACTCCGATTATAAAGATGTGTTCTCCTTTGGATTGCTGGTAGTGATCCTTATTTTCCGTCCTCAGGGACTGCTTGGCCGCCCTGTGGTGGCCAAAGTATGAGGGAAGCAAAATGACGTCACAGATCGTTTCGCAGCCCGTGGATCACGACGGGTTTTCACTCAAACGCTGCATCCTCGATGCCATTTTTGCCGGGATGGTCGCGCTGATTATCTTTGGTCCGGTGGCGGGCGTGGTGCTGGATGGCTACAGCTTTAACTTCGAAGGGCGGCGGCTGGTGTGGATCATCGCCACGGTGATGACCGGGCGTTTTTTACTCAGCGCCTTCTTAATGACCGCGCCGGGCAGACGCGTGCTGGCGCGTTTCGATAACGATAACTCGGGGGTTTACGTGCGCCCGCCGGAGTACAAAAGCCGGATGCGCTGGATCCTGCCGCTGATCGTCACCCTGGCGGTTTGCTTCCCGTTTGTCGCCACCAAATACGTGCTGACGGTGGCGATCCTCGGCCTGATTTACGTCCTGCTCGGGCTCGGGCTGAACATCGTGGTCGGGCTCGCGGGGCTGCTGGATCTGGGCTATGTCGCCTTTTACGCGATTGGCGCCTACGGGCTGGCGCTGGGTTATCAGTATCTGGGGCTCGGCTTCTGGAGCATGCTGCCGCTGGCGGCGCTAATGGCCGCCGCCGCCGGCGCGTTGCTCGGCTTCCCGGTGCTGCGAATGCACGGCGATTATCTGGCGATTGTGACCCTCGGTTTCGGGGAGATCATCCGCCTGGTGCTGAACAACTGGCTCACCTTTACCGGCGGGCCGAACGGTATCTCCGCCCCGCCCCCTACCCTGTTCGGGCTGGAGTTTGGCCGCCGGGCGAAAGATGGCGGCGTGCCTTTCCATGAATTTTTCAACCTGACGTTTAACCCTAACCTGAAGTTCATCTTTATCTACGCCATTCTGCTGCTGGTGGTGCTGCTGGTGCTGTACATCAAGCACCGCCTGACGCGGATGCCCATTGGTCGCGCCTGGGAAGCGCTGCGCGAAGACGAAATTGCCTGTCGCTCCCTGGGCCTTAACCATGTGCTGGTGAAGCTCTCGGCCTTTACCCTCGGGGCCTCCACGGCGGGGATCGCCGGGGTGTTCTTCGCCACGTATCAGGGGTTTGTTAACCCCACCTCGTTCACCTTTTTTGAGTCGGCCCTGATCCTCGCCATCGTGGTGTTAGGCGGGATGGGCTCCACCGTCGGGGTGGTGCTGGCGGCTTTTGTCCTGACCGTCACCCCGGAGCTGTTGCGTACCTTTGCCGAATACCGCGTGCTGCTGTTTGGCGTCCTGATGGTGGTGATGATGATCTGGCGCCCGCGCGGGCTGATCCGCATCAACCGCACCGGCTTTGCGGTGCGTAAGGGCGTGGCACCATGAACGGGACCATCTTGAGCGTGGAGCATCTGATGATGCACTTTGGCGGCATTAAGGCATTAAACGACGTCAATCTTGAGGTACAGCGCGGCTCCATCACCGCCCTGATTGGGCCGAACGGCGCGGGCAAAACCACGGTATTCAACTGCCTGACCGGTTTTTATCGGGCCTCCGGGGGCAATATTCTGTTCAACACCCGGAGCAAAACCACCAACGTGATTCAGGTCCTCGGACAGAAATTCCAGCCCGGTGACTGGATCAACCCGGCGCGGTTCGGCCAGCGGTTGTTCTACAAAATGTTTGGCGGCACCCACCTGGTGAACCGGGCCGGGCTGGCGCGTACTTTCCAGAATATCCGCCTGTTCCGGGAGATGTCGGTGGTGGAGAACCTGCTGGTAGCCCAGCACATGCGGGTGAACCGCAACCTGCTGGCCGGGGTGCTGAACACGCCCGCGTATCGCCGGGCGGAGAGCGACGCCCTGGACAGGGCATTCTACTGGCTGGAGGTGGTGGACCTGGTGGACTGCGCCAACCGGCTGGCGGGGGAGATGTCTTATGGCCAGCAGCGGCGGCTCGAAATCGCCCGCGCCATGTGCACCGGGCCGGAGATGATCTGTCTCGATGAGCCCGCCGCCGGGCTGAACCCGGTGGAGACCCATACCCTGAGCAACATCATCCGCTATCTGCGGGATAACCATGGCATTACGGTGCTGCTGATTGAGCATGACATGGGGATGGTGATGGAGATCTCCGATCATATCATCGTGCTCGACCACGGGGATGTGATTGCCCAGGGAAAACCGGAGCAGATCCAGCACGACGAAAAAGTCATTGCCGCCTATCTGGGCACCGACGAGAGCGAGGTCAGCGTATGAGTGAGGCAATGCTGGAGTTTCGTCAGGTGGACGTGTACTACGGGGTGATCCAGGCTTTGAAGCAGGTCTCCCTGCAGGTGCACCCGGGCGAGACCGTGGCGCTGATCGGCGCTAACGGGGCGGGAAAGTCGACGTTGCTGATGTCGATTTTCGGCCAGCCGCGGGTACGCAGCGGGCAAATCCTCTTTTGCGGCAACGATATCAGCCATAAATCGACCCACTATGTCGCCTCGGGGGGCATTGCCCAGGCCCCGGAAGGACGGCGCATCTTCCCGGATATGACCGTCGAAGAGAACCTGCTGATGGGCACGATCCCCATTGGTAACCAGTACGCGGCGGAGGACCTGCAGACGATGTTTGACCTGTTTCCGCGCCTGAAGGAGCGGCGTAAACAGCGGGCAATGACCATGTCCGGCGGCGAGCAGCAGATGCTGGCCATCGCCCGCGCCCTGATGAGCCGCCCCAAATTATTACTGCTGGATGAGCCAAGCCTGGGGCTAGCGCCCATCGTGGTGAAGCAGATCTTCCAGACCCTGCGGGAGCTGACGCGCAACGGGATGACAATTTTCCTCGTCGAGCAGAATGCGCATCACGCCCTGAAGCTCTCCGACCGCGGTTATGTGATGGTCAACGGGCAGATCCGCCTCAGCGGCAGCGGCGAAGAGCTGCTGGGCAATCAGGATGTCAGAAAAGCCTATCTGGGTGGCGCGTAGGCAAAGTCCCTGGCCAGTCAGGCCTCCCTGGCTGGCATGACTATGCATAACTGTGCATCACTATGGATGGAGGTCGTCCGGGAGCTGGTCATAGTCCACTTTTTGCAGCTTAAAGTTGGTCACCCAGGATTTACCCGCCTCCTGCTCAGAAACAAACGGGTATGTTGGCGTCAGCTCTTTCGCCTGGATCCCGGTCCACACCGAGAAGAAATCGAGGAAATCATTGGCGGAACGCCGGGCTTTGATCAGGCGATGCTCTTTATCGTCGCTCGACAGGATCATAAACGGCACCTGATAGTTTTGCTGGTAAGCATCACCGTGAGCCATATATTGCCCCCCGGTCAGGCGGCCCTTATAGGTGAGACCGTGATCGGAGAAGTAGACCATTGAGAAACTTTCACCGGTGTTCTGCAGCTGCTGATAAAGCTGCTTTAACAGGGCGTCGGTCTGGGTAATGCTGTAGATATAGCAGGAGGTCTCTTTCGACTGCACAAACTCGGCGTATTTTCCCTGGGTGCGTTCGCAGGCCTGCGGATGAGAACCCATCAGATGCAGGACGATAAGCCGCGTTTCCGTTCGCGGAGCCGACAGCACCTGCTGCGTCATCTGCAGTAAGGCTTCATCCCGGGGATTGTTTTCATCTTCGTAATAACCCTTTCTGAGAAACTGCACGTCATCCGCACGCTTCGCAATACTGGCAATGGCCGTGTCGTACTCGCCAATCTGCCCCTGATTGGAGAACCACCAGGTCTGAAATCCGGCGCGATTCGCCAGGGTGACGAAGTTGTTTTGATACTCCGGGGTGCCGCCGCTTACCCGGCTCAGGGAATGCCCGAGGGAGGTTTGCGTGGAGGCGCTGGCGGCGACGAAATCGGTAAACAGCGTCCCCTTCACGGTGCTGGCAAAGGGGGTATTATTCCACTGCCCGCCAAAGGCCCCCAGCGCATCCCGGCGCGCGCTTTCGCCGATCACTACCACGTAGTTCTGGTAGCGAGGCTTTACCGCCAGCACGGTCCAGTTGTCCTTCATTTTGGCCAGCTCCAGCATATGCGCTTTTTCTGTGACCACTTCCCGATTGTTGATGACTACGTCCTTCACAAAGCGGAACACCGGATAGCCCACATCCATCAGGGTAAAGTGTCCCCAGTACACCAGGTTTTTAAGGGGGGTCATAAAGAAACAGAGCACGGCAAAAACCAGACACAGCATATCGACACGGCGCCAGACCTGTCCGGGTACAATTTTGCGCCGCAGCGCAACCACGCCTGACGCCAGAATAACCAGTGACACCAGGTAGCTGTGCCACGGGAATATCGTCAGGATCTCCACGGACTCATTAAAATTGGTGGAATGTAATGCTAACAGCGTATTGAAATTTGGCGCGCCATAGGCCTGTTGAAAAGGAAAGTAAAGGGCGGCCAGCAGTGTGCAGAGGGCAATAACCCCTTTCTGCAAACCGGGGGTTATTCTCCAGAGCACTAACAGCACGCAGCAAAATGCCACCGAATAGATCGGGCTGAATGAATAGCCGAAAGAAGAGTTGATCAGGACCGACTGTAGAAAATAAAAAGCGATCCAGGGATTAAGCGTAATATCGCGCATCCAGAGGGTATATTTGCTGGCTGTTATATTCATATTTATCCTAACCCGCAATATGTCGCAGCGAAACGCTGACGGCAAGGATCAACAAACCGCCGGTAAAGGCGATACAGGGATAAAAGTGGATCGCTGTAGAGAGAAACTCACCAAAAGATAGAGTGCGCGGGCGGTAAGATCAACGTCTTGTAACAGTATATTTATAAAACTGAAGGCGTATCATCATAATTGATACATCATTGTGTGGTAATGCGCCTTTCCCGCTTTCAGGGAAAGGCCGAAATACACTAATTAAATATTAAACCATAATGAATTCGCATTATATTTACAGCTTTTCAATATGATTTAGCGATGCCGAATAACCGGTTTTTGCCACTGCCTTTAATAAAGTCTCCGTCGGGAAACCTTCCGCGACGATAACCTCGGTTTGTCGGGTCTTTAATGAGGCTTTTGCCTTCACGACCCCTTCCGTTTCACGCAGCGCCTGGTTAACCGAAATCACGCACAGCGAACAGGTCATGCCCTGCACATCCAGCACGACCTTTTGATTCGCAGCGTGGGCAAACAGCGGCAGCAGTAAACATACGCCAGTCAACAGTCGTTTCATTCCATCACCTCATAAACCCAGGCCACTACCGTGGGGTAGAACAGCACCAGCAGCAGCACCGGCAGCGAAAGCCAGAACAGGAATCGCATCTGCCCCAGGGTTAAGCGCCCGGTACACCAGAGCCGTTTAGAAAAATAGAGCCGCCAGAACACCCGCAGCATCAGCCCAAGGGAGAGCACGATCATGGGAATGCGCAGGAACTCAAGCTGGCTGAGCCCGGCAAAACCGGCCGCCGAAATGCCAAACAGCAGATACAACAGCGGCCCGACACAGCAGAGCCCGGCGGTCACGGCAGCCGCGGCTGCCGTCAGCAGGGTGAGACCTGCCCCCTTAGCGTTGTTCGGTGGAGACATAGTTATACGCAAACACCTTTGGATCGTAGAAATTGAGCGGATCGCCATCCACTTCGGCATAGGGATAGCCAAAGTTGTTGACTGCGCCCTGCTCTGTCGCCGGGTACAGTTCAAAATCGCGACCGTAGTTAAAGCCCACCCAGTTCATCTCCCAGTTGCCAAACAGATAAGCGTTCACCGCCTGCACATCCGGATCCTGATGGGCTTTTTTCTCCGCCAGACGCATCTTGGTGACGTCCGCCGGATCGCACGGCAGCCAGCCGTAACCCGCCAGATAAAACTCCGCCCGACAGTGCTGTCCGCCGCTGACGTCCGCCACGCCCGCGCTATCGGCTTTACCGAAGGCGCTGGCAGAGTAGCGCTCCAGCTTGTTGGCTCTGCCCAGACGGATGCCAAAAAGCTCCCGCGCCGGGATACCGCTGGCGCGCGCCAGCGCGACGAATACCGAGCTGATGTCGGTGCATTTGCCGCTGAGCTTGCCGCTTTGCAGAATGGTCGCCACATCGCCGGTGCCGCAGCCAATCACGTCGTTATCACGCTCCATATGGCTGCTGACCCATTCGTAAATCAGCCGCGCTTTCTTCAGCGGATCGGTCTCGCCTGCGGTGATTTTCTCCGCCGTTTCGCGCACCAGGCCATCGACCGGGGTATGCGTTGTTGGCAGCAGATACGGCTTCACCGCCAGCGGGTAAACAATCTGCTCCGGTGCCTGCCAGTTTTTCAGCGCGTCATGTTTCAGCGGCTCCCAGTCTGCCGTTTCGATCTCCAGATCGAGCTGGAGCAGCAGCTCGCCTTCGCTTTTCGGCCAGGTGGCGAACAGGGTTTTGGCGCCGTAGGTATTGTTAGTCGTGACGTATGCCTGCTGGTAGTTGCCGGTAAACGACAGCCCGGTCATCTGCTGAAAGGCGGTATCCACCGGAAGCGGGATCCAGAGTTTTACCACGCCGCTGGAGCCCTGCGGTGGTGCAAGTTTATAGGTTTGCGATAAGACAAAACGGCGGCGCATCACCGGTGCGGCTAGCGGTGAGCCGCTTTTCACCGTCTGGCTGGCCACGGCCGGGCCCACTAAACCTGCGGCAGAGAGAAGAACGCTGTTTTTAAGAAATTGTCGACGCTGCATGGCTATCTGTCCCTTGAAAATGAATCTGGCGTCGGCGAAACGGGCCGGCAGCACAGAGGCACATCACAGCAGACAGGCACTGGCGCAAAGCGATGGGGTTTATTCATCAATAACAGACCTGTTAACTGTGAATGAGAGAAATTTTAGAGTGGGTATTAGGCGCTTTTCAGCACCTGTTGTACAGGTGTAAGGTCAAAAAAAGGGGGATTACCCCTGAAAATTGCCGGGCAGAGTGAGAGAACAGACGCGCCGCGCGCATCATAATAGGTGACGGGAATCTCAAAACAGAGCATTGGCATAATCGTCCATGCCATAAGCCAGTAGTTCCATAACATTATAAATATGAAAACCCTACTGTTAAATCTTTAAAGACGCAGCTTTAAGATGCTATTTCCCATAGTATTTCCGGGGACAAAGTCTGCGAGGGAAGCATTATTTTCTCCTAATATTAAAAATGAACGCGGCCAGGTCAAACTGCGAAACAACGTTATCACTGTCATTTATTTTCACCACCATTCAGAGGTATGAAATGAGTAAAATGTGCTTAACAAAATTATTGTCGGCTGGTTTGCTCGGATTGATGGTCTTTTCCACTTCAGCAATGGCGAAAGAAATTGAAGTGGTAAATATTTCAAAGATTGATGGCATGCCCTGGTTTAATCGCATGGGGGAAGGTGTCACCCAGGCGGGTAAAGATCTGGGCATTAAAGCCTCTCAGGTAGGCCCTTCCAGCACCGACGCCCCGCAGCAGGTTAAAATCATTGAAGATCTCATCGCCAAAAAAGTCTCAGCGATCGGTATTGTCCCGAATGATGCCGATGTCCTTGAGCCGGTATTTAAAAAGGCGCGCGAGGCTGGCATCGTGGTATTAACCAATGAATCCCCCGGTCAACCCAGCGCCAACTGGGATGTCGAAATTATCGATAACGAAAAATTCGCAGCCGACAACGTTGAAGAGATGGCAAAAGCCATGGGCGGTAAAGGAGGCTATGTTATTTACGTCGGCAGCCTGACCGTGCCACAACATAATCTGTGGGCGGATTTGTTCGTGAAATACCAGAAAGAGCACTACCCGGATATGCATGAGGTTACCAGCCGTATGCCGGTGGCCGAGAATATCGACGATGCCCGCCGCACCACCATCGACCTGATGAAAGCCCACCCGGATATGAAGGGGATTGTCTCCTTTGGCTCACAAGGGCCCATCGGCGCGGGCCGCGCGGTGAAAGAGAAACGGGCGAAAGGCAAGGTGTTCGTGTACGGCATGATGATCCCGTCCCAGGCCGCTTCGCTGATCAAAAGCGGTGATATCGCCATGGGCATCACCTACGACCCGGCCTCTGCGGGTTACGCCATTACCGCCGTCGCGGATAAGGTCCTGAAAGGGCAAGAGATTACTCAGGGTCTGGAGATCCCGAACCTCGGTAAAGCCGATGTGGATACCGAAAAACGCATCATCAAATTCCACAAAGTCCTGCGCGTGACCAAAGAGAATATCGACAGCCTGTATTAATTCGTTGGTTTGGCACGCCCTGAGATCAGGGCGTGCCGTCTGAGCCCAAAAGAGGTCGTCATGGAGCCGTTTATTTCACTGGGTCATATCAGCAAAACGTTTTACGGTGTGAAGGCGCTGGATAATATCGCGTTGACGTTATTTCCCGGGGAGGTTCACTGTCTGGCCGGGCAGAACGGCTGCGGCAAATCCACGCTGATTAAAATTATTTCCGGCGTCTATAAACCCGATCCTGGATTTGAGATCGTGATTGACGGTAAAACCTGGTCCCACCTCTCCCCCATCGACTCGGTCAAAGCCGGGATCCAGGTTATCTATCAGGATCTCTCCCTGTTTCCCAATCTCACCGTGGCGGAGAACATCGGTATCCACCAGCATCACCGTAATCTGCTGGTGAATAAGAAAGAGATCCGGCGCATTGCCGCGCTCACCGTGAAAAGCATTGAAGCGGAGCTGGATCTGGATGCGAACGTGGAGTCCCTGCCCATTGCCCAGCGCCAGATTGTGGCGATCTGCCGGGCCCTTGCCCAGGACGCCAGGCTGATTATTATGGATGAGCCCACCGCCTCGCTCACCATGCAGGAGGTAAAAGGCCTGCTGCGGGTGATCGGCGATTTAAAAAAGCGAAATATCTGCGTCGTCTTTGTGAGTCACCGTCTGGACGAAGTGCTCTCCATCTCCGATCGCATCAGCGTACTGAAAAATGGCACGCTGGTTGGCACCTTCCCTGCCAGCGACATTAACAATAAAAAACTGGCTTACCTGATGACCGGGAAGGAGTTTTCGTATGCGGTGCTGCCGCCGATAGAAAAATTGGGCGACGTGGCGCTGACCATCAATAACCTCACCAAACAGCACCAGTATAAAGACATCTCTTTTACGCTCCATCAGGGGGAGATTCTGGCCATTACCGGGCTGCTGGGTGCAGGCAGAACGGAGCTCTGCCTGAGCCTGTTCGGGCTTACGCAACCCGATGCCGGGGAGATACTGCTGGAAGGTCAAGCGGTGCACTTCGCCAGCAACCGGGATGCCATCAACGCCGGTATCGGCTACGTCTCCGAAGACCGGATGAGCACCGGCCTGGTGATGGACCAGTCGATCAATGACAATATTATCTCCACGGTACTTCGACGCCTGAAAACGCCGTTTAAGTTGTTAGACAGATCTAAAGCCGACCGCATCGTCAGCGATTTAATTGAACAACTAAGCATTAAAATTGGCAGCGTGGATCTGCCCGTAAATACGCTCTCCGGGGGCAACGCCCAGCGCGTGGCGATTGCTAAATGGCTGGCGATCAACCCTAAGGTCCTGATCCTGGACTCCCCCACCGTCGGGGTCGACATCGCTAACAAAGCGGGGATCTATCAAATTATCTCCGCCCTGTCCCGCCAGGGCATTACGGTGCTGATGATCACCGATGAGATCGATGAGGCATACTTTAACAGCCACCGCATTTTAGTCATGCGCAAGGGCGAAATCGTTGCGGAAATGCTGCCGGAAAAGACCTCAGAAGCCGCGCTGGCGGAGGTGGTTAATGGCTAATACATTCGGGGTGAGAACCCATGAGCTGTTTTTAGGGCTGACCATTATCGTCATTGGCGGTTACCTGTCGTTTGCCAGCAGCGACTTTCTGACCCTTGGCAATATCTACGATCTGATCAACAACTACGCCATGCTCACCATTCTCGCCTGCGGCCTGTTTATTGTGCTGATCTCCGGCGGGATCGATATCTCCTTTCCGGCCATGACGATTATTTCCCAGTACGTTATGGTCACCCTGATTCAGGGCACCACCGGCAACTTTGCCATTGCTTTTGCGCTCTCCGGTGGGCTGGGACTGCTGCTCGGGTTGATCAATGCCACGCTGGTCAATCGCCTCAATGTGCCCTCAATTATCATCACCATTTCAACGCTGAATATCTTCTATGGCCTGCTGCTTTACCTCACCAAAGGGGTCTGGCTGTACAGCTACCCGGAGTGGTTTGAAGAGGGAGTAATGCTGTTTAAATTCACCGCCGCGGACGGCTACGACTATGGCTTAAGCCTGCCGATCCTCACCCTTATCGTGGTGGTGGCGTTAACCGGCTTTATCATGAATAAAACCAGCGCCGGACGGATGATTTACGCCATGGGCGGGAATCGCGAGGCGGCCTCCCGGATGGGATTCGGCATCTTTAAAATGCAGCTGTTTGTTTATGGCTATATGGGGCTGATGTCCGGGGTGGCTGGCGTGGTGCAATCCGCCACCGTGTTGACCGTCGCGCCCGACTCCCTGCTGGGCTATGAGCTGACGGTGCTCGCCGCCGTGGTGTTAGGCGGAACCAGTATTGTCGGCGGACGCGGCACCTTACTGGGTACCCTGCTGGGGGTCATTTTACTGGCCGTATTACAGAACGGCCTCAATTTGTTAGGCATCTCCTCTTACTGGCATACGGTGGTCACCGGTGTCGTGATCGTCACCAGCATCAGCATGACGGCATGGAGTCAGCGTAAAGGTCAGGGAGTCGTCGTATGAGTGCCAATAAAACCCAGGATCGCGTCGAGATTTACCTCACCGTGCTTATCGCCGCGGTCGTTATCGCCTTTAGCTTCCTGATTCCTTCGGTGTTCTGGTCGTCAGCTAACTTCCAGTCCATCGCCTCACAGATGCCGATCCTCGGGGTGCTGGCCCTCGCGATGGCGGTGACTATCCTCACCGGCGGGATAAACCTGTCGATCATCGCCACCATGAATGCCTGCGGACTGGTGATGGCCTGGGTCGCCACCCACTATCCGCCCACCTTCAGCAGTCTGCTGCTGGTGCTGGCAGCCGGGTTAGTCATGGCCCTGGTTATTGGGTCGGCGATCGGATTTTTAATCGCCGTGGTGCGGGTTTCGCCGATTTTAGCCACCCTGGGCATCATGACCCTGCTGAAGGGCATTAATATCCTGATCTCCAAAGGTTCGGCGATCTCTAATTTCCCGGATTATATACTGGTGATAAACAGCACCAGTATTCTCGGTGTCCCGCTGCCGCTGCTGGTGTTTCTGGCGGTGGTTATCGTGCTCTGGGTGATCCTCGAAAAATCCGCCTTCGGGCGAACCCTCTACCTGATCGGCTCTAACGAACAGGCGACCCACTACGCCGGGATTAACACCCGCAAAACCCTTATCTGGGTCTATGTGCTCTCTTCTGTCCTGTGCGTGATTGCCGCGCTGCTGATGATGTCGAAGCTGAATTCGGCCAAGGCCTCTTACGGTGAGTCTTACCTGCTGGTGTCGATTCTGGCGGCGGTTCTCGGCGGGGTGAACCCGGACGGGGGCTTTGGTAAGGTCTTTGGCATGGTGATGGCGCTTGTTCTGCTGCAGATGCTGGAGAGCGGCCTGAATATTCTGGGGGTAAGCAGCTATATCACCATGGCCCTGTGGGGCGGACTGCTGTTAACCTTTATTTTCCTGAAAGGGGCGAAGCTCTCGCGTCTGTTTGGTAAGCCCTGACGCAGCTCATTGCTGCCGGGCTAATCATCCTGCTTATCATGACGGATGGGATGGCCCTGGCTGTCGTAGATGATATCGTCATCTCCCGCAGCCCAGGCGCTCGCTACAGCGAAGGCGAATAACGCAGTAATCCAAACCAGTATTTTCATTTTGCCCCCCCTCGCGAAGATGTCTTTATGAGCGAGTAAATACTTTTAACAGAATAGTTATCCCTGATGCATAGCGGGTCGAACGGAAAGGTGATTAATTTTGCTGACTACGAGGAAAGTGTGAGGCTGAGGTAAATTTCAGGCACAAAAAAACCACCTTTCGGTGGTTTCACGACACTGCTTATTGCTTTGATTATTCTTGTCTTTCCCATGGTAGCCGGAGTGGGACTTGAACCCACACAGCGCGAACGCCGAGGGATTTTAAATCCCTTGTGTCTACCGATTCCACCATCCGGCCTCGGGAAGAAAGTGGAGGCGCGTTCCGGAGTCGAACCGGACTAGACGGATTTGCAATCCGCTACATAACCGCTTTGCTAACGCGCCTTAAATCTTTTGTCTTGCGACTGACGCCCGCTATTGCGAACGTCTTAAATTTGGAGCGGGAAACGAGACTCGAACTCGCGACCCCGACCTTGGCAAGGTCGTGCTCTACCAACTGAGCTATTCCCGCATTCATCAAGTCATTACGCTAATCACTTGATTTTGCTATCGACTAACGGACCGTGCCGTCGTTCGATGCGTTGCATTCTACTTACCTGACGTTTTGAGTCAACGTTAATTTTCACCCCAACAGATCGTTTGCTGAAAATTACGTCGAAACGATCACTGATCAAGCAAATCGCCACGTGCGGCGTTCAAATATTGCAACATTGACCACAGCGTCAGTACCGCTGCGACCATAAACAGGCCAATACCCGCCCACTCTACCCATTCGTTTGGACGCCACAGCATCCATACCAGCGCCGCCATCTGCGCGGTGGTTTTAACCTTACCGATCCAGGAGACCGCCACGCTGCTGCGTTTACCCAGTTCTGCCATCCACTCACGCAGGGCAGAGATGATAATTTCACGGGCAATCATGGTCGCCGCAGGCAGGGTAACCCACCAGCTGTGATAGTGCTCAACCACCAGCACCATGGCGATGGCCACCATCACCTTGTCTGCCACCGGGTCGAGGAAGGCGCCAAAACGGGTGCTCTGGTTCCAGCGACGGGCGAGATAACCGTCAAACCAGTCGGTCACTGCCGCAACAAAAAAGATGAGCGCACATGCGAAAGGTGCCCAGACAAAAGGCAGATAAAACGCCAGTACAAAGAATGGAATGAGAACGACGCGGAAAAGCGTCAGCAACGTAGGGATATTTAATCGCATAGTGACGGTAACTGTTTGTTGTCAGTAATTATTAGCCCTATGTTGCTACAGAGCCCTCAATGTTTCAACGAGTAGTAGATCTTTTCTGCCAGCCCTTGCGAAATACCTGGCACTTTTGCGATTTCCTCTACGCTGGCGTTGAGTAATCCTTGCAAACCGCCCATATATTTCAGCAACATCTGGCGACGTTTTGGCCCGACCCCTTCGATCGTTTCCAGCGTGCTGGTATTTTTTACTTTCGCCCGTTTTTTGCGGTGACCGCTAATGGCGTGATCGTGCGACTCATCGCGAATATGCTGGATCACATGTAACGCTGGCGAGTCCGGCGGCAGGCTAAAGCCCTCCCCTTCCGGTTCCAGGAACAGGGTTTCCAGTCCGGCCTTACGATCGGTACCTTTTGCCACACCTAACAACAGCGGATGATGCTTATCCCAGGTCACGTCCAGCTCGGCGAATACCGATTTTGCCTGGGCGAGCTGGCCTTTACCACCGTCAATCAGGATAACGTCCGGGATCTTACTCTCTTCGATGGCTTTACCGTAGCGGCGGCGCAGCACCTGGTTCATGGCGGCGTAATCATCCCCGGGGGTGATATCCGTAATGTTGTAGCGCCGGTATTCCGCACGCAGGGGCCCGTTCGCATCGAACACCACGCAGGAGGCCACGGTCTGCTCCCCCATCGTGTGGCTGATATCGAAACACTCCATGCGTTTCACTTCCGGCAGCTTAAGCACCGTCGCCAGCGCAACAAGACGCTGATGAACGGTCGACTGCTGCGACAGTTTGGTGGTCAACGCCGTTGCCGCATTGGTGCGCGCCAGCTTCAGGTAGCGGGCTCGATCGCCGCGCGGTTTGGTCTGAACGTTTACCCGCCGCCCTGCCAGCTCCGACAGCGAATCTGACAGCAACGTTTTATCGCTCAGATTGAAATCGAGCAAAATTTCCGACGGCAGGGTGCGCATCTGGCTACCCTGCAAATAGAACTGGCCGACAAAGGTCTCGACCACTTCCCCCAGCTCCGTACCGCCTGGCACCTTCGGGAAATAGCTCCGGCTGCCCAGCACTTTGCCCTGACGGATAAAGAGCACGTGTACGCAGGCCATACCCGCATCAAACGACACGCCAATAACGTCCAGATCGTCGCCGGTATTGGAGACGAACTGTTTTTCCGTAACCCGTCGCACGGCCTGGATCTGATCGCGGATCCGCGCCGCCTCTTCGAAGTTCAGCGCCTGGCTGGCCTTCTCCATGCGGGCGATCAGCTGGTTCAGAACCTGGTCGTCTTTTCCGGCGAGGAACAGGCGCACATACTCCACCTGCTGAGCATATTCCTCTTCGCTGACCAGTCCTTCCACGCACGGCCCAAGGCATCGACCAATCTGATACTGCAGGCAGGGGCGAGATCGGTTGCGATAGACGCTGTTTTCACACTGGCGAATCGGGAAGATCTTCTGCAAGAGCGCCAGGGTTTCCCGCACCGCGTAACCGTTAGGGAACGGGCCGAAGTATTCACCTTTGGCGTGCTTGGCCCCGCGATGGGTCGCCAGCCGCGGATGGGTATCGCTGCTGAGGAAAATAAACGGATAGGATTTGTCATCGCGCAGCAGCACGTTGTAACGCGGCTGATACAGCTTGATGTAGTTATGCTCCAGCAACAGCGCTTCGGTCTCTGTGTGGGTCACAGTGACGTCAATCTGCTGGATCTGAGCGACCAGCGCTTCTGTTTTGCGGGAGGCAAGATTGCTGCGGAAGTAGCTGGAAAGACGCTTTTTAAGATCTTTCGCTTTTCCGACGTAGATAACCGTCCCGCCTGCGTCGTACATCCGGTAGACGCCTGGCTGGCTGGTGACGGTTTTCAGGAAAGCACTGGATTCAAACACTTCACTCACTGACTAATTAGGGTCTCGGCATTGCACAGACCATGACGGATGGCCAGGTGAGTGAGTTCGACATCGCCATGAATGTTCAGTTTACTGAACATTCGGTAGCGGTAGCTGTTCACCGTTTTCGGGCTGAGATTAAGCTGCTCAGAGATCTCATTCACCTTCTGGCCTTTGGTAATCATCAGCATAATCTGCAATTCTCGCTCAGACAAACTGGCAAACGGTGATTCAGTCTTTTCTGGTTCAATCTGGCTGAGCGCCATTTGCTGCGCGATATCGGAAGCAATATAACGTTGCCCGGAATAGACAGACCGGATAGCGTTGACAACTTCCTGCGGAGCAGCACCTTTGCTCAGATAGCCCGCGGCGCCCGCCTGCATCACTTTTGCAGGAAGAGGGTTTTCGGTGTGAACCGTCAGCATGATCACTTTGGTATCAACCCAGGCGCGCGCGATTTTACGCGTTGCTTCCAGGCCGCCAATACCGGGCATGTTCATGTCCATCAGGACGACATCAGCAGTATTCGTCCGGCACCATTTAACGGCATCTTCACCGCAGCAGGCCTCGCCAGCAACTTTTATACCTTTAATATCTTCAAGAATGCGTCGTATCCCTGCGCGCACCAGTTCGTGGTCATCAACAAGAAGGACGTTGATCAAAGGAAATTCTCCAGAATAGGGATAACGCTACAGACAGTTAATTCGGCTTATATTAACGTTTTTTATCGCAAACTAAAAACGTTAAAAAATGCATGCCTGCGAAAAGACTCTTTTTTTTGGAAATTAACTTGTACATCAACTGGAAACGGAAACCTTGCTCAATGCGGTTCTATGATCGCTTTTAAGCATGAAGTTTTCAAAAATTGACGAAATTTAAGGGCTATTTTTCCTGTTTTATAATGCCCCCAATAATTTTGTAACAATAATTAACGTTTACATCACCTTATCCAAACATTAATCAGGGGATGAACTCGCAAAAACCGCAGAGCAGACGGCGGTTTAATTAAATAAACAAAACGGGGATAAGCACAAAAAACAACCACTGCATTTTTCTTGATGGCTTGTGGTATACTCCGCCGCCTTGAACTTTGATCTATGCGCTCCAGCGCC
Organism: Leclercia adecarboxylata; assembly: GCF_023639785.1. NCBI lineage: Bacteria > Pseudomonadati > Pseudomonadota > Gammaproteobacteria > Enterobacterales > Enterobacteriaceae > Leclercia > Leclercia adecarboxylata. Next base: position 2,946,138 of record NZ_CP098325.1, read on the forward strand.
GTTTTTATGATGAGGAAAATAAATGAGCACACCTGATTTTGCCACTGCTGAGAATAATCAAGAACTGGCACAGGAAGTCTCCTGCCTGAAATCTCTGCTGACCCTGATGCTGCAGGCAATGGGCCAGGCGGACGCGGGTCGTGTGATCCTTAAGATGGAACGCCAGATTGCGCAGATGGAAGATCCGTCTCAGGCTGAAGTATTTTCCAGCACCGTTAAGCAAATCAAGCAAGCTTACCGTCAATAAAACAAAAACGGCTGAACGCAATGCATTCAGCCGTTTCCTCGTCTGCCACGCAGAACAGAAGTGTAGTCAGATAATCCCCGTCGCCGCCGCATAGCAGGCAATCTGCGTCTTGTTTGGCGCATTGAATTTCTTCTGCATATTCTTCTGATGGAAATTCACCGTATTTTCAGAAATAGACAGAATGATGGCTATTTCTGCCGAGGTCTTCCCTTCCGCTGTCCACTTCAGAATTTCTTTCTCGCGCTTGCTGAATTTCATTTCCGGTGGCGTCACCATTTCATGCTCCAGCCGCAGCAGCGTCGTCAATGCCATTTGCACCAGCATTTGCAGCCGCATTTCAACCACTTCCCCCGCAATCATGTTCGCTGACAGGCTGGTACTGGAGACCGAGAGAAAGCCCATCGAATGATTAGGCAACATCAGACACTGAGTGATCCCTTTACGCAGTCCATGGTCACGCGCGCCATCCCATAAGGACTGGGCATCTGCGAACAGAGCATCGTTCCAGGGTAAATGTCCGTGAACGAAATTCTCGGGTTTCAGCACCGGATCGATGGCGAAATAATTTTCCGCCTGATACTGCGCCATCCACTGCTGCGGATAGGTGGAATGCACCGACACTTTGGGTCGTGTGAACGGTACCGGATGACGAACGCAGAGGGCAAAGAAATCGTATCCCAGGCTCTGAGTTTGTCGCTGAAGTTCGGGATATACCTCGTCGGCTGCTGTCATCTCCTGAAATCGGAGATAGCATTCCCGTCGCCATGTAAAAAAGTCTAAATCCTTCATACCTGCTGAAAGAAACCCCTGTAAAAGATAATCATTATTATGATTTCTTAAATTAACACATAAATCTTATTTATATGTATAAAATATCGACCCCAGGGTAATTATCTACACATTTTATGCACTTAGGCTGATTATGGCGGGATAAAATCGCGGGAGCATTCATTTGAGGAGTGAATATTTTGCTCCGGAGATTAATTCCGGAGCAATTAAAAACAAATATGCTACTGCATCAGGAATTTTTCCAGAAATTGCCGGGTGCGAGGCTGCTGAGGATTAGCAAATAGCACTTTTGCCGGGCCCTGCTCAACGATACGCCCCTGATCCATAAATATCGCCCTGTCCGCGACGTCACGGGCAAAACTCATCTCATGGGTCACTATCACCAGGGTACGTTTCTCCTGCGCCAGCTGGCGGATGGCATTCAGTACCTCCCCCACCAGCTCCGGATCCAGCGCGGAGGTCGGTTCATCAAACAGGATCACGTCTGGGCGCATGGCCAGCGCGCGGGCAATGGCCACACGCTGTTGCTGCCCACCGGAGAGACGGCGCGGGTAGCTGGTCTCTTTACCGGAAAGCCCCACTTTTGCCAGCAGCTCGCGAGCGCGGGCGGTGGCCTCCTCTTTGGGTTCGCCTTTGACAATCACCGGCCCTTCAATAATGTTTTCCAGCACCGTGCGATGGGGAAAGAGATTAAAACTCTGGAAAACGAAGCCAACGTGCTGGCGCAGACGACGGATCAGCCCCTTTTGCTGACCCAGCGATTTACTGGTATCAATGGTGATATCCCCCACGCGGATGGTGCCGCCTTCAGGGTGTTCCAGCAGGTTAATACTGCGCAGCAGCGTGGTTTTACCGGAACCGCTAGGCCCGATAATCGCCACCACTTCCCCCTCCTGCACTTCCAGATCGATGCCGTGCAGCACCGTCTGGCCGTGAAATTTCTTCACCAGGTTTTTAACGTCGATAGCACTCATTTCGGATCACGCTCCTGGCGGTTAAGCTGGTTTTCAAAATAGTTTTGCAGCGCCGACAGCACCGTCGCCATGATCCAGTAGATCAGCGAGGCGGCCAGATACATGGTAAAGACCTCCAGGGTGCGCGAGGTAATCAGCTGCGCCTGGCGGAACAGCTCCGGCACCTGGATGGTGGCCGCCAGCGAGGTGTCTTTCACCAGGCTGATAAAGCTGTTGCTCAGCGGCGGCAGCGCCACGCGCGCGGCCTGGGGCAGAATCGCCCGGCGCAGGGTTTGCCACGGCGTCATGCCAATACTGGCCGCGGCTTCCCACTGGCCTTTATCAATAGAGGAGATGGCCGCACGAAGGGTTTCGGCTGCATAGGCGGCAGTGTTGAGCGACAGGCCAATCATCGCCGCCGGGATCGGATCAAGCTCGATACCAAACTGCGGCAGGCCGTAGTAGATCATAAAAAGCTGGGCAATCAGCGGCGTACCGCGGAACACGGAAATATAAAAACGCGCCAGCCAGCGTAAAGGCAGCAGAGGCGACAGGCGCATTAACGCCAGCACAAAGCCCAGCACCAGACCAAAAAACATCCCGCCAATACTCAGTTGCAGCGTAAACACTGCGCCTTTCAGCAGGAAGGGCAACGAATCAATCACCAGTTGTATACTTTCTTGCATTATGATTTTTCTGCCTGTGATTTAGACATGAGGATGATAGGCAAAGAGAGCGGGCGCCCCGCCGGTATGAATGAACAGTATCGGACCTTCATCTTTGAAGCGCTTCTGTTCGATGCCGTCGATAAGGCCGGCCATGGCTTTGCCGGTATAGACCGGATCCAGCAGGATCCCTTCCAGACGAGCCAGCAGTTTGACCGCTTCCGTGCCTTCATCGTTTGGCGTGCCGTAGCCCGGCGCAAAATAGTCATCCCACAGAATGATATCCGCCTTCGCGCTCACCTCCAGCTGCTGCGCCACTGCCTGTTGCAGCGTCACCACCTTCGGTTTTTGATCGGCAATACTGCGTGACACGGTGACGCCAATCAGTTCAACCTCGGGCATGAGCTGCTCCAGCCCTACCGCCAGCCCGGCATGGGTGCCTGCACTGCCGGAGGCCACAACGACCGAGGTGATGCCAACCGCCCCTTCACACTGCTGGGCAATCTCCAGCGCGCTTTCGACGTATCCCAGCGCACCCAGCGCGTTCGAACCACCGACCGGGATCACATAAGGACGAAATCCCTGGGCTTCAACGCGGGTCGCGAGTTCGTTCAGCTGCGCCACAGGATCGGTCAGCGCGTCGCACATCTCCACCTGCACGTTGAACAGGTCCAGCAGCAGACGGTTGCCGTTGCTGAGGTAGTTTTCCGCCTTCGTGCCGATTGGGTTTTCCAGCAGGGCGATACAGTGCAGCCCCAGTTTTGCCGCTACGGCCGCGGTCTGGCGCACGTGGTTCGACTGGATGGCACCGGCGGTAATCAGCGTGTCGGCCCCCTCGCGCAGCGCATCCGCCGCCAGGAACTCCAGCTTACGCAGTTTGTTGCCACCCATTGCCATGGGCGTCACGTCATCACGTTTGATAAGGATGTCGCGCCCGAGATAGTCCGATAAGCGCGGCAAGTACTCCAGTGGCGTCGGCGCGCCGATAAATTCCAGGCGCGGAAAACGCGTCAGATTCTGTAATGACATGAAAACCTCCATAACCCTGTCTTATTCTGATTTTTTAATTATGCACGCTGACGGCGAGGAAATAAAAAAGGCGCTTATCAAAGCGCCTTTTTTTTCAGTCAACTGCTTACTTTGTGACGTCTGCCCCGAACCATTTTTCGGACAGCGCCTTCAGGCTGCCGTCTTTCTGCATTTCTGCAATGGCGCCATCAACGGCTTTCACCAGATCTTCGTTGTCCTTGCGGATCGCCACGCCAGCTTCCTGACGGGAGAAGGCCTCACCGGCTACGGCCAGGGTATCTTTGGTTTTCTTCACCAGATCCAGCGCCGCCAGACGGTCAACCAGAATGGCATCGATACGGCCTACGCGCAGATCCTGGTACTTGGTCGGGTCATCATCATAGGTACGAATATCAACGCCCTGCACGTTCTGGCGCAGCCACTCTTCGTAGTTAGTACCCAGACCAACACCGACTTTTTTGCCTTTCAGATCGGCGGCAGTTTTAATTGAACCTTCGTTGCCTTTTTTCACCAGCGCCTGGATACCGGATACGGTATACGGGGTGGAGAAGTCATATTTTTTCTTACGTTCGTCAGAGATGGTGACCTGGTTAATCACCACATCGATACGTTTTGAGTCCAGCGACGCCAGCATGCCGTCCCATTTGGTCGGCTTCAGGGACGCTTTAACGCCGAGGTGTTTTGCCAGCTCTTCGGCGAACTCCACTTCAAAACCGGTCAGTTTTCCGTCGTCACCCTGGAAGCTGAACGGAGGATAGGTTCCTTCCAGCCCAACCAGCAGCGTGCCGCGCTCTTTAACTTTATTTAAAAGGCCTTCTGCTGCGAAGGTCTTCACGCTCATACCCGCAACCAGCGCAACGGCCATTACACCCATCAGCGCCTGACGACCCAGAAGTGCAAATTTCATACATACCCCGATATCTTTGGAATTTTGAGTGTAGTGTAGGGTGTTCAGCCATAAGGTCAAACACGACTCCGCTACATGTTATTCATTTTTAATATATATCAGTAGTTGTTTCACGGTGGACTTTCTGCTTCACCGTCGCCGGCATTTGCGATTTATATTGCGCATATTTGCGCAGCGCAATCCGGTAGTTGTTGGTGCTGGTCGCAGGCAGCCACGGCTCCAGATTTTCGTCCAGATAGCCGTCGGTCAAAAGCTCGCGGGAAGTATTTAGCGAGGTCAGATGCTGGCCAAGGCGACGCAGACGGACAACGTATTCCCGCACCGTTCCATGGCTCATCTCAGTCTGTTCAAACAGGAACTGCTTGAAGCCGATAATGTCGAAAAAGTCGCTCTGCTCTTTGCAGTGCAGATCGCCACAAAAACGACATAGCGCCACCCACTCTTTTTGCTCTTCCAGCCATCCGGCTTCATCCAGCAGGGTATCGAGACGGGAGATCGCAATTTTATTGACGATCTCTCCACGACGGACCAGCGTGATGCGGTCGAGCAATTTATGGCAATGGGCGCAATGCGTCTGGCTGTGTTTAAAGTCTTTCAGGTAGCGGCTTAATGGCCGTCTTTTAGATTGCTGCACCGTCATGATAACTCCTGGTTGTCAATACGTTGTGCGGCACTTAACGGGTGACAGAGATCACCTATAACTTACCCAGCTTGGTACGTAAGCGTTTAATGGCCTGACTATGCAGCTGGCTAACCCGCGACTCCCCCACTTCCAGCACGGCACCAATCTCCTTGAGATTGAGCTCTTCCTGGTAATAAAGGGTCAGCACCAGTTGTTCGCGTTCCGGTAATGCCTCGATGGCTTCCATCACGCGCTGGCGAACGTTGCCTTCCATTAACTGGTGCAACGGGTTTTCCTGCTGATGATCGTCCGTCACCAGTTCGATGCTATCGCCATGCTCTTCGCGCCACTCGTCGTAAGAGAAGAGTTGGCTATTATTGGTATCGAGCAACATCTGACGGTAGTCGGCAGTGGTGATCCCCAGACGATCCGCAACTTCGGTTTCCGTTGCGTTACGTCCGAGCTCTTGCTCCAGTTGCCCCATCGCCTGCGCGACTTCGCGTGCATTGCGTCGGACGCTGCGCGGCACCCAGTCCCGGCTGCGCAGTTCATCCAGCATCGCACCACGAATACGCTGTACTGCGTAAGTCGTAAATGCCGTTCCTTGCAGAGCGTCGTATCGGTCGACTGCATTCAATAACCCGATACCGCCCGCTTGTAGCAGATCGTCCAGTTCCACACTCGCCGGCAGACGTACCTGAAGCCGCAATGCTTCATGGCGCACCAGCGGAACATAACGCTGCCACAGCGAGTGTTTATCCATTACACCTTCAGCGGTATAGAGTGAATTCACGATAAACAGCCCTGCGTTAGTTGAGTTATCGGCATGATTATCCGTTTCTGGAGGGTTTTTAATCGTGTGAATAGGGGGGGGAATGGGGGGTTATTTTGAGAGTTAAGTTAAACGTGGATTTATTGCAGCAAGGATAAAAAATTTATCCTTGCTGCTTAAAAGGAAAATTACAGAATAGCGTTATTTATTAATATCATAAATTTCGCCCACCGAGAAACTTTCTGGCTCACGCCCTTCACAATAATTTTGCCAGCACTTATGCAGCATCTGTTCAACATAACCCGCGATACTTTCTTTCTGATTATGTTTAATTTTCATATTGTTACGCAGATTCATACGAATCGAATACAGTTCATTCAGACGCTGCGTCCAACCCACTGCATTCGCAACGTATTCTTCTTTGCTGTGTGCAATAAATTCAGGTAAACCCAGGGAGTACATAATTGATGCCCCCTGACGTGATACCAGCGTTTCCCCTGAAAGGGATACTGTCGGCACCCCCATCCACGCCGCATGGCTGGTTACCGTTCCGCCAGTGAACGGGAAGGTATCCAGCAGCAAATCGACCTCGTTATGCGCCTTCAGGTAGGATTGCATATCGGTTGCTTCACGCAGCGTGATGCGATCCTTATCGATACCACGAATCTTAAATTTATGCTCCAGTTCTGGCCACATGACCATTGGCATATTGGCAACGATCATACGTGATGTTGGCACGGCCAACAAAATCTCTGCCCAGGTATCAAGCACGCTGTCATTCACTTTATTCGGACGGTTAAAGCTGCCGAATGTGAAATAACCATTTTCCAGTGCTGGTAACTCGTTTATTTCAGGGCTATTTTCTTTTGTGCCAAAATTGCGTGGCAGTGAGAGATAAATTAGTTTTTCGGTGAACTGAGCCTCAAGCGCCGGATCTTTTGGTACCGGGAAAATGGTCGCGTAATAATCCATAGTTGGCAGGCCCGTGGTAGCATGATAACCCACCCAGGAGATCTGTACAGGCGCCGGTTTTAACGCGAACGTCATCAAGCGGTTAAACGCTGTATGCCCGGCGAGGTCGATAAGAATATCAATCTGATCCTGTTTGATCATTTCTGCTAGTTCAGTGTTACTGGTATGCTGAACCTCTCTCCATCCATCTGCCGTTTTCTCATAATAATCTGTTCCAGCATTTCGACCATAAGCAGGCGCGCTGTTATAGGCAAAGAGTGCAAATTTGTTTCTATCAAGCGCATCCCAGACGGGTAAAAAGAAGAAGTTAACGGGATGGTTTTCTTTGAAATCGCCTGAGACAAAGCCAATGCGTAATTTGCGGTTGATATCTTTATCTACCGGTTGGTAACCCGCAAATTTCTGCTGTTCTGCCCAGCGCATAGCACCATTGGCAAAACCTAAATGACATTCTAATATTTCCTGAAGGGTTGAATTGCCACTATGAGTCAAAATAAACGCCAAAGAGCCCATATTACCGAAATCGACTAACGGGTTCTTTATCGATTGCTTCAGGAATGCAATACCTTCGTCTGTTTTGGCTTGTTCGCAAAGGCAACTGCCCAACAGGCTGACCATTTGTTTGCTGGTTGGAACTAACTCCACTCCTTTACGAGCACAATATTCCGCACGCTCCAGCGTTTTACTCTCTTTATGCAACGTGCCCAGCAGATACCAGTCAGGGCCGCTGGTATTATCGCAACGCAAGATAGCCCTAACTAAACGCCCCGCCTGCCATGACATACGGTATTCGTATAACGCCATAGCCAACTCTGAATAGATAAACAGACTGGTGGAATTAAATGAGAGCATACGTGTAAGAGCAAGAATTACCGCAGGGTAGTCCGCAACGCGTTTGTAAAAACGAACAAGATAGTAGTTGCCGTTTAAGGACTTTTGAAGAATCGACAACTTCTCTACCACCAGTTCACGTGCCTGAGCATTCTCACCTTTGATAATAAGTTTGTTAATTTCAATGATCATATCCGCGTCAACTTCCGGCTCGGTACCAGTTTGCGCGGATAGTGTCATTTTTTTTTCTTGTTTTTCAAACTCACTTGAATAGAATCCACCTGCGGTTTCATTACTGGAAAACAGCAGTAGCGCAGTGGCAATGCGCCCTACCTCAGTTATATCCGCTTGGTTAGCCAACAACTGGTAATAACGCTTCCACCCGATGACAGAGCATGTTAATAACCCTTTGAATATCAATCCTTCAAACAACTGATGATTATCTTCGTCATGGTTTAGTTTTGCGCTATTCATCAACGTGCGCTCTTCATCGCTGACGTTCACCATTTCGCCCCAGAGATTGATAAGTCTACTAGTATCAGGTTGGGCCTGAAGTTGTGCCGTAACAGATGGCACGACATTTAACTCGTGTTTCTCAGAGACAGGCTCCACCTCACGCTGGTAGTGTAAGCCAGCAATATTGGTTTTAAACAGAGCGATCAGCGCAGTCAGGACTTTTTCCCGGTGCGAATGTTCCCCTGGCTCCAGCGGGTCGTCATCAGGCAGACGAGTATGGAAAACGAGCTGTTCAAAGCTGACGCTTAGCGGCCAGGCTTCACCCAGAATATCTAGGATCGCTAGCGTAGTTATATCATCCGTAGCAATCGGCGTCCCATCATGCCCGGCCAAAAGATTAGGGCTATGGCGAATATGTTTGCTTTTGCGACGGAAGCTTCCTGCCCAATGCATCCCCATCAGACGGCCATAGTCGATGCTTTCAAGAACTTCACCGTTTCTGCTTGCATCCACTAATAAGCTGAAGCGTCGAGTACGGTTGACCGCAATGTCCAGGTATTGCTGGGTTAAAATCTTCCCGGTGCCGTCAGAGATTTCCAGCCAAGACTGCGTAATGTCATCATTAAAACAGCTGGCATGTTCAGTCGCAGGCCGAAGATCGCCTACATAAGTCAGCCCGTTGTTCTCGATTCGCTCGTTGAATTCAACTAAATAGCTAGCGGTGTGACTGCTGGTCAGATAGTGATGGCTAAGCAGCACATCCGAAAGTTCCTGAGATTTCTCATTAGTATTAGTAATCAGTTTTTTCGTTGTGCTGGTTTCAACTGTCATTTGGTCAAGCCAGGCCAACATGGCGCGGGCGTGATCTATTTGCTGAGTGTGATTGTCGGCCCGACTACTATGGATCTGCATCGCATCGCGGATCGTTTCCGCGAACTTAGCGCCCGGTTGACAAAACCAGTCAATCGCGATGATCCCTTTACTGCTTAAACGCTGGTGGCAGGAAAACAAAATCGCATCAATAAGCGAATTTGATAAATACGAGAAGCTACCCTGCACAATGATAAAATCGAATTTACCAAGATCGGCTTCAAGAAATGTTTCTAGTGATGCTGAATAAAGCTGAAGATTGTCCCCGGCATTCGCCAGCATCCTCTGCATAACGTCCTGACGTTTTTCAGTTTCTAGTTCGATACCCACAAATGTAGCGTATGGGTATTTAAGAGATGTAGCGAGTAATTCTTCTCCTTTTCCACATCCCAGAACTAGCACAGAGGCATGGCGAGCGCGAGTTGTCTCCACACCGTACAACCACGCAGCAGCGCGGATGTGTTCAATAGAGCTATAAAGACGACGAGCTCCGGAGGGCGAAAATTCAACCGGAGTTTCCTTATTGGCCACGCTGTTCATGGATTTACCTCTTATTTTGATATGCCGGAAGAGTAGCAAAGACCATGACTTGCCAATTAAAGGAAGAGCTGGATTTATTACCCTTAATTCGCGCTTATCCCCACATAATAAAAAAGGCCAGCCCTGAGGCTGACCTTTGTCAAACAAAAAGCGATATTAACGCAGCAGGGACAGAACGCCCTGTGGAACCTGGTTCGCCTGAGACAGTACAGAAGTACCAGCCTGCTGCAGGATCTGCGCGCGAGACATGTTGGATACTTCGGTCGCGTAGTCAGCATCCTGAATACGGGACTGTGCAGCAGACAGGTTGGTGATGGTGTTGCTCAGGTTAGAAATGGTAGATTCGAAACGGTTCTGAATCGCACCCAGGTCTGAACGCTGGTTATCAACTGCTTTAATTGCTGCGTCAACGTTTTTCAGAACGTCGCTGGACAGAACGTCAAAACCACCATCCAGCACGTTTACGGAGCGTGAATCTGTACCAACGTTGCTCAGGTTTACGGTACCCGTACCAGTGGCAGTAGTAATAGTATTGGTTAATGTGTTAGTTACGCCACCACCAGCATCTACAGTTGCAGTTGCGGTGTCAGTTGCATAAGTTTCACCAATGCCAGTTGCAAATGCCTGAGTTCCGGTATCGCTACCGACTTTATTAGCACCCAGTTTGTTCCACTCAGAGTTAGCATTAATGCTGATATCGATAGATTCGTTATCGTTAGCACCAACCTGAATTTTAATATCTGTACCAGCAGCGTTACCGGACAGGATTTTGCTGCCGTTGAACTGAGTCTGCTGAGCAACACGGTTGATTTCCAGCAGACGCTGGTTAACTTCAGACTGGATGGAGTCGATGTCGGAAGCAGAGTTAGTACCGTTCTGCGCCTGAACTGACAGCTCACGAATACGCTGTAAGTTGTTGTTGATTTCGTTCAGGGAACCTTCAGCAGTCTGCGCCAGGGAGATACCGTCGTTGGCGTTACGGGAAGCCTGGGTCAGACCCTTGATGTTAGAGGTGAAGCGGTTAGAAATCGCCTGACCTGCTGCATCGTCTTTAGCGCTGTTGATACGCAGACCGGAGGACAGACGCTCGATTGCAGTACCCAGGGAAGACTGAGATTTGTTCAGGTTGTTCTGAGTAGTCAGGGACAACAGGTTAGTATTGATAACTGCCATAATTTTCTTTCCTTCAAAATTGGGTTTAGGTTTCGGTGCCTAACACTCACGGCGTCTCTCACCGTCAACAAGGTTATCGACGGGTCGCCAAAAGACTTTAGAATCAATTTTTAAAAATTTTTAATGTGTTGATAATTATACAATTTTATTAAAAATTCGCTTGTAACCCTTTCTGAAAAGCTCCTCCCTAACGCAAACGAACCTCGCCATTTTCGTGCTTCCTGCCAACCATCAAGAGCGATTTATGTTTTCTGGTAGCGTCCAATACCCGCGGCAATCCCTTCATATACCCTATTCAGTGGCGGCTTATTCGTAGATTATTTTTTTTTCCAGGCCGTAAACTTTTACGCCAAGACGCCGATAAAGAGTTCTGAACTACTTTCGTCTTTTAAGGAAAATATGCATGGCTACTATCAGTAATCTCGGGATAGGTTCTGCAGGACTCGGGGATTTGTACAATCAGTTAGAAGCAGCGGAAAGAACCAAGCTGACGACGATCACTTCCCAGCAAACGACGTATAACGCGCAATTAAGCGCATACGGCAAACTGCAGAGCGCCATGACCAGTCTGCAAACAGCCACTGCGGCACTGGGTAAAACGACGACCTGGAACTCCACCTCTGTTAGTAGCACCAACACAGCATTCACTGCGACAACAACATCGGACGCAGCTATCGGCTCTTATACGGTAAACGTCAATCAGCTTGCAAAAGCACAGTCTCTGACGACAGGAACCATTACCAGCAATACCGAGGCGTTAGGCGACACAACCGGTGCTACGCGCAAGATTACCATCACCCAGCCGGGTACAGAAAAACCGCTGGAAGTGGAATTGTCAGATTCCGATACGTCCTTAAACGGTATTGCCAGCGCCATCAATAAGGCCAACGGCAATGTGACTGCAAGCGTGATCAAAGCGAAAGACGGTGATTACCGTTTGATGCTGACGTCCAAGTCAACCGGTACAGATGGTGAAATGACGATTAAAGTCACCGATGATGACAAATTACAAGCTGCGATTGGCTATGATTCCAGCACAAAAACGGGTGCGTTGAAGGTTCAAACTGTGGCACAGAATGCCACTATCGTCGTGAACGATATTACGATTGAGCGTCAGTCAAACACGATTTCCGATGCAATACCGGGGGTGACATTCAATCTCAAAGCGGAAAGTAAAGCCGACGAATCACTGGACATCACCCGTGCAACTGATGCTAACCAAAAAGCGATTTCCGATTGGGTTACTGCATATAACTCGCTGCAATCGACAATCAACAGCGTCACCAAATATGTTGCTGTCGAAGCTGGGGCTGACAGCCAGTCCTCAAGTAATGGTGCCCTGGTCGGGGATGGCAACGTCCGCGGTATTCAGTCTCAGCTGCGTGGTTTGTTGACGGAAGTACAAAGTGGCTCGCTGCAGATCATGGCTCAACTGGGGATAACTCAGGATCCTAACCGTGCGACGGATGGCACCCTGGGCAATTTAAAAATCGATTCCGACAAACTGAAAAAAGCCCTCAGCGACAACCCTGACGCTGTTCAGCAGTACTTTATCGGTGATGGAAAAACGACAGGCCTCGCTACCAAAATGAGCAAGGCACTGGACTCCATGCTGAGTACGAGCGCGGGCAGTACCGGTGTGATTCAGAATGCTAAAGATGGCATCAACGCAACCATCAAAACGCTCGGTAAGCGATATGACGCCATGGAAGCCTCCATCGAGGCAACTATGGAACGCTATAAAACACAGTTTACGAGTTTGAACGTACTCGTGACGAAAATGACAAATACAGGCAACTACCTGACTCAACAGTTCTCAAGCTCATCGTAAATTCAGGAGTAAATATGTACAACACCTCTGGTGTTCAGTCCTATCAGCAGATAGGGGTGGAAAGCGCGGTAATGAACGCCAGTCCACATCAGCTCATTGTCATGTTGTTTGATGGGGCGCATAGCGCCCTTGTCCGGGCGCGCCTGTTCCTTGAGGCAGGCCAGATGCCGGAGAAAGGCGAGGCTCTGTCTAAAGCCATTAACATCATCGACAATGGCTTAAAGGCTGGCCTGAATATGGACGTCGACAGCGACTTGCCGGGCAATCTCGCCGCACTTTACGAGTATATGGTTCGCCGCTTATTACACGCGAACTTACGTAATGATGTCGAAGCGATCGTCGAGGTTGAGGGCTTATTAAATAACATTGCGGACGCGTGGAAACAAATCGGCCCCAATGCAGCCTCTATTTCAGGATAATTTTGATGAACAATCCTAGCTCAGCTCTCAACAACTGGCATGCTCTGCATGCCCTGAGTATTGCCATGCTGAACCTTGCTCATACCGGTCAATGGGATGAGCTTATTGAAAAAGAAGTGGAATATGTTCAGTTAGTCGAAGGCATCTCGCATAACCCTATCTCGTTATGCCCGCCTGCACAGATTGAACAGGCACGCTTTATTCTTGAAAAAGTGCTGCAGAATGAGACTGAGCTTAAGGCATTGCTGAAAGTGAGAATGGATGAGCTGCGCCAGTTGATCACCCAGACCGGCAAACAACAGTCGGTCACTTCCACTTATGGCAGGCTGTCAGGCAATATTCTTTATCCAGAAAATTTCACTAACAACACCCCGTTATGAATTTGATGATCCATACTCCAGATGTCCGCCGAAACGGCATCTGGAGCACGGAAGATGAAAAACCCCACCCTCTTGCAGTTCTTCCATTGGTATTACCCTGAAGGCAGTAAACTCTGGCCGGAAGTGGCCGAGCGCGCTGATGGCTTAAACGATATCGGTATCAACATGGTCTGGCTGCCCCCGGCCTATAAAGGCGCGACCGGCGGCTACTCGGTCGGCTACGACTGCTACGATCTCTTCGACCTTGGCGAGTTCGACCAAAAAGGATCTGTTCCCACCAAATACGGCGACAAAAACCAGCTGCTGGCCGCTATCGATGCACTGAAACGCAACGATATCGCGGTGCTGCTGGACGTGGTGGTGAACCACAAAATGGGCGCCGATGAGAAAGAGTCGATTCGCGTTCAGCGTGTCAACGCCGACGATCGCACTCAGATCGATGACGAGATCGTCGAGTGCGAAGCCTGGACCCGCTACACCTTCCCCGTTCGCGCCGGGAAATACTCAGAATTTATCTGGGACTACAAATGCTTCAGCGGTATCGACCATATCGAAAACCCGGATGAAAATGGCGTCTTTAAGATTGTCAATGATTACACCGGCGACGGCTGGAACGATCAGGTCGATAACGAGATGGGGAATTTTGACTACCTGATGGGCGAAAACATCGATTTTCGTAACCATGCGGTGACCGAGGAGATCAAATACTGGGCGCGCTGGGCGATGGAGCAGACCCAGTGCGACGGCTTCCGTCTGGATGCGGTAAAACACATTCCGGCCTGGTTCTATAAAGAGTGGATCGATCATGTGCAGGAGGTCGCACCTAAGCCGCTGTTTATCGTGGCGGAATACTGGTCGCATGACGTCGAGAAACTGCAGCAGTATATCGATCAGGTTGAAGGCAAAACCATGCTCTTCGACGCCCCGCTGCACATGAAGTTTCACGAAGCCTCCCGGCAGGGTCGGGATTACGACATGAGCCAGATCTTCACCGGCACGCTGGTTGAGGCCGACCCGTTCCATGCGGTGACGCTGGTTGCAAACCATGACACCCAGCCATTACAGGCGCTGGAAGCGCCGGTTGAAGCCTGGTTTAAGCCGCTGGCCTATGCGTTGATTTTGCTGCGCGAAAACGGTGTGCCCAGCGTCTTTTATCCTGACCTGTACGGCGCGAGCTATGACGACACCGGCGGTGACGGCGAGACGTACCACATCGACATGCCGGTTATCGAGCAGCTCGATCAGCTGATCCTCGCCCGTCAGCGTTTTGCCCACGGCATCCAGACCCTGTGGTTCGATCACCCCAACTGTATCGCCTTCAGCCGCAGCGGCACCGACGACGATCCCGGCTGCGTGGTGGTGCTCTCTAACGGTGACGAGGGGGAGAAAACCCTTACCCTGGGAGAGAACTACGGCAATAAGAGCTGGAGAGATTTTCTCGGCAACCGGGAAGAGACGGTGACTACCGACGAAACCGGCACCGGCGTCTTTACCTGCAACGGCGGCAGCGTCAGCGTGTGGGTGATGGAAGAGGTGTTATAAGCTGTAAGGCCGGGCGGCGCTCGCTGCCCGGCCTGCTTTTGGCTATGGCAGCTTGCTTTCGAGCGGATTCTTGCTGAGGTAAGTTGCGCACTCCACGGTCGGATGATCGACACGCTGCAGGATCATGCCGTCATACTCAATGGCCGAGCCTTCACGCTCCAGCGGGTAGATATCCAGCTTGCGGGTGACGTTGTAAAAATCGTCGGAACGCAGCATGATTTTCCCCGGCACGGCCACCACCCGCTGCCACTGACGGCAGTCCAGGGTATCCCCTTCTTGCGTCACCACCAGCGTCGCGATCGCTTCCGGGCTGACCAGGCTGCTTTGCGGCCCTTTCGACTGCCAGTACCCCGCCAGCTCAGCCGGGACAGGATGTTTGACCACGTCCTGATATCTGTCGACCTGCACACAGCCGGTTAAGGCCAGCAGCCCCGCCATAATTGCTATTTTTTTCATCATGATTCCGTCTACGGAGAAAAAAAAGAGTGTGGCATTAAAGCGAGGGTGGTGCCAGCACCAGAAGGCCTAAACCTGCATGCTCATGACGTCCTGATACGCCTGCATCAGCTTGTTACGCACCTGGATGCCCATCTGCATCGACACCGACGCTTTTTGCATATCGGTCATCACATCGTTCAGCCCGATGCCCGGCACGCCCATCGTGAATTTTTCGCCCTGCACGCGCGCTGCGGTTTGCGTGTCGCTGATCCGGTCCAGCGCCGCATGCAGCTGGCCTGCGAAGCTGACGGTTGACTGCACGTCAGCCACATTCTGATTACGGGCGGTCATCGCCGTTGCCTGAAGCTGGCTGATGACGCCTTCAATCCCCTGTATTGCCATGACTTTCCCCTGATGGATTTTTACGCGCTCAAGAGTAGCAGTCTGTCAATGAGATAAAGGCGCTAAATAGCGTTAAAAAACCAGGTTATTTGACGCATAGAAATTCCCGTTTCAACAAATAATGGCACAGCCATGATTATGGAATTTTTGTTGTGTTTGCCGACCCGGGAGTCTGTTTTGTTTCTCCACACCAATAATGAAATCCACGATGAGTCACGAGGTGCGCTATGACTGCGTCCGCAACATCAGGCCCTCAAACTAAATCTCTCGAATGGATGAGCCGCCTGCGCGCGAACCCTAAAGTGCCATTGATTGTGGCAGGTGCTGCCGCTATCGCTATCGTGGTCGCTATGGTCTTATGGGCCAAACAACCTGACTACCGCACCCTGTTCAGCAACCTCTCGGACCAGGATGGCGGCGCTATCGTCACCCAGTTAACCCAGATGAACGTCCCCTACCGCTTCGCGGATAACGGCGGCGCGCTGGAAGTCCCTGCCGATAAAGTTCATGAACTCCGCTTACGTCTCGCCCAGCAAGGTCTGCCGAAAGGCGGCGCGGTCGGGTTTGAGCTGCTGGATCAGGAAAAATTCGGTATCAGCCAGTTCAGCGAGCAGGTTAACTACCAGCGCGCGCTGGAAGGCGAACTGGCCCGCACCATCGAAACCCTGGGCCCGCTGAAGAGCGCCCGTGTTCACCTGGCGATGCCAAAACCGACGCTGTTTGTGCGTGAACAAAAAGCCCCGTCGGCCTCGGTCACCGTTAATCTGCAGCCTGGCCGCGCGCTGGATGAAGGGCAGATTAGCGCCGTGGTGCATCTGGTCTCCAGCGCCGTGGCGGGTTTACCCCCGGGCAACGTGACCCTGGTGGATCAGATGGGTCGCCTGTTAACCAAATCCAATAATGGCGATCGCGATCTGAACGACGCGCAGCTGAAATACGCTACCGACGTGGAAAGTCGCATTCAGAGCCGCATTGAAGCAATTCTCGGCCCGATTGTCGGGACACCTAACGTCCACGCCCAGGTTACCGCGCAGATCGATTTCTCCAATAAAGAGCAGACCGAAGAGCAGTATCGTCCGAACGGCGATGCCGCCCAGGCGGTGATGCGCTCGCGTCAGGTCAATGAAAACCTGCAGGTCGGCGGGCCAAACCCTGGCGGCGTACCGGGTGCGCTCTCTAACCAGCCTGCTCCGGCCAACACCGCGCCAATCAACGCCCCGGCACAGAACCAGCAGAACGGTCAGAATGGCCAGCAGGCTAATCAACAGCAGCAGCAAACGGCGTCCGCCGCCAGTTCAGGCCCGCGTACCAGCAGCCGCAACGAAACCACTAACTACGAAGTCGATCGCACCATCCGTCACACCAAAATGAACACCGGTGATGTGCAGCGTCTCTCCGTGGCGGTGGTCGTCAACTACAAAACCCTGCCGGACGGTAAGCCGCTGCCGCTGACCGCCGAGCAGATGAAACAGATCGAAAACCTGACCCGTGAAGCCATGGGTTACTCCGAGAAGCGTGGCGATACCCTGAACGTGGTGAACTCGCCGTTCAGCGCGGTTGACGATACCAGCGGCGAGCTGCCGTTCTGGAAAACCCAGGCGTTTATCGAGCAGATGCTTGAAGCCGGTCGCTGGCTGCTGGTGGTGATTGTCGCCTGGCTGCTGTGGCGTAAAGCGGTTCGTCCGCAGATCGTCCGCCGTGCCGAAGAGGCAAAAGCGCTGAAAGAGCAGACCATGCTGCGCCAGGAAACAGAAGAAGCGGTGGAAGTCCGTCTGAGCAAGGACGAACAGATGCAGCAGCGCCGCGCGAACCAGCGCATGGGTGCTGAAGTGATGAGCCAGCGTATTCGCGAAATGTCAGATAACGATCCGCGCGTCGTGGCGCTGGTCATTCGCCAGTGGATGAGTACAGAAAATGAGTAACCTTACCGGAACGGATAAAAGCGTCATCCTGCTGATGACCATTGGCGAGGACCGGGCGGCAGAGGTGTTTAAGCACCTCTCCCAGCGCGAAGTGCAGGTTCTCAGTTCGGCGATGGCCAACGTGCGTCAGATCTCCAACAAACAGCTGACTGAAGTGCTGGCAGAGTTTGAGCAGGAAGCGGAACAGTTCGCGGCGCTCAACGTCAACGCCAACGAGTACCTGCGTTCGGTGCTGGTCAAAGCGCTCGGCGAAGAGCGCGCGGCCAGCCTGCTGGAAGATATTCTCGAGACCCGCGATACCGCCAGCGGCATCGAAACGCTCAACTTTATGGAGCCGCAAACCGCTGCCGACCTGATTCGCGACGAGCATCCGCAGATCATCGCCACCATCCTGGTTCACCTCAAGCGTGGCCAGGCGGCCGATATTCTGGCGCTGTTCGACGAACGCCTGCGTCACGATGTGATGCTGCGTATCGCGACCTTCGGCGGCGTCCAGCCGGCGGCGCTGGCGGAACTGACCGAGGTGCTGAACGGCCTGCTCGACGGCCAGAACCTCAAGCGCAGCAAAATGGGCGGCGTGAGAACGGCTGCCGAAATTATCAACCTGATGAAAACCCAGCAGGAAGAGGCGGTTATTACCGCAGTACGCGAGTTCGACGGCGAACTGGCGCAGAAAATTATCGACGAGATGTTCCTGTTCGAAAACCTGGTCGACGTGGACGACCGCAGTATCCAGCGCCTGCTGCAGGAAGTGGACTCCGAATCGCTGCTTATCGCCCTCAAAGGCGCCGAACAGCCGCTGCGCGAGAAGTTCCTGCGCAACATGTCCCAGCGTGCGGCGGATATCCTGCGCGACGACCTTGCCAACCGTGGCCCGGTGCGTCTGTCTCAGGTGGAAAACGAACAGAAAGCGATCCTGCTTATTGTGCGTCGTCTGGCAGAAACCGGCGAGATGGTGGTAGGCAGCGGCGAGGATACCTATGTCTGATGAACTGCCGTGGAAGGTCTGGACGCCAGATGACCTCTCCCCTCCTCGCGCGGAATTTGTGCCAGCGAGCGTGACGCCTGACGAACCCGGTGAGGACGACGATGCACCGGAATTAAGCGAAGAGGAGCAGCGCGCGCAGCAGCTGGCGCAGATCCAGATGCAGGCCCACGATCAGGGCTATGCGGCCGGCCTGAACGAAGGTCGGCAGAAAGGTCAGGATCAGGGCTATCAGGAAGGTCTGGCGCAGGGGCTGGCGCAAGGGCTGGAGCAGGCGCGCTCACAGCAGGCGCCGATCCATGCCCGCATGCAGCAGCTGGTGAGCGAGTTCCAGAACACGCTGGACGCGCTGGACAGCGTTATCGCCTCACGTCTGATGCAGATGGCGCTGGAGGCGGCACGTCAGGTGATCGGCCACACGCCGCCGGTGGATAACTCGTCGCTGATCAAACAGATCCAGGGCCTGTTGCAGCAGGAGCCGCTGTTCAGCGGCAAACCGCAGCTGCGCGTCCACCCGGACGATCTGCAGCGCGTGGAAGAGATGCTCGGCGCGACCCTGAGCCTGCACGGCTGGCGTCTGCGCGGCGATCCGACCCTGCATCACGGCGGGTGTAAAGTCTCCGCCGACGAAGGGGATCTGGATGCCAGCGTGGCAACCCGCTGGCAGGAACTGTGCCGCCTGGCGGCCCCGGGAGTCATCTGATGACCGCACGCCTCACCCGCTGGCTCAACACCCTCGACAACTTTGAAACCAGGATGGCGCAACTCCCCGCCGTGCGTCGTTATGGCCGTCTGACCCGCGCCACCGGCCTGGTGCTGGAAGCCACCGGCCTTCAACTGCCGCTGGGGGCCACCTGCATTATTGAACGGCCAGACGGGAACGAGATCCACGAAGTTGAGAGCGAAGTGGTCGGCTTTAACGGCCAGCGCCTGTTCCTGATGCCGCTGGAAGAGGTCGAAGGCGTCCTGCCCGGCGCGCGCGTCTACGCCAAAAATTTATCCGGCGACGGCCTGCACAGCGGCAAGCAGTTGCCCCTCGGCCCGGCGCTGCTTGGACGCGTACTGGACGGCGGCGGTAAGCCGCTGGATGGCCTGCCCGCGCCCGATACTACCGAAACCGGGGCGCTGGTAACCCAGCCCTTCAACCCGTTACAGCGAACGCCGATCGAGCATGTGCTGGATACCGGCGTGCGTCCGATCAACGCCCTGCTGACCGTCGGTCGCGGCCAGCGTATGGGCCTGTTTGCCGGCTCCGGCGTCGGCAAATCGGTGCTGCTCGGAATGATGGCCCGCTACACCCAGGCCGACGTCATCGTGGTGGGGCTGATTGGCGAGCGTGGCCGTGAGGTAAAAGACTTTATCGAGAACATCCTCGGCCCCGAAGGGCGTGCCCGCTCGGTGGTGATTGCCGCCCCGGCAGACGTCTCTCCCCTGCTGCGTATGCAGGGCGCCGCCTATGCCACCCGCATCGCCGAAGATTTCTGCGACCGGGGGCAGCACGTGCTGCTGATCATGGACTCCCTGACCCGTTACGCGATGGCCCAGCGTGAGATCGCCCTGGCGATTGGCGAGCCGCCGGCCACCAAAGGTTATCCGCCCTCGGTGTTTGCCAAACTACCGGCGCTGGTTGAGCGCGCGGGTAACGGCATCAGCGGCGGGGGCTCGATTACCGCGTTTTACACGGTGCTGACCGAAGGCGATGACCAGCAGGACCCGATCGCCGACTCGGCACGTGCGATCCTCGACGGCCACATCGTTCTGTCTCGCCGTCTGGCCGAAGCGGGCCACTATCCGGCCATCGATATCGAAGCCTCGATCAGCCGTGCGATGACGGCACTGATTACCGAGAAGCATTACGCCCGGGTGCGTAACTTCAAGCAGCTGCTCTCCAGCTTCCAGCGCAACCGCGATCTGGTCAGCGTCGGGGCCTATGCCAAAGGCAGCGACCCGATGCTCGACAAGGCGATTGCCCTGTGGCCGCACCTGGAGGCGTATCTGCAGCAGGGTATTTTTGAGAAAGCCGACTGGGAAAGCTCGATCCAGGCTCTGGAGATGATTTTCCCGCAGGTGTAACCGAATAGAGGGCGAATGTCATGGCACAACACGGCGCATTAACCACGCTAAAAGATCTGGCCGAGAAGGACGTTGATAATGCCGCGCAGCAGCTTGGCGCGATGCGCCGCGGGTGTCAGCAGGCGGAAGAGCAGCTGAAAATGCTAATCGACTACCAGCATGAGTATCGCACCAACCTCAACACGGATATGGCCCAGGGCATCGGCAGCCAGCGCTGGATCAACTATCAGCAGTTTATCCAGACGCTGGAAAAAGCCATCGAACAGCATCGCCAGCAGGTGCTGCAGTGGACCGAGAAGGTTGAGCGGGCCCTGAACCTCTGGCGAGAGAAGAAACAGCGTTTACAGGCCTGGCAAACCCTGCAGGATCGCCAGCTTGCCGCAGCCAACCTGGCTGAAAGCCGTCTCGATCAGAAAAAAATGGATGAATTTGCCCAGCGCGCAACAATGAGGACACCGGAATGATCACCCTTCAACAACTGCTTTCGAGCGACAGCGAACTTACGGCTGGCGCCCGGGGCGGCAAAGCGGCCGACGGCACCCAGGACTTTCTGGCCCTGCTTGCGGGCGCATTAACCGATGCCAAAGGCCAGGGCAAAGAGGCCGGTCTGACGCTGAGCGATCTGCAGGCATCGGGCGGTAAGCTCGCGAAAGCGGCGCTGCAAGCCGGTGCGGACAAAGCCGGCGTTGACGCCGACGCCGGAGAGCTGGCCGAACTGCTGGCGCGACAGGATCTGACCTTAACCGACGAAAAAACCACCCAGCCGGGGCTGACGCAGGGCCTGCTGCCGGTTGCCAAAAGCGACGTGCTGAAGAGCCTGACCCAGGCGGCGAAAGATGCGGACAGTAAAACTGAACTCAGCGAAGACGAGCTGGCGGGATTAAGCGCTTTAATGGCGATGCTGCCCCACCAGCAGACCGCCACCGCCTCTCCTCAGCCGGTAAACGCCACGAGTCTTGACGTGAAGGCGGCGGTCACCAGCGATCGCGGGCGTCAGCCAGCCCTGGATACCGATGCCCTGGGCAGCGCGAAAGCTGTCGCTCAGGACAAAGGTGCCTCCTTAGCCGACAGCCAACTGACGCCAGCCGTCGCCGCAACGACCATCAAACAGGCGGCAGAGAGCACCCCGTCCCCGACCGGGCCAACCGCCACCATGGGGCCGATTGTCAGCAATCATACTTCTGTCCAGGGGACGTTTGCCGCCGCGCCGGTGGTCAGCGCCCAGTTGGGCAGCAACGAGTGGCAGCAGACCATCAGCCAGCACATTACGCTGTTTACCCGCCAGGGCCAGCAGAGCGCCGAGCTGCGTCTGCACCCGGAAGATCTGGGCCAGGTGCAGATCACCCTTAAGCTGGATGATAACCAGGCCCAGCTGCAAATGGTCTCAGGCCATAGCCACGTTCGCGCGGCGCTGGAAGCGGCGCTGCCGGTTCTGCGCACCCAACTGGCGGAGAACGGCATTCAGCTGACGCAGAGCAGTATCAGCAGTGAAAACTTTAGCGGCCAACAGCAGGCCTCTTCTCAGCACCAGCAGCAGGCATCCCGCTCCGGCAATGCTGGCGGCTTCGATGAAGAGAACGATGAGCTGCTGGCAGTACCGGCCTCCCTGCAGTCTGCCGCACGTGGAAACAGCGCTGTCGATATCTTCGCCTGAACCTAAACGCCAGAGGTAGCGTGATTATCCCCGTCTTTTCGACCCTTTGACGGCGACGGGACACGGGATAATCACCACATTAGCAGTCCCGAAACAGGAAGCACGCAACAGATGACTGACTCCGCCATCACCAAAAAAAGTAAGCGTTCCATCTGGATCCCGCTTCTGGTGTTAATTACGCTCGCCGCCTGCGCAACCGCAGGTTACAGCTACTGGCGTATGAATAAAGCCCCTTCAGCCGAAGCCAAAGTGGAGCCGCCACCGCCAGCGGCACCGGTCTTTTTCGCGCTGGATACGTTCACCGTTAACCTGGGCGACGCCGATCACGTGTTTTACGTGGGCGTGACGCTGCGTCTGAAAGACGAAGCCACCCGCGCGCGCCTGAGTGAGTACCTGCCGGAAGTGCGCAGCCGCCTGTTGCTGCTGTTTTCTCGCCAGGATCCTGCCCAGCTCTCTACCGATGAAGGTAAACAGAAGCTGGTAGAAGCCATCAAGCAAACGCTGGCCGCGCCCCTGATCAGCGGTCAACCTAAACAGGAAGTCACTGACGTTCTGTATACAGCTTTCATTCTGCGGTAACGACATGGGCGACAGTATTCTTTCTCAGGCGGAAATCGATGCGCTGCTCAACGGCGACAGCGATAAGGCCGACGAACCCAAAGCGGGCCAGGCGGGCGAAAGTGACATTCGCCCCTACGATCCTAATACCCAGCGTCGCGTGGTGCGCGAGCGTCTGCAGGCGCTGGAGATCATTAACGAACGTTTCGCACGTCAGTTCCGTATGGGGCTGTTTAACCTGCTGCGTCGTAGCCCGGATATCACCGTCGGCGCGATCCGCATTCAGCCATACCATGAGTTCGCACGTAACCTGCCGGTGCCGACGAACCTCAACCTGATCCACCTGAAGCCGCTGCGCGGCACGGGCCTGTTCGTCTTCTCGCCAAGCCTGGTGTTTATCGCCGTGGATAACCTGTTTGGCGGCGACGGACGATTCCCCACGAAAGTGGAAGGCCGCGAGTTCACCCATACCGAACAGCGCGTCATCAACCGCATGCTGAAGCTGGCCCTTGAGGGCTACAGCGACGCGTGGAAAGCGATCCATCCGCTGGACGTGGAGTATGTGCGTTCCGAGATGCAGGTGAAGTTCACCAACATCACCACCTCGCCGAACGACATCGTGGTGAACACCCCGTTCCACGTGGAGATCGGCAACCTGACCGGTGAATTCAACATCTGCCTGCCGTTCAGCATGATTGAGCCGCTGCGCGAAGTGCTGGTTAACCCGCCGCTGGAAAACTCCCGCCATGAAGATCAGAACTGGCGTGAGAACCTGGTCCGCCAGGTTCAGCACTCCCAGCTGGAACTGGTGGCAAACTTTGCCGACGTGCCGCTGCGTTTGTCGCAAATCCTGAAATTAAAACCCGGCGATGTCCTGCCGATAGAAAAACCCGACCGCATCATTGCGCATGTGGATGGCGTGCCCGTGCTGACCAGCCAGTATGGCACCGTTAACAATCAGTACGCGTTACGCGTTGAGCACCTGATCAACCCGATTTTGAATTCTCTGAATGAGGAACAGCCCAAATGAGTGATATGAACAATCCGTCCGATGAGAACACCGGAGCACTGGACGATCTGTGGGCTGAGGCGTTAAACGAACAAAAGGCACCGGCCAGCAAAAGCGTTGCCGATGCCGTATTCCAGCAGCTGGGCGGCGGTGACGTCAGCGGCACGCTGCAGGATATCGATCTGATTATGGATATCCCGGTCAAGCTGACCGTGGAGCTGGGCCGTACCCGGATGACCATCAAGGAGCTGCTGCGCCTGACGCAGGGTTCGGTGGTGGCGCTGGACGGTCTGGCCGGTGAGCCGCTGGATATTCTGATCAACGGCTACCTGATTGCCCAGGGTGAAGTGGTGGTTGTCGCTGACAAGTACGGCGTGCGTATCACCGACATCATCACCCCGTCTGAACGTATGCGCCGTCTGAGCCGTTAAGTATGAAAACCCAGGCAATCGTCTCACAACCCTCTGCCGTTCCAGGCTTACCGCTGCTTCAGGTCAGCGGCGCGCTGCTGGGGATCATTGCCTTTATTCTGATTGCCGCCTGGCTGGCAAAACGCGTGGGTCTGGCGGGCAAAACCGCCGGTGCGCGCGGGTTAAAGCTCGCTGCCAGCACCTCGCTGGGCCCGC
Organism: Leclercia adecarboxylata; assembly: GCF_023639785.1. Lineage (NCBI taxonomy): Bacteria > Pseudomonadati > Pseudomonadota > Gammaproteobacteria > Enterobacterales > Enterobacteriaceae > Leclercia > Leclercia adecarboxylata. Next base: position 2,970,803 of record NZ_CP098325.1, read on the forward strand.
GTGAGCGCGTGGTGATCGTGGAAGTGGAAGACGCCCGGCTGGTGCTGGGTGTCACCGCCTCACACATTAATATTCTGCATAAATTGCCGCCTGCGCCGGTCTCTGAGGAGAGTCGCGCAGAGGAACAACCGGATTTTCAGTCCGTGATGAAGAGTTTGCTTAAGCGTTCCGGGAGATCGTGATGCGCCCTGTCTTAGCCCTTACGCTTGCAGGTCTTGGCCTGTTTGCTCCCGCCGTGTATGCCCAGTTGCCAGGCCTTGTCTCCACGCCGATGGCCAATGGCGGTCAGAGCTGGTCCCTGCCGGTGCAGACGCTGGTGTTTATCACCTCCCTGACCTTTATTCCGGCTATTCTGCTGATGATGACCAGCTTCACCCGTATCATCATCGTCTTTGGCCTGCTGCGAAACGCGCTGGGCACCCCTTCCGCGCCGCCTAACCAGGTGCTGCTGGGCCTGTCGTTGTTTTTGACCTTCTTCATTATGTCGCCAGTGATCGACAAGATTTATGTCGACGCTTATCAGCCCTTCAGCGAAGAGAAGATCTCGATGCAGGAGGCGCTGGAGAAAGGGGCGCAGCCGCTGCGGGAATTTATGCTGCGTCAGACCCGTGAAGCCGACCTGGCGCTGTTTGCCCGTCTGGCTAACGCCGGGCCCATTCAGGGGCCGGAAGCGGTGCCAATGCGCATTCTGCTGCCCGCCTACGTCACCAGCGAACTGAAAACCGCGTTCCAGATTGGCTTTACGATCTTCATTCCGTTTTTGATTATCGACCTGGTGATTGCCAGCGTCCTGATGGCGCTCGGGATGATGATGGTGCCCCCGGCCACTATCGCCCTGCCCTTCAAGCTGATGCTGTTTGTTCTGGTGGACGGCTGGCAGCTGCTGGTGGGTTCGCTGGCGCAAAGTTTCTACAGTTAAGGAGCGCGCAATGACGCCAGAATCGGTCATGATGATGGGCACGGAAGCGATGAAAGTCGCCATTTCCGTTGCCGCTCCCCTGCTGCTGGTGGCGCTGGTCACCGGCCTGGTCATCAGTATCCTGCAGGCCGCCACGCAGATTAACGAGATGACCCTGTCGTTTATCCCGAAAATCATCGCCGTGTTTGTAGCGATCATTATCGCCGGGCCGTGGATGCTGAACCTGCTGCTGGACTATATGCGCAATCTGTTCACCAACCTGCCCTACATCATCGGCTAGTCATGCTGCAAATCACCAGCGTTCAATGGCTTGAGTGGCTCGGCCTTTACTTCTGGCCGCTGCTGCGCATCCTGGCGCTGATCTCCACCGCGCCGATCCTGAGCGAGCGGGCCATTCCTAAACGGGTTAAGGTCGGGCTGGCGATGATGATCACCATTATCGTCGCCCCGACGCTGCCGCCGGTGAACGTACCGATCTTTTCCGCCCCGGCACTGTGGGTGGGCTTGCAGCAGATCCTGATTGGCGTTGCCATTGGCTTTACGATGCAGTTCGCGTTTGCCGCCGTGCGTACCGCCGGGGAGCTGATTGGTTTGCAGATGGGTCTGTCGTTCGCCACCTTCTTTGACCCGGGGAGCCGGCTCAATATGCCAATTCTGGCCCGTATCATCGACCTGCTGGCGATGCTGCTGTTTATGGCCTTTGACGGCCATCTGTGGCTGATTTCGCTGCTGGTGGATACCTTCCACACGCTGCCCATCGGCGGAAATCCGGTCAACAGCAACGCCTTTATGGCGCTGGTCAGCGCGGCCGGGCTGATTTTCCTCAACGGGCTGATGCTGGCGCTGCCGCTTATTACCCTGCTGTTGGCCGTCAACCTGTCGCTGGGCTTACTCAACCGTATGGCGCCGCAGCTGTCGGTATTCGTCATCGGTTTCCCGATTACCCTGACCATCGGTATTCTGCTTATCTCCCTTTTAATGCCGCTTATTGCACCTTTCTGCGAACATTTATTCAGCGAAGTATTTAATTTGCTGGCTGATATTGTGCGCGAACTTCCGACGAAATAATAAACCCCTGGTTTTATATTGTCTCTCTGAGGATATTCCTAAAATAAAGAATGAGAAACATCTGCCAGGATATATCTGATGCGGGTTGAATGTTTCAATGCTCCTCACATAATTCAACATTTACTTTACTTTAAGAAGTTTCCTGGCAAATTATACGTAACTTTACGGGATAGTGAGTTCGCCTGAAAGTCCTTGTAATGCTCACAGGTAATTTATTTTTCCATCCCGTTTGGCTGTTATAGAGCTCTCAGGCAGGTGGTTAATTATCGTTATGCATTGAGTGAGGGTATGCCATGTCAACGATCATTATGGATTTATGCAGTTACACCCGGCTAGGGTTAACCGGGTATCTGGCAAGCAGAGGGGTTAAGAAAAAGGACATCAACGATGTACATACCGTTGACGAACTTGCCGCCGCATGTGAAGCCTTTACGCCAGGTGTGGTGTTTATTAATGAGGACTGTTTCATTCACGATCCCGCCAACAGTCAGCAAATAAAGCAGATCATTAATCAGCATCCCGGCACGCTGTTTATTGTTTTCATGGCGATAGCCAATATCCATTTCGATGAATATTTGCGTGTTCGTCAGAATCTTCTGATTAGTTCTAAATCTATTAAACCCGAATCCTTGGATGAACTGGTAGGGGATTATTTAAGCAAAGAGATAAAGAGTGTAGCGAAAATTAATTTTCCGACTTTATCATTAAGCCGAACTGAATCCAGTATGCTGCGAATGTGGATGGCTGGACAAGGAACGATTCAGATTTCCGACCAGATGAATATCAAAGCGAAAACCGTATCGTCACATAAGGGAAATATTAAAAGGAAGATAAAAACGCATAATAAGCAAGTGATCTATCATGTCGTTCGTTTGACAGACAATGTGACCAACGGAATCCACGTTAACCTGCGTTAACCCCTTCCCTTTCTTTACACGCAATCCGATCTCTGGCTACGCCAGAGATTTTTCATTTTGGCCGGGCCAGCCCCTGCAACCCGACATGCACGCTACTCCTGGCTCTCAACGAATATACCGTCAGGGTGGCCAAGCTCGTTAAAGAACCAGATCCCAAGCGGGTAATCTTCCAGCGAGACCAGATACATCGTGCCTTCATTAAACTGCTCAACCGCCAGAACAACCCCCGGGCGACGCGGCCCGCCATCGGTTTTAACTGTGACCCGATCGTTGACGTTCATAAAATCCTCCTCTGGTTTTGAGCCAGTGTAGAACAAAACGTGAAAACTGGCAGCGTGTTGCTGCGCGATTGCCGCTTTTATCGGCGGTCTATACTTACAGATGAACCCGGTTGAATGAGGAGTGAGGAATGAAGACCGCAAAAGAGTACAGCGAGACCGCGAAACGGGAAGTGAATGTCGACGTGGATGCCTTGCTCGCCGCCATCAATGAAATCAGCGAGAGCGAGGTCAAGCGGATCGAGGATGACCCTACCCGGGTCAGAGTAAACGACAGGGATTACCATACCTGGCGCGAGCTGGCGGAAGCCTTCGAGCTGGATATTCATGATTTTAGCGTGACGGAAGTAAATCGCTGAGGCGAAAAAAATCCCGGTCATGGGGTGACCGGGATCAAACTTGCTTATGCAAGAAGCACTTGTAAATTCGTTACACCAGGAAATCTGATGTCGGGTAAACATTATCTGCAAAATTTTTGCAAGACAAGGAAATATTCTTCACATTTATAGTTACCGTGTGAAATTAAAATATTAGTTATGGTTCCACAAGTCACGCGGGACGCGGTGTGAGCGGGATCGGTTCCAGACGGTAGCCATTTTAACGAATTTTATTTTAAGAAAAATCCTATAAAAGACCTTTATCTGTTACGGGAGATGCTATGCCTTCACTTAACGATCCGCTGCTGATTTATAGCGATCTGGACGGCACATTGCTGGACATTCACACCTATGACTGGCAGCCCGCGCTTGGCTGGCTGGAACAGCTACGGGATAACCAGATCCCGGTGATCCTCTGCAGCAGTAAAACTGCGGCGGAGATGCTCGAGATCCAGAGCGACCTGGGCCTGGATGGCCTGCCCTTTATCGCCGAAAACGGTGCCGTGATCCAGCTGGACGTGCGCTGGAACGACCACCCCGATGCCCCGCGGTTAATCACTGGCGCTGCCCACACCGACATCGTTAACGTTATTAATCAGCTGCGCGACCGGGAGGGTTATAAGTTCACCACCTTTGATGATGTGGATGAGCGGGTGATTAGCGAGTGGACCGGGCTTAACCGGGAGCGAGCGGCTCTGGCGAGGCTACATGAAGCCTCGGTGACCCTCATCTGGCGCGACAGCGACGAGAGAATGGCCGCGTTTGAAGATGCCCTGGACGGGCTGGGAATGAAGTTTGTGCAGGGCGCGCGGTTCTGGCACATCCTTGATGAGCGCGGCGGAAAAGATCAGGCGATTAACTGGCTCAACGAGCAGTACCTCCAGCGCGAAGGGGCACTCCCAACCACCCTCGGCCTGGGGGACGGTCCTAACGATGCCCCGCTGCTCGATAGCGTCGATTTTGCCGTGGTGGTCAAAGGCATAAACCGCCAGGGCGTGGCGCTAAAAAACGACGATCCGGCGCGGGTTTACCATACCCAGCAGCCCGGCCCTGCAGGCTGGCGTGAAGGGCTGGATCACTTCTTCTCGTCCTGATCCACCACCTGGTTGCGTCCACGCTGTTTCGCCTGGTAGAGACGGGCGTCGGCGATGGACTGCAGCTGTTCAAAATCGTAACTCCCGCTCTCCTGTGCGCTGCTGACGCCAATCGACACGCTGACGCGCGTCGTCTGGCTCTTTTTCACCAGGATCTCCCGACGATTGATGCGCTCGCGAATGCGCTGGGCAATCGACATCGCCTGTTCCGGCCCCGTATCCGGCAGCACCACGCAGAACTCCTCTCCCCCAACCCGACCGGCGACATCGCTATCCCGTATCGTACGGGTAATTAACCCGGCGGCATGGGTCAGGACTTTATCCCCTGCCTGGTGACCAAAGCGGTCGTTAACGCTTTTGAAGTGATCAAGGTCCATCTGCAACACCGAGAAAGGCTGCTTCTGCTGTTCACAACGTTTCGCCAGCGCTTTTGCGCGCTCAAACAGCGCGCCACGATTGTTTATGCGCGTGAGAGGGTCGTGCCAGGCCTGCCACTGCAGCGAGTGCTGCATGGAGTACATGTTGCTAACCATCCGGCGGATAACGATCCAGGAGACGACCAGCATGCCGGTGAACAGCAGCCACAGCAGCGCCAGAGCGATAGTGATGCTGCCAAAATCGCCGTTCGCCCCTTCCCTCAGGGTATGGATGCGCAGCACCATGCCGTCGAAGTGATCCAGATGCTGCCAGTTGACGTAGCGGCTCCCCAGACGGATATCCCCTCCGGTATCTTTTTCCAGCGCAGCGGCGATTTGCGCCCGCTCACGTTCGTTGAAATGGTTCACATTGTCGGCATTGCTCTCTGATGTGGCAAGCAGATGAAAACCGTTGTCGTAGAGCTGAAACTCCCCTTCACCGTTGCCATCTACCGCATCCTGGAGCAATTTCTTAAGCCCGGTGAGGGAGAAGTCTATCGCCAGCGCGCCGTACCAGTAGTGCTGATGATCGACCGGCACGCTGGCGGTGACCGTGCCATCCTCAGATCCCCGGGTAAACCAGCGCACGCTGCGGGTCCGGTTCTCACGCTCCGACTGGCCGGTGTACCACGGACGTGTCACCAGCTGGTAGTAGCGGGAGATGATGTCATTGCCCCAGTCGGCAGGATTGGTCGAGACGTAAAACCCGGCGCGGGAGACATAGACCACGCGGTTTGCGTGTGCCGCAGGGGAGTCGATACGCAGTAAATAGCCCATTTCGAAGGCGGCGCTCAACTCTCTTTCAAGCCGTTCCTGGTCGCGTATCAGGCTGGTGGTTTGCCGCACAAAGGCATCAGAAACGCCGTTCAAAGGTAAGGTGCGCCGCACGTCAAACGTCAGCTGCCAGAAAGGTTTTCCCTGCAAATCTTTAAAATGGTCGACGGTATTGCGCAGCAGCGGCGACGCGAGGGGGGTTTCAAGGGCGTCGCGCATGCCGTTACGAAAGAACAGCAATTTTTCAACGCTGAACTCGAGCTGGCGATCGAGGGAATTGACTACCGTCTCCAGATGGTTCTTCTGGCTGGCGGCGTAGGCATCCTCCAGTACCACAGCCTCACGCCAGGTGAGCAGCGTGGAGAAGATGAGGACAGCAATAAAGCATATATTAACAACCCGGCCCGGATGAAAACGGTGTCGCGCCGAAAAAGCGTCTTTTCCTGTAACGTTGTCGTGCTCCACACACTCTCCATAAAGGCCAACTTTGCCATCCGCATGGCATCAAAGCCTGGCGGGTTTTGCCGTGCAACTACTGTTGGCGATTATAGCGTACAAAAACGCCCGGCAGTGCCGGGCGTAGCGTGACTTAAGCCTTGTCCTGCCGCCGGATGCCGTCACCATGCTGAAGCTCATCTTCACGAAACGCTTCCTGCTTGATGCCGTAACCGTCGTACCAGCGACACTCCACCATTCCGCTTGCATAGCCGGTGACGACCATACGTGGACCGCCGTTTTTAGGCTTAACTTCATCGCTGACCAGAAAGACCATAACCGCCTCCTTTATCAGTGTGAAACTGTATCAATTTAGTCGAGGAACAGAAGTTATGCCTGGTACAGGCGCAGCCTATTAATGTGAGCGACCTCGCATTTTCTCCACAACTTTAACCACCGCGACGACGATCAGCCCCAGGATAAAGCCGAGGACCAGGTTAAGTAACGTCGGTAATATGGCTGCGATAACAGCGCCTTGCGCTTCGGCGAAGTGCTCAATGGCATGATGTAGCGGTGCAATACCGTGTACCACGATCCCGCCACCGACCAGGAACATCGCCAGGGTGCCAATCACCGATAACGACTTCATCAGCCAGGGGGCAATCACCAGCAGCGCCTTGCCGATCCCCTGTGCCAGCGCGCTGGTTTTTTCGTTCAGCCAGTAGCCGATGTCGTCCAGTTTGACGATGAGTCCTACCAGACCGTAAACCCCGATAGTGACCAGAATGGCAATTCCGGAGAGCACCAGCACCTGATTCAGCAGTGGCGCATCCGCCACAATGCCCAGGGTAATAGCGACAATCTCCGCCGACAGAATAAAGTCGGTGCGGATAGCACCCTTAACTTTATCGCGTTCGAAAGCGACAGGATCTTTAGCGGCCAGCGCTTCCAGACGCTGTTGCCGGGCGGCCGGGCTCTCCTTCTCCTTGTCTTTACGCGCAGCCAAAGAGTGAAGGATCTTCTCTGCCCCTTCAAAACAGAGAAACGCCCCGCCAATCATCAACAGGGGCGTAATGGCCCAGGGGATAAAGGCGCTAATCAGCAGCGCCAGCGGCACCAGGATCACTTTATTGATAAAGGAGCCTTTCGCCACGGCCCAGACCACCGGCAGTTCCCGGTTGGCGCGAACGCCCGTGACCTGTTGAGCGTTGAGGGATAAGTCATCTCCCAGCACGCCCGCGGTCTTTTTCGCCGCCAGTTTTCCCATCAGTGAAATATCGTCCAGCAGCGTGGCGATATCATCCAGCAGAGTTAATAAGCTACTTCCCGCCAAAATTACGTTCCTTCTTTTTTGTTAATTACCACAACAGTATGGAGCAAAACCGGTAACCCTGAAACCATCCCATTTATGTCAACAAAATATTCACACTTGCCGAACAATTAAAGGACTCGCCAGCGCAATAGTTTTCACGTTAACTATATGCGACCTTTTTATTACGCGGTGAGGGAGTATGCGTTTCAGGCAAGTAATACCATTAGCGGGCGCGCTGTTTGCGCTCTATATCATCTGGGGCTCCACCTACTTTGTGATCCGTATCGGGGTGGAGAGTTGGCCGCCCCTGATGATGGCGGGGGTGCGCTTTCTCTCTGCGGGTACGCTGTTGCTGGCGTTTCTTCTGCTGCGCGGCCATAAGCTGCCGCCGCTGCGCCCGTTGCTCAATGCAGCCCTGATTGGCGTCCTGCTGCTGGCAGTGGGCAACGGATTTGTCACCGTCGCCGAACATCAGAACGTGCCGTCCGGGATCGCCGCGGTGGTCGTGGCGACCGTGCCGCTGTTCACCCTCTGCTTCAGCCGCCTGTTTGGCATCAAAACACGCAAGCTGGAGTGGCTGGGGATCGCCATCGGTATGGCGGGTATTATTCTGCTCAACAGCGGCGGTAACCTGAGCGGTAATCCATGGGGTGCGGTGCTGATCCTGATTGGTTCGATGAGCTGGGCATTCGGTTCGGTCTATGGCTCACGCATCGCGTTGCCAACCGGGATGATGGCCGGAGCCATTGAGATGGTGACCGCCGGGATCGTCCTGCTGGCGGCATCTATGCTGTCGGGGGAGAAAATGGCTGCCCTGCCCGACCTGTCGGGATGGCTGGCGGTGGGCTATCTGGCGATTTTCGGCTCGGTGATCGCCATTAACGCCTACATGTTCCTGATCCGCAACGTCTCACCGGCGGTTGCCACCAGCTATGCCTATGTGAACCCGGTGGTGGCTGTCCTGCTGGGCACGGGCTTAGGCGGGGAATCGCTCTCAAGCGTAGAGTGGCTGGCGCTGGGGATTATCATTATGGCGGTGGTGCTGGTGACGCTCGGCAAGTATCTGCTACCGGGCAAACCGGTGGTTACGCCGTGTCCGGTGGAGAAACCCTGAGCGGGCGAATGCCCTGAGTGTCGATCTGCGCGGTAGCACCGCCGCTGCAGATCCACTCCTCCAGCCGCTCCATAAGCGCCTTATCATCCAGCTTCATTCGGCCGCGCAGCGCACATTCCCACACCACCAGAACCCGCCAGCCCTGATCCTGCAACACGGCGATATCCCGCGCGTCGCGCGCCACATTTTTGCCAATTTTATCCAGCCAGAAATCGGTGCGGGTCGCGGGAACTTTAAACAGATAGCAGTCGTGGTGATGCCAGAAGCAGCCGTGGGTGAAGATGACGCATTTGCCGCTATCGACAACAAAATCTGGCCTTCCGGCAAGCGCGGCGTCCTGCACGCGAAACTCAAACCCGAGCTCCGTGAGCAGGCCCGCCAGCCGCTTCTCGATAGCCGTATCCCGCGTGCCGATAGCGCGCATGTTTTTACTGCGCGTGGCCTTATTGTGAACGTCCGTCATTCGCGGCCTCGGCCTTGCGCTGTTGCACCGCCTGTAAAATGCGCGACTCCAGCAAACGTGCCACGGCGGCAAATGCCGGCACCACCACGGAGTTACCAAACTGGCGATAGGCCTGGGTATCCGAAACCGGAATGCGGAAGCTGTAGCCCTGCGGCGTTTCAAACCCCATCAGGCGAGCGCATTCGCGTGGCGTCAGGCGGCGCGGACGGTGGCGCTGGTTTTCGGCATCATCAAAGTCGCGCTCGCCCAGGGCCTTATCCCAGCCGCGGTCGATAAGGATCTCGGCGCCATCTTTGTAATAGCGTGCCGACAGGGTGCGGGCGACGCTGTGCGGATTGGTAGGGTCGACCATTCCGAAGCCAAAACCGTTACCCTTCGCCTGATGCTTTTTGGCATAACGATACAGATACTTCCACAGCACCGGGGTAAGAATGAATTTAGCGTCCACCACCGGCTCGAGCAGGTCGGCAATCGTCGGGCGCCGGGCCGGCCACAGCCCCGGAAGATCGCGCAGCGTAAAGTTGCCCCGCAGATTGAGATCGCGACGAAAGCCCACCAGCACGATACGCTCGCGATGCTGGGGCAGGAAATGTTTGCCATCAACGATCTTCGGGTCGTCCGGCCCGCTATCGTCGGCATCCGCCACGTCATACCCCAACTCGTCCAGGGTCTGCATAATGATGCGGAATGTTTTGCCCCCGTCGTGACTCTTCAGGTTTTTGACGTTTTCCAGCACGAAGATCGCCGGGCGGCGGGCGTCAATGATGCGGGCCACGTCGAAAAACAGCGTCCCCTGGGTATCGCAGGCAAACCCGTGTGCGCGGCCCAGTGCGTTCTTCTTCGACACGCCCGCCAGGGAAAACGGCTGGCAGGGAAAGCCCGCCAGCAGCACGTCATGCGCGGGAATGTTGTCGCGAATATGCCGGGCCGCCTCTTCATCGGTAACGCCGGTCTGGTGGCTGAGCGTGACTTCACGAATATCATCGTTGAACTGATGCGCGTCTGGATCGCAATACCAGTTGGCCCTGTAGGTACGCACCGCGTGTTTGTTCCATTCGCTGGTGAAGACGCACTGCCCCCCAATCGCCTCAAAACCATGGCGAATACCGCCGATCCCGGCAAAAAGATCGACAAAGCGGAAAGCATAGTGCGGGTGACAGGCTGGCGGGCGCGGGAGCAGGTTTTGCAGCATGCCAAATTCGCCGTCGCTGAGACGATGCCCTGCCCGCTCGCTGGTTACCAGTCGCTTGATAATAGCCGGACTCCAGTGGCTCTCGCCCTGAGCATTCAGAAGATGAGCCAGGGTTCTGGCATCGTAAATTTCCAGCAGTTGACACAATAACGCCTGAACGGACGCCGTTGATTTTACTGCCAGCAAAGGCGCGGATTCCGTCACTGATACATTTTCCTGCATACATTTAACCGGACCAAAAGGGATGCAAACAGAGTAACACAGAAAGGGCTTACAGACTTTCCCGGAAGCGTTGTAATACCTCGCTGTCGGTGCCTTCGTAATCCCCGCGTAACTCTGCGCTGAGCCGGGCCATAAACTGGATCAGAAAATCGGCGCTCTGCCGTGCCAGCTCACGTCCGGCCTGGGTCTGCATCGTCTGCGGCAGACGCAGGAGTTTGGTCTGGAAATGGTCCAGCGCAAACGCCCGGTCGTTCAGCTCGCGTTCATCCGCAAAGGGATCGTCCGGATCGAAAAGGGGCACGCCCAGCGCGCCGGAGACGGCAAACACGCGCGCCAGCCCGATGGCGCCAAGGGCTTCCAGCCTGTCTGCATCCTGCACGATTTTCGCTTCCAGCGTGCGAGGCGGGATCCCGGCACTGAAGCTGTGCGCCTCAATGGCGTGCTGAACGGCCGCATAAAGCGGGGTGGGGAAATCCGTGAACTCTTCGCCCAGAATAGCGGCCGTCTTTTCAGCGGCCAGCTGCGACGAGCGGCCCCGCTGCGGATGGTTCTTCGGCAGGCTGACAATATCGTGAAAATAACAGGCCGTGAGAATGACCAGGGCATCAACCTGCTGGTCTTTCATCAGGCGCTGTGAGGTATACCAGACCCGGCGGAAATGCGAAATATCATGCGCGGTATCATCCCGGCCATGATGCACCATCAGCCAGTGTTCAAAACGTTGTTGCCACTGCACGAGTTCCATAGCGCTTCCCTGAAGTGAAAAGCCGTACAATAGCAATTATTTACTGCTCTGGCACATCGCGCGGGCGGGTGTACCAGGCAATGCTCCCGAGGATCGCCCCCACAGCCCCCAGCACCAGAAATCCAATCAGAGCACCCAGCCATTTGCCGGATGTCGATCCGAGATCGCCATCAACCAGCGGACCTGGCACTGAATTGATCTTACTAATGACCCACAAATAGCGTGCCATCGCCCAGATGAAGTAGCCGCAAAATGCGTAAAAAACCCACAGGGCCAGTTTGCCTCCCAGGCTGCGCTCATATTTTTGTTCCATTTAGTCCTTTCCTTTCCTTTCCTTTCCTGGCGGCGCTGTCGCCCATTCACATCGTCACTGTAAAATGTGAAATAAATCACATTTTTCTATCGAACGCACCCTCATGGTGCACATTTGTGCTGATGATTTGCCTTAAGTTGATCTCCCGCAACTTTATATAGCGCATATTTATCATTTCGTCGCGTTTATCTGTCAAACATATAGTTTTAGCAGAAGGCAACTTTATTAAGGACTAATTTCACTCTCCCGGCACGAGGCAAGCTATTTCTTAAATCTCACAACTGTGTAATGATAATGACGTTATGAGCTTTTTTGTCGTTTCATCATTAAACACTCTTAAATACCCCCTTATTATTGCCCGATAATGTTATCGGGCTTTTTTTTATTCTCGCCCGCCCTGTCAGGCATAACCCCGCTAAATGAACCCATCAAACCTATAACCAGCTAATATTAAAACCAATAACCATCATAAATGCGTGAAAAAAAACCATAAATTAAACATATAAAGACACTCATTTTAATATTTTGAAATAATCTAAATAATTTAGTTACATTTATTTTTAAACAGTAAAAACCTGCCCTGAAATAGTATTGACCCGGTAACCCGGAGGGGGTTGCATATATTCATGATGAAAATATATAGAAGGGAATATATAATGAAAAGAAAAGTACTGGCAGTTCTGGTCCCCGTTTTATTGAGTGCAGGCGGAGCTAACGCAGCGGAAATTTACAATAAAAACGGCAATAAATTCGATCTGTACGGAAAGATGGTCGGAAAGCGTATCTGGAACAACACCGACCAGAGCAACAGCGAAAATTTTGATGCCTCTTACGCGCGCTTCGGCATTAAAGGCGAAACGCAAATCAGCGATGCTCTGACCGGTTACGGCCAGTTCGAGTACAACATGCCCGCCAACGCGCCGGAAGGCGAGCAGAACCAGAACACCCGTCTGGCCTTCGCGGGGCTGAAATTCGGCGAGTTCGGCTCATTTGACTATGGCCGTAACTACGGCGTAGCGTACGACGCCGGTGCTTACACTGATATGCTCGTAGAATGGGGTGGTGATTCCTGGGTTCACACCGATAACTTTATGACTGGCCGTACCACCGGCGTGGCGACCTATCGCAACTCGGACTTCTTCGGCGCGGTTGAGGGTCTGGATTTTGCGCTGCAATACCAGGGCAAAAACCATGATAACCAGGTGAAGAAAGCCAATGGTGACGGTTACAGCTCATCAATCAGCTACAACTTCGATGGCTTCGGCTTCGTTGGTGTATACGGCAAATCTGACCGCACCGACAAGCAGTCAATTGACGGCTACGGCGATACCGCTGAAATCTGGTCGCTGGCAGCAAAATACGATGCCAATAATCTCTATACTGCTGTGATGTACGGTGAAACCCGTAACATGACCTATGTAAGCGACGCCGGTTTTGCTAACAAAACCCAGAACATTGAAGCCGTGGTGCAGTACCAGTTCGATTTTGGTCTGCGTCCTTCCCTGGGCTATGTCTACTCCAAAGGCAAAGACCTGGGTGAACGTAACGGCGTGCGCGGCTTTAATGCCGACCTCGTGAACTATGTTGAGCTGGGTACCTGGTACTACTTCAACAAGAATATGAACGTCTACACTGCGTACAAATTCAACCTGCTGGATGGTGACGACGCAGCCAGTACCGGCATGCCTGCTGACGACCAGTTCGCGCTGGGTATCGTTTACCAGTTCTGATTGGCCAACAGCCCCTATCAGGCCCGCTGCAAAGCGGGCTTTTTGCTTTCTGCCGCCTTCGTTTTACATTGCTTTTACAAATTAGCACCATCAGCGATAATGCTCCCCTTTCTGCCTTTACCGGAGTTTCAATGCGCGATTTGCCGCCCCTTCCCTCCACGCATAAGCGCCCAATGAAGCTGAACACGCTGGTCACGCTGATGGTGTACAGCGTGACGGGCGCGGTGCTGCTGGTGATTTTTATCCTCTATTTTGCGCAAATCACCCGGGCCACGCGCGATGGGGTTCGGGATACCGCCCTGGCCGTCGCCAGAACGCTGGCCGACAGCCCGGAGGTGATCCGCGGCTTGTCCCTCCCACCGGAGAGCAACATTATTCAGCCCGTCGCCCGGGCAGTCATGCAGCGTAACAACCTGCTATTTGCAGTCGTCACCGATATGCAAGGCATCCGCTATTCGCATCCCAACAGCACTCTGCTTGGCAAAGCCTTTATCGGCGTGGATCTCCGCCCCGCGCTGGAGGAAAAAGAGAATGTCGCCATCAATCACGGGGTGCTCGACGAGGCGCTGCGCGTGTTCACGCCGGTCTATAACGCGCAGCATCAGCAGATTGGGGTCGTTGCGGTGGGGATCTCGCTCAATAAAGTGGAGCAGCAGATCGCCCGCAACCGCTGGGATGCCATCTGGCTGGTGCTGTTCAGCGCCCTGCTGGGGGCGCTGGGCGCCTGGGGGCTGGTGCGGGTGCTGAAGCGCGTTCTGTTCGGGCTGGAGCCCTGGCAAATATCAGCCCTGCTTGAACAGCGCCAGGCGATGCTGCAATCCCTGCGCGAGGGCGTTATTGCCGTGGATCAACAGGGGCATGTGACGATGGTGAACCATGCCGCCCGGCAGATCCTGAATATCAACGCCTGCGGTAATACTCAGCATGAAGCGCCGCTGCTGGCGAACCTGCGCGAAGTATTGCGTAGCGGGGAATCCCGTCAGGATCAGGAGATCACCTGCCACGGTCGGTTGTTGCTCTGTAATACCTTACCCGTGAAAAGCGATAATCAGCTGATGGGTGCTATTACCACGTTTCGCGATAAGACTGAAATCAGCGAGCTTCTGCAGCGACTGGACGGCATGGTGAACTATCTCGATGCCCTGCGCAGCCACTCCCATGAGTTTATGAATAAGCTGCACGTGATCCTCGGGCTGCTGCATATGAAACACTATGCCAGACTTGAAGAGTACGTCCTGCTGACGGCGAATGCCTGGCAGAGCGATGTCGGCACGCTGCAGCGCAACGTCAAATCGCCGGTGGTGGCGGGATTTTTGCTGAGCAAAATCAACCGCGCCAGAGAGATGGGGAGTAGCCTGACGCTATCCGATGCCAGTCAGGTTCCTGATAACCCCAATGCGCAGCAGGTTGCAGGGCTTGTTACCGTTCTCGGTAATGTGATTGAAAATGCACTCGATGCCATGGTCCCTCAGTCCGGGGGGGAGATCGGTCTGCTGCTGCACTACCAGCAAGGCTGGATTAGCGCTGAGGTGAGTGACGATGGCCCGGGTATTGCCCCTGAGCATCTGCAGACCATTTTTAGCAAAGGGTTTTCCACTAAAGGGGAGAACCGGGGGATGGGATTATTCCTCGCCCGTCAGCAAATCGAAAATCTGGGCGGGGAGATCGCCGTGGAATCTGAGCCGGGCGTGTTTACCCAGTTTTTTGTGCAGCTCCCCTGGGACAGTGAAAGGAATAACGCGTGATACATGTTTTGATTGTTGATGACGATGCGATGGTGGCCGATCTTAACCGCCAGTACATAGACCGGGTCGAGGGATTTTTCTGCTGCGGCATTGCCACTTCCCTTGCACAGGCTGAAGCCGTATTACACTCCCCTGGCCGACAGGTGGATCTGATCCTGCTGGATGTCTATATGCAGCGGGACAATGGCCTGAGCCTGCTGCCAGCGATCCGCGCATCCGGGCGTAAAACAGACGTTATTATGATCACCTCGGCCTCGGATGCCACCACCATTCAAACCGCCATGCATTATGGCGTGGTGGACTACCTCATCAAACCCTTTCAGTTTCCGCGTTTTGCCGGGGCGTTGAACGGCTGGCGCGAGAAAAAGCAGCTGATGGAATCGCACCAGTATTATGAACAGGCCGACGTTGACCGTCTGCTGCGCGGCGGTGCGCCGGCGCTGGCGGACAGTCGTCGCCTGCCGAAAGGGTTAACCTCTCAGACGCTGCGCACGCTGTGCCTGTGGATTGATGCCCATCATGGAACAGAGTTCTCAACCGACGATCTGGCGAACGCGGTTAATATCTCGCGGGTATCCTGCCGCAAGTACCTGATCTGGCTGGCGCAGGTTAACGTTCTGCACACCAGCATTCACTATGGTGCAACCGGTCGGCCCGTGTATCGTTATCGCCTGCGCCCTGAGCAGATAGCCTTGCTCAGACAATATTGTCACCAGGAGTAACGCCTGCAATACAATCTCTTCGGATAAACAGCCTGATTTAGCTCACATATATTGTTTTGAAGCGGTAAAGGGCTATTACTCAACACAAGTGGAATGATAAGGTAACCGGCGCACAGTAAGTCTGGTGAGATGCGAGCAGAAATTCTGAAGCGTAATTTGGCTTTTAACAGACCATAACCGTTCAATTTTGTTCAAGTGACGAGTTTGCGAGCAAAGCGATGATTAAGTGGCCCTGGAAATCGAATGAATCCGCCCGAAGCGCGGCGCTGCCGTGGGAAGAGGCGCTGGCGATCCCCGTTCTGTCCACTTTATCGGATGAGGATAAATCGCGTCTGGTACAGCTTGCCATGCGGTTCTTACAGCAAAAACGCCTGGTACCGCTGCAGGGTTTTGAACTCGACGATCGCAAGAGCACCCGCATCGCCCTGCTCTTTTGCCTGCCGGTACTGCAGCTGGGTATCGAGTGGCTGGACGGTTTCCATGAAGTGCTGATCTACCCTGCCCCCTTTGTGGTGGACGACGAATGGGAAGATGACATCGGGCTGGTTCACAATCAGCGGATGGTGCAGTCTGGTCAAAGCTGGCAGCAGGGGCCAATTATCCTCAACTGGTTGGATATTCAGGACTCGTTCGACGCATCCGGCTTCAACCTCATCATTCATGAAGTGGCGCATAAGCTGGATACCCGTAATGGCGACCGCGCCAGCGGGGTGCCGTTTATTCCGTTACGTGAAGTCGCGGGCTGGGAACACGATCTGCATGCCGCCATGAATAATATTCAGGACGAGATCGATCTGGTAGGCGAAAGCGCGGCCAGCATTGACGCCTATGCCGCCACCGACCCGGCCGAGTGCTTTGCTGTATTATCAGAGTATTTCTTCAGCGCTCCCGAGCTTTTCGCGCCCCGCTTCCCTGCGCTGTGGCAGCGTTTTTGCCAGTTTTACCAGCAGGACCCGCTGCAACGTTTACGTGAAAATGAAGGACCCGGCGAAGATCCCGCCGCGCAAGTACACTAAATCAGCAGCTTGAGTCATAATTAATCAATTGAATCAGTGCGTTGAATTTAGTGTTGACACAAAATAGCGAGGCTATTAATATGCGCCTCGTTCACACGATTCCTCTGTAGTTCAGTCGGTAGAACGGCGGACTGTTAATCCGTATGTCACTGGTTCGAGTCCAGTCAGAGGAGCCATATTTAAGAAGCCCGCTTAAGGAAACTTAAGCGGGATTTTTGCTTCCTGCGTTTAATCGTTATACCCCGCATTGCGGGGTCGTCCTGGCTATATCTGGTAGTCAATCGCCACGTCTTCCGGCTCCATGACCTGACGTTTAATCTCATCCACCGACAATCCGGCGTTGCAAAGTTCGATAAAGCGCCAGACATAGTTGCGCTGCAGCTGCCCCCGCTTAAGCCCGAGCCACACGGTGTTGGCATCAAACAGGTGGCGGGTATCGAGACGCACCAGATTTCCCTGCTCGCGCTCGTCGCCGGACTGTTCCGCGACCAGCCCGATACCCAGCCCCAGCTCAACGTAAGTTCTGATCACATCGGAGTCCTGAGCGCTGAGCACCACATCCGGCGTCAGTCCTTTGCGGTTAAAAGCTTCATCAATGCGGGAGCGCCCGGTGATGCCCTGGCGATAGGTGATTAACGGCCATTTCGCGATCGCGTCCAGCGTCAGCGGGGAGACCTGCGTCAGCGGATGTTCCACCGGCAGCAGCAGGCTGTGATGCCAGCGAAACCACGGAAACGCCGCCAGCAGCGGATCGTTGCTCAGGCGCTCGCTGGCGATGCCGATATCAGCCCCGCCATTTTGCAGCAGCACTTCTATCTCCTGCGGCGTGCCCTGGATCAGCTCCAGACGTACGTCCGGGAACAACTCCCGGAAGGCCTTGATGACCGGCGGCAGACTGTAGCGAGCCTGAGTATGGGTGGTGGCAATGGTCAACACGCCGGAAGCGTCGCTGGTAAACAGGTCCGCCAGCCGGCGCACGTTACTCGCCTCATTGAGAATGCGTTCGGCGATGATCAACAGCGCCTTGCCGGGCTCCGTCATCCCCAGCAGGCGTTTGCCGCGACGAATGAAGATCTCAATCCCCAGCTCTTCTTCAAGCTCGCGGATATGGCGGCTGACGCCGGACTGGGAGGTATAAAGCATGTTGGCGACCTCGGTCAGGTTATAATCCCGACGGGCCGCCTCACGGATAATTTTAAGTTGCTGGAAATTCACGGTTCACCCCGACGAATCTGACATAACTCTATTGTTAGAGTCTGGCCGCCGTGAGAACAAATAATAAAAACCCGCAACTTATACCTTTATGGAATATTAGCTCACCAGCTGCAGCTCGCGGTTCTCCAGCGATGGGCGGCTTACCAGCGACATCAGGATCTCTTTTACCGCCTGCGCCTGCGGCGACAGCGAGCCCCGCGCCGAGACGTTTAGCGACAGCGGCAGGCTCATCGACGGGGAGGATATTCTCGCCATCCAGCCGTTGGCGGCACTGCAGAGCGCTCGCGCGGCCGATTCAGGCAGTACCGTCACGCCCATCCCGCTGGCAATGGCGGCAGTCAGGGTGGAGATCGAGTCGATTTCACCGATGATTTTTGCCGTCAGGCGGCGCAAAGAGAAGGCCTCATCAACGCGCAAACGCACGGCGCTGTAATCGCGGGGTAAGAACAGATTCATCTCCGCTACCGCGGTTAAATCGACGCTCTGTCCTGGGCAGTCCCGCGTCCCCACCACAAAGAGATCTTCTTTCAGTACCGGCTGGCTGGTGATCCCTGCCACGGGAGAACGATCGTAAAGCACAGCCATATCCAGCTGTCCGCTGAGTAATTTATCGTTCAGTGCCGCACCGCTGTTTTCGTGCAGGTAGACCAGCACCTCCGGCAGCTCTGCGCGCACCGCCTGTAATAACGGCATGGTGACAGACGAGGCCGCGGTGCCTGGCGCCAGCCCGATCGATACCTGTCCGGTCAGCGTCTGTCCGACATTGCCCACCGCCAGCTGCGCCTGTTCGCACTGCCGCAGAATGGTGCGTGCATGGGTGTAAAGGATTTTGCCTGCTTCGGTAGGGGTTACGCCGCGTTTCGTGCGGATCAACAGCTGCTGATCCAGCTCACCTTCCAGAGTGGCTACCTGCTGGCTCAGTGCCGGCTGTGCGATATGTAACACCTCTGCGGCCTGGGTCAGGCTACCGATATCGACGATTTTCACGAAGTACTTCAGTCGTCTTAAGTTCATTTTGCCCCCTGTACGAAATGCGTTGCCGGTTTCGGCGCGAATGTACTGAGGGTTTTGCAAGATGCTTGCCAGTTTTATGGAGAGGTCCGATATGTCTGTGAATCAGCGGAAAATAAGGAAATCTAATCGCTGCTGACGCTTTTAAACATGAAACAGCGGTTTATGATCTGCCCCATTCGGGGTATATGCGCACCAAAAATGTGCAAACCGTTGCTGAAACCGCCACTTTGCTGGTTTTGTCAGCAAACGATCCACGCAGGCGGGATCACCCTTTGACAAGAGCCAGCCACGCCGCTAATATTCGCCCCGTTCACACGATTCCTCTGTAGTTCAGTCGGTAGAACGGCGGACTGTTAATCCGTATGTCACTGGTTCGAGTCCAGTCAGAGGAGCCAAATTTAAGAAGCCCGCTTAAGGAAACTTAAGCGGGCTTTTTGCTTTATTGCTTTCGATAAATAGTGGTGCCGACAGCATCGGCACCACACCAGGTTTACTGATATTCGAAAGAGGCAACGATTGCAGAAGAAACGTCACCCGGCATAACTTTACCGGCTGTTGAATAAACGCGCGCCTGAAGTTTAAAGGTTGTGCTTCCGTCTTCAACGGCGCCGGTCAGCGAGCTGTTATTGCTCAGAATGTCTCCCGAGGTTTGTTCCGATAACTCGACAGCGGTATTGGCTGCGGCGTCCGCGGCGTTGTTCGCCCACATCGTGGCATCTGTTTCGTCCGGCGTACCGGTAAATGTCACTTTTACGTTAGTGGTACTTGCCGGGCAACCGGTCACCGGTAAGTCAAATTTCGTCAATGTTGAACCCGAACCGGCCGCCTCTAAAGAGTACGCCTGGATGTCCTGACCCAGATCCACGTTTAACGCACTTGAACCACCGTTAAGGGTTGTACAAGGGGAAGCAATCACTTTCCCTGTGACATTAATATTAACGGTATCCGCCGCATAAAGATTGCCAGCAAATAAAACTGCAGAAATGGATGCGGTCAAATAACATAACGTTTTTTTCATTTTAGCCCACCTTGGCATGAAGTTAAGACATTTTAAAATGTCATTGGTATGTAAGTGTCAATGTTGCGGACGTATTCGCCTCACCGACGGTTACTGAATTTCGTGTTTGATAATATCGGGCAGTAATAGGGAATGTTTCTTTCCCACCGCTGGATTGTTTTAATTGCAATTGGTTATTAATCACGAGAGGGTTGCCATCGTATAATAACTGCACTCCAACGCCCTGCGCGGTATTCGCATCGCCTTGATTGTTTAATGCCAGTACGCTCGCATCGCTGACGTCCGGGTTTTGCTGTCCGTTTAACGTAACATTGATATTGGCATTTTTATCGCAGTCTAATCCAAGACTCTGCGTACTGGTTTTATCCGGCGTAAATCCTATCGTATTACCGAAATCTGCCTTCGAAACAGCGCCTATCGGGAACGTTAAATTCGGTGTCGTAATTGCGCATGCCACCTCAGTGACTGCCCCACCGATTAGGTTAACTTTCAGGGCCGTAATTCCAGACACCGTCCAGTTGCCTAATTCCCCCACTTTTAACTGCCCGGACTGAATATCACCCGTTTTATACAATTTATATTTAATCGGCGGTGAGGACACAGTACCGGACCCCGTATTATCGGTGGAGGCTGGATTGTCCAGATATCCCCACATCAGATTCACTGAAATAGCCACCCCTGGAATATTGGTCTCGTAGGCATGATCTATTGACGTTGGCACACCACCAAGATAAACCATCTGATAGTAGTTAGTGTTGGTACTACCATCACACACCAGGAAATCCCCGCTACCCGGGCTGGAACTCGAATATATCACTGAACCAACCGGTGCATCTCTTTGTACTATCACATTGCTGGGCGTGAAGCTTATTGTTTGCGTTCCCGCGCCCCCCATAAATTGACAAGTCGCTGATGCACTAAAGCTGAAACACCCGCATAGTATTAATAAAACGCCAGAGGTTTTAGTGAAAATTTTATTTGCATATTTCATTGCTTAACACCACTCCGGAATTTGCTTCGGGTATATGAAGCGCATAATTAACCCGGCATTGTTCATTTGCTTCCCGTCCCCAACGTGCAATGAGCTCACCACTATTTTCCAGGCCGGTGAGATAGACCTGCCCCTGATCCCCGACAATAAATCCGGCAGAGTTTTTATCTGTGGCTACAGTCACCGTGGCTCCAAAGGGGACAGGTTGTCCACTTGCCTTTGCCAGGGTCATTAAAACGCGGTTCCCCACGTTGGCAATATATTCCGCCCTGACCACTGCACCGCGAGTGGGAATAACCGTCTGGGTCGTTAGCTGCAGTTCAACATCATCAGGTAGCGTTTGGGTGTCGAGGCTCAGGCGATTTTTGCGATACGGCGACACATTCGTGGCGACGGTATATCCGCGAAAATCGGTTTTCACGCCGGTCTGACCCGTTACGCCTACGCCCGACGCGCCCGGTGCCTTAATCAGCGCGATGGTTTCGCCAAAAGGTTGCCCCAGCGTCACGCCGTTGGCATGAACCAGAATGCCCCCATTCAGGCCGTAGTTCATGCGCTGCATATTTTCGTCGGTGCTATAGCCACCGAGGATTTCACCGTAGGTTCCGTGATAATCCGCGCTGAAGTTACTGCTATGGCCGACGCCGTCGTTGCCATACCCTTGCTGGATACCCCAGCTCAGGGCATTTTCCTGCAGCGCGGTGCCGCTCAGACCCAGCGAATGGGTCGTGTTCCCTTTCTTACTGGTGTTCAGGCTGTAGCTGGCCCAGGTATTGCTCAGGAAACGATCTAAAGGAATGCTGACATTTAGCGCCAGAATCTGATCTTTATCGTAGGTTTTCCCGCTGCCGCTGCTTCCGGCGCTCGCATTATTGCTATAGGTATAACTCAGCCCCCAGGTGATGCCGTTCCACGCGTTGTTATAGCTGACGCTGTAGGAGCTCATCGTCTTGTCAGCATTCCAGTAATCTTCCCGGATGGCGCTGCCGGTGATTGAGCCGAAAGCGGGGCCCAGCGTCTGGCTCAGCGTCACTTCGGCCCGGTTACGCCGACGATCCTGCAGCGACGCGTTATCGCTGCTGGCGTCCAGCACTTCCTGCATACCGTAATAGCCCGCGGTAGAGTAGCGATAGCTGGTCGCCGTGAAATTGGTTCCGGTATCGGTAAAGTTTTTGCTGTAGCGTAGACGCCAGGCGCGCCCGCTCGATTTGCTCATGTTCTCAGGACTTGACCACGCCTGGGTGACATCCGCAGACACTGCGCCGATCCCCCCCATATTTCGCCCGATACCGACCGCGTACGACTGATATGGGCTGGCCGCCTGCACGCCGCCGTAAATCGTAAAGCCCTTCGGCAGACCATAAATGGCGGTTCCCTGCATCAGAGGACGCTTTTCAACCTGGCTGTCACTGGGACGATACTGGCCCCCCGTAAGGCTGTACTTCAGCCGCCCCTCTCGCTGCAAGACGGGGACAGAGGCGTAGGGCACGACAAACTCATGCTCGCTACCGTCCGCTTCTTTCACCGTCACGTTTAAATCACCTGCACCGCCTGTTGGGTACATATCGGTAATTTCAAATGCGCCAGGTGCAACATAGCTCTGGTAGATGATGTAACCGTTCTGGCGAATAATCACCTGAGCGCTGCTGCGGGCAATGCCGCGCACCACAGGCGCATAGCCCTTTTGACTGTCGGGCAGCATCTCATCATCAGAGGCCAGCTGGCCACCGCGAAAAGGAATACTGTCAAAAACGTCTGACGGCGATGAACTGTCGCCGAGGGTCAGCTGGCTTTTCAACGGCACAATATTGCGCTGGGCATAGGTATAAACCGAATCCCACTGCGTTTTACCGTCATTATCCCGGCGCCAGGTTATGTAATTGCGCAGACGCCACGGGCCAATATTTATGCCCGGACGCAGGTTCGCATACTGGCTTTGACTGTTGTTCGTGGCGCTATTTCGCCCCCAGGTGTTATCCCCGCTAATGCTGTAATTCAGCATCAGGGCGTTAATGCCTTCATCCCACAGTTCCGGCGCGACATAGCCACGCGCCTGCGACGTAAGCGCGGCCTGCGGAAAACTCAATAACAGCTTCTGTGCCCCAAAGATAAAATCAGCAGACGCCTCGGGAATAACGGTAAAATTGACGCACTCGCTCTCTTTATCCAGCGCTGGAAACAGATCGGTTTTAACACCGTAACTTTGCAGCAAACCTAACGACAGGCAAGGCTGAAGGATCCGATCGCCCTGCGCAGTCGTCGCGGCTTTAAATTCAATCTCCCGCGTATCGACCGTCTGATCGTTCAGGACGACCTCGACACGATAGCGGCCCGGCACCTGCGCGCCACTGGCAAAAGATGAGAGATCAACGCCTTTCATAGAGGGGTTGTCAACTTCAAGCAGGGCCGGATTAAAATACTCCTCTGCGCAGACATTCTGTGTTATACCGGGCAATGCCAGCGCAATAAAACAGGCCAGACGAGACGGCTTAAATAAGGAGTATAATGTCTTGCACATAATTAGTTTTTCTCCTGTCCGTGGAGAGTTATTCCTTTAAATAGTGACGTGATGGATTTTCCCGACGCCACCATAATCGTTAATAAGCTTGAAGGTTACCGGTCCGGAACTGACGCCTGCCGGCAATGAAAATGTCGCCGACGATCCTGGTGCAACATAAGTTGGTTCAGGCACGCTTTTTCCTGCGACGGTAATTTCATTAAAATTCATATAATAATTAGCCGGATTACTCACCGAAATGTGACCCGCAGAGATTTTCCATGTCAGCTGCTTAGCAAAATCTTCAGGACCTTTTCCTTTTAATGACTCCGGGCGATAAATTAATTTAATGCGGGTTTTCACTGCAATCTGCAGTGAATTCGCTTTTTTTTCCGCCGCAGGAATGGCCTTAATGTTTAACCAGTACATGGACTCTTTATTGTCCGGTAAATTCCCGGCACGGACGATCCTCATCATATTCTCCTGACCGCGATCCAGGCGGTACAAAGGAGGTGTAATAATAAAAGGAACTTTTCCGGCACTGTTGTCCAGGTTATCAAACCATGACTGAATAAGGTAAGGAACGTTATCAGGATTTGAAACGCCGATCGCTGCTTCCTTTTTACCGCCGTCGTAAATTACGCGCGTTCCGCCGATATTCACGCCCGCGTAGACTGACGATGCGCTAAATAACACCAGCAAACCTGTCAAGAGGTTATTCCTGAAACGTTTCATTAAAAAACCTGTGGATTTAATAAGCTGAAAAATGCCCTGTTCTGCGTAACGGGCTGATAAATAATTGACCAGAGTATTTATCTTTTGCGTAAATCCAACAATCCAAAAACAGGGTAATTTTATTCAGGAAATTTCTTTACTTTTATAAAAAAAATAAAAACCCGCCTAAGCAATCTTAAACGGGTTTTTAGTATATCTTACATCTTATTAGTCGATTGTGGCTACCCTCGACGCATCAGATATTCCATAAGTAATATTCACCGGCATTCCAGACCGGCGCACCAGCGCCTCATTCACTCGCCCGGTATCGACATCTCCAGCGTTAAGCTGGGCGCGTAAGGCTGGCGTCATCGGCAGCGGGACTTTATTTGTTGATTCAAACTCCGCGCGGTTACGCGACAGCGGTTCATGAACTTCCACCCAGCGGCTACCGTCCGGCTCGGTGGTCACTTTCACCGGCTGATCGATAAGCTGCACGCGCGTTCCGACCGGAACATTTTCGAAAAGGTATTTAATATCGTCGTTGCGC
Source organism: Leclercia adecarboxylata (assembly GCF_023639785.1). NCBI lineage: Bacteria > Pseudomonadati > Pseudomonadota > Gammaproteobacteria > Enterobacterales > Enterobacteriaceae > Leclercia > Leclercia adecarboxylata. The sequence goes on from NZ_CP098325.1 coordinate 2,995,654, forward strand.
AGCCGGATGCAGCCCTGGCTGACGCGCAGCCCGATGCCAAAGTTCGAATTCGTACCGTGGATGGCATAAAGCCTGCCGATATAGAGGGCATACAGCCCCATCGGATTATCCGGGCCGGCTGGAACAAATGCGGGCAGCGTTTTGCCCTCTTTGGCATAGGCGCGACGGGTGTTCGGCGTTGGCGACCAGGTTGGCCCGTCCTGCTTGCGCTCAACGGCAGTGACCCAGTTACGCGGCGTCTCCCGCCCGGCTTCTCCGATACCGATTGGGAAGATCTCAACGGTATTGCCCCCTTTCGGATAGTAATAGAGGCGCATCTCCGCCACGTTGACCACAATGCCCTCACGCACCGTCGGGGGCAGGATCAGCTGCTGCGGCACAACCAGCTGTGTACCCGCTTTGGGTAAAAAAGGATCGACCCCCGGGTTAGCCTCCAGCATATTGCTGAGCCCCTGTCCGTGCTGCGCCGCAAACGCCTCCAGCGGCAATTTATTGTCATGCGGAACGGCGATCGTCTGCACGCTTCCCACCAGACGACTCCCTTCAGGCGGCAGCGGGTAACTTACCGCCAGTACATTCTGGCTAACCAGTAAAGCAGTAACAAAACCTGACGTCTTTATAAGACTCATCATTCCCTTCCTCTGTCGCTCCGCGTATCAGACAAGCATAGCCTCGTTGCTGCGTTTATAGCCAGCCAACGAATTATCATTCTGATGAATATCACCCGTTTAGCGCATGCGGGGATAAAAACGTTTTCAGCGGTTCGCTGTCGCGGTAGTCTCATACCCGTCGCCATTTTCTGGCGGCCGCAATGTGAGCGATCTTCTTCCTATACCTATAAAAAATAACGTCAGACAGGATCACTATGGATACCACCCTCGCTTCCTCGTCCCCCGACGGGGCAACACCATCGCTTCAGCGCGCGCGCCGCGCGGCCCTCGGCAGTTTTGCCGGTGCGGTAGTCGACTGGTACGATTTTCTGCTGTATGGCATCACCGCCGCGCTGGTCTTTAACCGGGAATTTTTCCCGCAGATTAGCCCGGCAATGGGCACGCTCGCGGCCTTTGCCACCTTTGGCGTCGGCTTTCTCTTTCGCCCGCTCGGCGGGGTAATCTTCGGCCATTTCGGCGACAGGCTGGGCCGCAAACGGATGCTGATGCTGACGGTGTGGATGATGGGGATCGCCACGGCGTTGATTGGCATTCTGCCCTCTTTTGCCGCTATTGGCTGGTGGGCGCCGGTTCTGCTGGTCACCCTGCGTGCGGTTCAGGGCTTTGCCGTCGGCGGCGAATGGGGCGGCGCTGCGCTGCTGTCGGTCGAAAGCGCCCCGGCGCGTAAAAAAGCCTTTTACAGCAGCGGCGTGCAGGTGGGTTACGGCGTGGGTCTGTTGCTCTCAACCGGCCTGGTGTCGCTGATAAGTACCCTCACCACAGACGAACAGTTCATGAGCTGGGGCTGGCGCATTCCGTTCCTGTTCAGCATTGTACTGGTGCTGGGCGCGCTGTGGGTGCGTAAGGGGATGGATGAGTCTGCCGAGTTCGAGCAGCAGCAACAGCAACCTGCTGAAAAGCGCCGCCTGCCGGTGATGGATGCGCTGATCCGTCATCCCGGCGCGTTTTTGAAAATTATCGCCCTGCGCCTGTGCGAACTGCTGACCATGTATATCGTCACCGCCTTCGCCCTAAGCTACTCCACCCAGAACCTTGGCCTGCCCCGTGAGCTTTTTCTGAATATTGGCCTGCTGGTGGGGGGTATCAGTTGCCTGACCATCCCCTGCTTTGCCTGGCTGGCGGACCGGTTCGGCCGCCGCCGGGTCTATATCACCGGTGCGCTCACGGGAGCCCTGAGCACCTTCCCGTTCTTTATGGCCCTTGAAGCCCAGTCCGTTTTCTGGATTATGGTCTTCGCTATTATGCTGGCGAATATCGCGCATGACATGGTGGTGTGCGTCCAGCAACCTATGTTCACAGAGATGTTTGGAGCCAGCTACCGCTACAGTGGCGCAGGGGTTGGCTATCAGGTGGCGAGCGTGGTGGGAGGTGGTTTTACACCCTTTATAGCCGCCGCGCTGGTGACCTTCTCTGGCGGGGACTGGCACAGCGTGGCGCTCTATCTGCTGGCCGGGTGTTTGCTCTCTGCCGCCACCTGCCTGCTGATCAAACGGGCCGACACCTGATCTCACTTTTGTTTCACATACAGGTGACATACTATCGGGTAACGCCGTACACCTGTGGAACAAGGAGACAGAGATGAATAATAAGGGCTCCAGCCTGACCCCGGCTCAGGCACTGGAAACGCTGGATGCGCTGTACGACCAGGCGGTCAACGCCCTGCGCAGTGCCATCAGCAACTATATCAAAGACGGAACGCTCCCCGATCCAGAGGCCAGAATGAATGGCCTCTTTGTTTATCCGTCACTTTCCGTGACCTGGGATGGCAGCACCACTAATCCGCCAAAAACCCGCGCCTATGGCCGTTTTACCCATGCCGGATGTTACTCCACCACCGTCACCCGTCCGACGCTTTTCCGCCCCTATCTGGAAGAGCAGCTGACGCTGCTGTATCAGGATTACGGCGCCCACATCACCGTGGAGCCATCGCGCCATGAGATCCCCTACCCGTACGTTATCGACGGCTCAGAGCTGACCCTGGACCGCTCCATGAGCGCGGGCCTGACGCGCCACTTCCCGACCACCGAGCTGTCGCAGATCGGCGATGAGACCGCGGACGGCATCTACCATCCCGCGGAATTTTCCCCGCTGTCACACTTTGATGCCCGCCGCGTCGATTTTTCACTGGCGCGCCTGCGTCACTACACCGGCACGCCCGCAGAACATTTCCAGCCGTTTGTGCTGTTCACCAACTACACCCGCTATGTGGATGAGTTTGTGCGCTGGGGCTGCAGCCAGATCCTCGATCCAGACAGCCCGTACATCGCCCTCTCCTGCGCGGGCGGGATCTGGATCACCGCCGAAACCGAAGCCCCGGAGCAGGCCATCTCCGATCTGGCGTGGAAAAAGCACCAGATGCCCGCCTGGCATCTGGTCACCGCCGATGGTCAGGGCATCACCCTGATTAACATCGGCGTAGGTCCGTCGAACGCCAAAACTATCTGCGATCACCTCGCGGTGCTGCGCCCGGACGTCTGGCTGATGATTGGCCACTGCGGCGGGCTGCGAGAAAGCCAGTTGATTGGCGATTATGTGCTGGCCCACGCCTACCTGCGTGACGATCACGTGCTGGATGCCGTACTGCCGCCGGATATCCCTATCCCGAGCATTGCCGAGGTGCAGCGGGCACTGTACGACGCCACCAAAGAGGTGAGCGGCATGCCGGGCGAAGAGGTGAAGCAGCGCCTGCGTACCGGTACGGTGGTCACCACCGACGACCGTAACTGGGAGTTGCGCTACTCGGCGTCGGCGCTGCGCTTTAACCTGAGCCGCGCGGTGGCTATCGATATGGAGAGCGCCACCATCGCCGCTCAGGGGTACCGCTTCCGCGTGCCTTACGGCACCCTGCTCTGCGTCTCAGACAAGCCGCTCCACGGCGAAATTAAGCTCCCCGGCCAGGCAAACCGCTTTTACGAGGGGGCAATCTCCGAGCATCTGCAGATTGGCATTCGCGCTATCGATCGGCTGCGCGCCGAGGGCGATAGATTGCACTCGCGCAAACTGCGTACCTTTAACGAGCCGCCGTTCCGCTAATCATAAAAAAGGAAAGTTATGCAAACCCCATCACCGCTCTATGCCCTGCGCCAGTGGCTGGAAACCCAGGCGCTGGATGGCATTATCGTTCCCCGCGCCGATGCCTTTCAGAGCGAATATTGCCACCCTCACGATGATATTCTCGCCTGGCTGACCGGCTTTGACGGCTCGGCGGGCCACGCCCTGATCCTGCGCGATCGTGCCCTGCTGTTCGTCGACGGTCGTTATCAGGTTCAGGCCCGGGAACAGGTTAATCTGGCCGAAATCGCGATCCTGCATCTGCACAACGATCCCCTGGCGGACTGGTTGCAGCAGAACGTGGCGGCGGACACGCGAATCGCCTTTGAAGCGATGCTGATGACCAACGCCCAGTACGAGGCGCTCAACGCCAGCCACTGCGAGCTGGTCGCCCTGAATGATTCCCCGTTCGATACACTCTGGCAGGATCGTCCGGCCCCGCCTGTGGGTGCCATCCGCGAAATGACGGTGGAGGTCAGCGGCGAGAGCAGCGCCGATAAACGCCAGCGCGTGGCCGCCCTCCTGGCAAAACAGAACGCCGACTATCTGGCTATCACCCAGCCGGACAACATCGCCTGGCTGCTGAACGTGCGCGGCAGCGATATCCCGATGAGCCCGGTGCCAAACTCATTTGCCCTGTTGAGCCGCGAGGGTGCGGTGGCGTGGTTTGTCACCCCTGAGAAAACCCGCGACCTTTCCTCCACATTGCTCGGGAGCCTTAAGCTATCGCCTGAAACGGATTTCCTGGAACGCAGCCAGCAGCTGTGCGCCGGTAAGCGCGTCATGGTGGATGCCGATTCGGCCCCTGTCGCCCTGCGCTTTGCCGTCGAGCCGCAGGGAGAGATTGTCTGGCACGCCGATCCGATCACCGCCATGAAGGCGCACAAAAACCCTGTTGAGCTGGCGGGCTACCGCGACAGTCACCATCAGGATGGGGTGGCGTGGGTCAACTTCCTTGCCTGGCTGGCGCACGAGGTGCCGCGTCGCGAAGCCGCTGGCAACCCGATCACCGAACTGGAGGCGCAGGCGCAGCAGCTTCTCTTCCGTCAGCAGCGGCCGGGCTTTATCGAGCAGAGTTTTGCCACCATTTCCGCCTCTGCCGGCAACGCGGCAATGTGCCACTACCACTCCAGCGAGCAGACCAATGCGGCCATCACCCGGGCGCATTTTTACCTCAACGATTCCGGCGGGCAGTATCACAACGGCACCACCGATGCCACACGCACCCTGGCTTTCGGTCCGCTGGGCGAGCAATGTCGACGGCATTACACCGCAGTGCTGAAAGGCTTTTTATCGCTTATTTCCCTGCAATTCCCGACCGGCACCTGCGGACATCAGATTGATGCCTTTGCGCGGTCTGCATTGTGGGAGCTGGGGCTCGATTTTGATCATGGCACCGGACATGGCGTTGGCCACCAGCTGCTGATCCATGAAAACCCGCAGCGGATCGCGAAGAAGGTCAACCCCTGGCCGTTGACGGCGGGTAATATCATGACCATCGAGCCGGGTTATTATCTGGCCGGTGAATACGGTATCCGCATTGAAAACCAGGTGGAGGTGGTGGAAAGCGTTCCGGGCTTCTGCCGCTTCGCGTCGCTGACGCTGGCCCCGATTGATCTGAGCCAGGTGGAGCTGGCCCTGTTGAGCGATAAAGAGATTAAGTGGCTGAACGATTATCACCACCGGGTACGCGAGGCGCTTTCACCGCACGTTCACAGTGAGGCACGCCCGTGGCTGATCGCGGCGACGGCGCGCGTGCACAGGTAACCTGTCTCCGCCCTCTCCCACAGGAGAGGGCAAACGTCCAAAAGCAAAAAGCCCGCTTAAGTTTCCTTAAGCGGGCTTCTTAAATATGGCTCCTCTGACTGGACTCGAACCAGTGACATACGGATTAACAGTCCGCCGTTCTACCGACTGAACTACAGAGGAATCGTGTGAACGGGGCGAATATTAGCGATGCCACCTGGCGTTGTCAAAGGCAGAATGCAGATTTTGCATCGTTTGCCGATTTATTCCCCACTTTGCACATTCGCTATCCGTTCTGCGGGGAGCGCCGCGACATTTTCGCGCGCGGGTCGAGGATATTTCCACAGCCAGCGTCCGCTGACCATGCGCCAGTAAAACAGCGCGCCGCGTACCGCCCAGTCGAGGAACATCCCCAGCCAGACACCCACCACGCCCATACCCAGCATGATCCCCAGCGTATAACCTGCCACCACGCGACATCCCCACATCCCGAGCATCGAGACCCACATGGCAAAGCGGGCATCGCGCGCCCCTTTCAGTCCGGCAGGCAGTACCCAGGACGCCGCCCAGATCGGCATAAAGGCAGCGTTGAGCCAGATAAGGATCACTACCACGTCCTTAACGTCCTGCTCATGGGTATAGAACGATGCCAGCAGGCTGGCGAACGGCGCGGTGCCCCAGGCAATGGCGGTAAGCCCAATCGTCGAGAGCCAGAAGACGTGACGCAACTGGCGCTCCGCCTGGCCTATCTGCCCTTTCCCGAGCCGTTTACCGGTGATAATGGTGGATGCGGAACCCAGGGCGTTACCCGGCAGGTTGATCAGTGCGGCGATGGAAAAGGCGATAAAGTTACCGGCGATGACGTCGGTCCCCATCCCGGCCACAAACATCTGGGTCAACAGCTTGCCGCCGTTGAACAGCACCGACTCGATACTGGCGGGCACGCCGATACCCATCACTTCCCAGATAATCGCGAAGTTGAGCGGCTTGAAATAGCTTTTGAGGCTGATACGCAGCGCCGGATTAAAACCAACCGCCAGCACCACAATGATGGCCACAGCGCCAATATAACGGGAGATAGTCAGCCCCAGACCGGCACCGATAAACCCGAGCCCGTCCCAGGAGAAAATCCCGTAGATCAGCACGCTACTGATCATGATGTTGAGGATGTTCATCCCGCCATTGATCAGCAGCGGAATTTTGGTATTCCCTGCCCCACGCAGCGCCCCGCTGCCAATCAGCGCAATGGCCGCGGCCGGGTAGCTAAGCACCGTCATTTCAAGATAGGACAGCGCCAGGGCTTTCACCTCTCCGGTGGCATCACCGGCAACCACATTGATAATCTCTTCGCCGAAATAGTGGATCACCGCCGCCAGTACAATGGAGAACAGGGTCATGATCACCAGCGACTGTCTGGCTGCCGCCCGTGCCCGCCGCGGATCGCGCTTGCCCAGGCTGAATGCCACCACCACCGTGGTACCAAGATCGATCGCCGCAAAGAAGGAGATGATGACCATATTGAAGCTGTCGGCCAGCCCAACGCCCGCCATCGCCTCTTTACCGAGCCAGCTTACAAGGAAAGTGCTGAGCACCCCCATCAGCAGAACGCAGGTATTTTCCAGAAAGATTGGCACGGCAAGGGGGGTGATTTCGCGCCAGAAGAGAACTTTGTAGCTCTTGCGTTTGCTATACCAGCGCGTGCGCATCACGGCCTGGCGTAAAGCGGAGGTGACGTTCAAAATGGACCTTAGAGAGAAAGTTGAAACTACATTTCAAATAATGAGGGAGAAATGCAGATCCTGCAAAGTATTTCCCACAAAAAAATCCAGGAAATGACGACAAACTGATGACAGAATCGGCAGTTGAACAATCTTGTCTAAGATCAGGTTTGACAAAAGTTTTTTCGCCGCTAAGATAACGCTCCACAACGATTCCTCTGTAGTTCAGTCGGTAGAACGGCGGACTGTTAATCCGTATGTCACTGGTTCGAGTCCAGTCAGAGGAGCCACATTTAAGAAGCCTGCTTTCGAGCAGGCTTTTTGCTTTTCTGAAGCGGGCAAACGGCGGATAAAAAAAAGCCCCCGACAGATCGGAGGCCTTATTCTCTTCAGTGACGATTATTCGCCTTTCACTTCAGCGTGCTTCATTTCGCCCATCACTTTCAGCTTTTTGGAGATTTCACGACGTTCTTTAGAGATCTCAGCATTTTTGATGATGTAGTCGTCTACGCGGTCTTCGTAGTCGCTTTTCATGCTGGCAATAATGCCCTGGATTGCTTCAACGCTCATGCCTGGTTTGATGTAATCGCTCAGGTTGTCCAGCAGCAGGACACGCTTCTGGTTGTCACGGATCTTCTTCTCAACGTCCTGGATTTCACGTTGCAGTTTGTTCTTGCGGCGGAACAGGCGGACGAATTCCAGAACATCCTGGAACGAAGGCTTAGTTGTTTCCATTTTTACACCCCTGATAATGTGAGATTCGGATTCGTTTAAACAACCGCGATGGCATTAACTTACTGATAGCGATTGCTGATGACAATAATTTTTCCTTTGTCCCTATCATAACCTCAATTTCTGCTGAATCGAAGCAGCAGACAACACAACCGCGCATAGCCGCTTTTTATTTGCGCAGTGCCCGGCAGATAAGATGTGACAGCAACTCCAGCTGGCGGGCAAGTTCCATGCTCAACCATACATAGCCGTGAATGGGCGTTTCCGCCACGTTTTCACTGCGATTATCGTTAATCAGCTGACGCAGCTCGGCAACGATTTCATTCAGTCGCTCGGTATTTGCCAGAATGGGCTGCGGATTACCTTCGTAGAGGGCATGGGCGATGGTCAGCAGCGTTTGCTGGGTCATCTGCTGCGTCTCTTTCAGCGTTCGGGCATTCAGCATGACAAAGTGGCTGGCCCGGGAGGACCAGTGGGCATTGATCTGTAGCTCGAGCATGCAGACCAGATTGCGGCTGACGGTCTGGATCGCCTCAAAGATGGCGCGCTGAATATGGGTCTCTTTGCTGGCCGGCGTAATCAGGCCACGCATTTTCACCACGTCGTTGAGGATGGTTTGCAGATGCTTTTCCAGCCGTGGACGCTCAACCAGGTTGGGTGAAAACCCCGCCTGATAGACCCGGTTGAAGGCGGTAACGTAGTTCGCCATCTGGATACGCCAGTGTAAAAACGCCCGCTGCGGCCAGATGCCGGTAAACAGCATTGCCAGCAGGGACCCCAGGATCACGTCGCCGCTTCGCCACAGCGCAGTCTGCATGTCCCCGGTCGGCGCGCCAATGACCACCGCGAGGGTGATGCCAATAAGCAGTGCCTGATAGGGTCGTTTCCCCAGTGCCAGCCAGCCACAGAGAAACATTGCTGCCGCGCACCACAATAGCATCAGCGGCAGGGAGATAAGCTCCAGCTTCAGGGCAATTAACCCCAGGGCCGACCCCAGAATAGTGCCGCCTATACGCTCGTACGCGCGCGGAACAACGTTCCCCCAGAAGGAGATGGGCCCCATGATGACCACCAGGGTAATCAGCGGCCATGTCCCTTCCGGCACGTCCAGCAGACGCACCAGTAAAAAGGTGAGGATAAACGCCAGCGCGATACGGCATCCGTGGACGGTGCGGTAATGACGATACAGACGAATTTCAAAAGGCGTCAGAGACTTGTCGGGGCGCACAGGCTCTCCAGCTTTACGGCAAACCCTGATTGTACTTCGTTTTCTGCCGGAGTTGTGCTCCCCGGCAGAAAAACCCTGAGAAAAGTAAGAATTAGCGCGCCCTTACGCGATACGGGTCTGGACCGGAATAAACATTTCAATATCCCAGTAACCGTCTGCGTTGCCGTCATTCAGATAACGTTCAAAGCAGGCTTTCGGCGCAATCTGGTAATCGACATCTTCGAGCAGGCTATCGAAAAAGAGATTCCACGGGGTGGCGAAATCATGGTTTTCGACGCGGGCCTTCGCTACCGCATAGTCGCCTTCTGCCACTTCAGTGAGGATGACGCCTTCGCTATTGGGAGGGATAACAAAATCGTCCGCCACGGTGACAACCGTGTCACAGCGTAACTTTTCAGCAGGGACTTCATCGGGATTATCATAGTAGACCGCCACCCATTCCAGGGGTTGGATCTGACGCCCTTCCACCCACATCATCAGTTGCTCAAAACCCTGCTTAACGGTGTGTTCCCACGGGCCAACCATATGAAAACCGGCAATTTTGCGTTTATTCTGGTGCGTGATGCTGTAGTCCATGCTGCCTCCGATTGGTTACTGTATATACATACACTGTAATGCAGAGAAAAGCGTTATAACAATGATGACCTGTCTATTATGCGAGCAGGCTCGCACAGTCGCCAGCCTGCTCATCGGTAGGTTATGCCTTATGGTGTATATAGTCGCTCAGACGGGAGAACATTCCGCCTTTCCCGACGCTCTCAAGCGTCACCAGCGGCCAGTGGGCCACAACTTTATCGCGATCGTAAAGCTCGATCTCCCCTACCCGCTGATGGGCGGCGATCGGCGCTTCCAGCTCTTTCGTATCCAGCACATACTTGGCCTTAATGTTCGGCAGTTCCGCCTTCGGCAGCGCCAGCCAGAAATCCTGATCGGTGCCTAACGAAATGCGCTCCTTATCGCCGTACCAGATGCGCTCGTTGCCCACCTGCTTACCGTTACGCAGGATCTGCACGGTATCGAAATTCTGCTGTCCCCAGTGGAGCAGTTTGCGCGCCTGGTCCTCGCGGCCTTTCGGGCTTTCGGCCCCCATCACAACGGCAATCAGACGGCGCTCCCCGTCAACGGCAGAGGCGATCAGGTTAAAGCCGGCACCGGAGGTGTGCCCGGTTTTCAGGCCATCCACGCTGAGCGACTTATCCCATAGCAGGCCGTTACGGTTCTGCTGGGTGATGCCATTCCAGGTCAGACTCTTTTCGCTGTACATGTGATAAAACGCTGGCTCACCGTGGATGATCGCCCGGGAGAGCACCGCCAGGTCGAAGGCGGAGCTGTGCTGGCCCGGGGCATCGAGACCGTGGACCGTTTCAAAATGGGTATCGCGCAGATTCAGCTTTTTGACGTAATCATTCATCATCGTGACGAACTGCGGCTGCCCGCCTGCGACATAGTCAGCCAGCGCCACGCAGGCGTCGTTGCCGGAGTCAACAATCAGACCGCGGCTGAGGTCGCGTACGGAGACGCGCTCGCCCGCTTTCAGGAACATCAGCGAGGAGCCATCAAAGACTGGATTGCCCTTTGCCCAGGCGTCCTTTCCTACGGTTACCATATCGTCCGGCGTGATACGATGGCTGTCGATAGCGCGATCGACCACATAGCCCGTCATCAGTTTGGTCAGGCTCGCCGGATTACGCTGCTGGTGTTCATTGCCCGCCGTTAAAATTTGCCCCGTCGTATAGTCCATCAGCACCCAGGATCCCGCCTGGATTGCTGGCGGCTGCGGCGCATAGTTAATTGGATCGGCAGCCAGCGCGGATGAAATGCTCAAAGTGAGTAAAGAAACAGCAATAAACAGACGGCGTTTCAACGAAGTATCCTCAGGTCATTTAAAATCGTTGACCTTTTTACGGAACTTTTCAGGTTGATTCCTGGATTAATTGCAAAAGAATGTGACAGCGCGCATGTTTTTCCCGGACGATCCTTCGCAAATTTGCACGGTGGCGGCGCTTTTCCTTCGGCGTGCCAGGCCGGATGGTTTACCATAGTGATGTCACTCATAAACAGGATGGTATTACTGGTGTCTGACTCCGCCGCGCGCCCTACATTTTTATTTCATGATTACGAGACCTTTGGCACCAGCCCTTCGCTGGATCGCCCCGCTCAGTTTGCCGCTATCCGCACCGATGAGGATTTCAACGTTATCGGCGAGCCGGAGGTGTTTTACTGCAAACCGGCCGATGACTATTTGCCCCAGCCTGGGGCGGTGATGGTGACCGGCATCACGCCGCAGGAGGCCCGCGAGAAAGGCGTCAATGAGGCAGAGTTCGCCCGTCGCATCCACGATCTGTTCACCGTGCCCAATACCTGCGTGGTGGGCTATAACAACGTGCGCTTCGATGACGAAGTGACCCGGCATATTTTTTACCGTAACTTCTACGATCCCTACGCCTGGAGCTGGCAAAACCGCAATTCACGCTGGGATCTGCTTGACGTGATGCGCGCCTGTTACGCCCTGCGCCCGGAGGGGATCGCCTGGCCGGAAAATGACGACGGGTTGCCGAGCTTCCGCCTGGAGCATCTGACCCGCGCGAACGGCATTGAACACAGCAATGCCCACGACGCGATGGCGGATGTTTACGCCACCATTGCGATGGCGAAGCTGGTGAAGACCCGGCAGCCGAAGCTGTTCGAGTACCTGCTCAGCCACCGTAGCAAGCAAAAACTAACCACCCTGATTGATGTTCCGCAGATGAAGCCGCTGATGCACATCTCCGGCATGTTTGGCGCCTGGCGCGGCAATACCAGTTGGGTCGCCCCTCTCGCCTGGCATCCGGAAAACCGCAACGCGGTGATTATGGTGGATCTGGCGGGTGATATTACCCCCCTGCTGACGCTCGACAGCGACGAGCTTCGTGAGCGGCTGTACACGCCGAAAGAGGCGCTGGGTGATAATGCCGCGGTGCCGGTGAAGCTGGTGCATATTAACAAGTGTCCGGTGCTGGCGCCTGCCAATACCCTGCGCCCGGAAGATGCCGATCGGCTGGGAATCGACAGGCAGCGCTGCCTGGCTAACCTGAAATTGCTGCGGGAGAACCCGCAGGTGCGCGAAAAAGTGGTGGCGATTTTTGCCGAAGCAGAGCCGTTCGTCCCTTCTGAGAACGTTGATGCTCAGCTTTATAACGGGTTCTTCAGCGATGCGGACCGCAACGCCATGAACATCGTATTAAAGACCGATCCCCGTAACCTGCCCGCACTGGATATCACTTTTGTGGATGAGCGCATCAGGAAGCTGATGTTTAACTACCGCGCACGTAATTTCCCCGGCACGCTGGATGAGAGCGAGCAGGAGCGCTGGTTGCAGCATCGCCGCAACGTTTTTACGCCAGAATATTTGCAGGCCTATGCCCAGGAGCTGGAGATGCTTTATGGTGAATATGAAGGCAATGCGGAGAAGCAGGCGCTGTTGAAAGCGCTGTATCAGTATGTGCAGGAAATAGTGTAAGTTCAGGGCATAAAAAAACCGGAGGCGATGTTCTCCGGTTTTTTTTATTTTGCCCGGCGGCGCTATGCTTGCCGGGATCAGGATGCGTTATGCAACGTCTTCGTACTGAGGAACCGGGTTGCGGAAGCTTTTGGTCACGCAGGCCAGGTAAATCAGGCCAATACCACCCCAGATCAGACCCAGAACCATGGAGCTCTCTTCCAGGTTGACCCACAGTGCGCCAACGGTCAGCGCGCCACAGACTGGCAGTACCAGGTAGTTGAAGTGGTCTTTCAGGGTTTTGTTGCGCTTCTCACGGATCCAGAACTGGGAGATCACGGAGAGGTTAACAAAGGTAAAGGCCACCAGCGCACCGAAGTTAATCAGGGCGGTAGCGGTAACCAGGTCGAAGTTAATCGCCAGCAGCGCAATGGCACCGACCAGCAGCACGTTCCATGCCGGGGTACGCCATTTCGGATGAACATAGCCGAAGAAGCGAGTCGGGAACACGCCATCGCGACCCATTACGTACATCAGACGAGAAACGCCCGCGTGCGCCGCCATACCGGATGCCAGAACGGTAATGCTGGAGAAGATCAGCACGCCCCACTGGAAGGTTTTACCGGCAACATACAGCATGATTTCTGGCTGTGACGCGTCCGGCTCTTTGAAGCGAGAGATATCCGGGAAGTACAGCTGCAGGAAGTAAGACGCGCCGATAAAGATGACACCGCCCAGCAGCGCCGTCAGGAAGATGGCACGCGGGATCACTCGCTCTGCGTCTTTGGTCTCTTCAGACAGAGAAGAGATACCGTCGAAGCCCAGGAACGAGAAGCAGAGGATTGTCGCACCGGTGATCATCGGCACAACGTGCGCGCCTTCAGACCAGAACGGACGTGAGCTTACCAGCGTACCTGCACCTTCACCGTGGGAAACACCGTAGATAATCAGACCGACAATCACCGCCACGATACCCATCTGCAGGATAACGATCAGGGTATTGAAGTTAGCCACGGTCTTGATGCTGCGCAGGTTAGAGATGGTCATAAAGGCCACCAGCGCCACAACGAAGATCCACGATGGTACGGAAGGCACCAGCGCTTCGAAGTAAATTTTAGCCAGCAGAATGTTGATCATCGGCATGAACAGATAGTCCAGCAGAGATGACCAGCCCACCATAAAGCCTACAGCCGGGCTAATGGATTTCTGGGCATAAGTGTATGCAGAGCCTGCGGACGGGAAGCGGCGAACCAGCTTGCCGTAGCTCAGCGCAGTAAAGAGGATCGCGACCAGCGCAAAGGCATACGCCGTTGCAACGTGACCGTCAGTGAGGCCTGATACAATACCGAATGTATCAAACAGCGTCATCGGCTGCATATAGGCAAGGCCCATCATAACAACCGGAATCAACGTAAGCGTTTTACGTAATTCCACGCGAGAGGTTTTTGGAGTTGCGTTATGCGACATAGTTATTCTCCTTTACGGTGAATACCGCCACGTAAGCGAATGATTGCCCCATTTCTTTCTTCCTCAGCGACAACAACTGTCGGATTTTAGTAAATATCTATCCGGTACGAAGCCCGGCCTCTTGGATTTAAATGATTTTCTTACATGCAAAAAAAAATAACCGACGCCTTTTATATCGTCGATTATTTATATGTTTGCAGCGGCGCATTTTGCCCTGGTTTAGGGCGAAAAGGCAAGAGCGCAAAGGCCTTGTGAAACAAAAAATTCACACTAATCGCTTGATTTCTCGGCTTCGCTTTGGGCGTATACGGCAGCGATAGCACTATTTGCTAAAATTTCCTGCCGCCACCATGCATTCGCAAGCCCGGCGGTCTGCTCATTCCAGCCTATCCACACGGAGTCATAACTGGATTGGGCCACGACCTGCTTCTCAATTAACGCTCCGCTTTCAATGTAACGCTGGGCTAAATAGCGCGGCAGATAACCGCAACCTAAGCCGCTTATTTGCAGCTCCAGCTTGGTTTTAAAATCGAAGACGGTAATAGCCTCCTGATCGTCGAGCAGCTGCGATGAGGCCGAGCAACCTGGCAGGGCGTTGTCACCGACCACAATGGCCCGGTAGCTTTTAATGACGCGACGGTTAACCGGCTCCGGCTCCTGCGCTAAAGGGTGGTGCGGTGCAACCACGAACACCTGTTCCAGCTGTCCCAGACAGGCAAAACCAAAGTCGCTGAGCTGGGGGGGTTCATGTAACGCCCCAACAACGATATCCGCCCGGCCTTGCACCAGGGCTTCCCATGAACCCGCCAGCACGCCGTTGATAAACTTAAGCCGGGTCACGCTGTGTCGCTCATAAAAGGCTTCAATCAGCGGCGCCAGCAGAGAAAAGGGGAAAGTGTCGTCTACGCCGATAATCAGCTCATTCTCCCACCCCTGATGCAGCTTAACGGCCTGCTTTTCCAGCTCGCGCACTGAATGCAGCACTTCCCGCCCTTTTTCCAGCAGCATTTTCCCGGTGCGGGTAAAGCGCGCCCGGTGGCCGGAACGGTCGAGGATCTGAATATTAAGGTCGCTTTCAAGCTTGTGGACGGTGTAGCTGAGGGCGGAGGGCGTTTTAAAGAGCTTCGCCGACGCCGCAGCAAAGCTCCCCTCTTTTTCCAGTGCATCAAGGATTATAAGAACATCCAGCAGCGGTTTCATGCTCACCCCCTTGTGGTGCGCTTACGCTCCGCCAGCGGCATTACTCCATTGGCATAACCAGCGGATCGGGAAAGAGATACTCAAATCCCAGTTCATGACAGATGCGGTTCCCGTCAATCAGTTTGCCCTTCCCCTCTCCGGGGGCATCGTGAAAGTGCGGAGGCGCCAGACCAAGCTGACGGGCCATCGCCGGATAGAATGTACTGCGTGCTGGATGAGAGGGCGCACATATATTATAGATGTGCCCGCCCTTTGGAGCCTGCAATAGCAGAGTAATCGCGCCAATAACATCCTCCAGATGGACCAGATTAACGCCATGTTGCCCATCTGACGCTGATTTTCCGGCAAAAAAACGTCCCGGATGACGACCAGGCCCCACCAGCCCCGCAAGGCGTAATATATCCACCTGAGTGCCGGGCAAATTATGCAGCCAGTCCTCCAGCTCTTTTAATACATGTCCGCTGGCCGTTACCGGCTGGCGGGGCATATTCTCTTTGACGGCGCCTTCGACATCGCCATATACCGAGGTTGAGCTGGTGAAAATAATGCGCGGAATATGATGCGCCAGGGCGCTGTCGACAATTTCCTGTACCGCCTGCAGATAATAGTTTTCACCCGGACCGGTGCGACGCGCCGGCAGCGTGATGACCAGCGCATCCACATTCATCAGGGCATCCAGGTCATCGGCATCGCACACCAGCTCCGGTTCCAGACGTAATTCAACGCTCTCGATGCCGCACATTCGCGCCGCTTCGACGCCATCTGCGGTGGTTTTACTGCCGGTAACGTGCCAGCCCCGTGCCTGTAACGACATGGCCAGCGGCATTCCAAGCCATCCCAGACCGACAATTGCGACCTTTTTCATGCGTTTTCTCCTGACTTTTACGCCTCTGCTGTAAGGCTACGCCAGCCACGCGGAACTGACAATTGATAGCGCCAATATGAAATCATTTAATGATAAAAAAAAGCCCTTGCTTTATGTAGCGCAAGTGGTTTAGGTTAAACGACATCACATGAATAAGCATTCATCGAGAATTTTATGACACGCGTTCAATTTAAACACCACCATCATCACCATCATCCTGACTAGTCTTTCAGGCGATGTGTGCTGGAAGACAGTTAGATCTTCCAGTGGTGCATGAACGCAAGAAAAAGCCCCCGGAAGATCACCTTCCGGGGGCTTTTTTTTGGACCGTATTCAGGCAAGTTACAACAGGATCACGAGGAACCGACAATGTTAGATAATTCACGTTTACGCATAGCTATGCAGAAATCAGGTCGTCTTAGCGACGATTCCCGCGAACTGCTGGCGCGCTGCGGCATAAAAATCAACCTGCACACCCAGCGCCTGATTGCGCTGGCAGAGAATATGCCGATTGATATTCTGCGCGTGCGTGACGACGACATTCCGGGCCTGGTGATGGACGGGGTGGTGGATCTGGGCATTATTGGTGAAAACGTGCTGGAAGAAGAGCTCCTGACCCGCCGCGCGCAGGGTGAAGATCCGCGTTACTTCACGCTGCGTCGTCTGGACTTCGGCGGCTGCCGCCTGTCGCTGGCCACTCCGGCTGATGAAGCATGGGATGGCCCGGCCGGGCTGAACGGTAAGCGTATCGCCACCTCCTACCCTCACCTGCTGAAGCGTTACCTCGATCAGAAGGGCGTGCAGTTTAAGTCATGCCTGCTCAATGGTTCTGTCGAAGTGGCACCGCGTGCCGGTCTGGCTGACGCGATTTGCGACCTGGTCTCCACCGGCGCGACCCTGGAAGCGAACGGCCTGCGCGAAGTGGAAGTGATCTACCGCTCTAAAGCCTGCCTGATCCAGCGCGACGGCGAAATGCCGGAAGCCAAGCAGCAGCTGATTGACCGCCTGCTGACCCGTATCCAGGGCGTGATCCAGGCGCGCGAATCCAAGTACATCATGATGCACGCCCCAACAGAACGTCTGGATGAAGTGATCGCCCTGCTGCCGGGCGCAGAACGCCCAACCATTCTGCCGCTGGCAGGGGATCAGCAGCGCGTGGCGATGCATATGGTCAGCAGCGAAACCCTGTTCTGGGAAACAATGGAAAAACTGAAAGCGCTGGGCGCCAGCTCTATCCTGGTGCTGCCCATCGAGAAGATGATGGAGTAACCCCCATGACCTTTAACACCGTTATCGACTGGAACACCTGTAGCGCAGAGCAACAGCGCGACCTGCTGATGCGCCCGGCAATCTCCGCCTCGGAGAGCATAACCCGCACCGTGGCGGAGATTCTGGACAATGTAAAAAACCGTGGTGACGATGCCCTGCGGGAGTACAGCGCGAAGTTCGACAAAACCGACGTTGGCGCGCTGAAGGTGAGCGTGCAGGAAATCACTGACGCATGTAACCGTCTTGGCGACGACATCAAGCAGGCGATGGCGGTGGCGGTCAACAACATCGACACCTTCCACCGCGCACAAAGTTTGCCCGTTGTGGATGTGGAAACTCTGCCAGGTGTGCGTTGCCAGCAGGTGACCCGCCCGGTTGATTCGGTGGGTTTGTATATTCCCGGCGGTTCTGCGCCACTGTTCTCCACCGTGCTGATGCTGGCCACCCCGGCGCGGATTGCCGGATGCCGGAAGGTGGTGCTCTGCTCTCCGCCGCCGATAGCCGATGAAATTTTGTATGCGGCACAGCTGTGCGGCGTGCAGGAGATATTCAAAGTGGGCGGCGCGCAGGCCATTGCCGCTCTGGCGCTGGGTACCGAGTCCATCTCTAAAGTGGATAAAATCTTCGGCCCTGGCAATGCGTTCGTCACCGAAGCCAAGCGCCAGGTCAGCCAGCGGCTGGACGGTGCGGCCATCGATATGCCGGCCGGTCCGTCGGAAGTGCTGGTCATTGCCGACAGCGGCGCGACGCCGGATTTCGTGGCCTCTGACCTGCTCTCGCAGGCCGAGCACGGCCCGGATTCACAGGTGATCCTGCTCACGCCGGATGCCGATATGGCAAAACGCGTGGGCGAAGCCGTGGAACGCCAGCTGGCGGATCTGCCCCGGGCAGAAACGGCCCGTCAGGCGCTCTCAGCCAGCCGCCTGATTGTGGCGCGGGATCTGGACCAGTGCATCGCCATTTCTAACCAGTATGGCCCTGAGCACCTGATCGTTCAGACGCGCAACGCCCGTGAACTGGTCGACAGCATCACCAGCGCCGGTTCGGTATTCCTCGGCGACTGGTCTCCGGAATCCGCAGGCGATTACGCCTCGGGCACCAACCACGTGCTGCCAACCTACGGTTATACCGCGACCTGCTCCAGCCTGGGGCTGGCGGATTTCCAGAAGCGCATGACCGTGCAGGAGCTCTCCCGGGAGGGCTTTGCCAGCCTGGCCGCCACCATTGAAACCCTGGCCGCCGCCGAACGTCTGACCGCCCACAAAAATGCCGTGACGCTGCGCGTTGCCGCCCTGAAGGAGCAAGCATGAACATTGAAGAGTTAGCCCGCGAGAACGTCCGCGCCCTGACCCCGTATCAGTCTGCCCGCCGCCTGGGGGGCAATGGTGATGTCTGGCTAAACGCCAACGAATTTCCGACGCCTGTTACCTTTGAGCTGACCCAGCAGACGCTGAACCGCTACCCGGAGTGTCAGCCCAAAGCGGTAATCGAGAACTACGCGGCCTATGCTGGCGTGCAACCGGAGCAGGTGCTGGTGAGTCGCGGCGCGGATGAAGGTATCGAACTGCTGATCCGTGCCTTTTGCGAACCGGGTCAGGATGCCGTGCTCTACTGCCCGCCAACCTACGGGATGTACAGCGTCAGCGCCGAAACGTTCAACGTTGAGCAGCGCAAGGTGCCGTCTCTGGAGAACTGGCAGCTCGATTTGCAGGGTATCGCCGATAATCTTGACGGCGTGAAGGTCGTGTTTGTCTGCAGCCCGAATAACCCCACCGGCCAGCTGATTAATCCGCAGGACATTCGCGCCCTGCTGGAGATGACCCGCGGTAAAGCCCTGGTGGTTGCCGATGAGGCCTATATTGAGTTTTGCCCGCAGGCGACGCTGGCCGGCTGGCTGGCGGAATATCCACACCTGGTTATCCTGCGTACCCTGTCAAAAGCCTTTGCCCTCGCCGGGTTACGCTGCGGCTTTACGCTGGCAAACAAAGAGGTAATCGACCTGCTGATGAAGGTGATTGCGCCTTATCCGCTCTCGACGCCGGTGGCGGATATCGCTGCCCAGGCCCTCTCGCCAGCGGGAATTACCGCCATGCGCGGTCGCGTGGCGCAGATCGTTTCCGAGCGCGAGTATCTTGTCAGTGCGCTGAAAAACATCGCCTGCGTGGAGCAGGTATTCGATTCAGAAACCAACTATATTCTGGCGCGCTTCACCGCCTCGAGTGCAGTCTTTAAATCTTTGTGGGATCAGGGCATTATCCTTAGAGACCAGAACAAACAACCCTCTTTGAGTGGCTGCTTACGTATCTCCGTGGGCACCCGGGAAGAGAGCCAGCGCGTTATCGACGCCCTGAATGCGGAGAAAGTATGAGCCAGAAGTACCTCTTTATTGATCGTGACGGCACCATCATTTCGGAACCCCCCACGGATTTTCAGGTCGATCGTTTCGACAAGCTGGCGTTTGAAGCCGACGTCATTCCGGTGCTGCTGAAGCTGCAGAAAGCCGGGTATAAGCTGGTGATGATCACCAACCAGGACGGCCTGGGTACCGACAGCTTCCCACAGGCCGATTTTGACGGCCCGCACGATCTGATGATGCAGATCCTGACCTCCCAGGGCGTGGCGTTTGATGAAGTGCTGATCTGCCCGCACTTACCCGCTGATAACTGCGACTGCCGTAAGCCGAAAGTGAAGCTGGTTGAGCAGTACCTCGCCGAATCGGCACTGGATAAAGCGAACAGCTACGTGATTGGCGATCGCGCCACCGACATTGAGCTGGCCACAAACATGGGCATTGCTGGCCTGCGCTACAACCGCGAGTCCCTCAACTGGGCGATGATTGGTGAGCAGCTGACCAGGCGCGACCGTTTCTCTCACGTTGAGCGCAACACCAAAGAGACGCAGATTGACGTGAAGGTATGGCTGGATCGCGAGGGTGGCAGCAAGATCCACACCGGCGTCGGCTTCTTCGATCATATGCTGGATCAGATCGCCACCCACGGCGGATTCCGCATGGAGATCGGCGTAAAAGGCGATCTCTACATTGACGATCACCACACCGTGGAAGATACCGGCCTGGCACTGGGCGAAGCCCTGAAGCTGGCGTTGGGCGACAAGCGCGGGATCAATCGCTTTGGTTTTGTGCTGCCAATGGACGAATGCCTTGCCCGCTGCGCGCTGGATATCTCCGGCCGTCCACACCTGGAATACAAAGCCGACTTTACCTACCAGCGTGTAGGCGACCTCAGCACCGAGATGGTTGAGCACTTCTTCCGCTCCCTCTCCTACGCCATGGGCCTGACGCTGCACCTGAAAACCAAAGGTAAGAACGATCACCACCGCGTGGAGAGCCTGTTCAAGGCCTTTGGCCGCACCCTGCGCCAGGCCATTCGCGTGGAAGGCGATACGCTGCCGTCGTCGAAAGGAGTGCTGTAATGAACGTGGTGATCCTTGATACCGGTTGCGCCAACCTCAACTCCGTGAAATCCGCCATTGCCCGCCACGGTTACGACCCGCTGGTCAGCCGCGATCCGGATGTGGTCCTGCGCGCCAGCAAACTCTTTTTACCCGGCGTCGGAACGGCGCAGGCAGCGATGGATCAGATCCATCAGCGTGAGCTGGTCGAGCTGATTAAAGCCTGTACCCAGCCGGTGCTGGGGATTTGTCTGGGGATGCAGCTGCTGGGCCGACGCAGTGAAGAGTCTAATGGCGTGGATCTGCTGGGTATCATCGATGAAGATGTGCCTAAGATGATCGATCACGGTCTGCCCTTGCCGCATATGGGCTGGAACCGTGTTTATCCGAAAGCGGGCGATCGCCTGTTCCGCGGGATCGAGGACGGGGCGTACTTCTATTTCGTGCACAGCTACGCGATGCCGGTTAACGCCCATACTATTGCCCAGTGCCATTACGGCGAGCCCTTCACTGCCGCCGTACAGAAAGATAACTTCTATGGCGTGCAGTTTCACCCGGAGCGTTCCGGTGCCGCAGGCGCGCAGCTGCTGAAAAACTTCCTGGAGATGTGATGATTATTCCCGCTTTAGATTTAATCGACGGCACGGTTGTCCGTCTGCACCAGGGCGATTACAGCCAGCAGCGCGACTATGGTAACGATCCGCTGCCCCGACTGCAGGACTATGCCGCGCAGGGCGCTGAAGTGCTGCACCTGGTTGACCTTACCGGGGCGAAAGATCCGGCCAGACGTCAGATCCCGCTGCTGAAAAAACTGGTCGCGGGCGTTAACGTGCCGGTACAGGTTGGCGGCGGCGTGCGCACAGAAGAGGACGTGGCGGCGCTGCTCGACGCGGGCGTGGCGCGCGTGGTGGTAGGTTCTACCGCGGTGAAAGATCCGGATACGGTAAAAGGCTGGTTCAGACGCTTCGGTGCCGACGCGCTGGTGTTGGCGCTGGACGTGCGTATCGATGACCAGGGACAAAAACAGGTTGCGGTCAGCGGCTGGCAGGAGAATTCCGGCGTGACGCTGGAAGCCCTGGTGGATCTCTATCTGCCTGAAGGACTTAAGCACGTTCTGTGCACCGATATCTCCCGTGACGGCACGCTGGCGGGCTCAAACGTATCGCTGTACGAAGAGGTTTGCGCCCGTTATCCGCAGGTGGCGTTCCAGTCTTCAGGCGGTATTGGTGATTTGAATGATATCGCGGCCCTGCGCGGTACTGGCGTTCGTGGGGTTATCGTTGGTCGCGCCCTGCTGGAAGAGAAATTTACTGTAACGGAGGCGATTCAATGCTGGCAAAACGGATAATTCCTTGTCTCGACGTGCGTGATGGTCAGGTCGTAAAAGGCGTGCAGTTCCGCAATCACGAAATCATCGGTGATATCGTTCCGCTGGCAAAACGCTATGCGGAAGAAGGCGCTGACGAGCTGGTCTTTTATGACATCACCGCCTCCAGCGACGGACGCGTGGTGGATAAAAGCTGGGTCGCGCGCGTCGCGGAAGTGATCGACATTCCTTTCTGCGTGGCGGGCGGGATCAAATCGGCGGACGATGCGGCAAAAATTCTCTCCTTCGGTGCGGATAAGATCTCCATTAACTCCCCTGCCCTGGCCGACCCTGAGCTGATTACCCACCTGGCGGACCGGTTTGGCGTGCAGTGCATTGTAGTCGGGATCGATACCTGGTTTGACGAGGCTACCGGCAAATACCACGTTAACCAGTACACCGGCGATGAGAGCCGTACCCGCGTGACTCAGTGGGAGACGCTGGACTGGGTGCAGGAAGTGCAGAAGCGTGGCGCGGGAGAGATCGTACTGAATATGATGAACCAGGACGGCGTGCGTAACGGCTATGACCTGGCGCAGCTGAAAAAAGTACGCGCCGTCTGCCATGTGCCGCTGATTGCCTCGGGTGGCGCAGGCACGATGGAGCACTTCCTGGAAGCCTTCCGCGATGCCGATGTGGACGGCGCGCTGGCGGCCTCGGTGTTCCACAAGCAAATTATCAATATTGGTGAGTTAAAATCGTTCCTGGCGAATCAGGGCGTGGAGATCAGGGTATGTTAACAGAGCAACAACGTGCGCAGCTGGACTGGGAAAAAACCGACGGCCTGATGCCGGTGGTGGTGCAGCACGCGGTGTCCGGCGAAGTGCTGATGCTGGGCTATATGAATCAGGACGCTCTGGCGAAGACCATCGACAGCGGCAAAGTAACCTTCTTCTCGCGCACCAAACAGCGTCTGTGGACCAAGGGCGAAACCTCCGGTCATTTTTTGAACGTTGTGAGCATCACCCCGGACTGCGATAACGATACGCTGCTGGTACTGGTTAACCCAATCGGGCCAACCTGCCATCTGGGCACCAGCAGCTGCTTTGGCGATACCAGCCATCAGTGGCTGTTTCTGTATCAGCTGGAGCAACTGCTGGCGGAACGCAAAACCGCTGACCCGCAAAGCTCCTACACTGCGAAACTCTATGCCAGCGGCACCAAGCGTATCGCACAAAAGGTTGGGGAAGAAGGCGTGGAGACAGCCCTGGCCGCCACCGTGAACGACCGGGCCGAGCTGACGAATGAAGCCTCTGACCTGATGTATCACCTGCTGGTGCTGCTTCAGGATCAGGATCTGGATTTAACAACGGTGATTGAAAATCTACGTCAGCGACACAAATAAAAAAACCGGGGAAACCCGGTTTTTTTTTAGCTATTGAACCTGTATCAGGCTCTGGCGTTATAGTTACGCAGCGCGTTGCGGCCTAATACCACGCCGGAGCCGATGATGCCGCCGAGCAGTACGGCAAGGATCAGTACGATTGAGCGTTTCGGGCTATCACGGCGAATCGGCAGGTCTGGCTTCATGACGTAACGATAGGCATGAATTGATGCCGGGTCGATTTTCAACTTCTCAATATCGAGAAGTTTCTGTTTGTTCTGGTAGTAGCTGTCCGAGAGCGTCAGGGGACGCGAAGATTCGTGGGCAATCATGGATTGCAGCGCTTCGGTACCTAACAGGAACATCGTTTCCTGGGTCACATCCTGAGTCTGCTGAATTTTAGGGGTCGTAATGTTTGCAGCTTCGGCATACTTCAGCGCTTCCGTAATCTGGCGGATACGCAGGTCTTTCTGCTCCTGAGCGATAGTTTCCTGGTTCCCCAGTACGTCCTTCAGGGTCGCAACCTGCTGCTTGATGTTGTCGTTGAGGTCAACTTCAAGCTCTTTTTGAATCTGCTCATCTACCTGCTGAATATACTGTGCCACCTGCTTCTGCGCCGCTTCAGCAGAACCGTTTACGTAGCTGATTTTCAGGGGCAAAGGTTGCCCCTTGACCGACTGCTCAATCATCAGTTTTTCAGGGATATCCTGGTTTTCCAGCGTCTGGGATAACGCCGAGAAAGAGGCGTTATAGCGGGTGATCACGCTATCCTGAATATCCGTCAGCTTCGGCGCATTAGCACCATAAAGAATATTCAGCGCATTGCTGTAGCCGCCAATCTGGGCGGCATCAGGCTGGGTGATAATAGCAGTAGATGTCCACTTCTCTTTGGCAAACGCCAGGTATACACCAGCAAGAATCACTGCGATAACGATAAACGCCGCAACGATCCATTTCCCCCGCCACAGCTGGACAACAAGATCAATCAAATCAATCTGCTCAGGGTCACTGCTGCGCGCGACCACGTTATTGTTGTTGTGAATCATATAGTCCTTAGAATGCAAATAAGCGCAAAGAATAAAGTTTGGGATATAGTTTATCGATTGTTTCCGGATTATCTATAGGAATCCGATGAGCGATATCGAAAATATGATGTTTGGTAACCCTGCGCATCGCGTTATCATACCCCAAATCCGGTATTTAACGCACCGGACATGATAAGTCACAGATGAGGACAGTTATGAAATTTCTGGTCACTGGCGCAGCGGGTTTTATCGGCGCACATGTCAGCAAGCGGCTTCTGGAAGCCGGGCATCAGGTTGTAGGTATCGACAACCTCAATGACTATTACGATGTGAACCTGAAGCAGGCGCGTCTTGATCTTTTGCCAACAGCGAACTTCACCTTCCGTAAGCTGGATTTGGCTGACCGTGAAGGCATGGCCGCGCTCTTCGCGGATGAAAAATTCGATCGCGTTATTCATCTCGCTGCGCAGGCAGGCGTACGCTACTCCCTGGACAATCCTCATGCTTACGCAGAAGCCAATCTGGTCGGCCATCTGAACGTGCTGGAAGGCTGCCGTCACAATAAAGTGCAGCATCTGCTGTACGCATCCTCCAGTTCAGTTTACGGCCTGAACCGTAAAATGCCTTTCTCGACCGATGATTCCGTTGACCACCCGGTATCGCTCTACGCCGCGACCAAAAAAGCCAACGAGCTGATGTCGCACACTTACTCCCATCTGTATGGGCTGCCAACTACAGGTCTGCGCTTCTTTACCGTATACGGCCCATGGGGGCGTCCGGATATGGCGCTGTTTAAGTTCACCAAAGCCATGGTGGAAGGCAAGAGCATCGATGTTTATAACTTCGGTAAGATGAAGCGCGATTTCACCTACATCGATGATATCGCCGAGGCGATTGTTCGCCTGCAGGATGTGATCCCTCAGGCAGACAGTGAATGGACAGTTGAGTCTGGCTCTCCGGCCACCAGCTCCGCACCTTATCGCGTCTATAACATCGGTAATAGCTCACCCGTTGAGCTTATGGATTACATCACGGCGCTGGAAGAAGCCCTGGGCATCGAAGCGGATAAAAACATGATGCCGATCCAGCCAGGAGACGTGCTGGAGACCAGCGCGGACACTACCGCACTGTATGAGGTTATCGGCTTTAAGCCACAGACGTCGGTGAAAGAAGGCGTGAAGAATTTCGTTGACTGGTATCGCGACTTCTACAAGGTTTAAAAAAAAGCCCGGAATTATCGCCGGGCTTTTTTTATACAGAATAATCAGTCGCTGCCAAAAAGATCGCGGGTATAGACCTTTTCCGCCACGTCAGAGAGCTCTTCTGCCATTCGGTTGGAGATGATCACATCCGCTTCTTTCTTGAAGGCATCCAGATCGCGAACCACGCGTGAATGGAAGAATTCATCTTCTTTCATCACCGGTTCATAAATAATTACCTGGACGCCCTTCGCCTTAATACGCTTCATAATCCCCTGAATGGAAGAAGCACGGAAGTTATCCGAGCCGCTCTTCATAATCAGGCGGTATACACCTACCACTTTCGGTTGACGCGCCAGAATGGAGTCGGAGATGAAGTCTTTTCGCGTGCGGTTCGCATCCACAATGGCAGAGATTAAGTTGTTCGGTACGGACTGATAGTTGGCCAGCAGCTGCTTGGTGTCTTTCGGCAGGCAATAGCCACCATAACCGAAGGATGGGTTGTTATAGTGGTTGCCAATACGCGGATCCAGGCAGACGCCTTCGATGATCTGACGCGTGTTCAGCCCCAGGCTCTCTGCATAACTGTCCAGCTCGTTAAAGTAGGCAACACGCATAGCCAGATAGGTGTTAGCAAAGAGTTTAATGGCTTCAGCTTCTGTCGCATCCGTGAACAGCACATCAATATTCTGTTTGATTGCGCCTTCCTGGAGCAGCGCAGCAAAGCGTTCCGCACGCTCTGAGCGCTCACCGATAACAATACGGGATGGGTGCAGGTTATCGTACAATGCCCTGCCCTCACGCAGAAACTCTGGGGAGAAAATGACATTATCGATACCCAGCTCTTCTTTGATTGACTGCGTGAAACCAACTGGAATGGTTGATTTAATGATCATCACGGCATCTGGGTTAATCGCCGTCACGTCTTTGATTACCGCCTCAACGCTGGAAGTATTGAAATAGTTGGTTTTCGGATCGTAATCAGTGGGTGTCGCAATGATGACAAAATCCGCACCACTGTAGGCATCAACTTTATCAGTAGTGGCCCGGAAGTTTAATGGCTTGTTAGTCAGGTAATCCTGAATCTCTTTATCCACGATTGGAGAGATCTTCTGGTTGAGCATATCAACCTTGGCCTGCACGATATCCAGCGCGACCACTTCGTGGTGCTGTGCAATCAGGATCCCGTTAGAGAGACCCACATAACCTGTTCCGGAGATTGTTATTTTCATTGAGTTAACTTCTTTAAATTAAGTGTCCGGGAGCGACGACCGCCCCACCGCATTAAGCAACTTTTGGGGTTTTTACCTCGTATGTCGAGTTGATGTCAAGGCGAATGGCTGGCTGCAGAAAGGCATAATTTCAGTGATTTATGCTGCAGTATAGCCTGTCGGATGAATCAGGCGAGGCAATGCAGGGGATTACGCATAAAAAAAGCCCGGTGATATTCACCGGGCTTCGCTACGTAACTGAGTTAAATCAGATTAATCCAGCCACTCGGTGTGGAATACACCTTCTTTATCAGTACGCTTATAGGTGTGCGCACCGAAGTAGTCACGCTGCGCCTGGATCAGGTTGGCAGGCAACACAGCAGCACGATAGCTGTCGTAATAGGCAACAGCAGCGGAGAAGGTTGGCACCGGAATACCGTTCTGTACAGCGTAAGCAACGACGTCACGCAGCGCCTGCTGGTAATCATCAGCGATCTGCTTGAAGTAAGGTGCCAGCAGCAGATTGGCGATGCTCGCGTTTTCTGCATAGGCATCGGTGATTTTCTGCAGGAACTGGGCACGGATGATGCAACCGGCACGGAAGATCTTCGCGATTTCGCCGTAGTTAAGATCCCAGTTGTTCTCGTCAGACGCAGCTCGCAGCTGTGAGAAGCCCTGAGCGTAAGAGACGATTTTGCCAAGATACAGTGCGCGACGGACTTTCTCGATAAATTCGGCTTTATCAGCGGCCAGTTTAGGCTGCGGACCCGTCAGCACTTTAGAAGCCGCAACACGCTGCTCTTTCAGGGAAGAGATGTAACGTGCAAAGACGGATTCAGTAATCAGGGACAGTGGCTCGCCCAGATCAAGGGAGCTCTGGCTGGTCCATTTACCGGTACCTTTGTTCGCCGCTTCATCGAGGATCACGTCGACCAGGTATTTACCCTCTTCATCTTTCTTGGTGAAGATGTCTTTGGTGATGTCGATCAGGTAGCTGCTCAGCTCGCCGTTGTTCCAGTCGGTGAAGGTTTCTGCCAGCTCTTCATTAGAAAGGTTCAGACCCCCTTTCAGCAGTGAGTAGGCTTCTGCGATCAGCTGCATATCACCGTATTCGATACCGTTGTGAACCATCTTCACATAATGACCCGCTCCGTCCGGACCGATATAGGTCACACATGGCTCACCATCTTCCGCAACGGCAGCAATCTTAGTCAGGATTGGCGCAACCAGCTCGTAAGCGTCTTTCTGGCCGCCAGGCATGATGGATGGGCCCTTCAGCGCACCCTCTTCGCCGCCGGATACGCCGGTACCGATAAAGTTAAATCCTTCAGCAGAAAGTTCACGGTTACGACGGATGGTGTCGTGGAAGAACGTATTGCCGCCATCAATGATGATGTCGCCTTTTTCCAGATAGGGCTTCAGGGAGTCGATGGCAGCATCGGTGCCAGCGCCTGCTTTCACCATTAACAGGATACGACGAGGCGTTTCCAGGGATTCAACAAACTCCTGAACCGTATAGAAAGGAACGAGTTTTTTGCCTGGATTCTCGGCAATCACTTCTTCAGTTTTATCACGGGAGCGGTTGAAAACGGAGACGGTATAACCACGGCTTTCGATGTTCAGCGCCAGGTTGCGCCCCATCACTGCCATACCGACGACGCCGATCTGTTGTTTGGACATTACTTACTCCTGTCAGGTGTGTTTAAGACAATTTTACATCGCGAATCACAATAACAAAATCGTCTTTTTTTTAACAAATAAAAATTAGCAATAAGCGTGATTACAGCCACTTTGGCCACATTCACACAATCAGAATGTTAAATGAACAGTTATGCAGAAGTGTTTTTATTAGAATTTATTGCCATAGCCATTACGAATATCCCCATGGGGGTATAAAGGAAGGGGTTCGTAATGGATACGCCTGCAGAAAAAATAAGCGCACAAACGATCTGTAGCTTTCGAATAGTAAATGATTTCACAATAGTCCCTATCGACAGAATAAAAATAGGGATAAGAGATAACATTACACCCAATGCTCCTGTTTTATAAAACAGTTCCAGTGGCACAACTTCAATTCTTCCTCTATCCAGAATCTGTGCGCCAAAACCATGTCCAAAGACAGAAACGAGTCCATTCATTGAGTTCATTATATAGGTGAAGTCCTGGAGTCGCACGGAGTCAGAGTCGCCTGCCCGCCCACCAACGATAACCATCAAAGCAAGCCCTGCCATAACGGCTAATGCAATATACATTAAATTCTTCATTGCACCGTTAATTCTGAAACTTGCAATCATCATCGAAAGCCCTGCAAAAAGAAATACGCCTCGGGTTTCTGTTAAAAATAGTGCGATGACGGTAAGGATAAAATACAGATATCGCTTTTCGATAAAGAAGAAAATTGCGCCGATGCCGAGGAAGAAAAAAGATTTTGCAAAAAAAGCGCCACTCGGTCTGAAGAAGAATTCTGACGTTAGTGAGAGTGCGTTATAAATAGCAACAGAATTAAGAAGTCCGCCCTTCAACAAAACAATATAAGCGATGTAAATCGAAGAGGCGATAACGCAAAAAAACTTAACCACTTTAACAAATATGGTTAGCGAGTATTCAGTCAGTGATTCATTCAATGTACAAAGATATAACAGTATTAACATGTAGATGTATGGCTGAAAATCAAAAGCCATTTCAGATACATCATTTCCGTTAATCGCTCCCACGAGACAACCATAAACCGGAAGAGCGATTATTGCAAATATAGTTAGCAGCGTTCTGCTGTTTGTTCTGGCTGTTAAGGTTATTGCATTTAAAATAAAAAGTAAAACTGCCAGGCCGAAAAAAATATAACGCAACGGCGGTAAACCAAGAGGGTCTAACAATCTACCGCCGCCGCCAAAGACAATTTCCATGGTGAGAAGCAGGATAAAGATCCTGTTTAACTTATTCATCGTTGTTTCTCAAAAATTATCATGAAATGAAATTAACATTGTTCAAAAGAAGTTGAGCAGTAAAAGCATACTTAAAATAATTTTATCTCGACCACGGCGTCTCAATTTTGACACATGTGGTATCAGGATAATATTATTACTGTAATTACGCGTAATTGTTATACGCTTAATCGGCCTAAAGTTTGTTTCAAAAAGTTTTTTTAATTTATAGACTTCAGTTCTATACCAGCCAGAATTTACCAACTTTATCCTTTTCACCCACATTTTGAATGATATATTTGCTCCAACCTGGTTTGAGGAATGTTGGCGATATTTCATCCCTGGTACTGAATCAATATACCATGAATAATTATGGGAACGCGCATATGCATAAATCAACCAGTCATGTAAAGATACATCCCTGGCTAATTCTTTTGATTTCAGGAACTCACGAAACGCGCTTCCTAATCTATTGGTAAAAACATATGTACAACCTGGTCCTGCTGCTTCGAAATAATAGTCAAATGCAGTCTGGGATTGCGCTTTATCGATTAGACATGTCCTGCCATCTTCCCAGAATGCTAGAACATTACTTGAATAGGCATCAATCTGTTTACTCACAATAATTTCAATTGCGCGTTTAAGTTTATCTGTATACCAGATATCATCCTGATCGGCGAAAGAAATATAATCATAGCCGTCAAAATTAACATCCATTACCAGACGATAAAAGTTCTTTCCGGCAGAACCATATCGATCACCGTAGGGCAAAAAATAAACATTATCGAATTTGTTATATTTTGCAGTCAAATACTCCCACGAACCATCGCTTGAAAGATCGATACTGATAAATACATCAACGCTCACTTCAACTTGCGCTAAGATAGACTCTAATTGTTCATCAATCCAGGTCCTACCATTATAAACTGCAAGTAAAACTGCCACTTTATTCATTATAAATTCTCAAAATTACTTATGTTCTTTTTTAGACGTGCGAGGATTTTCACCTGCTACATTTCGGATACCATCCCAAACGCCAGAGACAAAGGATTTGAAGTAGTTTTTCTTGTCATTTTCATGAATAATTAAAATGACACTATGCACAACGCAAAACGTAATTTCGCGAAGCGCGAGCAGTTTAGGAACATGAGGGTAACGTAGCAAACGAATTGCATTTCTCACACGATAATATCGTCTTGCCGCCGAGTGGACGGGTACAGTAAATCCAAAGACCGAAAAAGATGAATTACCGATAGAATGAATCATGACAGCATTCGGGTTTATATACACCAAATGGTTTTTATCGAAACAGCGAAGACACCACTCTGTATCAACATAATCGATAAATAATGAGTCATCCATCATGCCCACCTGGTCGAAGAGTGAGGTTTTAACCATTGAACCGGATGAAATAACCACAGATGAAGTGAAAGTTTTTTTCTCGCCACGAGAATAAAGCTTTTCACGAAAGCCGTTCTTTTTAATGTGCGTTATCGCATATTCAAAGCCGCGAGCCTCATCATAAAAAACTGGGGCTGATATAAGCGCGTTATTTTCCACGGCAAATTTGAGCATATCATGGATAAAAGTATCAGGAATTTTGCTATCCTGATCAAAGAAAATGACATTTTCATATCCATTTTCAATACAATATTCAATACCGATGTTCTGCGCTAAAGCAATTCCCTTATTACCTTGCAACCAGCGGTACTCAACCCCCATTTCCTTAAGCTCTTCTGTTTCGTAAGGGCTATTATCCACGACCACAATATCACATGCCTGATTTTTTAAAGACATAATGGTTTGTGTTAAATCGGAGAGCACCGGGTTATAGGCTACTATAATAGCGCAAATTTCGTTTATGTTATTCATTTATATTTACTCAAACCTCATCCTGGACTCAATATAACATTATGAAAAATTCAATCTAATGAATAATCCATCAAGTAAATCCCTTATAATTGATTTTTTAGTTGAGTATTTCATATAACTAGAACTCAATAATGCTGACACAAGACCTTTTCTTTCCCCGCCAGCAAAGATACTGCCTCTGTAAATTGTATTAACACAGCCCAGATAATTTAGGATGTATTCAGATATTTCTCTCATCTGTGAGGTCTGCTGTGATTTACGTAGTGCATGAGTTAAATCATAGATCTCCCGATAATGGGCGATGCGCTTATCTCTTTTTTTTCTATCAAACGCAGCTTTTAACTTCCCTGCAAAAGTACTCTTTTTTGCACCAATTTGATTATTTTCGTGCTGACGATACAGTATCAATTTGTCTTCGACCGGGACTAATGACCCAAGCGCACATGCATTGCTTGCGAGCCAATAGTCATGCGGAATTTTTTCCGGGAAAGGCATAACGGAATTAAGGAAAACCTTTCGTACAGCCATAGTGGCGCCGGTAACAACATTATTTATGAGAATTTTTTCTAATGCTATATCGCCGTTGGCTGGCGTAAAGTTCACATGCTGCCAGAGCGTCCCCAGCCTCTCCATGGCATTGTTTATCAGCCAGGCATTAGAGAAAACAACATTGGCATAACTTTGATTTGAGAAAACCGCCAGTAGTGTTTCTGCTTTGTTTTCGACCCAAATATCATCTTGATCTGAAAAAAACACAATCTCAGATGTGACGTGCTCCGTTAATTTTTCAAAATTCTTGATATAGCCTAAATTGAGCCCATCATGGATGATATCAATTTTAATATCCGTTTCTGTTTTTAACGTCTCAAGTATGGCGAGGGTACTATCAGTCGATCCATCATCTCGTATAATAATCCGGGAAGGTTTTATGGATTGTGCAAGGATACTTACAACCTGCTCTCTGATATAGCGCTCACCATTGTAAGTCGCAAGAATAACTTCGTAACTCATATCTTCCCTCTATGTTTATTTATACATTCCCGGGAAACAATAATAAGTAAAATGCAATCTACAAATACGCGAATTGTCCACGCATAAGCAGCACCAAGCACGCCATATGCATTCACACAAAAATACAGCAGGGCCAAATAGGGTATTACCTCAATGCAGTGTAAAAAAGCGGTATATTTCGCTTTACCCAGAGACTGTATGACGGTGAAAGGAATTTGAGCGATAGAGTTAAAGAAAAAGCCCACTAACAAAATCTGGAAAATGGCCTGTGAATGGAGGGCATACTCATCGCCGAGCCAAAGCTGCATAATCAGTTTAGCCAGGAAGATCAGGATAAGAACTAATGGTAAACATCCCAGCCCCATTATCAGATAGGCGAATCTGATATTTTTTTTCAACTCATCATACGTTTTTGCTGCGCTCAGCTTAGGAAAAACGGCTCTGGAAAGCGCTCCGGGAAGGAGACCTAAACGCGATACGATTTCAGAGGGAGCGGTGTAATAACCGACCTTATCAGCACCCAATGAGCCTGATATAACGAACCGGTCGAAGTACACCATCACCGGGCTTATGATGTTGCTAACAGTGATCCATCCTCCAAAGAAAATCATTCGTCTGAATGTTTCTCTATAAAATATAAAACCGGCATTAATGATTTCATTCCGAACAATCACAAATGCAATTATTAATGACAATAATCTACCAACTGCTAAGCCAAGGATTGCAGAGAATAGCGATGGTGAAACAAATACAAACAAAGCCGGTAAGCCAGCAATTATAGAACTACCGAAACTTCTTTGTATATTTAATATTGCAAAACGTTCATCGCCTTCAAGTATAGACATCCATAACTGATTAAGCAGAAAAGCGGGTATAGTCCAGACCAGGACGCGAATGGAATTTTGAACATCAGTATGATTGGATGCTGTGATATTCAAGAGTGAAATAATATTTGGCGTGAAAAGTGATATGAGAATTGCGCCAAAAACGCTAAATAAAAATAAAAATATTGTTGCTGTAGAAATTATTTTTTTACGTTCATCGATATCGCCCCGATACACGGCAATTTCTCGGACAATTGCGCGAGTCAAACCAATATCAAATATGCCTGCATAACCTACAATGGCAATTGCTAAAGTGTAAACACCAAAAAGTTCAACCCCTAGTACCCGAGCAAGATAACCCATGGCCGGGATAGCTATAGCAGTAGGTACAACATAACCTGCTAAATTCCAGACACTATTTTTAATTAATCCCATTCCGTTTACATTATCTCATCTTAATAAATAAAGGGGCTTTTAGCCCCTTTTAATAACTATAAGCAAAATATGATGCATTAATCCCCCGCCTCGATTGTCATCATTCGGGGTTGGTGTGAAATAATCTGACTTTAAATATCAGTAGCCTTTTAGCATCTTCAACAAATACTGACCATAAGCATTCTTCGCCAGCGGTTTTGCCAGCACCCTCACCTGCTCCGCATCAATAAACCCTTTGCGATAAGCAATCTCTTCCGGGCACGCTACCTTCAGTCCCTGACGCTCTTCAATGGTCGCAATAAAGTTACTGGCCTCAATGAGGCTCTGATGTGTACCGGTATCCAGCCAGGCAAAACCGCGTCCCATCATGGCAACGGACAGATTGCCCTGCTCCATGTACAGACGGTTGATGTCAGTGATTTCCAGCTCACCACGTGGCGACGGTTTCAGGCTCTTTGCCATTTCAACCACGCTATTGTCATAAAAATAAAGACCGGTCACGGCGTAGTTACTTTTTGGTTCAGCGGGTTTTTCTTCCAGGCTAACGGCCGTGCCCTGTTTATCAAACTCAACGACGCCATAACGCTCAGGATCGTTAACATGGTAAGCAAAGACGGTTGCACCGCTCTCTTTATTAACGGCTGAATCCATAAGTTTCGGCAGGTCGTGACCATAGAAGATATTGTCGCCCAGTACCAGCGCACAGTCATCATCGCCAATGAACTCTTCACCAAGGATAAACGCCTGGGCCAGCCCATCCGGACTCGGCTGGACTTTATACTGCAGGTTAAGCCCCCACTGGCTACCATCACCGAGCAGCTGCTCAAACCGTGGCGTGTCCTGGGGAGTACTGATAATCAGGATGTCACGAATACCCGCCAGCATAAGCGTCGTCAGCGGGTAGTAAATCATGGGTTTGTCGTAGATAGGCAACAGCTGTTTGCTGACAGCCATCGTCACCGGGTACAGTCGGGTTCCTGAGCCACCGGCTAAAATAATCCCTTTACGCGTTTTCATTTCATCATCTCTTTAATGTGCAAAATGCCCGTAAACGGGCATTTAATTAAAAGTCAGACCGCAGTGGTCGTAAATAGCTCAGCCAGCATTCGTTTCACACCGGCTTCCCATTCAGGTAATACCAGGTCGAAGTTCTGCTGGAATTTCTCAGTATTCAGACGGGAGTTATTCGGACGACGCGCAGGGGTAGGATAAGCGCTGGTAGGGACGGCGTTAAGTTTATTGATCGCCAGTTCAATACCCGCCTTACGTGCTTCTTCAAATACCAGTGCCGCATAGTCGTGCCAGGTGGTCACGCCACCCGCAACCAGATGATAGAGGCCAGCCACTTCAGGCTGTTTTACTGCAACACGAATTGCATGCGCAGTACAGTCGGCCAGCAGTTCAGCGCCTGTCGGTGCGCCAAATTGATCGTTAATAACCGACATCTCTTCGCGTTCTTTTGCGAAACGCAGCATGGTTTTTGCAAAGTTATTGCCTTTGCCCGCATAAACCCAACTGGTGCGGAAAATTAAGTGCCGGGAACAATTTTCCTGAAGTGCTTTTTCGCCTGCCAGTTTGGTCTCACCGTACACGTTCAACGGTGCGGTCGCATCCGTTTCCAGCCATGGTTTTTCCCCGTTGCCAGGGAAAACGTAATCGGTGGAGTAGTGAATGACCCAGGCACCGATTTTTTCGGCTTCTTTCGCGATGGCTTCAACGCTTGTAGCATTGAGCAGTTGCGCGAATTCTGGCTCTGATTCCGCTTTATCTACGGCCGTATGGGCCGCCGCGTTGACAATTACGTTCGGTTTAATGCGGCGTACCGTTTCAGCCACGCCTTCCGGGTTGCTGAAATCACCGCAATACTCGCTGGAGTGCACATCAACGGCAATGAGGTTACCTAGCGGGGCGAGCGCCCGCTGCAGCTCCCATCCCACCTGCCCTGTTTTGCCGAACAGAAGGATATCCATTACTGACGTTCCCCATAGTTCTGTTCAATCCAGGATTGATAGTTACCGCTTTTCACATTCTCAACCCACTGGGTGTTCGCCAGGTACCACTGCACCGTTTTACGGATGCCGCTTTCAAACGTCTCCTGCGGTTTCCAGCCTAACGTCTGGCTAATTTTATCGGCATCAATGGCATAACGACGGTCATGGCCCGGACGGTCAGTAACATAAGTGATCTGATCGCGATACGAGCCCTCTTTTGGCACGATCTCATCCAGCAGGTCACAGATGGTGTGTACGACATCCAGGTTCTGCTTCTCGTTGTGACCGCCAATGTTGTAGGTCTCGCCAGGTTTACCCTGAGTCACCACGGTGTAGAGCGCGCGGGCGTGATCTTCAACGTACAGCCAGTCGCGGATCTGATCGCCTTTGCCGTAGATCGGCAGCGCCTTACCGTCCAGCGCGTTGAGGATCACCAGTGGGATCAGTTTTTCCGGGAAGTGATAAGGGCCGTAGTTATTGGAGCAGTTAGTCACAATCGTCGGGAACCCATAGGTACGTAACCATGCGCGGACGAGATGATCGCTGGATGCTTTGGAAGCAGAGTAAGGGCTGCTAGGTGCATAGGCTGTAGTTTCAGTGAACAGCGGCAGTTCTGTAGAGCCGGGGTGTTCATCCGGATGCGGCAGATCGCCGTACACTTCATCAGTAGAGATGTGATGGAAACGGAAAGCTTTTTTCGCGTTTTCGTCAAGCGTTGACCAGTAGGCTCTGGCCGCTTCTAGCAGGACGTAGGTGCCAACAATATTGGTTTCAATAAACGCCGCCGGGCCGGTAATGGAGCGGTCAACGTGGCTCTCTGCCGCCAGATGCATCACCGCATCAGGCTTATGCTCGGCAAAAATACGGTCCATCGCGGCTTTATCGCAAATGTCTGCATGTTCAAACAGGTAACGCTGGCTGTCGCTCACCTCAGCCAGAG
Organism: Leclercia adecarboxylata; assembly: GCF_023639785.1. Taxonomy (NCBI): domain Bacteria; kingdom Pseudomonadati; phylum Pseudomonadota; class Gammaproteobacteria; order Enterobacterales; family Enterobacteriaceae; genus Leclercia; species Leclercia adecarboxylata. Next base: position 3,032,609 of record NZ_CP098325.1, read on the forward strand.
ATTCCAGGTTACCGGCGTAGGTCAATTTATCGACATTAACCACGGTATCCTGGGTGTTTTTAATAATATGTCGTACAACCGCAGAGCCGATAAAACCCGCACCGCCAGTAACAAGAATTTTCACGCGTTATTTTCCGTTAATTGATATATCAGGATCTTCACATTCTGCAGCAGCGATGGCGCTGAACAGAAATCGGACACGCTACCGCCCCTGGCTTAACAGCTACCAGTGCACTGAACGTCGTCGTAAATAGAGGTATTTTGCAGGCCAGCCCGCGCATAACGACGACAGGGCTGACCAGTAAATCAATTAATAATTGTCGTCTTAAATGCCAGCAGAAACAAGGGAAAAATCTGACTAACGAGACAAAAAGCCAGCAATTAACTTGCTGAAATTTAAGAATATATTTAAAAACGAAAACGGCAGTGTCATTCACAGGGCTTATCAGAGCCAGGAATGAACCACTGCCGTTTGGGCAACGACGAGACGATCGTTAATCGTTGGTTAAGAGCTTCGTCATGCTTTCGCGGAACTTCTGCCCTTCTTTCAGGTTACGCAGGCCATACTGTACAAACGCCTGCATGTACCCCAGTTTCTTACCACAGTCGTAACTGTCACCGGTCATCAGCATCGCATCAACCGACTGCTTCTTCGCCAGTTCTGCGATGGCATCCGTCAGCTGAATACGATCCCAGGCGCCAGGTTCGGTACGCTCCAGTTCGGACCAGATTTCTGCGTTCAGCACGTAGCGGCCTACGGCCATCAGATCGGAATCCAGGGTCTGCGGCTGATCCGGCTTCTCGATAAACTCAACGATACGGCTGACTTTACCTTCTGAGTCCAGCGGCTCTTTGGTCTGAATAACGGAATACTCAGAGAGATCGCCCTTCATGCGCTTCGCCAGCACCTGGCTACGGCCCGTCTCGTTGAAACGCGCCACCATAGCGGCAAGGTTGTAACGCAGTGGATCGGCAGAGGCGTTGTCCAGAATGATATCCGGCAGGACAACCACAAACGGGTTATCGCCGACCACAGGACGCGCGCACAGAATAGAGTGGCCCAGACCCAGAGGCTGCGCCTGACGCACGTTCATGATGGTTACGCCCGGCGGGCAGATGGACTGCACTTCTGCCAGCAGCTGTCGCTTAACGCGCTGCTCCAGAAGAGCTTCAAGTTCGTAGGAGGTGTCGAAGTGGTTTTCCACCGCATTCTTGGAGGAATGGGTAACCAGAACGATTTCTTTGATCCCTGCAGCAACAATCTCGTCGACGATGTACTGAATCATCGGCTTGTCAACGATCGGCAGCATCTCTTTAGGAATGGCTTTTGTGGCCGGGAGCAAATGCATGCCCAGACCGGCTACCGGAATGACCGCTTTCAAATTAATCATATTTCTTCCACCTTAAAATGGTTGCCGAATTATAGCCCTTTAGCCTGGTTTCGCCAGCACGAATTGCTACAAATCTCGGGATGATGTTACGCAATTACAGCGCAAATTCCAGTGGATGCAATCCGAATACCGGCGCTTTAATTCCAGGAATCCTCGCAAAATGTCGTCTGGCTAATATTTAGCGCTTCGGCAGTTTAAAATTCAGCCGTTCCGTGTTGATTGTATGATGGTCAATTCGGTCTATATCGACAGAACTTTGCCCCTTCTCATTAACGGCATTAATGTTCGCCAGCGAGAGCAGCGTCTCGTCACGCGCCATAAACTTGCCGCGCACATCCTTGCGCAGATCGAAATTCAGCTTCAGGGCTGGCCCTCGCTCTGCATCCTGCATGACGTTGATATTACGCATGAAAAGATGCTGAGGTTTATTGTGCAACTCCAGCGTAGCCCGTTTCATCTCCATATTGGTCAGCGCCACGAAGGAGGTCTTATTGCCGGAGGAGATCTGTATTCCGCGCAATTTTCGCGCAAGATTCCGGTTGTCCATGTGGATATTGTTGAGGCGGAAATTTTGCGGTATCGACAAATAATCGCCTTTGATTACCCCATAGCCAATTAACATCCCGGCGCTGTCGATCATCTCAACATTATCGATAACAAAATTATCGCAGCCGTATATCGCCACCGTTGCGTTATCAATACCCGCTTTCTTGCTGAAGTCCGGGGTAATATTTCGGGCCTTAACGTTACGAATAATAAAGTGTTTGCCGTTTTCGACATGTACCAGCTGGCGGCAGTTGCTGCCGGTAATGTTCGCTACCACGAAGTTCTTAACTGACTGGTCTTCCGGGTAATTATTGTCGTACGTGCTGCCAGCCAGACCGATGCCGATCCCCCAGTTAATCTTCCCGTTGGTACAGTCGATATGGTCGATCACATGGTCTGAAATCAAGATGTTCTTATCATTAATCGCCACGTTCCACTCGATGGCGTCACCCTGCAGGTAGCTGAAATGACAGTTGGTGATCTTCACGCCGTCCAGCTGGTTATGAAATCCCTGACGCAGGATCGCATAGTTGGCCTTGGTGACCCGCAGGTTGTCGATCAGCAGATTGCGCATCACCCGCTTTTGTTTGCCGCCAATATAAATCTGGGTCACCGGGCCATAGCCGCTCATTGCCAGGCCCTGGATCACGCAGTCGGAGCCGCGTACGTCGAAGGTAATGTTTTCGCTGCGCCCCTCCCCTTCACCAATCACCTTGCTGCCATCCTGCAGCACCAGGCGGCCCCGGCCGTTGCCGGTCAGCGCGCCGCGAATGCGCAGGGTTTTACCTTCGGGGATAAAAATGGCGGCGTTGATATTTTTGCAGGTGAGCCCTGCGGGCACCACCACGGTATCGCCTTCGGAAAAGGCCTTTTTGAAAGCGGCGATCCCGTCACGAAGATCATACCGGCTGATGTCTACCGTGGCGCCGCTCGTGGCGGCCCGTACCCCCACCAGCGGTGCGGCCGCCAGTACGGAACAGGTGGTGACAAACGCGCGTCGCGTCATCTCTTTCGGCATATCGCCTCCGTTTAAAGCGTGTGTAGCAGAGTGGCTAACTGTCGATTGATGAGATGCTGGTTGAAATCGGTCTCCACCTTTTTGCGCGCGTTGTGCAGCACAGGGGAGAGCTCCTGGGGGGCGAGGGCGGCAAACCGTTCCAGCTGACCGGCCAGCGCCTCCGGGTTGTTCTCTTCCACCAGCCAGCCGGAATGCCCGGGCTCAATAAGCTCAGGAATACCGCTGTGCACCGTAGAAACCACCGGGATGCCCACCGCCATCGCCTCCATCAGGGCAACCGGAATCCCCTCCATATCACCGTCCGTGCCGGTGATGGACGGCAGCAAAAAGACGTCGGCGGCATCGAGCATGGCTTTGACTTCATGGCTGGGCTTGAAGCCTGGCATCTCGACGTGCGACTCCAGCTGATACTGCTCGATCAGGGTGCGCAGGCGACGCTCCCAGGGGCCGATGCCAAGAATGCGATAGTGGAAATCCACCCCGCGCGCTTTCAATTGTCGGCAGGCTTCGATGGCCACGTGGAGCCCTTTTTTCTCGGTCAGGCGCGCGACAGAGATTATCTGCAGCGGGCTGCCGGGCGTTTTAACCGGCCGCTGGGTAAAGCGCTGCATGTCCACGCCCATACGCGAAACGGTGATTTTCTCCGGCGGACAGCCCATGGTTTTGAGCCGTCCAGCCCACAGATCGCTGATGGGCAGCATCATGTCGCCGCGCTGAAAGAGCCGCTGGTATTCAGGCGTATAGTGGTTCAGTACCTCACGGCTGGAGATATCAATGCCGTGGAACACCGTCGCAATTTTCCCCTCGATCACCCCCAGCTCGCGCAGCTTGGCGGCCGTCACCCCTGCCGGGCCAAAGTGGGCGATAAACACATCCGCCCGCCAGGAGCGCTGCGTCTGGCCACAAATGGCGGAGAGGATCAGATTGCGCGACTCGGCGCCGTAGCGGGAAACATTCAGCGCCTTCCATGTGCCGGGACGATGCAGCCCGCGCAGGGTCTGGCGGGCACGGTAGCGGAGTTTTGCCAGCTTGCCCTGAGGCTCATCCTGCAGCCAGCGGGTCTTGCTGGCCAGGTCATACTGGGTCCAGGCGGCGTGGGTGTTCCGGGTATCGCCCTTTTGCAGGGCGATAATTTCCACGTCATATCCCATATCGATAAACGCGGTGATCTGATTAAGCACAAACGTCTCGGACGAGAGCGGGAATTTCAGTAAGAAAAAACCAACCTTCATTTGCCCTCCCCGACCCGATCCAGCACTGATTTCACCATTTTGATGCCGTTCTCACGTTCGGCCTTCACCGCCACCGCCAGGCGTTCGTTGATAGCCGGGAGCTGACCGAGGGTATCGCCGACCATCGCGCCCAGGGAGCCATCCAGCAGATGACGTATATCCACCGCCATCTCCGGCATCCCCAGCTGCTGCATGATCCCGGCAGACTTGTGCTCGTAGTTAATGGCAATCGCTGGCGTACCAAAGTTCATGGAGATGATGGCCGAGTGCAGGCGGGTACCCACCGTCAGGTCGCAGGCGCCCAGCAGCTTGCCCATCTCAAGGTCGTTGAGTTCGTCCATCACCACGTGGTAGCGAGACGGATCGCTGACGTGCTGGCGCAGGTTAAGCGCCACCATGCGGTCATCTTTGTTGTAGCTGTCGATGCCGGTACAGGTTGAGAGCGCCAGCACCTGATAGCCGCTGTCCAGCACCCGGTTGACCACCTCGGCAAAGGCCTTTTCGTAGGCCGCCTGGGTGGTGCCGAGCCGCTTATCAAACGGCGCCAGCTCGCGCAGGGTGATGGCGACGGTCTTCTGCTGCGCCGCGACGTTCAGCCAGTGCTGCACGGCATAGCTCGGGGTAAAGTTCTCTTCCTGATGATCCACCAGCCAGGCGGTATCCACCCCCTGCTCCACTTTGCGGGTGTCGATCTCGCTGCGTTGCATCAGGTTCAGGCTCACCGACTCGCGCAGGATCAGGGCGTCACAGTGACCAAAGACATAGTTTGCCAGCTGGTTGAACTGTGGATCCTGGAAAGGCCCGACGCTGTGGCCAACCATAAACAGCGGTTTTTTCGCCATAAAGGTGCAGAGCGCATGCTCAAATTGCGGTACGCCGTAGAGGTCGACAAAAAACGATCCCCCCACCTGAATGATGGCGTCGTAGCCGGAGAGCAGACGGACAAAATCGGTAAAACCCTGGGCGATGGCGATATTGCGCAGCTTGCCGGTGTCGGTCACGCGGGACAGCAGCACCTGATGCTGATAGCGGCGGCGCAGCACCTTTTTGACGCGCCCCATCATGCCTGCGGCGCTGTTATGCTGCTTCATCTGGCTGTAGAGAGGATCGCCCATAACCGGGCGGTTCAGCAGCCAGGATGAGCTCACCGGGTAGCGGCTCATCACGTCGACTTCTGTCTCGGGAGACAGGGCGTAAATCGCGTCCAGCAGGCCGCGCAGAATGGCGCTGTCACCACGGTTACCACAGGTATGGTTGCCCAGAATCAATAATTTCATAATAACCTCTTAAAAGCGGTTCTAAATTCATCGGGTTCGGCCTGGTGCCTTCACCCCGACCCTCTCCCGCAGGGAGAGGGAGCAAGTTATCCTGCGCGAAGCAGCATTTTCATCTTTTCGTTGCGGCAGAACTGGCGTTTGATCTCCACTACCAGCGCGTTGCGCGACAGCACAATCATCACCGCGAAGGCCAGCGCGCCCGCAGCCACCTGCACCGCCAGCAGCGCGGCCAGCGGCAGATGGCCGTTCAGGGCCAGCCCTAAGCCATAGCTCACTGCAAGGGTGGGCAGCGACAGGTAAAACGGCAGCCACAGGCTCAGGATGTACTGGCGGTAGCTGGAGCCCAGCACCGGCTTAATCATCACGAAGTAGCTCAGGACGGTGTTGACAATCTGCACCAGCAGGAAGCCCAGCGTCACGCCCATCGCGCCCGCCAGATGGCCGCCGATGACGATCGCCGGAATAAACAGAAATGTTTTGAATACGTTGAATTTGAAGCTGATATCGACGCGGGCTTTGGCCATCAGCAGCGAACCAATCGGGTTACCGACGGAGCGCAACAGCCCCACCACGCACAGCAGCTGCAGGATCGGCACGATGCTGAGCCACTTCTCACCGAACACCAGCGGCACCAGATTGCCGGAAACCACCATCAGCCCCAGCAGCGTCGGGAAGTTAATAATGCCCACCACCGACAGCAGCTTGTAGAAATTGATGCGCAGCTTGCCGGTATCGTCCTGGATTTTGGCAAACGCCGGGAAGAGCACGCGGGTGATGATGGGGTTGAGCTTCATCGGCGGCACTACCGCCACGTTGTAGGCCAGGTTATAGCCCCCCGCGACGCTGGCGCCGAGAATACGCGCCAGCACCAGGGTAGAGAGGTTGGTGTTCACATAGTTAATGATGCTGTCGGCGGTCAGCCACGCCCCAAAGCGCAGGTTCGACGCCACCGATGCAAGAGAGAAGTGAAAACCCGGACGGTAAATTTTGCGCCCGAAGTAGCCGAACAGCAGGGTGCGTACGGCGGAGTTCACCAGATACCCGAGAATGGCCGTCATCGCCAGAGGCCAGAAGTGGGCGCTGACCACGGTAAAGGTAAAGCCGGCCAGCACCGAGCTGGTTTCAATCATGCCGATTTTGCTGAACTCCAGCTCCTTTTGCATCAGCGCCCGGAACTGCTGCCCGTGGGGGATCACCACAAACGCGAACGACAGCGTGCGCATCAGGGGGCCGAGTTCAGGGTTATTCAGTGCGTCAGCAATAACATCGCTCAGCAGAAACAGCACCACGAATACCAGAATACCCAGGCCGACGTTCAGCCAGTAGAGGGTGGTCAGCTCCAGCTGGCTAATCTCCTTGCGCTGAATAATCGAGTTGGCGATGCCGAAGTCCGACAGCGTATCGGCCAGGGCGATGATCACCAGGGAGACGGTCAACAGGCCAAACTGGTGGCTATCGATGATGCGCGCCAGCACCGTCATCTGCACCAGTCCCAGGCCGATGATGATCACCGTGGCGATAGCCGACCACTTTGCCCCGCTCAGGGTTTTTTCACGTAAGCTCATGTTAATACGCCGCTTTGTTCACAAAGCCCTTAAAGACGGTGAGAAAAACGATTTTGATATCAAACCAGAGGCTCCACTCACGGATGTACTCCAGATCGAACTCAATGCGTTTTTCCATCTTCTCCAGGGTGTCGGTCTCGCCGCGCCAGCCGTTGATCTGCGCCCAGCCGGTGATCCCCGGTTTAACTTTGTGGCGCAGCATGTAGCCTTCAATCAGCTGACGGTACTGTTCGTTATGCGCGACCGCATGCGGACGTGGGCCGACGATGGACATGCCGCCGGTGAACACGTTGATAAACTGCGGCAGTTCATCCAGCGACGTACGGCGCAGGAAGTTACCGACGCGGGTGACGCGCGGGTCGTTTTGCGTCGCCTGGGTTACCACGTCGTCGTTCTCCATCACCTTCATGGAACGGAATTTCCACACCATGATTGGCTTACCGTCCATGCCGTAGCGGGTCTGGCGGAAGATCACCGGCCCCTTCGAAGTGAGCTTCACCGCCAGGGCAATGGCACACAGCACCGGGGAGATCAGCAGCAGGATCAGGGAGGAGAGGACGATGTCTTCCACGCGCTTCAGCACCCGGTTAAGGCCAGAGAGCGGCGTGTCATACAGCGGCACCACCGGCACGCCGTTCACCTCTTCGATACGGGAGTGCAGAATGTTAAAGGTGAACACATCCGGGATAAGGAGCACCGAGCAGGTGGTATCCGCCAGCTTGTGCATCAGGGTCTTGATGCGCGCTTCGTCGCTCATCGGCATGGCGATGTAGACGTTGTGGATCTTCCCGGCTTTGGCATCATCAACCAGCTGGGAGTAGTTACCGGCCCAGTCGGCAGAGACGCCGCCAGGCTGCGCGTCGTGATAGACCCCAACCACATCAAACCCCAGCCACGGCTCTTTACGAAAACCGTCCAGTAGCGCTACGCCGGCTGGCATACTGCCGGCCACCGCCACCCGACGGGTGTTGTAGCCCCGGTTACGCAGCCAGCCCGCGCCAAAGCGGATAAGGGATCGGCACACCACCATTCCCACGCTGGTGAGCAGATACCAGGCAAAATAGGTAGCGAAGCGATTATCGAAGTCGTTGTTGAAGGCCACCAGCCCGAAGCTGAAGACCAGGCTTAAGGTCCAGTTCTGCAGCAGCAGCAACAGCTCGGTGGTGATTTTGACGCCCCGCCATGAGCGGTAGAAGTCGGTCATGCCGCCGATCATCTGGAAGACAACCAGCGCAATCAGCGCCATCAGCAGATGCATGTAGAGGAACGGCAGCCCGCTGAGTTTACACACCATCCACAACCCACCGAACATGATGGTGATATCAGAAAAACGCTGCACCATAGAGATTAACGATGCATTCGTTTTGGCTCGCTCGCGCTTTTTTAGATTTGTCATCGTTGTTCCTGTTTCAGGGTCCCCTCACCTATCGGGTGAGGGGCAAGGGTTACTGATTCAACAGCGCCATAATGTCCTGCGTTCGCGCCGCCATCAGCGCCGCATCGGCGCGGGATTCCACGTTAAGGCGCACCACCGGCTCGGTGTTCGACGAGCGCAGGTTGAAGCGCCACTGCGGGAAGGTCATGCTGATCCCGTCGGTACGGTCGATCTCCAGCGCATGCAGGGCAAAGTGGTGCTCCACGCGGGCAATGGCTTCGGCGGGGGCAGCAAGCGTGCTGTTGATCTCCCCGCTCGCCGGGAAGGCCGCCATGCGGTCGCGCACCAGCTCGCCCAGGGACTTGCCCTTCAGGCACAGCAGCTCGGTCACCAGCAGCCAGGGGATCATCCCGCTGTCGCAGTAGGCAAAATCGCGGAAGTAGTGGTGGGCGCTCATCTCGCCGCCGTAAATGGCGTCCTCTTCGCGCATCCGCTCTTTGATGAAGGCATGCCCGGTTTTGGACATTACCGGGGTGCCGCCCGCTGCGGCCACTACGTCCACCGTGTTCCAGGAGAGACGCGGGTCATGAATGATGCGCGAACCGGGGTTTTTCTCGAGGAATGCTTCCGCCAGCAGGCCGACAATGTAGTAGCCCTCGATAAACTGCCCTTTTTCGTCGAACAGGAAGCAGCGGTCAAAGTCGCCGTCAAAGGCGATGCCCATGTCGGCACCGTGTTCGATCACGGCGTTGCGGGTATCGGCCCGGCACTCCGGCAGCAGCGGGTTAGGAATGCCGTTCGGGAAGTTGCCATCCGGGGTGTTGTGCACCTTAACGAAGGTGACCGGCACGTTGAGCGCTTTGAAGCGGGCTTCCAGGGCATCCACCACCGGGCCTGCCGCGCCGTTGCCGGAGTTAATTACCAGCTTGAGCGGCTTGAGGTTCGCCAGGTTGATGTAGCCCAGCAGGTGGTCAATGTAGGCGTCGCGCAGATCGATTTTCTTGTAGCTGCCGCGTTTCGCCTCATTCACCGGCGGGAAGTCGTTGGCTTCGGCCAGACGCTGCACGTCGCGCAGGCCGGTATCACCGCTAATTGGGCGAGCCCCCTCGCGCACCAGCTTCATGCCGTTGTAGTCCATCGGGTTATGGCTGGCGGTCACTTCGATCCCGCCGTCGACGCCTAAATGGAAGGTGGCGAAGTAGATCTCTTCGGTGCCCGAAAGCCCGATATCCAGCACATCGACACCCGCGTCCTGCAGCCCTTTCGCCAGCGCCAGCTTTAACGCTTCGCTGGTCAGGCGCACGTCGCCGCCCAGCACAATGGTTTTTGGTTTTAAGTATTCGCCGTACGCGCGGCCAATGCGCCACGCAATATCTTCATTCAGCTCTTCACCCAGCTTGCCGCGAATATCGTAGGCTTTAAAACAGGTTAATTTTTGCATCATTACCCCTTTTTCAGGCAACAGTTGGCCCGACCCGGACAGGGCCAATTTAATTTTGTTGTTTCCGTAGGCCGGATAAGCGAAGCGCCATCCGGCAAATCACGCGCTGGGGCTAAACCCTGCCGTACCTGTCCTCAAAGCGGACGATATCGTCCTCTTCGAGATACGAGCCGGAGCGCACCTCAATCAGATCGAGGGGGATTTTCCCCGGGTTTTCCAGGCAGTGGGTGGCCCCCAGCGGGATGTAAATCGATTCGTTTTCACCGAGCAGGGTCTCGACATTGTCGATGGTGACTTTGGCGGTACCCGCCACCACCACCCAGTGTTCCGCGCGGTGGTGATGCATCTGCACCGATAACCCCTCGCCCGGTTTAACGGTGATGCGTTTCACCTGATAGCGGTCGCCTTCGTCGATGGAGTCGTATTTACCCCACGGACGGTAAACTTCACGGTGAATGTGGTGCTCGTGGCGGCCATCGGCCTTGATCTGCTCAACGACTTTTTTGACGTCCTGAACGGCGTTGCGATCGGCAATCAGCACCGCGTCTTTGGTCTGCACCACCACCAGATCCTTCACCCCGACGGTCGTGACCAGGCCAGACTCGGCGTACACATAGCTGTTTTCGGTTTTATGGCTGATCACATCCCCGTGATGGACGTTACCTTCCGGCGACTGGGCGCTGATCTCCCACAGAGAGGACCAGGAGCCGACGTCGCTCCAGCCTGCATTCATCGGCACCACCACCGCATCGGCGGTTTTTTCCATCACCGCGTAATCCACCGACTCTTCAGGGCAAGAGAGGAATGCGGCTTCGTCCACGCGGATAAAGTCCAGATCCGGGTCGACGGTGGCCATAGCGCGTTCGCAGGCTTCCAGAATATCCGGACGATACTTCTGCAGCTCTTCCAGATAGCGTCCCGCGCGGAACAGGAACATGCCGCTGTTCCAGTAATATTCCCCGCTGGCAACGTAGGCCTGGGCGGTTTCCATATTCGGTTTTTCAACGAACTGCGCCACGTCAAAGGCCAAGCTGTCGCCCTCGCCCGGCGTGACGTTGCCGCGACGGATATAGCCATAGCCGGTTTCCGGCAGATCCGGCACGATGCCGAAGGTCACCAGCTTGCCGCTATCGGCATAAGGGATGGCCGCGCGCACTGCGTCGCGGAACGCCTCTTCCTGCTGGATGACGTGGTCAGCGGCCAGCACCAGCATCAGCGGATCGCAATCCGGGCTGCTGCGCTTTGCCGCCAGTGCCGCCAGGGCGATCGCCGGCGCGGTGTTGCGTCCCGCCGGTTCAAGAATGATGTTTTCGGTGAGCTTGTTCAGCTGACGCAGCTGCTCGGCGACGATAAAACGGTGCTGTTCGTTACAGATCACCACCGGGCTTTCGCAGTCCACGCCGTTAAGACGGTTGACCGTGGTCTGCAGCATAGTGAGCTCCCCTTTCAGGCAGAGGAACTGTTTTGGATAGAGCACGCGGGAGAGTGGCCATAACCGGCTACCTGAGCCACCCGCCATCACAACCGGGTACAACGTATTCTTATTCATGATTTATCCCCGAATATCTGCAATAAACTGGTTAAGCACGTTTTCTTTCTCGAGCGTGCGTTCGGCATAGTCACGCGCTGTCGCGTTCTCTTTAGGCATATTCAGCGCCTGTTCGATCCCGGCGACCAGCGCAGGCACCGATTCAGGCTCGACGCACACCGCGATCCCCGGCAGGCTGTCGCACAGCTGGCCCAGTTCGGTGTGGGCCTCGGCGGTGATCACCGCATTGCCGCCCACCGCCAGAATGTTGGTCAGCTTGGAGGGCAGCACGGCATCCGCCGCGCCGCGCTTTTGCACCACCAGATGGCAATCGGCCATCTTCAGCAGCGCCGGCAAGGCGTCGTAAGACTGCAGCGGCAGGAAGCTGACGTTCTGCAGGCCGCGCTCGCGGGCCATTTTTTGCAGCCGCGCTTTGCCGCCGCCCTGGCCGACAATCACAAACTGCCAGGGCTGGCCACTGAGCTGAACGGCTGCCTCAATCACGTTCTCGAGCCCCTGCTTCTCGCCGATGTTGCCTGAATAAAGAATAATTTTTTCCGCGTCTGGCAGAGCCAGCTGCTCGCGCAGGGCTGCGGCATCCGCGGGTGTCACCTCACGGAAACGCGCCACTTCTGACCAGTTGGGAAAGAAGATCACTTTTTCCGCCGCCACGCCCTTCTCCTGCGCCTTGTTCATCATGGAGCGCGAGATGGTGGAGACGTAATCGACGTTGTGCAGGCCGCTGCGCTCGAAGGCACTGGCCAGTTTCGCCACCTTGCCGCCCTTGCCTTTTCCGGCCATTCCCAGGCCCAGCATGGCGTCCACTTCGTAATCCTGAATGTGCAGCAGGGTGCGCGCGCCCGAGAGTTTGCCCAGCAGGCGCATGCCCGGGGTGCAGAACAGGGTCGGCACCACGCCGATAATGCGGTCCGGCTTCCAGCGACGTTGCGCCATCAGCGGGAAGAAACTGCTCAGGGCAAAGCTGCCCAGATGAATCAAACGTTTTAAGGTGGATGGCTGCTTCGGCACGTACAGCGGACAGCGCCAGACGGTGGCGGCCCCCTCTTCGCGACGGTAGCGCCAGCTGGAATAGGACTCGCCCACCTGCCACTCCGGGTAGTAAGGCGGTGCGGTAATGACCCGCACCTCATGGCCCTGGCGGGCCATCCACTCGACCATCTCGCCGGTGTACTTACCGATACCGGTCAGTTCGGGGGAGTAGTTAATTCCGTATACGAGGATCTTCATAGTCCCGGTACTCCGGCCTGCTGCAGAAAATAGGCCCGGCTGTTGTCATGAACGTTATCGCTTGCCAGCAGCGCGTCGGCTGTCTGCCAGCGATAATCGTCATGCTGCGCATCAGGCAGACGCAGGTCCGCCTGATTCACCTTCAGGCGGAAACCGAGCACCACGTAGTGGGTGGTGAAATCGCTGCCGGAAAAGTTGTCGTCATAGAAGTGCTGCCAGACCCCGTAGAACTGCCCCGCCGTCATCGGCAGGCGGAGCCCCAGCTCCGCCTCCGTCAGACGCGCAAAGGCATTTTCCAGCGTCTCGTCTTTCTGCACCCGCCCGCCCGGTACGAACCAGTAGCCCTGCGCCGGGCGGTTGGTACGCTGCCCGAGCAGGAACTCACCGCGCTCGTTCTCCACAATCAGATCGATGGAGATAAGCGGGGTGGAACGCACCACAGTGGCAAAATCTTCCTGACTCAGAAACATAGTTACCCCCGGAAGCGGTGCTGGTTTTCCAGGAACCACTGGTAGGTGCTGGCCAGCCCCTGCGCCAGCGACACCTCGTGGAACCAGCCCAGCTGGTGCAGACGGGTCACGTCCAGCAGCTTGCGCGGGGTGCCGTCAGGTTTGGTGGCATCGAACACCACGCGCCCCTTGTACCCCACCACCTGGCTGATGGTGAGCGCCAGCTCGCGGATAGTGCAGTCCACGCCGGTGCCGACGTTGATGTGCGACAGCATCGGCTGGGTGTTCTCCTGCCACACCTCCTGGGCCAGCTCCATCACATGGATGCTGGCAGCGGCCATGTCGTCCACGTGCAGGAACTCACGCATCGGCGTGCCGCTGCCCCACACCACCACTTCCGCCGCGTTACCGACCGTGGCTTCATGGAACCGGCGCAGCAGCGCCGGGATCACATGGGAGTTGCTCGGGTGGAAGTTATCGTTCGGGCCGTACAGGTTCGTCGGCATCACCGAGCGATAGTCGCGACCATACTGGCGGTTATAGGACTCGCACAGCTTGATCCCGGCAATCTTGGCGATAGCGTAGGGCTCGTTTGTGGCTTCAAGCGTGCCCTGCAGCAGCTCGCTCTCGGCAATCGGCTGCTTCGCCATCTTCGGATAGATACAGGATGAGCCGAGGAACAGCAGCTTGTTCACGTTGTGCAGGTGCGCCGCGTGAATGATGTTGCTCTCGATCATCATGTTTTCGTAGATGAAGTCCGCCGGATAGGTATTGTTGGCAACAATACCCCCCACTTTTGCCGCCGCCAGATAGACCTGGTCGATACGCTGTTCGGCAAAGAAGGCCTCTACCGCACGCGCATCCAGCAGGTTAAGCTCGTCACGGCTGCGCAGCACCAGTTCGACGTTGCCGCGCTGTTCCAGCTGGCGGACGATCGCCGAACCCACCATCCCGCGATGTCCGGCAACAAAAATACGTTGTTTGGTCATTCTCAGGACTCCAGCGCGATGGCAACCTCGTAGCCGTGGGATTTGAGCAGGGAGTGTTTTTTCGCCGCTTCGAGATCTTTAGCCACCATCTCGGATACCATCTCCTGCAGCGTGGTTTCTGGTTTCCAGCCCAGTTTTTCGTGCGCTTTGGTCGGGTCGCCCAGCAGGGTTTCAACCTCGGCAGGACGGAAGTAGCGCGGGTCAACTTCCACAATCACGTCGCCTGGCTGTACGCCCGGAGCGTCGTGGCCGGTTACGGAAACTACGATGCCCTTCTCATCCACGCCGGTACCTTCAAAGCGCAGTTTGATGCCCAGCTGAGCCGCGGCCATCTCAACGAACTGACGCACGGAGTACTGCACGCCGGTGGCGATAACGAAGTCTTCCGGTTTTTCCTGCTGCAGCATCATCCACTGCATCTTGACGTAGTCTTTGGCATGGCCCCAGTCACGCAGGGAGTCCATGTTGCCGAGGTGCAGTTTCTTCTCAAGGCCCTGGGCGATGTTGGCGATAGCGCGGGTGATTTTACGGGTTACGAAGGTCTCGCCGCGGCGCGGGGATTCGTGGTTGAACAGAATGCCGTTACAGGCGTACATGCCGTAGGATTCACGGTAGTTAACAGTGATCCAGTAGGCGTACATTTTTGCCACCGCATACGGAGAGCGCGGGTAGAACGGGGTGGTCTCTTTCTGCGGGATCTCCTGCACCAGGCCGTACAGCTCAGAGGTGGATGCCTGGTAGAAACGGGTCTTCTTCTCGAGGCCGAGGAAGCGAATCGCTTCCAGCAGACGCAGGGTGCCGATGGCGTCTACGTCAGCGGTGTATTCCGGGGACTCAAAGGAGACCGCCACGTGGCTCATGGCCCCCAGGTTATAGACTTCGTCCGGCTGCACTTCCTGCAGAATACGGGTCAGGTTGGAGGTATCGGTCAGATCCCCATAGTGCAGGTGGAATTTAGGGTTCGCCGCGTGTGGATCCTGGTAGATATGATCCACGCGCTCGGTATTGAAAGAGGAGGCACGACGTTTGATTCCGTGCACTTCGTAGCCTTTTTCCAGCAGGAGTTCCGCCAGATAAGAACCATCCTGTCCGGTTACGCCGGTGATGAGAGCGACTTTAGACATGTTTATTTTCTCCAGACTTATCAGAAGTTATTCAGTTTCAACGCGTTCGCGTATCACCACTGCGGGATTGCCACGGCAAAGCGTATTTGCCGGTAGCGACTTAAAAACACTGCTGCGCGCGCCAATAACGGTACCGTTGCCAATTGAGACGCCGGGGGCGACAAATACGTCGGTCGCCAGCCAGCATTTCTCGCCAATGGTTATTGGCTGCGCGTTAATATCAAAATGTTCACTCATGTAATCGTGGCTGCCGGTGCACAGGTAGCATTTCTGTGACACCACCGCATTTGCACCAATCGAAATATCGCCCAGGGTGTATAACACCGCGTCGTCGCCAACCCAGGCGTTATCCCCTAAGGTTAATTTCCACGGATAAGTAATTTTTACCGAGGGGCGAATGACTGCGTTTTTTCCGATTTTTGCGCCGAAGCAGCGTAATAAAAATGCGCGCCAGCGATACATAATTTGCGGTGACCAGGCAAATAACGTTGCCTGTACGGCCCACCATAACTGCACCTTAATTCCCCCTGCGCCACGAAAGCCTTTTGGCACGGAGAAGCCGCTTAATTCCTGCATACGCTTTCCTTATATTCAGGCTTTGTTATATAAGGCTTTGGTTTTACCCGTCGTTTTAAGACGTAATAAATAAGATAATTCCGCGAGGGCACCCGGCATGCGCAATATTTCGCGCTGCACTTTTTTGGCGTCCTGACACAATTCCAGATTATTCGAGGTTGACACTCCGCCCATTGAAAATTCAGATACCAGACCCGGCAGGCGTTTAAACGGATAACCGGCTTTATAGAGTCGGGCGGTCAGAGCGTAATCCGATGAGACGCGATATTGCAGATCGTACGGGTACGTTTTTAATCCACTCAGCGGAAAGAAAATCGCCTGATGGCTTGCGGGCAGGCTGTGGTAAATATACCAGCCCGGTTTCGCCGACCGGCGTACTTTATTTCCATCACCGAAATCGAGTAAGGCGTCACCCATGTACATAGCGTTATCGTTCGCCCGGCTGAGCTGGCGCACAAACTGCGCCACGTCGTCATGAAAAATATCGCCGGAGTTCAGAAAAATGGCGTAGCGCCCCTGCGCCATATCGATGCCCTTATTCATGGCATCGTAGATACCGCGATCCTTCTCGCTGATATAGCGTAAGTTATACTCACCATTGAGTTTTTCCAGAAACTCCGCGGTGCCGTCGTTCGAACCGCCATCCACCACAATCCATTCAAAACTGAGGCTGGGATCGCCTGCCAGATTGCGCAGTGACCGCCAGGTTTTTACCACACCCTCGTAGTTACGAAAGGCAACAGTAATAACACTGAGTAACATAAACCACCTCGTTATGAATGGGTAATATTAAGCGCTTTGCGCAAAATAAACGGGCAAACAATTAAAAATGCGTACTCCGGACTAAATATTGACCCGGTAAAAAACAGCGACACCGGCGTAAACAGATAAAGCTGAACGCGAAAATTCTGATTATCACCAAAAGCGCTGATCGTCATTTTGAAAACTTTAAACAGATACCAGGCCGTTAATAACACTGCGAACCATGAGAAATAAATAATCAGCAGATACAAGCCATTGTCTATTGTTTTTCCGACATCCGCACCGTTAAAGATTCCGAATGATGCGACATATTCATAAAGTGAGCCAAATCTGACAACGCCGTCAATATGGGTTAAAGAGTACCCTACCATCACCAGCGGACCGATAATACGATAATACGATGATGACCCTTCGGTCCCTAAATCACCCAGACGTTCAGATATATACGGGAAGGCAAACACCACCCCGACTAAGAACACTGACAATGAAATGATCGCTAAAGGTAACTTCTTCTTGATCGCCTCTTTATTCAGGTACTGAAACGCCCATTCAAGAAGGTAAAACAGAATAAAGGTCATTACCCCGGAGAACGAACCTGACAGAACAATTCCTGCAAGAATCATAGCATCGCTCTTGGGCGTTTTGATACCAAACTGTTTGATGCTGAGCCAAATTGAGATTAACGCCAGAGCGAAGAATGCCGGTTCGAAATAGAGCGCGGTGGTGCGCTTTCCGCCAAATTTAATGAAATTCAGTACATAGCTATTACTGTAAATAAGATATTTCGAAATTATTTCCATCAGGCTACTGCCGCCGGTGAGAATAATTTGCGCCATCTCCAGGGCGGCAATAGAAACGATGATGCTAATGACCAGATAAAAGAACCTGAGGATCTTCCGATAATTGTGCGGCGAAATGGTTTTAAAGCGAATACTCCATACCATGCCGATAATGATCACAATATAAACAAACAGCATGGTGGAGGTGACGTATTTGCTGGCATCCAGCGACTGCCCAAAAATGTAGTTGAATGCGGTCAGGCCCACGCCCATCCCCAGGGCTATCATCAGCTTCTTCACGCTGATTTTGTCGACAAACAGCAACAGCAGCAGCGGTAAGAAGGTGACGATAGTGATGGGGAAACTTTCTCCCAGCTGGGCAATTTTGACGTTAACCAGCAGGTAGACCAGGGGCAGCAGCAGATAGCTACAGATTCTGATAGAACGAGACATACTCCTCCAGCATCTGTTGTCCACTGTAGGCCTGGCGGCTGCGGGTGCGGAAATCCTCAAGGGTGGTGCCAAACACCGCCTGGGCGATCTCCGCTTTCGACAGCTGCACCAGAGGCAACACTTCATTTTCACTGAAGGTTTTGCCCCCGGATTTCTCCAGCACTTCCCGGGCGGCATCGCTGTGGGTGGCGATCACCGGCACCCCGATGGAGAGCGCTTCGCACAGGATCAGCGGGTAGTTATCCACCCGGGAGCTGAACACCAGCGCATCCATACCGTTCAGGGCGCTCATCAATTTGCGCTTGTCGGTTTCGAAGCCGTGATTCACCACGTTCGGCCCCTCAAATGGCGAGAATTTGCCGAAGGTGTGCAGTTCGATCTTATCCCCGAGCGCCATTATGTCGCGCACCAGCTGCTGGTTGGTTTTGCCGTCGTAGCGCAAATCGTGAGCAACCACGGCGATTTTCGGCTTACCTGCGGTGACGGCGACCGGAGTCAGCTCAGCCAGAATGGCTTCCGTCGCCACGTCGATACCGTTATTGATGATCCGGCAGCGCCCTGCCCCGTACAGGCTGTTAAAGGCGTCGGCCACGTGCTGGCTGGGGGAGATAAACTGGCAGCCCAGCGCCAGCATGTCGCGGAACAGCTGACGTTTGCCGTCCACCAGCTGATGGGCGCGATCCACTTTTACCGGCGGGTAGTTGCTGAGCGTCGGGCATTTCTGGCAGTTCTCTTTCCACCCTTCGCAGCCGTCGGTAAAGGCGCAGCGCCCGGTCACGCTCCAGTGATCGTGCAGGGTCCAGACAAAGGTGGTTTCCGGCTTATGCGCCTGCACGTTCTCACAGAAGGCCACCACCTCTTCAAGCTTCAGCCAGTAGCTGTGCAGCACATGAAAGTGCAGCACCACCGGGCCCGGCGTGCGGGTGACGGTGCGATACAGGCTGTTAAGATTTCCGAACAGGTCGCGGTTAAACAGGCGGAACAGCGCGATATTGGCCACGGAGGTCAGGCGCGGGGTGTGCTTCACCACCTGCGGATAGCGGTCGTGGCTGACGCTTTTTTTGCCACCCTTGCCGTAGCCGTAGATAAAGCGCGACTGAAGGCCTTTTTGCAGCGCGCGCTGGTGCAGATCCAGCGCCACGCCTGCCGCCCCGCCCTCGGCGAGACGCACGTTAAATTGCAGAATGTTCATTTGATCACCTTCACGCGGGCCTTTTCGCCCACCACCAGGGCGTTGTCCGGGATGCTGTCGAGCACCACGCTTCCCGCCCCGACGGTGACGTTATTGCCGACGGTGATATCACCGATCATCACCACGTTGGCGCCCAGCTCGACGTTATTGCCGATCACCGGACAGGCCAGGCTGTCCGGGCCGCGGTTGCCAAGGGTCACCCCGTGGCGAATGGTGAAATCATCCCCGGCGACCACGAATTTATTGATCACCACGGCATAGCCGTGGTGAATGGTGAAGCGGCGACCGATGGTGGCCGCGGCCTGGATTTCGTAGCCGAAGAAACACTCGGTGATGATGCGATAGAGCACCAGCACCGGCGCCGCCCAGAGATTGTTAAGGACGTTCTTTTTGCGCCACACCGAGCAAAAATGGGCCACCCGGTAGGCCAGCACCATGCAGCAGGGGCGCAGGCTCCAGCTGTTTGCGCGACAATCTTCCAGCACCATTATTTCCCCCGCAGTCCATCAGCCAGGCGCTTGCCGTTACGCACGGAAATCAGCGTCAGCAGCGTGCGCCAGTTCATGCGCTTATTGCGGATCTGATACAGCGTAAACAGCTGATACTTGCGGCTGGCGCGGTCAAACTTGTCCCGGTGCTTGCGATAGAAGTGGAAGTAGCCGGAGAACTTTTTCGGCGACGAGGTGATCTGCATTTCGCCATGATTGATATGCAGGATCTGCGTGGCTTCTTCGACTTTCCACGGCTCGCCATACTCCACCACCATCCGCAGGAAGATGTCGT
The DNA here is from genome assembly GCF_023639785.1 of Leclercia adecarboxylata. Taxonomy (NCBI): domain Bacteria; kingdom Pseudomonadati; phylum Pseudomonadota; class Gammaproteobacteria; order Enterobacterales; family Enterobacteriaceae; genus Leclercia; species Leclercia adecarboxylata. Next base: position 3,052,337 of record NZ_CP098325.1, read on the forward strand.
AATCCTGTGCGGCAGCAAGGGTCGTATCGAACAGGCACTCCTTGAAGCGCCATGCCCAGGTAAAGACCTGATTGCCGATGATGTTGCGCTTGTAGAACAGGCGACGGGAGTACGGCGATTTCGGGTACAACGGCAGGCTGGCAGGCTGGGAGTAGACCTCCCCCTCGCAGACGTAGTCGTTGGCGTATAAAAACGCGTGGGTGACCAGATGATGCTGGTGGGACAGGAAGGTCGACAGCCGGTTTGGCGTCCACTCGTCGTCATCGTCGATGCCGGTCAGGTACTGGCCGCTGGCCTGCAGAATGGCCTGGTTGCGTACCGCACAGGCACCGGAGTTGATGGCATTATGGGTGTAGATCACCCGCGGATCGTTCAGGTCAGCGACAAACTTCTGCAGCTGCTCGTACGAGGAAGAGCAGTCATCAACGATGATCAATTCCCAGTGGTCATAATCCTGGCGCAATACCGATTTTATCGCACGGATCGCCAGCTGCTGACGGTTCCATGTCGGCATATAAATGGAAATCAAAGGACGTGGTGTCATGGTGTTCCCCGAATGGCTCATTACTTGCTGTCCGATTTATATTCGTACTCGTAATACCCGTAATCCTGATACCCGCTGGCGCGGCGGAAGATAGAGTTGAGGATCACCCCTTTCACCGCAATGCCGTTCTGCTCGAAGCGGCTGAGACTGGTTTCCACCTCTTTCAGGGTGTTCACCGCATAGCGCGCCACCATCAGGGTGGTGCCCGCATGGCGGCCGACCACCGCTGCATCCGTTACCGCGAGGATTGGCGGGGTGTCGATCAGCACCAGGTCATAGTTTTCGCTCGCCCACTTCACCAGCTGGGTAAAGCGCTCGCTCATCAGCAGCTCCGACGGGTTCGGCGGCACCTGTCCACGCGTGACCAGGTCAACGCCAGGGATCGAGGTCGGCTTCGCGCACTGGCTGATATCGCCCTTGCCCAGCAGAATGTCCGACAGACCGTTAACGTTGTTGGTGCCGAACAGCTCGTGGGTGTAGCCCTTACGCATATCGCAGTCGATCAGCAGCACGCGCTTGTTGGTCTGGCTGACCACCGCCGCCAGGTTGGCGCAGACAAAGGTTTTCCCGATGGACGGGCTGACCCCGGTCAGCATCAGCACGTTGTTGCTGGCCTGCATCATGGCGAAGTGCAGACTGGTGCGCAGGCTACGGATGGCTTCGATGGCCAGATCCGTCGGGTTACCTACCGCAAGCAGCTGGCTCTGTTTGTAGCGCTTAACGCCGTTGGTGGTTTTAACGCTGTCGCGGGACTTCTGCCACTCGGACAGCGGGATGCTGGCGTAGACGTTGATGCCGTTCTCCTCCAGCACCTGCGGGCTTTCAATCCCACGGTTAAACAGGGAGCGCAGCAGCACGCCAACGATGGAGAGCATCAGGCCGAGAATAATGCTGCCGAGAATAATCAGCGCTTTCTTCGGCTTCAGCACGCCAGGCTGGGTGATGGCCGGGTCGACAATGCGCACGTCGCCCACGGTGCTCGCCTCGGTGATCTTCAGCTCCTGCTGTTTATTCAGCAGCTGCATATAGACCTGCTGGCCGGACTCCACGTCGCGGGTCAGACGCAGGATCTCCTGCTGGGTTTTTGGCATCGCGGTGACGCGATTATTGAGCTTCGCTTTCTCCTCTTCCAGGGTCTGGCGTTTTTCCAGCAGCGTGCGGTAGGCCGGATGACGTTTGGTGTAGAGCTTGGATATTTCCGCCTCTTTGAAGGTCAGCTCGTTCAGCTGGGCGTCGATGTTGACCATTGAATCCAGCACCGACTTCGCTTCCAGCGGCAGATCGACGGAATCTTTATCCTGACGGAAAGCGTTGAGCTTGTTCTCGGCCTGATCCAGATGACCGCGCACCTCCGGAAGCTGTTTGGCAAGGAAGTCGAGGCTTTTCGACGCCTCTTCCGACTTGCGCTTCACGTTCTGCGCCTGGTAGTTGCGGGTAATGCTGTTGAGAATGTCGCGGATCTTGTCCTTGTCTTCCCCGGTAAAGCTCAGTCGCAGTACCCCTGTGTCCTTACCGGTTTCGGTGACCGTCAGGTTGCCCTGCAGGTTATTGATCATGCCCAGCATCGAGAATTTGCTGACGGTAAACTCGCTGCCGCTCCCGGCATGAATGGCGCTGACCATCATGCTCACGCCGTCTTTCGTCAGCATCTCCCCCACCTTGCCCTGGGCGCTAAACCCGGCGTCGCTGGTGAGCTGGTAGCGATCTTTACCCAGCACTTCGAGGGTAAAGATCTGGCTGGCGCCTCCGGCAGGAAGCGTAAACGTGGTCACTTTGACAGTGTCGTTCTGTCGGCCCATCAACCGATCCCAGCCCGCGCCAAACACCGGGAAGGTGTTTTTGCTCACGCCGATATCGAGATCCAGATCGTCTACGGTTTTGCCCAGCACCAGGCGGGACTGGATCAGTTCAATTTCCGCCTGTGAGGCGGGCGGCTTGTTCGCCAGCGCTGAACCGATGTCCTGCACCAGGGAACTGCCGCTGTTCTGCTCAATTTGCACCAGCGCGTCGGCGCTGTAGATCGGCGTGGCGAAGAGGGTATAGATCACCGCCGCGACGGCGAACACGGCGGTGATGCCAATCACCCACCAGCGCGCCTCGACCACGGTCCCGATCAGGCGACCAATATCAATTTCATCACCGCCCGCGCTCGGGGTGGAAGAAGGTTTTACGTTTGCTGTCATTATTATCCCTGCTGAACGTTCAGTGCCTGTGCCCACTGGCGGGCAGACTGGTCGAGTAAGGTGTAAACCGCCTCAAACGCTTCATGGCTTTTGCGATACGGGTCGGGGATCTCACGTTCGTTATCCCAGTGACCAAACAGCATCACCTTGCCGCGCATCTCCGGTGCGATATCGCACAGGGCATGGATGTGGCGTTTTTCCATCGCGAGGATCAGGTCATAGTCGCGGCACAGGCTGGCCGTCACCTGACGGGCACTGTGCCCGTCGAGTGAAAGCTGATGCTCTGCGGCAACCTGACGCGCGCGCTCGTCGGCCCCTTTGCCCACCAGCGCGCCGAGCCCGGCCGACGCCACGGTGAGCTGCGGTTGGTACTGTTTCAAAAGCCGTTCAGCGGTAGGGGAACGGCAGATGTTCCCCACACAAACCACCAGAATTTTGTTAAACATCGTTATCACCAGTTGTGGTACTGATGTACCGTGTCGGACATGGTATGGATATTGTTGATGGTCGGCATCAGCTGGTTCATCACACGGTTCCAGCGCGTTATCGGCGCGGTAGTGACGTAGACCACGTCATACGGCTGGAGGCGGAAGCCGGTCGCCATCACCAGCGAGGTGGCATCAGACATATCCAGCTGGTAGACGTTGGCAATCTTGCCCTTCCCACCGTTGCCCGTAATCGGACGGATCACGAAGATACCGCTGGCGTCGGAGGTGCTCATATCCAGCCCTTCCGCGTTGCCCAGCGCTTCGGTCAGGGTCATACCGCTGAAGTCCATCTTGAGGGTGCTCTGTTTTTTCACTTCACCCATCACGAATACTTTGAGGTCGTCATTGCGCGGCACGAACAGAATGTCGCTCGGATAGAGCAGACGGTTCTGGCTCAGATCGCCGTTCTGCATCAGCGCCTGCAGGGAGATACGCTCCTCTTTACCTTTATGGGTCAGCACCGCATTGCTCCAGTCGGCGCCGTCGGTGAGCCCGCCCGCGGCGTTGATGGCATCAAGCACCGTCAACGGCACGTTGGTGATTGGCTGCTGGCCGGATTTGTTCACCTGGCCGGAGACATAGACTTTCTGCGAACGGAATGCGGCGATATTAACGTCCACCTGCGGGTCAGCGATGTACTGCGCTAAACGGCCGGTAATATCACTGCGGATCTGCGCGAGCGTTTTGCCCGCCACGCGAAGTTTGCCGACATAGGGATAGAACATGGTGCCGTCCGCCTGAACCCAGTTGCCGGTATCGCTGGAGCTACGATACTGGCCGGCCGGGGTGGTCAGCTCCGGGTGATCCCAGACGGTGACGTTAATGACATCCCCCGGCCCGACGCGGTACTGGTAGTTGGCGATCTCCTGGTCGAGGCTGTCGTTAGGCCGCGCCACGACCGGACGGGGGCGTAATTGTTCAACCAGCTGCGGGGTCATGGGATAAACATTCACCATGCGGTTAATATCAAAGTCAGCATCCTGCTGTTTAATCACATCCTTGCCCGAGGTCGAGGTTGAGATATTGCTGCCGGGAAAGATCGTACAACCACTCATCAAGGTCACAGACACCAATAATGGCATCAATTTCATTTTGGATTTCATCATTGATTATTTATCACTATGGCAGAGTAATTATCCTGTGCATTTAAATAAGTGCGAAGGCGTATTACTTTTAGCATGCAGTCAATAAAAGAGAAATATAACTGGCATCAGTCCTAAAAGAAGCTTATTCGCTCTCAGGCTATTGACAGAATAATCGAGGCTGATCAACACGCTTTCAGGCACGCTACCGCCCTTGGCTTTCAGTTACCAATTCACTGCTTAAACAGTAAGTTAGGGATAAAAACCCTCTTTGACAGGGTTTAATGTAAAAATATAAAGGACAGGATAATTCCGAACCCGATATAGATTTAAACGCCATTAAACCGTTACAGAAATAGCATCAAAAATGACCGCTATTTGATGCTGAAAGAATTGTTGCAGCTATCCGAAATGCAGGCAAGGAAACATCATCAAAGGCGTGGCTTTTAAGATTAATATTAACGGTCGCATTTCTTTGCTTTTAGGAATAGCTTGATATTGACAATATTAAATTATGCCTGGCAACCTGCGATATTTCTTATTTTACTTTATTCGGAGTTATTCCAATTTTAACCCACAGAGCGAAGGGTTTATTTCCTGACCATTAAGGAAAATCTGTGCAGATAAATGCCCGGCTGGCATTGCATTTTTCTGGCGCAGTATCCATGATCGAAATGTGACAATTGTCATATAACCAAAGGTATTACTCTCACTATGGAATGGATAGCAGATCCATCAATATGGGCTGGCCTGGTCACCCTGGTGGTGCTGGAGCTTGTGCTCGGTATCGATAACCTGGTCTTTATCGCTATTCTCGCCGAAAAGCTGCCCCCTGCTCAGCGCGACCGCGCCCGCATTACCGGTCTGTTAATGGCGATGATTATGCGCCTGCTGCTGCTGGCCTCTATCTCCTGGCTGGTGACCCTCACCCGCCCGCTGTTTACCGTCCACGGCTTTGGCTTCAGTGCACGCGATCTGATCATGCTGTTTGGTGGTTTTTTCCTGATCTTCAAAGCCACCGTCGAACTCAACGAAAGGCTGGAGGGCAAGGACAGCGAGAACCCCACCCAACGTCGCGGGGCGAAGTTCTGGGCGGTAGTGGCGCAAATCGTGGTGCTGGACGCCGTCTTCTCGCTGGATTCGGTGATCACCGCGGTGGGCATGGTCGATCATCTGCCCGTTATGATGGCTGCCGTGATTATCGCCATTGCGCTGATGGTAATGGCCAGCAAGGCGCTGACGCGCTTCGTCAATGACCACCCGACGATTGTCATTCTGTGCCTGAGCTTCCTGCTAATGATTGGCTTTAGCCTGGTGGCAGACGGTTTTGGCTTCCACATTCCGAAAGGGTACCTCTACGCCGCCATTGGCTTCTCGGTGATTATCGAGGCGCTGAACCAGCTGGCGATCTTCAACCGCCGCCGTTTTCTCTCCGCCAATCAGACCCTGCGCCAGCGCACCGCTGACACGGTGATTCGTCTGTTGAGCGGTAAAAAAGAGGATGCCGAACTGGACGCGCAGTCCGCCTCTCTGCTGGCCGACCATGATGACAGCCCGATCTTTGCCCCACAGGAGCGGCGAATGATTGAGCGGGTGCTGCACCTTAACCAGCGCTCCGTCAGCAGCATTATGACCTCCCGTCACGATATCGAGCATATCGACCTCAACGCGCCGGAAGAGCAGATCCGTGCCCTGCTGGATAAAAACCAGCACACCCGCATCGTGGTCACCGGCAGCGATCGGGAAGAGGAGCTGCTGGGTGTGGTTCATGTAATCGATCTGCTTAATCAGCAGCTGCGCGGCGAGCCGCTCAATCTACGCGTGCTGATCCGCCAGCCGCTGGTGTTCCCGGAGGTGCTGCCGCTGCTGCAGGCTCTGGAGCAGTTCCGCAACGCGCGCACCCATTTTGCTTTTGTGGTGGATGAGTTTGGTTCCGTGGAGGGGTTAGTCACGCTCAGCGACGTGATGGAGACCATTGCGGGCAACCTGCCGAACGAAGTGGAAGAGATCGACGCCCGGCATGATATCCAGAAGAATGCCGACGGCAGCTGGACCGCCAACGGCCATATGCCGCTGGAGGATCTGGTGCAGTATGTGCCCCTGCCGCTGGACGACAAGCGGGAATATCACACCATTGCAGGCCTGCTGATGGAGAACCTGCAGCGGATACCGCAGCCGGGTGAAGAGGTGCAGGTGGGAGATTACGCGCTGAAAACGCTGGAGGTGGAGAACCACCGGGTGCAGAAGGTGCAGCTGATCCCGCTGGTTACGCAGGATGAGATGGATTACGAGCTGTGATGTGGCAATAAGAAGGGGGAAAACCCGATCGCGCTCAGGCTTTAAGACCGCACCTGACTGTTCCCTCTCCCCTGTGGGGAGAGGGTTAAGGTGAGGGGTGAAAGGTCAGTGAAAACGCTACTGAATCTTCTCCAGCAGCTTCTTCACATCTTTACCGTTCTTCGACTCTTTGTTCTTTTCCGCCCAGTCATTTAACCGGCGTTTCGCCTCATCCTGCAGATGCTTACGTAGCAGCTGGTCCACCTGCAGGCTGTAGTTCAGCGCCTGCCAGTTGCCATAGACGTTCAGCGGGATCGGCGTGGTTTTCAGGAAATCGATCAGCTTGCCTTCGCCAAGCCATCCTTCCAGCACGCGGATTTTAAAGCGGGTATCCGCGGTTTCCTTAACCAGATCCAGGGTGCCGTTTCCTTCAAGGGTCAGCATCGGCGACTCGCCCTGCATATCTTCCAGGGTGACCTGTCCTCTGTCGAGAGTCAGGTCAGTAACGAAGCTGTCCAGACGGGTGGCATTATCAAAATTCTCTTTAACCTTGACGTTACTGCTGCGCTCCACCGCCTGCTGCACCAGTTGCTGGAAGTTAAGCCCTTCCATGCGGGCATTGTGCATTTCCAGATGCGCCTCGCCCTGCCAGTTGTGGCGGAAGGCTTCGGCGTCAATTTTGCTGCCGGAGAAGTCGCCGGCCATGGTCAGGCTGCCGGTGAGCGAAATCGGATAGTTGAACGCCTTCAGGATGGTGCCGATCTCAATATTATCAAGACGCGGCTGGAAGGCGGTCTGGGCAGCGGCTTTTCGCACATCGAGCGTGCCGGGTAAGGAGAGATGCCCCTCCCCCAGTTTACCGCTCAGCTCTGCTATGGTCAGAAGGCCGTTTTTATTGCTCAACTGGCTGCTGACCTGGGTAAAGTCCATTCCGCGCCAGCGTACGCTGTTCGCTTTCAACTGAACATCGGCGCTGAAGCCGCGCAGGCCGTTGTAATCAGGATCGTCCACACTGGAGGCGATGACCGGACGCTGTGACCTGGCCTGGGTTTGCCCCTGCTGTACCGCATCACTGTTTGCCGCCGCGGCGGCCTGCGCCGGGAGCAGATTTTCCAGATTAAGCTTGTCAAATTGCAGGTTGATGTTCCACTGCGGGTCGGTGCCCAGCAGCACGCTGGCCTGGCCGGTCAGGGCGCTGTCATTGGCCTGCAAATTAAGCTGATTGAGTTCGAGCTGTTTCTTCTCTTCACGCCACAGGGCCTGCAGCGAGCCCTGGCCGCTAATACCCTGCGTCGGCAGATCGACACCGGTCAGCTGCCAGCTAAGCTGCTGGATGTCGGCGCTCAACAGATGCGGATAGTCAGAGGCGTTGACGTTGGCGGAAAAGGCCAGAGTGAGATCGCGCTGGTTGCGGTTCACCCGGGCGCTAAAGTCGACCTTGCCTTTATGATGCTCGTCCTGATCCATCTGCAGGTTCAGATTGCGCACCGTGACCTGCTCATCACCTTCGTGCTGGAACACCAGCACGCTGTCGGCCACCTTCAGGCGGCCAATATCAAATGACCAGCCGGCGTCCTCCGCTTTATCAGGCAGGGTATTTTCCCGGGGCGCCACGGGCGCTTCGGCGTTACGCACCGCTTCGGTTTGCGGGGTGAGCTGGATCACCGCCCCTTTGAGCATCACCTGATTGACCTGAAGCTGATGCGAAAGCAGCGGCATCAACGCCACGTCGAGACGCATATTGTCGGCAGACACCAGCGGCGCGGAAGCTCCCGGTGCGGTGAGCGACATGCGCCCGGAGAGGATGCTGAGCTGCGGCCAGACGTGCCAGCGCAGCGGGCCATCCAGCTTCAGCGCATAACCACTGCGAGCCTCAACCTGACGCACCATGTAGGCACGAAAGTCATTAGGATTGACCAACAGAACCAACGCCGACAGGCCAGCAACCAGCACCACCAGCAAAATCATCAGCGTTGTCAGAACTCTTCTCATGGCTTCCTCAATGGCTCGGTTCGGACTCAGTCTTTATCAATACGACTGGCGACAGCACCCTGCTGGTCGCGATACTTGGCATCCTGGCGGGCGTTGTAAGGACGTGCCGCAGGACCGGTTAACGGCTCAAAGCTCAACGCGCCAATCATCATGCCCGGGCGCAGCGCCAGCGGCAGTTTACCCGCGTTGAAAAATTCCAGCACAATACGGCCTGACCAGCCTGGATCGATACGGTGAGCGGTCACGTGTACCATCAGCCCCAGACGCGCCAGAGACGAACGCCCGTCGAGCCAGCCGACCAGATCCGCCGGCAGGGTGATGGATTCAAAGGTGACGGCCAGCGCCAGTTCACCCGGATGCAGATAGAAGGCTTCCCCGTCTTCCAGCACGATTTCGTCGCTCATCACCCGGTCGAGCGCGGCGCTGACTTCATCTTTCGGCCCGCTCAGGTCGATAAATGGCGCGGTATGGCCGCTAAAGGTGCGAAACTTATTTCCCAGACGGACATCGACAGTCACGCCGTTAATGCGCTCGACAGGCGGGCGCGGGGTGATGCTCAGACGGCCTTCGTCCAGCCAGGCTTCAATATCACGGTCACAAAGACGCATCACTTTCTCCTTTCGTGCAGCACGCCTTCCGGCATTGAGAGCCGGAGGGCGAACCCGGTTATCTTTGAACGGTACACAATTCGCGCGTGTTATTCAAAAAACTGGCTGATTTTCGCTTTCAGAATATCAATGGCAATGCGGTTTTTACCCCCGCGCGGCACGATAATATCGGCGTACTGTTTGGAGGGTTCAATGAACTGCAGGAACATTGGGCGTACCGTTTTCTGGTACTGCGCCATCACGGAGTCCATGGAGCGGCCGCGTTCGTTGACGTCGCGTTTGATGCGGCGCATCAGACAAATATCCAGCGGGGTATCGACGAAAATGGAAAAGTTCATCGATTCGCGCAGGCGTGCGTCGGTAAGCAACAGGATCCCTTCGAGGATAATGACCTTTTTCGGCGCAATGCGAACGGTTTCCTGCAGGCGGGTATGTTCAACATAGCTATAAACAGGCAGCTCAATGGCGGTGCCGTTTTTCAGAGCCTGGAGATGCTGGAATAACAGGCTGTGATCCATCGCGCTGGGATGGTCATAGTTGGTCTTAACACGCTCTTCCATCGACAGATGGCTTTGATCTTTGTAATAGCTGTCTTCTGGAATAACGCCGATGTGCTCATCACCGACCTGTTCACGTAATTCACGGTAAAGCGTACTGGCAATGAGACTTTTACCTGAAGCCGATGCGCCGGCGATGCCTATAATGACGCACTGATGAGACTTATCAGTCATAAATTTTGCGACCTGAGTAACCTGGATGTAAGGAAGGACGACGCCTGAGCGTCAAACGCGGCAATTATAGGGATTTCATCGTTCTGATACCAGCCGAATAGAAATGTTATGCGAGACGCGTTCAAAGTCCGTGCAGATTAATCCGCGCACACTATTATTCGGTTACTTTTCCAGCACCTGAGATAAATTTTTTACAGGATAACTGTTTAATAACTCTGTGATGTCAATTTATGAGCGCATACCATATAAATTGTAAATTGTTTGTACTAGCATGAACCAAATTAAAAAATGAACTCGTCCGGAGATGACTCCTGGCGGCATGGCGTCTTCGGATAAAGCGGTAATGAATAAAAAATACCAGCGCGTTTTGGTAACTACGCCACATCCTTTACTACGGCTTGTCAGTCTTGGACTGGTTACCTTCATATTCACTCTTTTTTCGCTCGAATTAACGCGTTTCGGCACTTTTTTGGCACCTTTATGGTTCCCGACCTCCATCATGATGGTGGCGTTCTACCGTCACGCCGGCAAGATGTGGCCTGGCATCGCCCTCGCCTGCACCTTAGGTAACATTTTTGCTTCATGGCTTATCTACTCCTGGGATTCCATCAATCTCTGGTACGCGGTTATCAACGTCGTGGAGGCGTTTGTCGGCGCGCTGCTGCTGCGCAAGCTGCTTCCCGGCTACAATCCCCTGCAAAATCTCGGGGACTGGATCCGTCTGGCGATTGGCAGCGCCCTGATCCCTCCCCTGCTGGGCGGGGTGCTGGTCTGGCTGCTGGTGCCGAGCGACGAGCCGCTGCGCAGTTTTCTGGTCTGGGTACTGTCGGAGTCCATCGGCTCGCTAGCGCTGGTGCCGTTAGGCCTGCTGTTTAAGCCGCACTATCTGCTGCGCCACCGCAACCCACGCCTGCTGTTCGAAACCCTTGTCACCATGGCGGTAACGCTGGTTCTCAGCTGGATCTCCCTGCAATATTTGCCCTGGCCGTTTACGGCAATCATTGTCTTACTGATGTGGAGCGCCGTGCGGCTGCCGCGTCTGGAAGCTTTCCTGGTCTTCCTCGTCACGGTGATGATGGTGTCGTTAATGATCGCCAAAAATCCTGCCCCGCTGGCGACGCAAAATGCCTACGCGATGGTCAACGCCCCCTGGCTGCCGTTCCTGATGATGCTTCTGCCCGCCAACGTAATGACCATGGTGATGTACGCGTTTCGCGCCGAGCGTAAGCACATCACCGAAAGCGAAGAACGCTTTCGCAATGCGATGGAGTATTCCGTCATCGGTATGGCGCTGGTCAGCACCGACGGCCAGTGGCTACAGGCGAACAAGGCCCTGTGCCAGTTCCTCGGCTACTCCCAGTCCGAGCTGCGCTCCCTTAGCTTCCAGCAGCTCACCTGGCCGGAAGATTTAGAGAACGATCTGGAGCAACTGGATCAGCTGTTGCAGGGCAAAATCAACAGCTACTCGCTGGAGAAGCGCTATTACACCCGCAGCGGCGAGGTGGTCTGGGCGCTGCTGGCGGTGTCGCTGGTGCGTCACGCCGACGGCACGCCGCTCTACTTTATCGCCCAGGTCGAGGACATTAACGATCTCAAGCATACCGAATGGGTGAACAAGCGCCTGATGGAGCGCATTACCCTGGCAAACGAAGCGGGAGGCATCGGCATCTGGGAGTGGGACGTTAAGCCCAACGTGATCAGCTGGGACAAGCGCATGTTCGAAATGTATGAAGTGCCTGCCCACGTCAAACCCACCTGGCAGCTCTGGCATGAGTGCATGCTGCCGGAAGATCGCGCCATGGCGGAACAGGTGGTGCGTGATTCCCTCGCGGCCCGCGTGCCCTTCAAGCTGGAGTTCCGCATCCGGGTGAAAGACGGCATTCGCCACATTCGCGCTCTGGCAAACCGGGTGCTGAACAAACAGGGCGAAGTGGAGCGCCTGCTCGGCATCAACATGGACATGACCGAGGTGAAAGAGCTGAACGAGGCGCTGTTCCAGGAAAAAGAGCGTCTGCACATTACCCTCGACTCCATCGGCGAAGCGGTGCTGTGTACCGATATCAACATGAACGTCACCTTTATGAACCCGGTGGCGGAGAAGATGAGCGGCTGGCTGCAGCAGGATGCACTGGGGCAACCGATCCTTTCGGTGCTGCACATTACCTTCGGCGATAACGGCCCGCTGATGGAGAACATCCACAGCGGGGACATGTCCCGCAGCGATATCGAACAGGACGTGGTACTGCACAGCCGCAGCGGCGGCAGCTACGATATTCACTACAGCATCACCCCGCTGAGCACCCTCGACGGGCAGAACATCGGCTCGGTGCTGGTGATCCAGGACGTCACCGAATCGCGCAAAATGCTGCGCGAATTGAGCTATAACGCCTCACACGACGCCCTCACCCACCTGGCGAACCGCGTCAGCTTTGAGGCCTGCCTCAAGCGGATGCTGCATACCGTGCAGGAGACGCGTCAGCGTCATGCGCTGGTGTTTATCGATCTGGACCGCTTTAAGGCGGTGAACGACACCGCAGGCCACGCGGCGGGGGATGCGCTGCTGCGGGAGCTGTCATCTTTGATGCTGAGCATGCTGCGCTCCACCGATATGCTGGCCCGTCTGGGCGGGGATGAGTTTGGCCTGCTGCTGCCGGACTGCAACACCGAAAGCGCGCGCTACATTGCCGGTCGCATCATCGACGCCATCAACGACTATCACTTTATGTGGGAGGGCCGCCTGCACCGCATCGGGGCCAGCGCCGGGATCACGCAGATTGACGAGCGCAATAACCAGGCCTCCGAGGTGATGTCGCAGGCCGATATCGCCTGTTACTCCTCGAAGAACAACGGCCGCGGCGTGGTAACGGTGTATGAACCCCAGCAGGAGCGGATCCTCAACGTGCCGGGCACCATCTCACTGGACGAACAGTGGCACATGATTAAAGACAATCATCTGCTGATGATCGCCCGCAGCGTCGCCTCGCCGCGGATACCGGAAAGCAGCACCTTCTGGATGCTCGCCCTTCGCCTGTGGACCAACGACGGTGAAATGCTGGAAGAGCACACCTTCCGGGCAGGACTGGCGGAGCCGGAGCTAATTCACGCCCTCGACAGACGTATTTTGCAGGAGTTTTTCCGCAACTTTGCCACACCGCTGACCAACAAAGGCACCGGGGTCGCCCTGCCGCTCTCCACGGCGGGTCTGGCCAGCGCCACGCTGGTGGATGAACTGCTGGAGATGCTGAGCGCCTCTCCGCTGCAGCCGCGCCTGCTGCATCTGATCGTCAACGTCAGCGTCCTGACGCTTGCTGATGGCCAGACCCACGCCAACCTGCAGAAGCTGCGTGAGGCCGGTTGCCCTATTATCCTGAGCCATGTGGGTCGCGATATGGAGATATTCAACCACCTGAGCGCGCAGATGGCCGACTACCTGCTTCTCGATCCTGAACTGGTGGCTAACGTCCACGGTAATCTGATGGATGAGATGCTGATCACCATTATTCAGGGCCACGCCCAGCGTCTGGGGATCAAGACTATCGCCGGGCCGAGCAATCAGCCGATTATGATGGATACGCTCTCGGGCATTGGCATCGACTATATCTACGGCAACACCATCGGCGAGCCGCAGCCGCTGGAGCTGCTACTCAATACCAGCTATTTCGCCATCAACTGACGGCGTCCAGCCGTCGGTATACCAGATGTGCAGCAGAGCGTACGAACGCCAGGGCTGCCAGCGTTCCGCATAGCGGCGTATCTGTGCCGGGGTCATACCGGCAAAGCGCTGCTTGATCAGATAGTCATCCGCTAAAAACACATCTTTTGCCTGCCAGCCGCGCAGGGCGAAGTAGTTCGCCGTCCAGCGGCCAATCCCGGGCCGGGTCTGCAGCGCTTTGATCGCGCCCTCAATATCATCCGGGGCCTCGGTCGGGAAATCCCCCGCCACCACCGACTGCGCCAGATGGATCAGCGATTCCGCGCGTTTTAACGGCATGCCCAGCGCTTTCAGCGCCAGCGGATCGATCTCCGCCACCGCGGCAGGCGTGGGAAAACAGCGGTAGCCCGCGGCTTCCGGCAGGGGCTCGCCGCACAGCGCCACCAGCTTCGCGGTCAGCTTCGCGGCCATCGCCACGCTCACCAGCTGTCCAAGGATGGCGCGCACGCCCTGCTCCCAGGTGTCCATCGATCCCGGCAGGCGCAGGCCGGGACGCGCGGCACCCAGAGAACCCAACACATGGGCAATCTGCCGCGGATCGCAGTGCAGATCGAACAGGCGGGTGACGCGCGCCAGGCAGAGATCGGCGATGGGCAGCAGCCCGTCGCTGAGCGCCACCTCCAGCGTGCCATTGGGCTGCGGCGTCACGTGGATCAGCCCCCGATGTTCCTCCCGGGCGAAACTGCGGGTGTAGTCGGTGGGGGTCACGGTTTCAATCCCGGCGACCGCGCGATCGCCAAGAAATTTCAACATCCATTGCCAGTCGTAGGGCGGCTGCCAGGTCAGGGTAAACATCGTCGCTCCTTATTTTGTCCAGTCACAGCATAAACGGTGATGGCGCCTTACGCCTTGCTTTCATATTCCTGTTGTCGCCAGCCGGACATTTCGCTAAAGTCTCGCCCCTTCTCAATGGCATGGGGACGCTGACGTGTTTATCGGATTTGACTATGGCACCGCCAACTGTTCAGTAGCGGTGATGCAGAACGGGCAGCCGCAGCTGCTGAAAATGGAAAACAACAGCACGCTGTTACCGTCGATGCTCTGCGCGCCGACCCGCGAGGCGGTGAGCGAGTGGCTGTACCGCCATCATCAGGTTCCGGCCACCGGGGCGGAAACCCAGGCGTTGCTGCGCCGGGCGGTCAGCTTTAACCGCGAGGAAGACATCGATGTGACGCCGGCCAGCGTGCAGTTTGGTCTGTCGTCGCTGGGTAATTACATTGAGGATCCGGAGGAGGTGTACTTCGTTAAGTCGCCGAAATCCTTCCTCGGGGCCAGCGGCCTGAAGCCACAGCAGGTGGCGCTGTTTGAAGATCTGGTCTGCGCCATGATGCTGCACATTCGCCAGCAGGCCCAGACGCAGCTGACGGATGAGATCACCCAGGCCGTGATTGGTCGCCCGATCAACTTCCAGGGGCTTGGCGGCGACGAGGCTAACCAGCAGGCGCAGGGCATTCTGGCGCGCGCGGCGCAGCGTGCCGGTTTCCGCGATGTGGTGTTCCAGTATGAGCCGGTTGCCGCCGGTCTGGATTTTGAGGCGACGCTGGATCGCGAAAAACGGGTGCTGGTGGTGGATATCGGCGGCGGGACCACCGACTGTTCGCTGCTGCTGATGGGGCCGCAATGGCACCAGCGCCGGGATCGCGAGAGCAGCCTGCTGGGCCACAGCGGCTGTCGTATCGGCGGTAACGATCTGGACATCGCCCTGGCCTTTAAGAGCCTGATGCCGCTGCTCGGCATGGGCGGGCAGACCGAAAAAGGCACCGCGCTGCCGATTCTGCCGTGGTGGAACGCCGTGGCGATCAACGACGTGCCGGCGCAAAGTGATTTCTACAGCGTCGCCAACGGCCGTTTCCTTAACGATCTGGTGCGCGACGCCCAGGACGGCGACAAGGTGGCGCTGCTGCATAAAGTGTGGCGTCAACGTCTGAGCTACCGGGTGGTACGCAGCGCGGAAGAGAGCAAAATTGCGCTTTCAGACGCACCAGAACACGCCGTGACGCTGCCCTTCATCAGCGATGCGCTGGCGACGGCCATCAGCCAGCAGGGGCTGGAAGCGGCCCTGGCGCAACCGTTACAGCGCATCCTCGAGCAGGTGCAACTGGCGCTGGATAACGGCAACGAGAAGCCGGACGTCATCTACCTGACCGGCGGTAGCGCCCGTTCACCGCTGATTAAAAAAGCGCTGGCGCAGCAGCTGCCGGGTATCCCGATTGCCGGGGGGGATGATTTTGGCTCCGTCACCGCCGGGCTGGCCCGTTGGGCGCAGGTGGTGTTCAGCTAAGGTGGCATTGCCGGGGGCGCTTCGCTTGCCCGGCCTACTCTGGTGCGGCCTGTTGCCCTCACCCCACCCTCTCCCACAGGGAGAGGGAAAAAACACTAAAAACGACAACTGGCGTTGCCGTTTTGCTTTTACCTCCATTCAGACAAATCCAGACAGTCTTTCATATTTCCTCCATTTTTCCGCTCAATTGCCTCACTAAACTAGTATTATTTTCCGCACTGTTTCAGGACGAGAACATATAACGATGAAAGGCCGCAATAAATCCCGCTGGGTAATCGCCGCTGGCATCATTGTGGTGGCCCTTGCCGCCGCGTGGTACTGGCATCAACAGGCTTCGGCCCCCGCCGGGGCGTCGAGCCAGACGCAGCGCCCGGCAGGGGGTGGACGCCACGGGATGCGCGGCGGCCCGCTGGCGCCGGTTCAGGCGGCGACCGCCGTCAGTAAATCCGTTCCGCGCTATCTTTCGGGCCTCGGCACTATCACCGCCGCCAATACCGTTACCGTGCGCAGCCGCGTCGACGGGCAGCTGATCGCCCTGCACTTCCAGGAAGGGCAACAGGTGAAAGCCGGCGATCTGCTGGCCGAAGTCGATCCCAGCCAGTTTAAGGTTGCGCTGGCGCAGGCCCAGGGACAGCTGGCGAAAGATCAGGCCACCCTCGCTAACGCCCGCCGGGATCTGGCCCGTTATCAGCAACTGGTGAAAACCAACCTTGTCTCCCGCCAGGAGCTCGACGCCCAGCAGGCGCTGGTCAGCGAAAGCCAGGGAACCCTCAAAGCCGATCAGGCCGCCGTCGCCAGCGCGCAGCTGCAGCTCGACTGGAGCCGCATCACCGCCCCCATCGACGGGCGTGTCGGGTTAAAACAGGTGGACATCGGCAACCAGATCTCCAGCGGGGATACCACCGGGATCGTGGTGCTGACCCAGACCCACCCTATCGACCTGGTCTTCACCCTGCCGGAAAGCGATATCGCTACCGTTGTCCAGGCACAGAAAGCGGGCCAGACGTTAACCGTCGAAGCCTGGGATCGCGCCAACAAGCAGAAACTGAGCGACGGCACCCTGCTGAGCCTTGATAACCAGATCGACACCACGACCGGCACCATCAAGCTGAAAGCGCGTTTCAGCAATCAGGATGACGCCCTGTTCCCGAACCAGTTTGTTAATGCCCGCATGCTGGTGGCGACCGAAGAGAATGCGGTGGTGATCCCTACCGCAGCGCTGCAGATGGGTAACGAAGGCAACTTCGTCTGGGTGCTGAACAGCGACAACAAGGTCAGCAAACATCTGGTGAAACCGGGTATTCAGGACAGCCAGAATGTGGTGATTACCGCCGGCCTGTCGGCAGGCGACCGCGTGGTGACCGACGGGATCGACCGTCTTACCGAAGGGGCAAAAGTGGAAGTGGTGGAAGCCCATACCGACACCCCGGCAGAGCCTGCGAAACGCGAACATAAAAAACAGGGAGCGAACGCCTGATGCAGGTCATGCCTCCGAGCGCCACTGGCGGCCCGTCGCGCCTGTTCATTCTGCGCCCTGTCGCCACCACGCTTCTGATGGTGGCGATCCTGCTGGCGGGGATCATCGGCTACCGCTTCCTCCCGGTCTCTGCCCTGCCGGAAGTGGATTATCCTACCATTCAGGTGGTGACGCTCTACCCTGGCGCCAGCCCGGACGTGGTCACCTCGGCCATTACCGCCCCGCTTGAGCGCCAGTTCGGGCAGATGTCGGGCCTGAAGCAGATGTCCTCCCAGAGCTCCGGCGGCGCGTCGGTGGTAACACTCCAGTTCCAGCTTAGCCTCTCACTGGACGTTGCCGAGCAGGAGGTGCAGGCCGCGATCAACGCGGCCACCAACCTGCTGCCCTCTGACCTGCCTAACCCGCCGGTTTACAGCAAGGTCAACCCGGCGGATCCGCCGATCATGACCCTCGCCGTCACCTCCTCCGCCATGCCGATGACCCAGGTCGAAGACATGGTAGAAACCCGCGTGGCGCAAAAAATATCCCAGGTTTCCGGCGTCGGGCTGGTGACCCTCTCCGGCGGCCAGCGCCCGGCAGTGCGCGTGAAGCTCAACGCCCAGGCCATTGCCTCTCTGGGGCTGACCAGCGAAACCATCCGCACCGCCATCAGCAATGCCAACGTTAACTCGGCCAAAGGCTCCCTCGATGGCCCGACCCGGGCGGTGACGCTCTCCGCCAACGACCAGATGCAGTCTGCGGATGAGTATCGCCAGCTGATTGTTGCGTATCAGAACGGGGCGGCGATCCGCCTGGGGGACGTCGCCACCGTCGAACAAGGGGCGGAAAACAGCTGGCTGGGGGCATGGGCCAACAAGCAGCAGGCCATCGTGATGAACGTCCAGCGCCAGCCGGGGGCGAACATCATCGACACCGCCGACAGCATCCGCGCCATGCTGCCCACGCTCATCGACAGCCTGCCGAAATCGGTCAGCGTCAAGGTGCTGTCGGATCGCACCACCAATATTCGCGCCTCGGTGAGCGACACCCAGTTTGAACTGATGCTGGCGATTGCGCTGGTGGTGATGATCATCTACCTGTTCCTGCGTAACGTCCCGGCGACCATTATCCCGGCGGTGGCGGTGCCCTTGTCGCTGGTCGGTACCTTTGCCGTGATGGTGTTCCTCGACTTCTCGATCAACAACCTGACGCTGATGGCCCTCACCATCGCCACCGGCTTCGTGGTGGATGATGCTATCGTGGTCATCGAGAACATCTCCCGCTATATCGAAAAAGGCGAAAAGCCGCTGGCGGCGGCACTGAAAGGGGCCGGTGAGATCGGCTTTACCATCATCTCCCTGACCTTCTCGCTGATTGCGGTGCTGATCCCGCTGCTGTTTATGGGCGATATCGTCGGGCGCCTGTTCCGCGAGTTTGCCGTGACCCTGGCGGTGGCGATTTTAATCTCGGCGTTGGTTTCCCTGACCCTGACGCCGATGATGTGCGCCCGCATGCTGAGCCATGAATCCCTGCGCAAGCAGAACCGTTTCTCCCGCGCCTCGGAGCGGATGTTCGAGCGGATCATCGCCGCCTATGGCCGCATGCTCGCAAAAGTGCTGAACCACCCGTGGGCAACCCTCGGCGTGGCGCTGGGTACCCTTGCCCTGAGCGTGCTGCTGTGGGTGATGATCCCGAAAGGCTTCTTCCCGATTCAGGATAACGGCATTATCCAGGGCACCTTGCAGGCCCCGCAGTCGGTCTCCTTCGCCAGCATGGCCCAGCGCCAGCAGGCGGTTTCCGATGTGATCATGAAAGATCCGGCAGTCGAGAGCCTGACCGCGTTTGTCGGCGTGGATGGCACCAACCCGTCCCTGAACAGCGCCCGCCTGCAGATCAACCTCAAACCGCTGGACGATCGTGACGACCGGGTTAACACGGTAATAGAGCGACTGCAGCGCGCGGTGGCGAAAGTGCCTGGCGTGGAGCTCTACCTGCAGCCCACCCAGGATCTGACCATCGATACCACCGTCAGCCGCACCCAGTATCAGTTTACCCTGCAGGCCACCAGCCTCGACGCCCTCAGCACCTGGGTGCCGCAGTTGATTGACGAACTCCGGCAGCTGCCGCAGCTCTCCGACGTCAGCAGCGACTGGCAGGACAAAGGCCTGGCGGCGTACATCAACGTCGATCGCGACAGCGCCAGCCGTCTGGGTATTACCATGGCGGATGTCGATAACGCGCTTTACAACGCCTTCGGCCAGCGTCTGATCTCCACCATTTATACCCAGGCCAACCAGTACCGGGTGGTGCTGGAGCACGACACCCGGCAGACGCCGGGGCTGGCCGGGCTGGACACCGTTCGCCTGACCAGCAGCAGCGGCGGAATTGTGCCCCTGAGCGCCATAGCCAAAGTAGAGGAGCGCTATACGCCGCTGGCGGTGAACCATCTGGATCAGTTCCCGTCCACCACCATTTCGTTTAACGTCCCGGACGACTACTCCCTGGGCGAGGCGGTCCAGGCGATCACCGATGCGGAGAAAAACCTCAGCTTCCCGACCGATATCCAGACCAAATTCCAGGGCAGCACCCTGGCCTTCCAGGCCGCGCTCGGAAGCACCATCTGGCTGATCGTGGCCGCGGTAGTGGCGATGTACATCGTGCTGGGGGTGCTGTATGAGAGCTTTATTCATCCGATCACCATCCTCTCAACTCTGCCTACCGCAGGCGTAGGGGCGCTGCTGGCGCTGATGCTGGCGGGCAGCGAGCTGGACGTCATTGCCATCATCGGCATCATCCTGCTGATCGGCATCGTCAAGAAAAACGCCATCATGATGATCGACTTTGCCCTCGCCGCCGAGCGCGAGCAGGGGATGTCGCCGCGTGACGCCATTTTCCAGGCCTGTCTGCTGCGTTTCCGCCCGATCCTGATGACCACGCTGGCTGCGCTGCTCGGCGCCCTGCCGCTGATGCTCAGCACCGGCGTCGGCGCCGAACTGCGCCGTCCGCTGGGGATTGGCATGGTGGGCGGCCTGCTGGTAAGCCAGGTGCTAACCCTGTTCACCACGCCGGTGATCTATCTGCTGTTTGACCGCCTGGCCCTGTGGAGCAAAAGCCGCTTCCCGAAACGTGAAGAAGAGGAGGCGTAAGTGAAGTTTTTTGCCCTCTTCATTTACCGCCCGGTGGCGACGATTTTAATCTCCCTTGCCATTACCCTGTGCGGCGTTCTCGGCTTCCGGCTGCTGCCGGTGGCCCCGCTCCCGCAGGTGGATTTCCCGGTAATCATGATCAGCGCCTCCCTGCCGGGCGCGTCGCCGGAAACCATGGCCTCGTCGGTGGCCACCCCGCTTGAGCGCTCGCTCGGGCGCATCGCCGGGGTCAACGAGATGACCTCCAGCAGCTCGCTCGGCAGCACGCGTATCATTCTTGAGTTTAACTTCGACCGCGATATCAACGGCGCGGCGCGGGACGTGCAGGCGGCGATCAACGCCGCGCAGAGCCTGCTGCCGAGCGGCATGCCGAGCCGTCCGACCTACCGTAAAGCCAACCCGTCCGATGCGCCGATCATGATCCTGACGCTCACCTCGGACACGTACTCTCAGGGGCAGCTGTACGACTTCGCCTCCACCCAGCTGGCGCAGACCATCGCCCAGATCGACGGCGTGGGCGACGTGGACGTTGGCGGCAGCTCCCTGCCCGCCGTGCGCGTGGGGCTCAATCCGCAGGCGCTGTTTAATCAGGGCGTCTCGCTGGATGACGTGCGCAGCGCTATCAGCAATGCCAACGTACGCAGGCCCCAGGGGTCGGTGGAGGATGGCAGCCGCCGCTGGCAGATCCAGACCAACGACGAGCTGAAAACGGCGGCGGAGTACCAGCCGTTAATCATTCACTACAATAACGGCGCGGCGGTGCGCCTGAGCGACGTGGCGAGCGTCACCGACTCGGTGCAGGACGTGCGTAACGCCGGGATGACCAACGCTAAGCCAGCCATTTTGCTGATGATCCGCAAGCTGCCGGAAGCCAACATCATTGAGACGGTGAACAGCATCCGCGCCCGTCTGCCGGAACTGCAGGAGACCATTCCGGCAGCCATCGACCTGCAGATTGCCCAGGATCGCTCCCCCACCATTCGCGCCTCGCTGGAGGAGGTGGAGCAGTCGCTGATTATCTCGGTGGCGTTGGTTATCCTCGTGGTCTTCCTGTTCCTGCGCTCCGGACGTGCGACGCTGATCCCGGCGGTCGCCGTGCCGGTGTCGCTGATTGGTACCTTCGCCGCCATGTACCTGTGCGGCTTTAGCCTCAACAACCTGTCGCTGATGGCGCTGACCATCGCCACCGGCTTTGTGGTGGATGACGCCATCGTGGTGCTGGAGAACATCTCCCGCCATCTCGAAGCGGGAATGAAGCCGCTCCAGGCGGCGTTGCAGGGCTCACGGGAGGTCGGTTTTACGGTGCTCTCCATGAGCCTGTCGCTGGTGGCGGTATTCCTGCCCCTGCTGCTGATGGACGGCCTGCCGGGGCGTCTGCTGCGGGAGTTTGCGGTGACGCTGTCGGTGGCGATTGGCATCTCGCTGTTAGTGTCCCTGACGCTGACGCCGATGATGTGCGGCTGGATGCTGAAACGCAGCCCACCGCACTCCCAGCCGCGCAAGCGGGGCTTTGGCCGCCTTCTTATAGCCCTGCAGGAGAGCTACGGCAAATCGCTGAAATGGGTCCTGAACCACACCCGGATCGTCGGGCTGGTGCTGGTGGGCACTATCGCGCTTAACGTCTGGATGTACATCTCCATTCCAAAAACCTTCTTCCCCGAGCAGGACACCGGCGTGCTGATGGGCGGTATTCAGGCCGACCAGAGCATCTCCTTTCAGGCGATGCGCGGCAAGCTGCAGGACTTTATGAAGATCATCCGTGAAGACCAGGCCGTGGATAACGTCACCGGCTTCACCGGCGGCTCGCGGGTCAACAGCGGAATGATGTTTATCACCCTTAAGCCCCGCGACGAGCGTAACGAAACCGCCCAGCAGGTGATCGACCGCCTGAGGGTCGCGCTGTCGAAAGAGCCGGGAGCGAATATGTTCCTGGTGGCGGTGCAGGATATCCGCGTCGGCGGACGTCAGTCGAACGCCAGCTATCAGTACACCCTGCTGTCGGACGATCTCGCGGCGCTGCGGGAGTGGGAACCGAAGATCCGCAAGGCGCTGGCGGCGCTACCCCAGCTGGCGGATGTGAACTCCGACAGCCAGAATAACGGCGCGGAGATGGCCTTAACCTACGATCGTGAAACCATGTCGCGGCTGGGCATTGACGTCAGCGCCGCGAACAGCCTGCTGAATAACGCCTTCGGCCAGCGGCAGATCTCGACCATCTATCAGCCAATGAACCAGTACAAGGTGGTGATGGAGGTCGATCCGCGCTATACCCAGGATATCAGCGCCCTGGATAAGATGTTTGTGATTAATAACGACGGCAAGGCGATCCCCCTCTCCTACTTTGCCCACTGGCAGCCTGCTAACGCGCCGCTGTCGGTGAACCACCAGGGGCTGTCGGCGGCGTCCACCGTGTCGTTCAACCTGCCAACCGGCTCGTCACTGTCGGAGGCCAGCGAGGCCATCACCCGCACCATGACCCAGCTTGGCGTCCCGTCCTCGGTGCGCGGCAGCTTCGCCGGTACCGCACAGGTGTTTCAGGAGACCATGAAATCGCAGGTGATCCTGATTCTGGCGGCTATTGCCACGGTCTATATCGTGCTGGGCGTGCTGTATGAGAGCTATATTCATCCCCTGACCATTCTCTCCACGTTGCCGTCGGCGGGGGTGGGCGCGCTGCTGGCGCTGGAGCTGTTCGGCGCGCCGTTCAGCCTGATCGCGCTGATCGGTATTATGCTGTTAATCGGCATCGTAAAGAAAAACGCCATCATGATGGTCGATTTTGCCCTGGAGGCGCAGCGCAACGGCAACATGACGCCGCAGGAAGCCATCTTCCAGGCCTGCCTGCTGCGTTTCCGCCCGATTATGATGACCACCCTGGCGGCGCTGTTTGGCGCCCTGCCGCTGGTGATTTCCAGCGGTGATGGAGCAGAGTTACGCCAGCCGCTGGGGATCACCATTGTCGGCGGGCTGGTGATGAGCCAGCTGCTGACGCTGTACACCACCCCGGTGGTCTATCTGTTCTTCGATCGCCTGCGGGTGCGTTTTTCCCGTAAACCCAACGAGACGGTACCTGGCCCATGACCGATCTTCCCACTCAGGTTCGCTGGCAGTTGTGGATTGTCGCCTTCGGCTTCTTCATGCAGTCGCTGGATACGACCATCGTCAATACCGCCCTCCCCTCAATGGCGAAAAGCCTCGGGGAGAGCCCGCTGCATATGCATATGGTGATCGTCGCCTACGTGCTGACGGTGGCGGTGATGCTGCCCGCCAGCGGCTGGCTGGCGGACAAAGTGGGGGTGCGCAATATCTTCTTTACCGCCATCGTGCTCTTTACCGCTGGCTCCCTGTTCTGCGCCCGGGCAGAGACGCTGAACGAACTGGTGATGGCCCGGGTGCTGCAGGGCGTCGGCGGGGCGATGATGGTGCCGGTGGGCAGGTTAACGGTGATGAAGATTGTGCCGCGCGAGCAGTATATGGCGGCAATGACCTTCGTCACCCTGCCCGGCCAGGTGGGGCCGCTGCTGGGCCCGGCCCTCGGTGGCGTGCTGGTGGAGTACGCCTCCTGGCACTGGATCTTCCTGATTAACCTGCCGGTGGGCATCATCGGGGCGATCGCCACCCTGTGTCTGATGCCGAACTACAAAATGCAGACCCGGCGCTTTGACCTGGCGGGCTTTTTCCTGCTCGCGGCGGGAATGGCGACCCTGACCCTGGCGCTGGACGGACAAAAAGGGCTCGGGATCTCTCCGCTGGCGCTGGCCGGACTGGTGGCTATCGGGGTGGTATCGATTCTCTGGTATCTGTGGCATGCCAGGGGTAACGACCGGGCGTTGTTCAGCCTCACGCTGTTCCAGAACACCACCTATCGCCTGGGGCTGCTCGGTAGCCTGGCCGGGCGTATCGGCAGCGGCATGCTGCCGTTTATGACCCCGGTCTTTTTGCAGATTGGCCTCGGCTTTTCGCCGTTCCATGCCGGGCTGATGATGATCCCCATGGTGCTCGGCAGCATGGGGATGAAGCGCATTGTGGTGCAGGTGGTGAACCACTTTGGCTATCGCCGGGTGCTGGTTGCCGCCACGCTGGGGCTGGCGCTGGTGAGTCTGCTGTTTATGGGCGTCGCGCTGCTGGGCTGGTACTACGTCCTGCCGCTGGTGCTGTTCTGCCAGGGGATGATCAACTCCATCCGCTTCTCCTCCATGAACACCCTGACGCTCAAAGATCTCCCCGATGAACAGGCGAGCAGCGGCAACAGCCTGCTGTCGATGATCATGCAACTGTCGATGAGCGTCGGCGTGACCATCGCCGGGCTGCTGCTGGGCATGTACGGGCAGCACCAGCTCACCGCCGACAGCACCGTCGTCCATCAGGTGTTTCTCAACACCTACCTGAGCATGGCACTGATCATCGCCCTGCCGGTCTTTATTTTCGCCCGGGTTCCGGATGATACCAGCAAGAATGTCGTCATCAGGCGGCGCAAAAGGAGTAAACCATGAAGTTCTGGCGACCGGGCATTACCGGCAAGCTGTTTCTGGCCATTTTCGCCACCTGTATTGTCCTGCTGATCACCATGCACTGGGCGGTGCGGGTCAGCTTTGAACGCGGTTTTATCGACTACATCAAACACGGCAACGAGCAGCGGCTGCAGGGCTTAAGCGATGCCCTGGCCGAGCAGTACGCCCTGCACGGCAACTGGCGCTTTTTACGTAATAACGACCGCTTTGTCTTTCAGATCCTGCGCTCGCTGGAGCACGATACCGACGACGATCGCCCCGGCCCCGGTATGCCGCCGCACGGCTGGCGCACCCAGTTCTGGGTGATCGACCAGGATCTGCGGGTGCTGGTCGGCCCGCGCGCCCCGGTGCCGCCGGACGGCACGAAGCGGGCCATCACGGTGAATGGCAATGCCGTCGGCTGGGTGATCGCCTCCCCCGTTGAACGGCTGACGCGCAATACCGACATCAATTTTGACCGCCAGCAGCGCCAGACCAGCTGGCTGATTGTGGCCCTTTCCACCCTGCTGGCGGCGCTGGCTACCTTCCCGCTGGCGCGAGGCCTGCTGGCTCCGGTCAAGCGGCTGGTGGACGGCACCCACCGGCTGGCGGCCGGAGATTTCTCCACTCGCGTCGATACCCGCAGCCAGGACGAACTGGGCAAGCTGGCGCAGGACTTTAACCAGCTCGCCAGCACCCTGGAGAAAAACCAGCAGATGCGCCGGGACTTTATGGCCGATATCTCCCATGAGCTGCGCACTCCGCTGGCGGTGCTGCGCGGCGAACTGGAGGCCATTCAGGACGGCGTGCGGAAATTCACCCCGGAATCGGTGACCTCGTTGCAGGCGGAGGTGGGCACCCTCACCAAGCTGGTGGACGATCTGCATCAGCTGTCGATGTCCGACGAGGGGGCGCTGGCCTACCAGAAAGCCCCGGTAGATGTGATTAATATTCTGGAAGTGGTCAGCGGTGCATTCCGGGAACGCTTTGCCAGCCGGGACCTGCGCATCGAGCTGTCGCTGCCGGAGAACGCGGTGGTGTTTGGCGATCGCGACCGGCTGATGCAGCTGTTTAACAACCTGCTTGAAAACAGCCTGCGCTATACCGACGCGGGCGGGGCACTGCGGATCTCCGGCAAATGTGAAGCGCAACGCTTCGCGCTGACCTTCGCCGACACCGCGCCCGGCGTCTCTGATGAGCAGCTCAGCAAGCTGTTTGAGCGTTTTTACCGCACCGAAGGTTCCCGCAACCGCGCCAGCGGTGGCTCCGGGCTGGGGCTGGCAATCTGCGTCAACATCGTTGAAGCCCACGGCGGCACCCTTCGTGCCGCCCATTCGCCTTTTGGCGGGGTTAGCATTACAGTAGAGCTACCGCTGGAACGCGATTTATCGAGAGAAGCATGACTGAGTTACCCATTGACGAAAATACACCCCGCATCCTGATTGTGGAGGACGAGCCTAAGCTTGGGCAGTTATTAATCGACTATCTGCGGGCGGCGAGCTATGCCCCGTCGCTTATCAACCACGGCGATCGGGTGCTCTCTTACGTGCGCCAGACCCCGCCGGATCTGATCCTGCTCGACCTGATGCTGCCTGGCACCGACGGCCTGACCCTGTGCCGCGAAATCCGCCGCTTCTCTGAAGTGCCGATTGTTATGGTGACCGCCAAAATCGAAGAGATCGACCGCCTGCTGGGGCTGGAGATCGGTGCCGATGATTACATCTGCAAACCCTACAGCCCACGCGAAGTCGTGGCCCGGGTGAAAACCATTCTGCGCCGCTGCAAGCCGCACCGTGAGCTGCAGGTGATGGATGCTGAAAGCCCGCTGATTATCGACGAAGCCCGTTTCCAGGCGAGCTGGCGCAGCAAGCTGCTGGACCTGACGCCTGCGGAGTTCCGCCTGCTGAAAACCCTCTCTGGCGAGCCGGGAAAAGTGTTCTCCCGCGAGCAACTGCTGAACCACCTGTATGATGATTACCGGGTGGTGACGGATCGCACTATCGACAGCCACATCAAAAATCTGCGCCGTAAGCTGGAAGCCCTGGATGCCGATCAGTCGTTTATTCGTGCGGTTTATGGAGTGGGATATCGCTGGGAAGCGGATGCGTGCCGGATCGGCGGATGAAGGAGGTAAAATTACCCGCTGCGGCGGGTAATGGCATCAGAGGACGTCAGCCGCCCCGTGTGCCGTAATAACATAACCCTGCTTTTGCCAGTGATCCAGCTGCTGGCGCTGTTCGTCTGACAGCGTTTTACCCGCCCAGACGAGAATGTGCTGACCGGGGAAGAACTCCGGATGGGGTAACTCAAGGGGTTCAGCAAAGACGTTGATGCGCCAGCCCCGCTGCGACAGACGCCACCCCTCCATCCACAGGCGGGTACGATCCTCAACCCCCCAGCCAATGAGTAACGCATCCCTTCCCGCTTTGGTACGCGAGTCGGTCAGGCTGTTGACCGCCTGCTCAATCAGAATGCCGTCCAGTAAGCTGCCCATAATACGCGCGGTGGCGTGGTCAAGGCGCAGGGTGTCTCGCACAGGGATAAACACGTTGTCGATTAGCGCGTCAACAGGATGATGCTGACAGAAAATGGCGATCTGCGCCCGTGACTTAGACGGGTTCACCTGACGTAGCGTGCCGATCATCTCTTCCTGTAGCACACGCCAGTCTCCCGGCTCGGAGGCTTTTTCCCCATCTAGCAGGGCTTTGACCTTACCCACCGGTACGCCACGCTCAATCCAGCGCTTGATCTCTTCTATGCGCTGCAGATCGTCGTCATCAAATTGTCGATGTC
Organism: Leclercia adecarboxylata; assembly: GCF_023639785.1. NCBI lineage: Bacteria > Pseudomonadati > Pseudomonadota > Gammaproteobacteria > Enterobacterales > Enterobacteriaceae > Leclercia > Leclercia adecarboxylata. The sequence continues at coordinate 3,080,120 of NZ_CP098325.1, forward strand.
CACCTTCACTGCGCTGCGGCTTCAGCAGGCCATACCGGCGCTGCCACGCACGCAGGGTGACGGGATTGATGCCGCAACGTTCTGCCACATCGCCAATACTGTAAAAGGCCATCAATTCCTCATGGCTAATCAATATATTCATCGTTCAAGGTAACGAATCTCACCGGGCAGTACAACTTGTAATATTGTACAACAGAATTGTATCACTGCCCGGTAAAGGTTAGAGAATAACCTCCTCGCGCGGCTCAGGCCAGGCAACTGGCGGGATCCCGGCCAGTTCAGGGTGGGCAAAAAGGTGCCCCTGGAACTGAGAAACGCCTGCAGATTCGAGCCACATCCACTCTTCCGGCTGCTCGATACCCACTGCGGAGATCAGAATTTCTAAAGCTGTACAACATTTTATGATAGCGAGCACAATCGCCTGCCGCGGACCGCTCTTGTGAACGTCGCGAATCAGATCACGGTTAATCTTAATTCTGTCTGGCTGGAACTGCGCCAGCAGTAACAGACCGGCAAAACCCCCGCCAAAGTGGTCGATCGCCACGCCGATGCCTGCGGCTTTTAACTCGCGCACCGCACCGGTGAACGCCTCCAGACGTGAGATGACTTCATGCTCGGTAAATTCCACCACAATCTGCTCGGCCACCAGCCCGTTAGCCTCAATCTCCCGGATCAGATAGTCGACTGCGTTGGGAATTTTGACCAGCGTCATGGGTAAAAGGTTCACGGACAGGCTCTGCTCCCCCAGCCCCAGCTCCTTTGCCATCGCAAAAGCAACGCTCTTACTTTTAAGGTCGGCTTCATAGACGGCATCGCCTTCCAGCCCTTCAAACCAGCTCAGGGAGGGCTCCCCTTGCGGCGTGCGGATCAGGGCTTCAAGGGAGACAACTTCCCGGGCCAGCGGGTCGATAATCGGCTGGAACGCGAAGCTGCACAATTCACTGTAACAGCCCGGCAGGGTGCGTACGCTGGGATCGTCGTTATCAGGAACGAACACCCAGTGGTCCCCTGACGGCAGCTCAAAGTAGTTCTCTTTTTCACTCTCCTCGACGAAGGTTCTGAAAAACTGCAGCGCCCTGTCGTTATAGGTCATCTGGTACTTAGTGGTGCCCTTATCCAGCACGTTTTGCAGCACTTCATTACGGTCATAATGACGTAAATCAAACAGTTCCATGCCGTACTTACCGAAGCGTCGGGCGCGAGAATAATCGCACAACAGTTCCACCACATTGTGGTGGCGCGGGTCTTCACAGATCGCGCGGTAAATGGCTCTTACATTCTCCTCGGGTCCCTCGAGCAGCTGAAAAAAGAGCTTGCCAGTAAACAGAAGAATGCCGCTAACACCGGCTTCTTTGTTTTTTTCATTTGCTGCAACAACCATGTCTTCCAGCACTGTTACCGGTACGTCATCATGAAAATGGCTACGGTAAATAATGGTAGTGAGCATAGGATTTCCAATAGAGGAGGTAAATGAAAGTCCACAGTATCAGATGGTTTGCTTAACTTCTTATAAGCTTTACCGGACGAGATAAACCCCGCCACCTGTACCCGCTAAAACGACAAAAATTGTCGACAATGTACAATCTTTTTAGCGTGTTTTACAAATTTTATCCATTTTAAACCTCTGAATAATATGGATTAGCACGTAATGGTAAAAATATATTTGTTAACTTGTACAATTGGTGTGTACAGTATTTACAAGTTAACAAGATATTAACCTTAAAAATACAGCGGATTTCAGGAGTGACATATGCGCGAGAACGGGTACTCACCGAACACAGCCAATGCCATTGCCCAGTACTTTAATAAAGCAAACCAGCCCTCCCAGCAGGAGACACTGGGTCAGATTGTGGTTGAAATTCTACGGGAAGGAAAAATCCTCAATCGAAAAGCCATTTGTACCCGTCTGCTTTACCGGATGGAGCAGGCTTCGGATCGGGATGAGGAGAGTCGATATCAGACCCTGGTAGGCCTGCTGTTTGATCGATAAACAATACGCCACGGCGGCTGATTACCTTGTTTTTTGAGTCAGTTTTTTCTTTGAGACAGATTTTTTATACTGTTACGACAGACTGACTTTATGCCACATCTCTTCCTGCAGGAAGATGTGGCGACAGAGACGTAGTTATGAACAGAAGTGACCATGAACGACTTACTGATGAACTCATTGGCGAAGCCACCCTTTCTCTGCTGAAAGATAACGGCCCCATCAGCATGAAGCTGTTGCTGGAGAGGCTGCAACACATGTTATCGACAGAGCAAGACGGGCAGCGTCGGAACGTGCTATCCCAAATTATTCTGGAAATTTCCAATGATGGTAAGGGTGGCGCCCGGCGCAATACCAAAAGCGATCAGCAGGAGTGGGACACGGATGGTCGACACAGCAGCAGCAATGTGTACCCTCTGTTTGGCAATAGCCCGCAAGCCAACAGAAATAAGCATTAACTGCACCATTAACTTATTTATTGAACCGGTGTGACACTATGAGCCAGGCTATGCTCCAGACAACAGACTTTTACGAAGAACTGCCCAACGCTGCATTGTCCAACTACTTCCGCAGTGCTGGCGGTTTGCTGGCCGAAGAGTGGGCGCTGCTTCAAACCGTGACGGGCGCCATTCTGGATGCGAAGGAACCGCTGACTAACAAAGCGATTATTTTACGTTTGATCCACGAAATCGAGTCTACGCGTGACGTCGTCCGCGCCGATATCATTCGTAAGACCCTGGAAATTATTGTCGATCACACTCAGGACGACATCTGATTGCCCCACCTCTGAGCTAAACGCCGACGGTACTGTCCTGCCGTTGGCGTTTACTCACTCAATGGTTTACCTCCCCTTCCCGCAGCGCTACAATGCCCGCCCTTAATGTATGGGATCTCCTCCCGGCGCCCACCTGGTGTGCGCATCTGACCTGTCATCAGAACGAGAACTAACATGTTTAAACCGGAACTTCTCTCCCCGGCGGGAACGCTGAAAAATATGCGTTACGCTTTCGCCTACGGCGCCGATGCCGTTTATGCGGGCCAGCCGCGCTACTCACTGCGCGTGCGTAATAACGAATTCAACCATGAGAATCTGCAGCTCGGCATCAACGAAGCCCATGCGCAGGGTAAAAAATTCTACGTGGTGGTGAACATCGCCCCGCATAACGCCAAGCTGAAAACCTTTATCCGCGATCTGAAACCGGTGGTGGAGATGGGCCCGGATGCGCTGATTATGTCTGACCCCGGTTTGATCATGCTGGTGCGGGAGAACTTCCCGGAGATGGACATTCACCTTTCGGTGCAGGCCAATGCCGTGAACTGGGCAACGGTGAAATTCTGGAAGCAGATGGGACTGACCCGCGTGATTTTATCCCGGGAACTGTCGCTGGATGAGATTGAAGAGATCCGCACCCAGGTGCCGGACATGGAACTGGAAATTTTCGTCCATGGCGCGCTGTGCATGGCCTACTCCGGCCGCTGCCTGCTCTCCGGCTACATCAACAAGCGTGACCCGAACCAGGGCACCTGCACCAACGCCTGCCGCTGGGAATATAAGGTTCAGGAAGGCAAACAGGATGAGGTAGGCAATATCGTACACAAGCACGAGCCTATCCCGGTGCAGAACATTGAGCCAACGCTGGGCATCGGAGCACCTACCGACAGCGTGTTTATGATTGAAGAGGCCCAGCGCCCGGGTGAATACATGACCGCGTTCGAAGATGAGCACGGCACCTACATCATGAACTCCAAAGATCTGCGCGCCATCGCTCATGTTGAGCGCCTGACCCAAATGGGCGTGCACTCCCTGAAGATCGAAGGCCGCACCAAGTCCTACTACTATTGCGCGCGTACCGCCCAGGTCTATCGCCAGGCGATTGACGATGCGGCGGCAGGCAAACCCTTCGACAGCACCCTGCTGCAAACCCTGGAAGGTCTTGCCCATCGCGGCTACACCGAAGGCTTCCTGCGTCGTCACACCCATGACGATTACCAGAACTACGAATATGGCCACTCCGTTTCCGATCGTCAGCAGTTTGTTGGCGAGTTCACCGGTGAGCGTAAAGGCAATCTCGCGGCAGTGGCGGTAAAAAACAAGTTCCTCGTGGGCAACAGCCTGGAGTTGATGACTCCGCAGGGCAACATTAACTTCACCCTGGAGCATATGGTGAACGGCAAAGGCGAACCAGTTTCCGTCGCGCCGGGAGACGGTCATACCGTCTGGCTGCCGGTGCCGGAAGAGATCGCCCTGGAATATGCGTTGTTGATGCGTAATTTTGACGGTGAAAACACTCAGGCGCCGCACGCTAAGTGATAAAAGGGGTTATTTTATGGTATGAGATGATTCTTAGAATCCGATCACATACCGCTGCGCTTAATACGGGTATTATCGCAGGTGCTGAAAAACATAACCCATAAATGCTAGCTGTACCAGGAACCACCTCCTTAGCCTGAGTAATCTCCCTTACACAGGCTATTTTTTTATCTTTTTTACGCTGAAATCCTGAGTGCTTCCGCATTAGATTCATACCCTACCCGTCAGGCAGCGGTTATTCTGTGATACACAGTGTCTTCGATTATCATCGTGAGGAAGGGAGGCATTAAATAACGATATTGATGTCTGAACAGACAATACCGTGACAGACATTTCTCATTTATTAAATAAAATGCTAACCTTATAATAAATAAAAAAGGAGAGGTAAAAACATATTATTTACCTCTCCTTGTACTGCTTTTATATTAAAGTTTTAGATATGCAGATTATTCAGAAATGAATACGCAGATTATTTCTTTAATTTGTTGGCAATCTGTGAAATGGCATCAATACCAAATCCTACCATACCCACTACGCTTGAACCGATCTGATAAATTCCGGTGAAGATGTTGAATTCAACAATGCTGCCGATTCCCTTACCCATCATAGTTGCCGGGGTAGTAGCATCAGTCTTGAAGCCACCCAGTGAGGTACCCGCGTCAACAAGACCGCCAACAACTTTGCCAATCTGACCTAACACATTTGAGAAGATACCTGAGCCGGTAACGTCCGCCATTTCCTGTGGATTAATTTCTCTCATTTCCAATTTCCTTTTTGTTATTTGCCATATATGTGTAAAGCATGCGCATATTACACGGGCGCCGTTAAAAATCCATTAATTTCGCAAAACTTTGAATTAAAAATTTGATGAGAATCTACATGTAAAAAGTTTGTTCGGTAGAATTATTCATATTGATAATGTGTAGTGATTTAAAATAGCGCCACGCTGCCAATAAATTAGCAAAAAACAGTGTTTTCCATATTGCTGGCGTTATTAAAAATAAAATCACTATAATAATATTAATTTTGGAAATATTATTTAATTTATTAATGAAAGTCTTTAAGGAATTTAAAATTTAAATAGTTGAGGAGAGCGTTAGCAAGCGTGCGCAGACCCGCGATTCAGGCTCCCTGAGTCATCGCCTTTACATAGGTGGATTTGTGACCCGCTCTTTCCCTTCAGAACCCTCGTCCGGATGCTGTCGTTACACTATCCTGAAGGGCCCCCAAACGTAAATTTATCTCTATTTTCAAGGAGAAGTAAGACAAATTATCAATTTGTTAAAGTCAGGGTATTCATTCAGATATCAGATGCTATTCTTCTTACGAATGAAATTTCACTTAAGGAGAAGGAGAATATATGTACTGGGTGGTTGAAAACAGGATGGTTTGCCCTCGTACTGGAACAATATTTATACACGTACTCACCGTTAAAAATCTCAGGCTGATAATCTGGTATAAAGGAGATTACTTTATCAGCATCGGATCGGTTCTTGTCACCAGCCCCTTCGGCATTGCCATAGATGGCAAAATCAAAAAATTACACATCCTTCGAACATTCCCTTATAAACCCTCACTTTGGTCATCTTTTCTGCAGAATTCAGACTGCCCCGGCAATGAGGGGGCCCTGATAACCCGCTGTGCACGACGCCAGCACTGTATGTTCGCTTTATGCCCTTATGGCGTACTTACGACCTGAAACATTCGAACCGAGTGGCGTAAAACTGAGTACGCCACTCATTTAATTTCTCGCCTTTCATCCTCTTCTTACCCGCTTTTCCTCGCGCTGCGATACACTTCTGGAAGATAAGCACAGGAGCAACGTGGATGGCGACCTATCCGGCAAGTTTATTAATTCTCAATGGTAAAAGCGCAGGCAACGATCTGTTACGCGAGGCGGTCATGCTGCTGCGCGACGAAGGCGTCCAGATCCATGTTCGCGTCACCTGGGAAAAAGGCGACGCGGCGCGTTATATCGACGAAGCCCAAACCCTCGGCGTCGAGACGGTGATTGCAGGCGGCGGCGATGGCACCATCAACGAGGTGGCAACCGCATTGATTAACCTTCAGGGTGACCACCGTCCTGCGCTGGGCATTCTGCCGCTCGGCACCGCCAACGATTTTGCCACCAGCGCGGGGATCCCCGAGGCGCTGGATAAGGCCCTGCAGCTGGCGATTGCCGGTAAAGCCACGGCGGTGGATATTGCCCGGGTCAATGACAAAACCTGCTTTATCAATATGGCGACGGGCGGATTTGGCACCCGCATTACCAGCGAAACCCCGGAAAAACTGAAAGCGGCGCTGGGCGGGGTCTCGTATTTGATCCATGGGCTTGCTCGACTGGATACCCTTAAACCGGATCTGTGTGAAATCCGCGGCGAGAACTTCCACTGGCAGGGTAATGCGCTGGTGATTGGTATTGGCAACGGTCGTCAGGCGGGCGGCGGGCAGCAACTCTGCCCGGATGCGCTGATCAACGACGGGCTGCTTGGGGTGCGTATCATTACCGGCGATGAACTGCTTCCGGCCCTGCTCACCACGCTGACCAAAGCGGAGGACAGCCCGCATCTTGTTGATGGTCAGTCAGCGTGGTTTGAAATCCAGGCGCCGCACGGGATGACCTTTAATCTGGATGGCGAACCGCTGAGCGGCGAGCATTTCCGCATTGCGCTCCTGCCTGGAGCAATCCACTGCCGGCTGCCGCCGGATTGTCCGCTGCTGCGCTGAGTGTTGCCCGGCGACGAGGTCAAAGCAAAACGGTAACCGTCAGGTTACCGTTTTTTTGTGTTTGCGCTCTCTCCCTGTGGGTGAGGGCATCAGGCTACACCTGACCCACTAATACACCGCCACCTCCCTCGCCATCTCGCGGGAATACTGCTGGCTGGCGGTGACCAGCATCCGGGTATAATCGGTTTTGGCCTCACCCGCCACCAGATCGTCCACCGTCAGGGTTTCAAGGATTTTGCCGTACTGCATTACCGCCACCTTCTGGCAGAGATGCGCAATGACCCCGAGATCGTGCGTCACCATCAGGTAGGTGAGCTTCGACTCGCGCTGCAGCTCCGCCAGCAGGTTTAAGATCTCCGCCTGAACCGACACATCCAGCGCCGAGGTAGGCTCATCGAGCAGCAGCACCTGCGGCTCCAGGATCAGCGCCCGGGCGATCGCCACGCGCTGGCGCTGGCCGCCGGAGAGCTGATGCGGATAGCGGTCGCGGAAGGCGCGATTGAGACCCACCTTATCCAGCAGGGCGTGAATGCGCCGATCCCGGTCGTTGATACCGTGAATTTGCAACGGCTCTTCCAGAATATCGCCGATGGTGTGCCGGGGATGTAGCGAACCGTAAGGGTCCTGAAACACCATCTGCACCAGACGGCAGCGCTGCGGGCTGATGCGCCGCGCCAGTGGCTGACCATTAATCGCCAGCGCCCCTTCCCAGTGCGTGAACAGACCCGCCAGGCACTTCAGCACCGTGGTTTTGCCGGAACCCGACTCCCCCACCAGGCCATAAATCTCCCCCGGCTGGACGTTAATATTCACGTCGTACAGCACCTGGCTGCGTTTCTCGCCTTCGCCGAAGGCCAGATTCAGGTTTTTTACCTCGATCATCTTCGCTCCTTATTCGGTCAGCCAGCTGGCCTGGCGCTGCAATACCGGCAGCACCGGACGGCGGCGATTCATCTCGGGCAGGGCGTTAATCAGCCCCTGCGTATAGGGGTGCTTCGCGTTGTGCAGATCGCAGGCGGCAATCGACTCCACCACCCGTCCGGCGTACATCACCAGCACCCGGTCGCAGAAGCTGCGCACCAGGTTGATGTCGTGGCTGATAAAGATCAGCCCCAGCCCGCGGGACTGGACTAAATCGTCCAGCAGCCCCAGCACCTGCAGCCGCACCGAGACATCCAGCGCCGAAGTCGGCTCGTCGGCGATCACCAGCTCCGGGTCGGTGATCAGCATCATGGCGATCATGATGCGCTGCCCCTGCCCGCCGGAGATTTCGTGAGGATAAAGATGATAAACGCGCTCTGGCTGGCGAATACGCACCACGTCCAGCATCTCCAGCACTTTGGCTTTGGCCTCTGCCTTGCGCCCCGGATGGTGGGTCAGCCAGGCTTCGGCAATCTGATCCCCGACGCAGACCACCGGATTGAGAGAGTATTTCGGGTCCTGCATGATCATCGAGATGCGCTTACCGCGAATGCCGCGCATCTGCGCCTCGCTGACGGTACGTAAATCGACGTCGCCAAACTGCATCCGCGTGGCGGTGATCTGCGCCTTTGCCGGGTGCAGGCGCAGCAGCGCCCGCCCGACGGTGGATTTGCCAGAGCCGGACTCGCCGACTATCGCCAGCTTTTCCCGGCCCAGCTGGAAGGAGACGCCGCGCACCGCGTTGGTCACCGCGCGTCCGTTGATAAAGTCGACGTGCAGGTCGCGCACGTCGAGCAGCGGCATATCAGTTGCTGCGAGGATCGAGGATGTCACGTAAGCCATCTCCTAAGAAGTTGAACGCCAGGCTGTTAATCAGGATCGCCAGCCCCGGGATCGTCACCACCCACCAGCACTCCATCATGTAGGTGCGGCCGCTGGAGATCATTGCTCCCCACTCCGGCTCCGGCGGCTGTGCGCCGAGGCCGAGGAAGCCGAGCCCGGCGGCGGTCAGGATGATCCCCGCCATATTCATGGTGATACGAATAATGACCGACGGCAGGCACAGGGGCACGATGTGACGCCACAGCACCCGCACCGGAGAAGCCCCCTGCAGACGCACGGCGGAGATAAAGTCGGCCTGGCGTAATGAGAGGGTTTCGGCACGCGCCAGACGGGCAACTGGCGGCCAGGCGGTGAGCGTAATGGCGATCACCACGTGTTCCAGCCCCGGCCCGAGCGCCGCGACAAACGCCAGCGCCAGTACCAGGCTCGGGAAGGAGATAAAGATATCGGTGACGCGCATTAACACCGCATCCACCTTGCCGCCAAAGTATCCGGCGGTGACGCCCAGCAGCAGCCCCAGCGGGCCGACGGTGACCGACACCAGCAGCACGATATAGAGCGTGATGCGCGAGCCGTACACCAGGCGGCTGAAGATATCCCGGCCAAACTCGTCGGTGCCGAACCAGTGCTGCGCGTTCGGCGCCGCCAGAGCGTTATTCAGATCCTGCACCAGCGGGTTGTAAGGTGCGATCCAGGGTGCGAAGGCCGCGACGATCAGCAGCAGCAGGATGATGCCGCCGCCAATGGCCGTCAGCGGGTTACGCGCCATCTGCCCGGCAAATCCGAAGCTGCGGCGGGCCATTCGCGCCAGGCGCTGGCGTCCTTCGCTGCGAACACCTTGCAGCGGTGTATCCAGAGAAACGGTCATGATTTCGTCCTCGGGTCGAAGAGTTGATACAGCATGTCGGAGAGCAGGTTGAGCATCACGAAGATCATCCCCACCAGCAGGACGCAGCCCATCACCGCGTTCATATCGCCCAGCAGCAGGCTGCCGGTGAGATAGGAGCCAAAGCCCGGCCAGGAGAAGACGGTTTCAATCAGCACCGCCCCTTCCAGCAGCGAGCCGTAGGCCAGCGCCACCACCGTCAGCAGCTGCACGAGGATGTTGCGAAACGCGTGGTTCCAGATCACCTGCCGCTCGGTTAAGCCTTTCACCCGGGCGGTGATGATGAACTCCTGGGACAGCTGGGCCAGCATAAAGCTGCGGGTCATGCGGCTGATATAGGCCAGGGAGTGGAACCCCAGCAGCGAAGCGGGCAGCACCAGGTGGTTAATGGCGTTCCAGAACACCGCGCTGTTGCCTGCCAGCAGGGCATCGACGGTCATCAGTCCGGTGCGGCGCGGCACAATGCCATCCAGGCCTAAATCCAGCCGTCCGGCACCGCCCACCCAGCCGAGCCAGGCGTAAAACAGCAGCAGCCCCATCATCCCCACCCAGAAGATCGGCGTGGAATAACCGGCCAGACTAATGATACGCACCACGTAGTCCGAGACGCTGTTACGGCGCGCCGCGGCCAGCACCCCCAGCGGGATCCCTAAACCGGCACCGACGATAATCGCCATGGTCGCCAGCTCAAGGGTGGCCGGGAAGACGCGCAGAATGTCATCCAGCACCGGTTTGCCGGTCAGCAAAGCGTTGCCAAAATCGCCGTGCAGCAGGTTATTGAGGTAGATCCCAAACTGGGTCAGGAGGGATTTATCAAAGCCCAGCTGCTGGTAAACCTGCTGATAGGTGCTGTGGTCGGCATCCGGGCCGACAATGGCCAGCACCGGATCCACCGGCATCACGCGGCCAATGAAAAAGGTCAGTACCAGCAGGCCGAACAGCGTCACCAGCACCTGGGTTAAACGCCTGGAGAAACGCCGGGTGCGGGAGCCTGGCGCGAGTATCGCAACACTCATTTTTCACCTCCGGTTTTATACACTTCCCGCAGGAAGGTGGTGGCGGACGGATGCGACTGGAAGTTTTTCACCTCGTTACGCACCACTACCGAATCAACCATCTGCGACAGCGGGAGCAGCGCCGGGATCAGCTGGTCATAGCGCACCTGAATCTGCTGATAGTCGGCGATCTGCTTCTGCGGATCGCGCTCCAGCAGGGCCTTGTCGATCATCTCGTTCAGCGGCTTGTCGTAGAAACTGGTCCGCCAGCCCTGGAAGTTGGTCAGCCGGGCTTCGTCGCTGTTGTCCGGGTTGTAGACCAGCGCCCGTAGGCTGGAGTGCGGGTGTGGCTCCACGCCGCTGCCGCCGCGCCCGACCAGCATGTCGAACTTACGCTCGCGCATCGCGCCGTAGATCTGGTTCCCGGTGCCGGTGATGATTTTGGCGTTGATCCCCGCCTGCATCAGAGTGGACTGCACGGCGATGGCGATATTGAGGAACGGCTGATCCGCCAGCACGCGCAGGGTTGTGTCAAAACCTTCCGGATAGCCCGCTTCCGCCAGCAGCTTTCTGGCGCGCGGGATGTCGAGTTTGTAGCCCGGATCCGGCAGCGTCGACGGCATTCCCGCCTTGATTGGCCGCTGGTGCAGCACGCCGTAGCCCGGCATCAGCGCCTTATTTATCCCCTGATAGTCGATGAGATAGCGCACCGCCTCGCGCACCTTCGGGTTGGCGAAGTGCGCCTCCTTCATGCTCATCGCCACGTAGTACACCGTGCCCTTCTGCACGGCTTCCACCGTCAGCTGCGGATCCTTGCGCAGGGCGTTAATGTCGGCCACCGCCATGTTGCTGGCGATATCCAGATCGCCCTTCTCCACCATCAGGCGCAGGGTCTGCGACTCCTGGAAGTGGCGCAACACCACGCGGTTCATCTTCGGCGCTTCGCGCCAGTAATTCGGGTTACGCTGCATGCGCAGCACATCTTTTGCCTGCCAGGTCTCCAGCATAAATGGCCCGGAACCGGCTTCGTTGGTAGTCAACCAGCGGTTGCCCCAGTCGCTGTTTACCTCGTGGCTCAGCACGGTTTTGCGATCCAGCACGCCAAGGTTGCCCAGCGCGCCGAGAGAGTAGATCACCAGCTGCGGGTCGTTGGCTTTCGGCAGGGTGAGCTGCACGGTGTAGTCATCCAGGGCTTTCACCTGCTGGTCGATATTTTTCTTAGAAAACCCATAGGATTTCCACACCGACGCCTGGGCGAGGTTCAGGTGCAGCAGACGACGCATGGACCACACCACGTCTTCGGCGGTAAGCGGATTGCCGGAGTGGAAGGTCACGTTATCGCGCAGGTGGAAGGTCAGCGTTTTACCGTCCGGCGAGATGTCCCAGGACTTCGCCAGCGCCGGTTTAACGTTGGTGAGGGTATTGGGATCGAGTTCCACCAGCGAATCGTAAAGATTGACCACAATGCCCACCACCTCGTTGCCGGTCATCGCGGCCGGATCGAGGGTCAGCAGGTTGTTCATGTTCATACCGATGATGAGCTGATCGGGCGGCGTTTTTGCGTACGCCGCGCCGCTCCCCGTCATCAGCGAGAGCGCGAGTAAGCACGCTCCGGTGAGGGAGGTTCGTTTCATGTATATATCGCCTGTAGGGTACGTTTTTATTTGTCAGTCGTGGCTGACGGTATTGGCTTCGATATACGCAAAATTAATGTCTTCGCCGAGTCCCGGGCGATCCGGCAGGCTGACCATGCCGTTGTCATCCATCGGGTCGATCAGGCTGTGCAGATATGCAGCGGGTTCGTCGTAATCAAGGAACGGGTGCAGCAGGCCGCGTTCATACCAGCGGCAGTTTTTGATGGCGCCAATCACCGCCAGGCTCGCCGCACCGTTGCCGTGTACTTCGCAGTCCATGCCGAACGATTCGGCGAGGTTCGCCACCTTCAGGGTTGGCGAGATGCCGCCCACGCCGTTGGCCCCCGCGCGCAGGATATCGCACGCCCCGGCTCTGACCCAGTCGGCGCGGCTGTGGTGTTTGCCGCCCAGGCTCTCTGGCCCGACGATGGGAATGGAGAGGTTCTCCGCAAGCCAGGCATAGGAGGCCATGCTCTCCTCTTCCATCGGCTCTTCAAACCAGGCGAAGTTGAGTTTTTCCAGTTCTTTACCGATCCACAGCGCTTCCGCGCGGCTGTACCAGTGGTAGCCGTCAATCATCAGGTCGATATCCGGCCCCACCGCCTCGCGGACCGCGGCGCAGGCTTTGATATCCATCTTCGGATCAGGCGCGAAAGAGACCGGCGGCATCCAGGTGTGGAGCTTGATAGCTTTATAGCCGCGGGCGACCAGTTTTTCAGCAAAGCTGGCGTACTCTTCCGGGGTGGAGAGACCGCCCGGCAGATCGTCCCCGCACATGGTGCTGCCGTAGGCGGGCACTTTATCGCGGTAACCGCCCAGCAGCTTCCAGACCGGCATATTGAGTTTGCGGCCAATCAGATCCCACAGCGCCTGCTCAACGAAGCCCAGTGCACGTTCGGTCAGCTGATGGGCGCTGCCGCGCTGCCAGTGAGCCAGCTCCTGCCAGATCTTCTCGCGGTTAAACGCGTCCTGGCCGATCAGCACTTTACGAAAGAAGGTATTGACCACAAAAGGGCGCACCACTTCCGGCGGTGCAAAAGCGTACCCTTTGGTGCCATCGTCTGCGGTAATGGTCAGCATCGCCATTCTGGCCAGGCTTTCGGGTCCCGGATGAGAGTGCCCGGCGCTGTCGGAAACCCGGCGGGTGGGATACTGAAAGACGGTGACGTTTACAGATTCGATTTTCATTTTTTATCCTTAAAACTGCGTAGGTTCAGCGTGTTCTTTCATTTTGAAAAGCTGTTTCGAATCTAACTTTAAGCGCAAAATTCATCCACTGCCTTAGACAAATTCCGCTAAGCGTCGACCGTTTTTTGTGCATCTGCACGGGTAGGAGTGACACTTTTCACAAAAGACAGGGGAAATGTGAGGTAGATCGGGATGGATGTTTGAATGAAATGAAATGGGGTTTCGATCATGGCCGGAGGGAGAAAAACGGCACCGGACGGTCCCCTCTCCCCAGTGGGGAGAGGGTTAGGGTGAGGGGTTATGCGATAGTCACCTTCTTATCCAGATAGACGTCCTGCACCGCATTAATCAGCTTCACGCCATCGGCCATCGATTTTTTAAACGCCTTACGACCGAGGATCAGCCCCATGCCGCCCGCCCGTTTATTGATAACAGCCGTGCGTACTGCATCGGTGAGATCGGTTTCGCCCCCTGCCGCGCCGCCGGAGTTGATAAGCCCTGCGCGACCCATATAACAGTTCGCCAGCTGGTAGCGCACCAGATCGATCGGGTTGTCGCTGGTCAGTTTGCTGTAGACCCGATCGTCGGTATAGCCAAACTTGACCGCCTTATAGCCACCGTTATTTTCGGCCATTTTCTGCTTCACGATATCCGCCCCAATGGTGGCCGCCAGATGGTTGGCCTGCCCGGTCAAATCGGCGGAAACATGGTAATCCGTGCCGTCTTTATTAAAGGCCGGGTTACGCAGATAGGCCCAGAGTACGGTCACCATTCCCAGCTCATGAGCACGCTCAAAGGCAGCGGAGATCTCTTCGATCTGACGGCGCGACTGCTCTGAGCCGAAGTAGATGGTGGCCCCGACCGCCACCGCGCCCAGGTTGAACGCCTGTTCGACGCTGGCATAGAGGGTCTGGTCATATTCGGTTGGGTAGCTCAGGGTTTCGTTGTGGTTCAGCTTGACCAGGAACGGAATGCGGTGCGCATAGCGCCGGGAAACCGATGCCAGCACGCCGTAGGTGGAGGCGACACAGTTACAGCCAGCTTCAATCGCCAGTTCAACGATATTCTTTGGATCAAAATAGAGCGGGTTGGCGGCAAACGACGCACCGGCCGAATGCTCTACCCCCTGGTCCACCGGCAGGATCGACAGATAGCCGGTTCCGCCCAGACGCCCGGTGTTATACAGCGTCTGCATATTTCGCAGTACCGCTGGCGGGCGGTTGTTGTCGATCATCACGCGATCGACGTAGTCGTGGCCAGGCAGATAGAGCTGGTCGGCTGGAATGGTCATACAACGATGCTGTAACAGGCTGTCGGCGTCTTTGCCAAGCAACTGCGCAATATCAGTCATAGTTTTGCTCCCCTTAGTGCCGACAGGCTGTCGGCATGTTTCTCCAGGCTCACAGGATTGCGAGCCCCCTAAGCCTGGTCTGTGGGTAGCGAATTTTCCAGCTATGCCTGAGAACCTTTACCACCACGCATGGAAATGGTGGACCGGCCCAATGCCCTGCCCGACCTCCAGCGAGTCCGCCTGGGCCAGCGCGCAGGAGAGCCAGGCTTTAGCCTCACGCACCGTATCCGCCCAGTTATCGTGGCGCGGACGCAGCGCAGCCAGTGCCGCCGAGAGGGTACAGCCGGTGCCGTGGGTGTTTTTGGTCTTCACGCGGGGGGCGGTAAAACGTACCGTACCGTCACGGGTGAACAGCCAGTCAGGGCTTTCGGGATCGTCAAGATGCCCTCCCTTCATCAGCACCGCTTCACATCCCATCGCCAGAAGGGCGTAACCCTGCTCTTTCATCTCCTGCTCGCTGCGGGCATGGGGGGCATCCAGCAACGCCGCCGCTTCGGGTAAGTTAGGCGTAATTAGCGCCACCTGCGGCAACAGTTTTTTACGCAGGGTATCGACGGCAGAAGGTGAAAGCAGCGGGTCGCCGCTTTTCGCCAGCATCACCGTGTCCAGTACCACACTTGTTACCTGATGGCGCCGAAGCTGCTCCGCTACGGCCTCGACGATATCGGTTTCGGCCAGCATGCCGATCTTGGTGGTGTCGATGCGCACATCGCTGAACACCGATTCCAGCTGCGCCGCCACAAAATCGGGCTCAATACGATAGACCGACTGGACCCCGCGGGTATTCTGCGCCACCAGGGCGGTAATAGCCGAGCAGCCGTAAGCGCCGAGCGCGGAGAAGGTTTTCAGGTCGGCCTGGATCCCGGCGCCGCCGCTTGGGTCGGTGCCGGCAATGGTCAGGGCATTAATGCGTTTCATCGTTGTGCCCCCAGTTCCCACAGGGCATCCAGAAACGCCGTGGCAAAACTGCCCGGCCCGCGGCTCTGGGCTGCCGCAAGGGTTCCGGCCCGCTTCATCCAGCCGCAGGCCGCCGCCATGTTCTCCAGCCTGTCGCCGGGCAGTGAACAGCTGGCCGCCACTACCGCCGACAGCGCGCAGCCTGTCCCCACCACCCGGGTCATCATCGGATCGCCGCCGGTGACCGTCTGGGTACGCAACCCGTCGGTGATGTGATCCACCTCCCCCGTCACCACCACAATGGCATTGGTTTGCCGTGCCAGCGCCTGGGCCGCAGGCAACGCGCTGGCCGCCGTATCGGTGGTGTCCACGCCGCGTCCCCCCGCGCTCATGCCGGCGAGCGCGAGGATCTCCGAGGCATTACCGCGAATGGCCGCCGGTTTGAGGACGAGGATCTGCTGGCAGAACCGGGTGCGATAGCCCAGCGCCCCGACGGCCACCGGGTCGATCACCCAGGGTTTACCGGCGGCAACCGCGTTCTCAATGGCCCGGCGCATCGCCTGGGCGCGCGACGCGGTTAACGTCCCGACGTTAATCAGCAGCGCATCAGCAATAGCAGAGAATTGTTCCGCCTCTTCGGCTTCAATCACCATCGCCGGTGAAGCGCCGAGCGCCAGCAACACGTTAGCGGTAAAGGTCTGCACGACGTCGTTGGTCATGCAGTGGGTCAGCGGAGAACGGGTTTGGAAGTGGTGTAAGGCGTGTAAATTAAGCAGGTCAGGCTGCATGGTGTCGCTCCTGCCTTGCGCGAAGAAGCGATTGCCCGAAGGGCATCTGACTTCCCTACGCTGGCATTATCCAGATCAGGTGGTACGGGTATTTCTCAGCCTTCACAAAGAAGGGCACCCCGAGTCAAATTACATAATGTAACGATGGCAGCGTAGAGGATGCTTCTGACAATAGCAAGAGCCGTACTGACACCTCTCCACTCACTTTGATTTACATCTCTAAAATCATTTTCTAACCCGCCAATAACTGACAGCCAGGACAAATCTCAAGAATTTAGCTATTCGTGCTAAATGTGATCTTCGTCAACCTGATAAAACGCCCCTTGCGTGATATTCACCGCGCGCCACTGCTGCGTCTCTAATATAGACACCAGCAAACTGTGGCCAGGCCAATAATAATTATCGAATCAACAATCGGGGAAAAATTCCTCACTTCTTTAAGGTTAATGTATGAAAAAGATTCTGTTGGTGGGTGTGATTGCCGCTTTGCTGGCGGGCTGTGTCTCAGAGGAGCAGCGCTTGGCGCAGTGTCAGGCCAAAGGCGTAAGCCGTGATGCCTGCTACATTGCCGACCAGAACCGTCAGGCCACCATCAATGCGGCGGCGGAAAAGCAGGCGCTTGAGAATGCGCATGAAGCCGTACAACATGGCCAGGCGGCTCACGTTGCCGATCCGCTGCGTGAAGCCTCCTTCAGTGCTAACGGGATTAAAGCCAGCATCAATAACGGCTTCACCCAGGCCACCATCAACGGCAAAAAAGCGTCGGTGAAACGGTTTAACGCGAATTTTTACGAGGTGAAAGGCGCGGGTTACGTGCTGTCGATCTCGCTGGATGCGAACGGCGTGGTCGATGCCTCATGGAATAAAACCCATGGCCGCGACAACGGTATTCTGAACGTAGTCCAAAAGTAGTTTAAAGCGTTCTAAAAAGCCCCTCTTATATACCCGGAGCCTCCCCCGGGAAACCTCAGGCACCATGCGGGGTTACGCCCTACGCGCGTTGTTTCAACGCGCGTTACAAAACGATAAACAATTAACCATTGAGCCCTGGGCAAAAAGGCTCTATATTGGCCGCGATTTTTGATGCCCTTCTCATTTTTTTTCATTAATTATTCAATCGGAGCCACGTGCTGAGCTGCGGTTGTAGGAGTGATATGATGACGGATAAAGTCCGTATTGATACTTTGAATGCTTCTTCTTTCAAAACCAACGAAACCTATCTGGCCCGTCAGGCCGAAATGGAATCCAATGTCAGGAGTTATCCGCGCAAGCTGCCTTTAGCCATTACGAAGGCGGACGGGGTGTGGATCACCGACGCGGATAACAAAGAGTATCTTGATTGCCTGGCCGGAGCGGGAACGCTGGCGCTGGGACATAACCATCCTGATGTGCTGAAAAGCATCCAAAGTGTCATTACCAGCGGCTTGCCGTTACATACCCTGGATCTGACCACGCCGTTGAAAGACGCGTTTTCAGAATACCTGCTCTCTATGCTGCCAGGTCAGGGCAAAGAGTACTGCCTGCAGTTTACCGGCCCATCCGGCGCAGATGCTGTTGAAGCCGCGCTGAAGCTGGCGAAAAAAGTGACCGGCCGCAGCGGCATCATCAGCTTCTCTGGTGCATACCACGGCATGACCCACGGCGCACTGTCCGTGACCGGCAACCTGTCTCCGAAAGAAGCGGTTGACGGCATGATGCCAGAAGTACAGTTCATGCCTTACCCGCACCAGTACCGCTGCCCGTTGGGTATCGGCGGTGAAGCAGGTGTTAAAGCGCTGACCTACTACTTCGAAAACCTGATCAACGACGTTGAAAGCGGCGTGCGTAAACCTGCTGCCGTGATTCTGGAAGCCGTTCAGGGCGAAGGCGGCGTGAACCCGGCACCGGTTGAATGGCTGCAGCGCATCCGTAAAGTGACTGAAGAGCACGGCATTCTGCTGATCCTTGACGAAGTTCAGGCTGGCTTTGCCCGTACTGGTAAATTCTTCGCCTTTGAACACGCGGGTATTCAGCCAGACATCGTTGTGATGTCCAAAGCTGTGGGCGGCGGTCTGCCGCTGGCCGTACTTGGTATCAAAAAGCAGTTCGACGCCTGGTCTCCTGGCCACCACACCGGTACCTTCCGTGGTAACCAGCTGGCAATGGCAACGGGCCTCACCACCCTGCAGATCCTCAAAGAGCAGAATATCGCTGATAAAGTTGCCGCCCAGGGCGAGTGGCTGAAAGCGAAACTGGTTGAGCTGCAGAAACGCTATCCGGTTATTGGTCACGTGCGCGGTCTGGGCATGATGATCGGTATTGAGATCGTTAAGCCGCACGAAGCTGCCGACCATATGGGCTGCTTCCCGGGCGACGGCGAGCTGTCTGCATTGATCCAGAAGAAGTGCTTCGAAGCGGGCCTGATTCTGGAGCGTGGCGGTCGTAACGGTAACGTTGTGCGTCTGCTGCCTTCCCTGCTGATCAGCGATCAGGAGCTGAATGTGTTCCTGGATAAATTTGAGCAGGCGCTGCTTGCTGCGGGCGTTCGCCCAGTCTAACCGGAGACAATGGATACAATGTCAGATTTAAACCCGATTTTGTCGTCCTCGGCGCAAAGCATCGAAGCCTATCAGCAGGCCATCGAGCAGAGCACCCAGGCGGTCATGCAGTGGCTGAAACAGCCGGAAATGTACCAGGGTAAAACGGTCGCTGAACTGCGCGACCGTATCAACCTGGATTTCAACCCGGAAGGGCTGGGCAACGAGACCGCTATCGAGCGCGCCGTTGAATATTTCCTGAAAGACAGCCTGGCGGTGCATCATCCGCAGTGTGTGGCGCATCTGCACTGCCCTAGCCTGGTGGTAAGCCAGGCGGCGGAGGTGATGATCAACGCCACTAACCAGAGCATGGACTCCTGGGATCAGAGCCCGTCTGCGACCATTATCGAGATAAAACTGATCGAGTGGCTGCGTACCCGCCTGGGTTATCAGGCGGGCGACGCGGGCGTCTTCACCAGCGGCGGCACCCAGAGCAACATGATGGGTCTGATGCTGGCGCGCGATGCCTTCTTTGCACGTCAGGGCCACTCCGTCCAGCAGGATGGTCTGGTTGGCGATCTGCGTAAGATCCGTGTTCTGTGCTCCGACAGCGCCCACTTCTCCGTACAGAAGAATATGGCGCTGATGGGTCTGGGCTACCAGTCCGTTATCCAGGTTAAAACTGACGAATGTTCGCGCATGGATCTGAACGATCTGGCCGCGAAAATTGAGCAGTGCAATGCCAACGGCGAGCAGATTCTGGCGATCGTTGCCACTGCCGGTACCACCGATGCGGGCGCTATCGATCCGCTGCGTGCGATTGCAGAGCTGGCGGCGAAGCAGAATATCTGGGTTCACGTCGATGCGGCATGGGGCGGCGCGCTGCTGATGTCCGAGAAGTATCGCGATTACCTCGACGGTATCGAGCTGGTGGATTCCGTAACGCTGGACTTCCACAAGCAGTTCTTCCAGACCATTAGCTGTGGCGCGTTCCTGCTGAAAGAAGCGCGTCACTATGAGCTGATGCGTTATCAGGCGGCGTACCTGAACTCTGAGTTTGATGAAGAGGCGGGCGTGCCAAACCTGGTATCCAAATCCCTGCAGACCACCCGTCGTTTTGACGCGCTGAAGCTGTGGATGAGTCTGGAAGCGCTGGGCGAGAAGAAATACGCTGAGATTATCGATCACGGTGTCACCATGGCGCAGCAGGTTGCCGCGTACGTGACTGAACAGCCGCTGCTGGAGCTGGTCATGCCGCCACAGCTGGCGAGCGTTCTTTTCCGCTTCCGTCCTGAGCATCAGCTGGATGACGCAGCCATCGCGCTGCTCAACCAGAAGATTGGCGATGCCCTGCTGGAATCCGGTCGCGCTAACGTCGGTGTCACCGAGCATAACGGTATCACTTGCCTGAAGCTGACCCTGCTGAACCCAATCGTAACGCTGGAAGATGTTAAAGTTCTGCTGTCACTGGTAGAACGTACGGCGCACGAACTGCTGGCGAAGTAAAAGGTTTAACCCGGCGGCGCTCGCTGCCGGGTCTTCACTCCCCTCACATTATTCCGCTTTATTCTTCCCCTGTTTGCGCTTAGAGGTGGAGTAGCCATACGCATCATAACCGGAAGCATAATAGCTGGCCGCGGATTTCACGACGTCATTCAGTATCGCGCCTTTAATGTTGACTCCCATCTGCTGTAAACGGCGCTGGCACACCGCCATCTCCCGGACGCTGGTCACGTTAAAGCGAGCCACCAGCAGGGTGGTAGCCGCAATCCGGCCGATCAGCGCGGCATCCGTGACTGCCAGAACCGGCGGCGTATCGACAATCACGATATCGTACTGGGTGCTGGCCCAGTGCATAAAGGCCTGGAAACGCTCGTGCATCAACAATTCAGAAGGGTTCGGCGGATATTTACCGCAGGTCACTACATCAAATTGCCCGCTGGTGTAGGTCTGGATCGCTTCATGGAAGGCGACTTTACCTGACAACACATCTGATAAACCGGCGTCATTGCGCAGGTTAAAAATATTGTGCACATAGCCTTTGCGCATGTCGGCATCGATAAACAGTACCCGCTGCTGAACCTGCGTGACCAGTGCCGCCAGTGTGGTGCTGACCAGCGTTTTACCGCAGTCCTGGCTCGGACCAGTGAACATCAAAATATTATTTTCGGCATCCA
The DNA here is from genome assembly GCF_023639785.1 of Leclercia adecarboxylata. Lineage (NCBI taxonomy): Bacteria > Pseudomonadati > Pseudomonadota > Gammaproteobacteria > Enterobacterales > Enterobacteriaceae > Leclercia > Leclercia adecarboxylata. The sequence goes on from NZ_CP098325.1 coordinate 3,101,341, forward strand.
TCATGGCGAAGTGCAGGCTGGTTCGTAACCCGCGCACCGCTTCGACAAAGTTATCCAGCGGCCGGTCTATCGGCAAGAAGGGCACATCGACAATTTTGTGTCGCTTGCAATAGTGAAAGAAATAGCGGTTACCGATACGGGTTTTACTGTGCAGCCAGGCAGAATGCGGCAAGGTGGCATAGACGCTAACCCCCTCCTCTTCGAGCTGTTCCGGGGCGTTAATGCCGCGTCGCAGCGCCGTTTTTGCCAGCACGCCGCCAGACGCAATAAACATCCCGAACAGGGTCATAGCGACCACAATCATCGCTTTACGCGGCTTAACTGGCGCAGGTTGTGTCATCGCCGGGTCGATAATGCGCACATTGCCAATCGCGCTGGAACGAGAGATGTTCAGCTCCTGCTGGCGGGTAAGCAGCTGGAGGTAAACCGCCCGGCCTGAATCCACATCGCGGCTGAGGCGCAGGATCTGCTGTTGCGTTGATGGCATCGCCCCTACACGCTTGTTCAGCCGCTCCCGTTCGGCTTCTAAGGTCTCACGTTTTTCCCGCAGCGCCCGATAGGTCGGGTGGTCTTTTTTAAAGTGCTGAGAGACCTCGGCCTCGCGGAAGGTAAGCTCATTGAGCTGATTATCAACGTTAACAATCTGCTCAAGCACTGTCTTGGCTTCCAGCGTTAAGTCTACCGAGTCGCGCTGCTTACGATAGCTGTTGAGGCGCTCTTCAGCCTGGTCCAGCTCGCCCCGGACCTGCGGCATCTGGCGCTGCAGGAAGATCAGGCTCTGCGAGTCCTGCGCTGCCTGACGGGCAATGTTCTGCTGCAGATAGCTCTGGGTAATGTGGTTTAACACCCTGGCGATTTGCACGGGATCCTGGCCACTCAGGCTCAGGGAAAGAATCCCCGTATCTTTGCCCTGTTCCACCACGCTAAACTGGCGGTTCAGGGCATTGATCGCCTCAAGTTGCGTACGTTGCCGCACCCTGAATTGCGTGCCTGGCCGGGCAGAGAGTTCACGTACGACAATCTCCACCCCGGCGTGTTTCAGCTGCACACCAACGGTGCCGCGCACGCTAACCCCCTCTCCTTCCAGCAAATAGTGTCCCTTATCTTCTGCTGTCAGTATCAGCTCAGCGCTTTTCCCCGGGGTGCGAGGAAGCGTAAGATTATCGAGAGTCAGGGTGGCGGCAGGCTGCCCGGTTAACTTCGCCCATCCCGCGCCGATTAACGGCAGGCGAACCTGGGTGATGTCATCGCGCAAGCGCAGCGCCTCGACGGTTTCACCGAGGATCATCCGCGATTTCAGCAACTGAGTTTCCGCAACGGCGCTCGATGAACGCTCCGGCGTCAGCTGGTTTAGCGTTTTGAGAATACTGTTCTGCTGTTTATCTTCTATTTGCACCAACGCATCCGCGAGATAAACCGGTGAGGCGAACAACGCATATAAGATTCCGCAGAGCGTAAAAAATAGCGTGATCGAAATAATGCAGATGCGATGATCGATTAACTCGCCCAGAAGACGCGCCAGATCCAGCTCATGATTATCAGCAGTGTAACTCTGCGTATTTACGATTTTCGACGACATGTATGTAATCCCTTAACGTTAAGTCGGTTAGTCCATTCCTGACTTGCTTCGCCAAGCAGGCGAAAAACATATTCAAAAGCTTCCATGCTTTTTCCATAGGGATCAGGGATTTCCTGCGCGCTGAGCCACTTCCCAAACAGCAAGGCTTTACCGCGCACCTCCGGCGCAATGAGTGAGATCTGGTTTATCTGCCCCAACTCCATCGCGAGGATCAGGTCGTGTTGCCGCATCAGTGTTGCCGTCAGTGGGCGGGCGACGTGATCCGCCAGCGACAGGCCATACATGGCGGCGATTTTTTGCGCCTGGCTATCTGCCGGATGTCCGGCCAGCGCGCAGATCCCCGCCGAGGCAATCGTGAAAGTGGGTAACTTTTGTTGCAGAAGCCGCTCGCCAATCGGCGAGCGACAAATGTTCCCTGTGCAGACCACCAGAATTGACTGGATCATTATTCAGGCCATGACTTAATGAAGCGAACGGTTTCGGTCAGGTCATGCACACCGCTGATGGTAGGAACCAGTTGCGTCAGAACCCGGTTCCAGCGAGATACCGGCGCTGTAGTGACATAGACGATATCGTAGGGCTGAAGCTGGAATTCCGTGCTCAGCACCATGGCCGATGCATCGCGGGCATTCAGTTGGAAAATATGCGCAATTTTGCCGTCACGGTTTTTGCCCGCAGTGGAGCGGATCACGAAAATACCGCGTGCGTCAGCCATCGCCTGGTTCAGGCCACCGGCGTTTGCCAGGGCTTCTGCCAGCGTCATGCCGCTGCGATCCATTTTCAGGGTGCTCTGATTCACCACCTCGCCCATTACGAAGACTTTCAGGGCGTCGTTACGGGGGATAAAGAGAATATCGCCGGGCCACAGCAGCTTGTTTTGCGTCAGATCGCCATGCTGCATCAGGGCATACAGCGAAATGCGCGTATCTTTGCCTTCGTGGGTGAGGACCACGTTTCGCCAGTCTGCATCTTTCGACAGGCCGCCTGCCGCATTGATTGCATCCATAATGGTCAGGGGAATATTCGTGATCGGCTGCTGCCCGGACTTCTCCACTTCGCCGGTGACGTAGGCTTTTTGCGACCGAAACGCCGCGATGCTAACGTCGACCTGTGGGCTTTCGATCACCCTGTCCAGCCGGGCCGTGATCTCTTCGCGCACCTGGGAGAGCGTTTTTCCGGCCACGTAAAGCTTGCCGACATAGGGATAAAAGAGCGTTCCGTCCGCACCGACCCAGTTGCCGGTGTCGCTGGCGCTGCGATACTGTCCGGCAGGCGTGGTAAGCTCAGGGTGGTCCCAGACGGTGATCATCAGGACATCTCCTGGGCCAATCCGGTATTCCCAGCGTTTTAACTGTTCATCCAGATTCGGATTTGCCTGAGATTTCACCTGATTTACGCGAAGCTTTTCAATGACTGAAGGCGTTAATGGCCAGACATCCACTTTCTTATCCAAATCAAGCGGATTGTCGCTGACCGCAACGGTATTTTTCCCTGACGTAATGATATGTTGGCCAGGCGTAATGGTGCAGCCTGTTAACAATAGTGCGCAAATAAAACTTATGCTGGTGCGGAGTGGTATTGTCATTAATAAAAGATACTCTATTATATTCCGTTAATAGCCCATCAACATCCCTGTAGCTCTCATTAAAACGCCACATCACTATACTTAATAATATTAATTTAAATCAGAGAGTTACACGAAATAATCCGATAAAACGAAAAAGCATAAACTGTACTTAAAATTGTCTTGCGAAATTTTTAAAAGAGAAAAAAGGTGCAGAACAAATTAATTAAATGGCATCATAAACACTTCATAAAAAAAATAACATAGTACATTGATAGCTATTAAGCCTGCGGGCGCCATTTAGGATTTTATAAAAAGAATAATAAATAATATAAATTTAGATTAGAAAAAAATTCGCCATATAAATGATTAGATCTGTTCCCACTGTCGCAGGAATGTGGTGATTTGTTACATTTTTTGCCAGCTTAGCCAACCGGCAAAACATAAAATAGACTATCTGTTGCTCAAGCCACGAAACGGCAAATCATGAGTGATGGCCACGGTAAATCTGGAGAAAAAATGACTAAAGGTAAAATTCTACTTCTGGGCGTATTGATGTCACTGGCGAGCGCAGCCTTTGCTGCACCACAAGCCGCAGCGGCGCCCTCTGGCATCCAGGCCTATGAGGAACAGGAGTTTGTAGCCGATTTTACGAAATACAAGATTGGTGATTTCGCCCCGGCGCAGTACCTGACACCTGAGTACACCATCAAGCAATACAACCTGCGTAACCTTCCTGCGCCGGATGCAGGCCAGCACTGGACCTACATGGGCGAGAACTACGTGCTGGTGGGCGATACCGACGGTAAGATCTACAAAGCCTATAACGGCGATATTTTCTATCACCGTTAACCCTTGTTGTAGCCGGGTGGCGAGGTAAAAGCAAAACGGTCACCTGAGGTGACCGTTTTTTATGTTTACACCCTCTCCCGTGGGAGAGGGTTGGGGTGAGGGCATCAGACCGCACCCGCGCAAAAGCGTTACACCGCGCGAAACGCGATATCGCCCGGAATCACTTCACCCTGCCAGTAAAGCTGTGCTGCGACGCGATTCGCCAGCTGGCGATACATCTGTGCAAACTCACTTTCAGGACGGTTGACCACGGTCGGCTTACCGCTATCCAGATCTTCACGCAGCGTGATGTGCAGCGGCATCTGACCCAGCAGCTGGGTGTGATACTGCGCGGCCAGTTTTTCTGCCCCGCCGGTACCGAAGATAGCCTCATGATGGCCGCAGTTGCTGCAGATATGCATGCTCATGTTTTCAACGATACCCAGCACCGGCACCTCGACCTTCTCGAACATCACGATGCCTTTTTTGGCGTCGATTAGCGCGATATCCTGCGGCGTGGTTACCACTACTGCTCCGGTAACCGGAATGTTCTGCGCCAGCGTCAGCTGAATGTCACCGGTGCCCGGCGGCATATCCAGTACCAGATAATCGAGATCCGGCCACATTGTTTCCTGCAGCATCTGCATCAGCGCTTTGCTGGCCATTGGCCCGCGCCACACCATGGCGTTATCGTCGGTGACCAGATAGCCAATCGAGTTGGTCGCCAGCCCGTACGCCATAATCGGCGCCATATGGGTGCCATCCGGCGAGGTTGGGCGCTGATTTTCCGCGCCCAGCATATTGGGAATTGACGGGCCATAGATATCGGCATCGAGAATACCGACTTTCGCCCCTTCGGCGGCCAGCGCCAGCGCCAGGTTCACGGCGGTAGAGGACTTCCCTACCCCGCCCTTGCCGGAGCTGATCGCGATAATATTTTTCACGCCATTGATACCAGGATGGTTCTTCACCCGTTTCAGCGTGGCGATGGTATGGGTCAATTTCCAGTCAATGGCCTTCGCCCCGGTGATACGCAGTAACTCGGCGCTGGTTTGCTCTTTCAACGTCTCGAACGCATGGTTCCAGACGAAGGGCATATGCAGTTCGACATGCAGAGTGTCATCCAGCCACGCCACGTGATGTAACGCTTTCAGCGTGGTGAGATTGTGCTTCAGGGTGGGGTGCTGAAAATTAGCCAGCGTCCCGGCGACCATTGCGCGCAAGGCTTCCGGGGATTTGGCCTGGGATTGAGAACTCATCCCGACTCCTTTTGTTTTTGTGGATAAGACCTTTGTTGAACAAGTTTACCTGAAAGGCCATGGTTTGTGCTTACTTAATAATGCCCCTTTTGGTACTATCAAAACCCTTTTCACTACCAAAGAAGTAATGCTTACTATGACTCAAGTCGCGAAAAAAATTCTGGTGACGTGCGCTCTGCCGTACGCTAACGGCTCAATCCACCTCGGCCACATGCTGGAGCATATCCAGGCTGATGTCTGGGTCCGTTACCAGCGAATGCGCGGCCATCAGGTAAACTTCATCTGTGCAGACGACGCACACGGCACGCCAATCATGCTGAAAGCACAGCAGTTGGGCGTTTCCCCTGAGCAGATGATTGCTGAAATGAGTCAGGAGCATCAGACAGATTTTGCTGGCTTCGACATCAGCTATGACAACTATCACTCCACGCACAGCGACGAAAACCGTGAGCTGTCGGAGCTGATTTACACCCGTCTGAAAGAGAACGGTTTTATTAAAAACCGCACCATCTCTCAGCTCTACGATCCGGAAAAAGGCATGTTCCTGCCGGACCGTTTCGTCAAAGGCACCTGCCCGAAATGTAAGTCTGTGGATCAGTATGGCGACAACTGCGAAGTCTGCGGCGCAACCTACAGCCCGACCGAGCTGATTGAGCCGAAATCCGTGGTATCCGGCGCGACGCCTGTGATGCGTGACTCCGAACACTTCTTCTTCGACCTGCCGTCATTCAGCGAAATGCTGCAGGCGTGGACCCGCAGCGGCGCGCTGCAGGAGCAGGTAGCGAATAAGATGCAGGAGTGGTTTGAATCCGGCCTGCAGCAGTGGGATATCTCCCGCGATGCGCCGTACTTCGGCTTTGAAATCCCGAACGCCCCGGGCAAATACTTCTACGTCTGGCTGGATGCGCCAATCGGTTATATGGGCTCGTTCAAGAACCTGTGCGACAAGCGCGGCGACACCACCAGCTTCGACGAATACTGGAAAAAAGATTCCGACGCCGAGCTGTATCACTTTATCGGTAAAGACATCGTCTACTTCCACAGCCTGTTCTGGCCAGCGATGCTGGAGGGCAGCGGCTTCCGTAAGCCAACCAACCTGTTCGTCCACGGCTATGTGACGGTGAACGGCGCGAAGATGTCCAAATCCCGCGGCACCTTCATTAAGGCCAGCACCTGGCTGAACCATTTTGACGCCGACAGCCTGCGCTACTACTACGCGGCGAAGCTCTCTTCCCGTATCGACGATATCGACCTGAATCTTGAAGATTTCGTCCAGCGCGTGAATGCCGACATCGTCAACAAAGTGGTTAACCTGGCCTCCCGTAACGCAGGCTTTATCGCCAAACGTTTCGACGGTGTGATGGCCGCGGAGCTGGCCGATCCTGAGCTGTACAAAACCTTCACCGACGCGGCGGCCGTGATTGGCGAAGCGTGGGAAAGCCGCGAATTCGGTAAAGCCGTACGCGAAATCATGGCGCTGGCCGATCTGGCTAACCGCTACGTCGACGAGCAGGCCCCCTGGGTTGTCGCCAAACAGGAAGGCCGCGATGCCGACCTGCAGGCGATATGCTCCATGGGTATCAACCTGTTCCGCGTGCTGATGTCTTATCTGAAGCCTGTTCTGCCGCAGCTGGCTGCGCGTACTGAAGCGTTCCTGAACACCGAACTGACCTGGGACAGCATTAACCAACCGCTGCTGGGTCATAAGCTGAACGCGTTTAAGGCGCTCTACAACCGTATCGAGATGAAGCAGGTTGAAGCCCTGGTTGAGGCCTCTAAAGAAGAGGTGAAAGCCGCTGCCGCACCGGTTACCGGCCCGCTGGCGGACGATCCGATTCAGGAAACCATTACTTTTGACGATTTCGCTAAAGTCGATCTGCGCGTGGCCCTGATTGAAAACGCGGAATTTGTTGAAGGCTCCGACAAGCTGCTGCGTCTGACCCTCGATCTGGGCGGCGAGAAGCGTAACGTCTTCTCCGGCATTCGCTCCGCATACCCGGACCCGCAGGCGCTGATTGGTCGCCACACGGTGATGGTCGCCAACCTCGCGCCGCGTAAAATGCGCTTCGGCATCTCGGAAGGGATGGTGATGGCCGCAGGTCCTGGCGGGAAAGATATCTTCCTGTTAAGCCCGGACAGCGGTGCGCTGCCTGGCCATCAGGTGAAATAACAAAAAAGCCGGAGATAATCTCCGGCTTTTTTTTGCCCTGCGGCGCTACGCTTGCACGGGCCTACAAATCACGCCTTCGGATGATGCACCCGGTGGGTCAACCCGCGCAGGAAATTACGCAGGAACTGGTCCCCGCATTCGCGGTAATTTTTATGGTCCGGCGCGCGCATCATGGCGGTGATTTCCGGCATTGAGACGCGGTATTTCTGCTCCGTCATAATGGCCAGAATATCGTCGGTTTTCAGCGAAAAGGCGATCCGCAGCTTTTTCAGCACCGTATTGTTGTTTACCCGACGCTCCAGCGCCAGCTCCGGCGCGGACTCATCTTTGCCACGCTTGTCATAAATCAGGCCGTTCAAAAAACCGGAAAGAATGATGTCCGGACAGCGAACGAAACCGTCCTCCTCCTCTTTGGTCATCCAGGTGTCGAACCCGGCCGAGGTGGATTCCATGTCGGCAAGCGCAAGAATGCGCACCATGTCGTTGTTATTAGCTTTCAGGGTGTAGCGCAGGCTACGAAGAATATCATTACTGAGCATAGAGCCTTCGAGTGTCGATGATGCAATGGCGCGCAGTGTAGCAGTTTTACAGCCCTATCGCCTCTTTCAAACTCTTCAGGTAGCGACGGCTGACCGGCACCGTCTGCCCGGCGCGCAGGACCAACTCCGCCTGGCCATTCTCCTCAAGGCGGATCTCTTTCAGATGCGCCATGTTGACCAGATACTGGCGATGGCAGCGCAGCAGCGGCGTACGGCTCTCCAGGGTACGCAGCGTCAGTTCGGTAAAGCCCTCTTTTCCCTCATGGCTTGTCACAAACACCCCGCTCATGCGGCTACTGACAAAGGCCACGTCCTCCATCTGTAACAGATAAATTCGGCTGTGGCCGGTGCAGGGAATAAACTTCAGCGGCTGCTGGTGTTCCGCCAGGAGCGACACATCCTGCATGCTGCGCTCCTGGCGCAGGCGATTGAGCGTTTTTTCCAGACGCGGCTCTTCGATGGGTTTCAGCAGATAGTCGAACGCGTGCTCTTCGAATGCTTTAACCGCGTACTCGTCAAAGGCGGTGAGAAACACAATATAGGGGCGATGCTCCGGGTCGAGCATGCCCACCATCTCCAGGCCGCTGATGCGCGGCATCTGGATATCCAGAAACAGCACGTCGGGACGCAGCTTATGCACCGCGCCAATAGCTTCAATGGCGTTAGCGCACTCGCCGACAATCTCAATATCGCTGTGTTCCTGCAGCAAAAAACGCAGGTTTTCTCGCGCTAAAGGCTCATCATCGACAATCAGCACATTCAACATGCGTGTTCCTCCAGAGGCAGTCTTAAGGTTATGCGGGTAAAGCTGTCGGGCTCGCAGGTGACGGTAATGCCGCAATTCTCGCCAAAATGGGCGCGCAGGCGTTTATCCACCAGCCCCATTCCCAGGCCTCCCGCCTCGTTTGAGGCGCTATAGAGCCCGGCATTGTCTTCAATATTCAGCACCAGATAGCGATTAAAGCGGCTGGCGGTGATGGCAATCTCCCCGATGCCCAGCAGCTGGGAGGTGCCGTGCTTGATCGCATTTTCCACAATCGGCTGTAAGGTAAAGGCGGGCAGCTGCTGCCAGGCCAGCTCATCCGGCACCGAGAGCGTGACGTGCAGGCGCGACTGGAACCGGGCCTGCTCAATTTGCAGATAGGCGTTCACATGCTCTATTTCATCCGCCAGGGTGACGATCTCTGACGGCCGCTTCAGGTTCTTGCGGAAGAAGGTTGAGAGAAACTGCACCAGCTGCGTCGCTTGCTCGCTGTCCCGGCGGATCACCGCCTTCAGGGTATTGAGGGCATTAAAGAGAAAATGCGGGTTCACCTGGGCGTGCAGCAGCTTGATCTCCGACTGGGTGAGCAGCGCCTTCTGCCGCTCATACTGCCCGGCCAGGATCTGCGCTGAGAGCAGCTGGGCGATCCCCTCTCCCAGGGTACGGTTGATGGAACTGAACAGGCGGTTTTTCGCCTCGTAGAGCTTTATGGTGCCCATCACCCGCTGATTTTCCCCACGCAGCGGGATCACCAGCGTTGAGCCCAGCTTGCACTGTGGATGCAGCGAGCAGCGGTACGGCACTTCGTTACCGTCGGCGTAGACTACCTCACCGGTCTCTATTGCGCGAAGCGTATATGCGGACGAAATCGGTCTGCCCGGCAGGTGGTGATCGTCCCCGGTGCCGGTAAAGGCCAGCAGCTTTTCACGATCGGTGATGGCGACCGCGCTGATATCCAGCTCCTGATGCAGCACCTGCGCCACCTTCATGCTGTTCTCTTCGTTAAAGCCCTGGCGCAGGATCCCCTCCGTCGAGGCCGCGACCTTCAGCGCCGTCGCTGAAAAGGCCGAGGTATACTTCTCAAACATCGCCCGTTTATCGAGCAGAATGCGCATAAACAGCGCGGCGCCGACCGTGTTGGTGACCATCATTGGCGCGGCAATGCTGCCCACCAGATGCAGGGCATCCTCGAACGGACGGGCGATGAGCAAAATGATCAGCATCTGTACCAGTTCGGCCACCAGGGTAATTGCGCCTGCGGTAAGAGGGCTGAAGACTTTATCCGGGCGGCCGCGGCGGATCAGCACGCTGTGGACGAGGCCGCCAAGCAGCCCTTCGACAATGGTTGAGATCATACAGCTCAGCGCCGTCATCCCACCCATTGAGTAGCGATGCAGGCCGCCGGTCAGCCCCACCAGGCCGCCAACCACCGGGCCGCCGAGCAGGCCACCCATCACCGCGCCAATCGCACGGGTGTTGGCAATGGAGTCTTCAATATGCAGGCCCAGATAGGTGCCGAGAATGCAAAAGATGGAGAAGGTAACGTAGCAGAGCAGCTTGTGCGGCAGACGGACGGTGACCTGCATCAGAGGAATGAACAGACGTGTTTTACTCATCAACCACGCGATGACCAGAAACACACACATCTGCTGAAGCAGCAGCAACACCAGATTAAATTCGTACATGCCCACAAACCGGTAACTCTAAAAGCGCGTAACATACACCGAAGCGCATTAACTTTCTTTGCAGTAAAAGCATGGAAATGTGTTTTCGTGCAACCCATCACACCTTTTGCCGAACATAATCTGATATTCGCATTATTTGTGCGAAAAAAGAGCAATCTTTCCTGGTTCACCATTCTGCGTCTACAGTTAATCTGGGTATGTGCAAGCCGGGGGATAACATGGCGCTCTACACGATAGGGGAAGTGGCACTGCTGTGTGATATCAATCCAGTCACGTTACGCGCCTGGCAACGGCGTTACGGATTACTTAAACCGCAGCGAACCGACGGCGGACACCGGTTGTTTACGGATTCAGATATCGACCGGATCCGGGAGATCAAAGGCTGGATCGATAACGGCGTACAGGTCGGGAAGGTCAAAACGTTGTTGAGCCCGGAAGGTCAGGATGAACTGAACATCTGGCGCGAACAGCAGGAGGTGCTGCTGCGTTATCTGCAGTCCGGCCATCTGCACCGCCTCAGGGTATGGATCAAGGAGCAAGGCAGTGAATACCCGGCGCAAACCTTGATTACTCACCTCTTCATTCCGTTACGAAGGCGGTTGCAGTCGCAGCAGCCCACTCTGCAGGCGCTGCTGAGCGCGCTCGACGGGGTGCTGATCAATTACATCTGTATCTGTCTGGCCAGCGCGCGAAAGAAGAACAGCAAGGATGCGCTGGTAGTGGGCTGGAACGTGCACGACACCACTCGCCTGTGGCTGGAAGCCTGGATTGCCGCCCAACAGGGCTGGCGTGTCGACGTGCTGGCACATTCCCTGGTGCAGCTGCGCCCCGAGCTCTTCGACGGGCAGACGCTGCTGGTGTGGTGCGGTGACTCACCGACGGCGGCCCAGGAGCTGCAGCTGACCCAGTGGCAGGAGCACGGCTATCCCGTCTTCCCGCTGAAAGGCAATTAATGGTTCATTAACACCCGCGCTTCACCGTATAATCGCCCTGTTAACATCAGGAGCACATTATGAAGGCAACCAAAGTCGCGGTTATCACCCTGTTCTTTCTCATGGCCGTCAGCGGTATTGGTGGCGTGATGCTGGCAGGTTATTCGTTTATTGTCCGTGGCGGTGTCGGCTGAGGCTTCTTGCCAGCCGCTCAAAGGCGCGATCCACCACAATCGCTGCCAGCGCTACCAGCAGCGCCCCCTGGATAATATAGGCGGTATTAAAGCCGCTTAAGCCGATAATAATCGGCGTCCCCAGCGTACTGGCCCCCACCGTTGACGCAATGGCCGCCGTGCCGATATTGACGATCACCGAGGTGCGCACCCCGGCCAGCATAACCGGCGCGGCCAGCGGCAGTTCGACGTTACGCAGACGCTGCCAGCTACTCATCCCCATCCCTTCTGCCACGCTGATTGCCGCTGCGGGTACCGCCGCCAGCCCGGCAAGCGTCGCCTGCAAAATCGGCAGTACGCCATACAGGATCAGCGCGATAATCGCCGGCTGCTGACCAAAGCCCATCACCGGCACCGCAATCGCCAGCACGGCAACCGGCGGGAAGGTCTGGCCGACGGCGGCGATGGTCTCCACCAGCGGGCGAAACTCTTGCCCTGAAGGTCGCGTGACCGCAATCCCGGCCCCAGCCCCCAGCACGATGGCGAAGAGGCTTGAGGCGCCCACCAGCCAGAAGTGGGCGAGCGTCAGGACAACAAAGCTCTCCTGCTGATAGACCGGGCGCGGCAGTTCGGGGAACAGCGCGCTGAAGAGCGGCGCGCTGTAGGGCATCAGGAGCAGGAGTGCAACGAAAAGCGCCACCAGCCACAGGAGCGGATCGCGTAACCACTTCATGTTGCCTCCCGGGCCAGCAGGTCGCGAAACCAGAGCGTGCCGCACGGCTTGTCCTGGTCATCCACCACCGGCAGGCTTTCACAGCCCTGACTGACAAATGCCGAAAGCGCATCGCGCAGGCTCATGGATGCCCGCAGGGGGCTCTCGCCCGGGATGATTTCCGGGCGCATCGACTCACCCACCGTACGCAGCGACAGCAGGCGTACGCCCAGCTCGCTGCGGCCAAAAAACTCGCGCACAAAGCCATTTGCCGGCTGGGTAAGCAGCGCCAGCGGCGTGCCCTGCTGCACCACCCTGCCGCTGTCCATCAGCACCAGATGGTCCGCCAGGCGGAGCGCCTCGTCGATATCGTGGGTCACCAGCACAATGGTGCGGCCCAGGATGCGGTGAATACGGGTCATCTCCAGCTGCAACGCGCTGCGGGTAACCGGGTCAAGCGCACCAAAGGGTTCATCCATCAGCAGCACTTCCGGATTAGCGGCCAGGGCTCGCGCCACTCCGACACGCTGCTGCTGTCCGCCCGAAAGCTGATGCGGGTAACGCTCGCGTATCCCGGGGTCCAGCCCCAGCAGCGCCATCAGTTCATCCACCCGATCGTCAATTTTTTGCTGCGGCCATTTTTGCAGCTGGGGCACGGTGGCGATATTGCGCGCCACCGTCCAGTGCGGGAACAGCCCGATGGACTGGATGGCATAACCCATCCGACGGCGCAGCTCCAGCACCGGCAGGCTGCGGATCTCCTGCCCGGCAAAGCGGATCAGGCCGCTGTCGTGCTCCACCAGCCGGTTGATCATTTTCAGGGTGGTCGATTTGCCCGATCCCGAGGTGCCCACCAGCACCGAAAAGGCCCCTTCAGCAAAGGTCAGATCCAGATTGCTGACCGCGGGCTCCCCGGCAAAGGTTTTACTTACATCATGAAATTCAATCATTGGTTCTCCTTCGCAGCAGGGCCATCCACAGCGCAAACAGCGCATCCACCACCACCGCCAGGACGATGGTGGGTATAACCCCCAGCAGCACCAGATCCAGGGCGCTGCTCAGCAGCCCCTGGAACACCAGCGCCCCGAATCCTCCGGCGCCGATTAATGCCGCGATCACCGCCATCCCCACGGTTTGCACCGCCACCACGCGCAGGCCGCGCAGCAGCACCGGCAGTGCCAGCGGGAGCTGGATCTGCCAGAAGCGCTGGCGGCTGTTCATCCCCATCGCATCGGCGCTCTCCAGCACCTCGGCAGGTACCTGGCTGAGCCCCGCCAGTACCCCGCGCGCCAGCGGCAACAGGGCATAAAGTACCAGGGCGATCAGCGCCGGGGTCATGCCGGTGCCGGCAATGCCCAGCGAGGAGAGCCAGGGCCAGGCGCGGGACAGCCCGGCGAGCGGGGCAATCAGCAGGCCGAACAGCGCCACGGAGGGGATAGTCTGGATGACGTTCAGCACCGCAAATACCGGCCCCTGGGAGGACGGGCGGCGATAACAGAGAAGCCCCAGCGGTACGCCGATAACCAGCGCCGGAACGAGTGTCCCCAGCAGCAGAGTGAGATGCTGCTGCCCGGCATCGTTAAAGACATCCTGCCGGTTGGCGTACTCCTTCATCAACGAGAGCGCATTGAGTTCGCCGCTGAACAGCAGCATCAGGGGCAGGATCCAGATTTGCGCCTGCAGCAGCCAGCGCCAGAGCGGCTGCGGGCTGAGCCGACGTATGGCATCGCTACAGGCCAGCAGGCAGAGCGCCAGCCAGAGCCACAGCCCGCTGCCCACGGCGGTACGCGCCAGCGGGCTTTCGCTGCTGGCAAGATGCGACGCGGCAAGGCCCGCACTCCAGACCAGCCCGGCGAACAGCAGCTCGCACACCGCAAGCGTTGCGACATATGCCCAGCGCCCGCGCATCAGCGACAGGCCCAGCAGCAGGCCGAGCGGGATGAGCAGCAGCGCAGGGGAAAACGTCCAGACCTGCCAGACGGCGCGCCCTTCCCCGGACACCAGCCGGTTCGGGGCGAAATTCACAAAAGGTAGCGCGCCTGCTGCCAGGGCTATGGCAGCCATCAGCAGCAGCACGCGGTTATGACATTTTATCGGCACAGCACGGTCCTGCGGCGGGTTATTTCACCAGCCCTTTTTGCTTCAGGTAATCTGCCGCCACTTTTTTGGCATCCAGCCCTTCCACTGCAATGCTGGCATTCAGCTGCTGCAGCGTTTTTTCATCCAGCGTTTCAAATACCGGCTTCAGCCAGGCGTCCAGCTCCGGGTACGCTTTCAGCACCGCCTCACGCACGACCGGCGTTGGGGCGTAGATAGGCTGAACGCCTTTCGGATCGGTCAGGGTTTGCAGGCCAAGCGCCGCGACAGGGCCGTCGGTGCCGTAGGCCATCGCCGCGTTGACGCCCGAGGTTTGCTGGGCCGCCGCCTTAATGGTGACGGCAGTATCGCCCCCCGCCAGAGAGAGAAGCTGGCTCTGGTCGAGCTTGAAGTCGTAGGCTTTTTCAAAGGCCGGGAGGGCGTCCGGGCGCTCGATAAACTCGGCTGAGGCTGCAAGTTTGAAATCGCCCTTCTCTTTCAGGTAGCGGCTGAGATCTTCAAGGGAGGTGAGTTTGCCTTTCTCCGCCATGTCCTTGCGTACCGCGATGGTCCAGGTATTGTTGGCCGGGGCCGGGGTAAGCCAGATCAGCTTGTTTTGTTCGGCATCGAGTTTTTTAACTTTCTCGTACCCGTTCTTAGCATTTTTCCACGCCGGGTCATTTTCATCTTTAAAGAAGAAGGCCCCGTTGCCGGTGTATTCCGGGTAGATATCCAGCTCGCCCGAGGTGATGGCCCCGCGCACCACCGGGGTGGTGCCCAGCTGTACTTTATTGACGGTTTTAACCCCGTGGCTCTCCAGCACCTGCAAAATGATGTTGCCCAGCAGCGCGCCTTCCGTATCGATTTTCGACCCGACCTTTACCGGCTCCGCCGCCTGTAATGGCAGGCTCAACGCCGCCAGCAACGCCGTTGAGCCAACAATCCCCTTTAAAATAGTCATTCCGCTTTCCTCATGATTTTGCCGCCTTTTTCAGAGGCTTGAGAGAAAAGCGTAGTCGAAAAGTGGGGTTTTAGCGCGCCATTCATAAATTGTGTAAGGCGCCCCACTTTCGCTATTGCCGGGTGGCGCTACGCTTACCCGGCCTACATAACCGCAGGCCCGTGCAAGCGCAGCGCCGTCGGGCGGTTTTACAGGTTTACAGCAGCTCGAACTCGCCCTTATTCACGCGGGCTGAATCCGTACCAATAAAGACGTTGAATTTGCCTGGCTCAGCGGCATATTTCATCTGCTGGTTCCAGAACTTCAGCGCATCCACGTCAATCGGGAAGCTGATGGTTTTGGTTTCACCCGGTTTCAGGTTCACCTTCTCAAAGCCACGCAGCTGTTTCACCGGGCGGCTCATGGAGGCGGTCACGTCCTGAACGTACATCTGGACCACCGTCTCCCCTTCGCGTTTACCGGTATTGGTAACGTCGACGCTGGCGGTAACTGTGCCGTCTGCCTTCATGGTCGGCGCAGACATTTTCACGTCAGACACCTTAAAGGTGGTGTAGCTCAGACCGTAACCAAACGGATACAGCGGGCCGTTCGCTTCGTCGAAATAGCGCGAGGTATACTTGTTCGGCTTGTCGGCGTTATACGGACGACCGGTGTTCAGGTGGCTGTAGTACACCGGGATCTGCCCGACGGAGCGCGGGAAGGACATCGGCAGTTTGCCGGACGGGTTGTAGTCACCAAACAGCACGTCGGCAATAGCGTTACCGCCTTCGGTACCGGCGAACCAGGTTTCCAGAATGGCGTCAGCCTGCTGATCTTCTTTCACCAGCGCCAGCGGACGGCCGTTCATCAGCACCAGCACCAGCGGCTTGCCGGTGGCTTTCAGGGCGGCGATCAGATCGCGCTGGCTTTGCGGCAGGGTGATATCGGTCCGGCTCGACGCCTCATGCGCCATCCCCTGGGCTTCACCCACCACGGCGACCACCACATCAGACTGTTTCGCGGCGTTAACCGCCTCGTCAATCATCTCCTGGGCAGAGCGCGGATCGACCTTCACCGCCTCTTCATACTGATTGAGGAAAGTCACGATATCGTTATCGCTGGTGACGTTCGCCCCTTTGGCGTAAATCACTTTACCCTTGTCGCCCAGGGCATCTTTGATGCCGGTCAGCACGGTGACGGACTGATCCGCCACGCCTGCCGCAGACCAGCTGCCCATCACGTCGCGCTTGCTGTCGGCCAGCGGGCCCACCACCGCCACGGTGCCGGATTTCGCCAGCGGCAGAGTGTCGAGACGGTTTTTCAGCAGCACCAGGCTTTCGCGCGCCACTTCACGCGCCTCTTTGCGGTGCAGGCGGCTTTCGGCATTGGTATCCACCGGGTCGGACTCTTTCGGCCCCAGGTGGCTGTACGGATCGTTGAACAGCCCCATGTCGTATTTCACGTTCAGGACATGGCGCGTGGCGTCGTCCAGCTCCGCCATGGTGACCTTACCGCTCTTCACAAGATCCGGCAGGTACTTGCTGTAATACTCGTCGCTCATGCTCATGTTGATGCCGGACTTCAGCGCCACGCGCACCGCATCTTCCGGGTCGGCGGCGGTGCCGTGCTTAATAAGCTCTTTAATCGCACCGTGGTCAGACACCGTAATACCCTTGAAGCCCCACTGGTCGCGCAGCACGTCTTTCAGCAGCCAGGAGTCGGAGGTGGCCGGGGTGCCGTTGAGGGAGTTCAGCGCCACCATCACCGCGCCGCTCCCGGCATCGAGACCGGCTTTGTACGGCGGCATATAGTCGTTGAACAGGCGCTGCGGGCTCATGTCGACGGTGTTGTACTCTTTACCGCCTTCCACTGCGCCGTAGGCGGCAAAGTGCTTGACGCTGGTCATCACCGAGTAGCGATCCGCCGGGCTTTTGCCCTGCATCGCTTCCACCATGGTTTTACCCATCGTCGCGGTCAGATAGGTGTCTTCCCCGAACCCTTCCGAGGCGCGGCCCCAGCGCGGATCGCGTGAGACGTCCACCATCGGCGCCCAGGTCATGTTCAGGCCGTCATCCGCCGCCTCGTAGGCCGACACGCGACCGACGGTTTTCACCGCCTCGAGGTTAAAGGAGGAGGCCAGACCCAGGCTAATCGGGAAGACGGTACGCTGGCCGTGCACCACGTCGTAGGCGAAGAATAACGGGATTTTCAGGTGGCTGAGTTCCATCACCTGATCCTGCATCTTGCGGATATCCTGGCGGGTGACGGTGTTGAAGATCGCCCCCACCTGCCCGTTTTTGATCATCTCGCGAATGGCTTCTTTCGGATTATCCGGCCCGACGCTGATCAGGCGCAGCTGGCCGATTTTCTCGTCTACCGACATCTTTGTGAGCAGGTCGGTCACAAAAGCATCCCGGGCTTCCGGCGTTAGCGGATGATTGCCAAACAGGTCGTCAGCCAGCGCGGGTTGCAGCGCCAGACTTACAGCTACCCCAACAGAACAGAGCCATTTCATCTCGTTTACTCTCTCATCAATAACCGCCGGATAGTCGCGGCCAGACCGTACGAAAAGCGCAGTGTGCCATAAACCCTGTTAACCTTGGAGGGTTTATTCTCTGATTTTTCTGGTGAATAGTCGTTCGCATACAGATTAATCGCGCTATGATTTTCGACGACGCATTTGAATAACCACAAGGGGTGGACGATGTCTTCTGAACGACTGCACGATAACACCAACTTTATAAACGACCTCGCACGTCTGGTAGGTCATGCGCATCTGCTTACCGACGCCGCGAAAACCGCCCGCTACCGTAAGGGCTTTCGCTCCGGACAAGGGGACGCGCTGGCGGTGGTGTTCCCGGGCACGCTGCTGGAGCTGTGGCGGGTGCTCAACGCCTGCGTCGAGGCTGACAAAATTATTCTGATGCAGGCGGCCAATACCGGCCTGACGGAAGGCTCCACGCCAAACGGCAATGATTACGATCGCGACATTGTGATCATCAGCACCCTGCGCCTCGACAAACTGCATCTGCTGGACAAAGGCGAGCAGGTGCTGGCCTATCCGGGCACC
The DNA here is from genome assembly GCF_023639785.1 of Leclercia adecarboxylata. Taxonomy (NCBI): domain Bacteria; kingdom Pseudomonadati; phylum Pseudomonadota; class Gammaproteobacteria; order Enterobacterales; family Enterobacteriaceae; genus Leclercia; species Leclercia adecarboxylata. Next base: position 3,119,634 of record NZ_CP098325.1, read on the forward strand.
ACCCTCTACTCGCTGGAAAAGGCGCTCAAGCCGCTGGGCCGCGAGCCGCACTCGGTGATTGGCTCTTCCTGCATTGGCGCCTCGGTGATCGGCGGGATTTGCAACAACTCCGGCGGCTCGCTGGTACAGCGCGGCCCGGCCTACACTGAAATGTCGCTGTTCGCCCGTATTGACGAACAGGGCAAGCTGACGCTGGTGAACCATCTGGGCATCGATCTGGGGGTTACGCCGGAGCAGATCCTCAGCAAGCTGGACGACGACCGGGTGAAAGACAGCGACGTGCTGCACGACGGGCGTCATGCCCACGACCATGATTACATCACCCGGGTGCGCGAGATTGATGCCGACACCCCGGCGCGCTACAACGCCGACCCGGATCGTCTGTTTGAATCCTCCGGCTGTGCCGGCAAGCTGGCAGTCTTCGCCGTGCGCCTGGACACCTTCCCGGCGGAGAAACGCCAGCAGGTGTTCTATATCGGTACCAACCAGCCGGAGGTGCTGACCACTATCCGCCGCCATATTCTCGGGGAGTTCACCCATCTGCCGGTCGCCGGTGAGTATATGCACCGGGATATCTACGACATCGCCGAACGTTACGGCAAAGATACCTTCCTGATGATCGACAAGCTCGGCACCGACAAAATGCCATTCTTCTTCACCATGAAGGGGCGCACCGATGCGATGCTGGAGAAGGTATCGCTCTTCAAGCCCAACTTTACCGACCGCTTTATGCAGAAACTGGGCAACGCCTTCCCGGCGCATCTGCCGCCGCGCATGAAGAGCTGGCGGGACAAATATGAGCATCACCTGCTGCTGAAGATGGCGGGCGATGGCATTGCCGAAGCGCAGAGCTGGCTGGCGGAGTTCTTTAAAACCGCCGAAGGCGACTTCTTTGCCTGCACGCCGGAAGAAGGCAGCAAGGCCTTCTTACACCGCTTTGCCGCCGCCGGGGCCGCGATCCGCTATCAGGCGGTTCATGCCGACGAGGTGGAGGATATTCTGGCCCTGGATATCGCCCTGCGCCGCAACGATACCGAATGGTTTGAGCAACTGCCGCCGGAAATCGACAGCCAGCTGGTGCATAAGCTCTATTACGGCCACTTTATGTGTTACGTCTTCCATCAGGACTACATCGTCAAAAAAGGGGTCGATGCGCACGCCCTCAAGGAACAGATGCTGGCCCTGCTGAAGGCGCGCGGGGCGCAGTACCCGGCGGAACATAATGTAGGTCACATTTATGAAGCGCCGGAGACATTAAAACAGTTTTATCGCGCTAACGACCCAACCAACAGCATGAACCCCGGCATCGGGAAAACAACCAAGCATAAAAACTGGGCAGGCGAACCGGAAGCAGCGCGGGAAGGTGTGCAAGCCACTGATCAAACCAGTTAGCCCTCGGTGGGGTGCTGTTAAGCCCGCATAAATAGGATTAGAGTAACCTCACGACGCCAGAGAAACGTTTCTCTGGCTTTTTTTAACGAGGAGCGGGCATACCATGTCGGCTGTTGAAACTTTATCCGAAACTGACGTTGTGATACGCGATGCCGGGGCGGAGGATGCGCATGCGATTGCCGCTATCTACGCCTGGCACGTCCTTAACGGACGCGCATCCTTTGAAGAGGTTCCCCCTACCGTTGACGAGATGCGCGAGCGCATTCACGCGGTGACCAGCCAGGGTCTGCCGTGGCTGGTGGCGCTCTATCGCGGGATTGTGGTGGGCTACTGCTACGCCACCCACTATCGCGCGCGCCCCGCCTACCGCTATACCCTTGAAGAGTCGATTTACGTCGAGGCCAGCACCCCCGGGCGCGGTTTTGGCAGCGCGCTGCTGAGCGCCCTGATCGCCCGCAGCGAAGAGGGACCCTGGCGCCAGATGATCGCCGTGGTGGGCGATGGGCCAAACAACGCCGGGTCGTTACGCCTGCATAAAAAGCATGGATTCGAAGTGGCGGGACAGCTCAGAAGCGTGGGATACAAAAAAGGTGACTGGCGCGATACGCTGATTTTGCAGCGTCCCCTCAACGACGGTGACTGGACGCTGCCGGAGTAGTTTATTGCCCGGCGGCGCTTCGCTTACCCGGCCTACGAAACCCGTAGGCCCGCGCAAGCGCAGCGCCGCCGGGCATTAAACCCCGCTTAATCGTTCTGCGCGGTGGCCATCTGCGCGGCTTTCTGCTTTTTGTAGCTCAGCGCCGCGGCCGGAACCGGGGTAACTTTTCCGGTTTCAATCCAGGTACGCAGACGGCTGGCGTCGGCAAAATGGGTATATTTGCCAAACGCATCCATCACCACCAGCGCGACCGGCTTGCCATTAAAGACCGTACGCATCACCAGGCAGTGGCCCGCGGCGTTGGTAAAGCCGGTTTTGGTCAGCTGAATATTCCAGTTATCACGGTAGACCAGATGGTTGGTGTTGCGAAACGGCAGGGTATAGGCCGGGTTCGAGAAGGTTGCCATCTCTTCACGCGTGGTGCTGAGCTGGCCAATCAGCGGATACTGCTTGCTGGCGATCAGCAACTTCGTCAGATCCTGCGCCGTCGAGACGTTATGAATCGACAGGCCAGTTGGCTCCACAAAATGCGTCCGGGTCATGCCCAGCGCCTTCGCTTTGGCGTTCATGGCGCGGATAAAGGCGTTATAGCCGCCCGGATAGTGGTGCGCCAGGCTTGCGGCGGCGCGGTTTTCCGAGGACATCAGCGCCAGCAGCAGCATGTTTTTGCGGCTGATTTCGCTGTTCAGACGCACGCGGGAGTAAATCCCTTTCATCTCCGGCGTCTGGCTGATGTCAACGCGCAGTTTTTCATCCAGCGGCAGCCGTGCATCCAGCACCACCATCGCGGTCATTAATTTGGTAATAGAAGCAATCGGGCGCACCAGGTTCGGGTGGCTGGAGTAGATCACTTTGTTGGTTTGCAGATCGACGATCATGGCGCTACCGGAGGCGATCTCCGGCTGGGTCGCCGTAGCCACAGCGGCAGGTTTGGCGATCGCAGGGGTCGCCACTGGCACGGCCAGCAACAGTGCAAGACTCAGTAAAGAAACGCGGAATTTCAGCATGGTGAGATTTCGGATAATTATTCATGCACGTAATAACGTACGCCGCCCGGGCCGAAGCGAGAGCACGGGCTGGCTAAGGCATCATAGCCGTCCGGATGCCTTGCTACCAGTAGTTAATCGTGAACAGATGCTGCATTGCTGGCATTTGCGCCAGCAATGCATTCAGCTCAGAAGAGACGATATCCATAACCCCAAAGAATAACTGTTAGCGCCAGTAACACTTCCAGCAGCAGCACGCCAATGGCGAGGGTTGAACCAGAGAAGCTTCGCCCCTCTTCTTTGTTGATCTTCAGGAAGGTAGGAATACCGATATACAGCAGATAACCGGTATAAAACAGCGCCAGCGTACCGACCAGCGCGCATAGCCATACAATGGGATAGAGCGCCACGATCCCGCTTAAAAACAGCGGTGTGGCCACGTATCCGGCAAATACCATGCAGTGGGTCAGCGAAGGCCGCTGCGGATATTTACGCGCCATCCAGTAAATCACCCGCCCCATTGCCGCTACCCCTGCCAGCATCAGGGCGTAAAACGCTACGGCCAGCGCCAGGCCGGTGGTCCACGACAGTTTTACGATATTCCCGTCGTCAAAATCCCAGCCGATTTGCGTGGTACCAATAAATGCGCAAATCACCGGTACGGCGGCCATCAGCAGCACATGGTGGGTATAGTGATGACTGACCGTTTCGTTTTCGCTTCTGATGACGTGCATTTCACGATCGGGATGGGAAAAGAGTCCCCAGACATGGTTCATAACGCCCCCTTGTTGTCGGCCCGCTAGCGATAACTCAAGTATAATGCAGGCCTGAGATTATTTTTTATACAGTATAAAAATGCAGCGGTGGGTTCAGCGCTCTGATATATTAAGTCCTGCTAAACAGCACCTTACGGCAGAGGATCTCTGATGGCGAAATTCATTTTTTTCAAAAAGGGGCATAACGTCGCTGCATTGGATAAATCCGACGTGCAGGGCGCCAGGATGTTGACTGAACAGGGGTATATCGAGCAGTTTGAAGAGATTACCGCCCCGGACGGCCAGCGCGCGCTGGCGCGTTTTGACGATATTAAAAAAGAAGAAGAGACGGCGTTACATGCCTGGGCGACAGGTGCCGTCTTTTTTGGGCTTATTGTCCCCGGTATAGGTTTAATCAGCTGGTTGTTATTACGTTAACGTTTCCTGCGCTACGCTTAACGTATGGATATTAATACTCTCATTGCACAGTATGGCTATGCCGCGCTGGTTATCGGCAGCATAGCGGAAGGCGAAACCATCACCCTGCTGGGTGGCGTGGCGGCGCATCAGGGACTGCTCCGCTTTCCCCTGGTGGTGGCCGCAGTGGCGCTGGGCGGCATGATTGGCGACCAGCTCCTCTACTTAACTGGCGTGCGGTTTGGTCCGACAATCCTGCGACGCTTTTCCCGCCATCAGAAGAAAATCGACCGCGCCCAGCAGCTGATCCAGCGTCACCCCTATCTTTTCGTCATCGGCACCCGCTTTATGTACGGCTTTCGCATCATCGGCCCGCTGCTGATCGGTGCCAGCCGCCTGCCGCCGAAAATCTTCCTGCCGCTGAACATTGTCGGGGCCATCGTCTGGGCGCTGATCTTCACCACCCTGGGCTATGTGGGCGGGGAAGTGCTGGAACCCTGGCTGCACGCGCTGGACCAGCACCTGCGCCACTGGATCTGGCTTATTGTGGTGCTGGTGCTGGTCTTCGCGGTGCGCTGGTGGCTGAAACGCCGGGATCGCAGCTAAATATTACTGCTCCGGCTTAAACTGCGGATTGCCCAGCATAAAGCCGCCATCGACGATAAACGACTGTCCGGTGGCGTAGCTGGCGTCGGTGTCACACAGCCAGGCGACCAGGCTGGCGATCTCTCTGGTATGCCCCGGCCTTGCCAGGGGAATATTTGGCATGGAGCCGGGCTCCACTTCACTGTCGTCCATGTTGTTCATCGGCGTGGCAATCGCCCCCGGCGCTACGGCGTTGACCAGAATATTGTGATGCACCAGCTCCATCGCCATCGATTTGGTCAGGCCGCCCAGCGCGTGTTTGGCTGAGGTGTAGGCGCTGGCTTCCGGCAGCGGGGTATGCTCATGCACCGAGGTAATGTTGACGATACGCCCGCCCTCCCCCTGCTTCACCATCTGCCGGGCGGCAATCTGTGAGCAGAGAAACGCCCCGTCCACGTCGACGCTAAAGATCGAACGCCACTGGTCATACTCCATATCGAGAAACGCCGCTTTGGTCATCGCCCCGGCGTTATTGACCAGCACGTCGAGGCGGCCGAAACGGGCAATCAGCGTCTCGATGGCTTTCGCGCCATCCGGCAGCTGGCTGAGATCAAGCTGGATAGCCTCTGCCCGCTGCCCGCGCGCCTCGATCTCACGACAGGTTTTCATCGCCCCTTCTTCGTCCGAGTGCCAGGTCACGCCAATATCAAACCCACGCTCCGCCAGCATCAGCGCCGTGGTTTTGCCGATCCCCGAATCCGATGCCGTCACAATTGCCACACGATTGGTTGAACCCATACTCACCTCCGAGAAAGAACACAAAGAGATAAGTATAGTTACTTCTCATTCTCTACCCGTGGTGATAGCCGCCGCCCAGAGCAGAGGTGAGTTGCAGGGTGGCATCAACGTATTGCCCCTGCAGCGTCAGCCCGGCCACCTGCTCCTGCAGGGCGGGGATTCTGGCCTCGCTGACGCGCGAGCCGGCGATAATCCCGGCGTTAAAACGCGCCTGCGCCAGGGCCACTACGCGGGCGGCATCGGCTTCCACGCGCTGCTGATGCCTGTTTTTCGCCATCAGCGTTTCAACCTCGCTGGCGCTGCGGGTCACCTGATTGACCGCCTCCACCACCGCTTTGTTGTAGTTCGCGATCGACAGATTGCTTTGCGCCTGGGCGATATCCAGGTTGGCATTCAGGCGTCCGCTGTCGAAAATCGGCAGGGTCAGACCAGCGGTGACCCCCATCTGCTGCGCCGAGGAGCGGAACAGATCGCTCAGGTGCAGGGCGTCCTGTTGCAGAAAGGCCATTAAATTTACATCGGGATAGAACGCCGCTTTCGCCGCATCCACGTCGCGCAGGGAAGCCTCGATATACCAGTGCGCCTCCTGCAGATCCGGCCGCCGGGCCAGTAATTCATAGCCCAGGGTGGAAGGCAGGTGGCTCTCCACCGCAGGCAAGGCATGGGGAGTGAGCTGCACCGCCGGCGAGTTCGTCAGCGCCGCCAGCCGGGCCTCAATGGCTTTAATCTTGCCGTTGACTTCCGCCAGCCGCTCATCGGTTTTACTGGCGTTGATGTCGGTTTCCACCCCTTCCACGGAAGAGGTAATGCCATGCTGATACAGCTCGCGGTCGGTGCCGATGATGGCAAGCTGCTCCTGCCTGATGGCGGTTAATACATGCCCGATGGCCGCCTCGGTCTGCCACTCCCAGTACAGGCGCGCCACGCTGGTGGCAAGCAGCTGGCGGGTTTGTTGCAGCTCCGCCTGTTGCGCGTTGACCTTACCGATGCGGGATTCAACCCGGGCGCGGTTTTTGCCCCACAGATCCAGATCCCATCCGGCGGTTAAGCCAAAGGTGCCGTTGGTATACCAGGGGCCGGTGGTTCCGGCCGCCGGATCGGTTATCGCAAAGGGCCCCATCAACCCTTCGGCAGACATTTTTTGTCGCTCTGCATCGGCTGAAAAATCGACTTGCGGGCCATCGGCGGCTGTCGCCATTCTGGCCTGCGCTTCAGCCAGGGCAATGCGCTGACGGGCAATGTCCATATCGGGCGCATCGGCCAGGGCTTTGGTAATCAGGTGAGTTAATTCTGGATCCTGAAACGCTTCCCACCAGCTGTTTTTTGGCCACTGACCGGCAGTAAGCCCGGTGTCGATTTTCGCGGCGGGGATCTGTTGATGTAGCGACGCCGCCGTATCGTGGCCGGGCGCACAGGCAACCAGAAAAAGAGAGAGAGGCAGGCAGCAAAAATAAAAAGTCGAAGGTTTCATAACGTTATTCACCCAAAAAAGAAGGCTGCAAAATACGCCCGCTTCGTCTCCTTTGTTTAGGAATGGGTGGCAATCAACAATTTGTCATACCTTTACATATCCGGTAAAGGCGCCCGACAGGAGGTCAGACGCCTTCGCACTCATTACGCTTTCAGCGAGGCGCCACGGGTCGCAATCACCTCCTGATACCACCAGAAGCTCTTCTTACGGCTGCGCGCCAGCGTGCCCGCCCCACTGTCGTCACGATCGACATAGATAAACCCGTAGCGTTTGGAAAGCTCCGCTTTTGACGCGCTCACCAGATCGATCGGCCCCCAGCTGGTATAGCCCATCACCGCCACGCCGTCCTCAATGGCTTCACGCACCTGCACCAGGTGGTCGTTCAGGTAGCGGATGCGGTAATCATCCTGCACCACGCCGTCGGCATCCGGTTTGTCTTTGGCACCCAGACCGTTCTCCACAATAAACAGCGGCTTCTGATACCGATCCCAGAGCACGTTCAGCAGAGTACGCAGGCCAACCGGGTCGATCTGCCAGCCCCACTCAGAGCTGGCCAGATGCGGGTTCGGCACCATGCTCAGAATATTGCCGCGCGCCTGCTGGTTCAGCGCTTCATCGGTGGTCACGCAGCCGGTCATGTAATAGCTGAAAGAGATAAAGTCGACGGTCGATTTAAGCGCCTCGCGATCGGCGTCGGTGATGTCGAGCTCAATGCCGTTATCGCGGAAGAAACGCAGCATATAGCCCGGGTAGGCTCCGCGGCACTGCACGTCGCCGAAGAACTGCCAGGCACGGTTTTCCTGCAACGCTTCCAGCACATCGTCCGGCTTGCAGGTCAGGGGATAGACCAGACCGCCGAGCAGCATATTGCCGATTTTCGCCTCCGGGATGATCTCGTGGCAGGCCTTCACCGCCCGCGCGCTCGCCACCAGCTGATGGTGGATCGCCTGATACACCTCCGCCCTGCTGCTGGTTTCCGGCAGGCCGACGCCGGTCATCGGCGCGTGCAGGGACATGTTGATCTCGTTGAAGGTGAGCCACAGCTTCACCTTATGCTGATAGCGGGTGAAGACGGTGCGGGCATAGCGCTCGAAGAAGCCAATCACCTGGCGGCTGCCCCAGCCGCCGTACTCTTTTACCAGCCCCCACGGCATCTCGTAGTGCGACAGCGTCACCAGCGGCGTGATGTGGTGTGCCGCCAGCTCGTCAAACAGCTTATCGTAGAAGGCCAGTCCGGCTTCATTGGGCTGCTGCTCGTCGCCGTTCGGGAAAATACGCGTCCAGGCGATGGAGACGCGAAGACAGCTGAAGCCCATTTCGGCGAACAGTTGAATGTCCTCAGGGTAACGATGATAAAAATCGATGGCCACATCCTTGATGCCGCTGTCCCCCGCCACGCGCTCCACCACCGGGCCAAAGACCCCCTGAGGCTGAACGTCAGAGGTGGAGAGACCTTTGCCATCGGCCAGGTAAGCGCCTTCGACCTGATTCGCGGCAACCGCGCCGCCCCATAAGAAATCATCCGGGAACGTTTTCATTCTCTTCTCCTGTTATTGATGGCTGACGCAGAGTAGCGGCGTACCGGCCTGGACAGCGGTCGCCGCCAGGGTCACGATAGCGCCGTAGTCGTCGCTGTTACTGATAATGATGGGTGTCGCCAGATCGTATCCGGCATCGATGATCGCCTGGCGATCGAACTCCAGCAGCAGATCCCCCGGCTGCACTTTGTCTCCCACCTTCACGTGGGCGGTAAACGGCTTGCCGTCGAGCTTCACGGTGTCGATCCCGACGTGGATCAGCACTTCGATGCCGCTGTCGCTCAGCAGGCCGATGGCATGTCTGGTGGCAAACAGCGAAGCAACCTCCCCGGCAAAGGGGGCGATGACCTTGTTGTCAGAAGGAATAATCGCCACGCCCTGGCCGAGCAGACCGCTGGCAAAGGTGGCATCCGGCACCTGATCCAGCGCCAGAACGCTACCGCTCATCGGTGACAGGACATCGTTTTCACCCAGGGCGGCGGCAACCGGCGTCGCGCCCGCCGCGCTACCCGGCATACCGGCGACCAGCGTCATAGCACAGCTCAGCCCCAGCGCGACCAGCGTGCCAATAATTCCGCCCCACAGGGTGGCATCGATGCCGCCCGGCGGGATCATCTGCGCAAAGGTGAAGATATTGCCAAAGCCAAAGGAGTAAACGTGGGTGTCGCTGAAGCCGACAATCGCCCCGCCAACCGCCCCGGCTATACAGCCAAAGATAAAGGGGCGTCGCAGCGGCAGGTTGACGCCATAGACCGCAGGCTCGGTGACGCCAAAGATGCCCGCCGTTACCGAGGAGCCCGCCAGCATTTTTAACCGCATATCGCGGGTGCGCAGGAATACGCCGAGCGCGGCACCCACCTGGCCGTATACTGCCGGCAGCAGCATCGGCAGCATAGAGTCATGCCCCAGCACCGCGATGTTATTGATCATCAGCGGGACCAGCCCCCAGTGCAGGCCGAAAATCACGCACACCTGCCAGACGGCACCCATCGCCGCCCCCGCCAGCCACGGCGCCAGAACGTAGATCCACTGGTAGCCGTTGGCCAGCATCTGGCTAAGCCAGGTAGCGACCGGGCCAATCACCAGGAAGGTGAGCGGCACCGTCAGGCCTAAGCAGAGCAGCGGCGTGAAGAAGTTTTTCATTGCCGACGGCAGGCGCCTGTTGCCCTGTTTCTCCAGCCAGCAGCTGACCCAGGCCGCAAGAATAATCGGGATCACTGAGGTGCTGTAGTTAAACCAGATCAGCGGGATACCGAGGAAAACATCCGCCGCCGCCCCCGCCTGCTGGCTGGCATCAAAGGCCTGAATCATGGTCGGGTGGACCAGCGCTCCGCCAATCACCATCGTGATAAACGGGTTACCGCCAAACTTTTTCCCGGCGGTATAGCCCAGCACCAGCGGGAAGAAGAAGAACAGCGCATCGCTGGCGGCAAACCAGATTTTGTAGGTGCCGCTGTCGGTGGAAAGCCAGCCGCAGACCACCGCCAGCGCCAGCAGACCTTTCAGGATCCCCGAGGCGGCCAGGACGCCGATAAACGGTGTAAAAATGCCCGAAACAATGTCGATTAAACGCCCCAGCAGGTTATCTTTCTCCCCACTGTCCTCCGCCACCGGCGTCTCATCGCTGAGACCTGCTTCGCTGCACACCGCCTGCCAGACGTCATGGACGTGGTTGCCGATAACCACCTGAAACTGGCCGCCGCTCTCCACCACCATGATGACGCCGGGGTTTTGCTTCAGCCCTTCGGCATCTGCCCGCAGGGGGTCTTTCAGTTTGAAACGCAGCCGGGTCGCGCAATGCACCAGGCTGATAATGTTCTCTTTGCCCCCCACGTGGCAGAGAATGTCCTTCGCCAGTGTTTGATATTCCATTTCCTGTTCCTCTTCACTGCCCGCAGGCAGGATGTGACTGAGTCGTAAAAATAAAAAAACCCGAGAACGGCCCCCTTTCGGGAGCCGCGCTCAGGTTTTGCCTGCGTTATGCAGTAACAATCCAGTTGTGGGAACTTAACGTCCCTCTTTTCTCACGCGCTCAATGTGAATGGTGAGAAACATAATCTCTTCGGTGGTCAGCTCGCGCTGATAGCTCATTTGCAGATGCCGGGCAATTTTCTCGGCACAGTTCCACGCTTTCGCGTAGTTGTCCTTTACCGCCGTATGCAGCGATGCGTCGTCATCGGCCACCACGGTGCGGGTCAGCATCCGCTGGGCAAAAAACTTCAGATGGGTGACGAAGCGCTGATAGCTTAGCGACTCTTCATCATACTCCAGCTGCAGGCTGTACTTCACCAGCTGCAGAATCTCCTGCATCACGCGGGTAACGTGCATCACCTCCGGCATCTCGCTGTGCAGCTGGGCGGTGACCAGATGCAGCGCGATAAATCCGGCTTCATCTTCATCCAGCTTTACGTCCAGCCGCTTCGCGATAATGGCCCGCGCCTCCTGGCCCAGCGCAAACTCTTTCGGGTAGAGCCGCTTTATCTCCCACAGCAGGACGTTTTTGATCGCCAGGCCCTTTTTCTGCCGCTCAATGGCAAAGTAGCAGTGATCGGTTAAGGTGATGTACAGACTCTCCTGTAGCTTACCCAGCCGCTGCGTTGCCAGCCCGATAATGCGGTCGCAGGTGGTCATCACCTCAAGCGGGATCTGGCTGAGTAACTCCCCCAGCCGGCGCACCAGCTCATCGCTTTGCAGGGCAAACACTTTTTCGATGTTCGCTGTGGGCACCCTGTCACCGATGCGTTTCTGAAAGGCCAGCCCGCGGCCCATCACCACCTGTTCACGCCCCTGTTCATCCAGAACAACCACCACATTATTGTTCAGTATTTTGGCGATTTTCATTCCGAGCCCCAGAAACAAAAAAACCTGACCTCCGGCAGATGCCAGAAATCAGGTTTTGCCTGCCGCAGCAGTAACAATCCAGTTCACGCACTTTAACAGTTTCGTTCGGAGCCACAATGCGCCCCGCTAAAAAACGTGACGCAGATCGAAGTGTTACTTCGCCTGAATAACCCGGGCAATATCCGCGGAGGTTTGCAGGGTACGGATCTCCTGGAACAGATCCAGGGCCTCATCGTACTCTTTGCGCAGGTAGCTCAGCCACTGTTTGATGCGCGCCACATGATACAGGCCGGTGTCGCCCTGCTTTTCGAGACGGGAGTATTTCTTCAATAGCGTAACGACGTCCGGCCACGGCATACGCGGCTCGTCGTATTTAATCACCCGGCTGAGGTTCGGCACGTTAAGCGCCCCGCGCCCGATCATAATGGCATCGCAGCCGGTTGCGGCCATGCAGGCCAGCGCGCTCTCGCGATCCCAGATTTCGCCGTTCGCCACCACCGGGATGGCCAGCCGTTTGCGGATCTCGCCGATGGCCTGCCAGTTTATGCGCTCAGCTTTGTAGCCATCCTCTTTGGTGCGCCCGTGCACCACCAGCTCGGTAGCGCCCGCCTGCTGGACCGCATCGGCAATTTCAAACTGGCGGTCGCCGCTGTCCCAGCCGAGGCGCACCTTCACCGTCACCGGCAGATGCGAAGGCACCGCCTCGCGCATCGCTTTGGCCCCACGGTAGATAAGCTCGGGATCTTTTAGCAGCGTGGCCCCGCCGCCGCTGCCGTTCACCATTTTCGACGGACAGCCGCAGTTGAGATCAACCCCCCAGGAGCCCAGCTCGACGGCACGGGCGGCGTTTTCCGCCAGCCACTCTGGATATTGCCCCAGCAGCTGTACCCGCACCAGGGTGCCGGAGGCGGTGCGGCTCTGGCGATGCAGCTCCGGGCAGAGTCTGTAAAACGATTTTACCGGCAACAACATATCCACCACCCGAAGAAACTCGGTGATGCAGAGATCATAATCGTTAACGTCGGTCAGCAGCTCGCGCACCAGCGAATCGAGCACGCCTTCCATCGGTGCCAGTAATACACGCATATCAGTACCCGTAAAAAAAGACGCGCTATGGTATCTGCTCTGTGTAACGGTGGAAAGCCCTGATTCGGGGCTGGCGGAAGCAGGCTGATTTATAATGTTTTTACCCCTATTCCCGGGGGAATGCCCAGGGTTCCCAATGGGAATGTCTGGTATGCTCAAAAGTCATGATGTGATCCGTAGCACGTTTCGGGTTTTAATTGTATGATGAATGCGTTTCATCAAGGGCTTTCACCATGAATAAATCTCTGATAGTCGTCTGGCAATACCTGCGCGCGTTCGTCCTGATCTACGCCTGCCTGTACGCAGGTATTTTTCTCGCCTCCCTTCTGCCGATCACCATTCCCGGCAGCATTATTGGCATGCTGATTCTGTTTGTGCTGCTTGCGCTGCAAATTCTCCCGGCAAACTGGGTTAAGCCCGGCTGCTCGGTGCTGATCCGCTATATGGCGCTGCTGTTCGTCCCCATCGGCGTGGGGGTGATGCAGTATTACGATCTGCTGAGCGCGCAGTTTGGTCCGATATTCGTCTCCTGCACCATCAGTACCCTGGTGGTATTTTTGGTGGTCAGCTGGAGCACGCATCTCGCGCATGGGGAACGTAAAGTGGTTGGGCAGAAAGGACAGAAAAAATGATGGCGAATATCTGGTGGTCCCTGCCGCTGACCCTCGCGGTATTCTTCGCCGCCCGCAAGCTGGCGGTGCGCCTGAAGTTCCCCCTTCTCAACCCGCTGCTGGTGGCGATGGTGGTGATCATTCCTTTCCTGCTGGTGACCGGCATCCCCTACGCGCACTATTTCCAGGGCAGCAAAGTCCTTAACGACCTGCTCCAGCCTGCGGTGGTGGCGCTGGCGTTTCCGCTGTATGAACAGCTGCACCAGATCCGTGCCCGGTGGAAATCCATTATCACCATCTGTCTGGTCGGTAGCGTGGTGGCGATGATCACCGGCACGTCGGTGGCGCTGCTGATGGGCGCAACGCCGGAAATTGCGGCCTCCATTTTACCCAAATCCGTCACCACCCCGATCGCGATGGCGGTGGGCGGCAGCCTCGGCGGCATTCCGGCGATCAGCGCCGTATGCGTGATTTATGTCGGTATTCTGGGAGCGGTATTAGGCCATACGCTGCTGAATGCCATGCGCATTCGCACTAAATCAGCCCGCGGTCTGGCGATGGGTACCGCCTCGCATGCCCTCGGCACCGCCCGCTGCGCGGAGCTGGACTATCAGGAAGGGGCATTCAGTTCTCTGGCGCTGGTGATCTGCGGAATTTTAACCTCGCTGATCGCGCCGTTCCTGTTCCCGATTATTCTGGCGGTAGTGGGCTAAAATTTGCGACGCGTCGCGCATTTTTCATTTGAGTTTCATAAGTTGCACACATAATGAGATCTAAGTCACATATAAAGCCCCAACGGCTCCGTACACTACTGATCCATTAACCTTTATGAGGCAACGCCATGCATCCACGTTTTCATTCCGCTTTCGCTCAGCTTGCAGAGAATTTGCAGTCAGCCCTGGCCCCGGTTCTGGCGGATGCACACTTCCCCGCCCTGCTGACGGCTGAACAGGTCGCCGGGCTGAAACGTGCCACGGATCTGGATGATGACGCGCTGGCCTTTGCGCTTCTGCCCCTGGCGGCCGCCTGCGCCCGTGCCGACCTTTCTCATTTCAACGTTGGCGCCATCGCGCGCGGCGTGAGCGGCACCTGGTACTTCGGCGGCAATATGGAATTTCTCGGTGCCACCATGCAGCAGACCGTTCACGCCGAGCAGAGCGCCATCAGCCACGCCTGGCTGCGCGGTGAAAAATCCCTGCAGGCAATCACCGTCAATTACACCCCGTGCGGTCACTGCCGTCAGTTTATGAACGAGCTCAACAGTGGTTTAGAGCTGCGTATCAACCTGCCGGGTCGCGCCCCGCATACGCTGGCGGACTACCTGCCGGATGCGTTCGGACCAAAAGATCTTGAGATTAAGTCGCTGCTGATGGATGAGCAGGACCATGGTTACGCCGTAAGCGGAGACGAACTGGCCCGGGCCGCCATTCTTGCCGCCAATAAGGCACACACGCCGTACAGCAACGCGCCAAGCGGCGTGGCGCTGGAGTGCCGTGACGGGCGATTCTTTACCGGCAGCTATGCCGAAAATGCCGCCTTCAACCCGACGCTGCCGCCGTTGCAGGGTGCGCTAAACCTCCTCAGCCTTAACGGTTACGACTATCCGGATATTCAGCGCGCCATTCTGGCGGAAAAGGCCGATGCGCCGCTGATCCAGTGGGATGCTACCGCAGCCACGCTGCGCGCCCTGGGGTGCACCAGCATCGATCGCGTATTGCTGGCGTAAGTCTCTGATGCGGGCAGCAATGCCCGCACAACTGATGAAATTCCCCCCAATTAAACCGCCGTTTCTTGCGCTTACCAGACGGGTAAAGTAGCCTGAGTGAAATTTCACCTTTGGTAAGAGTCATCTGTATGTTAAAGCGCGTGTTTTACAGCCTGGTTGTCCTGATCGGCATCGTGCTGTTGACTGCGCTGGGCCTCGACCGCTGGATGAGCTGGAAAACGGCCCCTTATATCTTTGATGACCTTCAGGATCTGCCCTACCGTCAGGTCGGCGTGGTGCTCGGTACCGCCAAGTATTACCGCACCGGGGTGATCAATCAGTATTACCGTTACCGCATCCAGGGGGCGCTCAACGCGTATAACAGCGGCAAGGTTAATTATCTGCTGCTGAGCGGGGACAACGCACTCCAGAGCTATAACGAGCCGGTCACCATGCGTAAGGATTTGATTGCCGCAGGCGTTGACCCGGCCGATATCGTGCTCGACTATGCGGGTTTCAGAACCCTCGATTCCATTGTCCGCACGCGTAAGGTGTTTGATACCAACGATTTCATCATCATTACCCAGCGTTTCCACTGCGAACGGGCGCTGTTTATTGCCCTGCATATGGGCATCCAGGCGCAGTGTTATGCCGTTCCGTCACCCAAAGACATGCTCACGGTCCGGGTGCGCGAATTTGGCGCTCGTCTGGGGGCGCTGGCGGATCTTTATCTCTTCAAACGTGAACCACGGTTCCTGGGCCCGCTGGTGCCGATCCCGACAATGACGGAAGTCCCGGCCGATGCCCAGGGTTATCCGGCGATAACGCCTGACCAGCTTCTTGAGATGCAGAAGAAGAAATAACCCCCGCCGGGTGGAGGCTTCGCCTTACCCGGCCTATAACATCTGCCGTACCGTAGGCCCGTGCAAGCGCAGCGCCGCCGGGCACAAAAAAACCCGCACAAGGCGGGTTTTTTGTGAACCTTAATCTTACTTCTTACGCGCGTACTTCAGTGAGTCCAGCGCCACGGCGAAGATAATGATCGCGCCTTTGATGATGTACTGCCAGTACGGGTTCACGCCGATATAGGTCAGACCGTAGTTGATCACGGTGAAGATGATCACACCGGTTACCACACCCAGCACGGTACCCACACCACCGCTGAACGACACGCCACCTACCACGCACGCGGCGATGGCATCCAGTTCATACATAAAGCCGAGGTTGTTAGTGGCGGAACCGATACGACCCGCTTCCAGCAGACCACCGAACGCGTAGAACACGCCGGACAGGGCATAGATAACCAGCAGGTTCAGGGCAACGTTAACCCCGGAGACTTTTGCCGCTTCCGGGTTACCACCGATGGCGAAGATGTTCTTACCGAAGCGGGTTTTGTTCCACAGGATCCAGACGAACGCCACCGCAATCAGCGCGTAGAAGGTGATGTACGACAGGCGGAAACTGCCCATCGCGATAAAGCCCTGCGTAAAGGTCGAGAAACCGCTATCGAAACCGGAAATCGGTGATGCGCCCACGAAGTCGTAGTACAGGGAGTTAATACCGTAAACGATGATCATCGTGCCCAGAGTGGTGATAAACGGCGTGACGTTCAGGTACGCGATGATGATGCCGTTGATCAGGCCGATGATAGCGCCAATGGCGCAGACAATCAGGATCACCAGGAAGATTGGCATGGTTGCCATCTCCGGGAACACCTTGTTGGCGTTTTCCATCGACTGCAGGAGCGTAGCCGCAACAACCGCCGCCAGACCAACCTGACGCCCGGCTGACAGGTCAGTACCCTGGGTGACAATCAGACCCGCCACGCCCAGGGCAATAATAATACGCACCGAAGACTGGGTCAGAATGTTACTTAAGTTCAGCAGACTTAAGAATGTTGGATCCTGGAAAATAATAATGGCCAGCAAGACTAAAAGAACAACGTAAATACCGCCTTCTTTCAGATAAGTAAGAAAACTTTTCTTATTTAACGCACTCATGAGGAGCCCCTGATCTTAAAGGTGCAAAGACGCAAGACGCAAAATTTCGTTTTGCGTTGTCGTTTTGGTGTCAACAATTCCGGCAACGAGACCATTGCTCATAACCAGAATACGATCTGTGATCCCTAACAATTCCGGCATTTCGGAAGAAATAATAATAATCCCTTTATCTTTCTTGGCTAATTCAGCAATCAACTGATAGATTTCAAATTTTGCACCAACATCGATACCGCGGGTGGGTTCATCCAGCATCAGAATTTCAGGCTGGGTTAACAACCAGCGTCCAATAATAACCTTCTGCTGGTTACCACCGGAGAGCGAGCCAATCTGCGTGCGATGTCCTGGGGTTTTTACGCGCATGGAGTCAATTACCCACTGGGTATCGCTCTTCATACGGGAATTGTCCAGCAGACCGATTTTGTTTTTGTAATTATGGATATTAGAAATTAAGGAGTTAAAGTTAATATCCAGATACGCATAAATACCGGTCGAGCGGCGCTCTTCCGTTACCAGCGCAAAGCCGTGGTTAATGGCTTCGTTGGCGTTGTGGTTATTAATCTTCTTCCCGTGCAGGGTGATCGTCCCGCCCGATTTCTCGCGAATACCAAACAACGTTTCGACGATATCGGTACGCTTGGCCCCCACCAGACCGGCAATGCCAAGGATCTCCCCTTTATGCAGATCGAAGGAGATATCGCGGATAGAGGGCTGGCGCAACGACGTAAGGTTGCGGACTTCCAGAATCACTTCGCCCGGCTTGTTCTCTTTGTTCGGGAAACGCTGGTTCAGGGAGCGGCCAACCATCATGGCGATGATCTTGTCCATGTCCAGCCCTTCCAGCGGCTGGGTGGCAATCCACTGGCCGTCGCGCAGCACCGTGATTTCATCGCACAGCTGGAAGATCTCTTCCATTTTGTGAGAGATATAAACGATGCCGCAACCGCGGTCTTTCAGCTTACGGATAATAGTGAACAGATGGTTCACCTCTTTCTCCGTTAATGAAGACGTTGGCTCATCCATAATAACGATTTTGGCGTTATAGGAGAATGCCTTGGCGATTTCGATCATCTGCATCTGTGAAACAGATAAGGTACCGACGCGCGCGCGCGGATCGATATCAATATCCAGTTCATCAAAAATAGCCTTGGTGTCACGATACATTTTGTCCTGATCGACAAATACGCCTTTGGTCGGATAACGACCCAGCCACATATTGTCCATAACAGAACGCTGAAGTACCAGGTTAAGCTCCTGGTGAACCATCGAAATACCGTTTTCCAGTGCCTCTTTAGCGGAATGGAAATCGATCTCTTTCCCCTGAAAAAGAATGCTGCCAGAATCTTTTTGATAGATCCCAAATAAGCATTTCAATAACGTTGATTTACCCGCACCGTTCTCCCCCATTAATGCATGAATGGAGTGAGGCCGTACTTTTAAATTAACATTATCCAGTGCTTTAACACCGGGAAAAGACTTGTTGATACCGCTCATTTCCAACAAGTATTCACCGGACGACTGAGTCGTTGTGCTGACCATAATTATACCTTCTCGGCCTCGCGTCGCGTGATAAAAGGGCGCAGAAACTGCGCCCAGTGGAATGCAATAACTTATTTACCGGTGAACTGCGCCAGGTTTTCCTGATCTACGCCAACGTAGGGAACGCGAACAACTTTATTTTCGATTTTCCAGTTAGTACCGTCAGCAGCGCCTTTGCCTTCTGCCAGGTTTTTCGCCAGATCGAAGGTAGCTTTCGCCTGATTGTTAGCATCGTTCAGCACGGTACCGGCCATTGCGCCAGATTTAACCAGTGCCAGGGCCTCAGGCAGGGCATCAACACCAAATACCGGGATAGAAGATTTGTTGTGTGCTTTCAGTGCTTCTACCGCGCCCATTGCCATCGCATCGTTGTTAGCGATAACCACTTCGATTTTGTTAGCGTTCGGACCAGACAGCCATGCGTCCATCTTGTCTTTCGCCTGAGCGGTATCCCACATGGCGGTATCTAATGCCAGCTGCTGGGTTTTCAGACCCTTGTCGTTCAGCTCTTTGATAACGTAGGTGGTACGTGCTTCAGCGTCCGGGTGGCCTGGCTCGCCTTTCAGCAGTACGAACTGAACCTGACCATCTTTGTTCAGATCCCAGTTCGGGTTAGCCGCCCAGTGTTTAGCAATCAGGTCGCCCTGAATAATGCCGGATTCTTTGGAGTCAGTACCGACGTAGAAGGCTTTGTCGTAGCTGTCCAGCGCTTTACGGGAAGGTTCTTTGTTGAAGAACACCACTGGCACGTTCTGGCCACGTGCTTTCTCAATGACGGTACCCGCAGCAGCCGGGTCAACCAGGTTGATTGCCAGTGCTTTCACGCCTTTTGCCAGCAGAACGTCGATCTGGTCGTTCTGTTTGGACTGGTCATTCTGGGAGTCATTCATCAGCAGCTGTACGTCTGGTGCGCCTTTACCCTCTTTCTCGATGGCCTTACGCACAACAGACATGAAGTTGTCGTCATACTTATAGATAGTCACACCAATACGGCTATCTGCAGCGTGCGCGGTGGCACCGAAAAGCATGCTTGCCATAAGAGCAGACAGAGTCAACACCTTCTTATTCATGATATCTCCGATTTTTATGCAGGGTAGTTCGTGTGAATAAGGCTCGGCGGGCACATGTTAAAGAAACGTTACTGCCGGCCGAAGTCCACTTATAAAATTTCTATCTTCCTTGGTCGGTAACGCTCCAGAATGCGTTTTTTTGGATGTTTAACGGACCGTAGCTATAGTCAAAGTGATTAATCACCGTTACATAGCGTTTCAGTTGCTAAAACGCTGACATCATAGACAGCGCATTGTTAAGTTACTGTGAAATTACTCACAAATTGAAAACGGTTACATCACGACGAATTATTAGTTAGTGATCGGAGCCACAATTTGCCGAATGGCAACCGAGTGGCGACGCACTAAAGTCGGCATGAAACAGTGTGTTGCGTCGATATCCAGCTTGCCGGCAGCCCCCTGTAACGCCAGTTCTGTGGCCAGCCGCGCCATAGAGGCGATGGGATAGCGAACCGTTGTCAGCTGAGGGTCCGTGTAACGGGCGATCGGGATATCATCGAAACCAATCAGTGACAGATGCTGCGGCACCGCAATGCCGTTGTCTTTCAGCGCCGTGAGCGCACCCGCGGCCATGCTGTCGTTATAGGCAAAGACCGCGGTCAGCTGCAGGTTACGTCCGAGCAGCTCTACCATCGCCGCTTCCCCGCCCTGCATGTCCGGCGCGCCGGTGCCAATCCAGCTTTCCGAGGCCGTAATGCCCTGTTCCAGCATGGCTTTCTGCCAGCCCTCCCGGCGCATGTCGTCATCCTCAATGCGGTGGCTGGAGGCCAGATAGCCGATGCGCTGATGGCCGTTGTTCATCAGCATTCGCGTCGCCATCATCGCGCCGCTGACGTTATCGAGGCAGACGCAGCGGTGGGCGTAGCCAGGGACGATGCGGTTAATCAACACCATGCCGGGGATCTGCTCCATCAGGGCGGAAAGCTCTTCATCGCTTAACGCTTTTGAGTGCACGATCAGGGCGTTACAGCGCTGGCGAATCAACACCTCTATGGCGTTGCGCTCCTTTTCCGCTTCGTGATAGCTGTTGCCGATCAGCACATATTTGTTGTGCTCCTGAGCGACCATATCCACGGCTTTTACCAGCGCACCAAAGAAGGCATCCGACACATCCATCACCACCACGCCGATGGTATCGCTGACCTGCGTCGCCAGCGCCTGGGCGTTCGCATTCGGCCGGTAACCCAGCGCCGTGACGGCTTTCATCACGCACTCACGCGTTTCCGGACTGACCAGCGCGCTGTTATTAAGCACCCGGGAAACGGTGGCGACAGAAACGCCCGCCTGACGCGCGACGTCACGAATGGTGATCATATTCACCACCCTTATTTAGATTGCAGCAACTCACAGACACCCCCTGTGTTTAGCAAGGTGACTATTCTGGCAGCGAGAAGAGGAGGACTACGTGAAGAAGGTCACAAGGATGAAAACGGTTACATCCGTTTTGTTAATGATTGTGATCCAGATCGTTATCCGGATGTATTACCTGATGAAACCCCTGACGCACGCGCGGTCAATTGACGCCACAGCCATTCCAGCGGCCCCTGGCGGAAATGACGCAGCCAGAGCACGGAGAAAAGGATATTCACCAGCCAGATGGGCAGTACGAAGCCCAGCAGCTGCAGGCGGTCGAATTTCATAAATAAGCCGAGATGATAGAACAGCGTGGTGCAGATCAGCGTCTGCAAAATATAGTTGCTCAGCGCCATGCGCCCCACGCAGGCCACCGCCATCACCAGCCTGAACCGGCAGAGCTGCGGCCAGAAACCGTATATCAGCGCGGCATAGCCAATGGTCTGGAACGGGGCGCTCAGCTCGCGCGGCGCCTGCAGCAGGAAGGCGCACCAGCGATAATCCCAGCCCACATACCACTGGGCGATCACCGCCGGGAGGTTAATAGCCAGCCCCACCAGCACCAGCCACATCCCGGTACGCCGGTAGTGGCGCTGGCTGAACTCGCCCTTCAGCCAGCCGGTACGCATCAGCGCGGCGCCGATCAGCATCATGCCTGCCAGCTGCCAGCCATACTGCGCCCCAAGGGCCAGCAGACTGTTGCCAATCATATCCGCCCGGTTGCTGATGGCCTCCATACCGCCGCCCACCTTCCAGTACTGCTCATACTGGAGATTCGCCGCATCCGGCACCCAGGAGCGGTTGGTCGACCCGCCTGAAATAACCCCCAGCAGCAGCAAAATGGCCACGCCGATCGCGAACAGCACTACGCCGGTGTTAAAGAGATTTTTCACATCATGCGCGTCGCGGATGATGCGCCAGCAGATCAGCCCCACCAGCCCGTAGGCCAGCAGAATGTCGCCATCCCAGAACAGCAGCCCATGGATAAAGCCGAACAGCACCAGCAGAGAGAGCCGGGCCTGGATCCAGCCTTTACCGCGTTTCAGTAACAGCTGAAGGCCAGCGCCGAACAGCAGCGCAAACAGAGTGAGGAATTTGACCTGCGCAAAGAGATCCAGCCCAGCCCATGTCCAGGCGTCGCGGAGGGTGATATCGCCATACCAGGCGGGATTGAGGTAAGCGGCCTTCGGCAAACCGAAGCCGCTTATATTCAGCAGCAGGATACCCAGAATAGCGACGCCACGAACGAAATCCAGCGTGACATTTCTTTCCATGTACCCTGCCCTGACGATTAGCTAACGTGACGGACGGCGCGCAGGAACTCCTGGCGGGTATTCTGGCTCGATTTGAACAGACCGCCCAGCGAGGTGGTGGTGGTGGCGCTGGTCGCATCACGAATACCGCGCGCTTTCACGCAGTAATGCACTGCATCAATCGATACCGCCACGTTGTTAGTGCCAAGCAGCGTTTGCAGCGCGATAAGGATCTGCTGGGTCAAACGCTCCTGCACCTGCGGACGCTGGGCAAAGAACTGCACGATACGGTTGATTTTCGACAGACCAATCACCGCATCTTTCGGGATGTAGGCCACGGTCGCTTTACCGTCGATGGTAACAAAGTGATGCTCGCAGGTGCTGGTCAGGGTGATATCGCGCACCGTTACCATCTCATCGACCTTCATCTTGTTTTCGATGACGGTGATTTTCGGGAAATTGGCGTAATCAAGGCCGGAGAAAATCTCATCGACATACATTTTGGCGATGCGACGTGGGGTCTCCATCAGACTGTCATCACTCAAATCGAGATTGAGCAGCTGCATGATTTCGGTCATGTGCCCGGAAATAAGACGTTTACGTGTTTCGTTGTCCATCTCCTGAACCGGTGGGCGCAGCGGCGTTTCAAGGCCGTGTGCTACCAGCGCTTCATGGACAAGGGCAGCTTCTTTACTCATTGATGACATTCTTTTCTCCTGCAGGTGTGGCGCTCTTCTGCCCTCCGTGGGGCAAAATGTGCACTCATTGTGCGCGAGGCGGCGAGCATAATCCAGTATTCACCGCGATAATTATTCCAATTGCCGTTACCTTTCAACCTGACGCTGCCAGACCAGTCCGCCCGCAATAAACAATGCGATACCGGCAAGGCCCAGCGCGGGCTCAAGCTGATGGGTAAGCCAGCTCGACAGTGCCGAGGTCATCGGGCCAATCAGCTGCCCGACCGCATAGCCGGTGGTGAGTAAACCGGCCATGTAACGCGTGTGATTCGGCGCCAGCTCGCGCCCGTAAAGCAACGAGAGCTGCACCGCACACAGAAATCCGCCCCCGACCAGCAGCGCACCGGTCACCAGACCGGCCATCCCCGGCATCAGCCAGGCGGCAATCACGCCCACCGCCTGCAACCAGAGCACCACCGCCAGCCGACGGTGGCTGGTAGAGACGTGGCGCAGGGCAATACTCAGGGCAATCCCCAGCATCGAGGCGACCCCGAACACCGGCCAGACAAACTGGGCAAAGGCGCTGCCAGGAAAGCGCAGCGCCGCCATCTGCGACAGAAACGTCGCCGGGAGGATGTAACCAAACCCGGCGAGGCTGTAGCTCCAGACCAGACGACGCAGATCCCGGGTCAGGGTCAAGGGCTCCGGCGTGGTGCCCGGACGATGCAACTGCCCGGTGCGCGGCAGGTAGCGGGCCACCAGCGCGACAAGCACCAGCGCCAGCAGGCCGTAAATTTGCCAGGCGGCACTGGCCGACAGCGCCTGGGCCTGGATCCACACCGCCAGCAGACCGCTTATCGCAATGCCCGCCCCCGGCCCGGCAAACACCGCGGCACTCAGGCCCGGCTTGCCGAAATGGGCCAGCCGCTCGTTGGTCCAGGCGGCGATGAGCACCATCGACCAGCCGCTCATGCAGCCAATCACAAAGCGCAGAAGCCCGTGGATCACCGCGTTATCCGCCACGGCGGAAAGCAGGGTCAGCGCCACCGCGCCCGTAATCCCCAGCCATAAACGCCCTTCGACAAACCGGTGCGCGCGCATGGCATCCCATGCCCCGACCAGATAGCCAAGATAGTTCATTGCCGCCACCAGCCCGGCGCTGGTCAGGGTGAGTTCGCCCGCCGCAATCATCAGCGGCACCTGCGGGGTAAAGGCAAAGCGCCCTATTCCCATCGCCACCACCAGAACCACAAATCCGCTGAGCGCGATACGCAGCGCCATGACCACTCCAGATGTTAAAGTTTCGTAAATTCATGATGCAGGATATGACGTCAATGCGGAAGTGAAAGTTACTCACACGTAACTGAATTATCTGTATTATGGCTTTCCTGACCGATATCACCTTTCATAAGGAGCCCTGCATGGAACTGCTCGAAGAGCACCACTGTTTTGAAGGCCGACAGCAGCGCTGGCGTCACGACTCCAGGGTGCTGAACTGCGCAATGACGTTCAGCATTTTTCTTCCTCCGGTAATCGGCAGCGCAAAACCGCCGGTGCTGTACTGGCTCTCCGGCCTGACCTGCAATGACGAAAACTTCACCACCAAAGCGGGTGCCCAGCGCGTGGCGGCTGAACTGGGAATTGCGCTGGTCATGCCGGACACCAGCCCGCGCGGTGACGACGTGGCGGACGATGCCGGATACGACCTCGGTAAAGGGGCCGGGTTCTACCTGAACGCCACCCGGGCTCCGTGGGTGCAGCATTACCGCATGTACGATTACCTGCGCGACGAGCTGCCGGGGCTGATCCAGGCGGAATTTGCGGTAGCGGATCGCAGCGCGATCAGCGGCCATTCGATGGGCGGGCACGGTGCGCTGGTGATGGCGCTGAAAAACCCGGGTAAATACGTCAGCGTGTCGGCGTTTGCGCCGATTGTGAACCCGGCCCAGGTCCCCTGGGGGCAGAAAGCGTTCACACATTATCTGGGCGAAGATGCCGCCACCTGGCAGGAGTGGGACAGCTGTGCGCTGATGCTGGCCAGCCAGCCGGAACAGGCGATCCCGACCCTTATCGACCAGGGCGATGCCGATCAGTTCCTCGCGACGCAGTTACAACCGGCAGTGCTGGCGGAAGCCGCGCGCCAGAAGGGCTGGCCGCTGACGTTACGTATCCAGCCGGGGTACGATCACAGCTACTATTTCATTGCGACCTTTATTGAAGATCATCTGCGCTTCCATGCGCAGCAGCTGTTGAAGTAAGTGCGGCCTGATGCCCTCACCCCAACCCTCTCCCACAGGGAGAGGGAGTCAATCGCCGCCCGGCGCTTTAACCATCAGAAGCGGTAATCCACCGCCATAAAGTAACGGCGCCCTTCTTCGGTGTAGCTGTAGTCGTCGCGGCTGAGATCTTTATCCAGCAGGTTCATCACCCCGGCACGCAGCTTGACGTTTTTGGTCGCCTGCCATGCGCCGCCGGTGTTCCACACCACGTAGCCGCCCGGCGTTGCTGCGCCATCGGTCAGGGCGCGTTTCTCGCCGGTATAGTTCCCCTGCACGTAGAAGGACCAGTCCTGCGTCGCCTGCCAGTCAAGGGTGCCGTTCGCGGTATGGAACGGCAGCTCGGAGAGCGGTTTGTTCTCGCCGTTGCTGATATCACGCCCGTCGTTATAGGTGTAATTCAGCGTCATTCGCCAGTCTTCGGCAATCGGGAACTTCACCTCCGTCTCTACCCCGCGGATACGCGCCTTATTGACGTTGTAGTAGCGGAAAATCGGCTCGCCGTCGACATTCAGCCCGACATAGTTCGGGTAACCCTGCGCCTGGTTGACGTTGGCAGTACGGCTGATGCTGATCCGGTCATCGACGTCATTCTGGAAGGTGGTGATGCTGGCCTGAACGCCTTCTGACCACCCCTCTTCGCCGCTGTAGTAGAGACCCAGCTCGAAGCTTTCGCTGGTTTCCGGTTTCAGATCCGGGCTACCGACGATTTCACAGGCGCCACGGCAGGAGCCGGTGGTCCAGTCCGGGCTCAGCTGCAACAGGGACGGCGCTTTGAATGCCGTTGCCCAGCCGCCCTTCACCGTGACGGTATCGGTGGCGTTATAGACCAGGTAGGCACGCGGGCTCCAGTGGTCGCCGTAGGTTTCGTGGTCATCCATACGCACGCCGGTGGTCAACGCCAGCGGTTCGAAAATCCGCCATTCGTCTTCCAGGAACAGCGCATACTGGCTGGCCGAGGTATTGCTGCTGGAGCCGCCGGACAGGTTTACCGGATCTTTCAGCTTATCGTGACGCCACTCTCCGCCGAAGGTCAGCAGCTGGTTGATTTCCCCCAGCGGCAGAACATATTTGCCGTCAACGGAGTTGCTTTCGGACGTAATCGGGCTGGCGTTGCCCGGGTTCTTGTTGTCGACCTTCTCGCCGTAGAATTTCAGCTCGCTGTTACCCACGCCCCAACGGCCGTTATGGCTCAGGGAGTAGTTCTGGCGCTCCAGGCGGTTTTTGTCCAGCGAGTCGGAATCACGATCCTGACGGTCGAAACCATACCCGGCGGTGAAATCGTGGTTTTCGTTCGGGGTCCAGGCAAATTCGACGTTGGCATCGCGGCTGGTGAAGCCTTCGATACGCGGCGTTTCGCCGGTGGCGCTGGTAGAGGAGGTCTGCGGATCGTCTTTATCACGCTGGGATACGCTGCCGAAGGCTTTCAGGCCGAGGACGCCATCCACCAGCGGGCCGCTGGTATAGAACTGGCCGCCGTAGGTATCACCGCGATCGCGATGCTCCTGAAGGGTGGTATCGGCGGTGAGCGTGCCGGTCCATTTCTGGCCGATCTTTTTGGTGATGATGTTTACCACGCCGCCCAGGGCATCGGAGCCGTAGAGGGAGGACATCGGCCCGCGCACCACTTCGATGCGCTCGATGGCATCTACCGGAACCCAGTTTAGGTCGAAATCGTTATGGCGAAAAACGGCGTTGCGCGAGTTGACGCGTTTGCCGTCGATCAGGATCAGCGTATAGCTGCTGTCCAGCCCGCGGATACTGACGCCCTTCCGGTTGTCCCCTTCGTTAGTTAACTGCACGCCCGGCACGTCCTGTAACACATCTTTCAGGTTCTGCACTGGCTTACGCTGCAGATCCTGCTGCGTGATGACGCTGATACTGGCGGGGGCATCCTTCAGGTTTTGCTCGTTGGCCGAGGCGGTAACGACCATTGTGTCGCCAGATTCCGCCGCAACAACCGGCAGCGCCAGGGAAAGAGCAGACGCGCACAGCCCTCCCCGAACGAAGGGATTCAACCTAAACATTCCATTTCTCCATGAGGTAAAAACAGCAAAATCAAACAGGTACTGCTCACATAGCTTTTTTTTATTAAGATGTAATGATAAGGCAAACGATAACTATTATCAATTCAATTGTTAAAAGTTATGTCAAGACGGCATAATGTGGAGAGATAAAAAACCCGCTCGAATGAGCGGGTTAAAGAGAGGCGTTGCGCTTATTTTTTAAAGCTATTCGGGAAATCCATATCTTTATAGCTTACGAACTTCGTCCCTTTCGCCAGCTTGTAACCAAACCAGATAATCAGGAACAGCGGGATACCAATATAGGTGGCCGCCACGCCGCCCCAGTCGATGGTGTCGGCCAGGAAGGCTTCGTAGTTCTGGCCCAGAGTAATGATCAGACACAGCACAAAGGCGAAGATCGGCCCCAGCGGGAAGAACCCGGAACGGTACGGCAGGTTGTTAATATCGTAACCCTGCTTCACATAGCCGCGGCGGAAACGGTAATGACTGATGGCAATACCCAGCCAGGCGATGAAGCCCGTCATGCCGGAGGTGTTGAGCAGCCACAGGTAGACCGTCTGGTTGCCGAACATCGAGGTCAGGAAGCACAGGCAGGCAATCACGGTAGTGGCATACAGCGCGTTACGCGGTACGCCGCCGCGGGACAGCTTAGAGAAGATGCGCGGGGCTTTACCGTCACAGGCCAGGGAGTAGAGCATACGGGTAGAGGCATACATCCCGGAGTTACCCGCCGACAGTACCGCCGTCAGGATCACCGCATTCATCACCGCTGCCGCAGAGAGCAGACCGGCATGCTGGAAGACCAGCGTGAACGGGCTGACGCTGATGTCTTTCACATCGTTACGCAGCAGGCTCGGATCGGTATACGGAATGATCAGGCTGATAATCAGGATGGCGAACACATAGAACAGCAGGATACGCCAGAACACCTGCCGTACCGCGCGGGGAATGTTCTTCTCCGGGTTTTCGGATTCACCTGCGGCAATACCGATAAGCTCTGTCC
This sequence comes from Leclercia adecarboxylata, assembly GCF_023639785.1. Classification (NCBI taxonomy): domain Bacteria; kingdom Pseudomonadati; phylum Pseudomonadota; class Gammaproteobacteria; order Enterobacterales; family Enterobacteriaceae; genus Leclercia; species Leclercia adecarboxylata. The sequence continues at coordinate 3,147,672 of NZ_CP098325.1, forward strand.
CCTGGAAGGAGAAGCCGACAATCATCGCCACGCCGATCATCGCCGAGAAGCCCCCGGCAAATGGCGCATCGCCCACCGTCCAGTTGCTCCAGCCTGCCGGTTCGGCGCCTTTGAAGATGCCGACGATCATCGCGATGCCCACGACGATAAAGATGATGACCGTTGCGACTTTGATCAGCGAGAACCAGTATTCCGCTTCACCGAAGCCGCGCACGGAGATGTAGTTCAGCAGGAAGATCACCGCGAGGAAGACGGCGCTCCAGATCCAGCCCGGCGTATCCGGGAACCACCAGGTCATCACCAGCTGTGCGGCGACGAGGTCCACGGCGATGGTGACCGCCCAGTTGTACCAGTAGTTCCAGCCCAGCGCGAAGCCGAAGCCTTCTTCAACATATTTCTGGCCATAGGTAGAAAAAGAGCCGGACACCGGCATATACGCCGCCAGTTCGCCCAGGCTGGTCATCAGGAAGTAGACCATCAAACCGATCAGAATATAGGAAAAGAGCGCGCCGCCAGGACCCGCTGCAGAAATGGTCGCACCAGAGGCGACAAAGAGGCCTGTACCGATGGATCCGCCAATGGCGATCATCGTCAGGTGACGCGCCTTGAGTTCGCGACGTAGCGCGGGCGCTTCTGTGGTTTTAGTTTCGGAAACCATGTGAAAATGCTGTCCATTCAAAAAATGAGGCGCGATTGTAGCAGACGATCGCCAGCTCTTCCGGCACAAATGCCCTGTTATAAGAGAGCTTCATGACCGGTCCAGGATTATAAGTAAAGCAGAGAATGGCATTGGCGCGAGGAATAGATCCCGGCGGGCAAAAGGCCGCCGGGCGGGCTTACATTTCGCAGTAACGCAGGAAACGTTGCAGGGAATTAGAGAGGTGCTTCTGGCGGTGATGGATGCGCCACAGGGTGCGCACCAGCTTGTTCGGCAGCGGAACGGGGATCTCCACCAGGGTGCCACTCTCCAGCTGTTCGGCAATCACCCGGCGCGACAGGCAGCTGATGCCAAGGCCGTGGCGCACCGCATGTTTGATGGCCTCCGAGTTACCCAGCTCCATGCCCATATGAAATTGCGGCAGATGCGAAAGCAGCAGGTAATCGACGATCTCACGCGTGCCCGACCCCTGCTCGCGTAAAATCCACGGCGCCTGCGCCAGGCGTTCCAGCGTGACCTCCTGCTGTAATAAAGAAGAGGCCGGGGAGGCAAAGACCACCAGCTCATCCTCCAGCCAGGGCTCCGCAATGATGTCGGCGTTATGGCATGGCCCCTCGATAAGGCCGATATCCACCCGAAAATCGATCACCGCGTTAATCACATCCTGGCTGTTACCGACGCTCATCTCCAGCGGCAGACCCGGAAAATCCCGGCGGTAGCGGGCAATCACTTCGGGCAGGATATAGTTGCCGACGGTGCTGCTGGCATAGACGCGAATGGCGCCGTTATCCTCGCGAAACAGCTGTTCGATTTCGACGGTCTGCTCCAGCAGCGCCAGCGCACGCGGGTAAAGCAGCCGCCCGTGCTCGTTCACTACCAGCCGCTTCCCTACCCTGTCAAAGAGCTGAACCCCAAGCTGGCCTTCGAGATCGGTCAGCGCAGCGCTGACCGCAGACTGGGAGAGCGCCAGCATCTGGGAAGCCTGGGTCGTCGATCCGCTTTTCAGCACTTCGGCGAAGACTTCAAGCTGGCGTAACGTAATATGCATAGTTGCCATCCGGTACGGTAAGCCGATTGCTTACCACTTATAAAGATTAATTATAAATATATAATCAATTTTATTTTTAAGCCAGAGCGCCGTAACCTTTTAGCCAGAGAAAAGGAGAAGGTTATGACAACACTCACCCTGCAGCATCATCGTACAGTGTGGCACTACATTCCAGGCCTTGCGCTCAGCGCGCTGGTTACCGGCGTGGCCCTTTGGGGCGGCAGTATTCCGGCGGTGGCGGGAGCAGGTTTCAGCGCCCTGACTCTGGCTATCCTGTTGGGGATGGTGGTCGGGAATACGGTCTATCCGCGGATCTACAAGCCGTGCGACGGCGGCGTGATCTTCGCCAAACAGCACCTGCTGCGACTGGGGATCATCCTGTATGGTTTTCGCCTCACTTTCGCACAGATTGCCGACGTCGGGGTCAGCGGGATCGCCATTGACGTATTAACCCTGACCAGCACCTTCTTACTTGCCTGCTTTATCGGCCAGAAGGTATTTGGCCTCGACAAGCAGACCAGCTGGCTGATTGGCGCAGGCAGCAGCATTTGCGGCGCGGCGGCGGTCCTGGCGACCGAGCCGGTGGTGAAGGCTGAATCCAGCAAGGTGACGGTTGCCGTGGCGACGGTGGTGATCTTCGGTACCCTGGCGATCTTCCTTTATCCGGCCATGTATCCGCTGGTTGCCCACTGGTTCAGCCCGGAAACCTACGGTATTTACATCGGTTCGACAATGCACGAAGTCGCCCAGGTCGTGGCGGCCGGTCACGCTATCAGCCCGGACGCAGAGAACGCGGCGGTGATCGCCAAAATGCTGCGGGTAATGATGCTGGCTCCGTTCCTGCTGATCCTCGCCGCGCGGGTGAAACAGCTTGCGCCAGCGGGTAACGGGGAAAAGAGCAAAATCACCATTCCGTGGTTTGCGATCCTCTTTATCGTGGTAGCCATCTTCAATTCGTTCCATCTGCTGCCAAAAGCAGTGGTGGATATGCTGGTGACCCTGGATACGGTGCTGCTGGCGATGGCGATGGCGGCGTTGGGCTTAACCACCCACGTCAGCGCGCTGAAAAAGGCCGGGGCGAAACCGCTGCTGATGGCGCTGCTGCTCTTCGTCTGGCTGATTGTCGGCGGGGGCGCCATTAACCTGGCGGTTCATAGCCTGATGGCATAAACCGCTGTAGCCTTATCCTGTTAACCCGCTATCATAAGCGTTTGCGGGTTAACAGGAGTCCCTTTATGAAATATGTTGGAGCGCACGTCAGCGCTGCCGGCGGTCTGGCAAATGCCGCCATTCGCGCCGCCGAAATCGAGGCGACCGCTTTCGCCCTGTTCACCAAAAATCAGCGCCAGTGGCGCGCCGCGCCGTTAACCACTCAGGTGATTGATGAGTTCAAAGCGGCCTGCGAAAAATACCACTTCACCCCCGGTCAGATCCTGCCTCACGACAGCTACCTGATTAACCTCGGCCATCCGGTTCAGGAGGCGCTGGACAAATCCCGTGACGCCTTCCTGGATGAGATGCGGCGCTGCGAGCAGCTCGGCCTGACGCTGCTGAACTTCCATCCCGGCAGCCATCTGTCACAAATCGACGAGGATGCGTGCCTGGCCCGTATCGCCGAGTCGATCAACATCGCCCTGGCGCAGACTGAAGGCGTCACGGCGGTCATTGAAAACACGGCAGGCCAGGGCAGCAATCTCGGGTTCCGCTTTGAGCATCTGGCGGCCATCATTGACGGCGTGGAAGATAAAACCCGCGTTGGCGTCTGCATAGATACCTGTCACGCCTTTGCCGCCGGGTATGACCTGCGCAGTATTGAGGAGTGCGAGAAGACCTTCGCCGCATTCGAGCGCATCGTCGGCTTTAAGTACCTGCGCGGTATGCACCTTAACGACGCGAAAAGCGCCTTCGGCAGCCGCGTTGACCGTCACCACAGCCTGGGCGAGGGCAACATCGGCCATGATGCCTTCCGCTTTATCATGCAGGACCCGCGATTCGACGGTATCCCGATGGTGCTGGAGACCATCAACCCGGATATCTGGGCCGAGGAGATCGCCTGGCTTAAAGCGCAGCAACATGCCGAGGCCACCGCATAATGATGAACGAAAGGGAAAAGCAGATCCTGAAGATCCTGCGGCGGAACCCTCTTATTCAACAGCATGAGATCGCCCAGATCCTGGATATCAGCCGCTCGCGCGTCGCCGCGCACATTATGGATTTAATGCGTAAAGGGGCGATCAAGGGGAAAGGCTATATCCTCACCGAACAGGATTACTGCGTGGCGCTGGGTGCCATCAATATGGATATTCGCGGGGTGGCGGATATCCGCTTCCCGGAACCCTCCTCCCATCCCGGGGCCATTCAGTGCGCGGCGGGTGGCGTGGCGCGTAACATCGCCCATAATCTGGCGCTGCTCGGGCGCGAGGTGCACCTGATTTCTGCCGTTGGCAGCGATTTTTATGGCGAAACCCTGCTGGAACAGACCCGGCAGGCAGGCGTTAACGTCCAGAGCACCCTCCGCCTGCACGGACAAAGTACGTCGACCTATCTGTCGATTGCTAATCCGCAGGATGATACCGTTCTGGCGATCAACGATACCCATATCCTGCAAGGGCTGACACCACAGCTGCTGAACCAGTCGCGCGAGCTGCTGGCCCATGCCGGGGTGATCCTGGCGGACTGCAACCTCACAGCGGAGTCGCTGGAGTGGGTCTTTACCCTCGCCGGGGATGTGCCGGTCTTTGTCGACACGGTTTCGGAATTTAAGGCCGACCGCGTCAAACCCTGGCTCTCGCGCATCCACACCCTGAAGCCCACCCTGAAGGAGCTGCAGATTCTGGCGGAGTGCGATGATTGTCATGCTGCCCTCGCCGCCCTGCATGAGAAAGGGGTGCAGCGGATAGTGGTCTGTCTGGAAGAGGATTCGGTGCTGTGCAGCGCCCAGGGCGCAGAGCCGTTCCTGCTGACGCCGCCTGCCCACCCGGTGGTCGACCGCTTTGGTGCCGATGACGCCTTTATGGCCGGGCTGATTTATGGCTTCCTCGACGGGAGCGATTTTACGGACAGCGCCCGGTTTGCTGTTGCCTGCGCAGCGCTCTCCCGGGCCAGTGAAAGCATCAACAACCCGACGCTGTCGGTCGATAACACCCTGTTGCTGCTTGACAGCCAGCCGTAAACCGGCCGGGTAGATCCCCTACCCGGCCTGCGCCGTTAGCCTGCTAAACCGATAAAGAAGCCCGCGATGGTGGCGCTCATCAGGTTAGAGAGCGTTGCCGCCACCAGCGCCCGGACGCCAAGCTGGGCTATCTCCGGGGCGCGCCGGGGCGACACCGCAGAAAACGCCCCCACCACCACCCCGATCGAGCCGAAGTTAGCAAAACCACACAGGGCGAAAGAGATAATGGCAATGGTTTTCACATCCAGTTGACCGGCGCTTTGCAGGTACGGTGAGAAGTTGAGATAGGCGACGAACTCGTTAATCGCCAGCTTCTGTCCAATCAGGCTGCCGGCCAGGGTGGCATCCTGCCACTCCACCCCCATAATCCACGCCAGCGGCGCCAGCGCGTAGCCAAACAGCCCTTCCAGGCTCAGGCTTTCAATGCCAAACCAGCCGCCGATGCCGCCCAGCATCCCGTTCAGCAGGGCGATGATCGCCACAAACGCCATCACCACTGTCGCCACCCCGGCGGCGATTTTTAAGCCGGTCATCGCCCCGGTGGCCGCGGCTTCAATAATGCTTTTCGGCGGCGTGTCGCTGAACGACAGGTTTTCAAAGGTGACCTGCGACGCTTCCGTCGCCGGACTCAGCAGACGGGCAAACAGGATCCCGCCGGGGATCGCCATCAGCGAGGCAGCAAGCAGGTAATCAATCGGCACCCCCATTCCCGCGTAGCCAATCAGCATTGAACCGGCAATCGACGCCATGCCGCTACAAATAGCGGTAAACAGCTCGTTGCGGTTCAGCTTATCAATGAACGGTTTTACTATCGCCGGGATCTCGTTTTGCCCGAGGAAAATAGTGGTCACCGCCACGAAGGATTCAATTTTACTGATGCGCAGCGCCTTCTGGAAAATGCCGCCCAGAATCCGGATCAGCAGCCCCATCACGCCAATGTAGTACAGCAGGCTTATCAGCGCGGTCACAAAGATAATGGCGGGCAGAACGCGGAACGCAAACACGAACCCGGCCCCGTCAAACAGGGTATCCATCTTCGGTCCGACCAGCGCGCCAAAGATAAAGGCGCTCCCGGCATCGCTGTAGGACATGACCTTACTCACCCCGATGGCGGCCTGTTCAACCAGCCATTTACCGGGTGGGAAATAGAGCATGATGCCGCCGATGGCCACCTGCAAGATGAAAGCGGCCCCCACGGTACGCAGGCTGATGCGGCGTTTATTGATTGAAAGGAGGAAGGCTATCGCTAACAGTACCGCCATACCCAGCAGACTTCTCATTACGTCCATAATGATTTCCTTACCTGAAAACCCGGCGACAGGCCGGGTATCCGTGATTCCACTGCGAAGACAGGCGACGGCAAACTGCCTGTGGAAAGGTTATGCGAGGCGCTGGTAAGACTTAGCGATATCGCAGGCCAGGCGGGCATTGTTAAAGACCAGCTGAATATTGGATTTCAGGCTGTCGCCGCCGGTTAATTCCGCCACACGGGCCAGCAGGAACGGCGTACTGGCTTTGCCGGTAACGCCCTGCTCTTCCGCTTCCTTCACTGCCTGGTCGATGGCGGCGTTGATGGTCTCTTCCGGCATGGCGAACTGTTCCGGGATGGGATTCGCCACCACCAGGCCGCCGTTGAGGCCGGTCTGCCATTTCACGGCCATTGCGCGGGCGATGGCTTCTGCGCTGTCGAGACGAATGCTGACCTCAAACGGGCTGGTACGACAGAAGAAGGCAGGCAGGGACTGGGTCTGATAACCAATTAACGGCACCCCGTAGGTTTCCAGATATTCGGTGGTTAATCCAAGATCGAGAATCGATTTTGCCCCGGCGCACACCACGGCCACGTTGGTTTTTGCCAGCTCCTGTAAATCGGCGGAAATATCAAAGGTATGTTCCGCCCCACGGTGTACCCCGCCAATGCCGCCGGTGGCGAAGACGTTAATTCCGGCCATCGCCGCAATAATCATGGTTGAGGCCACCGTCGTCGCGCCATTTATTCCAGCAGCCACCACAAAAGGCAGATCCCGGCGGCTGACTTTGGTTACGGCGTGGCCCTCACGGCCTAATAATTCAATCTCTTCTTTGCTCAGGCCCACTTTCATTACGCCATGAATAATAGCGATAGTGGCCGGAACAACACCCTGCTGGCGGATAGCATCTTCAACTTCCAGTGCCGTCTGGGCATTTTGTGGGAAAGGCATGCCATGAGAAATAATGGTGGATTCAAGCGCCACGATCGGTTTTTTATTATTTAATGCGTCCTGAACTTCAGGAGAAATTTGCAGGAACCCGGCAGATAATTTTAATTCAGACATGTTCTCTCTCCATTAATGCGTTAACATTTTCAGACGATAAATCAGGGTTATTGGTATACATCGATGCCAGCGCCAGCGAAGAACAGCCCTGGGCAAAACGAACGGCACGCGCGAACGTGTCTCCCTCCAGCCAGCAGAACGCCAGCCCCGCCATCATGGCGTCGCCCGCCCCGGTCACGTTCACCAGCCGGGTTTTGAAGGGGGCTGACCAGCCGCTTTCTCCCCCTTTCTCACTGTAATAAACGCCGTCGCCGCCCATGCTTAACACCAGCCGGAACAGACCGTGCGCGTGAAACCAGGCTGCGACTTTCGGCGCATCCGCCGCGCAGGTGAACGGGATGCCGCTGAGGGTTTCGGCCTCGATGCGGTTGGGTTTGAGGGTGTGGATATGACCCAGCCAGTCACGCACTTTGTTGCACTTCCAGGCGGAGACCGGGTCAACGAATACCGGCGCCTGGCCTGCGTTTTCGAAGATCCAGCCCAGGGTAGATTCACTGAGATTGCAGTCAACCACCACCGCTTTTGCCGCCCGTAAAAATGAGAGATGGTGGGCCAGATATTGCGGGTTAATGTAGTCAGAAATGGCCATATCATTAATGGCTACCAGCATTTCACCGGTGTTATCCAGTAACGATAAATAACTGGAGGTTCCCTCACCCGCGATGACCTGGCATTTTTCTACCTGCACACCGGCGGCCTGGGTTTGCGACAGCAGTGACTGACCGTAAAAATCATCGCCGACGGCGGAAAACAGCCAGACGTTTTTCCCCAGTAAGGCAAGGTTTTGCGCAATATTGCGGCCTACGCCGCCGGGGGTAAATTTTATTTTTCCTGGGTTAGAGTCTGCATAATTCAGCGAGGCGTGTGAATATCCCGCAACATCCATATTTGCAGAACCAATTACAACAATATAATCCTTTTCACGCATAGAACATCCTCTGGCACGCAGGCCATCGCAATGACAATTAAGCGAGGTAGTTACCTTAAAGACTATTAGAGCATGTGTTTGTATGTGAACACGTGTTCATAGTATGCGTAAGAAGGGGAAAGTAAATAGGTCCAAAAAAGGATCATGAAATGTATATGAACAGAATCACAAATTTTTGTAGATACCGTTTTCTGCTCAACAAAAAACTGCGAACCGCTGCACGATTAAAGGCAAAAAAAAGGGCAGAGTTGCCTCTGCCCTTTCTGGAGAAAGATAAATTACGCTGCTTTTGCGGCGACTTCTGCTTCCGGGCGTTTCAGCACCGCGTAAGAGAGGCCCGCCACCAGGGTGCCGGCGATAATCGCAAACAGGTAACCCAGCACCGGCGTGATTGCGCCAGGGATCAGCAGAACAAACAGACCGCCGTGTGGTGCCATCAGCTTCGCGCCAATCGCCATGGAGATAGCGCCGGTTACCGCGCCACCCACGATACAGCAAGGCAGAACGCGCATCGGATCGCGGGCCGCGAACGGAATCGCCCCTTCGGTGATAAAGCACAGGCCCAGTACCAGCGCCGCTTTACCGCCTTCCTGCTGCGCCTTGTCGAACTTACGACGGGCAACGATAGTCGCCAGGCCCAGCGCCAGCGGTGGCACCATACCCGCAGCCATAATGGCCGCCATTGGGGCATACGTCTGGGTACTCAGCAGGCCAACACCGAAGGCGTAAGACGCTTTGTTAACCGGTCCACCCATATCGGTACACATCATCGCACCAAGGATCGCACCCAGCAGGACCGCATTGGCGGTGCCCATGGTTTGCAGCCAGTGGGTCAGGCCTTCGAGAATACCGGCAACCGGTTTACCGATCAGGTAGATCATGGCCAGACCAACCACCAGGCTGGAGAACAGCGGAATGATCAGGATCGGTTTCAGCGCTTCCATGCTCTGCGGCAGCTTCAGCTTCCCGCTGATGAGCTTCGCCATATAGCCTGCGAGGAAACCGGCGATAATCCCGCCGATAAAGCCAGAGCCGGTGCTCACGGCCAGCATACCGCCAATCAGACCCGGGGTCAGACCCGGACGGTCGGCGATGGAGAACGCAATATAACCGGCCAGGACCGGCACCATCAGGGCAAACGCCGAGCCGCCGCCAATCTGCATCAGCGCCGCGGCCAGGGTACCCGGCTCTTTAAAGGCCTCGATACCAAAGGCGAAGGAGAGCGCGATACAGAGACCGCCCGCCACCACCATCGGCAGCATATAGGAGACGCCCGTCAGCAGGTGACGATAGGCCCCGGCGGACTCTTTTTTACCTTCAGCAGCCGCAGCTGCGCTGTTACCCGCAGGCTGGAACGGTTTGGCTTCTGCCTGGGCTTTATCCAGCTCCTGCGCGGTTTTCTTCAGCGCCAGACCGGTAGAGGTACGGTACATCGGCTTACCGGCAAACTTCGCCAGATCCACTTCGATATCTGCCGCCACGATAACCAGATCCGCAGCCGCCACCTCTTCCGGGGTGATTGCGTTGCCTGCGCCCACGGAACCACGGGTTTCAACTTTTACCCACCAGCCGCGTTTTTTGGCTTCGGTTTCAATGGCTTCAGCCGCCATGAAGGTGTGCGCCACGCCGGTCGGACAGGCGGTGACCGCCACTACGCGCTTCGGACCGCTGGCCGCAACCGGTGCAGCCGCTGCGACAGGTGCGGTATAGAGCGCCGCATGGCCTTTCGCTTCGCTCAGGAACAGTTCCGGGTGGGCCACGGCGCGGTTGATGTCGCCCAGCCACACTTTTTTGCCGTTCAGGGAGCTGTCGACCGGAATGCTGTCGCCCAGCACGATAACCAGCTCGGCATCGCCCGGGTTGTCGATGAAATCAAGGTGTGCTTTATGTCCTGCCGAACCGAGCAGGGTTTTCGCCATATAAGCGCGAGCCTGTCCGAGTGCAGAGTCAATAATCAGCAGCGTTTTCATTATGCCTCTCCTGCTGTCAGTTAAAGGGTTTCAAGTCAACGCGCGCCATCATCGCGGCCAACTGGGTACGATCGGTAATGCCGACATTGCTCTGGCTGACGGCCAGGGCAGCAACGGCGGTAGCAAGACGTAAAGTGTGTTCACTGGATTCACGCATCAGCAGGCCGTAGATCAGGCCGCCCACCATCGAATCGCCGGCACCCACGGTGCTGACCACTTCCATTGACGGCGGTTTTGCGATCCATTCGCCAGAGGCGTTCACCCACAGCGCCCCTTCGGCACCCAAGGAGATCACCACGTGGGCGATACCCTGCTCACGCAGCGCATGGGCAGCGTCAATCACATCCTTTAATTCTGGCAGCTTACGGCCAGCCCAGATCTCAAGTTCGCGACGATTGGGTTTCACCAGCCACGGCGCGGCTTTCAGACCGGCAACCAGCGCATCGCGGCTGCTGTCAAAGATAATGCACGGGCACTGGCTGCGCAGGCGCGTCATCCAGTCGGTAAAGGCTTCCGGGCTGACGCCGGACGGCAGGCTGCCGCTCACGCAGACCATGTCGAACTGGCCAAGCCAGCTCAGGGAATCATTCACAAAACGTTCCCAGTCAGCCTGGGTGACTTCAAAACCGGAGAAGTTCAGGTCGGTGACTTCGCCATCTTTTTCCGTCATTTTCACGTTGATGCGGGTACGCCCCTGCACCACCTGGAAACGGTTGGCGATCCCCAGCTCGCTGAACAGCTGCTGGAAACCATCCTGGTTATCTTTGCCGAGGAAACCGCCGACGGTGACGTCGATACCCAGATCCTTCAGCACTTTCGCAACGTTAATCCCTTTACCTGCCGCATGCAGGCCAGTGGTACGCACGAGGTTAACTTCGCCACGCTCAATTTCCGGGCAAAAGCCCACGAGATCGTAAGCCGGGTTCAGCGTAATGGTGGCAACACGTCTGCTCATTATGCGCCCTCCCCCAGACCGGCCGCGATGGCGTCGCCAATCGCTTTCAGCGCCTGTTCAGCATCCGTACCCTGTGCGGTGAAGCGCAGGCGATGGCCTTTCTTCACGCCCAGCGCCACGACTTTCATCAGGCTGCGACCGTTGGCCGGTTTACCGCTGCCGTCGAGGTTGGTGACGGTAACGTCGCTGGAGAATTGCTTAATGGTATTGACCAGCATGGTACCCGGACGGGCGTGCAGGCCGTGCTCGTTACGCACCACAAACTCGGCGCTCAGCAGTTCATCAGTGTTCACGTCATCGCTGGTCAGCAGCGCCAGCAGGGTTGCCGCGTCCGCTTTCAGCAGCTGTTCAGCTTTTTTGTTCAGCAGTAGGTCACTCAGGCGCTTCAGCACCTCTACCGGCTGATCGTCCGCCATGGCGACGGTAACCAGCATTGCCGCGGTTTCCCCGGCGGTGTCGAAGGCGGTGGCCGCACGGCTGACCGCGATGGCGCTGCGCAGGTTGCCTTCAGCACAGTCGTTCAGCCAGACGCCCTGCCCGAGGTTCAGGGGCTTGTCGTTGATGGCGTGAGCCACGAAAGCGGTATCCACCGCACCGGCTTCTTTCAGACGACCGGCGTTCAGCGCCTGCAGGGTCACCAGATCGGAAGCGGCTACGTCCAGGGTCAGCGTCTCGTTATCCAGCTTCAGGGCTTCACTCTGCTTTTCACCCATCAGCAACGCGCGCAGCTCTTCTGCGGTGGTCGCGGATTTCAGCTGTTCAGCGACGGCGTCGTCGCTCAGGACGTGCGTCAGCTGACGCAGCAGGCCGAGGTGTTCATCGCTGCTGGCGGCGATACCGATGGCGACATAGGCCACCTGGCCTTCGCCCCAGAGCACGCCCTGCGGGAACTGATAAACCTGCACGCCGGTTTTCAGCACTTGATCGCGGGTATCGGTGGTGCCATGCGGAATGGCGATGCCATTGCCAAGGAAGGTTGAGGTCTGCAGCTCGCGCGCCAGCATGCCGTCAACGTAGCCGTCAGCCACGTTGCCCGCCTGCACCAGCGCGGCAGCGATCTGCCGGATAGCCTCTTCTTTTGTACCGGCCTGTTCGCCCGGATGAATGTCCTGCACGGATAACTGGAACATGGTTCTCCACTCCTGCTGAATTTGAATCGATTCAGCTTAACTGTGAAAAAAGGCGCCAATCCGTTTGGGTTAGGTAAACCAATTAGCGCTGAAACGTTTCAAGAAGTCTTGCGCTTTACGGCACAGCTTGCAAGTAAAGAGTCATTTCAGCTTGCAGAATTTAGAGTTACAGCACATTTTTGCTTCAGCTCACGGCTTCCGTCATAGCCGCAGCCGCTCGACTTCAGCAACTTCAGCAAGCACAGCGGCAGGATGAAATGCCATTTTGATTTTTTGTGGGGTAATTGACCCGGGTATCTGTTTATTTTCTGACAAGCGGCGTAAAATCCGCGTCTCTTCATATCACTGATACAGAAACATGCACACCACTCCCGCGGCCGCCTCGCCAAAATCCTTTGATCTGACCTCATCGGCGTTTTTGATTGTTGCTTTTCTTACCGGCATTGCCGGCGCGTTACAGACGCCGACGCTGAGCCTGTTCCTCACCAACGAGGTGCACGCCCGTCCGGCCATGGTGGGCTTCTTTTTTACCGGTAGCGCCATTATCGGCATTCTGGTCAGCCAGTTTCTGGCCGGCCGTTCAGATAAGAAAGGCGACCGCAAATCCCTGATTGTCTTTTGCTGTCTGCTGGGAGTCTTCGCCTGCCTGCTGTTCGCCTGGAACCGGAACTATTTTGTGCTGCTGTTTGTTGGCGTGTTCCTCAGCAGCTTTGGCTCTACCGCCAACCCGCAGCTGTTTGCCTTAGCCCGGGAGCATGCCGATCATACCGGCCGCGAGGCGGTAATGTTCAGCTCCATCCTCCGTGCCCAGGTGTCCCTGGCCTGGGTGGTGGGGCCGCCGCTGGCCTACGCGCTGGCGATGGGATTTGGCTTCCCGGCGATGTATCTAAGCGCCGCCGTGGCGTTCGTGATCTGTGGCGCGATGGTCTGGTTTTTCCTGCCGACGATGCGCAAGGAGCCAAAGCTGGCGAGCAGCGTGCTGGAGTCACCGCGCCGCAACCGCCGCGACGCCCTGCTGCTGTTTACCATCTGCACCTTAATGTGGGGCACCAACAGCCTGTACATCATTAATATGCCGCTGTTTATCATTAACGAGCTGCACCTGTCCGAGAAGCTGGCGGGCGTGATGATGGGGACGGCCGCCGGGCTGGAGATCCCAACCATGCTGATTGCCGGCTATTACGCCAGACGCTTTGGGAAACGCTTCCTGATGCGCATTGCCGCCGTCGCTGGCCTGCTGTTTTACATCGGGATGCTGACCGCGCAAACGCCGGTGCTGCTGCTGGGCTTACAGCTGCTGAACGCTATCTATATTGGTATTCTCGCCGGGATTGGCATGCTCTATTTCCAGGATCTGATGCCGGGCCAGGCGGGCGCGGCGACCACGCTGTACACGAACACCACCCGCGTCGGCTGGATTATCGCCGGTTCTGTGGCCGGGATCGTGGCCGAGATCTGGAGTTATCATGCGGTATTCTGGATTGCGCTGGGGATGTGCATCCTCACCACTCTCTGCCTGAGCCGCATTAAGGATATTTAAGGGGCGGTGAGCGCCTCGAGTTCAAGCAGCCAGGTTATGGCCTGATGGCGCGTATCCTGGCACATCTCCCGCGAGGGCTGGAGCCCGGCGCACACTTTGGGGCGTAAGCTCGAGCCGAAGATTTTGCAGCGCTGCCGCTCGTCGAGCTGAACACAGGGCGTGTTGGCCGGTTTGCCGTTGGGCATCCCGGGAATGGGGCTGGTGATGGAGGGCGCGGTGCAGCATGCTCCACAGTCCGGACGGCAATCCATATATGTACTTTACCTGAAAGAAACCCTGGAGCACGGGCGTGGCGCGCACAGTAACACCTTTTACGTATTGATAGCAAAAGCCGCGAAATCCGCTTGCCTGAAAAGCCGCGCGCGAGTACTTTGACGCGATATTTTTGACCTTCCCGTTAACAGGATTATTGCAATGCCAAGAGCGAACGAAATTAAGAAAGGTATGGTGCTGAATTACAACGGCAAGCTGCTGATTGTGAAAGACATCGATATTCAGGCACCCAGCGCCCGTGGCGCAGCAACGCTGTACAAAATGCGTTTCGCCGATGTGCGTACCGGTCTGAAAGTTGAAGAGCGTTTCAAAGGCGACGATATCGTCGATACCGTTACCCTGACCCGTCGCTATGTCGACTTTTCCTATGTGGACGGCAACGAGTACGTCTTTATGGATAAAGAAGACTATACGCCATACATCTTCACCAAAGACCAGATTGAAGAGGAGCTGCTGTTTATTCCTGAAGGCGGCATGCCGGACATGCAGGTTCTGACCTGGGATGGCGTTCTGCTGGCGCTGGAGCTGCCGCAGACCGTGGATCTGGAGATCGTGGAAACCGCACCAGGCATCAAAGGCGCATCCGCATCCGCACGTAACAAACCTGCCACCCTGACCACCGGTCTGGTTGTTCAGGTGCCAGAGTACCTCTCCGCTGGCGAGAAAATCCGTATCCATATCGAAGAAAAACGCTATATGGGTCGCGCTGACTGAGTGCGGGCTGTTTTGCCGGGTGGCAAAATAAAAACAAAACGGCAACCAATGGTTGCCGTTTTTTATGTTTGCGCCCTCTCCCCACGGGAGAGGGTTGGGGTGAGGGGATCAGGCCGCACCTAAAACCCCTGGCCCGGTAAGCGCAGCGCCACCGGGCATCAAGGCTTAAAGAAGTTCCGGATATTTGGTCATCTTCAGCGCCAGCTCCACGCCGCGCACTTCCGCCATCCCTTTCAGACGGCCAATCGCCGAATAGCCCGGGTTGGTTTTCTTACGCAGATCGTCCAGCATCTGATGTCCGTGATCCGGACGGAACGGGATAGGACGCAGATCCCCCGCCTGCTTACGGCGCTTCTCTTCACCCAGGATCGCATCGACCACCGCCACCATATTCACATCGCCGGTCAGATGAGCGGCTTCGTGGAAGGTCTTTGGATTCTCTTCCCGGCAGGTTGCCCGCAGGTGGGTGAAGTGGATACGGTCGCCGAAGGTTTCAATCATCTGCACCAGGTCGTTATCGGCGCGCACGCCGTAGGAGCCGGTACACATGGTGAAGCCGTTGTTAATGCTGTCGACCGTCTCTTTCAGCCACTGCATATCTTCAATGGTGGAGACAATGCGCGGCAGGCCGAGAATAGGACGCGGTGGATCGTCCGGGTGAACCGCCAGACGCACGCCCACCTCTTCCGCCACCGGGACAATCGCGCGCAGGAAGACGGCCATGTTCTCACGCAGCTGGTTTTTGTCGATGTTGCCATACTCCGCCAGGCGTGCGCGGAACTGGTCAAGGGTATACCCCTCTTCCGCACCCGGCAGGCCAGCGATGATGTTGCGGGTTAATTTTTCGATATCCCCTTCGCTTGCGGCCTCGAACCATGCCTTCGCCTGCTGCTGCTCTTCTGCGGTGTAGTCTGCCGCCGCGCCGTCGCGCTTCAGAATGTGCAGTTCGAACGCGGCAAAGGCGATCTGGTCAAAACGCAGCGCCTTTGAGCCGTCCGGCAAGGTGTATTCGAGGTCGGTACGCGTCCAGTCGAGGATTGGCATAAAGTTGTAGCAGACGGTGTCGATACCGCAGGCCGCAAGGTTGCGGATACTCTGCTGATAGTTTGCAATCCAGGTCTGGTAGTCGCCGGAGTGGGTTTTGATCTCTTCATGAACCGGGATGCTCTCAACGACCGACCAGGTGAGCCCTTTCTCGGCCAGCAGCGCCTGACGCGCTTTGATCTCTTCCACCGGCCACACCTGGCCGTTAGGAATATGGTGCAGCGCCGTGACAACGCCCGTTGCGCCAGCCTGGCGCACATCATCAAGAGAAACAGGATCTTTCGGCCCGTACCAACGCCAGGTTTGTTCCATTGATTCACCCTCTAAAGTTGTTATACCAATATTTCGCTAAGTGATGACGACTACCATACATGCATGGGGGAGCAGGTCAACACGCCTCGCTATATTGATTGATCCATCTCACAGTTCCCGGATATTTCCGGCTCACCAATTCAATTTGTTGTCATATAACTTTACACTGGCATTGTTAATTAATGGTTAATCAGGTGTTTATTTCATGAAGACAATTGCCTCCACCGCGCTACCAGCTCACGTGTTACAGCCGCAGTACGATCGCCGGGCGTTACGCTCCCGTATCGTGCATTTCGGCTTTGGCGCCTTTCACCGCGCCCATCAGGCGCTCCTGACCGATCGGGTGCTGAACGCCAGAGGCGGTGACTGGGGGATATGTGAGATTAGCCTGTTCAGCGGCGATACGCTGATGAGCCAGCTGCGCGCGCAGGATCATCTGTTTACGGTGCTGGAAAAAGGCCCCGAAGGTAATCAGCCGATCGTCGTGGGGGCGGTACATGAATGTCTGAACGCTAAGCTCGATTCGCTGGCGGCCATTATTGAGAAGTTTTGCGAGCCGCAGGTGGCGATTGTCTCCCTGACCATCACCGAAAAGGGCTACTGCATCGATCCGGCCACCGGCAAGCTGGATACCCGTAATGAACGCATCATTCACGATCTGGAATATCCCGATGCGCCGCACTCGGCGCCGGGGATCCTGGTTGAAGCCCTGCATCGCCGCCGCGAGCGCGGCCTGCCGCCGTTCAGCGTGCTCTCCTGCGATAACATTCCGGATAACGGGCACGTGGTAAAAAATGCGGTGCTGGGTATGGCCCACAAGCGCTCGCCGGAGCTGGCGGAGTGGATTGCCGCTAACGTCAGCTTCCCGGGCACGATGGTTGACAGGATTGTGCCTGCCGCCACCGAAGGTTCTCTGGCAGAAATCGCACGCGAAGTGGGCGTCGAGGATCCGTGCGCCATCAGCTGCGAGCCGTTCATTCAGTGGGTTATCGAGGATAATTTCGTCGCCGGGCGCCCGGAGTGGGAAGTGGCCGGTGTGCAGATGGTGCAGGACGTGTTGCCGTGGGAGCAGATGAAGCTGCGCATGCTCAACGGGAGCCACTCTTTCCTGGCCTGGCTCGGCTATCTGGCCGGTTTCGCCCACATCAATGACTGCATGGCCGACAGCGCCCTGCGTGACGCCGCCCGTCGCCTGATGCTTAACGAGCAGGCACCGACCCTGCGCATTACGGGTGTGGACCTTATCGCCTATGCCGACAGCCTGATTGAGCGCTTCGCCAATCCGGCGCTTCAGCACCGCACCTGGCAGATTGCGATGGACGGCAGCCAGAAGCTCCCTCAGCGCATGCTGGAGGGTATTCGCCACCATCTTCAGCGCGGCACCCCGTGGCCGCTGCTGGCCCTCGGCATCGCGGGCTGGATGCGCTACGTCAGCGGGCTGGATGATGCGGGCAATGACATTGATGTCCGCGATCCGCTGAGGGACAAAATTCGCGCCATCGTCGAGACCAGCAGCGAAGAGGAGCGCGTCCCTGCCCTGCTGGCCCTGAATGAAATTTTTGGCAACGACCTGCCGCAGGATCCGCAGTTTGTGGAGGCCGTTACCGCGGCTTACCAGCGTATCCGCCAGTCGGGCGCACGACAGGCCGTCATTGATACGCTCCAGTTTTAACGGGTGCGTTTCAGGCGAGCGGGCGCCCCCCGTTCGCCCTTCCCCTTCCCAACGCTGTTCTTTTCCGCCAGGATGATGATAATTGTTACAGCATTACATTTATCACTCCTGGAGCACCTGTGACTAAAACCAACCTCATTACTGGCTTCCTTGGTAGCGGGAAAACCACGTCGATATTGCACCTGTTGGCCAATAAAGATCCTGATGAAAAATGGGCCGTGCTGGTCAATGAATTTGGCGAGATCGGCATCGATGGCGCGCTGCTGGCCGATAACGGGGCGATGATTAAGGAGATCCCCGGGGGATGTATGTGCTGCGTGAACGGCCTGCCGATGCAGGTGGGGCTGAACACCCTGCTGCGTCAGGGCAAGCCCGACCGGCTACTGATTGAACCCACCGGCCTCGGCCATCCTAAGCAGATCCTCGACCTGCTGACCGCCCCGGTCTATGAGCCGTGGATCGATTTACGTGCCACCCTGTGCCTGCTCGATCCCCGTCAGCTGCTGGACGAAAAATTCGTCCACAATGAAAACTTCCGCGATCAGCTTGCCGCCGCCGACATCATTATTGCTAATAAAGAGGACCGCGCCACAGCGGAGAGCCGCGCCGCGCTGGAGATCTGGTGGCAGCACTTCGGTGGAGAACGCCAGCTCGCGCACGCCACCCAGGGGAACGTGGATAACGCCCTGCTCGATCTGCCGCGGCGCAATCTTACTGCATTGCCTGCCAGCGCAGCCCATGCCCACAGCCACGGCGAAAAACAGGGCCTGGCAGCGCTGAGCCTGCCCGGGCACCAGCGCTGGCGTCGCAGCCTGAACAGCGGCCAGGGCCATCAGGCCTGCGGCTGGGTATTCGATGCCGAAACCTGCTTCGACACCATCGGTTTACTGGAATGGGCGCGGCTTGCCCCGGTTGAACGGGTGAAGGGAGTGATGCGTACCCCGGACGGGCTGGTGCGGATCAATCGCCAGGGGGCAGATTTCTTCATCGAAACCCAGGGCGTGGCGCCGCCGGATAGCCGAATAGAGTTAATTAGTGCGGTTAACACCGACTGGAACGCCTTACAGTCGAGCTTGTTGAAGCTTCGTTTAAGTTCGGGCAACTAACGTTGCCCTGTTTTAACTGACTACGGCGTGATGATGAAAACCCGACTATTACCCATTTTATTGCTCAATATCGCCGGTGTGGCGCTCTTTTTATCCTGGTATCTGCCAGCCAACCACGGTTTCTGGTTCCCGCTGGACAGCGGGATCTTCCACTTCTTCAACCACAAGCTGGTTGAGAGCCGGGCCTTCCTGTGGCTGGTGGCGATCACCAATAACCGGGCGTTTGATGGCTGCTCGCTGCTGGCGATGGGCGCGTTGATGTTCGCCTTCTGGCGTAATGAGAGCCCTGCCGGGCGCCGACGCATTCTGATGATCGGCCTGGTGATGCTGCTGACTGCGGTGGTCCTCAACCAGCTGGCACAGGCCCTTATCCCGGTGAAACGCTCAAGTCCGACGCTATTTTTCCCGGATATCTACCGCGTCAGTGAACTGCTGCATATTTCGACAAAAGACGCTTCAAAAGACAGTTTCCCCGGCGATCACGGAATGATGCTGCTTATTTTCAGCGCGTTTATGTGGCGTTATTTCGGTCATAAGACTTTCGCATTAGCCCTGATTATTTTTATGGTTTTCTCTTTCCCACGGGTAATGATCGGCGCGCACTGGTTCAGTGATATTGCCGTCGGGTCGCTTTCGGTGGCATTGATTGGCCTTCCCTGGTGCCTGCTGACCCCGCTAAGCGATCGTTTAATAGCCTTATTTGATCGCTACCTGCCCGGTTAATACAACATCTTTCAAACAAGTTACTAACAGTAATTAACTATATCTGACAGGGATCGTTAACGATCCCTGATGAGTTTCTTCCCTGACTTAACGGCAACCGTCATCTTCCTGTCATATTAATCACGTTAGAAATTAACGCGTTGACCATTCCTTAACCTAAATCAGCCTGTTTTTTCGCTTTCCCGCCCGCCTGCTTTTGCTATCACATTTACTTATAAAAAACTGCGTATTTTTGCTCGCAATGGCTGGCTCAATCAGGTAATCTCAGACTCGTTTTACCTCGGCGCTACAATTATTATCGTTGTAAATAAATTTGTGCGATTCGCCACAGATTTGACCATAAAGAATTGTCTGATAGTGCGCAGGTATTTAGTCTCGTCTCGCTTGGCATTTTTTATAACGATATTTGTCGTTAAGGACTTCAAGGGAATATAAACAACATGGTCAAATCTCAACCGATCTTGAGATACTTCTCACGGGTAATCCCGGCGATTGCAGTCGCGGTTCTGCTTTCAGCTTGTAGCGCATCGAACACCGCAAAGAATATGCATCCTGAGACGCGTGTTGTGGGGTCAGAAGACGCCTCTTCACTGCAAGCCTCTCAGGATGAATTTGAAAAGATGGTCAGCAATCTGGATATTAAATCCCGATTAATGGACCAGTATGCCAGCTGGAAAGGCGTGCGCTATCGCCTTGGCGGCGAAACACGTAAAGGTATTGATTGTTCCGGTTTCGTGCAGCGTACGTTCCGCGAGCAGTTTGGTTTAGAACTTCCGCGTTCAACCTATGAACAACAGGAAATGGGCAAGTCGATTTCGCGTAACAGCTTACGCACCGGCGATTTAGTGCTCTTCCGTGCGGGTTCAACCGGCCGTCATGTCGGCATCTATATCGGTAACGACCAGTTTGTCCACGCGTCCACCAGCAGCGGTGTGACGATCTCCAGTATGAACGAGCCATACTGGAAAAAGCGCTATAATGAAGCGCGCCGTGTACTGACTCGCAGTTAACCGCCTGTGCTGTCCGTTTCCCTTGACTGACAGCATGGTAAAAAGCACTGCTATTGCAGTGCTTTTTTTTTATCGCGATTCGCGATAATTCTGGACTTCTCATTCCAGGCTATAGTCTTGTAGTAGCGTGAGTTTAGCCGTCATGATAACGCGGGCGGCACATCAGGATCCCATAACACTTATGTTCACCCGCCATTTATCGTCCCGCCGAAAAGTGCTGATGCTCAGCGTGCTTTCAGGTCTTATTGTCGCCCTGCTCTGCGGCGGTATGCAGTTTTTATACAGCTACCACAAGCGCGAAGTGAAATACGACAACCTGATTAGCGACCTTCGCGTGTACATGGAAAGTTATTTTGCAGAACTGCAGACGTCTATTGATAAATTACAGCCGCTGACGCTCAGCCAGTGCAAGGACGTCAAATCTGAACTCACTTCCCGCGCCTCATTCAGCCTTAACGTCCGCGCCTTTCTGCTGGTTAAAGATAATATGGCCTTTTGCTCGTCAGCCACGGGCCCCATGCATGTCCCCCTCAAGGAACTCGTGCCGGAAATAGACACCCGTAAAGCGGTAGACATGGCTCTCCTGCCGGGTACGCCGATGATGCCGGAGAAACCGGCCATTGTGTTGTGGCATCGCAATCTGCTGATCAAAGACGGCGGAGTATTTACCTCCATTAACCTCAACCTGACGCCTTATCTGCTCTATACCGCCCGTCAGGATGAATTTGCCGGTATTGCCCTTATCATTGGCAAAACGGCTTTTTCGACCCATTCAACCCGGCTCATTCATATTAACAATCTGGACGACAAACCTGTGCGTTCGAGCCAGATCGCCGGATTGCCGTTTACCATTAATCTGTACGCCGATACCTGGACGCTGGAAGATCTGATCTTCGCGCTACTGTTTGGCCTGTTGTGCGGCTCCAGCATCGGGCTGCTCAGCTTCTTCTGGTTAATGATGCGCGCCAATCCGCGTAAAGAGATCCTCACCGGTATCAAGCAGAATCAGTTTCATGTGGTGTATCAGCCGGTGGTGGATTCGGGAGATTTGCAGATGCGCGGCGTGGAGGTGCTGATGCGCTGGCAGCATCCCGGCGCAGGCGCCATCCCGCCAGATGCCTTTATTAATTTCGCAGAAGCGCAGCAACTTATTGTGCCGCTGACGCTGCATCTTTTCGACCTGATCCGCCGCGACGCGCCAGCGCTGGCTAAACGTCTGCCGCCAGGCTCCAAGCTGGGCATTAATATCTCGCCAGGCCATCTGCATGCCGATAGCTTTAAAGACGATATGCGTAAGTTCGCCGCCTCGCTGCCGCCGGATCACTTCCAGATTGTGCTTGAAATCACCGAGCGCGATATGCTGAATCAGCGGGAAGCAACAAAGCTGTTTGAGTGGCTGCACCTGGAAGGTTTTGAAATCGCCGTGGATGATTTTGGTACCGGGCACAGCGCCCTGATCTACCTTGAGCATTTCACCATGGATTACCTGAAGATCGACCGGGGTTTCGTGAGCGCCATCGGGATGGAAACCGTCACCTCTCCGGTGCTGGATGCGGTACTGACGCTGGCCCGGCGGCTGAACATGGTGACAGTCGCAGAAGGCGTCGAGACCGCCGAGCAGGCGAAATGGCTGCGTGACCATGGCGTCAATCTGCTGCAGGGGTACTGGATAAGCCGCCCGTTGATTCTGGAGCAGTTCCTTAGCTGGAAGCCTGATATTCACCTTGATAGCGAATAATTTCCCAACCACCGCTGCGTCACATATTATTCAGGTATCCTGCCCGTTGAGAACAGATGAGGAAAACGTTGCGGAATGATTGTGCGTATTATATTGCTGCTGGTGGCGTTGATAAGCGGGTTCAGTCAGGCGCAAACCATTAAAGAGAGCTACGCGTTCGCGGTCATTGGCGAGCCCAAATACGCTATCAATTTCGATCATTACGATTACGTCAATCCCGCTGCGCCAAAAGGCGGCACCGTCACCCTGGCGGCGAACGGCACCTTCGATAACTTCAACCGTTATGCCCTGCGCGGCGTCGCGGCAGAGCGCACCGACGCGCTCTACGATACCCTCTTTACCACCTCCGACGACGAACCTGGCAGCTATTATCCCCTGGTGGCCGAGACCGCGCGTTACGCTGATGATTTTTCCTGGATGGAGCTGACCCTCAACCCGCATGCGCGTTTTCACGACGGTACGCCGGTCCGGGCCAGCGATGTCGCCTTCACCTTCCATAAATTTATGACCGAAGGCGTGCCGCAGTTCCGGCTGGTCTATAAAGGGGCGACGATAACGGCCATCGCTCCGCTGACGGTGCGTATCACCCTTGCCAGCCCCAATAAAGAGGACATGCTGAGCCTGCTGACCCTGCCGGTGATGCCGGAAAAGTTCTGGAAAGATCACAAGCTCAGCGACCCGCTCTCAAAACCACCCCTGGCAGGCGGGCCCTACCGCATCACCCGCTGGAAGATGGGGCAGTATGTGATCTATTCCCGGGTAAAAGATTACTGGGCGGCAAACCTGCCGGTAAACCGGGGCCGCTGGAATTTCGACACCCTGCGCTACGACTACTATCTGGACGACAACGTGGCCTTCGAAGCCTTTAAGGCGGGGGCCTTTGATATGCGGGTGGAGAGCAGCGCCAAAAACTGGGCCACGCGCTATATCGGGAAAAATTTTGATCGTCGCTATATTGTGAAAGAGTCCTTTAAAAATGACTCCGCCCAGGACACGCGCTGGCTGGCGTTTAATATTCAGCGCCCGGTATTTACCGACCGCCGCGTTCGCGAGGCGATTACCCTCGCCTTTGATTTCGAGTGGATGAACAAGGCGCTGTTTTACGGCGCCTATAGCCGCGTCAATAGCTATTTCCAGAACACCGAATACGCCGCCCGAGGTTACCCGGATGCCGCTGAACTGATGCTCCTCGGGCCGCTGAAAGGCGCAATTCCCTCGGAAGTCTTTACCCGCGTCTTTCAGCCGCCCGTCTCAAAAGGCGACGGCTACGATCGTAACAACCTGCTGAAAGCCAGCCAGCTGCTGGATGAGGCGGGCTGGGTCATTAAAAATAAGCAGCGGGTCAACAGACAAACCGGTAAAGCATTCAGTTTTGAACTGCTGCTGCCCTCCGGGGGTAATAACCAGTGGGTGCTGCCGTTCCAGCACAATCTGGAGAGGCTCGGCATCACGTTGAATATCCGCCAGGTGGATAATTCACAGATCACCAACCGGATGCGCAACCGGGATTACGACATGATGCCGCGCCTGTGGCGGGCCATGCCGTGGCCCAGCACCGACCTGCAGATTTCATGGGCCTCCCAATACATTGATTCAACCTACAACTCGCCGGGCGTGAAAAACCCGGCGGTGGATAACCTGATCGCCCAAATCGTTGCCGCGCAGGGGGATAAAGCCAAACTGCTGCCTCTTGGACGGGCGCTGGATCGGGTATTGACCTGGAACTATTACATGCTGCCAATGTGGTTTATGGGGGAAGACAGGGTTGCCCGCTGGGATAAATTCTCCCTTCCCGCCCAGCGCCCGATCTATTCCCTCGGGTTCGATAACTGGTGGTATGACGTTAACAAAGCGGCGAAATTACCCGCCGAGCGGCGTTAAGGGATCGCAATGGGCGCTTATTTACTTCGTCGTTTACTCCTGGTGATCCCCACTCTGTGGGCGATTATCACCATCAACTTTTTTATCGTGCAGATTGCCCCGGGCGGTCCGGTGGATCAGGCCATTGCCGCCATTGAATTTGGCAACAGCGGCGCCATGCCCGGCGGAGGCGATGAAGGGATGCGCGCCAGCCATGCCCGTACCGGGGTGGGCAACATCAATGAGAGCCACTATCGCGGCGGACGCGGGCTCGATCCCGAGGTGATCGCCGAGATCACCCAGCGTTACGGTTTTGATAAGCCGATCCATGAGCGCTACTTCAAAATGCTGGGGGATTACCTGCGCTTCGATTTTGGCGACAGTCTGTTTCGCAGCGCGTCCGTGCTGCACCTGATCAAAGAGAGCCTGCCCGTCTCCATTACCCTTGGGCTGTGGGGCACGCTCATTATCTACCTTGTTTCGATCCCGCTCGGCATTCGTAAAGCGATGGATAACGGCAGCCGGTTCGACATCTGGAGCAGCACCTTCATTATTATTGGCTATGCCATCCCGGCGTTCCTCTTTGCCGTGCTGCTGATTGTCTTTTTCGCGGGCGGAAGCTACTTCGACCTCTTCCCGCTGCGCGGCCTGGTCTCGACCGATTTCGACACGCTGCCGTGGTATCAAAAAATCACAGATTATCTGTGGCACATCACCCTGCCGGTGCTGGCGACGGTGATCGGCGGATTTGCGGCGCTGACCATGCTTACCAAAAACGCCTTCCTGGACGAGATCCGCAAGCAGTACGTGGTCACCGCCCGCGCCAAAGGGGTGAGCGAGCGGCGCATCCTGTGGAAACATATTTTTCGCAATGCCATGCTGCTGGTGATCGCCGGTTTTCCGGCCACCTTTATCAGCATGTTCTTTACCGGCTCCCTGTTAATTGAGGTGATGTTCTCCCTCAACGGCCTGGGCCTGCTGGGCTACGAGGCCACCGTCTCGCGGGATTATCCGGTGATGTTTGGCACGCTCTATATTTTCACCCTGATTGGCCTGCTGCTGAATATCCTCAGTGATATCTGCTATACGCTGGTCGATCCGCGTATTGATTTTGAGGGTCGCTGATGCTGCGCTTAAGCCCCATCAACCAGGCCCGCTGGGCTCGCTTTCGTCACAACCGCCGCGGCTACTGGTCGCTGTGGATTTTCGCCCTGTTTTTTGCCCTGAGCCTGTGCTCGGAGATCATCGCCAACGACAAGCCGCTGCTGGTGCACTTTAACGATCGCTGGTACGTCCCGGTGCTCAAAAACTACAGCGAAAGCGACTTTGGCGGCCCTTTTGCCACCGCGGCGGATTATCAGGACCCGTGGTTACAGGCGCAGTTAAACGAACACGGCTGGGTGCTCTGGACGCCGATCCGCTTTGGCGCCAGCAGCATTAACTTTGCCACCACCACGCCTTTCCCGTCGCCACCCTCGGCGCAAAACTGGCTGGGCACCGATGCCAACGGCGGCGATGTGCTGGCGCGCATTCTGTACGGGACGCGAATTTCCATACTCTTTGGCCTGATGCTGACCCTCTTTTCCAGCGTGTTGGGCGTACTGGCGGGCGCGGTCCAGGGCTATTACGGCGGTAAGATTGACCTCTGGGGACAGCGGTTTATCGAAGTGTGGTCCGGCATGCCGACGCTGTTTTTAATCATTCTCCTTTCAAGCGTGGTGCAGCCCAACTTCTGGTGGCTGCTGGCTATTACGGTGCTGTTTGGCTGGATGGCGCTGGTGGGGGTGGTGCGGGCGGAATTCCTGCGCACCCGTAACTTCGACTACATCCGCGCGGCCCAGGCGCTGGGGGTGAGCGACCGCGGGATCATTTTCCGCCATATGTTGCCGAATGCCATGGTGGCGACGCTAACCTTCCTGCCGTTTATTCTGTGCAGCTCCATCACTACCCTCACCTCGCTCGATTTTCTCGGTTTTGGCCTGCCGCTGGGCTCGCCTTCGCTGGGTGAACTGCTGTTGCAGGGCAAAAATAACCTCCAGGCGCCGTGGCTCGGGATCGCCGGTTTTCTCTCCGTCGCCGTTCTGCTTTCGTTGCTGATTTTTATTGGCGAAGCGGTCCGCGACGCCTTCGACCCCAACAAGGCGGTGTAAGATGACGCAGCCCTTGCTCCATATCGACGCGCTCTCCATTGCCTTTCGCCAGCAGGGAGAGGTGCGCAGCGTGGTGAACGACATCTCCCTGAAAATTGATGCCGGCGAAACGCTGGCCCTGGTGGGTGAGTCGGGTTCCGGGAAGAGCGTCACCGCCCTGTCCGTTCTGCGTCTGCTGCCTGCCCCGCCCGTGCTCTATCCTCAGGGCGATATCCTGTTTCATGGCCAGTCGCTGCTGCATGCCGACGAACGCACGCTGCGCGGCGTGCGCGGAAATAAGATCGCCATGATCTTCCAGGAGCCGATGGTGTCGCTGAACCCGCTGCACACCCTTGAAAAACAGCTCTATGAAGTGCTCTCCCTGCATCGGGGTATGCGCAAGGAGGCGGCCCGGGGAGAGATGCTGGACTGCCTCGAACGCACCGGGATCCGCAATGCCGCGAAACGGCTCGGCGATTTTCCCCATCAGCTTTCCGGGGGGGAACGCCAGCGGGTGATGATCGCCATGGCGCTGCTGACCCGCCCGGAGCTGCTGATCGCCGATGAGCCCACCACCGCGCTCGACGTCACGGTGCAGGCGCAGATCCTGCAGCTGTTACGCGAGCTACGCGACGAGCTGAACATGAGCCTGCTGTTCATCACCCATAATCTCAGCATCGTGAAAAAACTGGCTGACCAGGTGGCGGTGATGCAGAACGGCCGCTGCGTGGAACAGAACCGCGCCGCGCCGCTGTTGGCCGCGCCACAGCATCCCTATACCCAGCGGTTGCTCAACAGCGAGCCCGCAGGCGATCCTGTCCCGCTGCCGGACGCCGCTCAGCCGCTGCTGCGCGTGAAGGATCTCTCCGTGGCGTTTCCGGTGCGCAAAGGCATCCTGCGCCGGGTAGTGGACAACAAGCAGGTGCTGAACAACGTCAGCTTTACCCTGAGCCCCGGCGAGACCCTGGGGCTGGTAGGTGAGTCAGGATCCGGCAAAAGTACCACGGGACTGGCGCTGTTACGCCTGATCGCCTCGAAGGGGGAGATTATGTTTGACGATCGTCCCCTGCACGAGTGGGATCGCCGCCAGATGCTACCCGTTCGCCACCGGATGCAGGTGGTTTTTCAGGATCCTAACTCCTCCCTTAACCCGCGCCTTAACGTGCAGCAGATTATTGAGGAGGGGCTGCGTGTCCATCAGCCCGGCCTCAGCGTGCGGGCGCGTGAAGAGGAGGTCATTCGGGTGATGAGCGAAGTGGGGCTGGATCCGCAGACCCGGCATCGCTACCCGGCCGCTTTTTCCGGCGGCCAGCGCCAGCGGATCGCCATCGCCCGGGCGCTGATCCTGCGCCCGGAGCTGATTATTCTGGACGAACCAACCTCATCACTGGACAAAACCGTCCAGGCGCAGATTCTGGCGCTGCTGAAAGATCTGCAGCAAAAACACCGCCTGGCCTATATCTTCATCAGCCACGATTTGCAGGTAGTACGGGCGCTATGTCACCAGGTGATTGTGTTGCGGCAGGGGGAAGTGGTCGAGCAGGGAGATTGTCAGCGCGTGTTTGCCGCGCCGACGCAGGAATATACGCGTCAGCTGTTAGCGTTACGCTGACGCTTCAGAAAGGATTCTGGCCAGAGAAAGGCTCGGCTATCGCCACACCGACGTTTTTCAGGCGGCAGGTTGCTGCGAACTCATCCTGGCTTTTCACAAACAGGCATGGCTCGCCTTCGCACTCCAGCACCGAGCTGTAAAGCTCAATGTCCGTCAGCGCCTGGCTCAGTTTTTCCATCAGCGGCCACGCGTTGCCCTCTTCCGGGCTCAGCAGCTTAAGGGCCACCAGACAGTTGTCAGGATTTGTTCCGCTCTGCGGAATCGGTTCAACCTTCGAGCCTGCAAAACCCGCTGACCAGCGATAGCTCTGCGGCAAGCGATGCACAATTGAGAGCTGTAATGTATTCACGTTTGTTCCCCGGAAGCAAAATTTACTTCACAATCTATTTACATTTATAGTAACACATCATCACTCACCTGCTCTGTTTTTAGTAAGAAAACGCTTACACCCAGTTTCCGTGGGCATTGACGTCTTATTTATCAGGGCTTTTTATGAGTGTTTCAGGTTCATAGCGGCGCTATATGTACCCGTTTCTGTGATCTAACACAACCTTTTTAACTACAAAGATGTGACTATTTACACAAATAGATTTTACATAAAAGAAACAAACAAGAGGTCAATGAACCGCCTTTTAATTGACCTGCATCAAAAAAGGGCCCGGTCTGGGCCCTTAATTGTGCATCAGTTCACCGATTTTCGCGGCCGACTGGCATAGAGGCAGAAAAGAATGGAGCAGGTGGCGCACAGCGCAATTGTCCAGAGCATCGGCCAGGCGCTGTCAAAGGTCGCCAGTGAGAGCAGCGCGCCGACAATAGCACCGATCCCGAAGCGGAAGGTTCCCGCCAGTGAAGAGGCGGTCCCGGCCATGTGCGGAAATTCATCGAGAATGACGGCCATGGCGTTGGACGAGACCATCGATATACAGCCGACAAACGCCGCGATACCCACCACCAGCGCCCAGAATCCAACATCGAAGAAGGCGGTTACCACCATCCACACCGCCATCACAAACTGGATCCACAGCCCGATGCGGAACATATTCAGCGCCCCCACCCGGCGGACGAAGCGGCTGTTAATCATCGTCAGTACGAAGATGAACACCACGTTCAGCGCGAAGTAGTAGCCAAAATGCTGCGGAGAAACATGGTTAAGCTCAATGTAGACAAAGGGCCCGGCGCTGAGGAACGAGAACATCCCGGCAAAGCTGAAGCCGCTGGCCAGCATGTAGCTCAACACGCGCTTATGGCGAAACAGCGAGGCAAAGTTGCCAAGCGTGGTGCGAATATGAAACTTCTGCCGGTGCTCAACAGGGAGCGTCTCTTTAATAAAGAAGAAGATCATCGCCGAGGCCAGCAGGGCCGCCAGCGCCAGGATCCAGAAAATCGCATGCCAGCTAAACCACACCAGCACCGCCCCCCCGACCATCGGCGCCACCAGGGGTGCCACGGTGGTGACCATCATGACGAAGGACATCATGCGGGAGAACTCTTCTTTCGGGTAGATATCACGCATCAGGGCGTTGATGACCACGCTTGCCGCCGCAGCCGCCAGGCCATGGAAGAAACGCATCACAATCAGGTGATCGACGGACTGCGCCATGGCACAGGCCATCGCCGCGCCGGCGAATACCAGGGTCCCGCCCAGCACCACCGGTTTACGCCCCAGGCTGTCGGCCATTGGCCCGTAGAGCAGCTGCCCGAGCGCAAAACCGAGAATATAGCTGCTGAGGGTCATTTGCACGCTACCTGCCGGCACGCCAAATTGCTCAGCGATCACCGGTAGCGCGGGCAGATACATGTCGATGGACAGCGGCATCAGCATGGCCAGCAGGCCAAGAATAAAGACAATGCTCAACGACGAGTGTGGCCTGGTGGTCACAGTTAGCTCCTGAAATTAGCGTGAAGAGAGGCCAACGCTGGCAATTTCTTCTTCCGTCAACGGGCGGTATTCGCCCGGCTCAAGTTCCGGGTCGAGAAGGATCTCCCCGATCCGTTCGCGATGCAGACCCACCACGTGATTTCCCACGGCGGCAAACATGCGTTTTACCTGGTGATAGCGCCCTTCACTGATGGTCAGACGCACTTCGGTTGGGGTGATGACTTCCAGCACGGCGGGTTTAGTCAGATCTTTTTCATTATGTAGCTGGACACCCCTGGCGAATTGCTCAGCCGTGCTGTCGCTCACCGGGTTTTCCAGGGTCACCAGATAGGTTTTCTCGCAGTGGTGACGCGGGGAGGTGATGCGGTGCGACCACTGGCCGTCGTCGGTCATCAGCACCAGGCCCGTGGTGTCGATATCCAGACGCCCGGCGGCATGGAGTTTATGCGCGACAGGCTCATCGAGGAAATAGAGCACGGTAGGATGATCGGGGTCTTCGGTGGAGCAGACGTAACCTTGCGGTTTATTGAGCATGAAGTAGCGCGGACCATTCTGCTGCGTCAGCGAATTGCCTTCATATTCTACCTGCTGTTCAGGCTGGAGTTTGAACGCGCTGTCTCGCACAATATCCCCATCCACGGTGACGTGGCTGGCGCGGATCAGACGCCCGGCAATAGCGCGGCTTACGCCGAGTTGCTGAGCGATAAACTTATCAAGTCGCATGAAATATTTTAAGCCTTAAAGGTGCCAGGAGCCGGACAAGGCGTCCGGAAAAGAAGCAGTCGGAAACAGATCAGTATAACGGGCTCTGTGCGCCACTCAAGGGAAAAAGTTTCATGGCATAATATGAGCGAGATAACCAAACCGAGACCCCATGACCTTTACACTTCGCCCCTACCAGCAGGAAGCCGTGGACGCCACCCTCGCCCACTTTCGTCAGCATAAAGAGCCGGCGGCCATTGTGCTGCCCACCGGCGCAGGCAAAAGCCTGGTGATCGCCGAACTGGCGCGTCTGGCCCGTGGCCGGGTGCTGGTGCTGGCGCACGTCAAAGAGCTGGTGGCGCAGAACCACGCCAAGTATCTGGCGCTGGGCCTGGAGGCGGATATTTTTGCCGCCGGGTTACAGCGTAAAGAGAGCCACGGCAAGGTGGTTTTTGGCAGCGTGCAGTCGGTGGCGCGCAACCTGGACAAATTTCAGAGCGAATTCTCCCTGTTGATTGTGGACGAGTGCCATCGCATCAGCGATGACGATGACAGCCAGTATCAGCAGATCCTGAGCCATCTGAAGAGCGTTAACCCGCAGATCCGCCTGCTGGGGCTCACCGCCACGCCGTTCCGCCTCGGCAAAGGCTGGATATACCGTTTTCATTATCACGGCATGGTACGCGGGAATGAAAACGCTCTCTTCCGCGACTGCATTTACGAGCTGCCGCTGCGGTACATGATTAAACATGGCTACCTGACGCCGCCGGAACGGCTGGACATGCCGGTGGTGCAGTACGATTTCAGCCGCCTGCAGGTGCAGAGTAACGGCCTGTTCAGCGAGGCAGACCTTAACCGCGAGCTGAAAAAGCAGGATCGCATCACCCCGCATATCATCAGCCAGATTATGGAGTTCGCCGCCACGCGCAAAGGGGTGATGATATTTGCCGCCACCGTGGAGCACGCCCGGGAGATCGCTGGCCTGCTGCCCGCCAGCGATGCGCAGCTTATCACCGGTGAAACCCCCGGCAGCGAACGCGATCGGCTGATTGAAGCTTTTAAGGCGCAGCAGTTCCGCTACCTGGTCAATGTGTCAGTGCTTACTACCGGTTTTGATGCCCCGCACGTGGATCTGATTGCCATTCTGCGCCCGACCGAATCCGTCAGCCTCTATCAGCAGATTGTGGGCCGCGGCCTGCGCCTGGCCCCGGGTAAAACCGACTGTCTGATTCTGGATTACGCCGGGAACCCGCACGACCTCTATGCTCCCGAAGTGGGCGCGCCCAAAGGAAAAAGCGACAACGTACCGGTGCAGGTGTTTTGTCCCGCCTGCGGGTTTGCCAATACCTTCTGGGGTAAAACCACCTCTGACGGCACGCTCATCGAGCACTTTGGCCGCCGCTGCCAGGGCTGGTTTGAAGATGACGAGGGGCATCGCGAGCAGTGCGACTATCGCTTTCGCTTTAAAAACTGCCCGCAGTGCAATGCCGAGAACGATATCGCCGCCCGCCGCTGTCGCACCTGCGATACGGTGCTGGTCGATCCCGACGATATGCTGAAAGCGGCCCTGAAGCTGAAAGACGCCCTGGTGCTGCGCTGTAGCGGGATGGCGCTGGCGCAGGGTGCCGATGAAAAAGGCGAATGGCTGAAAATCACCTATTACGATGAAGACGGCGCTGATGTAAGTGAGCGCTTCCGCCTGCAAACGCCCGCCCAGCGCACCGCCTTTGAACAGCTGTTTATCCGCCCGCATACCCGCACGCCCGGCGTGCCGCTGCGCTGGATCACCGCCGGGGATATCCTGCATCAGCAGCCGTTGCTGCGCCACCCGGATTTTGTGGTGGCACGGAAAAAAGGGCAGTTCTGGCAGGTGCGTGAAAAGGTGTTCGATTACGAAGGCCGTTTCCGCCGCGCCAATGAATTGCGGGGTTAGCGGGACTTTTCGTTGATGTGAAAGCCATTTGAGTATAAAATGCCGCCCGCTTCACATCCGTGATGCAGAACACTCACCTGTTGCTGGGTCGCCTGTAACAGGATTTTTATACAGAGAGAAATCAATGTTCACTATCAATGCAGAAGTACGTAAAGAGCAGGGTAAGGGTGCGAGCCGCCGCCTGCGTGCAGCTAACAAATTCCCGGCCATCATCTATGGCGGCGAAGCTGCTCCTGTCGCAATCGAACTGGACCACGACAAACTGTGGAACCTGCAGACTAAGCCTGAATTCTACAGCGAAGTTCTGACCATCGTTGTTGACGGTAAAGAAGAGAAAGTTAAAGCTCAGGCCGTACAGCGTCACGCTTTCAAGCCAAAACTGTCTCACATCGACTTCGTTCGCGCGTAATCGCAAACTGGTCGAAAAAAAACCCCGCATTGCGGGGTTTTTTTATGGCGGTTATTTACCGCCGGCGGTGCGACGCTGCAGCTGGTCCCGCAGGTTTGGCGGGGTGCCTTTAATGGTCAGCGTGTCGGTCGCCGGATCCCAGAAAATGCGCTCGCCCAGCAGCATGGCGTCAAAGTTAAGGGTTAACCCACCGCCGCTACCGGCAAATTTGGTCAACTGACGCAGCGTGCTGCGATCCGCCGGGAAGCTCTCTTCCAGCTCGTAGCCCTTCTCCGCCGTAAATTCCTGGAAACTCACTTCGCTGACGCCCGCCAGCTCTTTAGAGAGCGACTCCAGTTCAATCTCTTCCCCCGCCTGCAGCTGTTCGTTGCAGTAGGTATACACCTGCTGACGCACGTTCTGGCGCTCTGCTTTATCCAGCTCGGCTTCCGCGGTGAAGTCATCCACCGCCTGCAGCAGGCCTTTATTTTGCGCTTTGGCGTTCAGGCCTTCGCTGGCACCGAGGAAATCCATAAAGAAGTCGGCCACCTTGCGCCCTACCCGGCCTTTCAGGAAGGTCAGATAGCGGGTGGATTCGGGATTGGTCTCCCATTCGGTCAGATCGATACGCGCCACGATATCCGCATGGTTGATATCCAGATAGTGGGTGGAACTGATATCCAGCTGCTCATTGACGCGCATGCTGCTTAAGTTATTCAGCACCGCCACCAGCAGATACTCCACCGCCAGGTAGCGGTAGTGGCAGAACAGCACGATACCGCCGTCGGCAAAGGGGTATTTTGCCAGCTCATCACGCAGGCGGCCGGTTGCCGCGCGGCTAAACGCGAGAAACTCCTCTTCGCCCTGACGCTGCTGGCGCAGCGCCTGCGCCAGTTCGCTCTCTTCGCTGAACAGGCCGTAGGCTTTATTTTTGGCACTGTAAACGCGGTGCAGCTCTGCCATCATGTCAACAACGGTAGGCGTCGGTTCCAGTAACGAATCGCGCAGCACCAGCTCAAGGGTTTGCTCATCACGCTTGATAAGCTGGTGCAGGGCAATCTGGTTGATATCCAGACTCATGATAAACTCTCCTTTTAGACCGGGCCGTATTCAACCACCCCCCAGTCATGTATGCAACCGAAGATAAAAAAGGGGAAAAAAAGCTGTTGCTACGGTAATATGTTGCCCTTTCCTCTACAAACAGATTTCGATTTATGCCACAACTCTCCCGCTACAGTGATGAACACGTTGAACAAATGCTCAGTGAGCTGCTCAACGTACTGGAAAAACATAAGGCACCGACCGACCTTTCCCTGATGGTGCTGGGAAATATGGTGACTAACCTTATCAATACCAGCGTTGCGCCGGCCCAGCGCCAGGCGATCGCGAAATCCTTCGCCCAGGCCTTACAGTCCTCGGTCAACGACGACCAGGCGCACTAAGGGAACCGAACCCGTTTATGGTGACGAATCGTCAGCGCTACCGTGAAAAAGTCTCCCAGATGGTTAGCTGGGGGCACTGGTTTGCCCTGTTCAACATTCTGCTGGCGATGGTGCTCGGCAGTCGTTATCTCTTTGTCGCCGACTGGCCGACGACGCTTGCCGGACGGGTTTACTCCTGGATAAGCGTCATTGGTCATTTCAGCTTTCTGGTGTTCGCCACCTATCTGCTGATCCTCTTCCCGCTGACGTTTATCGTCATGTCGCAGCGGCTGATGCGGTTTGTCTCCGCCATCCTTGCCACCGCAGGCATGACGCTGCTGCTGATTGACAGCGAAGTCTTTACCCGTTTTCACCTGCATCTTAATCCCGTCGTCTGGGAACTGGTGATCAATCCCGACCAGAACGAAACGGCGCGCGACTGGCAGCTGATGTTTATCAGCGTGCCCATTATCCTGTTGATTGAAATGCTGTTTGCCACCTGGAGCTGGCAAAAATTGCGTAGCCTGACGCGTCGTCGTCGCTACGCCAGGCCGGTGGCCGCCCTGTTTTTCGTGGCGTTTATCGGCTCACATTTCATGTATATCTGGGCAGACGCCAACTTCTACCGGCCGATCACCATGCAGCGCGCGAATTTACCGCTCTCTTATCCGATGACCGCCCGTCGCTTCCTCGAGAAACACGGTCTGCTGGATGCGCAGGAGTACCAGCGCCGCCTGATCGAGCAAGGCGATCCTGAAGCCGTTTCGGTGCAGTATCCGCTGAGCGATCTGCGCTACCGTGACATGGGCCAGGGGCAGAACGTGCTGCTTATCACCGTCGACGGTCTGAACTATTCCCGCTTCGAGAAGCAGATGCCCGCGCTGGCTGAGTTCGCCGATAAGAACATCAACTTTACCCAGCATATGAGTTCCGGTAACTCAACCGATGCCGGTATCTTTGGTCTGTTCTACGGCATTTCGCCAGGCTATATGGACGGCGTGCTGTCTTCGCGTATTCCGGCGGCGCTGATCACCGGGCTGAACCAGCAGGGCTATCAGCTGGGGCTGTTCTCCTCTGACGGCTTTAGCAGCCCGCTCTATCGCCAGGCGCTGTTGTCTGACTTCTCGTTGCCGACAACGAAAAGCCAGTCCGACGAGCAGACTGCCGGGCAATGGATCAACTGGCTTAACCGTTATGCGCAGGACGATAACCGCTGGTTCTCCTGGATTGCCCTGAATGGCACCACCCTGGATGACAGCAACCAGAAAGCCTTTAACCGCCGCTACGCTCAGGCCGCAGGCAATGTGGATACCCAGATTGCCCGGGTGCTGGATGCGCTGCGCGAATCCGGCAAGCTGGAGAACACCGTGGTGGTGATCACCGCCGGTCACGGCGTGCCGCTGGGCGACGAGCGCAACGATGTCGACTGGGCCCGCCCTCGCCTGCATGTTCCGCTGGTGATCCACTGGCCTGGCACGCCATCGCAGCGCATTAACATGCTGACCGATCATAAGGATGTCATGACCACCCTGATGCAGCGTCTGCTCCACGTCAGCACGCCAGCCAATGAGTATTCTCAGGGTCAGGATCTGTTCAGCGCAACGCGTCGTCATAACTGGGTTACTGCCGCCAGCAACAACACGCTGGCCGTCACGACGCCAAAACTGACGCTGGTGCTGAGCAGCAATGGTAATTACAAAACCTATGATCCATTGGGTGAAAAACTCGACGACCAGACGCCACAGCTGAGCCTGCTGTTACAGGTGCTGACGGATGAGAAACGGTTTATCGCTAACTGATTTAAAATTAATCAGTTAGCCTGAGCCACCCTTGCATTAAATGCGGAATTGGGTAGTATAAATTTTATGTGTCGGCACGTAGCGCAGCCTGGTAGCGCATCGTCATGGGGTGGCGAGGGTCGAGAGTTCAAATCTCTCCGTGCCGACCAAACAATTTGAAGACAAAAAAGCCAGCCGGTTAACCGGCTGGCTTTTTTTGATCTTTAATTCTGACAGATTAGATTTCCGGCGTGGTCTTAAACCCGCTCAGCATCAGCACCAGGCTCTCTTTAGAGGAGGCCGGGCTGAACTGGTAGTGGTTACCCTGACGGTCGCCACCGATGTACCAGGAGATTTCTGTTTTCCCGGCCGCCAGCGCTTTACGCACCGCTTTGTCGACGTCCACCATCCGGTATTCACGCTTGTTGTTGAGATACAGAATGGCATCGGAGTTATAGGAGCAGGCCGGGCGATGATTCCAGGTGACGGTCGCTGGATCCCAGTCGTTGCTTGCCGGATAGAAGAAGATCTGATCCGCGCCGTTGGCTTCGACTTTTCCGCCGTAGATCCGCACCTTGTATTTAAACTGCGACGCATCCTGGCCTTTTGGCAGCGGTGGGATTTTGAACTTGATAAGGCTCATGGTCTCGACGTTGCGGGTCCGGCCGCCGTTTTTCCAGTTATCCTGAATTAACAGCGTTTGCGCCGTCGGGACCGGGGTGGTTGGGGCCTCGCTGCTCACCCAGACGTTGGCCAGCGCCTTCGAATAACCGTGCGGTATAACGCCGCAATCCACGTCATCGTTCATACACATGTCAGTCATAAAGCGGGCGGCATCTTCGGTCCAGCCGTTCATAAAGTCGGCATGGGCGGTATACATGCTGCCCCAACGCTCTTCGCGCACATCGCCATTCATGATGGGATCGAGCGAGAGCTGCGCTTTGGCGGTATCCAGAGAGGTGATCCCGTGAAGGACATAGGCTACGTTCATATTCACCGTCGGGATTTTCACCGGATAACCGGAAGGGCACTGCCCCTTCACATCATAGGCCGCATTCGCCATACCGTGATGGGGCTTCAGGTTGATACCGTCCCAGCAGTTAGGAAACTGGATGCCGATGTTGAACTGTACGGCGTCCTGGGCTTTTCTCAGCCCACACACTTCACCAATTTTATTGCTGTAGCCTTTGCCGTTGGCACATAAAAAAGTGATTCGCGGATTAGGCGCGCTGCCGTGGTGATCCCCTGCCACCATCTCCAGCCCGGCAGGGAATGGATTAAGCGGGTACTGATCGACGTTGGTGGCCTGATAGTAGGTTTTCTGATAGGCCGGCTTTAC
Organism: Leclercia adecarboxylata; assembly: GCF_023639785.1. Classification (NCBI taxonomy): domain Bacteria; kingdom Pseudomonadati; phylum Pseudomonadota; class Gammaproteobacteria; order Enterobacterales; family Enterobacteriaceae; genus Leclercia; species Leclercia adecarboxylata. The sequence continues at coordinate 3,185,021 of NZ_CP098325.1, forward strand.
CACCGTGCCGTCCGGGAGACGCATGGAAGGCGCCCAGTAAGCAGAGCTGTCCGCTTTGTTATCGCAGGTGGTTTCTGCACGCTGTTGTAACGATGAATACGTTGAGAACGCGTCGGTATGGGTGTTACCGAAAAAGTCGTGCCACATCGCCTGGTTGGTTTTGCCAAACATCATGACGGCATCATCGCCCAGGGTATGGGACCAGGCGCAGACAACGCTTGTCTGCGGGGTGGCATGTGCATAAAGGGACGGCAGCAACAGAGCTGACGCCAGCGCGGTGTAAAGTGTGGTCCTTTTCATTAGTATCTCCTTATAGAAAGGACCACATTGGTAACAAATGGGGGTTAACTCTCCGAATTATTTACAGAATAATTTTCCACAGTTGCGTGCTTTACAACGCCGACGGGCGCTTTAACAGGTAGACCAGGGTGATGAGGCAGATCGCCGCCCCGGTATAAAAGGTGTATTCCGCCCCCCATACCTCCCAGATAATACCGGCCCCCAGGCTGGCAATCAGCAGCGCCACACCGCTCACCATGCTGAACAGGCCAAAGGCGGTTCCGCGCAGGTCGGCGGGTGCCGTTTTGGCGATCATCGCGGTCAGCAGCCCCTGGGTCATCCCCATATGGATCCCCCACAGCGCCACGCCGGCAATGATCCCTATCCAGTGGGTGCTCAGCGCCAGCACGATATCGGCGGCGATCAACACCACCAGCCCCCACATCAGCAGGCGGGTATGGCTCATGGCATCGGAGAGTTTGCCGAACGGATAGGCCGAAAACGCGTAAAGCAGGTTCATGGCGACCATCACCAGCGGGATCAGCGCCAGCGGGATATGGGCCTGCTGGGCGCGCAGCACCAGAAATGCCTCACTGAAACGGGCGAGGGTGAAGACTGCGCCGAGGCCAATCACCCACCAGCAACTGGCGCCGAGGCGTTTAAGGTTCTCTTTTTTGATGGGGTTGGTACGCTTGTGGGTGACAGGGGTAGCGGGCTCATGCAGGCCGACAAAGAGCAGCACAACGGCTAAAATGCCCGGAATAACGGCAATCCAGAAAATGGTGCGGAAATCGTTATTCCACAGCAGCATCATGCCGACGGCCAGCAGCGGCCCCAGAAAGGCGCCGAGAGTATCCATCGACTGACGCAGCCCGTATGCTGCCCCGCGTAATTCTGGGGGCGTGACGTCAGCGACCAGCGCGTCGCGGGGTGCGCCGCGGATCCCCTTCCCTACCCGGTCAATCAGGCGCGCGCCAAGGATCATCCCTGAAGAGGAGGCCATGGCGAACAGCGGTTTGCTGGCTGCTCCCAGTCCGTAGCCCAGCAGCGCCAGCCCTTTACGTTTCCCCAGATAGTCGCTGATGGCGCCGGAAAAAACCTTAATGATGAGCGCAGTGGCTTCTGCCAGCCCCTCAATCAGGCCAATGACGATCACGCTGGCACCCAGCGTGGTCGCCATAAAGAGCGGCAGTAAGCTATGGATGATTTCCGATGAAATATCCATCAACATGCTGACGCCGCCCACCACCCAGACCCCTTTTGGGATCCGGCTCAGCGTGGAAAACCGGGAGACCATGTTCCACTCCTGTTATCAGGAAAACAGTCATTTAACCTGAATATAGCGCAGGAGTGAAATGCGAATCTATCGCGTTAATGACTCAATGTTTATCGCTGCCGCCGAGGAAAAAGATCCCCAGCGGGATGGCCAGCAGAACGGTAAATACCGTACTGTAGACCAGCACCATCGCCGATTGCAGCACGTACATACTGGTCGTCCACTGGGTCAACGGAATATTGTACTGCTCAACCACGCCAATGATTGTCACACGGCCCACCCCCATTACCGCGATCAGAAAAACCGTCAGCAGTGCCAGCAGAAATTTTTTCCCCGCCGGGGTGTTAAGTTTTTTACGTACCATGCGTGTTTTCCTTCACAGATAGATAACAAAGATTGCTGCTCACCCTACCACGATCGCTGCCGCCGCACCAACTCAGAATTTAAAACCATATTAAAGGCAATTTTTCAGTGATATAAACCAGATAAAAATAAAATTAAGGCAATAAACACCATTTGTGATAGGGTGATAGTTACCGTTTGTCATAAAAAGGAATGACTGTGAAAAACGCCTCTAAAAGCATCATCGCCCTGCTGGCCCTCACCTGTGCCAGTGCATACGCCACGTCTGCCGATCTGCCGCTCAGCAAAACGGCCCCGTATCCGCAGGCGGAACAGGGTATGAAGCGCCAGGTGATTGACCTGCCCGAGCAGAAAGATGAAGCAAATTATAAGGTTGAACTGCTGATCGGCCAGACGCTTGAAGTGGACTGTAACGCGCATCGTCTCGGCGGGCAGCTCACCAGCAAGACGCTGGAAGGCTGGGGTTATGACTATTACGTCTTCGATAAGGTCACTTCGCCGGTCTCTACCATGATGGCCTGCCCGGACGGCAAGAAGACACGCAAATTTGTGACCGCCAGCCTGGGCGAGCATAGCCTGCTGCGCTACAACAGCAAGCTGCCGATTGTGGTCTATACGCCTGCGAACATCGAGGTGAAATACCGCGTCTGGCGGGCTGACGAGAAGGTCGAAAACGCCGTCACGCGTTAATAAAAAAGCCGGGTTAGCATAACCCGGCTTTTTTGTGTCAGAGCGCGATATCCGCCACCGGTTTGCTTTCCGGCTGGGTTGTCGCCTGCGGCTGAGCCTGAGGCGCCGTATCCGGGGCCTGAGGTTTTTCATATTTCAACTGCAGCACGCGGCTGGTGTACTCCAGCTCCTGCTCGGTGGCCTCAACGTTACCGTTCAGCGCCGTACCGTAAGACGGAATAATGGTCTTCAGCTTCGCCTGCCATTCCGGGCTGGCGACTTTGTCTTTAAACACTTTTTCCATCAGGTGCAGCATGATTGGCGCTGCGGTGGAAGCGCCCGGTGAGGCCCCCAGCAGTGCCGCCACGGTGCCCTCTTTATCGCTCACCACTTCGGTGCCCAGACGCAGCACGCCGCCTTTTTCAGCATCACGCTTGATGATCTGCACGCGCTGTCCCGCCTGCCACAGACGCCAGTCCGCTTTCTTCGCGTCCGGGTAGTACTCTTTCAGCGCGTCGAAGCGATCGTCATCTGAGAGCAGCACCTGGCTAATCAGGTATTTCACCAGATCGAAGTTATCCAGACCCACATCAACCATCGGCCCCACGTTTGAGGTGGTCGTGGCGCTGAGCAGATCCCACAGCGAACCGTTCTTCAGGAATTTGGTCGAGAAGGTGGCGAACGGCCCGAACAGCACCACGCGCTTACCGTCAAGCATACGGGTATCGATATGCGGGACCGACATCGGCGGCGCGCCCACGGAGGCCTGGCCGTAGACCTTCGCCAGATGGCGATTCACCACCTCCGGGTTTTCTGACACCAGGAACTGGCCACCAACCGGGAAGCCCGCATAGTTTTCCGCTTCCGGAATTCCTGTTTCCTGCAGCAGCTTCAGCGCCGCACCGCCGGCACCGATGAAGACAAACTTCGCCCTGATGACGTGTTCTTCTTCATTGTGCTTCAGATCGGCAACGGTCACGCTCCAGGAGTTGTCGGCGTTACGCTTAAAGCCGCGCACCTCGGTATTCAGCGCCAGGTTGAAGTTCTCTTTTTTCTGCAGAGAGCCCACCAGCTGACGGGTGATTTCACCGTAGTTCACGTCGGTACCGATTTCCGTACGGGTGGCGGCCACTTTCTGGTTCGGGTCGCGCCCTTCCATTACCAGCGGTGCCCACTCTTTAATCTGAGCGTGATCTTCAGAGTACTTCATGCCGCGGAACAGCGAGCTTTGCTGCAGGGCAGCATAACGTCCACGCAGGAAGTTAACGTTGTCGTCGCCCCAGACAAAACTCATGTGCGGCACGGTGTTAATAAAGCTGTGCGGATCGTGCAGCACACCGCTGTTCACCTGGTGAGACCAGAACTGACGGGAGATCTGGAACGCTTCGTTAATCTCCACGGCTTTCTCAATGCTGATGGAGCCGTCTTTTTTCTGTGGCGTGTAGTTCAGCTCCATTAACGCGGAGTGGCCGGTACCGGCGTTGTTCCAGCCGTTAGAGCTCTCCTGCGCCACGCCGTCCAGGCGTTCAACCATGGTCATGGACCAGTCCGGCTGTAACTCTTGCAGATAGGTGCCAAGGGTGGCGCTCATGATCCCGCCACCAATTAAAAGAACGTCGGTCTCCTGCTCTTTTGGTGCGTCCGCTTTCACCGCCATGGAGACGGCGTTAAGCCCCACGGCCAGTGAAAAGAGCGCGGCAGTCATTTTTTTCATCATTTATGCCTTAGTTATATGCGTGGAAATTGCAGGTGAAATAAGCTGCGGGGCAAAATTAACAACATTTAAATATTGTTTAAAGGTTAAGAAATTATTGTAATTGTGAAATTTAATGGTGGAATGTTTGTATGGAAATGTCGCAACCGGCTGGCAAAACGGTCATTTTCTGGCTACTATGCTGCACTTTGTGATCGCGCGCACGGAAGCCCGCCCAAACCTGCGAATCTTATGTCTCAATCTTTGATGCCCAATGAAAGTCGCGTAGCTACCGTGCTGCGCTCTCCAACGCTTTTTGTACGTGAAATTCTGGCCGGGGTGATTACCGCCCTGGCGCTGATCCCGGAAGTGATCTCCTTTTCAGTGGTGGCGGGTGTAGACCCAAAAGTCAGCCTGTTTGCCTCGGTAGTGCTCTGCCTCGGGCTCTCGGTACTGGGCGGCCGCCCGGCCATGGTGACGGCAGCAGCCGGTTCCGTCGCGCTGGTGATCGGCCCGATGGTGGCGCAGCACGGCGTACAGTACATTCTGCCAGCGGTGCTGCTGGCGGGCGTGATTCAGATCCTGTTCGGCGCCCTGGGAATGGCGCGACTGATGCGCTTTATACCCGCCGCGGTGATGACCGGGTTTGTTAACGCGCTGGGCATTTTGATTTTCTTCGCCCAGGTCCCTCATTTCTGGAGTAAAAGCCCGCTGATCGTCGGTCTTTTCGTCCTGACGCTGTTAATTGTGCTCTGGGCGCCACGCTACATTAAAAGCGTTCCTTCCCCGCTGCTTGCCATTGTGGTGTTGACGCTGTTTACCGTCCTCAGCGGCCAGATCCTGCCGACCGTGGGCGATGAAGGCTCGATTGGCGGTGGCCTGCCGGGCATCACCCAGATGCTGGTGCCGCTCAATCTGCAAACCCTGAGCATTATCTGGCCCTGCGCCCTGAGTATTGCTTTTGTCGGCCTGATGGAGTCGCTCCTGACCGCAAAGCTGGTGGATGAGCTGACGTCGACCCCATCCAGCAAGCGCCGCGAAAGCATGGGGCTTGGCGTGGCGAATATCATGGCGGGATTCTTCGGCGGGATCGCCGGTTGCGCGATGATCGGTCAGACCATCGTTAACGTCGAAATGGGTAAAGGACGCAGCCGCGTCTCCACCTTTGCCGCCGGGCTGGTGCTGCTGTTGCTGGTTACCGCCCTGAGCGAGGTGATGGCTAAAATTCCGATGGCCGTGCTGGCGGGGATCATGGCGATTGTCGCCATCAAAACCTTTAACTGGCAGAGCATTCGCCCTGCCACGGTGAAAGGCGCGCCGGTTGCAGAAACGCTGGTGATGCTGGTGACCGTCGGGGCCACCGTTACCACCGGCAATCTGGCGATTGGCGTGGTGGGCGGGATTATCATGATGGCGATCCTCCCTGCCCGCCTGCGTCGTCACAGCGCCGCTACAGCAGAAACAGTGTCGCCAGCCCAAGAAAAATAAAGAAGCCGCCGGTATCGGTGATGGCAGTGATCATCACGCTCGACCCCACCGCGGGGTCGCGCCCAAGGCGGGTCATCACCATCGGGATGATCACCCCCATCAGCGCCGCCACCAGCAGGTTCAGCACCATTGCCAGGGTCATTACCCCACCCAGGGCCATATCGCCATACAGCCACCAGGTCACACCCCCCATAATCCCGCCCCACACCAGGCCGTTGATCAGCGCCACGCCGAGTTCGCGCAGGATCAGGAAGGTAAAGTTGCCCGGCTGAATATGCTGGAGCGCCAGAGCGCGCACGATCATGGTGATAGTCTGGTTACCGGTGTTGCCGCCAATTCCCGCCACGATAGGCATCAGTGAGGCCAGCGCGACCAGTTGGGAGATGGTGTGTTCAAAGCCGTCGATCACCCGCGAGGCGATAAACGCGGTACAGAGGTTGATCGCCAGCCACGCCCAGCGGGTTTTCACCGCCTTGCTCACCGGGGCGTAGACATCTTCTTCGGCGCTGAGTCCCCCGAGGGCACGCATGTCGTTGTCGGTCTCTTTATAGACGACGTCGACGATCTCATCGATGGTCAGACGCCCCATCAGCTTACCCACCGAGTCCACCACCCCGGCGCTGAGCAGGTTGTCACGCTCAAAGGTGCGGGCAGCCTTTTCGGCGTCATCTTCCGGGGAGAAGAGCATCGGCTGCGTTTCCATCACCTCGCTGACGCGGGTCTGGGCGCTGTTCAGCAAAATAGTCTGTAGCTCAAGCTCGCCGAGCAGGCTTTTATCCCGGGCGGTGACAAACAGCTTGTCGGTGTTCTTTGGCATTTTACCCAGACGCCGGAGATAGCGCTGGACCGCGCCGAGCGTCACGTCCGGGCGCACGGTAATTACGCTGAACTCCATGATCGCGCCGACGCGGTCCTGCTCATAGTGCATGACCTGGTGGATCCGGGCGCGGTCCTGTGGCGGCAGCGAGGCCAGCAGCCGTCCGGTCAGGTTTCGCGGCAGATGCTGCACCATGTAAAGCTGGTCATCGATATCCAGGGTGCGAACGGCGTCAAGAATGGCGTGGTCGCTCATCTCGTCGATCAGATCGTCCCAGACGTTTTCGGAGGCCTCGAGCAGCACCTGACCACGCTCGTGATCCTCAACCAGCCGCCACAGGGCGTGGCGCTCTTCCGAGGGCAGCGCTTCAAGGGTATCGGCGAGATCGGGCGGCGGCAAATGGGCAACCAGCGCCCCTACCTCAGCAATATCGTCGGCTAAGGTCCCGACATCATATTGCTCAGCCAGGGTCAGTTTGCCCAGCAGGGTGGAGGTGAGCGCTTTGTCGGTGGTCATCAGCCAGATCAGGCGCGCACGCTCTTCATCGCGCAACCGTGCGCTATTTTTTGTTAATCCAGACATCAATTATCAATCCATTAAATGAGTTGGCATTAAGCATAGCGTGGGGTTGTGTAAATTTTAATAAACGGATGAGAAGAGAGAATAAAAAAGCAGCAGGCGGGGAGAAAAGAGGCCGGGTAAGGCGAAGCCGCCCCCCGGCACAGTAACAGTCAGGCGGTACGGGCTACCGCATCAAGCGACGCGGCATCGCGCTCCGCGCCGGTCAGTTCCGTGAGCTGGCCGCTGCGCATCTCAAGCAGGCGGTCGGCATGGATAAAGTAGTGATCGTCATGGCTGATGGCAAAGATGGTTTTGCCCATCTGCTGCATCAGCGGCAGCAGCACCTGGTAGAACTCCCGGCGGAAATGCGGGTCCTGATCGGCAGCCCACTCATCCAGCAGAATAATGTCACGCTCTTCCGCCAGCGCCAGCAGCAGGGCCACACGCTTCTTCTGCCCTTTCGACAGCTTAAGGTTGAGGATCCTGCCATCCTGCAGCTCCAGCTTGTGCGACATTTGCAGGTGCGCCAGCCATTTATCCACCAGCGCCGGATCGGCCTGTTTGCCTTCCGGCCCCAGCAGCTGATCGAACAGCCAGACGTCGGTAAACACCGCCGAGAAGAGCTTGCGGTAATCCTCCGGCCTTTCGGCGCTTAGGGGTTTACCGTCCAGCAGGATCTCGCCCGACTGCGGCTGATACAGCCCGGTCAGCAGCATCGCCAGGGTTGATTTGCCGCTGCCGTTGCCGCCAATCAGGAACAGCAGCTCGCCGCGGTTAAGGGTTAAGTTCACTGGCCCCACGGAGAAGTCGTTGTCCTGATACTTGAACGTAACGTTGCGCAGCTCCAGCGTCTGCCAGTTCGGGAACGCCTGCGGGCGAGGGAATTCCGCTTTGTACGGCGCCAGCGCAAACTTGCGCAGCTTGTTAAAGGCCACCTGGGCGCTGAGCAGGGTTGGCAGCGCGCCAACCGCCGAGAGCAGCGGCGTGCGCAGGAACAGCAGCGTCAGCGAGTAGGTGGCGGCGACGTTGGTGTCCGCCCAGCCAAGGCTGTTGGCCATCCAGAAGACCAGACCAATCGCCCCCAGCATCATGATATTTGACCAGTTAACCGCGCTCAGGTGGAAGGTATCGGCCCGCACGATGTGGTGGCGATATTCGCGGGCATCCGGAATATAGAGGTTGTTGAAGATGTGCTCGGCGCGCTCGCGGTTGAGGGTCAGCTCTTTGCGCCCTTCCAGCACCGTCTGGTAGTCGTTGTAGAGCTTGTCTTCGGTTTCGCGCAGTACCGCCATATGCCTGTAGACGCGCGACACCAGCATATAGCCGCCCCAGATGGTGATCGCAATCCACAGGGCGGTGATCGCCAGCATTTTGGTGGAGAGCCAGGCCAGATACGCCGCCGATCCAAAGGTCAGAATGATCCCCTGCACCAGCTCCGGCAGACGCACAAAGGCAATGGTGATCGAGCGGACGTCGCTGGTTAACCCGGCCAGCAGCGAGGCGCTGCCCAGCTGCTCGACACGTTCAACCTGGGTATCCAGAATTCGCTTGATGAACTCGCTGCGCAGCCGGTAGACGAAGTGGTGACCCAGCGTCGTCAACGCCAGCTGTGAGCCCAGCGTAACGGCCATCAGCAGAACCAGCAGGCCGAGAAATTCCGGCAGCACCATCAGGGTGGTATCGACGGTTTCAATTAAACGCAGGTTGATAAAGGCGATAAGCCCAATACCCAGCGCGGCGCTGAGCAGGCTTAATGCCATCACCGCGATAAACGGCCAGCGGTATTGGCGCCAGACCAGTAACAGGAGTTCCATGCAGAGCAATCCAGACAAGAAAAAACAGCCAGCAGTGTAAACTGCTCGCCGCTTACATCAAGAATAATTCTTATTTTTATTCGTTGTACGCTGCCTGGCGGAAGGTCAGGTTGTAGCGATAGTCGCCGGTAAGCGGATGTGTTCCGGGTTTAAGCGGCTGAATACCATGATAAAACAGCCTTGATGGCCCACCCCACACCACCACGTCGCCATGCTCCAGCAGGAGGCGTTTAAGGGGATCGTTGCGGCGTAATCCGCCGAACTGGAATATGGCGGGCAGGCCGAGCGATACCGAGACAATCGGCGCCCGCAGGTCCGCTTCGTCTTTATCCTGATGCAAGGAGAGCTTCGCGCCGACGCCGTAGCGGTTGATAAGACAGGCGTCCGGCCGGAACTCAGGATAACCCGCCGCGCAGGCGGCAGCATGGCACAGGTCGGCAAACGCCTCCGGCATCGGCGGCCAGGGCGCAGCGGTGAGCGGGTCGAGGGGAGAATAGAGATAGCCCCGCTGATTGGTGGTCCAGCCCAGCCCGCCGCAGTTGGTCATCGCTACCGACATGGTGTAACCCCCGGGGGTGACCATCTGGCGAAACGGCGAGACGACGGCCACCTGTTCGATTGCCTGCATTAACGCAGGCCCGCCTGCCCGGGCGAAGCGGCGCAGGATCACCGCGCCGGGGGCCAGCGGCTCCTGCCAGGGTTGTTCATCGGCAAAAAGATCCAGCATTACACCTCCTCTTTTTTAGCTTCGCGCTTAAGCAACGCCGCTTTGCGGGCCGTGCCCCAGCGGTAGCCTGAGAGCCCGCCGTTGCTACGCACCACGCGGTGGCAGGGAATAACGATTGCAAGCGTGTTGGCGGCACAGGCCCGGGCCACCGCACGCACCGCGCCGGGATGCCCAATGGCGTTGGCCACCTGCTGATAGCTTGCCGTCTCTCCGCCGGGGATGGCACGCAGGGCCTGCCAGACCTGGCGCTGAAAGGCGGTGCCGCGAATATCCAGCGGCAGGGCGAGGGTTACGTCATGGTTATCCACACTGGCGATCACCTGGGCGACGCGTGCGGCGAAGGCGGCATCCGCCTGTTCACGCCGGGCGTGAGGGAAGATCGTCTCCAGCTCGGCAATCAGAGCATTGTCGTCATCGCCGGGCAAAATCGCGCAGACGCCCCGCCCGCTTTCCGCCACCAGACAACGCCCCAGCGTGCAGTCGCTCAGGGCGTAACGCACGGTGGTCTCCTCCCCGCCGCTGCGGTACTGCTTTGCGGTCATTCCCAACGTGGCATCGGCCTTGCGATAGTAGCTGCTGCTGTCCGGGAAACCCGCCGCCAGCACGGACCCGGTAATGCTCTCGCCCTGGGCCAGCGCATCGCGAAGCCTTTTCGCCCGGGCGGCCTGTTGCCAGCCTTTCGGCGTCATGCCGGTGGAGGCTTTAAACAGCCGATGAAGATGGTACGGGCTCATCGCCACCTGCTGCGCCAGCCTCTCCAGGGTCAGGGGCTGTTCCTGCTCCAGTAGACGACAGGCTTTTTCGATGGTGGCGACGCGCTGCGCATGGGGATCCTCTTGATCCGGGCGGCAGCGTTTGCAGGGACGAAAACCTGCCTGTTCCGCCTCGTGGGCATCGGGGTAAAAGCGGACATTTACACGCAGGGCATGGCGCGCCCGGCAGGATGGGCGGCAGAAGATACCGGTGGTCTGTACGGCAAAGACGAAGTGACCATCGGCATGACGATCGCGGGCCAGCACCGCCAGCCAGCGTTCGTCATCATTATTCAGGTTCGGCTTTTTCATGATCGGCTCCTTCTGTAAGCATACTCATAGCCTGCCTGAGTGCCAGCCGACAAAAACCCGCAACCTTGCTTTTTAATTCGCCCCGTTAACGAGGAAGCTGGCAAACTGCGGGGACATCCAGGTTTTGAAGTTCTCGCCTTCACGGGTGATCATATAGACTGCCAGCCCTTGCTGACGCACGATCTCTTTGGCTTTTTCCGCCCCCAGCACCATCAGGCCGGTATCCCAGGCATCCGCCTCCAGGGCCGTAGGGGCGATTACCGTCACCGACACCAGGTTATGGGTGATCGGACGGCCGGTCTGCGGATCGATCACATGGGATACCCGCTTGCCATCCAGCTCATAGTAGTTGCGGTAGCTGCCGGAGGTGCTGATGCCGTGGCCGTTGATATCAACAATGGCCTGTACGGCATTCTGCCGATCGGTCGGCTTCTGGATCGCCACGCGCCAGGGTTTATCACTGGCATTCATGCCCCGGCTGACCAGCGCCCCGCCCACGGAGACCAGATAGCGGGAGATCCCCTCTTCGGCCATCAGCTGCGCCAGGTGATCGGCGGCATAGCCCTCGCCCACCGTCGAAAGGTCGACAAACAGATCGGAAATGTCTTTTTGCAGATACTGTTTACCGGACTGATTAATTACCGACAGATGCTGTAGTCCCGTTTGCGAGCGGGCATCATCAATTTGCGCCTGGTCCGGCGTTTTTACCGGCTGCTTGTTGGGGCCAAATCCCCACAGGTTAACCAGGGGACCGACGGTGATATCCATCGCGCCGTTGGTTTTGTAGCCCACCCGCAGCGATTCGGTGACAATATCCGCCATCGCTTCGCTCACCGGCCACGGTGAGGTGCTCTTCGACTGATTGAAGCGCATCAGCGCCGAGTCGTTTTTATAGGTGGACATCAGCTGGTCATCGCCATCCAGCTGGGACTGGATCTTGCCGCGCAGCTCTTCTGCCTGAGCAGCGGAGAGATCGATGGCGCTAACGCGCCAGAAGGTGCCCATCGTTTTCCCTTCCAGCACCGTTGCAGCGGCGGTATCGTTCTTTACCGGCACGGTGGGAGCGTCGCACGCAGACAACATAAACAGGGTCGCCAGAAAGCCGGCGCGCAAAAAAGTAATTTCCATTCGTTATTATCCTCAAGCCTGAGACCGGCAAGAGTACACCAAAAAGCAGGCTTTGTAAGGGCCTGACAGCAAAACCAAAAAAAGGGGCCTTTTGGCCCCTTTTACAATCAGACGTAAGACTTAGAACTGGTAAACCAGACCCAGTGCTACGATGTCATCGGTGCTGATACCAGCACGATCGGTGAATGCGTTAGCATCCAGCAGGTTGATTTTGTAATCAACATAGGTAGACATGTTTTTGTTGAAGTAGTAAGTCGCACCAACATCAACATATTTCAGCAGATCCTGATCGCCGTTACCTTCGATGTCCTTACCTTTGGACTGCAGGTAAGCCACGGATGGACGCAGACCGAAGTCGAACTGGTACTGTGCAACCACTTCGAAGTTCTGCGCTTTGTTAGCGAAGCCGTAAACAGCGTTCGCGCCGCCGGACTGGGAGTCACCGAAACGGGTCGCGTTGTAAGTCTGGGTGTACTGCGCTGCCAGGTACAGGTTGTTCGCGTCGTATTTCAGGCCGCCGCTGTACACTTCAGCGTGGTCACCACGGCCGTAAACGCGTGGGCCATTCTGGTCTGCGGTACGTTTAGAAGAGGCTGCTGCAGCACCAACGCTGAAGCCTTCGCCCAGATCGTAGGTCAGGGAGCCGCCGAAGCCGTCACCGTTCTGTTTCAGCAGGCTACGGCCACCGAAGTTTTCGCCTTCTACGCTGCCGTTTTTACCCTGGTACTGCAGAGCAAAGTTCAGGCCGTCAACCAGACCGAAGAAGTCCTGGTTACGGTAGGTCGCAACGCCGTTACCACGGGATTGCAGGAAGTTGTCAGAACCGTAGGTGTCGCCGCCGAATTCTGGCAGGACGTCAGTCCAGGAGGTTACGTCGTAGATTACGCCGTAGTTACGACCGTAGTCGAAAGAACCTGCTTCAGCGAATTTCAGACCAGCAAAGGCCACACGGGTCCAGGACTGGTTGTCGCTTTCAGTGGTGTTACCCTGAATCTGGTATTCCCACTGGCCGTAGCCCGTTACCTGATCGTTAACCTGAGTTTCGCCTTTGAAGCCGATACGCATGTAGGTCTGGTCGCCATCAGCGCCATCGTCATCAGAGAAATAGTGCAGACCGTCTACTTTACCGTAGAGATCTAATTTGTTGCCGTCTTTGTTGTAAATTTCAGCCGCATTCGCTGCGCCTGCTACCAGCAGTGCTGGCACCAGGAGGGACAGTACTTTAACTTTCATTATTTTAACCCTCTGTTATATGTTTTTTATTACCACTGCTTACTGATTAACCCTCTTAACCAGTCGGCAAGTTCATTCTCCGCAAAAATACAGAATAATCCAACACGAATATGATACTAAAACTTTTAAGATGTTTCATATTGCCGTATAGATGTTTCAATTTGTAAATTTGAGGGAACTTTTTTGCCGCACAATAAGTTAAAAAATAAAGCACCAATAATCAAAAAATTAAAATAACAGATTAAATTCAATAACTTATACAAAAATCAATTATAGCACTGATTGCCAAAACAAAAATGGCGTCGGCTACTAAAATATCTCCCGCTATCATCATTAACTTTATTTATTACCGTCATTCAAATTTGAATGTCTGTTTATCCAGAATTGAACCGAATGCAATGCATTCGGTTTTTTTTTACTCATCTTTACGCAAATTTAAATAATTTGTGCTACCCGCCTGAAACTATAACGACTATTAATTAATTCTTAGCTTGCTATTCACAGCCTCAAAAATTGCATGGTCAATTTAATTTCTTGTTTATTCGTGCTATTTTTTCGCGATATTGTGAGTTATTTGTACAATATCGGTCTAAGCGTACAGATTTAACGCGGTTCGTTTGTTTTGCGCAACGCGACGAAAAAGTCAGCACATGGCAGGGTGTGAGGCTGGAAATTCGGTTATTACGCTTTATACTGCCCTATTCGCCTGAAGCGCAGCCATAACGGGTTAAACACATCAATGAGTCAGTCTGATACCACAGCCGCGAACAAGTTCTCCCTGCTTCCGGGCAGTATTACTCGTTTCTTTCTTCTATTGATCGTTGTGCTGTTAGTGACCATGGGCGTGATGGTGCAGAGCGCCGTGAATACCTGGCTCAAAGACCGCAGCTATCAGATTGTCGATATCAGCCACGCGCTGCATAAACGTATCGACACCTGGCGCTACGCCACCTGGCAGATTTACGACAATATAGCGGCCACGCCAACCACCTCCTCTGCGGAAGGGCTGCAGGAGACACGCCTGAAACAGGACGTCTACTATCTTGAGAAAACGCGACGCAAAACCGAAGCCCTGATCTTCGGCTCTCACGACAGCGCCACGCTGGAGATGACCCAGCGGATGTCAACTTACCTGGACACGCTGTGGGGCGCGGAGACTATTCCCTGGTCGATGTACTATCTCAACGGCCAGGACAACAGCATGATCCTGATCTCCACTCTGCCGCTCAAGGATCTCTCCTCCGGCTTTAAAGAGACGACGGTGGGTAACATCGTGGATTCCCGCCGCGCGGAGATGCTGCAGCAGGCTAACGCCCTGGACGAGCGCGAAAGTTTCTCCTCCCTGCGCCGGCTCGCCTGGCAAAACGGCCACTATTTTACCCTGCGCACCACCTTTAACCAGCCAGGCCATCTGGCGACGGTGGTGGCCTTCGATCTGCCGATCAACGATTTGATCCCACCGGATATGCCGCTCGACAGCTTCCGCCTGGAGCAGGACAACACGGTACAAAACCTGCGGGCGCCGACGGACAAAGAGAGCCCGGACAGCGTCTCCATCTCCTTTAACGGCTCGAAAATCGAGATTGCCTCCACGCTAAACACCACCGGCATGCGTCTGGTCTGGCAGGTGCCTTTTGGCACACTGCTGCTTGATACCCTGCAAAATATTCTGTTGCCGCTGCTGCTCAATATCGGTCTGCTGGCGCTGGCGCTGTTCGGTTACAGTACCTTCCGCTCCCAGCCTGGCCGCCAGAGCGATGTTCCCGTTGCGGCTGGCACCAACAGCGAGCTGCGCGTGCTGCGCGCGCTAAATGAAGAGATTGTCTCCGTCCTGCCGCTCGGTCTGCTGGTGCACGATCAGGAAGCCAACCGTACGGTGATCAGCAACAAAATTGCCGACCACCTGCTGCCGCACCTGAATTTGCAGAACATCACCAGCATGGCGGATCAGCATCAGGGGGTGATTCAGGCCACCATCAATAATGAGTTGTACGAGATCCGTCAGTTCCGCAGCCAGGTGGCGTCGCGCACGCAGATTTTCATTATTCGCGATCAGGATCGCGAGGTGCTGGTCAATAAAAAGCTCAAGCAGGCGCAAAGGCTGTACGAGAAAAACCAGCAGGGCCGCGCGGCCTTTATGCAAAATATTGGCGAGGCGTTCAAGCTGCCGCTGAGGGCGCTGGCCAGCGAAGCCGCTCAGGTATCCAGCCCGGAGAGCCTGCAGCTGTCGGCTCATGCCGATACCCTGGTACGGCTGGTGGATGAGATCCAGCTGGCCAACATGCTGGAAAATGACACCTGGAAGAGCACGGCATCACTGTTTTCGATTCAGGATCTGATCGACGAAGTGGTGCCGGAAGTGCTGCCGGTGATCAAGCGCAAAGGGCTGCAGCTGCTGATTAACAACCCGCTGCGTGCCAACGATGAGCGTCATGGCGACCGTGACGCTTTGCGCCGCATTCTGCTGATGCTGATTCAGTACGCGGTCACCACCACCCAGATCGGCAAAATTACCCTCGAAGTGAGTAGCGATGAGTCGGCCGACGACCGCCTCACCTTCCGTATCCTTGATACCGGCGAGGGGGTCACGGCCAGTGAAATCGACAACCTGCATTTCCCGTTCCTCAACGAGACCCAGGGCGACAACTATGGCAAAGCCAACGCCCTCACCTTCTGGCTCTGCGATCAGCTGGCGCGTAAACTGGGTGGCCATCTGAATATCAAAGCGCGTGAATCGCTGGGTACCCGCTATTCCCTGCACGTTAAAATGGCGGCCAGCCCGCAGGAAGCAGAGGAAGATGAACGCCTGCTGGATGACGTGGTAATCATGGTGGACGTGACCTCAAACGAGATCCGTAATATTGTGGTTCGTCAGCTGGAAAACTGGGGTGCGAGCTGTATCTCGCCGGACGAAAGGCTGGCAAGTCAAGAATATGATCTCTTTTTAACAGATAATCCGTCTAATCTTACTGCCTCGGGCTTGCTTTTAAGCGATGATGAGCCAGGCGTGCGAAAAATTGGCCCAGGCCAGGTGCGCGTCAACTTTAATATGAGCAATGCTATGCAGGAAGCTGTACTACAACTTATAGAAGAGCAGCTGGCGCAGGAAACGATCCCGGAATCCCCACTGGGCGGCAATGAAAATGCTGAACTTCATGCCAGCGGATATTATTCGCTCTTTGTAGACACAGTACCAGATGATGTTAAGAGGTTGTATACTGAATCCGCCGTGAATGACTTCGCGGCGCTGGCTCAGACAGCACACCGGCTCAAAGGGGTGTTTGCCATGCTTAATCTGGTTCCAGGCAAGCAATTATGTGAAACGCTGGAACATCTTATTCGTGAGAAAGATGCCGCCAGCATAGAAAAATACATCAGCGACATTGACGCCTACGTCAAAAGCTTGCTGTAGCAAGGTAGCCCTATACATGAACAATATGAACGTAATTATTGCCGATGACCATCCGATTGTACTGTTCGGTATTCGCAAATCACTTGAACAGATCGAGTGGGTGAATGTAGTCGGTGAATTTGAAGACTCCACAGCACTGATTAATAACCTGCCTAAGCTTGATGCGCACGTGCTCATCACCGACCTTTCCATGCCTGGAGATAAATACGGTGACGGGATTACGCTGATCAAATACATCAAGCGCCATTTCCCAAGCATTTCAATTATCGTGCTGACCATGAACAACAACCCGGCGATTTTAAGTGCCGTTCTGGATCTCGATATTGAAGGGATTGTCCTGAAACAGGGCGCACCAACCGATCTGCCTAAAGCGCTTGCCGCGCTGCAGAAAGGGAAAAAATTCACGCCGGAAAGCGTCTCCCGCCTGCTGGAAAAAATCAGCGCCGGCGGTTACGGCGACAAACGCCTGTCGCCAAAAGAGAGCGAAGTATTGCGTCTGTTTGCTGAAGGTTTCCTGGTAACCGAAATCGCCAAGAAGCTGAACCGCAGCATCAAGACCATCAGTAGCCAGAAAAAATCTGCGATGATGAAGCTGGGTGTTGAGAACGATATCGCCCTGCTGAACTACCTCTCTTCCGTGACCCTGAGTCCTGCGGATAAAGAGTAATTCTGTGAAATGCCGGGTGGCGCTTCGCTTACCCGGCCAATAATGCCTGCAGGCCCGCGCAAGCGAAGCGCCGCCGGGCAATAAAAAAGCCCAGAAATGGGCTTTTTTTTATCCCCGCGTTTTCCTCACCCGCTCGGCATACACTGACAGCGTCTGCTTCAGTACGTCCAGGGTCACCGGCTTGGACAGACAGCTGTCCATCCCCGACTCCAGACAGCGCTGCTTCTCTTCTGCCAGCGCGTTAGCCGTAACGCCCACCACCGGCAGCGTCAGGCCGAGCTGACGGATGCGCTGGGTCAGGCGATAGCCGTCCATGTTCGGCATGTTCACGTCGCTCAGGACGATGTCGATGTGGTTTTTACTCAGCACGTTCAGGGCATCCACGCCGTCATTGGCGGTTTTACACTGATACCCCAGCGAGCCAAGCTGGTCAGCCAGCAGACGGCGGTTAATCGGATGGTCATCCACCACGAGGATCATCATATCCTCATTCAACGACTGCTCCGACTCCGGCGACGGCAGCGACGAGCTACCGTCCGCGCTGTCCATCTCAACACGGTAGATGCGCGCCAGCAAGGCAATCAACTCATGCGGCGCTGCCACGCTGTTCACCCACTCGCCACGAGCACGTTCAAGTGCGATACCGATATGGCGACGGCAGAAGATCACCGCAGCCTTACCCTGCCACGGCTGCGTCAGCTCATCGTCGGTAAGGAGCATATCTTCCGCGTCCGGGGTTTGCCCGGCGTAGCGCGCCACCCGGATACCGTGCGACGTCAGCAATGACTCCAGGTAAGCATGCAGCGAGGCGTTATTGACCGCCAGCCAGCAGCGTTTATCGCTTAGCCCTTCAATCAGCATGTTAGCCGGAGACTGCGCCGCATAGAGCGGAATACGGATAGTGAACTGGCTGCCCATGCCCGGCTCGGTATCCACCGAGATGTCGCCGTCCATCATGCTGATCAGTTTTTCACAGATTGCCAGACCCAGTCCGGTGCCCTGGAAGTTGCGCTGAACCCCCGTTCCCACCTGGAAGAAAGGATCGAAGAGCTTGACTACCTCTTTTGCCGGGATGCCCACCCCGGTATCGCGCACGCGGATGCTCAGGTAGTCCCCTGCCCGGCTCACGTGCATCACGATGCAGCCCATATCGGTAAATTTAATGGCGTTGCTCAGCAGATTGGAGATCACCTGCTGCAGACGCATCGGATCGCCCTGCAGCGATAACGGCACGTCCGGCTCGATAAAGCAGTACAGTCCCAGCTGCTTACGCACCACCAGCGGCAGGTAGTTGGCGCTGATATGGTTCATCACCTCCCGCGGCGAGAATTCACGCGGCTCGATTTTCAGCTGTTCGGACTCAATTTTAGAGAAGTCGAGAATATCACTGATGATTTTCAGCAGCAGGCTGGAGGAGTTGTTCATCGCCGTCACCAGACGGTCGACGCCGCGCGGTAACTCTTTAGTCTGCAGCAGATCGAGGTTACCGATAATCCCGTACAGCGGAGTACGCAGCTCATGGCTGACGGTGGCAAGGAACATCGATTTCGACTGGCTGGCCTGTTCGGCAGCCTGAGCCATATCCTGCAGCGACTCTTCCATTTTGACGCGTGCAGAGACATCCACCAGCACGCAGATCGCCACGTTCTCATTGCGGTAGCGCGAGTGAACAAAGCTAATCTGCAGATTGGTGTTATTGCTGGTCAGCACGTCGACGAAGTTGACCTGCTGTCCGCAGATGATCTGCGTCAGCCGCTGCCGGTCCTCATGGGTGAGCATATTCAGGTAGTTATGCGCCAGCTCGTTACTCAGAATATTGGTCCCGTCGAGGGTGCGGAGAATACAGATCCCCACCGGCGCAGAGGCGACAATCTTGCGGTTGAATTGCTCATGCTCTTCAAGACGCTGGGCGTCGATCTCCGCCGGAATAAAGATTTTGCGCTCATACATACGGGCAAGGGTAAACAGCGCTATCCCCACCAGCACGTTCAACAGTACCGAGTTGAGGATCAGCATGCGAATTCGCTCCAGCACCATGTCCACCGGAACGGAGTAAACAATGCTCAGCGACGAAGGCGGCAGGCTCTTTTTCAGCACCAGATCACGAAAACCGGCGCTGTAACCAAACCATGAGCGTTCCTGCATCCAGCGCGGGTCGACCTTCAGTCGGGATTCCGGCCCGGCCAGCGAAATCAGGGCATGGCCATTTTCATCAAGAATGGTGACGCCCATCGGCAGATTACCCGGGGTGAAAAAGTTCTCCATCCGGATAGACTGCTCGATGCCAAGCATCGCCTGCAGGCGGTTGCCCAGATAGACCGGCGTCAGGGCATAGAAGTACCCTACCCCCGAACGCGGCCCCTGGCTTATCCAGAACAGGTTATTGCCGCGCTCATCCTGGGGCGCGTTACGGTATTTGATAATCCGCTCATGCAGGGTCTTCAGGGCGCTGTCGCGGTCCACCGGCACGTCCCGCAGGCCAAAATCGGCCATGCAGAGGTTTTCGCTGCCGATCAGAAAGACGCGGTTCAGATCGTAGGCTGCCGAGAAGTTATCGCGCCAGTAGCGCATAAACCAGGCGAGGGACTCCAGGGAACCCCGCCACGCGGAGCCCATCGCCGAGCAGTCAGAGTCAGGGAACAGGGGCTCAAAGTTGGGCACATCCGCTTTACTGTCCCGTGCGCGCATAGCCAGAACGCCGTTTTCCGCGGTCAGGCGGTTCTCGGCGATGTACTTGAGCTCCTTCATTACGTCCGAGGTGCGCTGAATGTAGCGCTGGGCCTGATCGAAGCTGAGACTAAACTCCTGACGGATCTCCGCCTCCTTCTGGTGCAGCGCATTGACGATGTAAAACACCGAAAAGAGCGCGATCAGCACCCAGATCAGGAGCGCCAGCGCCCGAAAAAGATAGCGAGAAACTTTCAGCGTGGTTCGAAAGGAGACGAGGTATTTCAAGGGGGCGAGGCTCCGCCGTCAGGATCACAAGGAATGGGTTAAGGTAGCGGTAAATCGCCGTTGCCGCAACGTTCGGTTGTCTGCAATTCAGTGCCGCAGCAAAAGAAAAGGGCCGGAAACCGGCCCTTTATCGTCAGGAGAGATTACTCTTCGGCATCATCTGCCGCATCATCGTCGGTTTCTGCTTCCGGTGCGATCTCATCATCACCTTCTGCCACGCTACCGTCGATAGAGTCGAGCTCTTCATCATCCACTGGTTCAGCGACACGCTGCAGACCCACAACGTTTTCATCTTCCGCGGTACGGATGAGGATCACGCCCTGGGTGTTACGCCCTACCACGCTGATTTCCGACACGCGGGTACGCACCAGCGTACCGGCATCGGTGATCATCATGATCTGGTCGCTGTCGTCGACCTGTACCGCGCCAACAACGGAACCGTTGCGCTCGGTGACTTTGATCGAGATAACGCCCTGGGTACCACGGGACTTGGTTGGGTATTCGTCCTGGGCGGTGCGTTTACCGTAACCATTCTGCGTAACGGTGAGGATTGCGCCTTCGCCACGTGGAACGATCAGCGAGACCACGCTGTCTTCACCCGCCAGCTTGATGCCACGAACGCCGGTCGCTGTACGACCCATCGCACGCACCGCGTTCTCTTTAAAGCGCACCACTTTACCGGCAGCAGAGAACAGCATCACTTCGTCGGAACCGGAGGTCAGATCCACACCAATCAGTTCATCGCCTTCGTTCAGGTTGACGGCAATAATGCCGGCAGAACGTGGGCGGCTAAACTCGGTCAGGGCGGTTTTCTTCACCGTGCCGCTGGCGGTCGCCATAAAGACGTTGACGCCTTCAGCGTACTCGCGAACCGGCAGGATCGCGGTAATACGTTCGTTTTGCTCCAGCGGCAGCAGGTTGACGATTGGACGTCCACGCGCGCCACGGCTCGCTTCCGGCAGCTGATAGACCTTCATCCAGTACAGACGGCCCCGGCTGGAGAAGCAGAGGATGGTGTCGTGGGTGTTGGCCACCAGCAGGCGGTCGATAAAGTCTTCTTCTTTAATACGGGCCGCCGATTTGCCCTTCCCGCCACGACGCTGTGCTTCGTAGTCGGTTAACGGCTGATACTTCACGTAGCCCTGGTGAGACAGGGTCACAACAACGTCTTCCTGGTTAATCAGGTCTTCGATGTTGATGTCCGCGGAGTTAGCCGTGATCTCAGTGCGACGCTCGTCACCGAACTGATCGCGGACCAGTTCCAGCTCTTCGCGGATCACTTCCATCAGGCGATCGGCGCTGCCCAGAATGTGCAGCAGTTCAGCGATCTGCTCCAGCAGCTCTTTATATTCGTCGAGCAGTTTTTCGTGCTCAAGACCGGTCAGTTTCTGCAGACGCAGATCCAGAATCGCCTGAGCCTGCTGTTCGGTCAGCCAGTATTTGCCGTCGCGAATACCGTACTGCGGCTCCAGCCACTCAGGACGCGCGGCATCGTCACCGGCACGTTCCAGCATGGCGGAGACGTTGCCCAGATCCCACGGCTTAGCGATCAGGCCAGCTTTCGCTTCGGCAGGGGTTGGCGCACGACGGATCAGTTCGATGATCGGATCGATGTTTGCCAGCGCCACTGCCAGCGCTTCGAGGATGTGGGCACGATCGCGGGCTTTACGCAGCTCGAAAATAGTACGACGGGTCACCACTTCACGGCGGTGACGCACGAATGCGCTCAGAATGTCTTTCAGGTTCATGATCTTCGGCTGACCATGGTGCAATGCCACCATGTTGATACCGAAGGAGACCTGAAGCTGAGTCAGGGAGTAGAGGTTGTTCAGCACCACTTCCCCTACCGCGTCGCGTTTGATTTCAATCACGATACGCATGCCGTCTTTATCAGACTCATCACGCAGCGCGCTGATACCTTCAATACGTTTCTCTTTAACCAGCTCGGCAATCTTCTCGATCAGGCGCGCTTTGTTCACCTGATACGGAATTTCGTGGACGATAATGGTCTCACGGCCGGTTTTGGCGTCGGCTTCCACTTCGGCACGGGCACGAATATAGATCTTGCCGCGACCGGTACGGTACGCTTCTTCAATGCCGCGACGGCCATTAATAATGGCGGCGGTCGGGAAATCCGGGCCGGGGATGTGTTCCATCAGCCCTTCAATGCTGATCTCTTCATCGTCGATATAGGCCAGGCAGCCGTTGATCACTTCCGTGATGTTATGCGGCGGAATGTTGGTCGCCATACCTACGGCGATACCGGAAGCACCGTTTACCAGCAGGTTAGGGATCTTGGTTGGCATCACATCCGGAATGCGCTCAGTGCCGTCGTAGTTATCGACGAAATCAACGGTCTCTTTTTCCAGATCGGCCATCAGCTCATGGGCGATTTTCGACATACGGATTTCCGTATAACGCATCGCCGCGGCGGAGTCGCCGTCGACTGAACCGAAGTTACCCTGACCATCAACCAGCATGTAACGCAGTGAGAATGGCTGCGCCATACGGACGATGGTGTCATAAACTGCTGTATCACCATGCGGGTGATATTTACCGATCACGTCACCAACGACACGGGCAGATTTTTTGTAGGCTTTATTCCAGTCATTGCCCAATACGTTCATGGCGTATAGTACGCGACGGTGTACCGGCTTAAGTCCATCGCGGACATCCGGCAGCGCTCGGCCAACAATGACCGACATCGCATAATCCAGATAGGAGCTCTTCAGCTCTTCCTCGATGTTAACCGGTGTAATTTCTCTCGCAAGGTCGCTCATCTAACCGCTATCCCTCTACTGTATCCCGGATTCAAAGGTCGGAAATTATAACACACCCGCTTAGGTTTAAACTAATTTGCTTTGTTATCCTGATATACTTCCTCGTCTTTAAATTACGGAGTAAAAGCGTCCATGAATGCGGAAAAATCCCCGGTGGCTCCCAACGTTGACCATGAAGAGATCGCCAAATTCGAAGCCGTCGCCTCGCGCTGGTGGGATCTTGAAGGTGAGTTCAAACCGCTGCACCGCATTAACCCCCTGCGCCTGGGCTATATTGCGGAGCGTTCCGGCGGCCTGTTCGGTAAAAAGGTGCTCGATGTGGGCTGCGGCGGCGGTATCCTGGCCGAGAGCATGGCGCGCGAAGGCGCCACGGTAACCGGGCTGGATATGGGCTTCGAGCCGCTGCAGGTTGCGCGTCTGCACGCGCTGGAAAGCGGCATTGAAGTCGAGTACGTGCAGGAAACGGTGGAAGCGCACGCGGCGGAGCACGCCCAGCAGTATGATGTCGTCACCTGCATGGAGATGCTGGAGCACGTCCCGGACCCACAATCGGTGGTAAAAGCCTGTGCGGCGCTGGTAAAACCGGGCGGTCAGGTGTTCTTCTCCACGATTAACCGCAACGGCAAGGCATGGCTGATGGCGGTGGTCGGCGCGGAGTATGTGCTGCGCATGGTGCCAAAAGGTACCCACGACGTGAAAAAATTCATTAAGCCGGCGGAACTGCTGAGCTGGGTCGACGGCACATGGCTGAAGGAGCAGCATATGACCGGTCTGCACTACAATCCTCTCACCGACAAGTTCAAACTGGCGCCCGGCGTGGACGTTAACTACATGCTCCACACCACGGCAAAAAAAGAAGACGCTTAACCACTCTTTTTCTCACGAATGCGCAACCCTTAGTTGCGCATTTTTGACTACACGTTGAAGAAATCAGCAGTCGATCAAATTTTCATTTTTTTTTCTACATTATTGACATGACGTCCAGGCCTTACGGTACGAGGACTTACGCTTTTTTACCCTTTCACAACCTCAATTTAACCTCAAAATCAACTCTTGTACTCAAAAGAATCCTTACTAGAATACTCACCATCTTGCGTTATGCTTAATGCAAAACCCCTATATATAGTATTTATCCACAGCATCCTGTGGATAAGCGGGGGATATTTTCTTTTTTCACGGACAGGTAAAAACCCACATGAATCAGAGTCTGCTGGTGACAAAGCGCGACGGTGCAACCGAGCGTATCAATCTGGACAAAATCCATCGTGTTCTCGACTGGGCAGCAGAAGGACTGAATAACGTATCCATTTCTCAGGTTGAACTGCGCTCCCACATCCAGTTCTATGACGGCATCAAAACGTCTGATATCCACGAAACCATAATCAAAGCCGCGGCGGATCTCATCTCCCGCGAAGCACCGGATTATCAGTACCTCGCTGCCCGTCTGGCAATTTTCCACCTGCGTAAGAAAGCCTACGGCCAGTTTGAGCCGCCAGCGCTGTTCGATCATGTAGTGAAGATGGTCGAGCTTGGCAAGTACGACACCCATCTGCTGGAAGACTACACGGAAGAAGAGTTCAGGCAGATGGACGAGTTTATCGATCACTGGCGTGATATGAACTTCTCCTACGCCGCGGTGAAGCAGCTGGAAGGGAAATACCTGGTCCAGAACCGCGTGACCGGCGAAATCTACGAGAGCGCCCAGTTCCTCTACATTCTGGTGGCCGCCTGCCTGTTCTCCAACTATCCGCGTGAAACCCGTCTGGAATACGTGAAGCGTTTCTACGATGCCGTTTCCACCTTTAAAATTTCTCTGCCAACGCCGATCATGTCCGGCGTGCGCACCCCAACCCGCCAGTTCAGCTCCTGCGTGCTGATCGAGTGCGGCGACAGCCTGGATTCCATCAACGCCACCTCCAGCGCCATTGTGAAATACGTTTCCCAGCGTGCCGGCATCGGCATCAACGCCGGTCGTATTCGTGCCCTGGGCAGCCCAATTCGCGGCGGCGAAGCGTTCCACACCGGCTGTATCCCGTTCTACAAACACTTCCAGACCGCGGTCAAATCCTGCTCTCAGGGCGGCGTGCGCGGTGGTGCGGCTACCCTGTTCTACCCGATGTGGCATCTGGAAGTCGAAAGCCTGCTGGTACTGAAAAACAACCGTGGCGTGGAAGGCAACCGCGTGCGTCACATGGACTACGGCGTTCAGATCAACAAGCTGATGTACACCCGTCTGCTGAAGGGGGGTGATATCACCCTGTTCAGCCCGTCCGACGTCCCGGGCCTGTACGACGCATTCTTCGCCGATCAGGATGAGTTCGAGCGTCTGTACGTGCAATATGAAAACGACGACAGCATCCGTAAGCAGCGCGTGAAAGCGGTAGATCTGTTCTCCCTGATGATGCAGGAACGTGCTTCGACGGGTCGTATCTACATCCAGAACGTCGACCACTGCAACACCCACAGCCCGTTCGATCCGGTCGTTGCCCCAGTGCGCCAGTCCAACCTGTGCCTGGAGATCGCCCTGCCGACCAAACCGCTGGAAGATGTTAACGACGAAAACGGCGAGATCGCCCTGTGTACGCTCTCCGCGTTCAACCTGGGTGCGATCAACAGCCTCGACGAGCTGGAAGAGCTGGCGGTGCTGGCGGTACGTGCGCTGGATGCACTTCTGGATTACCAGGATTATCCAATCCCGGCGGCAAAACGCGGTGCGATGGGTCGTCGTACTCTGGGCATTGGCGTCATCAACTATGCCTACTGGCTGGCGAAAAACGGCAAGCGTTATTCCGATGGCAGCGCCAACAACCTGACGCACCAGACCTTCGAAGCCATTCAGTATTACCTGCTGAAAGCCTCGAACGAACTGGCCATCGAACAGGGTGCCTGCCCGTGGTTCAACGAAACCACCTATGCCAAAGGCATTCTGCCGATTGACACCTATAAGAAAGACCTGGATGCGATCGCCAACGAGCCGCTGCATCTTGACTGGGAGCGCCTGCGCGAATCCATCAAGACCCACGGCCTGCGTAACTCCACGCTCTCTGCCCTGATGCCGTCCGAGACCTCTTCGCAGATCTCCAACGCCACCAACGGTATTGAGCCGCCGCGCGGTCACGTGAGCATCAAAGCGTCGAAAGACGGGATCCTGCGCCAGGTGGTGCCGGACTATGAGCTGCTGAAAAACAACTACGAGCTGCTGTGGGAGATGCCAAATAACGACGGCTACCTGCAGCTGGTGGGTATCATGCAGAAGTTTATCGACCAGTCGATCTCTGCGAACACCAACTACGATCCGTCACGCTTCCCGTCAGGGAAAGTGCCGATGCAGCAACTGCTGAAAGACCTGCTCACCGCCTACAAATTTGGCGTGAAAACCCTGTACTATCAAAACACCCGCGACGGTGCGGAAGATGCGCAGGACGATCTGGCCCCATCCATTCAGGATGACGGCTGCGAAAGCGGCGCTTGTAAGATTTAAGTTAATGCCGGGTGGCGCTACGCTTACCCGGCCTACGGTTTTGTAGGCCCGGCAAACGCAGTGCCGCCGGGCAATACAATTTCAACAGGACTCACTTCAATGGCATACACCACCTTTTCACAGACGAAAAACGACCAGCTCAAAGAGCCGATGTTCTTCGGCCAGCCGGTCAACGTGGCGCGCTACGATCAGCAAAAATATGACATCTTCGAAAAGCTGATTGAAAAGCAACTCTCTTTCTTCTGGCGTCCGGAAGAAGTTGACGTTTCCCGCGACCGCATCGACTTCCAGGCTCTGCCGGAACATGAAAAGCACATCTTCCTCAGCAACCTGAAGTACCAGACCTTGCTGGATTCTATTCAGGGGCGCAGCCCGAACGTGGCCCTGCTGCCGCTGATCTCCATCCCGGAGCTGGAAACCTGGGTTGAGACCTGGGCGTTCTCCGAAACGATCCACTCCCGCTCCTACACCCATATCATCCGTAACATCGTCAACGATCCGGCGATTGTCTTTGATGATATCGTGACCAACGATCAGATCCTCAAGCGCGCAGAAGGTATTTCCCACTTCTACGACGACCTGATCGAGATGACCAGCTACTGGCATCTGCTGGGCGAAGGCACCCACAGCGTGAACGGCAAAACCGTCACCGTGAGCCTGCGTGAGCTGAAGAAAAAACTCTACCTGTGCCTGATGAGTGTGAACGCCCTGGAAGCAATCCGCTTCTACGTCAGCTTCGCCTGCTCCTTCGCTTTCGCAGAGCGCGAACTGATGGAAGGCAACGCCAAAATCATCCGCCTGATCGCCCGCGATGAGGCCCTGCACCTGACCGGCACCCAGCATATGCTGAACCTGCTGCGCAGCGGCGTGGACGATCCGGAGATGGCTGAGATTGCTGAAGAGTGCAAACAGGCGAGCTACGACCTGTTTGTGCAGGCGGCCCAGCAGGAGAAAGAGTGGGCGGAATACCTGTTCCAGGGCGGCTCCATGATCGGCCTGAACAAAGATATTCTCTGCCAGTACGTCGAGTACATCACCAACATCCGTATGCAGGCTGTCGGCCTTGATCTGCCGTTCCAGACCCGCTCCAACCCAATCCCGTGGATCAACACCTGGCTGGTTTCTGATAACGTTCAGGTTGCGCCGCAGGAAGTGGAAGTGAGCTCCTACCTGGTGGGTCAGATTGACTCTGAAGTTAACACCGACGATTTGAGCGACTTCCAGCTCTGATGAGCCGCGTGACGCTCCGTCTTTCTGGCACAGAAGTGCTGTGCCAGGAAGAGCATCCCTCCCTGCTTATTGCGCTGGAATCCCACCAGATTGCCGTTGAATATCAGTGCCGCGAAGGCTACTGCGGCTCCTGCCGCTGTCGTCTGGTTGCCGGTCAGGTTGACTGGGTCACCGAACCGCTGGCCTTTATCAATGAAGGGGAAATTTTGCCCTGCTGCTGCCGGGCAAAAGGGGATATAGAGATCGAGATGTAGCTGCCCTGGCTCCCTCTCCCGGTGGGAGAGGGAACCAGGCCGCAGAGCCTGATTGTCGGGTGGCGGCTTCGCCTTACCCGACCTACAAAACCTACTTCCGGTGAATGAAGTCGACCGCTTTATCCGGGAAATCCGTAAACAGTCCGTCCACGCCCGCCTGGTTATACAGCACGTCATAAAGCTGATTCACGTCTGTCGCATATGCCGGCAGCTGATCCGCACGCACCGTATACGGATGGGCCTGCATTTTGCTGGCATGCGCCTCTTTCACCATCGCGGTTAGCGTCACGTGGCCCGGCGTGGAGCCCTCCGCCACCAGCATGTGATAATCGGGTCCGATGCCGTCAGCGTACTGCGCTATCTGCTTCATGGCGCCCGGTTTAAACATCCAGTCATAGCTGTAGTTTACCCACTTGCCGTCCGGCTGCTTCTCCTGGGTCTCATTCCAGTCGGTGTAAGCAATCAGCTGTACCAGATTGAGGTTCATCTCCCTCTTTGGCTCCAGCTCGGTTTTGATGCGCTTCAGCTCGGCGGCGTCAAAGCACTGCAGATAAACCTTGTCCTTCTTGCTGGTGTAGCCGTACTGCTTCAGCACGTCCAGCGTTTTCGCGGCGATGTCCTTCCCTTCCTGATGGTGGAACCACGGCGCTTTAATCTCCGGGTAGATACCGATGTTTTTCCCGGTGGAGTGGTTCAGCCCCTGAACAAACTCAATCTCTTCCTGGAAGGTGTGGATCCGGAAATCAGATTTGCCCATCGGGAAACGTCCCGGGTAAACCTGCACCTTCCTGCCCTTTTCAATCTCGAAGCCTTCGGTAAACCTCAGGGCGCGGATTTCATCCAGGGTAAAGTCGATAGCATAGTAGCGCCCGTCTTTACGGGCGCGATCCGGGAAACGCTCCGCCACGTCCGTCACACGGTCAAGATAATGATCGTGCAGGACAACCAGCTGGTCGTCCTTCGTCATCACCAGATCCTGTTCCAGATAATCCGCCCCCTGCGCGTAGGCCATCGCTTTCGCCGGCAGCGTATGCTCCGGCAGATAACCGCTCGCGCCGCGATGGGCAATGACGATTTTATCCGCCGCCAGCGCAGACCCCGTCATCAGGCCCGCCAGCAGCAGACCGGTTGTTAAGTGAGTTAATTTCATCGCAATGTTCCTTATTGACGACGCGCCTGCACTTCGGCGTGGTGACGTTTTTCACCCATCATGACAACAATCAGCAGCAGCACCGCCAGCACGCTTCCGCCAATCATCACCATAAAGCCGCCGTCCCAGCCGAAGAAGTCAACGGTATAGCCGACAATCGCACTCGCAGCGACCGACCCACCGAGGTAGCCGAACAGACCGGTAAAGCCTGCCGCCGTGCCCGCCGCTTTTTTCGGCGCCAGTTCAAGCGCGTGCAGACCAATCAGCATCACGGGGCCATAAATCAGGAAGCCGATAACGATCATACAGGCCATATCCACACCCGGATTACCCGGTGGGTTAAGCCAGTAGACCACAGTCGCGATGGTCACCAGGGTCATGAAGAATACGCCTGTCGCGCCGCGGTTGCCTTTAAACACTTTGTCCGACATCCAGCCGCAAATCAGGGTGCCGGGAATACCGGCGTATTCATAGAGGAAGTAGGCCCAGGAGGATTTATCCAGCGCAAAGTGCTTCACCTCTTTCAGGTAGGTCGGTGACCAGTCGAGGATGCCGTAGCGCAGCAGGTAGACGAACACGTTCGCCACCGCGATGTACCAGAGCAGCTTGTTCGGCAGCACGTACTTCATGAAGATCTGTTTCGCGGTCAGCTCTTCTTCGTGCTCCTTGCTGTAATCATCCGGATAGTCGTTTTTGTACTCTTCAATCGGCGGCAAGCCACAGGACTGCGGCGTGTCGCGCATCAGCGCGAAGGCAATAATCGCCACGACAATGGCCCCGAAGGCAGGCATATAGAGCGCCGCATGCCAGTCGTTGAACCAGGCCATCCCCAGCAGGAACAGCAGAGGCGGAATACCGCCGCCCACGTTATGGGCGCAGTTCCACACCGACACAATGCCGCCACGCTCCTTTTGCGACCACCAGTGCACCATGGTGCGTCCGCATGGCGGCCACCCCATTCCCTGGAACCAGCCGCAGAGGAACAGCAGGACAAACATGACGGCAATGCTGGAGGTTGCCCAGGGCACAAAGCCCATAAACAGCATGACCGCTGCCGCCAGGATCAGACCGGCGGGCAGAAACACGCGCGGATTCGAGCGATCCGACACTGACCCCATGATGAATTTGGAAAACCCGTAGGCGATAGAGATCCCCGACAGCGCGAAGCCCAGATCGCCGCGGGAGAAGCCCTGTTCCACCAGATAGGGCATGGCGAGGGCAAAGTTTTTACGTACAAGGTAGTACGCCGCGTACCCGAAGAAGATCCCCAGGAAAATTTGCCAACGCAGACGGCGATAGAGCGGATCTATTTCTGCTTCTGGCAGACGCGCCCTGTGCGGCGCAGGTTTAAAGATACTGAGCATAACAGCCTCCGTGGCCTTGAAATGAATGAGCAGGTGTCTCGCACCTGAATTCCAGAGGCGGGGATGTTAAGAAATCATAGCAATTGTTACTGTGAATCAACGCACAGATTGTTACAGAAATATGACAAAATGCGCAAAAAGGCGCACGAAACGCTGTTTCACTTTCGAATTTCGCTCGTTTGTGTTCGAAATCAAACAAACCACAATTTTAATGTGGCTAAATGATAAAAAACGAACACAGAGGGTTAACAATGACAATTCACGAGCCAGGCTACAGCGATGTGATTATCATTGGCGGTGGCGCAACCGGGGCCGGAATCGCACGGGATTGTGCGCTGCGCGGCTTAAGCGTCACGCTTCTGGAGCGCCATGATATTGCAACAGGCGCAACTGGCCGCAATCACGGGCTGCTGCACAGCGGCGCGCGGTATGCGGTCACCGACGGTGAATCCGCACGCGAGTGTATCGCCGAAAATCAGATCCTGCGGCGCATTGCCCGCCACTGCATTGAACCGACCGACGGGCTGTTTATCACGCTTCCCGAAGACGATCTCGCCTTTCAGCCGACCTTTATCACCGCCTGCCGGGCGGCGGGGATTGCGGCCGAGGCCATCGACCCGGCCCTCGCGCGCCGCATTGAGCCCGCCGTCAACCCGGCCCTGACGGGCGCGGTAAAAGTGCCGGACGGTACGGTGGATCCCTTTCGCCTGACGGCCGCCAATATGCTGGACGCCCGCGAACATGGCGCGCGCATCCTGACCGGCCATCAGGTCACCGGGCTTATCCGGGAGGGGCATCGCATCGTGGGCGTGCGGGTCCTGGATACGCAGTACAACGAACTCAGCGAGCTGTATGCCGCCGTGGTGGTCAACGCGGCGGGGATCTGGGGGCAACGCATCGCAGAATACGCCGATTTATCTGTGCGTATGTTCCCGGCCAAAGGCTCGCTGCTGATCCTCGACCACCGCATTAATAACCATGTGATCAACCGCTGCCGTAAACCGTCTGACGCAGACATCCTTGTACCCGGCGATACCATTTCGTTAATCGGTACAACCTCAACGCACGTGGACTACAGCGAGATTGATGCCAACCGCGTGACCGCCGAAGAGGTGGATACCCTGCTGCGCGAAGGGGAAAAACTGGCCCCGGTGATGGCGCAGACCCGCATTCTTCGCGCCTATGCCGGGGTGCGTCCGCTGGTCGCCAGCGATGACGACCCGAGCGGGCGCAACGTCAGCCGGGGCATCGTGCTGTTCGATCACGCCGCGCGCGACGGCCTGGAGGGCTTTATCACCATTACCGGTGGCAAATTGATGACCTACCGGCTGATGGCCGAGATGGCGACCGACGCCGTGTGCCGCAAGCTGGGTAACACGCAGCCCTGCGTGACGGCTGAAAAAGCGCTCCCCGGCTCACAACAATCGACCGAAAAGACGCTGCAAAAAATTATCTCCCTGCCTGCTCCTCTGCGCGGTTCCGCCGTCTATCGCCACGGCGACAGGACGCCGTCCTGGCTGGGCGAAGGGCGGCTGAGCCGCAGCCTGGTATGCGAGTGCGAAGCCGTGACCGCCGGTGAAGTGCAATACGCCGTGGAGAATCTGACGGTGAACAGCCTGCTCGATCTCCGACGCCGCACCCGGGTGGGCATGGGTACCTGTCAGGGTGAACTGTGCGCCTGCCGTGCCGCCGGGTTGCTACAGCGTTTTAATACCACCACCGCTACACAGTCGCTGGATCAGCTCAGCGCGTTTTTAAATGAACGCTGGAAAGGGATTCAGCCTGTCGCCTGGGGTGATGCCCTTCGCGAAACCGAGTTTACCCGCTGGGTCTATCAGGGGCTTTGCGGTCTTGAGAGGGAACAACAGGATGAAATTTGATACCGTGATTGTCGGCGGCGGGCTGGCAGGCTTGCTCTGTGGCATCAAACTCACGAGGCAGGGGCTGCGCTGCGCCATTATTACCCGGGGCCAGAGCGCCCTGCACTTCTCGTCCGGCTCGCTGGATCTGTTGGATGAAACGTACCGCGATAAACTGCCCCCGGCCCACCCCTATCACCTGATTGGCGCGCGGCATATTGACCGCCTTGCGCTGGAAACCGAAACGCTACTGGCGGACTGCGGCGCACGTCTGAAGGGAAGTTCCAGGCGAAATCATCAGCGGGTCACGCCGCTCGGCAAACTGCGTTCCGCCTGGCTCAGCCCTGAAGAGGTACCCGTTGCCCCCTTAAATGCCGCACGCGTGCGAGTGGTGGGCATTAGCGGGTTTCTCGATTTTCAGCCCCATCTTGCGGCGGCATCGCTTTGCCGCCAGGGGGTTAACGCCGACACGGCAGAGATAGAACTGCCCGAACTGGATGTCCTGCGCGATAACCCGAGCGAGTTTCGCGCGGTGAACATTGCCCGTTTTCTTGATAACGAAGAGCGATGGTCTCTTCTGTATGACGCGCTCAGGCCGCTCGGTGAAACATGCGACGCGCTGTTGATGCCCGCCTGCTTTGGCTTAAGCGACAACCGGCTCTGGCGCTGGCTTTCGGATCGTCTGCCCTGCGCGCTCGGGTTACTGCCTACGCTTCCCCCTTCCGTACCCGGCATCCGCCTGCACACCCAGCTGCAGCACAAATTCATTGCCCAGGGTGGCGTGTGGATGGCGGGTGATGAGGTGAAAAAAACCACCCTCACCGACGGGAGAGTCAGCGAGATATGGACCCGAAACCATGAAGATATTCCGCTTCGTACCCGCTATACGGTGCTGGCAAGCGGCAGCTTCTTCAGTAACGGGCTGCTGAGCAGCCGGAAGGGGGTCCGGGAAGCCATTATGGGGCTTGACGTCCGGCAACTTGCCTCCCGCGCGGACTGGTATCAGAGTGATTTCTTCTCGCCGCAGCCCTGGCAACAGTTCGGGGTGATTGTCGATAACCAACTGCATCCGCAGCTCTCCGGCACGCCCGTCAGCAATCTCTTTGCTATCGGCTCGCTGCTGGGCGGATACGATCCCATTGCCCAGGGATGCGGTGGCGGCGTCTGCGCCGTCACGGCGCTGTATGTGGCGGAGCAGATTAGCCAGTGCGCGGAGGCTGTGTAATGAACGATACCCGGTTTGAAAACTGCATTAAATGTACGGTCTGCACCACGGTATGTCCGGTCAGCGGCGTTAACCCGCGCTATCCCGGCCCGAAACAGGCCGGACCCGACGGTGAGCGCCTGCGCCTGAAGGATGGCAGGCTTTACGATGAGGCGCTGAAATACTGCATCAACTGTAAACGCTGCGAAGTCGCCTGCCCGTCGGATGTTAAAATCGGCGATATCATCCAGCGCGCCCGGGCGCGCTACGGCACGCAAAAGCCATCCCTGCGGGACGCTATTCTGAGCCACACCGATCTGATGGGCAGCCTGTCGACGCCATTTGCCCCGCTGGTAAATGCCGCCACCTCCCTCAAACCGGTGCGCCGGCTGCTGGATGCGACGCTGAAGATAGACCATCACCGCAGCCTGCCGAAATATTCTCAGGGTACCTTTCGGGGCTGGTACAAGTCCGTCGCGGCCGAACAGGCGCGGTTTACCGAGCGGGTCGCCTTCTTCCACGGCTGCTATGTAAATTACAACCACCCGCAGCTGGGCAAAGATCTGCTGAAGGTACTGAATGCCATGGGAACCGGCGTAACGCTTCTCAACAAAGAGAAATGCTGCGGCGTCCCGCTGATTGCCAACGGATTTACTGATAAAGCCCGTAAGCAGGCCACAAGCAATGTCGCGTCCCTGCGCGAGGCCATTGTCGACAAAGGAATGCCGGTGCTGGCGACCTCATCCACCTGTACCTTCACCCTGCGCGACGAGTATCCGCACCTGCTGGACGTGGACAACACCGGGCTGCGTGAGCATATCGAGCTGGCGACACGCTTTTTGTGGCGCAAACTGGATAGCGGAAAGACGTTGCCCCTGAAGGCATTACCCCTGAAAGTGGTCTATCACACGCCATGCCATATGGAAAAGATGGGCTGGTCACTCTATACGCTTGAGCTGCTGCGGTTAATTCCGGGCCTTAAGCTGACGGTGCTGGATTCGCGCTGCTGCGGCATCGCGGGCACCTACGGCTTTAAGCGGGAAAATTACGAAACCTCTCAGGCGATTGGCGCTCCGCTGTTCCGCCAGATTGAAGAGAGCGGCGCGGAGCTTGTGGTGACCGACTGTGAAACCTGCAAATGGCAGATAGAGATGTCCACCAGCAAACGCTGCGAGCATCCCATTAGCCTGCTGGCACAGGCGCTGGATTAAACAAGCGCCCGGCTGAAGGCCTCTGCCGGGCGCTTCCCTGATTAATAACTTGTTTTACTGGCTGCGGATAGCGGCGTTTTGAACATCGCCAGTCGCCTGTCGAGGGCGTCGGTATACAGCATGGTGTCCACTCCAACCGCAACAAAGGTCGCTCCCCAGCTTAGCGCCTTTTGCGCCATCTGCGGATCGACCGCAAGAAAGCCTGCGGCTTTACCCGCAGCACAAATGCGGCGAATGCTGCGCTCGATAATCGCCAGGACTTCCGGGTGCCCGGCGTTATCCGGATACCCCAGCGAGGCAGAGAGATCGGCAGGGCCGATAAACACGCCATCAATGCCGTCCACGGCCAGGATTGCGTCCAGGTTCTCCAGCGCCGTTTTGCTTTCGACCTGAATCATCAGGCAGAGCTCATCATTAGCCTGAGCCATGTAGTTTTCGACTCGTCCCCAGCGGGCGGCGCGGGCGACACCCGCGCCGACGCCTCGCGTGCCCTGCGGCGGATAGCGCGTTGCCAGCACAATTTGCCGCGCCTGCTCTGCGGTATCCACCATCGGGATCAGCAGCGTTCTGGCGCCGATATCAAGCACCTGTTTGATCAGGCTGCGGTCGCCGTCAACCGGGCGGATCACCGGCTGGCCTGGATAAGGCGCAATCGCCTGCAGCTGGTGGTACAGATCCTGAACGGTGTTGGGCGCATGCTCCCCGTCGATTAACAGCCAGTCATAGCCTGAGGTTGCCGCTATCTCCGCCATGTAGGACGACGTGGAACTTAACCACAACCCAATTTGCGTTTCGCCGTTACGCAGGGCCTGCTTAAAAGGATTAGAAAGAACGTTCTGCATAATAACTCCCTGAAAATTAATGATGTATGCGGTCGGCCTGGGGGGCGGTGCGGGTCACCCCCAGCACGAGGATCGCCATCGATCCGAGAATGGCGATTGCAGCCAGCGCCAGCAACCCCGCCGCATCGCTGCCAAATACGTTCTGGGCCTCCACCCGGATGAGCGGGGCGAGAAAACCGCCCACCGCGCCAAACAGGTTGACGAAGCCAATCCCTGCCGCCAGCGCCGTCCCGGAGAGCAACTGTGTCGGCATAGTCCAGAAGACCGGCTGCACGGCAATAAATCCCACCGCGGCCACGCACAGTGCCATCATCGCCAGAACCGGTGACACCAGCCCCGACACACCCACCCCAATACCGGCGGCCAGCAGCGTCAGCGTGGCGATATTGCGCCGCTCGCCGGTGCGGTCGGAATAACGCGGGATAAGCCAGGTGCCAAACAGCGCGGCCACCCATGGAATCGCCGTCACCACCGAGGCAGTAAAGCCCACTTTAGTGCCGAGCAGGGCTGCGACCTGGGTCGGGAGGAAGAAGATCAGTCCATAGACGGCAATCTGAATGGTCATGTAGATAAAGGCCAGCTGCCAGACCCGGCCATTGCGCAGGGCATCGCTCAGGCGTGAAGTCGCTTTGCTCTGCTCTTCACTCGCCAGTTGATTGATCAGCACCTGCTTCTCCTCTGCGTTCAGGAATCGCGCCTGCTGAGGCGTATCGTCAAGCCAGAAGAAGGTAAAAACCCCTGCCCCTACGGCAATCAGGCCTTCAATAACAAACATCCAGAACCAGCCAGGATGGCCCATAAAGCCGTGCATCTCCAGCAGTGCGCCGGAGAGCGGTGATCCGAGCGACAACGCCAGCGGCGCCCCCATGTAGAACAGCCCCATGATGCTGGCGCGGTTGCGCTGGGGGAACCACTGGGAGGTGAGATAGATCATGCCGGGGAAGAAGCCCGCTTCCGCGGCCCCAAGCAGGGTGCGGATCAGCAAAAATTTGCTTTCGGTATCGGCCCATGCCATCGCCGCGGAGAGAAAACCCCACAGCAGCGTGGTGGTGCCAATCCACGTCCGGGCGCCAAATTTACGCATCAGCAGGTTGGCGGGCACACCCAGCAGGGCGTAAACCACAAAGAAGATCCCGGCGCCGAGGGCGTAGGCTTCATTGCTGAGCCCGGTATCGATCTGGTAGCTCTCCTTGGCAAAGCCGATGTTAGAGCGATCCAGAAACGCCAGCACATACAGCGCCAGCATAAACGGGATCAGACGGGCGCGGTTTTTCCTGACCACGCTGTCAAGCAGAGTCATACTCATAGACAATCCTCAGTGAACGGTGACGCCACGCCGGTGCGCGGCGCGGCTGTTTAGTGGCTGTAGGGACGTTTCAGGGCGCAATCACGGTTGAGCTCGACGCCGAAACCGGGTTTATCCAGCGTCGATTTATGGATGCGGCCATTCACCGGCACCGGTTCATCGAGCAGGATCGGATCAAACTGCGGGCGCAGCGTGGCGCAGTCCGGGCTGGTCATCAGGAACTCGCTGAACGGGGTGTTGGTGAAGGTGATCACCGCGTGATGGGAGTAGACCGACGAGCCGTGCGGCACCACCAGTTGCCCGCGGGCTTTGGCGATAGCGGCGATCTCCACCAGCGTGGTTAATCCCCCGCACCAGCCCACGTCCGGCTGCATAATGTCGATCCCGGTTTCGGACAACGTACGGAAGGACTGCAGCGTGCCGTGGTGTTCGCCGCTGGTAACCATCATGCCCGGTGGGGCATTGCGCTTCAGTTCGCGATAGCCTTCATACTGCTGGGGCGGCAGGCACTCCTCAATCCACTTCAGATTGTACGGCGCGCAGGCATGGGCCAGCTTCGTGGCGTAATTCACATCCTGGCTCATCCAGCAGTCAAGCATCAGCCAGAAGTCGGGCCCGCATTTTTCCCGGTACTCCGCCACCATCGCGACATCCTGGCGGATCCCCGCGTCGCCGTCATGCGGCCCCCGGTGAGTCGGCATTTTACCGCCGATGAAGCCCATCTCTTTCGCCAGGTCCGGGCGCGCGCCGGTGGCGTAAAAACGAATTTCATCCCGCACCGCGCCGCCCAGCAACTTGTAGACCGGCAGTCCAACCACCTTGCCAAACAGATCCCACAGCGCCAGGTCGATACAGGAGATGGTGTTCAGCACCAGCCCGCCGGAACCGGCGTAAAACATCGTTGCCCCGAGCATCTGGTCGTGGATGAGCTTGATGTCGCTGACGCACTTGCCCTCTATAAAACGGCTGAGGTGTTTCTCCACGATAAAACAGCCCATTTCCCCCGCGGTGGAGACAGCAAAACCGGTCTGGCCGTTTTCTGCCTCTACTTCCACAACCAACGTGCCGAGGACGTTAATGCCGAACGACTGGCGCGACTGCTCATACTGGGGGTATTTACTCATCGGGGTGGCGATGTGGTCGTCGATCCAGTGGTTAGCCCCCTGATCGTGGTAATCGCCACCGCCAGCGCCCTTCTCTGCCGTTGCGCCACCGGTGAACCAGGCACGGATCTGTTTAATCTTCGGTAGGGTCATGATGTTCTCCATTTTATGAGGCGTGTTGTTCGAAGGGGCTTTTCCAGCCCAGTAACCGGGAAATGTCTTTCGCGCAGGCAATCGCTTTACCGGCCAGGTAGTCGCGGTTGTCCTCAGTGATTTGCAGCCGGGTGCCCACCACCGAGATTGCCGCGGTGAGTTCGTTGCTGGCATTGAAGACCGGCGCCGCCACGCAGCGCACGTCGGGATAGTCTTCACCGTTATCAAAGCTCCAGCCCCTGGCGCGAATACGTGCCAGCTCGTTGCGCAGCCGATCGGGATCGGTGATGGTTGTGGGTGTCGCGCGTTCCCAGCAAATGCCAGCGATAATCGACTCCTGTACAGAGGGGAGTTGCCAGGCAAGCAGGCACTTGCCGATGCCCGAACGGGGAAGCGACAGGCTTTTCCCCTCGTGGGAGCGCACGCTGATGGTGGCGGGAGACTCGATTTTCAGAATGTAGTAGGCGTTATCGTGATCGATGATGCCGAGATGACACAGCATGCCGCACTCGTCCATCAGCCGGGTCAGGCGCGGGCGCGCCAGCTCGCGCAGATCCATCCGGCTGACGGCGTGGCCGGCCAGCTCCACCAGCCTGGTCCACAGGCAGTAATTATCCTGGTTATCGAGACTCAGAAAGCGCTGCTTTCTCAGCTCACCCAGCAGGAGATAGGCGGTGCTTTTCGGGATGCCGAGCTCCTCGATGATGGTCGCGGCGCTGCACGGCCCCAGACGGGCAATAGTAGTAAGAATATCAATGGCGCGGGTCAGCGCCGGTACTTTGCTTGATTCCAGCATAGTGGACTCCAGTCCTGAATACTGGAATCAGTGTTGCGGCTGTAAGCGAGTTTATTTGTGAGCGGGTTCAAATCCCGGGCGCTATCCAGCCTGCTGAACCGTCAGCAGTAGAATTATGTGATAAGCAGCACGGAAAAAAATCTGGCGAGTACAACAGGTTGGACAAACTTGCGCCGGAAAGGGGTCCGGCGCACCCCTATCAAGAGAGGAAAAGCGTATCGACGACGTTAATCCAGCCATGTTCGCCGGCAACCGGCTTGCCGTTCAGCCAGCGGCGCAGCATATTCAGCGCCATCATCGCACACACCTCCTGACGTACCGCCAGGCTGTAGCGCGAGGCGCTCATTTTAACGCGCAGGCCGTGCGTGCCTTCAGGAGTAGAGAGGGCGAAGTTAAGGTGATCTTCTTCCAGCCCGGAGATCGCCAGCGCCAGCCCGGCGAAATGGTTCACTCGACGCTCTGCGGCCCAGTGGGCGGTTTGTGCCAGCGTCTCTTCCTGAGACGGCACCACTTCGCTTGCCAGCAGCGAGGCATTGGCACGGGATAACTGCAGAGCCAGAAGCCCGCCGGTGAACTGCTCGCTCAGGGTCAGGCCTAACTGACGGGCCTGCAGTTCACGAACGATCTGCGCGGGTAGCCCCTCGGTACCTTCGAAAATCAGGTTCTCACCCGCCACGCGCTGCACCTCTGGCCATAGCGCCAGCATCGCGGCTTTTTCCGTGGCCGGGCCGGTTAATTTCAGCTCAATAATCGGCATGGAAGAGCGATAGCCCATCGTGACGCCCGGCGGTAAAGCGAGATGATCGAGGCTCTGGGCCAGATCGCTTTCGGAGCGCCCGAAGGTGGTAAGACGCAAACAGATGGGAGGTTCAGAGAGGGTAAAACGGGCCCGTAATCGCGGCAGGATCTGCTGTTCGACCATCACTTTAAATTCTGACGGGACACCCGGCGTGAAGAACATCAGGCAGCGGTTAAGCTGAACGGCGAAGCCGCAGGCGGTGCCGACCGGGTTATCAACCAGTTCGGCGCTGGCCGGGATTTCAGCCTGTTTGCGGTTGCTGGGCGCCATCACGCGGCCACGATCGGAGAAAAAGCGCTCCATGTGGGCCAGCCACTCCTCATGCAACACCAGCCCTTCGCCTTTGGCGGTCGCAGCGGCCAGCGCGCTGAGATCGTCGCTGGTGGGGCCCAGTCCACCGTTCACAATCAGCACGTCGCACTGTTCGCTGCGCTCGCGCAGAACGTTGACCAGCGACTCGAGATTGTCGCCTACGGTATTGCGGCGCGTTAGCGGTAATCCTTGCTCAAAAAAGAGATCGGCAAGCCAGGCGGCATTGGTATCAATGATTTGTCCATGCAGCACTTCGTCGCCAGTGGATAACATTTCCACGTTTATCATTGTGTTCTCCCATTTCAATGGTCAAAACACTATAGCGCAATCGAAGACCGGAGGGAGAGAGAAACTGGCGCGACGGAACGCCGCGCCGAAGGGGTTAGAAGCCTGCGCTCACGCCCACGTATGGACCGTCAGCAATGGCGTTGTCGCGGTTGCCATCTTTGCCCGCCAGGTTCAGGTAACGGTAGCCTGCTTCGATGGTAATCGGACGCACAATGGTCCAGCGTGCGCCAGCGTTGGCTTCCTCATAGCTGTCAATACCGCTGGAGAGGGAGTCCGGAGAGTAGTAGTACTCACCGAACAGGCCAAAGCTGTCGCCAATTTTCCACTGCAGGCCGCCGCCCACTGCCGCCGCGTAACCTTCGTCACCGTCGTTCGGGTTGGTGTAGATGCCTTTACCGCCGATGGTCGCCAGGAATGGACCAAGCGGAACGTTAAAACCGAGGCCCAGGCTTGCTGCATCGCCGTCGTCGTCGTTATGCGTCCAGCCGCCGGTCATCGCCAGGCCTGCGCTATCCGTGCCAAGACCAAAGCCCAGGTGGGTATAATCCTCGCCCGCCGAGCCGTTGAAGGAAATAGCGTTGGCCGCTGCCGATACACACATCAGGCCTAAGCCCATTAATGCCACTTTTTTCATTGTCGTGATCCCGCACAATTTGTTCACAGATATCCAAAACCGCGAGATTTTAACCTGACTGGCTGTGGGATCAATGGACTCCGCGTGCGACGGACAATTAGTTTGTAACGATTTGATAATATCGGTATTTACGTCATCAATAAAAAGCGCATTTTTACGCACAGGCCGCCCAGATGTTCACTGGGCATCAGCTGAAGGTGGCTGCGGTGCAGGCGGGCAATATCATTGGCCAGCGCCAGCCCAATCCCCGACCCGGCGGCATCCCCCACGTTATCCAGCCGATGAAACGGCAGCATGGCCCGGGAAACCTGATCTTCAGCAATTCCCGGTCCGCTGTCCTCCACGCTGAGCTCAACAGCGTCGTTATCCGTGTGCAGATACACCGTGACGATGCCCTGCGCCGGGGTGTATTTGATCGCGTTCTCCAGCAGGTTTGCGCACAGCTCGCCCAGCAGCACCTCATCACCTTCTATCATGACGGGTTGCTGAACGCCGTCATAGCCTAGATCGATTTCCTTGCTGCGCGCCTGCGCCAACCGGGAGAAGCAGCAGTTCTGCACCACCTGAACCAGATCCACGGGGGCAAACTGGCGCTCTCCCTGCTCTTTGTGCTTCACCGTAGAAAACTGCAGCAGCCGTTCAGTGAGAACGATGGTGTTGTCCAGCGTCACGTTCATGGCGCGTAAGCTCTCCTGCCACAGGGCCGGATCGTTTCGTGTCAGGGCAACGGAAACCTGGGTTTTGAGCACCGCCAGCGGCGTTTTGAGCTGATGAGAAGCATCGGCGTTGAAGCGCTCCTGGCGGGAAAGCACGCCGCGTAACCTGTCGATATAACGGTTAAAGGCCACGATGAGCAGCCGCGTTTCCGACCAGGGCAGCAGCTCCGGCAGCGGGGCCAGCAGCCCAGGCTCACGGCGCACCATCAGCGAGGAGAGCTGGCGCATCGGGCGCAGCACGCGACGCAGCAGCCAGGCGGTTAAGACCAGCGTCAGCAGCACCAGCAGCCCCTGCGAAACAAGCGATGAAAACAGAAGCTGAGTGGCCAGATAGCGCCGGGACTGCAAGGTTTCGGCGACGTAGATCTCCGCCATACCGGACACGTTGTCCTCGTTAACCGGCTGGAGTAACTTCGCCACGCGGATCGCCTGGCCGCGATACTCGGTATGATAAAACCAGGCCAGCGCGGGATAGTGCGTGGTGCGCGACGTGGAGGGAGGCATGTTCGGCAGATCGTCATAGCCGGAGATCACCCGCCCTTGCGGATCGACCACCTTGTAATAGAGGCGATCGTTCATGTTCAGTTCAAAGCTGTCGAGCACCACCCAGGGCACATTGACCAGCAGCTTGCCGTTATGCACCTCCAGCCGCTCAGAGACGGTACGCGCCGAAGATAGCAGCGTGCGGTCGTACGCCTGGGTCGCCGCCTGCAGGGCGCTGACGTAACTGTTAAAGGCCGACAATCCCCACAGCAACAGCAGCGGCAGGCCGAGAAAAAGCAGCAGCTGCAGGTAAAGCGACTGGGGCTTAACCCACTTCATCGCCGCACTCCAGCACATAGCCCAGCCCGCGCAGGGTGGTGATCCGTACCCCGCTGCCGCTCAGCTTTTTACGCAGGCGATGAATGTAGAGATCGAGACTCTCGGGGCTGACGTCGTCGTTCAGGCTAAACACCTGATCGAACAGCTGCTGGCGGGAGACGGGCCGGGTGCGGCGATGCATCAGCACCTTCAGCAGCGACAGTTCCCGCGGGGTAAGCGAGAGCGGCTCATCGCGCAGCAGGAAAAAACCGTCGTCGTCATACTCCAGCTCCCCAAGGTGCTGGCGCTCCTGGGTTCGCCCCTCACTTCTGCGCAGCAGGGCGCGAAGCCTGGCGTCCAGCTCCTCCAGTTCAAAGGGTTTTGGCAGATAATCATCCGCCCCGGCGTTCAGGCCTTTCACCCGATCCGCCACGTTGCTGCGTGCGGTGAGAAACAGCACCGGCAAGGTCTGGCCGCGTTTTCGTAAACGGTGCACCACCTCCAGGCCGTCAAAACCGGGCATGCCGATGTCCAGTATCGCCACCGCGTAGTTTTCCCCCTGCAGGAGATGATCGGCCGCGCGCCCGTCAGAAACGCAGTCTACGGCAAAGCCCTCCTGCACCAGCGCTTTCTCCAGCCAGTGAGCCAGCTCACGATTATCTTCCGCCAGTAAGAGACGCATATCACATCCTGTAAAGTTGGTGTCGCATTGAAAGGGAAATGAAAGGTTATTGTTTTAACAATCACGCAACGGAACCGCTACAAGGTGGTTCACATAATCAGAAAAAACCCGTACCCGTACCCCCGGCGTGAGGATAAGCGATGAAAAAACAATTACTTTCTACGATTGCTGCAAGCGTATTAATGTTGAGTGCCTCTGTTGTCCAGGCGCAGGACGCCCCTTCCCGTACCGAATGTATCGCCCCGGCCAAACCGGGCGGCGGCTTCGATCTCACCTGCAAACTGATTCAGGTCAGCCTGCTGGAGACGAAGGCCATTGAAAAGCCGATGCGTGTAACCTACATGCCAGGCGGCGTGGGCGCGGTGGCCTATAACGCGATCGTCGCCCAACGTCCGGCAGAAGCCGGCACCGTGGTGGCCTTCTCCGGCGGCTCGCTGCTGAACCTCTCCCAGGGCAAGTTTGGCCGCTACGGCGTGGATGACGTGCGCTGGCTGGCCACCGTCGGTACCGACTACGGCATGATCGCCGTGCGCGCGGACTCCCCCTGGAAATCCCTGAAAGATCTGCTTACCGCCATGGAAAAAGACCCTAACAGCGTGGTGATTGGTGCAGGCGCCTCCATCGGCAGCCAGGACTGGATGAAAGCCGCCCTGCTGGCGCAACAGGCGAAAGTGGACCCGCACAAAATGCGTTACGTGGCGTTTGAGGGCGGCGGAGAACCGGTAACGGCGCTGATGGGCAACCACGTGCAGGCGGTTTCCGGCGATCTCAGCGAAATGGTGCCCTACCTGAACGGGGATAAGATCCGCGTGCTGGCGGTCTTCTCGGAAAATCGCCTGCCGGGGCAGCTGGCAAACGTACCGACCGCAAAAGAGCAGGGTTACGACCTCGTCTGGCCGATTATCCGCGGCTTCTTCGTCGGGCCAAAAGTGACCGATGCCGAATACCAGTGGTGGGTCGACAACTTTAACAAACTGCAGCAGACCGACGAATTTAAAAAGCAGCGCGATCTGCGCGGGCTGTTTGAGTTCAACCTGAACGGTAAGCAGCTGGACGAGTATGTCAAAAAACAGGTGAATGACTATCGCGAGCAGGCGAAAGCCTTTGGCCTGGCCAAATAACCGGAGGCGCTAATGAGCGATCGCATTTTTGCCGGGATCTGGTTGTTGCTCTGCATTGGCGGGATGTTCGTTGCCTGGCAGATCCACAGCGAATACAGCTATGAACCCGTGGGGCCACGCCCCTTTCCAATGGGCATTGTCGGCCTGATGCTGCTTTGCTCGGTGGCCATGCTGTTACGCCATCCGGATACCGTCGAGTGGCCGCCCAGGCGCATTTTGCAGCGGCTGCTGGTGATGGTCATTGTGCTCCTGATGTATGCCTGGGGCTTTGAATGGCTCGGCTTCCCGGTGGCGACCGCCATCCTGA
The DNA here is from genome assembly GCF_023639785.1 of Leclercia adecarboxylata. Classification (NCBI taxonomy): domain Bacteria; kingdom Pseudomonadati; phylum Pseudomonadota; class Gammaproteobacteria; order Enterobacterales; family Enterobacteriaceae; genus Leclercia; species Leclercia adecarboxylata. The sequence continues at coordinate 3,229,560 of NZ_CP098325.1, forward strand.
CGATGGTCATCGGCATGCTGTTTAACGCCAGCCTCCCTGCTGCGGGGATCTCGGGTGTGGTGATGGGCATTTGCCTGTGGTACGCCTTTGACCGCCTGCTGGATGTCACGCTGCCGCTTGGCGCCTGGCTTAATTAACGGAGCACGCTATGGATACCTGGATTTACCTCTCACAGGGGTTCGCTGTGGCGATGACCCCGGAAAACCTGGTGATCGCCCTGATCGGCTGCTTCGTCGGGACGATCGTCGGTCTGCTGCCTGGACTCGGGCCCATCAACGGGGTCGCTATTCTGCTCCCGCTGGCGTTTGCCCTGCATCTGCCTGCGGAATCGGCGCTGATCCTGCTGGCCACGGTCTATATCGGCTGTGAATATGGCGGCCGTATCTCGTCAATACTGCTCAACGTGCCCGGGGATGCGGCGGCCATTATGACCGCGCTGGACGGTTACCCGATGGCGCGGCAGGGACGCGGCGGCGTGGCGCTCTCTATTTCCGCCGTCAGCTCGTTCTTTGGCTCGCTGATTGCCATTGGCGGCATCATTCTGTTTGCGCCTGCGCTGGCCCAGTGGTCCCTGGCGTTTGGTCCGGCAGAGTATTTTGCCCTGATGGTTTTCGCCATTGCCTGTCTCGGCAGCATGATGGCGCAAAACCCCCTGAAATCGTTCTTGTCTGCGCTGATCGGCTTAGGGTTAGCCACCGTCGGCGTGGATGCCAACACCGGGGTCTATCGCTTTACCTTCGACAGCGTTCACCTGTCCGACGGCGTGCAGTTTATCGTGGTCGTGATTGGTCTGTTCTCTGTCTCTGAGATCTTACTGATGCTGGAACATACCAGCAGCGGGCAGACGCTGGTGCGTAAAACCGGCCGGATGCTCTTTAGCGCCAGAGAGGGCGCGCAGTGTATCGGCACCACGCTGCGTTCAGCGGTCATTGGTTTCTTTGTTGGCATTCTGCCGGGCGCCGGGGCGACCATCGCCAGCGCCATCACCTATATGACGGAGAAAAAGCTCAGCGGCAACAGCGACAGCTTTGGCAAAGGCGATATTCGCGGCGTCGCCGCCCCCGAAGCGGCCAACAATGCCTCGGCCTGTGGCTCGTTTATTCCCATGCTGACGCTCGGCGTACCCGGCTCCGGCACCACGGCGGTGATGATGGGGGCGTTGACGCTCTATAACATCACCCCAGGACCGGCGATGTTTACCGAACAGCCGGACATCGTCTGGGGGCTGATTGCGGCGCTGCTGATTGCTAACGTGATGCTGCTGGTGATGAACATCCCGCTGATCGGCCTGTTCACCCGTATGTTGTCTATTCCGCTTTGGTTCCTGGTGCCCACCATCGCGGCCGTCTCGGCGGTTGGGGTGTATGCGGTACACAGCACCACCTTCGACCTGATTCTGATGGTGGTGCTGGGGGTGTTCGGCTACATCTTGCGTAAAATGCACTTCCCGATGTCGCCGCTGATTTTAGGGTTTGTGCTGGGTGAGATGCTGGAGCAGAACCTGCGCCGCGCCCTCTCCATCAGCAATGGCAATATCTCCATACTGTGGGACAGCAACGTGGCGAAGGTCCTGCTGGCGCTGGCGATTGTGGTGCTGGTCGTGCCGCCGGTGTTGCGCCTGATGCGGCGTCAGCGTAAGCCGCAGCCCGATGTCGGTTAATTAACCTAAAAGCTGCGCATTCGCCCACTGTTTTAACGCCTGGCGGGAGATCTTAATCCCGCCATTTTTTAGCTCTGCCGGCAGCACCAGCCAGCGCACGGGCTGCTCAAAACGGGCCAGTTTGCCCTGCACCCATTCCGGGAAGCGGGTGATATCCGTTCCCGGTTCACACTCCACCACCGCCACCGGACGCTGGCCAAATTCGGCGTCAGTCAACGGAACAACGAAGACCTGGCTGATGTCCGGATGGGTCGCGATGATCCGCTCAAGACTCTCGGGCTGGATGCCCTCGCCTCCGCTGAAAAAGAGGTTATCCATCCGACCGAGGATCGTCAGGCGACCGTCATGCAGTTCGCCGCGATCGCGGGTGGCAAACCAGCCCTCTGAATTGGTGAGCGGCAGCAACCTACCGTCGCGCCAGTAGCCTGAGGCCATGCTTTGCGCCTTGATCCAGACTTCACCGTTAACGACCTGAACCTCCCTGCCCGGCAGCGCGCGGCCCACGTCCGGCTCGCCGTCAGCCTCTTTCGCGCAGACGGTAGAGGCAAACTCCGTCAGGCCGTAGCCGCAGAACGTAGAAATCCCCTGCGCGCGCGCCTGTTGCGTCAACTCAACGGGAATGGCGGCCCCGCCCAGCAGTACCGCTTTCAGCGCGATATGCTGGTGGGTATTGAGCAGACGCCAGAGCTGGGTGGGCACCAGCGAGGCATGCGTGCACCCCTGCATGGCCTGCTCCAGCGGCTGCTTCTCGCGCGCGGTTAAGCGCGCGCCGGCCTGCAGCCAGCGCCATAAGATCCCCTGCCCGGAGACGTGAAACAGCGGCAGCGAAAGCAGCCAGTCGTCATCGTCGCCGTAGGGCATCAGCGCAAGGACGCCTGCCGCGCTGGCAAGATGCGCCCCGCAGGTATGAACGGCCGCTTTCGGCAGTCCGGTCGAGCCGGAGGTGAGCGTCATTGAGGCCAGCCGCTCAGGCTGCCATGCCACGCTGTATTCACCGGGCTGGGCATGCACGGCAAGGGTGGCGAGTCCGTCATAGTGACCGTCCAGCACCAGCGCAAAACGCAGCGTCATCTGCGAAAGCAACACCTCCAGCAGTGGGCGCGGAAGCTGGGGGTTAACAGGAAGAATTCGCGCGCCACACTGGAGCAGCGCCAGCCATGCAAGCAGGGTCTGAGGATGATTATGGGCGAGCAGCAGCACACCGTCCCCCGCCTCCACGCCCTGACGGTGGAACCCCGCCGCCAGAGTGTCGACGCGCGTGCAGAGCTGTTGCCAGCTCAATACCTCATCATTCAGACGCAGGGCGGGTTTGTCGGCTCGCTGCGCACGCCAGTGCCGCCACGGCCAGTCAGCAAAACTCATTGCAACGGCTCCAGCGCCTCAATGCCCGCGCACGGCAACGCGCTACCCGGCCACGGCCGAATAAGCTGGGTTTGCATCAGGTTTAGCGTATCCAGCCCCGGGATGGTGTCGGGCGTTAACCAGGCGGCAATGCGCGCCAGCTGCGTCAACCCCAGGCTGGATTCGATGGAGGAGCTGATGACCGCTGTCAGCCCTGCGCTGTGCGCTGCCGCCACCTGCTCACGTACCTTCGCCAGGCTACCCGTTAACGTCGGCTTTATAACCACGGCGCTCACGCCCGGCTCGGCAGTAAACGTGAAATCTGCCTCGCGGAGGCTCTCATCCCAGGCAATGGCAATGCCGGTTTCTCGGGCAAAGGCGCGTGAATCCTCGCGGGTTTTGCACGGTTCTTCCAGAAAGGCGATGCGGCTGCGGTACGCCGGGTTGACGTACTTCGCAAACTGCTGCGCCTTCAGCGGCGTCCAGGCGCGGTTGGCGTCCAGGCGCAGGCGCAGATCGGGGATCGCTTCCAGGAGGAGGTTAGCGACCATACCGTCGCGTACCGCTTCGTAAAGACCGACTTTGATTTTCGCCACTTTCTCGCGGGGCATCGCGCTGAGCAAGGCAAACAGTTCATCCGGATCGCCGGTGCAGAGCGGTGCGGCCCGATAGTCCGCCTGCTCCGGCAGGGTGCCGTCCAGCTCCGCCAGCGCACAGCTGATGCCGAAGTCTACCGAAGGCAAACCCGACAGCAGCGGCGCTTCGCCGTTGCGCCACGCGCGAGACCACGCCCGCAGCGCAGCCTCTGCGTCCTCCAGCGATTCACGGCTGAAGCCCGGCAAGGGGGCGATCTCTCCCCACCCTTCCCGACCGCTCTGCTGCAGATGAATGAACAGACCATCGCGGGTTTTTAACCGCCGCTCGCGCAGTACCACCCCCGCGTCCATCGGTATCTGCCAGCGGTAGATCTGCACGCTGCGCATTACGGATTCCGTTTGTATTTACTGAAGTCCGGCTGGCGTTTTTCGTTGAACGCGTTACGCCCTTCCTGGCCCTCTTCGGTCATGTAGAACAGCATGGTGGCGTTGCCTGCCAGCTCCTGCAACCCGGCCTGACCGTCGCAGTCGGCGTTGAGGGCCGCCTTCAGGCAGCGCAGCGCCATTGGGCTGTTCTGCAGCATTTCGCGACACCAGCGAACGGTCTCTTTTTCGAGATCGGCAATAGGTACCACGGTGTTAACCAGGCCCATATCCAGCGCTTCCTGGGCGTTGTACTGACGGCACAGGAACCAGATTTCACGCGCTTTTTTCTGACCGACGATGCGGGCCATGTAAGACGCGCCCCAGCCGCCGTCGAAGGAGCCGACTTTCGGACCGGTCTGGCCGAAGATGGCGTTCTCTGCGGCAATGGTCAGATCGCACATCATGTGCAGCACGTGGCCGCCGCCGATGGAGTAGCCTGCCACCATCGCGACAACCGGTTTCGGGCAGGTACGGATCTGACGCTGGAAATCAAGCACGTTCAGGTGATGGGTACCCGCATCGTCCTGGTATCCGCCGTAGTCACCGCGTACTTTCTGATCGCCACCGGAGCAGAAAGCTTTTTCACCTTCCCCGGTAAGGACGATAACGCCGATGTTGTCGTCATAACGCGCATCCGCCAGGGCCTGAATCATCTCTTTGACGGTCAGCGGGCGAAATGCGTTGCGCACTTCCGGACGGTTAATGGTGATTTTGGCGATCCCGTCAGTCGATTTATGGTAGCGAATGTCGGTATAGCCTTCGGAGCAGTCCTGCCATTCCACCGGGGCGTACAGCATGTTTTCATCAGGGTAGATCATAGCGTGTCCTTTGTTGAAAGACGGAGTATCTGGGCCAGACGCTCAGCCACCGCAACGGGGTTTTCCCGGTGGGCGTTATGTCCGGCGTAAGGAATTTCATATTGGGTGACAGGAAGTTGCCGGGCAATGTCCCGAAACTTGTGGTCCTGCTCGCCATAGAGATAGAAAAAAGGGAGGGCGCTCTCAGCGAGCGCCGCCCGTAAATCGGGTTGTTCGGCAAGCGACGTCGCCTGCAGCATCGCGGCCAGGGTAATCCCCGTGTTGCGGCTACGCAGGTCGACCAGCTGCTCCCGTTGCGCCGGGCTTAGCGAGGCAAATACCGGCTGTTGATACCAGTCGGCAAATACTGTCGCTAAAGGCTCCTGGCGAAAACGTGCGGCCCACCGGGCATCGGAGGCGCGGCGGATTGCGCGCTCGCGTTCATCGCTCAACCCCGGATGCGCCCCCTCGACGATCAGCCCCTGCAACCCCCCGGGCCGCTGGCAGGCGTGATACAGCGCAATGCGGCCGCCGAGGGAGTACCCCACCAGCCAGTAGTTGAGTATGTTGTAACTAAATAGCGTGCGGTTCAGCAGGCGACTCACGTCATCGAAATCGTTCACTCTGATGTGCGCCGATTCGCCGTGCCCCGGCAGGTCGAGATAGAGCCGGGGATAAGCCGCCAGATAGTCCCCCGGCAGCTGCCATTCGCGGCGATCGCCGGAAAAACCGTGCAGGAAAACCAGCCAGGGTTTATCCGCCTGCCCTTTTCGTTGCGTTCCCGCGAGGATCACAGGTGGCTAACCTGCGCCAGCAGATTTTGCAGCATCTGCGCGCCGTCGCTGTCGTTCACCACCACTTCAATAAGCGTGGCGCCGGGTTTACTCCACGCCGTGCTGAGCGCGCTTTCAAGCTCCGCCCAGCTTTCGGGGCGCTGATATCTGAGGCTGAACATCGCCGCGGCATGTTCAAACTGCACGTTTTGCGGCATCAGATAAAAGCGTTCCCGTTCGCTCTGCGGGGTTGGCAGCAGGGAGAAAATCTGCCCCCCGTTGTTGTTGATGACCATCAGCACAAAAGGTGCCGAGGCCTGACGCAGCAGCGCCAGCGCATTCAGGTCGTAGAGCGCCGAGAGATCGCCCACAATGGCCAGCGTGGAACGGGCGCTGGCGCGCTGAACCCCGGCGGCAGTGGAAATCAGCCCGTCAATGCCGCTGGCACCACGGTTGCTGAACACCGGGTAGCCCGCCGGCAGGCGGGAGAAGGCGTCAATCAGGCGTACCACCAGGCTGTTCCCCACAAACAGCTGTCCCTGTTCGGGCAGATAGCGATGGATGCGGTGCGCCAGCTGCGCCTCGCCGAATGCTTCGCTGTGTTGCGCCGTCAGCGCCCAGGCCTGGCGAGAGAGCTCGGGAATTTCAGTTGCCCAGGGGGCGCGTTTTTCTGCCGGATGCAGTTCCAGCCACTCGCCCACGCGGGATACCAGCCGACGCCCGCGATGATGCGCGGGATCCAGCCGCCCTTCGTGAGGGTCCACCAGCCAGTACTCTTCCGGCGTGCAGGTAGCCTGCCACTGTAAAAGCCGCTTTCCCGTCAGGCTGCCGCCAAGCTGCACCACAATTTGCGCCTGCTCCAGCTCGGTGACGGCCCGGGCGTTGCCGAGCCAGAGATCGGCGCACGGCAGCGGCTGCCCGGTCTGGGAGAGCACGTCGCCAATCAGCGGCCAGCCCAGCCGTTGCGCCCACTGTGCCACCAGTTTGCCTTCTTCGGCACTCATCCTGCCCGCGAGTACCACCCCGCGTTTCTGCCGCCAGAAGAACCAGTCACGCTGTTTTGGGCTTGATAGCGCCGCCGGTGCGCGCAGCCAGGGTTTATCGCTCTGCCACCAGTCGCCCAGCGCCTGCTGCCAGTCCAGATCGGTATTATCCATTTCGCCATACAGGGGTTCGGCAAAGGGACAGTTAATGTGTAGCGCTCCCGCACGCAGCGCGCCCAGGGCGTTATCCACCGTCGAGACCAGCCAGCGGGCAGGAATATCCCGGGTCGGGCGCGGCAGGGACAGGGTTTGGGTCGGATGGGAGGCAAAAATACCCTGCTGGCGAATGGCCTGGTTTGCACCGCAGTCGATCAGCTCCGGGGGGCGATCCGCGGTCAGCAGGACCAGTTTTTCACCGGTCAGACCGGCCTCAATCAGCGCAGGATAGAGATTCGCCACGGCCGTACCGGAGGTGACAATGACGGCTACCGGCGCATCGCTGGCTTTTGCCAGCCCCAGCGCCAGATGCCCCAGGCCGCGCTCATCAAAATGGGTATGATGAATAAAGGCCCGGTTTTCAGCAGCGGCCAGGGTCAACGGCGTTGAGCGCGAGCCGGGCGCTATGCAAACATGCCTGACGCCATGGCGGGTCAGGGCTTCGAGGATCACCGCCGCCCAGCGTCGGTTAAATGAACTCACTGACATGGAATTGTCCGGTATCAATATTGCGACGTAGTATAAATAATAGAGAAAGATGTAATTTTGATATGAATCGGGAATGTACGACTCAGTATTAATCCTTTAGGAGCAGAGAGCGCAGTCCGGCGGCTTTATTTTCAATCTCCTGCCACTCCTGTTCAGGGTCGGAACCGCTCACGATCCCTGCCCCGGCATACAGGCGCACGCTGTTTTCCTGCACCCTGGCCGAACGCAGCGCCACGCAGAACTCGCTTTGCGCTAACGAGAGATACCCGACAGAGCCGGCATACCACTCCCGGTCGAAGGGTTCATTGCGGGCGATAAACTCCCACGCCGCCTGGCGCGGCAGACCGGCAACCGCCGCAGTGGGTTGCAGGCGCATCAGGCACTGTTCATCGTCCGGGTGTTGCAGCGTCGTCCAGATGCAGCGGCGTAAATGCTGGACCTTACGTAAACGCACAATTTGCGGCGGGAGTACGTCGAGCACCCCGTTATCCCGCTGCAGGCGCTGACAGATATCCTCAACCACCAGCATGTTTTCACGCTGGTTTTTATCGTCTTTCATCAGCCAGTTACCCAGACTGGCGGCCCGGGCATCGTCAGGATGGCTGGCCACGGTACCGGCCAGCGCTTCGGTGCGCAGCTGCAAGCCGCGCCGCCGCCACAGGCGTTCCGGCGACGATCCGAGAAACGCATGGGTGGCATCGCTGCGCATCAGGAAGTGATAGCACTGAAAATTGACCTGTCGGCTGGCCGCCATCAGCGCGGCTGGGTTTACCGGCTGGTTAAACTGCAGATCCGTGGCCCGGGCCAGCACCACTTTATCGAACTCACCCCGGGCAATGGCGTCTGTCGCTGCGGTAATCAAGGCATGCCAGCCAGCCCGGTCAGGTAACTGGGCTTCGCTTACTACCGTCTGCGTCACCGGGGTCACCGGCTGGCTGTCCGCCAGGGAGCGGACAAACGCCAGCGTGCGTCGGGCCTCGTTTTTTAGCGAGGTTTCGCTCCAGAGCACCAGGCGCAACGTCGCGGTTCCCCCGGCGCGCTGCCACAGCAAACGGGGCAGGAACAGGCTGCCCTGTCCGGGATCGAACGCGTTAACGCCCACCACCCGAAGATCGGCAGCGTGTGGGTAGAGATGCAAAAATTGACGGGCAGCAGATAAGGAAGCGAAATGCTTTAACGCCCCCAGGGCGGCATACTCTTCATCGCCATTGCGCTGCTGCCAGTAGAACTGCGGCCAGGTTTGCTGGGCATTCAGCCAGCCAAGTGGGTCGAACGCATCATTAAGGGGAAAGGAGACATCAAGACAATGCAGGCCAGGCGCATCGGGAAACTCGGCGACTAATTGATGGCAAAGACCTTCCAGCGCGGTGGAAATCGAGTGCACGCGAACTTCTCCCAGCTCAAAAACCTCACATTATAAGGGGTACTTAAAAGAAAAAGCAGTACCCCCGATTTGGCAGGGAGAAGCCTTGGTGCTGTGTCGTTAACGGCGGGCGAGCAGAATACCCAGTATCAGGCCAGCGGCGGCGCCGACGCCAATCCCCTGCCATGGTTTTTCACGGACATAATCATCCGCACGGTAGACCGCTTTTTTGGCCTTGTAATAGTATTGATCGGACGCATGGCCCACGCGCGTTTTCACATCGTGCAGAGCCTGCTCAGCACGCGCTTTAAGCTCAACGTATTTCTGATCGGCCGGATCGCCGGAAGAGCGTAATACCTCCTCCAGGGTTTCACTCAGCAGAGTCAGATCGTCATCAACATGGTTATCCGATGATTGATAAGACATAGTGTTCTCCATGTGGTTGCATCAGTTCGATAACTATAGACAATGCCTGCCAATTCCGCCTGTTACGCTTGCTGTGCCTCTTTCGCCATCCCGATGTGTGGTATGCCGTCTTCATCGTAAACGTCGGTCACAGGGGAAAAGCCAAAATGGCCATAAAACGACTGCAGATGCGCCTGTGCCCCGAGGTATAACGCCTTGTTCGGCCAGTTGTTTTCGCATGAGCGAAGCGTTTGCTCCATCAGCGTGTAGCCCAGCTTTTCGCCCCGCGCCTGAGGGCTGATGATGACGCGGCCTATCACCACGGGAGAAAAATCGTCGTCGCTTTTCAGAATCCTCGCATACGCTACCAGCCGGTTATCTTTCCAGCCGAGGATGTGGCGGTTCTCCCCCACCAGATCGTCGCCGTCAATGTCCTGATAGGGGCAGGATTGTTCAACAACAAACACCTCGCAGCGCAGTTGAAGTAGGGCGTAAAGCGCAGGAACGGTCAGCTCGCTATGGTGCAGATCTTGCCACTGGATCATTGAGATCTCCTTATCGTATGGGTAGCCGTTATACTAATGACTTTTCGTCCCCGGCGCAGAGGCTTAGTACATTATGGAGCTGCTTTTTTTAGGAACATCCGCTGGCGTGCCGACCCGTACGCGCAACGTCACATCCATCCTGCTGGATTTGCAGCACCCTACCCGCAGCGAATTGTGGATGTTCGACTGCGGCGAAGGCACGCAGCATCAGCTGCTCCACACCGCGGCGCATCCCGGCAAGCTGAACAGAATATTTATTACCCACCTGCATGGTGACCACCTTTTTGGCCTGCCGGGGCTGCTGTGCAGCCGCTCAATGGCGGGCAATATTCACCCGCTGACCATTTATGGCCCGCCCGGCATCAGGGAGTTCGTCGAAACCAGCCTGCGGATCAGCGGCTCGTGGACGGATTATCCTCTCGAGATTATTGAGATCCAACCGGGGATCGTATTCAGGGATGATGCGTACACCGTGACCGCCGCGGCGCTCAATCATCCCGTAGAGTGTTACGGCTTTCGCATTGAGGAGTGCGATAAACCGGGCGCGCTGGACGGCGCAGCGCTCGTGGCTGCCGGCGTGCCCTTCGGCCCCCTGTTCCAGCAGCTGAAACGCGGTGAAAGCGTGACGCTGACGGATGGCAGGACGATCAACGGCGCCGACTATCTCTCCCCGCCCCGCCCGGGTAAAAAACTGGCTATCTTTGGCGATACCGCCCCCTGCGACAATGCCTTTGCCCTGGCAAACGGCGTTGATCTGCTGGTGCATGAGGCCACGCTTGAGAGCGCAATGGAGGAGAAGGCCAACAGCCGCGGCCACAGCTCGACGCGTCAGGCGGCCACGCTTGCCCGTGACGCGCAGGTAAAAAAACTGATCGTTACCCACGTCAGCTCCCGCTATGACGCCGAAGGCTGCGCCATGCTGCTGGCCGAGTGCCGGAACCTGTTTGCCGGGACGCAGCTTGCAGAAGATTTTGCTACCGTGCGCGTTTAATGCTCTGGTTTTCCCCGAAACTGCCGATAACCCTGTCAGGCAGGTATTTTTCACTTAGGGGCAAACATGGATAATTTCCAGAAAGACATTGATGACAGGGCTAATCTGACCCTGTCGAACCGTTTTGAGCTGCTGCTGTTCCGTCTGGGCACCTCGTTGAATGAAAACAAATCTGAGCTGTTCGGCATCAACGTCTTTAAGCTTCGCGAGATTGTGCCCATGCCAGCATTCACCAAACCGGCGGGGATGAAGTCGCCGCTGATGGGCATGGTCAATATTCGCGATCAGGTGATCCCGGTTATCGATCTGGCCGCTGTGGCAGGCTGCAAGCCAACCACGGGGCTTAATATTCTGCTGATCACCGAGTATGCCCGTAGCGTCCAGGCTTTTGCCGTGGAGTCAGTCGAGAACATTATGCGACTGGACTGGAAGCAGGTGCACGCGGCGGAAACCGCCGTCAGTGGACGCTATATCACCAGTATTGCCTGCCTGGATGAGAAGACCGATACCAACGATCTGGCGATGGTGCTGGACGTGGAGCAGATCCTGTATGACATCACACCGGCCAACCACGACCTGCATGCGACCGATCTGAAAACCACCAAATTCAATATCAAGCCAGGTGCGGTGGCGATTGTGGCGGAAGACTCGAAAGTGGCGCGCTCAATGCTGGAGAAAGGCTTGCAGGCAATGCAAATCCCGGCGCTGATGCACATCACCGGTAAAGAGGCGTGGGAGAAGATTGGCGTCCTGTCTGCCCAGGCGCAGGCGGAAGGCGTGCCGATCACCGATAAGATTGCGCTGGTGCTCACCGACCTCGAGATGCCGGAGATGGATGGCTTTACCCTGACCCGCAAGATTAAAACCGACGCTCTCCTGAAGGACATACCGGTGGTGATCCACTCCTCGCTTTCTGGCAACGCCAACGAAGATCATATCCGCAAGGTAAAAGCCGACGGCTACGTGGCGAAGTTCGAGCTGAACGAGCTGTCGTCGGTGATTGAAGAGGTCCTGGAGCGGGCGGCGAAGAAAATCGACGGGCCGTTGATCAGCAGGAAGCAGCTGGCCTGATTTGCCCTGTTTTGCCGGGTGGCGCTACGCTTACCCGGCCTACAAAACCCGCGCCGCCGGGCAATAAAAAACCCGCCGAAGCGGGTTTTTTGTTTTTACATTAATGGCATCGCTCGCTGCACGATATCAATCAGCGGCTGCGGATAGATACCGAAGATCAGTACCAGCAGCGCGGAGATTAGCACCACAATACCGCCAGCGCTGTACTGCCAGTTGCCTGGCGCATCGCGGTTGAGCTGCGAAGGCGCGCTCAGGTACAGGCTTACGGCAACGCGCAGGTAGTAGTAAAGACCAATCGCGGAGCCAATAACGACACCCGCCGTCAGCCACCACAGACCCGCCTGCACACCCACTGCCAGCACGTAGAACTTACCGATAAAGCCCAGGGTCATCGGGATACCCGCCAGAGAGAGCATCATCACCGTCATTACCGCAGAGAGGATCGGACGGTGCCAGAACAGGCCACGGTAGGAGAACAGCGAGTCGGCATCCGGGCCACGGTACGGGCTGGACATCAGGCTCACCACGCCGAACGCGCCGAGGCTGCTGAACAGGTAGCCTGCCAGGTAGACACCGACGGTTTCCATGGACATCTGACCGCTCTGCAGCGCAATCAGCGCCACCAGCAGATAGCCCAGATGGGAGATAGACGAGTAGCCCAGCAGACGCTTGATGTTGGTCTGGCTCAGCGCCATCAGGTTACCGAAGATGATGGACACGAAGGCGATAATGCCCAGCACCACGCGCACCGCTTCACTCTCACCTACCGGTGCGTAGAGGAACAGACGCATCACCACGCCGAAGATAGCGATTTTGCTCGCCGTCGCCAGGAAGGTGGATACCGGCGCCGGCGCACCCTGGTAAACGTCTGGCGTCCACAGGTGGAACGGAACCAGAGAGAGTTTAAAGCCGAGGCCAACAATCATCATGCCCAGACCCGCCAGCAGCAGCGGCTCATGCAGCATGCCGTCGCCGAGGCTCTTGCCAAGCCCTTCGAAAGAGAGGTTACCGGACTGAGCATAGATCAGCGCAATACCAAACAGCAGGAAGGACGAAGCAGCAGCAGACAGGATCGTATACTTGATACTCGCTTCCAGAGAGCGCTTCTGGCGGAAGGCGTAACCAATCAGGCCGAACAGCGGCAGAGAGATCAGCTCAATACCGAGGAACAGCGCCGCCAGATGGTTGGCATTGGCCAGCAGAATACCGCCCAGGGCGGCAATCAGAACCAGCAGGTAAAACTCTTCTTTGTTATCGTTGTAGCCTTCCAGCCACGGGTAAGCAAAGGTACAGGTCGCCAGGCTGGCTAACAGCACCAGCCCGGTGTACAGCATGGCGAAGCCGTCAACGCGCATCAATGGCGTGACGTCCATCGCCCCCGCCTGGCCAACAAACCAGAGGGAGACTAACGCAGCGTTCAGACCCAGAACCGCCAGCGTGGCATTCAGGAAGTGATTGCGTCGCCACGCAATGGAGAGCATCACAACCACCACCGTCAATCCGACGATCAGCAGCGGTAGCAGCGCAATCAGTTGTTGTGGAGTTATTGTCATGGCGATTTACGGCCTTGTAGTAGAAGCAGAATTAACAAACCACTGCTGGATGTTACCCATCGCGGAGTGCGAGGTATCCAGAATCGGCTGAGGGAAGAAGCCCAGCAGCACCAGCAGTACGACCAGCAGCAGGATGATGAACAGCTCGCGCAGCGACATCCCCGGCAGTTCTTTAGCAGCGATTTCACTCTTCGCCTTACCGAAGTAAGCGCGGTGCAGCATCGCCAGCGAGTAAACCGAAGCGAACACCAGACCGAAGGTAGAAATGACGGTGATCACCGGCACCACTTTGAAGCTGCCGAACAGGATCATGAATTCGCCGACGAAGTTACCGGTACCCGGCATCCCCAGCGTCGCCACCGCGAAGAACATCGACAGGGCTGGCAGCCACTTAATTTTGCTCCACAGGCCACCCATCTGACGCATGTCGCGGGTGTGCAGACGTTCATACAGCTGGCCGCACAGGATGAAGAGACCGGCTGCGGACAGACCGTGAGCAATCATCTGAATAACCGCGCCCTGGTACGCCAGCTGGCTGCCGGTGTAGATCGCAATCAGCACGAAGCCCATGTGGGAAACGGAGGTATAGGCAATCAGACGTTTGATGTCGTACTGCGTGAAGGCCATCCAGGCACCGTAGAAGATACCGATCACACCGAGCCACATGGCAATCGGCGCAAACTCTGCGGAAGCATTCGGGAACAGCGGCAGCGCGAAACGCAGCAGGCCGTAGGCCGCGGTTTTCAGCAAGATGCCTGCCAGGTCAACGGAACCCGCCGTTGGTGCCTGAGAGTGCGCATCCGGCAGCCAGCCGTGCAGCGGAACCACCGGCATTTTCACCGCAAACGCAATGAAGAAGCCCAGCATCAGCAGGTATTCAACGCCGTGGGACATTGGCGTCTTCAGCAGATCCTGATAGTTGAAGGTCCAGACGCCGGTCGCGTCGTAGTGCACAAACACCAGCGCCAGGATGGCAATCAGCATCACCAGACCACTCGCCTGGGTATAGATGAAGAACTTGGTAGCCGCCGTGATACGCGTTTTACCGTCGGACGCCTTATGGCCCCACAGCGCGATCAGGAAGTACATCGGCACCAGCATCATCTCCCAGAAGAAGAAGAACAGGAACATGTCGATGGCAAGGAACACGCCGATAACGCCGCCCAGGATCCACATCAGGTTCAGGTGGAAGAAGCCCTGGTATTTTTCGATTTCTCGCCAGGAGCACAGCACCGCCAGAACGCCGAGCAGACCGGTCAGCACCACCATCAGCAGCGACAGACCATCAATCGCCAGATGGATCGTAATACCGAAGCGTGGGATCCACGGCAGAATGAATTCAGACTGCCACTGCGGGATACCCGCAGACTGGGTGAGTGAATAGCCGCCCTGCAACCAGAGTTGCAGGCCAAGCGCGAGCGTCAATCCCATGGTGATCAGCGCAATCCAGCGCGGCATCTTCACGCCAAAGCGTTCGGTCTGCCAGCACAGGAACCCACCGATAAAGGGAATTAATATTAGCCAGGGTAGTAACATGGCGATTTGCATTCCTTTTTAAGGCCCCCAGCAGGGGCCTGATTTTCAACGAATTCGAATAAAATTCACTTAACGATCAACGCAACACCATCAGCAGCGCCAGCACAACAACCGCACCGATGCTCATGGACGCCACATACCAGCGCAGATAGCCGTTCTCGCTGAACAGCAGGCCTTTACCTGCAACGCGGGAAAGGATCGCCGGGATGTTCATCATGCTGTTCAGCGGATCGCGCTTGATAAGCCACGCAATGCCGAGGAACGGTTTCACGAAGATCATGTCGTACAGCCAGTCGAAGCCCCACGCGTTGTACCACCAGGTGCCCAGCAGACGGCCTGGCGCACTGTTGGCAATGGAGGTGACCAGGGTACGTTTACCCAGCCACAGCCATGCTGCAATCAGGATGCCCGCAATAGCGACCACACCGGAGGTGATTTCAAGGGTCAGGACGCGACCGTGCTCAAGCTCTGTGGTGTCTGGCAGTACGCCCTGCAGCGGTGGCACAATCATCGCGCCAACGAAGGTGGACAGGACCAGCAGCACAATCAGCGGCAGGTGGTGGGTAATCCCCTTCCCTGCGTGAGCGTGAATTTGTTCTTTACCGTGGAAGACGATGAAAATCATACGGAAGGTGTAGAGAGAGGTCATGAATGCACCGACCAGACCTGCCACCATCAGATTGATATGACCATTCGCCATGGCGCCCGCAAGGATTTCGTCCTTACTGAAGAAGCCCGCGGTGATCAGCGGCAGTGCCGCCAGCGCCGCGCCGCCCACCAGGAAGCAGACGTAAACCAGCGGAATGGATTTGCGCAGACCGCCCATCTTAAAGATGTTCTGCTCGTGGTGGCAGGCCAGGATCACCGAACCGGACGAGAGGAACAGCAGCGCTTTAAAGAACGCGTGCGTCATCAGATGGAAAATCGCCGCATCCCACGCCTGAACGCCCAGCGCCAGGAACATGTAGCCAATCTGGCTCATGGTGGAGTAAGCGAGAACGCGTTTGATGTCGGTCTGAACCAGCGCCGCAAAGCCTGCCAGCACCAGAGTGACCGCACCGACGATACCCACCAGATGCAGGATTTCCGGCGTCATCAGGAACAGGCCATGGGTACGCGCAATCAGGTAGACACCGGCGGTAACCATGGTCGCGGCGTGGATCAGCGCGGAGACAGGGGTTGGACCCGCCATCGCGTCGGCAAGCCAGGTCTGCAACGGCAGCTGTGCGGATTTACCCACAGCACCACCGAGCAGCATCAGCGTTGCCCACCACAGCATATTGTTGCCTGCTTCGAAGTGCGCCGGCGCCAGCTCTACCATTTCGCGGAAGTTCAGCGTGCCCAGCTCGTTGTAAAGAATGAACAGGGCGAAGGCGAGGAACACGTCACCCACACGGGTCACGACGAACGCTTTCATGGCCGCTGCGCCATTCTTCGGATCGGTGTAGTAGAAACCGATCAGCAGATAAGAGCACAGACCCACGCCTTCCCAGCCGAGATACATCAGCAGCAGGTTATCGGCCAGCACCAGAACCACCATGCTGGCGATAAACAGGTTGGTGTAGGCGAAGAAGCGGGAGTAACCCTCTTCACCGCGCATATACCAGGAGGCGAACATGTGGATCAGGAAGCCCACGCCGGTCACCACGGAGAGCATGGTCAGTGAGAGACCATCCAGCACCAGGTTAAAACCGATGTTGAAATCACCGACCGACATCCAGGTCCACAGCGGAACGCTGAAGGCCTGACGACCATTGTTAAAGAAGTCGATCCCCGCATACGCGGTCACCAGCGCCGCAAGGCCAACAGAGCCCATACCGACGGTGGCGGACAGATTCTCAGACCAGCGGCCACGAGAAAACGCCAGCAGCAAAAAGCCGATCAGCGGAAAAATAATGGTTAAGGCAAGCATGTTCATCCACGCAACTCACTTACTGAATCGATGTTCAGGTTCTGGCGGCGACGATGGAGCTGCAGCAACAGCGCCAGGCCAATACTCGCTTCCGCAGCCGCGAGGCTGATGGCGAGAATGTACATCACCTGACCATCGGTCTGGCCCCAGTAGCTACCGGCAACCACAAAGGCCAGCGCGGAAGCGTTGATCATGATCTCCAGGCCAATCAGCATAAACAGCAGATTGCGGCGGATAACCAGACCGGTTAAGCCCAGCACGAATAAAATCGCGGCGAGGATCAGTCCGTGTTGTAAAGGGATCATGCGCGATCCTCCGTTTTTCTTTGCGCGCTGTCGTCCTTACGGTTGCTCAGCACTTCACCCATGCGCTCTTCGCGACCCACGTGGAAGGCGACGACCAGACCTGCCAGCAGCAGCATGGACGCCAGCTCAACCGCCAGAACGTAAGGACCAAACAGGGTAATACCCACTGCTTTAGCGCTGATTGGCGTACCGTCGATACCCTGGTCGTTAACACCCAGAATGGCGTAAACGATCACCGCCAGCATGATGGCCGACAGAATCGCCGGACCAATCCACACCTGCGGCTTCAGCCACTGACGTTCCTGCTCAATTTCAGACCCGCCCAGGTTCAGCATCATCACCACGAAGACGAACAGAACCATGATGGCCCCGGCGTAAACGATGATTTCAAGCGCACCGGCAAAGTGTGCGCCCAGCGCAAAGAACACCCCGGAAATGGCCAGCAGCGAAATGATTAAATAGAGCAGCGCATGCACCGGGTTGGTGTGCGTAATCACTCGCAGCGTAGCCAGGATGGCGATCAGGCCACAGATATAAAAAGCGAATTCCATTGCCCCTCTCCTTACGGTAACAGGCTCTTGACGTCGATAGGCTTGGCTTCGTTCTCCGCTTCGCCCTTATCTTTGCCGTCGATTGCCATACCCGCCATCCGGTAGAAGTTATATTCCGGGTATTTGCCCGGACCGGAAATCAGCAGATCCTCTTTCTCGTACACCAGGTCCTGACGCTTGTATTCGCCCAGCTCGAAATCCGGGGTCAACTGAATCGCCGTGGTCGGGCACGCTTCTTCACAGAGGCCGCAGAAGATGCAGCGTGAGAAGTTGATGCGGAAGAACTCCGGGTACCAGCGACCGTCTACCGTCTCTGCTTTCTGCAGAGAGATACAGCCTACCGGACAGGCTACCGCACACAGGTTACAGGCAACGCAGCGCTCTGAACCGTCCGGATCGCGGGTCAGCACGATACGGCCACGGTAGCGCGGCGGCAGATATACCGGCTCTTCCGGGTACATCCGGGTTTCGCGTTTGGCAAACGCGTGCAGGCCGATCATCCAGATACTGCGTACCTGGGTGCCGAAGCCTACCAATAATTCTTTCAAGGTCATGATCTTAAAGCCCCTTATGGCTGCTGCCAGAGAATGACAGCCGCCGTTACCAACAAGTTGACGAGCGTCAGCGGCAGGCACACTTTCCAGCCGAAGGACATTACCTGGTCATAACGCGGACGCGGTAATGCTGCGCGAATCAAAATGAACATCATCATGAAGAACGCGGTTTTCAGCGCGAACCAGATGAACGGCGGTAAGAACGGGCCATGCCAGCCACCAAAGAACAGCGTGACCATCAGTGCAGAAATGGTGACGATACCGATGTACTCGCCCACGAAGAACAGACCGAACTTCATACCGGAATATTCAATGTGGTAACCATCGGCCAGTTCCTGCTCGGCTTCTGGCTGGTCAAACGGGTGACGGTGACACACTGCCACACCGGCGATAGCAAAGGTGACAAAACCAAAGAACTGCGGAATGACGTTCCAGATGTCGGCCTGGTTGTTGACGATGTCGGTCATGTTGAATGAACCGGCCTGCGCCACCACGCCCATCAGGGAGAGACCCAGGAACACTTCATAGCTCAGCGTCTGCGCAGAAGCACGCATCGCACCCAGCAGGGAGTATTTGTTGTTACTGGACCAGCCGGCGAACAGCACCGCGTACACCGCGAGGCCTGCCATCATCAGGAAGAACAGGATCCCGATGTTCAGGTCAGCCACAACCCAGGTCGGGCTCACCGGAACGATAGCAAACGCCAGCAGCAGCGAGGTAAAGGCGATCATCGGCGCCAGAGTAAAGATCACACGATCCGAGAAGCGCGGGATCCAGTCCTCTTTAAAGAACATCTTGATCATGTCCGCGACCAGCTGGAGTGAACCACCCCAGCCCACGCGGTTCGGTCCGTAACGGTTCTGGAACAGACCAAGCAGACGACGTTCACCAAAGCTCATGAACGCGCCGCAGGTGACGACCACCAGCAGAATAACAACCGCTTTCAGGATGCTCAGCAGAATGTCGATAAGATCGGGCGTTAACCAACTCATGCTTTTGCCTCCTGCAGGTTATCAAGACGCGCACCCGCCAGTACCGGCGCGATGCCAGGCATACCCATCGGCAGACCCACCTGCCCTGCTGTCAGACCTTCAGAGATAATCAGCGGCAGGCTGATTGTCTGGCCTTCGTAGCTGAAGCTGATGTTCGCGCCCGCGTTAACGCCAAGCTTCGCGGCATCCGCCGGGTTGAGCTTGATGTACGGCTGCGGCATACGGCTCTGGAAGACCGGGGAACGCTGGGACATTTCGTCGCTACCAAACAGATGGTAGTACGGCGCAATACGCCAGCTGCCCTCTTCGGCCTGGAAGCTCGCCGGAACGGTGGTGAAGAAGTCCAGACCGGTTTCGGACGCTTCAATCAGACGCACGCCCGGATCGCCGTGACGCAGAGAGCCGCCCACTTCAGCCTGGAACTTGTTCCATGCCTGCGGGGAGTTCCAGCCTGGTGCCCATGCGAATGGGATCTGCGAACGCGGTGCAGACGGCTGGTTGTTCCCTTCCATCGAGAAGGCGAACATGGTGTCTTTGTCCTGCGGCTGACGCGGTTCATGCACGCTGATGTTGGCGCGCATTGCGGTACGGCCACTGTAGCGGTGCGGTTCACGCGCCAGTTTCTGGCCGCGAATACGGAAGCTCGCCTCCGGCGCGGCATCTTTAATGCCTGCCAGCTGCGGCAGTGCGGCGATGGCAGCGTCGATCACGTGGTCGAGCTGGGTCCAGTCCACCTCACGGCTCAGCACGGTGCTGTGCAGAGAGTGCAACCAGCGCCAGCTTTCCAGCATCACAATGCTGCTGTCGTAGTACGCCGGGTCATAAACCTGGAAGAAGCGCTGGGCGCGGCCTTCGTTGTTGATCACGGTGCCGTCGCTTTCTGCGAAGCTTGCCGCAGAGAGCACCAGATGCGCTTTATCCATGATCGCGGTGCGCTGATGATCGATAACCATCACCAGTGGCGCCTTAGAGAGCGCAGCGTCAACGCGGGCCGCAGAGGCATGGCGATGCAGGTCGTTTTCCAGCACCACGACGGCGTCAGCAGCACCGGATTCCAGTTCGCTTAATGCCGCTTCCAGAGATCCACCGCCAATCATGCCCAGACCAATGCTGTTTACCGCACGGGCAATCATGGTTACGCCAACGTCCGCACCGCGGCCTTTCAGCGCTTTAGCCACGTTTGCAGCCGCTTCAATGATCTCCGCGCTACCGGCGTTAGTACCGGAAACGATCAGAGGTTTTTTCGCACCGGCCAGCGCCTGCACGATGACGTCGATCTTGTTCTGCAGATCGCGGTCCAGACCTTCAACGGCCGGGGCACTGTTATCCAGGGCGTGCGCAATAGCAAAGCCAAGACGGGCCTGATCTTCAACCGGAGCACGGTAGGTCCATGCTGCGATATCATCCAGACGGGTGCCATCGACGTTCGTCACAAACAGAGGATGCTTCGCGCGCTGCCCGATGTTGAGGATCGCCGCAATCTGCCAGTCAGCCACTTTCTGGGCTGCGGCCATTTCACGGGCTTTCCCTTTCACCGCCTGGCGAACCGCCAGGGCAGCACGAGCGCCGGTCTGGGTTAAATCTTCGCCCAGCACCAGAACGGCATCGTAAGATTCGATTTCGCGCAGCGCCGGGGTATGAATCCCGCCTTCGCGCAGCACTTTCAGCACCAGCTGCAGGCGTTCCTGCTCGCCTTCAGCGATACCGGTGTAGAAATTATTGGCACCCACCAGTTCACGCAGCGCGAAGTTGCTTTCGATGCTGGCGCGCGGGGAGCCGATACCGATCACTTTCTTCGACTGGCGCAGAATGTCGGCTGCGCCCTGCATCGCCTGCTCGGCGTTCAGGGTGATAACGTCGTCGCCACGGCGCTGAACCGGCTGACGCGGACGGTCTTTCAGGTTCACATAGCCATAGCCAAAACGACCGCGGTCGCAGAGGAAGTAGTGGTTAACGGTACCGTTGTAACGGTTTTCGATACGGCGCAGTTCGCCATAACGTTCACCCGGGCTGGTGTTACAGCCGAGGGAGCACTGCTGGCAGATGCTTGGCGCAAACTGCATATCCCATTTACGGTTGTAGCGCTCAGAGTGCGTTTTATCCGTGAACACGCCGGTCGGACAGATTTCGACCAGGTTACCGGAGAATTCGCTTTCCAGCACGCCGTCTTCCGGACGACCGAAGTAGACGTTGTCATGTGCGCCATATACGCCCAGATCTTCGCCATCAGCGTAGTCTTTGTAGTAACGCACGCAGCGGTAGCAGGCGATGCAGCGGTTCATTTCATGAGAGATGAACGGCCCCAGATCCTGGTTGCGGTGGGTACGCTTGGTAAAGCGATAGCGACGGAAGCTGTGGCCGGTCATCACGGTCATATCCTGAAGATGGCAGTTACCGCCCTCTTCACAGACCGGACAATCGTGCGGGTGGTTAGTCATCAACCACTCCACCACGCTTTCACGGAACTGTTTTGCTTCCGCGTCGTCGATAGAAATAAATGTTCCTTCGGTGGCTGGCGTCATACAGGACATTACCAGGCGACCACGCGTGTCTTCCGCGTTTTGATATTGCTTCACCGCACACTGGCGGCAAGCACCGACGCTCCCCAGCGCCGGATGCCAGCAAAAATACGGAATATCAAGGCCCAGAGAGAGACATGCCTGTAGCAGGTTGTCCGCCCCGTTAACCTCGTATTCTTTGCCGTCTACATGAATCGTAGCCATTAGCATGCTTCCAGTTGTCTCGGTCGAAACCGAGCGTTAATCAAAATTCTGTTTTTACCAGCGCGCTTTCAGCAGGTTCGGCTGAATACCATTGATCGAATGGGTATTGCTGAACGGCTGCTTGATGCCTGCTTCGAATTCTTCGCGGAAATATTTAATCGCGCTCTGCAGCGGCTCTACGGCACCTGGCGCGTGGGCGCAGAAGGTTTTACCCGGGCCCAGGAATCGACACAGTTGCTCAAGTGTCTCGATATCACCAGGCTGGCCTTCGCCACGCTCAATTGCACGCAGGATCTTCACGCTCCACGGCAGACCATCACGGCACGGTGTACACCAGCCGCAGGACTCGCGGGCGAAGAACTCTTCCAGGTTACGCACCAGCGGTACCATGCCGATCTCGTGGTCGACGGCCATCGCCAGCGCCGTACCCAGACGGCTGCCCGCTTTACCAATGCTTTCGAACTCCATTGGCAGATCGAGATGCGCTTCGGTCAGGAAGTCGGTCCCTGCCCCGCCTGGCTGCCAGGCTTTAAATTTGAGGCCATCACGCATGCCGCCCGCGTAGTCTTCAAGAATTTCACGTGCGGTGGTGCCAAACGGCAGTTCCCAGACGCCCGGGTTCTTCACGCGACCGGAGAAGCCCATCAGCTTGGTACCGGCATCTTTACTTGAGGAGATGCCCTGATACCACTCCACGCCGTTGGCGAGGATAGCCGGAACGTTACACAGGGTTTCGACGTTGTTCACACAGGTCGGTTTACCCCACACGCCGGAGCTTGCCGGGAACGGTGGCTTGGAACGTGGGTTCGCACGACGGCCTTCCAGGGAGTTAATCAGCGCGGTCTCTTCGCCGCAGATATATCGCCCTGCACCGGTGTGCACGAACAGCTCGAAATCGAAACCGGTGCCGAGAATGTTTTTACCCAGCAGGCCCGCTTCGGTGGCTTCGGCAATCGCGCGACGCAGGTTTTCTGCCGCTTCGATGTACTCACCGCGCAGGAAGATGTAGCCACGGTAGGCTTTCAGCGCGAAGGCCGAGATCAGCATGCCTTCCACAAGCAGGTGCGGCAGTTGCTCCATCAGCAGACGGTCTTTATAGGTGCCCGGTTCCATTTCATCGGCGTTACACAACAGGTAACGGATGTTCATGGATTCGTCTTTTGGCATCAGGCTCCACTTCAGACCGGTGGAAAAGCCCGCGCCGCCGCGCCCTTTCAGGCCAGCGTCTTTAACCGCATTAACGATTTCATCCGGTGCCATGCCGCCAAGGGCTTTACGCGCGCCTTCATAGCCGTTTTTGCTCTGGTATTCGTCGAGCCATACCGGCTGTTTATCATCGCGCAGACGCCAGGTCAGCGGATGCGTTTCAGCAGTACGAATTACAGTTTTCATTTGTACTGCTCCAGCAGATCGGGAATGGCTTCCGGCGTCAGATGGCTGTGAGTGTCCTCATCAATCATCATGGTCGGCCCCTTGTCGCAGTTGCCCAGGCAGCAGGTTGGCAGCAGGGTAAAGCGGCCATCAAAGGTCGTCTGGCCCGGCTTGATATTGAGTTTCTTCTCAATAGCGGCCTGAATGCCCTGATAACCGGTGATGTGGCAGACCACGCTGTCGCAGTAGCGGATCACGTGACGGCCCACCGGCTGGCGGAAGATCTGGCTGTAAAACGTTGCCACGCCTTCGACGTCGCTCGCCGGGATACCCAGCACTTTTGCGATCTCATAGATCGCGCCATCCGGCACCCAACCACGCTGTTTCTGTACGATTTTCAGCGCTTCAATGGACGCCGCACGCGGGTCTTCGTAGTGGTGCATCTCGTGCTCAATGGCGGCACGCTCTGCTTCACTCAGCTCAAAAGCCTCGGTTTGTGGTTGTTGATTCTCGTGCATATTTAGCGGTCCACATCTGACATAACAAAATCGATACTACCCAGATACACAATCAGGTCGGAGACCAGACTGCCGCGGATGGCGGCCGGGATCTGCTGCAGATGCGCAAAGCTCGGCGTACGGATACGGGTGCGGTAGCTCATGGTGCTGCCGTCACTGGTCAGGTAATAACTGTTGATACCCTTGGTCGCTTCGATCATCTGGAAGGATTCGTTGGCCGGCATAACCGGACCCCAGGAAACCTGCAGGAAGTGTGTGATCAAGGTTTCGATATGCTGCAGCGTGCGCTCTTTCGGTGGCGGCGTGGTCAGCGGGTGATCCGCCTTGAACGGGCCTTCCGGCATATTGTTGAGGCACTGCTCAAGAATGCGCAGGCTCTGACGCAGCTCTTCCACTTTCAGCATCACGCGGGTATAGCAGTCGGATACACCGCCGCCGACCGGGATTTCAAAGTCGAAGTTTTCGTAGCCAGAGTAAGGACGGGCTTTACGCACGTCGAAATCGATACCGGTCGCACGCAGGCCAGCACCGGTGGTGCCCCACTCCAGCGCCTCTTTCGCGCCATACGCGGCAACGCCTTTCGAACGGCCAATCAGGATGGAGTTACGCAGCGCGGCTTTCTCGTACGACGCCAGACGTTTCGGCATCCAGTCGAGGAACTCACGCAGCAGACGATCCCAGCCGCGCGGCAGGTCGTGTGCCACACCGCCGATACGGAACCAGGCCGGGTGCATACGGAAACCGGTAATCGCTTCCACCAGATCGTAGATTTTCTGACGGTCGGTAAAGGCGAAGAAGACCGGCGTCATAGCGCCGACGTCCTGAATGAAGGTGGAGATATACAGCAGGTGGCTGTTGATACGGAACAGTTCAGACAGCATGACGCGGATGACGTCAACGCGTTCTGGCACCTTGATGCCGGCCAGTTTTTCCACTGCCAGCACGTACGGCATCTCGTTCACGCAGCCGCCAAGGTATTCGATGCGGTCGGTGTACGGAATGTAGCTGTGCCAGGACTGACGCTCGCCCATCTTCTCTGCGCCGCGGTGGTGATAGCCCACATCCGGCACACAGTCGACGATCTCTTCGCCATCAAGCTGGAGAATAATACGGAACGCACCGTGCGCGGACGGGTGGTTTGGACCGAGGTTGAGGAACATGAAGTCCTCGTTGTCGGTGCTGCGCTTCATGCCCCAGTCTTCAGGTTTGAAGGTCAGCGCTTCCATCTCCAGATCCTGCTTGGCTTTGGTCAGCTCAAACGGGTCGAACTCGGTGGCGCGCGCCGGGTAATCTTTACGCAGCGGGTGGCCGGTCCAGGTCTGCGGCATCATGATGCGCGTCAGATGCGGGTGGCCATCGAAGGTCATACCAAACATTTCCCAGGTTTCACGCTCATACCAGTTCGCGTTCGGGAACAGTTTGGTGATCGTCGGCAGATGCATGTCGTTTTCAGACAATGCCACCTTGAGCATGATATCCGTGTTGCGGTCTATTGAGATCAGGTGGTAGAAAACGGAAAAATCCGCCGCGGGTAAACCGTGGCGGTGCGTACGCAGACGTTCGTCCATGCCGTGTAAGTCAAACAGCATGACGTAAGGTTTAGGCAGTTTCTTGAGGAAATCAACCACTTCCAGTAACTGCTCACGCTTCACCCAAACAACGGGTACCCCGGTGCGGGTGGCCTGAACAGTAAAGGCATCCGGCCCAAAACGGTTGCGCAGTTCGCCGATGACCGGGTCATCCAGATGATCCCGTGTTTGCCAGGCGGCGTCTTGCGCGGTTAAGTCGGTCATAGTGTTCACCATTGCAAAAGGTCCGTGGTGACTGTCGGGCGTGGCTTCGCGCTATTTGAATAGTGATATGCGAAGGTTATCTCCATGCCCACAGGCGCAAATTAAATTTCGTCTGGTGTACGCAGATTGGTCACTGCAATACGTTCGCCGCGTTTACGCTCGCGCTCAGACTGCATATTAGCGCGGTACACGCCCTGATCGCCCACAACCCAGGAGAGCGGACGGCGTTCTTTGCCAATCGACTCCTGCAACAGCATCAGCGCCTGCATGTAGGCTTCTGGACGCGGTGGGCAGCCCGGGATGTATACGTCCACAGGGATAAACTTATCTACACCTTGTACGACGGAATAGATGTCGTACATGCCGCCAGAGTTTGCACAAGCCCCCATGGAGATAACCCATTTTGGCTCGAGCATCTGGTCGTACAGACGCTGAATGACCGGTGCCATTTTGGTAAAGCAGGTACCTGCAACCACCATCAGGTCAGCCTGACGCGGAGAAGCACGCAGTACTTCTGCACCAAAACGCGCAACGTCATGCACCGCAGTGAATGACGTCACCATTTCAACGTAGCAGCAGGAAAGGCCAAAGTTGTATGGCCAGATGGAGTTCTTACGACCCCAGTTGACCATATCGTGCATGGCATGCTCGAGCTTGCCCATATACACGCTTTTATTGACTTCTTGCTCCAGGGGGTCGGTTACGATCTCCTGCTTTTGCAGGGGGTAACGGTCATTCTCACCGTTAGGATCTATGCGGGTGAGCGTATAATCCATCTTATTGCCTCGCTGTTACTGCTGACGATTAGAGATACTGTTTTCCGGGTTGGTACGTTCACGGCGTGAACGCGCAGGTGTCCAGTCCAGCGCGCCAATACGCACCAGATAAACCAGACCGGCCAGTAACACTAAAATGAAAATTGCGGCCTCGACAAAGCCTACCCAACCACTCTCACGAATGGAGGTTGACCATGCGAACAGGTAAAGCGCTTCCACGTCGAAAATGACGAAGAACATGGCCACCAGATAGAACTTGGCAGACAGGCGTAAACGCGCGGTACCTACCGAATCGATACCCGATTCGAATGGCGTGTTTTTGTGCCTTGCGCGGGCGCGACCGCCCAGGAACCAGCCGCCGACTAGCATCAGGCAGCACAGGCCAATGGCAACGATAAGAAAGATTGCGAATGCCCAGTGATGAGCGATGACTTCTGTGGATGTTGACATACTCATTGCTTACTCATCAAAAGTGATACCTGAAACACTGCTCTTACTGGCAGATGGGCATCACATCGATTCATGGGGAGGAACAAATAACCGTACACTAACTGTCGAAAATGAGACATAGACAGCAAAATGATGTGGTTTTTTACTCCTTTCTATAACCTTTTGTCAACTTTAACAAAAGTTTCTTCACATTAAATTACATTGATCGAACTTCATTAACATTTAATGCCCTTTACCCTCAAAAAACGTGAGGCGCGTTCCTGCGTAAGGGTGTTGAATCGTGTCCGTAATGAACTAACACAAAGATTACCCGTCTATTTTGACAGGATTTGCCGTCGATTCCTCCCCCCAAAGAGGAGTATTTTCTTGATCTGTGACACGCTTTTGTTAATTCAATCAAAAAAACGGCAACATCTTTGCTGCTTTTTTAACATGCCCATTGACATTAAAAGAAGAAGTATAGCGGGTTTTCAAAAGAGGGTTTAATTACTATCAGATTGATAATAATGGAGATTAGAAAAACCTGACGCAAACTGGCGGTGCTACATGCAAAAAAAGAACCACTGTGCAACGAAGTCGCGCCAGTGGCTCATAAAGGTGTCAACGCATTAATACCAGAACGGGAGGGGGTTGTTTACTCAAAATCGCGTTCAATCACCAGAGGGTCATCCCCCCCTTCTGGAGTCACATTATTATACTGCCAGGGGTTATGGTAGTTATCCATGGCATTAAAAATGGTTTGCGCAAGTTCGTTATTGCTGGCCGGGTTGTGGCACAGCATATATTCCGTATCCGGCAGCGAAGGCAAGCCGTCCGCTTTACCTAACACCCGTAAATCAGGGCTCATCATCTCAACCGGGCGTGCCGTCACGCCAAGTCCCGCTTTCACCGCGGCGCGGATGGCTGGCAGCGTTGACGCGACATAAGCCAGTCGCCACGGCACACTGGCGGCGTCGAGCGTGGACAGCACAACGTCGCGGAACGGGCTGGGATCGTCCAGCAGCACCAGCGGCACCGGCTCGCCGCGCTGTAACGTAAACTCGGCCGCACAATACCAGTGGGTCGGAGAGGTGCGCAACGTCAGGCATTCAAACTGGCTGGTACGATGGGTGGTCACCACCAGATCGACCTCCTGCTCCTGGAGCATATCAACCATATAGGCGTTGCGTTTAACCCTGACATCAAGAGCAAGTTTCGGATAAACCGAACTGATGCGGTTGAGCAGAAACGGCAGAATGGTGTCGGCTGACTCATCAGAGGCGCCTAATGTTAAGACACCCTGCAGGTTGCTAAACATTAATGATGAGCAGGCCTCATCATTGAAGCGCAAAATTTTTCTGGCGTAACCCAGCAGCTGAATACCGTGCTCAGTTAACAGCTTGTTGCGTCCATGACGGGCAAAAAGCTCTTTGCCGACCAGTTGCTCCAGTCGTTGCATTTGTTGACTGACTGCAGATTGGGTACGGCAAACTGCCGCCGCCGCCGCCGCAAAGGTGTTCAGATCGGCGACCGCCACAAAGGTTCTCAGCAGATCGAGGTCGAGGTTCATTATCGGACGATTTGCATTAATCATATCTTTTCACTTACAGGTTGCTCGTGCGGAGCTGCCCCGGGTTTAAGCTGTGTGCGTAAAAGTAATACAGTTCCCTCTGAACAAAATCCTCTGACGTCCCGGTCCGGCAGTGTGCCTGCAAAATATCATTGTGCTGGGTATATCAGTGGTCAGAAACAACTTATCTGACGTTATTTTTATTCTCAAAAACGCTCGAGATATATAGATGTTTGCCGGAAGATGTAAATTCCATTAAAGAAGATGCCTTTCCAACGTCAACTTTATCGCAGTACAGGTTAAGCAGCAATGGTATTGCTTAACTTCTCAAGGCAGAGATAATTCTAACAATTACAATAGACTATTAAAGGTCCAGGCATCAAGGCCTGCTGCGGCCTGTTATCGGGTATCACCAGACCTGGTACACATCTTACCCTAAAACCTTTTTATTTATAAGCCTTATCGCAAATCCTGTGATTTAACCTTAATGATAACTAACTAAACTAATTTTATTAATATTAACGAAAGTTGCGATTTCGTCTTTATTCAGAAATAAATAATAATTGAAACAGGACTTAATGATTAATAATACTTAACATTAATTTCACATGAGCAACGTTAATATAAAAAGGCCGGAAAGCGAATACCATGATGTTTCACTCAGCTTTTACGAAACATCACGACAGGAAACTGTAGCACTGCCAGCGTAAGCCGCGCAGTATGCGGCTTTTTCACAGTGTAATATCCACCTTAAAACAGACATATCAATACAAAAAACCATACAAAAGACAAAATACATCCAATAAAATGAAGTATACATTAAAAAATAGTTAAAAATTTCATAACCGAGTATCAGCAATGGACAAAATCTTCTTCTGCCAACCCTTCAAAATCGGGCAATCGAGGAGTACATTGTTTCGTGCTGACTTCCACGGCAGGACGTCGCAATAACAGTAAAAGGTCAAAGATTCATGTCACCCATCGAAAAATCCAGCAAGTTAGATAACGTTTGTTATGACATTCGTGGCCCGGTTCTTAAAGAGGCGAAGCGCCTCGAAGAAGAAGGTAATAAAGTACTTAAGCTCAATATCGGCAACCCGGCGCCATTTGGTTTTGATGCACCGGATGAAATTCTGGTTGATGTGATTCGCAACCTGCCGACGGCGCAAGGATATTGCGACTCCAAAGGGCTCTATTCTGCGCGTAAAGCCATCATGCAGCATTATCAGGCGCGTGGCATGCGTGAAGTGACCGTCGAAGATATCTATATCGGTAACGGCGTTTCCGAGCTGATCGTCCAGGCGATGCAGGCCCTGTTGAACAGCGGCGACGAAATGCTGGTCCCGGCGCCGGACTACCCGCTGTGGACCGCGGCTGTGTCGCTTTCCAGCGGTAAAGCGGTACATTACCTGTGCGATGAGTCCTCCGACTGGTTCCCCGATCTGGATGACATTCGCGCCAAAATCACGCCGCGTACCCGCGGGATCGTCATCATTAACCCGAATAACCCAACCGGCGCCGTCTACTCTAAAGAGCTGCTGCTGGAGATTGTCGAGCTGGCCCGCCAGCATAACCTGATCATCTTCGCGGACGAGATCTACGATAAAATTCTGTACGACGCTTCCCAGCACCACTCTATTGCCGCGCTGGCCCCGGATCTGCTGACGGTTACCTTTAACGGCCTGTCTAAAACCTATCGTGTTGCCGGTTTCCGTCAGGGCTGGATGGTGCTGAACGGGCCGAAGAAACACGCCAAAGGCTATATCGAAGGTCTGGAGATGCTGGCCTCCATGCGTCTTTGCGCCAACGTCCCGGCGCAGCACGCGATTCAGACTGCCCTGGGTGGTTATCAGAGCATCAGCGAATTTATCGTGCCGGGTGGGCGTCTGTATGAGCAGCGCCAGCGCGCGTGGGAGCTGATTAACGATATTCCGGGCGTCTCCTGCGTGAAGCCAAACGGCGCGCTGTATATGTTCCCGAAAATAGACATCAAACGCTTTAACATCTTTGACGATCAGAAGATGGTGCTCGACTTCCTGCTGCAGGAAAAAGTGTTGCTGGTTCAGGGTACGGCCTTTAACTGGCCGTGGCCGGACCATGTGCGTATCGTGACGCTGCCGCGTGAGGATGAGCTGGAAATGGCCATCTCCCGGTTTGGACGCTTCCTCTCCGGATACCATCAGTAAAACGATAATCGGGCTGCCACAGGCAGCCCGATTTGCATCTCTCCTCCCCTCCCCTCACAATGAAACCTGTCGCTGTGCAGATTTAAGGTAACTTATGAGTCAGAGTCATTTCTTCGCCCATCTTTCCCGCCTGAAACTGATCAACCGCTGGCCGCTGATGCGTAACGTACGCACCGAGAATGTTTCCGAACACAGCCTGCAGGTAGCCATGGTCGCCCACGCGCTGGCCGCCATCAAAAACCGCAAGTTCAATGGCCAGGTGAATGCCGAGCGGATCGCGCTGCTGGCGATGTACCACGATGCCTCCGAAGTGTTGACGGGTGATCTGCCCACCCCCGTGAAATACTTCAATTCGCAGATCGCTCAGGAGTACAAAGCGATTGAAAAAATTGCCCAGCAAAAGCTGGTCGACATGGTGCCGGACGAGCTTCGGGATATCTTTGAGCCTTTAATAGACGAGCAAAGCTACAGCGAAGAAGAACACCGGATCGTGAAGCAGGCCGATGCGCTGTGCGCCTATCTGAAATGCCTTGAGGAGCTTTCAGCCGGCAATCACGAATTTTTGCTGGCGAAAACCCGGCTTGAAAAGACGCTCGAGGCGCGGCGCAGTGAAGAGATGGGTTACTTCATGGAGGTGTTTGTCCCGAGCTTCCAGCTGTCGCTGGATGAGATAAGCCAGGATTCCCCGCTGTAATGTTGTGCCGGGCGGCGACTGCGCCATGCCCGGCCAGGCAACAAGCTCAAAACGGGAACAACACCGGGATCATCACCACGCACACCACCATCACCAGAAGGGTGAACGGTACGCCAAGCTTCACAAAGTCGCTGAAGGAATATTTGCCGGGGCCCAGCACCAGCGTGTTAACGGGTGATGAGACCGGGGTCATAAAGGCGGCGGAAGCGGCCATCGCCACCATCATTGCGAACGGATAAGGCGAAACCCCCATCGATTTTGCCATCGCCAGGGCAATAGGCGCCATCAGCACCGCCGTCGCGGTGTTGGAGATAAACAACCCGATGGTGGCGCACATAATAAACAGGCACATCAGCATCATGTAAGGGCCGTAGTCCCCGCCCACCTCCATTAACCCTTTTACCACCAGGTCAACACCGCCGGTTTTTTGCAGGGCCAACGCAAAGGGCATCATGCCGACAATCAAAATAATGCTCGGCCAGTGGATGGCCTTGTAAGCGCTTTCAGCGTCAATGCAGCGGAATTTACCCATCAGCAAACAGGCGATAATCGCTGCCACCGGATTAGGAATTTCGTCGGTCAGCATCAGGGCCACCATCAGCACCAGACAAAAAATAGCGTGCGGCGCCTGACTGTGGGCCGGGGACGCATCGCTCACTTCCACAGGCAGGTTGAGCACCACGAAGTCTCGCCCTCTCTGCCCCAGCTGGGTGATCAGCTTCCAGTTACCCACCACCAGGAAAATATCCCCCAGTTGCAGAGGCTCATCCACCACCGAGCCGTTCATCGCCTCGCCGTCGCGCTTCAACCCTACAACGTTTAAACCGTAGCGGGTACGAAATCCTATCTCGCGAATGGTTTTGCCGAGCAGCTCCGACTCGGGAATCAACGAAACTTCGGCCATGCCCACATCCAGCGCCTGATCGGAGAAGTACTCCCCGCGCAGGACCATGGGTTCCAGCAGCTGTTCGCTGCAGAAATCGCGCAGATCGACCTCGGCGGATGACATATCAATCAGCAGCACATCCCGGGCGCGGAATTCCGATACGCCGTTAACGTTGACGATGACCCGGCGAAAACGGCGCCAGCGCTCCACGCCGATGACGTTGGCGCCGTAGCGTTCGCGGAGTTTTAAATCATCCAGACGCTGTCCAATCAGCGGCGAGCCAGGGCGGATCGCCAGACGGCGCGCCCGCCCGGTAAGGTGATACTCTTTGATCAGATCGCGAAAGGTGCGGCGCTTCCAGCCGTCGCGGGCTTTATCCTGCTTATCGCTTTTCAGGGCGAAGCGGGTCAGCAGCATGTAGACGATACCCATCACCAGGATCACCAGCCCCAGCGGCGTCACGCTGAAGAAGCTGAACCCTTCCAGGCCTTCGCGCAGCAGTTCACTGTTAACCACCAGGTTCGGCGGGGTTGCTACCAGGGTCATCATGCCGCTGATAAGCCCGGCAAAACTGAGCGGCATCATCAGGCGCGAGGGCGAGATCTGCATGCGCATGGAGACGCTCAGCACCACCGGAATAAAGATAGCCACCACGCCGGTGGAGCTCATAAAGGCCCCGAGCCCGGCAATGGTGAGCATCAGGAAGATCAGCATTTTGGTTTCGCTGTTGCCCGCCACGCTAACAAGCCAGGTTCCCATGCTGGTCGCCACGCCGGTACGCACCAGGCCGTCACCAATAATAAAGAGGGCTGCAATCAAAATAACATTGGGATCGCTAAAGCCTGAGAAGGCTTCCGGAAGCGTTAAGGTGCCGCTCAGTACAAAGGCGACGATGACCAGCAGAGCCACGGCATCCATGCGTACCTTACCGGTCGCAAAAAGAACAATCGCGATAAGGAGCAGGCTTAACACCCAGATAAGTTCACCGTTCACAACAGATCCTTGTCAGAAGAGAGTGAGGCAGATAGTGCCATAAAAAAGCCCCAACAATGTGGGGCTAAATCATGTGATTACATTTTCCGTGAGACTGTTACATTCCCGTCAGGGGTGCGGCTGACGGCGAGAGACGCCAGCGTGGTGAGCACAAAATCAGCCTCGTCCAGACGCGGCGAACCGGCTGGTACGTTGACGGCAATAACGTGGCTTCCGGCATTGAGGCCCGCCAGCACGCCGGCGGCGGCATCTTCTACCACCACGCACGCTTCAGGCGCCAGCCCCAGCAGCTCCGCGCCCAGTAAAAAGGCATCGGGCTCCGGTTTGCCGCGCTTGACGCGCTCCGCGGTAATAAACACTTCCGGTAGCGGCAGGCCAGCTGCTTTATGCCGCGCATGGGCCACGGGAACCGAACCGGAGGTGACGATAGCCCAGGGGATTTCCGCTTCATTCAGGTGCCTGAGCAGTTCCAGCGCCCCCGGCAGCGCCGTGATGCCGTCGGTATCGGTGGCTTCAACCTGCTCAAGCCAGGTGAACTCCGCCTGAATTTCCGCTTCACTTTTTCCCTGGAGGAAGTGCCGTAAAGAGGTTATGGCCTGTTTGCCATGGATGAAATTCAGTACGTCCTGATGGTCGATGCCATGTCTGTCGGCCCAACGGCACCAGGAGCGTTCTACAACCGGTAGCGAATCAACCAGCGTACCGTCCAGATCAAACAGAAAACCTTTACACTGCACATCTACCTCCGTCAGGCATTAATAATTTGTTGGATCTCATTGCTGCTCAGATGGTACTGGCGCGGGCAGGCATGCCACGCGCTGAGCATGCGCTGATATTTCTCCCACATTGGGGTCTGGGCATTGAAGCCATGCGTGCCGGCATCGAAATGGGTATAACGACCTTCGACGTTGACCATAAAGCGGACATAGCTCAGGTAGCGGGATTCCGTGGCCGCATCAAACCCCAGGAAGGTCACACGACGTTCGTCAATGGTCTGGGCATCTTTCAGGTTCGTCCAGGAAACATGCAGGGCGTGATACATTTCCATAATGTCGATGACGGTACGGCAGGTCTCTTCTTTCAGTTCACCAAACTCGCGATCCAGCTCGCGCATCTGTAAACCAAAACCACGTTCGATAATAGTCTGCAAGCGGCGATAGCGCTCTGCATTGTCGGGATCAAGCATCGTCATCATTTTGTACTGATTAGACAAAATCAGACGTTGAGCGTGGGTCATTTCCATCTTTCGACTCCTGTTGCGCATGGCAGCTTTAAAAAAGACACGGTAACGGGGTGTTACTGTGCCTTCTTTTGATCATCGTTTCGATGATCAATCACAAGTCATCAAGGAATGTTTTATCAAGTTGCTTAAATGCCCGCTTCAGGGTATCGGCCAGCGCCTGATAATCGGGTTTCCCCTCTACCGGCGCGAGCGCCTGGCCGGCATCCTGCAATTTGCTGCGCACTTCGTAGAACCAGGACAGTACCGACGGCGGCAAAGGTGTAACCGAACGTTTACCCAGCCACCACAGCCCCTGCATCGGCAGGCTTAGCGCAAACAGGGCGGTGGCGACGGCCGGGCCGAGCTGGCCACCCAGCGCTATCTGCCAGCACAGGGTAAAGACTGCCAGGGGCGGCATCAGGCGGATAGCGTGGCGGGTGGCGCGAATCGCGCGGTTTTCAATAAATACGGGCGCCAGGCGCTTATCCATAGGCCACGTCTTTGAATAGTGCTGTCCCCGGCGAAACAGGCTGAAAAAGCTCACGGAAGGATTCTCGGGTGTCGACATGGCTTACCTCAACTTCACATATAAATATTAAAAAATTCGTGCAAAACCACAACTGGTCATGACAACGTTCAAAAACTTTTGTCAGCGCTACCCAGTATCGGGTATCCTGTGCCGGCCTGCAAAGGCCTTAGACGATGAAAGTACACTCGTCAAATTATCGCACATTATGCCATTGCCGGAAAAATGCGCAAAATGGCATAAAATCATATGTATTCTTTTCGTCATGCCAGAATGTCCTTCCGGCATGATGTTAATCATAAATGTCAGCGATATCTTGCGCTACGATCCTTGACTCACTGACGTTTTTTTAGCCACGTATCAATAATAGGTACTTCCATGTCGAGTAAGTTAGTACTGGTTCTGAACTGCGGTAGCTCTTCCCTGAAATTCGCCATCATCGATGCGCTTAACGGTGAAGAGTACCTTTCTGGTTTGGCCGAATGTTTCCATCTCCCTGAAGCACGTCTGAAGTGGAAAATGGACGGCAGCAAACAGGAAGCGGCTTTAGGTGCAGGCGCCGCTCACAGCGAAGCGCTGAACTTTATCGTTAACACTATTCTGGCACAAAAACCGGAACTGTCCGCTCAGCTGACCGCAATCGGTCACCGTATCGTTCATGGTGGCGAGAAATACACCAAATCTGTGATCATCGATGACAGCGTTATCCAGGGCATTAAAGACTCTGCCTCTTTTGCACCGCTGCATAACCCTGCTCACCTGATCGGTATCGCTGAAGCCCTGAAATCCTTCCCGCAGCTGAAAGACAAGAACGTGGCCGTATTTGATACCGCGTTCCACCAGACCATGCCGGAAGAGTCTTACCTCTACGCTCTGCCGTACAAACTGTACAAAGAGCATGGCGTACGCCGCTACGGTGCCCACGGCACCAGCCACTTCTATGTCACGCAAGAAGCGGCAAAAATGCTGAACAAGCCGGTTGAAGAAGTCAACATCATCACTTGCCACCTCGGTAACGGCGGTTCCGTTTCTGCTATCCGTAACGGCAAATGTGTTGATACCTCTATGGGTCTGACCCCGCTGGAAGGCCTGGTAATGGGCACCCGCTCTGGCGACATCGACCCGGCGATCATCTTCCACCTGCACGATACCCTGGGTATGAGCGTAGAAGACATCAACAAGATGCTGACCAAAGAGTCCGGCCTGCTGGGTCTGACCGAAGTGACCAGCGACTGCCGTTACGTTGAAGACAACTACGCAGAGAAAGAAGACGCTAAACGTGCAATGGACGTTTACTGCCACCGTCTGGCGAAGTACATCGGCTCTTACACTGCGCTGATGGACGGTCGTCTGGATGGCGTCGTCTTCACCGGCGGTATCGGTGAGAACGCGGCTATGGTGCGCGAGCTGTCCCTGGGCAAACTGGGCGTGCTGGGCTTTGAAGTTGACCATGAACGTAACCTGGCTGCACGCTTCGGTAAGTCTGGCTTCATCAATAAAGAAGGCACCACTCTGGCAATGGTTATCCCAACCAATGAAGAGCTGGTCATCGCGCAAGACGCGAGCCGTCTGACCGCCTGATTCCCCACCGCCAGCAATGCTGGCGGTGCTGTTTTGAAGCCCGCCTGTTTTCGGCGGTAACGAAAGAGGATAAATCGTGTCCCGTACTATTATGCTGATCCCGACCGGAACCAGCGTAGGCCTGACCAGCGTCAGCCTCGGTGTGATCCGTGCGATGGAACGCAAAGGCGTTCGTCTGAGCGTGTTTAAGCCAATTGCGCAACCACGCGCTGGTGGCGATGCCCCAGACCAGACCACGACGATCGTTCGTGCAAACTCTAACCTGCCAGCCGCTGAACCGCTGAAGATGAGCCACGTTGAGTCTCTGCTCTCCAGCAACCAGAAAGACGTGCTGATGGAAGAGATCATCGCTAACTACCACGCTAACGCCCAGGATGCGGAAGTGGTGCTGGTGGAAGGCCTGGTTCCGACGCGCAAACATCAGTTTGCCCAGTCCCTGAACTTTGAAATCGCCAAAACGCTGAACGCGGAAATCGTGTTTGTGATGTCCCAGGGTACTGATACCCCGGAACAGCTGAAAGAGCGTATTG
This sequence comes from Leclercia adecarboxylata, assembly GCF_023639785.1. Lineage (NCBI taxonomy): Bacteria > Pseudomonadati > Pseudomonadota > Gammaproteobacteria > Enterobacterales > Enterobacteriaceae > Leclercia > Leclercia adecarboxylata. The sequence goes on from NZ_CP098325.1 coordinate 3,266,417, forward strand.
AGCTGACCCGCAGCAGCTTCGGCGGCGCGAAAAACAGCAACATCACCGGCGTTATCGTTAACAAACTGAACGCCCCGGTTGACGAGCAAGGCCGCACCCGCCCTGACCTGTCCGAAATCTTTGACGACTCGTCTAAAGCACAAATCGTCAAAATCGATCCGGCAAAACTGCAGGAATTCAGCCCGCTGCCAGTCCTGGGCGCGGTGACCTGGAGCTTCGATCTGATCGCCACCCGTGCAATCGATATGGCGCGTCACCTGAACGCCACCATCGTGAACGAAGGCGATATCAACACCCGTCGCGTGAAGTCCGTGACCTTCTGTGCGCGTAGCATTCCGCACATGCTGGAGCACTTCCGTGCAGGTTCCCTGCTGGTGACCTCCGCAGACCGTCCTGACGTGCTGGTTGCCGCCTGTCTGGCCGCGATGAACGGCGTGGAGATCGGTGCGATCCTGCTGACCGGTGCCTATGAAATGGACCCACGCGTCAGCAAGCTGTGCGAACGTGCCTTTGCTACCGGCCTGCCGGTCTTCATGGTGAACACCAATACCTGGCAGACCTCTCTAAGCCTGCAGAGCTTCAACCTGGAAGTGCCGGTTGATGACCACCAGCGTATCGAGAAAGTGCAGGAATACGTGGCCGGCTGCATCAATCCTGAGTGGATTGAGTCCCTGACCGCGACCTCCGAGCGCAGCCGTCGTCTCTCTCCACCAGCCTTCCGTTACCAGCTGACCGAGCTGGCGCGTAAAGCGGGCAAACGCGTTGTTCTGCCAGAAGGCGACGAACCACGTACCGTGAAAGCGGCAGCCATCTGTGCCGAGCGCGGTATCGCAACCTGCGTGCTGCTGGGTAACCCGGATGAGATCACCCGCGTAGCGGCCTCTCAGGGCGTTGAGCTGGGTTCTGGTATCGAAATCGTTGACCCGGAAGTGGTGCGCGAAAGCTACGTTGCCCGTCTGGTAGAGCTGCGTAAGAGCAAGGGCATGACCGAAGCCGTTGCCCGCGAACAGCTGGAAGACAACGTGGTTCTGGGTACCCTGATGCTGGAGCAGGACGAAGTTGACGGTCTGGTTTCCGGTGCTGTTCATACCACCGCGAACACCATCCGTCCGCCGCTGCAGCTGATCAAAACCGCGCCAGGTAGCTCTCTGGTCTCTTCCGTGTTCTTCATGCTGCTGCCGGAACAGGTTTACGTTTACGGTGACTGTGCGATCAACCCGGATCCAACCGCTGAACAGCTGGCAGAGATCGCGATTCAGTCCGCGGATTCCGCGATTGCGTTCGGTATCGAACCGCGCGTTGCGATGCTCTCCTACTCTACCGGTAACTCCGGTGCAGGTAGCGACGTTGAGAAAGTGCGTGAAGCCACCCGTCTGGCGCAGGAAAAACGCCCGGATCTGGTTATCGATGGCCCGCTGCAGTACGACGCCGCAGTAATGGCTGACGTTGCCAAATCTAAAGCGCCTAACTCGCCGGTTGCGGGTCGCGCTACCGTGTTCATCTTCCCGGATCTGAACACCGGTAACACCACCTACAAAGCGGTACAGCGTTCTGCCGACCTGATCTCCATCGGGCCGATGCTGCAGGGTATGCGCAAGCCGGTGAACGACCTCTCTCGTGGCGCGCTGGTAGACGATATCGTCTACACCATCGCGCTGACCGCGATCCAGTCTTCACAGCAGTAAGCAGCCCCAAACGTAAAAAGGCGACCTCAGGGTCGCCTTTTTTATTATCGTGCTGTTACGCTTCTTCGTGTTTAGCCGGTTCGTTGCTGGCATTGCGGCTCATCCACAGGGCCAGGGCTTTTAACGAATCTGGCGTGAAGTCATCGCAGCGGGCGGTGATCTCCGCCGGTGTCATCCAGCAGACTTCACTGACCTCTTCTTCCTGCAGGGCAAACGGACCGTGGGAGACGCAGCTGAACAGGCCTCCCCAGACGCGGCAGTGGCTGTCTTCAAAGTAGAACTGACCATGCTCGGCAAACGGCACCCCGGCAATCCCCAGCTCCTCTTCCGCTTCACGGCGGGCGGAATCAAGTAACACCTCATCGGCCTGAACCACACCGCCAGCCGTTGCATCCAGCATACCGGGCATGAAGTCTTTTGTTTCGGTACGGCGCTGCACCAGAATTTTGCCCATACCATCATGCACCACGATATAGGTCGCGCGATGACGCAGGCGCTGGGCCCGCATCTGCTCGCGGCTCGCCTGGGCGATGACTTCATTGTCTTCGCTGACTATATCTACCCACTCAGTACTTGCCAAATGACTCTGCTCCACCATCGGGAAACCTTCTCTTTAAAGCGCTCTCACGGCGCGTTTACTGTTGAGGAGTAAGTTACGGATTAATCCTGGACTCTGCAATAACCTGGCTGTCATTCAGCGTCATAACGCACAAATGGTCCTCTTCCAGCATCCCATAGCTGGGAGGAAACCCGCCTTTCGGCAGGCTAACGGAGCCAGGGTTGAAATGAATAACGTCACCCTTCATCCCGGCAACCGGAATATGAGTATGGCCGTAAACCAGGACATCGCCAGCATTCAGCGCGGGCAGATTATCCGGACCAAAAAGATGACCATGAGTGACAAACAGGCGGCAGCGCTCCAGCAGGATCTGCTGCCAGGGGGCGGTAAGGGGGAAATGCAGCAGCATCTGGTCAACTTCGCTGTCGCAGTTGCCCCGCACAGCAATAATGCGCGATGCATACGCGTTAAGCCGCTCGGCCACCTCCGCAGGGGCATAGCCTTCAGGCAGCGGATTGCGCGGGCCGTGATTCAGCACATCGCCGAGGACAATCAGCCATTGCGCCCCGCTCTGGTTAAACAACGAAAGCACCTTTTCGGTCGCCGGTAGCGAGCCGTGGATGTCCGATGCAAACATCAGCTTCATCAGTGACTCCTTGTAGTGAAAAGCCACCCCATCATACCCGAATCGGCTGCCCTTATCAGCCAGCCCGCTTCGCTGAAAGCGCCACGTAACGCTGCACGGAGGCGCGTTGCCACTGGAAGCTCGCGTAATCCGCCAGCTGTTGAGGCACATCGTCACCGTTGAGCACCAGGCGGTTAAGCATCAGCGCCAGATCGGCATCGGCAATACACCATTCCCCGAATAAGTTCTGATTGCCGTGGGCCAGCAGCGAGGTAGCGGTATCAAACAGCTGGCTGGCTGTTCGTTGGGCAGTTTCGCTCAGGGCCGGTTTTTTCACCCCGGCAAATACCACGTCGGTAGAGCGCTCTTCCCGGATGGGCATCAGATCGCTGCGCAGCCACGCCTGAATCTGCCGCGCGCGGGCGCGTTTTTGCAGATCGAGCGGATAGATTCGCTCCCACTCCGGTGGCGCAAAACGCTCTTCCAGATATTCGGTAATGGCTGAGGATTCGCTGAGTTCAAACCCGTCAACTTCCAGTACCGGCACGCGACGGGTCAGCGCATACCCCCGCCACTGCGGCTGGCGGTTTTCACCCCGGCTGAGATCCACGGTCTTCAGGGTAAAGGGCAATCCCTTCTCGGCCAGCGCGACGTACACGCTCATGACATAAGGAGAGAAATAATCGGCATCTGACCACAGGGTAATTGCAGGTTGGCTCATAACGTCCTCATAAGGCTTCGGATGATGGGTTTACATCCAAAATATAACCTCCAGGCCCGGCTGTCACCTGACGAAAACTCACGATTTATCATCACCGCCTATACTCGATCCTGTACAGAAAAAAGCGTTATGACAGGAGTTGCGATGATTGACCTTTATTACGCCCCTACTCCCAACGGGCATAAGATCACCCTTTTTCTGGAAGAGGCCCAGCTGGACTACCGCATCGTGCCGGTGGATATCAGCAAAGGCGAACAGTTCCGCCCTGAATTTCTCGCCATTTCCCCCAACAATAAAATTCCGGCCATTGTAGATCATGACCCGGAGGACGGTGGCGCGCCGCTGAGCCTGTTTGAGTCTGGCGAAATTTTGCTCTATCTGGCAGAAAAAACCGGCACGTTGCTGAGCGGTGAGTTACGCGAACGCCACATCACGCTGCAGTGGCTCTTCTGGCAGGTTGGCGGCCTGGGGCCGATGATCGGGCAGAACTACCACTTCACCCACTATGCCCCTCAGCCTGTCCCCTATGCCATCGAACGGTTTCAGGTGGAAACGCAGCGGCTCTATAACGTGCTGAATAAGCGCCTGGAAAAATCGCCGTGGCTGGGAGGGGATCACTACAGCATTGCGGATATTGCCTGCTGGCCATGGATCAACACCCATGAGAGCCATCGCGTCGATCTGGCGTCATGGCCCGCGGTAAACAACTGGTTTGAGCGTATTCGCACGCGTCCGGCAACCGAGCGCGCAATGCAAAAAGCGCAGCAGATATAAACGGTTTCCTCATGTATTATGGTGGCGATAATGACACGGAGGAAGCCTGCAATGTCCCAGCAAGACGCGATTATTCGTATTAAAAATTTACGCCTGCGCACCTATATCGGTATCAAAGAGGAGGAGCGCGCTAACCGTCAGGATATCGTCGTTAATGTGGTGATCCACTACCCGGCCGACAAGGCCAGGGACAGTGAAGATATCAATGACGCACTGAACTACCGCACCGTCACCAAAAGCATCATTCAGCATGTCGAGAATAACCGCTTCTCTTTACTGGAAAAATTAACTCAGGATGTGCTGGATATCGCACGCGAACATCACTGGGTCACCTATGCTGAAGTTGAGATTGATAAACTTCACGCGCTGCGTTACGCCGATTCCGTCTCAATGACGTTAAGCTGGCAACGCTAAGCGCAACCCTGGAGGTTGTATGAAGATCCTGGTAACCGGCGGCACCGGCCTGATTGGCCGACATCTTATCCCACGATTGCAGGTGTTGGGCCATGAGGTCACTGTTGTGACGCGCAGTCCTGAAAAAGCGCGTCAGCACCTCGGCTCCGGCATTAATATCTGGAAAGGGCTGACGGAGCACCAGGATCTCAACGGCTTTGAGGCCGTTATCAATCTTGCAGGCGAGCCCATCGCCGACAAGCGCTGGACGGAAGAGCAAAAACAGCGTCTGTGCAACAGTCGCTGGAACATTACCCAGCGGCTGGTGGATATGGTCAAGGCCAGCGACACGCCGCCGTCGGTGTTTATCTCCGGTTCGGCAGCGGGTTATTACGGCGATTTAGGTGAGGTGGTGGTGACCGAAGAGGAGCCGCCGCACAATGAATTTACCCATAAGCTGTGCGCCCGCTGGGAGCAGATCGCCTGTGGCGCGCAGAGCGAAAAAACCCGCGTCTGCCTGCTGCGCACCGGCGTGGTGCTGGCCCCTAAAGGCGGGATTCTGGCGAAAATGCTGCCGGTGTTTAAACTCGGCCTTGGCGGCCCCATCGGCACGGGCCGTCAGTACCTGGCCTGGATCCATATCGACGATATGGTCAACGGCATTCTCTGGCTGCTGGATAACGATCTGCGCGGCCCGTTCAATATGGTTTCCCCCTATCCGGTGCGTAACGAGCAGTTTTCCCATGCGCTGGGCCATGCGGTTCACCGCCCGGCTGTCATTCGCGCTCCGGCCACCGCGGTCCGCCTGCTGATGGGGGAATCCTCCGTGCTGGTGCTGGGCGGCCAGCGCGCGCTGCCGAAGCGGCTGGAGGCCTCCGGGTTCGCTTTCAGGTGGTACGACTTAGAAGAGGCCCTGGGAGATGTGGTAGGTTAAACCTGCCCGGTCGGCTGTGTTAAGGTGTTATGCCCGCTCCCCGCTTAAGGCGCTACGATGGCTACAATCACCACTTCCCGGCTGACGCTCTCCCCCTTTGAGCCCTCCGACTGGCCCTTTTTCCTTCGGCTTCGCGAAGCGCCGGAGATTATGCGCTATATGGCTGCTATCGCCCCGGAAAAAGAGACCCAACGCCTGTTCGCCGCCCGCCTGACGGCCCCGCATACCTTTGTGATCCGCGCCCACGATGATGACACTCCGCTGGGGGATATTGGCCTGCAAATCAGCCCCCGCTACCCTGAAGAGGCCGACATAGGCTACACCGTTATACCTGCGGCACAGGGCCGGGGGATTGCCAGCGAAGCGCTGCGCGCCCTGTGTGAATACGCGTTTATCCGGGTGGGCGTTAAGGCGGTTAATGCGTATGTGCTGGCGGAGAACGGCGGTTCGGTGCGGGTATTAGAGAAAGCGGGATTTGTGCGTACCCAGGTGCTGAAGCAGGCGTATGAGATTAACGGCGTACGCTATGATGACTGGGTGTACCGGCTGGAGAGTGGTGCGGCCTGAGAGCCCTCTCCCTGGCCCTCTCCTACGGGGAGAGGGAACAATAAGCGTAGCGCCACCGGGCAAGAAACTACTTTAACGACCCTTTCAGGAACTGCTGCAAGCGCGGGCTCTGCGGATTACCTAACACCTCATCCGGATGCCCCTGCTCTTCGATCTTGCCCTGATGCAGGAAAATAACGTGACTGGAGACGTTACGGGCGAAGCCCATCTCGTGCGTCACCACTACCATCGTTTTCCCCTCTTCGGCGAGCTGCTGCATGATGCGCAGCACTTCACCCACCAGCTCGGGATCGAGCGCGGAAGTGGGTTCATCAAACAGCAGCACTTCCGGCTCCATCGCCAGCGCACGGGCGATAGAGACACGCTGCTGCTGACCCCCGGAGAGATGCACCGGGTATTTCATCTGCTGGCGCTCGTCGATACCCACTTTCGCCAGATATTTCTCCGCGCGGGCGCGGGCTTCCTGCTTGCTTAAACCCAGCACCTGCACCGGGGCTTCCATCACGTTCTCCAGCACCGTCATGTGGCTCCAGAGGTTGAAGTGCTGGAATACCATCGTCAGGCGGGTACGCAACATCCGCAGCTGGTGCTTATCGGCGACCTTCAACTGGCCATCTTTGTCCTGCACCAGATTGATGTTCTCACCGCTCACGATAATCGAGCCGGCACTCGGTTTTTCGAGGAAGTTAATGCAGCGCAGGAAGGTACTTTTACCCGACCCTGAGGAGCCGATAATACTGATCACATCGCCCGCATTGGCCTGCAGCGACACCCCTTTCAGCACTTCATGTTCGCCGTAGCGTTTGTGCAAATCGATAACGTTTAATTTGTTCTCAGCCATCTTAATTCTCAGTGCGTCGAAGAAGGTTTTATGTGCTGCAACCAGCGTTTTTCCGCTTTGCGGAACAGGCTAATCAGGACGTAAGAAATGATTAAATAGAGCACTGCCGCGATCCCGAAGGCGGTAAACGGCTGATAGGTCGCCGAGTTGATGTCGCGGGCAATCTTGAGCAGATCCGGCACCGTGGCGGTAAAGGCCAGGGCGGTAGAGTGCAGCATCAGAATCACTTCGTTGCTGTAGGCAGGCAGCGCAATACGCAGCGCCGACGGCAGAATAATGCAGCGATACAGCTTCACGGAAGAGAAGCCATACGCCCTTGCGGCTTCAATTTCACCGTGCGGCACGGAGCGAATAGCACCGGCGAAAATCTCGGTGGTGTAGGCGCAGGTATTGAGCGTTAACGCCAGTACGGTACAGTTCAGCCCGCTGCGGAAGAACGCGTTCAGCATCTCGGTGCCTTTCACAATCTCCAGCGTGTACATACCGGAGTAGAACACCAGCAGCTGCACATACAGCGGCGTACCGCGGAATACGTAGGTAAACAGCCAGATGGGAAAGCGAATGAATTTGTTGTTCGATACGCGGCCAATGGCGAGGAAGATCGCCAGAATCCCGCCCATCACCACAGAAGAAATCAGCAGCCAGAGGGTGATCGCCACGCCGGTAAAGCGGTATCCGTCGGTCCACAGCAGGGATTTCCAGTATTCCTGAATAATTTCAATCACAGGTCAGCCCTCTTCACACCCACGGAATAGCGACGTTCGAGCAGCAGCAGCACGCCATTGGAGACGGTGGTAAACACCAGATAAATTACCCCGCAGACAATCGCGAAGTAGAACGGCTCCCAGGTGCTTTTGCCCGCCAGCTGCGTGGCCTTCACCACGTCTTCCAGCCCCAGTAACGAGACCAGCGCCGTCGCTTTGAGGATAACCTGCCAGTTGTTGCCGATGCCCGGCAGCGCAAAGCGCATCATGGCCGGAAACATAATGCGGCGAAACGTCTGTGAGGAGGTAAAACCGAAGGCCGTGGCCGCTTCGATATGCCCTTTCGGCACGGCAAGATAGGCCCCGCGGAAGGTTTCGGTGAAATAGGCCCCGTAGATAAAGCCCAGGGTGATGATACCGGCCACCATCGGATCGATATCAATCTGCCCCATGCCAATGGCATCTGTGATGCTGTTGAGGGCGATCTGCAGTCCATAGAAAATGAGCAACATCAGCACCAGGTCAGGAACACCGCGAATAAGGGTGGTATAACCCTCAAACAGCAGCGCCATCGCCCGATTCGCTGAAAGCTTCGCGCCCGCGCCTGCAAGGCCTATTAACACAGCCAGCACCACCGAACTGAGAGCCAGTTCAAGGGTGACCAATGCGCCTTGTAAAATTACGCCAGAAAATCCGTACAGCATACCGCCTGCCCTGTCGTGAGTGGTGTAGCCGTGTCTTTTCCCCTCCCGGAGCGGGAGGGGTCGCACGTTATTGAGTGGAGTAATTAACCACCGTAGACATCAAAGTCGAAGTACTTCTTCGCCAGTTTTTCGTACGTGCCGTCTGCGCGCATTTCAGCGAAGGCTTTGTTCAGCGCTTCGCGCAGTTCGTTGTCTTCTTTACGCAGCCCCATGCCAGTGCCTACGCCAAAGAGTTTCTCATCCTTAATGGATGGACCGCCGAACTTATAATCTTTGCCCACAGGCTGTTTCAGGAAGCCTTCGCTGGCTGCCACCTCATCCTGGAAAGCGGCGTCAATACGGCCCGCGGTCAGGTCAGCGTAGATGTTTTCCTGGCCCTGATAAGAGACGATTTCAATCCCTTTCGGCGCCCAGTGCTCGTTACCGTAGGTCTCCTGCGTGGTGCCCTGCAGCACGCCTACGCGTTTACCTTTCAGTGACGCCAGGGTCGGCTGGATATCAGCTGATTTCGCTACCACCAGACGTGAGTCCGCTGCATAGAGCTTGTCGGTGAAGGCAATCTCCTGCTGGCGTTTTTCGGTGATAGAGAGGGAAGACATAATGGCGTCGATTTTTTTCGCTTTCAGCGAAGGGATCAGCGCATCCAGTGGGTTCTCAACGAAGGTACACTCTGTTTTGATACGTTTGCACAGCTCTTTTGCCAAATCGATATCAAATCCTACCAGTTCACCCTGCGCATTCTTGGATTCGAAGGGAGCATAAGTTGGGTCAGTACCAATACGAACTTTTTGCGGAATTGCTGCGAATACCGCAGTAGCGCTGGAAAAGGCCAGCGCCAGAGAAAGTGACAAAACCAGTTTTTTCATATCTATCCTCAACAGACTGTCTTCTTACGGGATTTTAACGCCGACGGGGTGCCTTTAATGTGCCATTAATCGCCGCGGCAAGGCAAAAGATTATGCCCGGCAGGCGCGAAAAAGTGCATCGCGAGTGCTTAACTATTCACTTTATAACCAACGTGGCGCACGATTTGCACCATCATTGTTCGCAAAGGCCTCTGTCGCACCATAATGGGGTTCCATTATGGTGCGCACCCGTCTGTTACGCTTAGTCGCCGTAGACGTTAAAGTCGAAGTATTTCTTCGCCAGTTTGTCGTAGGTCCCGTCTTTACGCAGTTCAGTAAAGGCTTTATCAAACGCCGCTTTCAGCTCAGCATCGTCTTTACGCAGACCGATCCCGGTGCCGTCGCCGAAATATTTTTTGTCTTTAACGGACGGGCCAGCAAAGGCAAACTCTTTGCCAGCAGGCTGTTTCAGGAAGCCTTCGCTCGCAGCGACCTCATCCTGGAATGCCGCATCCAGACGTCCTGCCGCCAGGTCAGAATAGATCAGATCCTGGTTCTGATAAGCCACCACGTCCACGCCCTTCTCACGCCAGTTGGCATTAGCGAAGCCTTCCTGGGTTGAGCCCTGTAGCACGCCCACATGCTTACCTTTCAGCGAGTCAATGGTCGGCTGGATGGGGGAGCCTTTCGCCGCAATCAGACGTGAATCCGCCGCGTAGAGCTTGTCAGAGAAGGCGATCTCCTGCTGACGCTTCTCGGTAATGGAGAGCGAGGAGATGATCGCGTCGATCTTCTTGGCTTTCAGGGAAGGGATCAGCGCGTCGAAGTCGCTGCCCACCCAGGTGCATTTCACGGACATGCGTTTGCACATCTCATTTCCCAGGTCGATATCAAACCCAACGAAATCCCCCTTCGCATCTTTCGATGAGAATGGCGCATAGGTGGCGTCTGTACCGATACGTACGTTCTGTGGGAGGGCCGCAAAGCTGCTTGCTGCTGCGCTTAATCCCACCAGCAAAGACAGAGCCAGAACCGTCTTCTTCATACATTACCCTCAAGTGTCGTGATTTTCTTATGTAATAGATTGTGTTGTGTGTTGTTGCAGGCGATCTCTTGCAGGTCTTATGCCACATTGCGCTCATCGCAGAATTACGGCGTTAAATATGTTAACGAAAGGTTGCAGGATTGCCTTAATGGTGAAAGATAGCAGGTCTGCCAAACGAACCGCAGTGGCTGGAAGGGAAAAAAGGAATTAAATGTTGAGGATATGATCGCTGTTGCAGAATTGCCCTGAAACAGGGCACGTTGCGACGTTCTGCACCCGAAGAGGACACCTTTCCCGTCAGGCGCCCTGCCAGCGGGTAAAGAGATCGTCCGGCAGGTCAATGTCGAACTGGTCGATAACCCGGTTCACGGTTTGATTGATCACGTCATCAAGCGTGAGCGGGCGGTGATAAAACGCCGGCACCGGGGGCATAATCACCGCGCCCAGCTCGGCCGCCTGGGTCATCAGGCGCAGGTGGCCCAGATGCAGCGGGGTTTCACGCACGCACAACACCAGCGGACGGCGCTCTTTCAGCACCACGTCGGCCGCGCGGGTCACCAGCGTATCGGTGTAGCTGTTAACGATACCCGAGAGAGTTTTGATGGAACACGGCAGGATCACCATGCCCGCGGTCTTAAATGACCCGGAGGAGATGCTGGCGGCGATATCGCGCGCATCGTGCACCACGTCGGCTAACGCCTGAACGTCACGCAGGGAATAATCGGTTTCCAGAGAGAGGGTCTGGCGTGCGGCCTGGCTCAACACCAGATGCGTTTCAACGTCGGCGACGTCGCGCAATACCTGCAGCAAACGGACACCGTAAATCGCGCCGCTGGCCCCTGAGATCCCTACTATTAATCGTTTCATGATGTTCGCCCTTGCTGTTACAGGGCTGACTGTGCAGGATTTTGGCGGGAGTTGCAAGCGAGGGCGGACGCCCTCGCCTGTGATAAGGATTAACCTTCGTTATGCATCTCTAAACTTTCGAGATCGTTCGCCAGCTGGACGGCTTTTGCATCGTCGTTGCGCAGGGAATCGAGGTAATCCAGGTATTTCTGGTCAACGTCTTTGGTCACGTAGATACCGTTAAACACCGAGCACTCAAACTGCTGAATATCCGGATTCTCGGCGCGCACCGCGTCGATCAGATCGTTCAGATCCTGGAAAATCAGGCCATCAGCCCCGATGATCTGGCGGATCTCGTCCACTTCACGACCGTGGGCAATCAGCTCGTTGGCGGTTGGCATATCGATGCCATAGACGTTCGGGAAGCGAATTTCCGGTGCCGCAGAGGCCAGATAGACCTTCTTCGCACCCGCTTCACGGGCCATCTCGATAATCTGCTCAGAGGTGGTGCCCCGCACAATGGAATCATCCACCAGCAGCACGTTCTTGTCGCGGAATTCGGCCCGGTTGGCGTTCAGCTTGCGGCGCACCGATTTACGGCGCAGCTGCTGGCCCGGCATGATAAAAGTGCGGCCAACGTAGCGGTTCTTCACAAAGCCCTGGCGATAGGGTTTACCCAGAATGCGCGCCATCTCCAGTGCGATATCGCAGGAGGTTTCCGGGATGGGGATAACCACGTCGATATCCAGGTCTTCCCACTCGCGGGCAATCTTCTCGCCAAGCCTGGTGCCCATATTCACACGGGCGCTATAGACGGAGATTTTGTCGATGAAGGAGTCCGGACGGGCAAAGTAGACGTATTCGAACAGGCACGGATTGCTGACCGGGTTCTCTGCACACTGACGGGTAAACAGCTGGCCTTTTTCGGTGATGTACACCGCTTCACCAGGGGCGACGTCACGCAGGAACTCAAAGCCCAGCGTATCCAGCGCCACGCTTTCAGAGGCCACCATATACTCGGTGCGGCCGTCGCCGATGTCGCGCTTGCCCAGCACCAGCGGGCGGATGCCGTTCGGGTCGCGGAAGGCAACCATACCGTGGCCGATAATCATCGCTACGCAGGCATAGGCACCGCGAATAAGACGGTTAGTGGCGGCCACGGCCGCAAAAATGTTGTCTGCTTCCAGCGGATAGTGACGGAAGTTGTCCAGCTCGCTGGCAAAGATGTTGAGCAGGATTTCAGAATCAGAGGTGGTGTTAATGTGACGACGCTTCTCTTCAAACAGCTTCTTACGCAACTCGTGAGCGTTGGTCAGGTTGCCGTTGTGGGCAAGCGTGATGCCATACGGCGAGTTAACGTAGAACGGCTGAGCTTCAGAGGCGCTGGAACTGCCAGCAGTCGGGTAACGAACGTGACCAATACCCATGTTGCCCTGAAGACGCTGCATATGGCGGGCTTCAAACACATCGTTTACCAGGCCGTTCGCCTTACGTAAACGGAAGCAGTTGTGTGCATCAATGGTGATGATACCCGCAGCATCCTGCCCACGGTGCTGAAGCACCGATAATGCGTCATAAATAGACTGGTTTACCGGCATGAAACCGGCGATACCGACAATACCGCACATTCGTCATTTCCTCGTTAAGCCACATCTCAGGGTTTATGCCCTGGGCAAAAAACTCGACGAGCTTTGCAGATAGTCAAAGAACCATCTGATGATGAAGCTGAACTGCGGGATAAGCTGCGATTTCTGCCAGTCTTCACTTTTTGAAAACCCGGTAAAGGTATCAAGGAAGAACAGTATCGCGGCAACAATCAGCGCGCCTCGCAACGCCCCGAAACAGATCCCAAGCACCCTGTCCGTTCCTGACAGCCCGGTTTTCTCAACCAGCTGGCCAATCACGTAGTTAACAATGGCGCCGACAATCAGCGTCGCGATAAACAGCACCGCGATGGCAATCCCATTTCGAACCAGTTCATCTTCAAAGCCCGTGAACCAGACAGACAGGTAAGTGTAGTAATGACTGGCAACAAAGAAGGCACAGCCCCAGGTTACCAGCGATAACGCTTCACGAACAAAGCCACGGATCAGGCTAACCAGACAGGAAAAACCTATCACCGCAATGATGGCGTAATCAATCCAGACCATATGTGTCCCACGATTAAACGCCCTGTCATCCAGTTCGGGGCGAATTCTAACAGAAAAAGAAAACGTTTGCGTAGGGATTTCCTTCCCGCGCGTAAATAAAAAAAGCGCTGAAAAAATATTCAGCGCCGTGGGCAGGTTGCGCCTCTCCGGACGTCTGCCTCCCCCACTCCCGCAAGAGAGAGGGGGGTAAATGCTTACATCAATTCACGCTGTAGTTCATCACGACGCCGCTCAAACCAGAGAGCTGATTCAGCTCACCAAGCGATCCTTTAAGCTTGTCTCGCGACGCATCCGGACCCACGAGAATACGGGTGATTTTACCCTGTACCGGCGTGGAAGGTGAAGTGTAAACGCGATACCCCGCGCCACGAAGCTTGGCCACCACCTCGTTGACCTTATCGGCATTTTTGAGCGCCCCAAGCTGCACAACGTAGGCTTTGCCGGTTGGCGCAGGCTTCTCTTCAGCTGCCGGTTTGGTCGGTGGGGTTTCTGTGGCCGCCGCCAGCTGCTGGCTGGTGTTATCGCGCTGCGGTTTTGGCTGCGGCTTCTCGGCGGGTTTTGGTTTTTGCACCGGTTTCGGCGCGTACTGCTCTACCGGCGCCGGAACGGGATCCAGCTCGTTGTTATTCCCGGCAGCCAGACGAGAAGGATCTAAAGACGGTGCCGCGGCATCCCCCGCCCGCACCTCTTCGGCTGCCCCTTCAGGTGGCTGCGCCGGCAGGGCCTGCGTCGCCGCTGGCAGCATATCGGGCTCGTCCCGATCGCCTGGTTTCGGCACCAGCGGGATCGCCGCGAACTCATCCTGATAATGTTTTTTCTGTCCATCAAGCAGCCCGGGGAGAATAATTACCCCCAGCGCCACCAGCACAATGGTGCCTGCTAAACGGTTCTGAAACTTACTTGCCACCGGTTCTCCCCGCATCCATTACGTCCATGACATGTGCCACCGTGTGGAATGAACCACACACCAGCACGGTATCTTCTGGGCTGGCGTCTGCCATTGCCGCACGCCATGCCAGCTCCACGCTGTCAAAGCTCTTGCCTTCGCCGAGATGTTCCATCAGCTGTTGGGCAGTCGCCCCGCGCGGACCTTCAAGAGGTGCACAATACCAGCTATCGACCACAGTCTCCATGCAGGCCAGCGTGCCGCCAATATCTTTATCATGAAGCATACCGATAACCGCCAGCACGCGCCCGGTTTTTGGCAGGGATTTGAGACGTCCCGCGAGATACGCTGCGGCATGGGGGTTATGCGCCACATCCAGGATCAGACGCGGTGATTCGCTGATAATCTGGAAACGTCCGGCCAGAATCGCATTCTGGATACCGTCGCGCATCGCCTGCTCGCTCACCGCCAGCCCGCTGGCACGCAGTGCGGCCAGCGCCGTCGCGGCATTCGGCTGCGGTACCTGCGGCAGCGGCAGGTTGTCCAGCGCGCCCGCGTCATCTTCAAAACGCCAGCCGCTGTCCGTCACGCTGTAGCGCCAGTCCACGTCACGACGCTTAAGCAGCGCCCCTTTCTCCTGGGCCACATCGGCGATGGTGTGCGGCATATCGGGTTCGCCGACGATCGCCGGTTTGCCTGCGCGGAAAATACCGGCTTTTTCACGGCCAATGCTTTCGCGATCCGGCCCCAACCAGTCGGTATGATCCAGCGCGATGCTGGTGACCACCGCCACATCCGGGTCGACAATATTGGTGGCATCCAGACGCCCGCCTAAGCCGACTTCGAGGATCACCACGTCGAGTTGCGCCTGCTTAAACAGCCACAGCGCGGACAGCGTGCCGTATTCAAAATAGGTCAGCGAAATATCGCCGCGTGCGGCTTCGATTTCGGCAAACGCGGCGGTGTGCGCCGCTTCCGCTAACTCCGTGTTCTGCACCCGCACGCGCTCGGTATAGCGCACCAGATGCGGCGAGCTGTAGACGCCCACTTTGTACCCTGCCGCCATCAGCATGGCTTCCAGGGTGCGGCAGGTGGTGCCTTTGCCGTTAGTGCCCGCCACGGTGAAAACAAAGGGAGCCGGTTTCAGAACATCAAGGCGCGCCGCGACCTGGCTTACGCGCTCAAGTCCCATATCGATGGCTTTACTGTGCAGGTTTTCCAGATAAGAAAGCCACGCGGCCAGAGGCGACGTGGCTTGGGGAAGAGTGATATTTTCCATGTTGCGCGCTTTTCAGTTACGGTTAGAAAGCAAAAGGGCAGCGCCACTGGCCCTGCCCTTTTCAGTTATCAGGCCTCGGGTTCCTGATCCGGTACTACCACGCCTTCGCGCGGCTCATCCGGGCTTGGCGACGGCAGGTTCATCAGCTTCGCCAGAATGCTGGCCAGTTTCAGGCGCATTTCCGGACGGCGAACGATCATGTCGATAGCGCCTTTCTCGATAAGGAACTCACTGCGCTGGAAGCCCGGCGGCAGCTTTTCACGTACCGTTTGTTCGATTACACGCGGGCCGGCAAAGCCGATCAGCGCTTTCGGTTCAGCGATGTTCAGATCGCCCAGCATCGCGAAACTTGCCGATACGCCGCCCATGGTTGGGTCGGTCAGTACGGAGATGTACGGCAGACCACGTTCCTGCATTTTCGCCAGCGCTGCGGAGGTTTTTGCCATCTGCATCAGCGACATCAGCGCTTCCTGCATACGTGCGCCACCGGAGGCGGAGAAGCAGATCAGCGGACAGTTGTCCTCCAGCGCCTGCTCGACGGCACGCACGAAGCGCGCGCCCACCACGGAACCCATTGAGCCGCCCATAAAGGAGAACTCAAACGCCGCTGCGACAACCGGCATCTCGTGCAGGGTGCCTTTCATCACTACCAGAGCGTCTTTCTCGCCGGTCTCTTTCTGTGCAGAGGCCAGACGATCTTTGTATTTCTTGGAGTCACGGAACTTCAGCACATCTTTCGGCTCAAGCTCGCTACCCAGTTCAACCAGAGAACCTTCATCCAGCAGGCTGTGCAGGCGGTTACGCGCCGACATACGCATGTGGTGATCGCACTTAGGACAAACTTCCAGATTACGCTCGAGCTCGGCGCGGTACAGAACCTGGCCACAGCTGTCACATTTGGTCCACACCCCTTCAGGAATACTCGCTTTGCGGGTTGGGGTGATATTGCTTTTAATTCGTTCAATCCAGCTCATTGATAACCTTTCTGCCTGAACCAGGTTTGCTGTAAGGGGCGCATAATGCCATTTTTGCCCCCGACAGACCATGAATGTTGCACATTAAAACATAACAGCCCGAAACTTTGGATAAAAAAGTGGTCGAACCGCGGTCGTGCCTTTATTTTGCTTGTTTAGCCGCCGCGCGGCGGTGACGAATCACCTCAATAACGCCCGGCAGAATCGACACCACAATAATCCCAACGATCAGCAACTTAAGGTTTTCCTGAATCATAGGAATGGTGCCGAAGAAATAGCCCGCGTAGGTAAAGCTCAGCACCCATAACAGCGCACCGGTGACGTTATACAGCGCGAACTGACGGTACGACATGTGACCCATACCCGCAACAAAGGGGGCAAAGGTTCTGACGATGGGCACAAAGCGCGCGAGGATAATCGTTTTGCCGCCGTGCTTCTCATAAAACGCATGGGTTTTATCGAGATAGCTGCGACGGAAAATCTTCGAGTCCGGGTTACTGAACAACCGCTCGCCAAAAAGCCGACCTATAGTGTAGTTCACCGCATCGCCAAGGATCGCGGCGATAAGCATCAGCACCACCATCAGATGAACGTTGATATCGTTGGTCTCCAGCGACGCCAGCGCCCCCGCCACGAACAGCAGCGAATCGCCCGGTAAAAACGGCGTCACCACCAGCCCGGTTTCACAAAACAGGATCAGGAACAGAATGGCATACACCCAGACGCCATAGTCGGCGACCAGTTCTGCCAGGTGAACATCAATATGCAGAATGAAATCAATCAGAAAGCGAATTAAATCCATATTGTCTAAACCTTTATTGCCACGGCTATCAGTCCGCTAAAAACAGCGGGCCCATTGGCGGTTTCGGAAGGTCAAAACGATCCGGGTAATCAACCGAGACCAGATACAGCCCTTCCGCTTTCGCCGTTGCTGCCGCCAGCGTTCTGTCCTTCGCTGCCAGCAACTCTGCAATCCAGCTCTCCGGCTGGTGTCCGGCCCCTACTTCCATCAGGCTGCCTGTAATATTCCTGACCATATGATGAACAAAGGCATTCGCTTTAATATCCACCACCACATACGCGCCATGACGGCTGACGTTAATGTGTATTACGTTGCGCCACGGGGTACGCGACTGGCACTGCACGGCACGAAACGAGGTAAAGTCGTTCTCGCCAATCAGCGCCTGCGCCGCACGATGCATGCGATCGGCATCCAGCGGTTCGTAAAAATGGGTGACGCCCTGGCCCAACACCGCCGGGCGAAGACGCTGGTTATAGATGATGTAACGGTAGCGACGCGCGGTGGCGCTGAAACGCGCATGAAAATCATCCGGCACATTTTTGACCCACCGTACCGCGATGTCACCAGGCAAATTCGCATTTACCCCCAGCGTCCAGGCCGCGTCTTTACGCACCGCGGTGGTGTCAAAGTGAACCACCTGCCCGGTACCATGAACACCGGCGTCGGTACGCCCCGCGCACAGGACGTTAACAGGCTCATTCGCCACCTGAGAGAGCGCCTTCTCCAGCTTCTCCTGGACGCTACGCACCTCGTTCTGACGCTGCCAGCCATAGTATTTACTGCCATCGTACTCAATCCCGAGGGCAATTCTATGGACCGGCTTTTGTTCCACTTCAGACATCAGTACAGATACTCCTGCACCAGTTTCTCAGCGATTTTCACCGCCATCAGCGCGCCGCCGAAACGCACGTTATCGGCCACAGACCAGAACTGAACCTGCTCCGGCATGCCGTAATCGTTGCGGACGCAGCCGATGGAAAGACGCGCGTTGCCCGTAGCGTCGCCCACCTGGGTCGGGAACTCGCTCTCTTCGGACAGCTCAATGTCTTCGCCACGGCCAAAGGCGTCACGCGCCTCTTCTGCCGCCAGCGGACGCATGGCTTCAAAGCTCACCATCTGGGCATGGCCGTAGAACACCGGTGACTGCACGCAGTTGGCAGAGATCATCAGTCCTTCGTCCTGCAGGATCTTGCGCACTTCATCGACAATTCGCCGCTCTTCGCGCACGCTGCCTTCACGATCCGGCAGCAGTGGCAGCATGTTGAAGGCCAGCTGACGGCCAAAGAAGTCGTCTTCGTCAACCGGAATGCCGTTCAGCAGTTTCGCGCTCTGTCCGGCCAGGGCATCCACCGCTTTTTTACCGTGGGCGGAGGCCGACAGCAGGCTGGTGACGGAGATGCGGGATAAGCCGCCTTCGTCGATCAGCGGCTTCAGGGCGGAGAGCAGCTGGCTGGTGAGGCTGTCCGGTACGGCGATAATGTTACGGTTGCGATAGTCGGCCAGCACGAAGGGATTGACGTCCGGTACGACCAGCGGTACGTCCGGCTCAAGGGCAAACAGGCCGCTTAAATCAATGACCAGGCAGCCCGCGTTGGTGGCGTCTTCAATATACGCGGCGGAAGCTTCAACCCCGGCCGCGAAAAAGGCCAGCTGCGCCTGGGTCCAGTCGAACTCAGCCGCATCCTGAACCATGACGGATTTACCTTCATAACGCAGATGCTCACCTGCGCTCTCGTTACGCGCCAGGGCATAGATGTCGCCCACCGGGAACTGACGCTCGGCAAGGGTTTCGAGCAGGGCTTCGCCCACGGCGCCCGTTGCGCCCAGTATGGCAATGTTCCAGCCTTCAGACATGGTGGTTTACTCCAGAAATAAAAAAGCGTCCCCGGCGGAGTGTCCGCCAGGGAGCATTAAGAAGACATTAACGAACCGGGTGATGAACGGCGTTGAAACCCAGCTTATGCAGCAGCGATGCCGCAGCAGGATCATCACACATCACATACAGGGAAGACCATTCGCGGCGTTCAACGTAATGCTTACGCAGCTTGTCAAATTCACCCGGCGTACCCGCTACTTTTCGCAGCAGCGCGTCATCGCGGCGCACATCATACACTAAATGCACCAGCCTTTTCAGCGTTCCCTGATCCAGCGTGCCGTGCAGGGTGATGCGGCCAAAATCCGGGGTCGGCAGCAGGGTATCCAGGGATACCTGCTGGGATTTGCCGATAAACGCGCTGTAGGCTTCAAATACCTGAGTGGTACCGCGGGCTTTGCCTTCGAGAGTGTAGCCTGCTATGTGCGCAGTGCCGATATCCACTTTCTCCAGCAGGGCCACGTTGAGATCCGGCTC
This sequence comes from Leclercia adecarboxylata, assembly GCF_023639785.1. Classification (NCBI taxonomy): domain Bacteria; kingdom Pseudomonadati; phylum Pseudomonadota; class Gammaproteobacteria; order Enterobacterales; family Enterobacteriaceae; genus Leclercia; species Leclercia adecarboxylata. Next base: position 3,286,101 of record NZ_CP098325.1, read on the forward strand.
CGGCTCCCAAACGTCCAGCACTACGCTGAGTTCCTGACCGGCGTCCAGGCGCTGCAGCAACGCCGCGTTATCTACCACCGGGCCTCGGCAGGCATTAATCAGAATGGTGCCAGGCTTCAGGCGGCTTATCAGCGCGTCGTCTGCCAGATGGTGCGTTTTATAAGGGCCATCCTTAAACAGCGGCGTATGGAACGTGAGTACGTCACATTCCGCCACCAGCTCATCCAGGCTGCGAAAATCGCCTTCATCGCCACGGTCAGCGCGGGGGGGATCGCACAGCAGGGTGCGGATGCCTAACGCCTCCAGGCGCTTTTGCAGGCGTCCGCCCACGTTACCCACACCGACAATGCCTACGGTTCGGCTGGTGAGGGTGAACCCGTCGCGCTCGGCCAGCATCAGCAGGGATGAGAAAACATACTCCACGACGGCAATAGCGTTACAGCCCGGCGCGGCGGAAAAACCAATCCCGGCCTGCTTCAGCCACGCGTCATCCACATGATCGGTTCCTGCTGTTGCCGTACCGACAAACTTCACACCTTTGCCAGACAGCAGCGCCTCATTCACTTTGGTCACCGAGCGCACCATCAGGGCGTCGGCATCATCCAGCTCTTCGAGCGGAATGGGGCGTCCGGGAACGGCCTTAACCTCACCCAGGCGGCTGAACAGCTCGCGGGCGTAAGGCATATTTTCATCAACGAGGATTTTCACGTCTGAGTACCTGTTTGAGAGGAAGTTATCCGGTCAAGTGTGCCATAATCTGGCCGCCAGGCATATACGTAAACCTGGTTAACGATGAGTAACGAATTTAAGGATTTTTTGCCGATGCAGCCCATTTCAGGTACGCCGCCGCAACCTCCGGGTGAAGGCCCGCGTCCATCCCATGTCGCGGGTGAACAGCCCCTCTCCACACAGCAACGCACTGTACTGGAACGTCTGATCACCCGGCTGATCGCCCTGACGTCGCAGCAGAATGCGGAAGTGTGGGCCGGAGTCAAACACGATCTGGGAATGAAGAGTGATGCGCCCATGCTGTCGCGCCACTTCCCTGCTGCAGAGCAAAACCTCAATCAGCGCCTGAATACCGCCCAGCAAAACCACACTACCCGGCAGATGGTCTCCCAGCTGACGGAGCTGCTGAATCTGGGCAATAACCGTCAGGCGGCGAGCGATTTTATTCGCCAGCAGTATGGCCAGACGGCCCTGAACCAGCTGACGCCCGAGCAGCTTAAAACGGTACTGTCGCTGCTGCAAAATAACCAGCTCGCTATTCCGCAGCCGCAGCAGCGTCCGGCAACGGAACGCCCGCTGCAGCCAGCGGAACACAATACGCTGAAGCAGATGGTGACCAAACTTGCTGCCGCCACGGGCGAGCCGACCAAACTGATCTGGCAGTCGATGCTGGAGCTGTCCGGGGTGAAGGCGGGAGAGCTGATACCGGCCAGACAGTTTACCCATCTTGCCACCTGGCTCCAGGCGCGCCAGACGTTAAGCACCCAGAGCGCACCAACGCTGCACACGCTTCAGGCCGCGCTGAAGCAGCCGCTGGAGCCGCAGGAGTGGGATAACATTCAGGACTATGCCCGCCAGAACTGGCAGGCAACGCCGCAAACGGTGCTGACCACAGCCCAGGTTCAGGATCTGCTCAATGAGATCTTCACCCGCCGCACCGAGCGCGAAACGGGCACGCTGGAAGTACGCAATATTCAGCCGATCTACAGCCCGCTGTTTGCTCCGGTGGTCGAGACCTTCAAATCCCTGTCAGCCCGACCGGGCCTGATGCTGGTCGCCCTGTTGGTCGCGATGGCGCTAATCTGGCTGGTGATTTAAAACAAAAAAGGGAGCCATCAGGCTCCCTTTTGCTATCTGGTGTAATACTTACGCTTTCAGCTTACGCATGACCAGCGTGGCGTTGGTGCCGCCGAAACCGAAGCTGTTAGACATCACGGTGTTCAGTTCACGCTCGGTTGGCGCAGTAACGATGTTCAGGCCAGCAGCCTGCTCGTCCAGCTCTTCAACGTTGATGCTTGGGGCGATGAAGCCGTGTTCCAGCATCAGCAGGGAGTAGATAGCTTCCTGCACGCCAGCCGCACCCAGAGAGTGACCGGTCATGGCTTTGGTTGCAGAGATAGCCGGGCTGTTGTCGCCAAACACTTCGCGGATGGCACCCAGCTCTTTCACGTCGCCTACCGGAGTGGAGGTACCGTGGGAGTTCAGGTAGTCAATTGGCGTATCCAGGCCGTGCATCGCCATCTTCATGCAGCGCACTGCGCCTTCACCTGATGGTGCAACCATGTCTGCGCCATCGGACGTTGCGCCGTAGCCCACGATCTCAGCGTAGATATGTGCGCCACGGGCCAGAGCGTGCTCCAGCTCTTCAACCACAACCATACCGCCGCCGCCAGCGATAACGAAACCGTCACGGTTTGCGTCGTAGGTACGGGAGGCTTTTTCCGGGCATTCGTTGTATTTGGTGGACAGTGCGCCCATCGCATCGAACTCACAGGCCATTTCCCAGCCCAGCTCTTCGCCGCCGCCAGCAAATACGATGTCCTGTTTACCCAGCTGGATCTGCTCAACCGCGTTACCGATACAGTGTGCGGAGGTCGCACAAGCGGAGCTGATGGAGTAGTTTACGCCGTGGATTTTGAACGGGGTCGCCAGGCAAGCGGAAACCGCTGAACCCATGGCTTTGGTCACAACATATGGACCGACCGCTTTCAGGCCGCGCGGGCTACGCATGGCGTCAGCGCCGAATACCTGGGCCTTAGAGGAGCCGCCGGAACCGGCAATCAGACCCACACGCGGGTTGTTCTGATAAACGTCTTCGCTCAGGCCAGCGTCAGCAATCGCTTCCTGCATGGAGAGATAGGCGTAGATGGAGGCATCATTCATGAAACGGACCACTTTGCGATCGATCATGCCCGTGGTGTCCAGTTTTACATTACCCCATACGTGGCTGCGCATGCCGGAATCTTTAAACTCTTCAGAGAAGGTGATCCCGGAGCGTCCTTCACGCAGAGATGCCAGGACTTCCTGCTGGTTATTACCGATGCTGGAAACGATGCCCAAGCCAGTAATCACTGCACGTTTCATTCAATACCTCTGTAAGTCGCACTATTTTAAGTTTCGAGTCGCACAATAGCGTACACTTGTACGCCGAACAAGTCCGATCAGCCAATTTCTGCGGAAATTTGCACCAACAGACGCACATCGTTAAGATCGCGGCACAGCCTGTCAGACGAGTAACTTACGTGAAACAAAACGCTATACAACCCGCCAACCTCGAATTCAACGCTGAGGGTACACCTGTTTCCCGAGATTTTGATGATGTCTACTTCTCTAATGATAACGGACTGGAAGAGACACGTTATGTTTTCCTCGATGGAAACCAGCTGAATTCCCGTTTTCCGCTGCATCCCCGCGATCTGTTTGTGGTCGCCGAGAGCGGATTTGGCACCGGGCTGAATTTTCTCACTCTCTGGCAAGCGTTCGATCGCTTCCGTGCGGCTCACCCTGACGCTACGCTGCAAAGATTACATTTCATCAGTTTCGAGAAATTTCCGCTGGCCGCCGAGGATCTGCGTCTGGCGCACCAGCACTGGCCGGAGCTGGCCCCCTGGGCGGAACAGCTCCAGGCCCAGTGGCCCCTGCCCGTCGCGGGCTGCCATCGCCTGCTGCTGGACGGCGGGCGCGTCACCCTTGATATCTGGCTGGGTGATATCAACGAGCTCACCGATAAGCTGGATGACTCCCTGAATCAGCAGGTCGACGCCTGGTTCCTCGACGGCTTTGCCCCGTCCAAAAATCCGGATATGTGGAACGCGCAGCTGTTTGCTGCCATGGCTCGCCTGGCCCGTCCGGGCGGGACGCTCGCCACCTTTACCTGCGCCGGATTTGTCCGTCGCGGTCTGCAGGAGGCGGGTTTCAGGGTGCAAAAAACTAAGGGCTTTGGCCGCAAGCGCGAAATGCTTATCGGAGTGATGGAGCAGGATCTTCCCTCCCCTGCCCGCACGCCGTGGTATACCCGTACGCCCTGCGACGGGCGGGAAACCGCTGTCGTGGGTGGTGGGATCGCCAGCGCCCTGCTGTCGCTGGCGCTGTTACGCCGCGGCTGGCAGGTGACGCTCTACTGTGCCGACGACGCTCCGGCAGCAGGCGCCTCCGGCAATCGCCAGGGGGCGCTCTATCCCCTGCTGAGCGCCCAGGATGCCGCGCTGAGCCAGTTTTTCCCGGCGGCGTTCACCTTCGCCCGCCGCCTCTACGATGCCCTGCCGGTGGCCTTTGATCATGCCTGGTGCGGCGTTACCCAGCTGGGCTGGGACGAAAAAAGCCAGAAAAAAATCGACCAGATGCTGGCCCTGGGCCTGCCGGAGCAGATCGCGATGGCGGTCAATGCCGGAGAGGTGGAAGCGAGCACCGGCGTGCCCACCGGCTGCGGCGGGATCCAGTATCCCCTCGGCGGCTGGCTGTGCCCGGCCCAGCTTACTGCGGCAGTCATTAGCCTGGCGCAAACCCTTGGCCTGCAGGCGCACTATGGCCGCCGGGTGAAATCCCTGGAGCAGACCGGCACGCGGTGGACGCTGGCGTTTACCGACGGTGAGCAGGCGCAGCATGGCAGCCTGGTGCTGGCGAACGGGCATGGCATCAGCCAGTTTAGCCAGACTGCGCAACTGCCGGTTTACCCGGTGGGCGGCCAGGTGAGCCATATCCCGGCGGCTGCGCATCTTAGCCAGCTTCGCCAGGTGCTCTGCTATGACGGGTATCTGACCCCGCAAAACCCGGCTAACGGCCAGCACTGTATCGGCGCCAGCTATCATCGCGGGCAAACCGTCCCCCAGTACAGCGAAGAGGACCAGCAGCATAATCGCCAGCGTCTGCTCGACTGCCTGCCGCAGGCAGCGTGGGCGCGGGAAGTGGATGTCAGCGCCGGTGAGGCGCGCAACGGGATTCGCTGTGCCACCCGCGATCACCTCCCGATGACCGGTGCGGTGCCGGACTATGACGCCACGCTGGCGGCGTATCAGGATCTCGTCAACAACAAATCGCAGGCGGTCACCGCCCCGGAGTTTCGTAATCTGTTTGTGCTTGGCGGGCTGGGTTCACGCGGACTCTGTACGGCCCCGCTGACGGCGGAAGTGCTGGCCGCGCAGATGAGCCACGAGCCGATCCCGCTGGATGCGCAGACGCTGGCGGCGCTGAATCCGAATCGGTTATGGGTGAGGAAGTTGTTGAAGGGGAAAATGGTTAAAGCGTAGGCCCGGTAAGCGCAGCGCCACCGGGCATCTGGCGAGGGAGCCGATTTATTGCCGGGCGGCGCATTCGCTTGCCCGGCCACCGTCTCTTATGCGTTTACGCGGGCCTTCTGAAACAGCGTATCCCACATCCCCAGCACCAGTGACTGGTCGCGTGGAGAGAGCTCGCCCGCCAGAATGGCTTTTTCCAGGCTACGGGAGACTTCAGCGTGGACCGCGTCCGGAGAGTGATCATCACCGGCTTCCAGCTCGGCAACCGCCAGCGTCAGGTGACCACGCAGATAACCGCTGGCAAACAGTTCATCGTCACTGGCGTGCTCCACCATGTCATCAATTAACGCCAGAATGCGTGATTCAAATTCTGCGATCATCTTCTTTCCTCAGTTAAGATCTTCCGGCCACGGGAAGTGTTCCGCCGTGATGTCCGGCGTGTGGTAATAATTCTGTAAGGCCTTGATCAAGCGCGCCGGACGTTCCGGAATGCCTTTCTCAAGATACTCCATCACCTGCGCGTGAACGCGGCGCTGGAAGACAATGCGGTCTGGCTCGAAGTCGCCTTCGAGGTTGTCACAGCTGACGTTGAACGGGAATCCTGCCGCCACGCACAACAGCCACTCCAGCGCCTGGGGTTTAACCTCAACATCTTCAAATTTCCCCTGGGTCGCGGCGTCGCGGCCGTCCGGACAGTACCAGTAGCCAAAGTCCACCAGCTCGCGACGCGCTTTTCCTGCGATACACCAGTGCGATATTTCATGCAAACCGCTGGCGTAAAAGCCGTGGGCGAACACGATCCGGTTGTAAGGGACTTCCGCATCTGCAGGAAGATAGATCGGTTCGTCGTCGCCTTTAATCAGACGGGTATTAAAATCATCCGCGAAGCAGCCGTCGAAAATCTCAATCAGCTGTTCGTATTTATGCGTACTGTTCATTAGTTCATCCCCAACCAGTGGAGGATCTCCTGTCCGTGGCTGTCATAAAGAAGTTTGGCACTCATTACCGCCGAGACAATGACAATCATTGGACGGATGAGCTGTTGCCCTTTGCTTAACACCAGGCGCGAACCTGCCCGTGCGCCCAGAAATTGTCCGGCCATCATCACAAAGCCGGTCGCCCAGATAACCTTCCCGCCGATGATAAACAGCAGCAGGCCGCCAACGTTCGAGGTGGCGTTCAGCACCTTGGCATGGGCGGTGGATTTAGCGAGGTTAAAACCGGCCAGCGTCACGAACGCCAGGGCGTAAAACGACCCGGCGCCGGGGCCGAAGAAACCATCATAAAAACCGACGCAGCCACCGGCAATGAGCGCAAAGGGCAATCCGTGCAGGCGGCGCTGTCTGTCCTCTTCGCCGAGCTTCGGCATCAGTAAAAAGTAGAGGCCAATACAGATAACGAGGATGGGTAAGATCTGGCGCAGGATATCGGACTGCACATGCTGAACCAGCAGCGCCCCGCTGGTCGAGCCGATAAAGGTCATCAGGATATTGAGCTTCTGGTCGGCGAGGTTCACCACCTTGCGGCGGATAAAGTAGATCGAGGCGGATAAGGATCCGCCGCACGCCTGTAGCTTGTTGGTCGCCAGCGCCTGCGCCGGGCTCATCCCGGCCGCCAGCAGGGCCGGAACGGTTAACAGCCCGCCACCGCCGGCCAGCGCATCAATAAAACCCGCCAGCATAGCGATAAAAAACAGCGCCACTAACAGCAGTGGCGATACCATAAACAATTCAGCAAATTGGTCCATTAGAGGGCATGCTCATCCAGTAGCGCCTGACAGGAAGGCGGCAACGGAGGCGGTGTCTTCTTCTCAGGCTTGGTCGATCCAGGTTTCGCTGGCTCAAACCAGCTTTGTAATTCCGCACCGCAGCCATCGCCTGGTGGCGGTAACGGTTGATCTTCACACTCGAGGCTGTTCGCCGGGCAGCGCAAACGGACGTGCATATGCGCACGGTGCTGGAACCAGGGTCGCACTTTACGCAGCCAGTCGCGGTCGGTTCCGGCATCTTCACACAGCTGCTGCTTGATGGCCGGGTTAACGAAGATGCGCGTAACGTCGTTATCTTTTGCCGCCAGCTTGATCATGCTGGAGACCTCCTGCGACCAGAGCGACGGCACCACATGCTTGCCGTCGCGGGCAACCAGATCGAGCGCCTGGGGCTTCATCAGTTGTGCCGACGTCCAGCGGGTTTTCGGCAGCTGCAGGAAGATATCCACGTCCAGCCCGGTTTGATGGCTGGCGTGGCCGCCGTTAAAGCGTCCGCCTGCGGGCATCCCCATATCGCCAATCAGCACCGTACCCAGCCCGAGGTTATGCACCTGGTTGCTGAGGCGCTGAATAAACAGCACCAGATCCGGATGACCAAAGTAGCGACGCTGATCGGTGCGCATCACCTGATACGTAGAGGACTGCTGCGGCAGCGCCTCTGCGCCAACGATACAGCCATTAGAGAACCCGCCGATGGACTGGGCGCTGCCCGCCACCGGGTGGGTGATTTTTTGCCAGGGCGTTGCCGCCAGAGCGGCCCCGCTGGCAAGCAGCGCCAGCAGAGCAATTGCGGTTTTTTTCATGGTTACCAGCGTGGAATGGTGGTCGTCACATCTGCATTCTGCGCGCGCTGGCGCAGGAAGTGATCCATCAGCACGATCGCCAGCATCGCTTCGGCGATCGGCACTGCGCGAATCCCAACGCAAGGATCGTGACGCCCTTTGGTGATCATCTCAACTTCTTCGCCAGCGCGGTTAATGGTGTGGCCCGGCACGGTAATGCTGGAGGTCGGTTTCAGCGCGATGTTCGCCACAATCTGCTGCCCGCTGCTGATGCCGCCCAGAATGCCGCCCGCGTGATTGCTCCGGAAGCCTTCTTTCGTGATCTCGTCGCGATTCTGGCTACCGCGAAGCTGAACCACGTCAAAACCGTCGCCAATCTCTACCCCTTTCACTGCGTTGATGCTCATCATCGCATGGGCAATATCGGCGTCGAGGCGATCAAAGACCGGCTCGCCCCAGCCCGGCGGTACACCATCCGCCACGACGGTGACTTTGGCACCAATGGAGTCGCCCTCTTTCTTCAGGCCGCGCATCAGTTCGTCCAGTGCTTCCAACTTCGAGGCATCGGCACAGAAGAACGGGTTCTGTTCTACCTGATCCCAGTCGACAATCGCCAGTGGGATATCGCCCATCTGGGTCAAACAGCCGCGGATAACAATGCCAAATTTCTGCGCCAGATATTTTTTGGCGATGGCGCCTGCCGCCACGCGCATGGCGGTTTCACGGGCGGAGGAGCGACCGCCGCCGCGATAGTCGCGAAAACCGTATTTCTGCTCGTAGGTATAGTCGGCGTGGCCCGGACGGAACACATCCTTGATGGCGCCGTAATCCTGGGAACGCTGATCGGTATTCTCAATCAGCAGGCCGATGCTGGTGCCGGTGGTGCGTCCTTCAAAGACGCCTGACAGGATTTTGACTTGATCCGGCTCGCGGCGTTGGGTGGTATAGCGCGAGGTGCCCGGGCGACGCCTGTCGAGATCGTGCTGTAAATCGGCTTCGGTCAGTTCGATGCCAGGCGGCACGCCATCAACGATGCAACCCAGCGCCAGCCCGTGAGACTCGCCAAACGTCGTCACACGGAATAATTGTCCAATACTGTTTCCTGCCATTACGGCTCCGTTTTCGTTGTTCTGTGTTTGAGCTTTCTGTGTTTGCGCAATGTGAAACGGGCCGAAGCCCGTTGGATTAATCTTTGTAGATGCTGAAGTGCTCGCGCGCGGCGAGAAGCTGCGCTTTGGTCAGCATGAAGACGCCGTCACCACCGTTGTCGAACTCGAGCCAGGTGAACGGCACATCCGGATATTGCTCCATCAGATGTACCATGCTGTTACCGACTTCACAAATCAGAATACCGTCGTCGGTCAGATAATCCGGCGCACAGGCCAGGATGCGGCGGGTCAGCTTCAGGCCGTCGGAGCCGGAGGCCAGGCCCAACTCCGGCTCGTGACGATATTCGTTCGGCAGATCGGACATGTCTTCCGCATCAACGTACGGCGGGTTGGTGACGATCAGATCGTACTGCAGCGTCGGCAGGTCGCGGAACAGGTCAGAGCGAATTGGCGTAACGTGATGGATCAGGCCGTGCTCTTCAATGTTGTGCTCGGTCACGGCCAGCGCGTCGGTGGAGATATCTACGGCATCCACTTCCGCTTCCGGGAAGGCGTAAGCGCAGGCGATGGCAATGCAGCCGCTGCCGGTACACATATCCAGAATGTGCTCAGGCTGATGGTCAATCAGGCCGGCGAAGTGGTTGTTAATCAGCTCACCAATCGGCGAGCGCGGCACCAGCACGCGTTCATCGACAAAGAATTCATGGCCGCAGAACCAGGCTTTGTTGGTGAGGTAGGCTACCGGGATACGCTCGTTTACGCGACGGATCACGCGCTCAACGATGCGGTGTTTTTCACTGGAGGTGAGACGCGCAGAACGCATATCTTCCGGGATATCCAGCGGCAGATAGAGCGACGGCAGCACCAGCTGTACCGCCTCATCCCACGGGTTGTCGGTACCGTGACCGTACCAGATATTGGCCGCGCTGAAACGGCTGACCGCCCAACGCAACATGTCCTGAATGGTTTGCAGCTCATTCACCGCTTCATCGACAAAAATTTTATCCACTATGTTCTCCAGGGCATGCTCGCTAAATTTTCGGCGGCTAGTGTGCCATGAAGACGGCGATAAATCAGCACTGTCGCTAACGGCCTGGGGGTAAAAAATGCGTTTTGCTGTACGGCGAGTCAGGTACACTGTCGGAAATAAGAGATGAGACGGACCCATGAAAAAGAAAACATCCTTGAGCCAGGAGGATCAAACGCTGTTTCGTCAGCTGATGACAGGCACGCGTAAAATCAAGCAGGACACCATCGTCCACCGCCCGCTACGTAAAAAAGTAAGTGAAGTTCCGGTAAAACGCCTGATCCAGGAGCAGGCCGACGCCAGCCACTATTTTTCCGACGAGTTCCAGCCGCTGCTGAACACGGAAGGCGCGGTGAAATACGTGCGGTCGGACGTCAGCCATTTTGAGCTGAAAAAATTGCGTCGTGGAGATTATTCGCCGGAGCTGTTTCTCGATCTGCACGGGTTAACCCAGATGCAGGCGAAACAGGAGCTGGGCGCGCTGATTGCCGCCTGCCGCCGGGAACATGTCTTCTGTGCCTGCGTGATGCACGGCCACGGCAAACATATTCTTAAACAGCAAACCCCGCTGTGGCTGGCTCAGCATCCACACGTGATGGCGTTTCATCAGGCACCGAAAGAGTACGGCGGAGATGCCGCACTGCTGGTATTGATAGAAGTCGAAGAGTGGCAACCGCCTGAGCTGCCCTGAGAGGCAGGCGGGTGGCTGTTGCTACCCGCCTGGATCCAGTGCGTCAGATAGCTTTTGCCATCTTCAGATTGCAGGGGCTCATCTGCCAGTTGAACACGCCAGCACCCGTTTCATTGAGGGTGACGTTGGCAATGGCAGAGGTGCTGAACATCGGCGGCGTTTCGCCCGGGCAGAGTTCAGCTACCAGATAGCCGACTAACGGCAGATGTGAAATCACCAGCGCAGAGGCGACACCTTCATTGCACAGCGCCTGAAGATAGGCACTGACAAGACCCACATCGCCACAGGGGGTAAGCTCTGGCAGAACTTCGACGCTGTCAGGCAGGTTCATACACTCCCCCACCACGTCCAGCGTCTGTTCAGCGCGTAAGAACGGGCTGACGAGGACACGCTCAATATCCACTTTTTGCCCTTTCAGCCAGGTAGCCATTTGACGGGATTCGTCACAGCCGCAAGGCGTCAGAGGACGTACAGAGTCACTGGCAGCATCAAGTGCCGCGTCACCGTGACGCATGATAAAAACTTGCATATTGCACCGCTTTTGTTGACCAGGATCACCGGTGTTACTTCCCCGCGTGAACACATCACGAGGTAGAAAACCCGATGGCCGGGCATTGTGCCTGATCCATCCGTTGAATGAAACGCTGTTTTTTACCTCAACGGCGTAAGTATAGTCAATGTCAGTTTACAAATTAGACAGGACCAGACCCTTCAACGGCGGATTTACTCTTATTTGACCTTAATTTACAAGGTCAGTTTCCTTTGCTGGCCAAAATCGCAGCCCCTGATCCGCCATTTGCAACAATGTGTCACACGGCGTAAACCGCGGCCCATATTGCACAGCCAGTCGTTGTAAAATCGCAACAACTTCACCCGCACCTAAGCTATCCATATAGCGGAACGGGCCACCCAGGAAAGGTGGGAAACCGATGCCAAACACGGCGCCAATGTCACCGTCACGGGCATTTTTAATGACCTTCTCATCAAAGCAGCGCGCCGCTTCGTTGAGCATCATCATGACGCAGCGTTCTGCGCACTGTGTCGCAGAGAGTTTGCCCTCGCCGGCAGGCTTAATAAGCCCATAAATAGCCGGGTCAACCTGCTTCTTGCTTTTACGCCCTTTTGGGTCGTAAAGATAGAAACCGCGTCCATTTTTTCTGCCTTTGCGATCATCATTCAAAATTGCAGAAACAATGTTTGCAGGTGCGCTAAACCGTTCACCGTAAGCGCTTTCCAGCACAGGTATAATTTTAGTGCCGGTATCGATTCCCACCTCATCCAAAAGTTGGATTGGGCCGACCGGGAAACCAAACTTCACCAGCGCATTATCGATATGTTCAACCTTTTCGCCTTCGGTCAGCAGGCGCATGGCTTCACTGATATAAGGAGCCAGAATGCGGTTGACGTAGAACCCGGCTTTATCAGCGACCACCACCGGCGTTTTGCCCTGCATTTTTGCCAGCTTCACGATAGTGGCAATGGTCTGCGGGCTCGTTCCGGCGTGCGGGATGACCTCCACCAGCGGCATTTTTTCTACCGGACTGAAGAAATGCAGCCCGATCACCTGTTCAGGTCGCGCGGCCCCGGCCGCAATATCGCCGATAGGCAACGACGAGGTATTGGAGGCAAAAATGGTGTGCGGTGCACAGTTCGCTTCAACCTCGGCCACCATCTGCTGTTTCAGGGCCAGATCTTCGAATACGGCCTCAATCACCACATCACGATGACGGAAACCGCTGTAATCGGTAGTGCCGGAGATCAGCGCCAGCTGACGATCGCGCTCGCTGGCTTTGATATGGCGGCGTTTGACCTTTTTATCAAGCAACTGCCAGCTGTATTGCAGCGCGTGATTGATCCCCTTCGGGTTGATGTCTTTGATCCGCACCGGTAATTTGCCTTTGCTGGCGCTCACGAAGGCGATACCGCCCCCCATCAGCCCGCCGCCCAGTAGACCGATGGCGTCCAGTGGCGCAGGCTCCGCCTCGCTGCCGGGATCTTTTTTCACTTCAGTGCTGGCAAAAAAGATGCTGCGCAGCGCCTGAGACTGCGGCGTCATCGCCAGCTCGCCAAAGGCTTTGGCTTCTGCGGCATAGCCGCTGCTGCTGCCCTGGGTCAGGCCGGTATGGATCACCTCGAGAATACGTTTTGTCGCCGGGTAGTTGCCCTGGGTTTTCTGCTCGGTTTTTTTACCCACCATGTTGAACAGCAGCGCGCGGCCCAGCGGCCCCGCCAGCACGCGCTCGCGTACCGGTAAGCGACGACTGTCCGGTTTGCCTTTCAGGGCCAGCGCAACGGCGGCCTCCAGCAAAATGGCGTGGGGAACCACCTCATCCACCAGCCCAACCTTCAGGGCCTGGCGCGGACGCAGCTGTTTGCCGGCAAGGATCATCTCCAGTGCCGTGCTGACACCCACCAGCCGCGGCAGACGCTGCGTGCCGCCCGAGCCCGGCAGTAAGCCAAGCTGCACTTCCGGCAGGCCCAGCACCGTTTTGGCGTCGTCGGTACAAATGCGTCCGTGACAGGCCAGCGCCAGCTCCAGACCGCCGCCAAGGCAGGCCCCGTGGATCGCCGCAATCACCGGGATCGGCAGAGCATGAATTTCGGCCATGATCTGCTGCCCCTGACGGGCCAGATCCTCCGCCACCTGCGCGCTTTCGGCGCGGGCAATCATGTTGATATCGGCCCCGGCAATAAAGTTGTCCGGCTTGGCCGAGATGAACACCAGCCCGCGCAGGTTTTTGTTTTCACGCACCTGCTTAAGGATGGCGCGCACCTGGCCGCCAAACTCTGCTTTCAGGGTATTCATCTTTTCGCCTGGCGCATCGATGGTGACTACCGCCACGTTGTCCAGACGCACGTGCAGGGTAAACGCCGTTGTCATCTCCATTATTCTGCCTCCAGAACCATTGCGGCACCCAGGCCACCCGCCGCGCAGGCGGTGACCAGGCCAAAACCGCCGCCGCGACGGCGCAGCTCATGCAGCGTCTGGGTGATCATCCTCGCCCCGGTCGCCGCAAAGGGGTGCCCATACGCAATGGAGCCCCCCAGCACGTTAAATTTGCTTTCATCCACTTCGCCCGTGGCATGGGCGCGGCCCAGCACGTCCCGGGCAAAACGTTCGCTGGCCAGCAGTTGTACGTTGGCCAGGGTCTGCGCGGCAAAAGCTTCGTGCATGTCGATGAGCGTCAGATCGCCCATGGTGAGCCCGGCACGCTCCAGCGCCAGCGGCGTAGACCAGGCAGGCCCCAGCAGCATGTCCTGCCAGACATCAATGGCGGTAAAGGCGTAGCTGCGCAGATAGCCGAGCGGCTTCAGGCCCAGCTCTCTGGCGCGGGATTCGGTCATCAGGATCACCGCCGCCGCGCCGTCGGTTAACGGGGTGCTGTTCGCCGCGGTGACGGTGCCGTGTTTACGGTCGAACGCCGGGCGCAGTTTCGCGTAATCCGCCAGCGTAGAGGTACCGCGAATATTGTTATCCTGGCTAAGCGGCTCGCGGAAGGGCGGCGTATAGGCCGTCATCACCTCATCTGCCAGCTTGCCCTCCTCCCAGGCCTGGGCGGCGCGCTGATGCGAGCGGTGCGCCAGGGCATCCTGCTGTTCACGGGTAATGCCGTAGGTTTTCGCCATCTGCTCGGCGGTATCCCCCATCCGCAGCCCGGTGGAGTACTCCGCCACGGCAGGTGGCACAGGGAGTAGATCGCGCAGACGCAGGCGCGAAAACAGCGACAGGCGCTGCCCGGTGGTGCGGGCTTTGTTGGCGTCCACCAGCACACGGGCGAGCTTTTTACTGACGCCAATCGGTAAAACGGACGAGGAGTCGGCTCCGCCGGCAATCCCGGCGCGAATGGTGCCGGTTATCAGACTCTCCGCAACGTTCGCCACCGCCTGAAAGCTGGTGGCACAGGCGCGGCTGACGCTGTAGGCATCGGTGTGCACGTTCATCCCGGTACCCAATACGATTTCACGGGCGATATTAGGCGCTTCCGGCATTTGCACCACCTGGCCAAAGACCAGCTGTTCGATAACCTCGGGAGGGATTTCGCTGCGAGCCAGTAGCTCTCCTACGACCATTTTTCCCAGATCGACGGCAGGAATGCCATGAAACGCCGTCGCCTGACGGGCAAACGGCGTACGTAATCCACTGACAATGGCAATGCGATCGCCCTGACGGGTGATTAGCGGTAATGCCTGACTCATAACGCTCCCCTGTGAATAACAAATGCGCAAAGTGGTCTGACCTGATAACAGTCTTAACCAAATTTTTACATTAGCCAATCAGGGAGAGGAAAAATTGCGAGCGAACACACAGAGCACAAACGAAACGCCTCCAGGAAGGAGGCGTTGAAAGGAATTAACGCAGACCGAGTTGAAAAATCAGGGATTCTGCTTCGCAGCTGAACACGAAGTCGATGTCCAGGCGAACCCCACCTTCTACGTCGGTGAAGGTAGAGTTAATTGCACAGGGTTCAGACTCCACGCCGCGGGCTTTTTCGGTCAGCGCGGCCAGCGTCTCTTCGGCGTCGGCACGGCTGGCAAACTCACGGCTGTAAGAGGCGGTGCAATCCGTGTTGTCCACGATGGTACCCACATCCATACAGCAGCAAACCGGGGTTTCATCAGCACTGCATTTACTCATAGTAGATTTCCTCTTCATTCGCGCATGGCGCGAGATAAACACGATGCTGATATTTTACGCGCCGGGCGGGGGCGGCTCCAGTCGTTAATGGCTTTAAAGCGGGTAAGTGAGCAATATCACACGTAAAAATGATCTAAAACAAAAATCACCCATTCGGAGGAAGCGAACTGGTCACAATTTTGCCACCCAGATCCCGTTTCGAAAAACATATCAGTAAATATTCACAAACACTCTTGCAACATTCTATCTGGTCAGACCTATACTCTCGCCACTGGTCTGATTTCTAAGTGTTACGACAGACCCTACACTTCGCGCTCCTGTTACGGTATGTAACAAAAATTGCATAAAAATAACTCAATGAGGTTATGGTCATGAGCCAGAAAACCCTGTTCAAAAAAACTGCGCTGGCAGTCGCAGTGGCAATCGTCTCCACCTCCGCCTGGTCAGCGGGATTCCAGCTTAACGAGTTCTCTTCCTCAGGCCTGGGCCGTGCCTATTCCGGGGAAGGCGCCATCGCTGATGATGCCGGGAACGCGAGCCGTAACCCTGCCCTGATCATGATGTTTGATCGTCCAACCCTCTCCGCAGGTGCCATTTTTGTTGACCCTGATGTAGATATCTCCGGACGCTCTCCTACGGGCGCAAGCCTGAACGCGGATAACATCGCGCCAACTGCATGGGTGCCAAACCTGCACTTTGTTGCACCTATCAATGACCAGTTCGGCTGGGGCGCATCCGTAACCTCTAACTACGGACTGGCGACCGAGTTCAATAACAATTACGCAGCAGGGGCCTACGGCGGTACAACCGACCTGGAAACCCTTAACCTGAACCTGAGCGGTGCTTATCGCCTGGATAATCACTGGAGCTTCGGCGTCGGCTTTGATGCGGTGTATGCGAAAGCGAAAATTGAGCGCTACGCGGGTGACCTGGGTCGCGTTATCGCAGGCTCCGGCGCATTACCTCCGGCCCTGGCACGACAGGTCGCCGGGATCCAGGGAGATACCCAGATTGCCTACCTGAAGGGTGATGAGTGGGGCTATGGCTGGAACGCCGGTATTCTGTATGAAATCGATAAGAACAACCGGTATGGCTTTACCTACCGTTCTGAAGTGAAAATCGATTTCGATGGCGACTATAAGAGCAGCCTGCCATCAGCCTACAACCAGATCCTGGGCAACTTTGGTCTGCCGTTGGGCACAGATGGCCGCACCACTGGCGGTTCTCTGACCCTGAATTTACCTGAGATGTGGGAACTGTCCGGGTACAACCGAGTCGCACCGCAATGGGCTATCCACTATAGCCTGACCTACACCAGCTGGAGCCAGTTCCAGGAGCTGAAAGCGACCAACAGCGGCGGTGATACGCTGTTCTATAAAGACGAAAGCTTCCGTGACGCTTACCGCATCGCGCTGGGTACCACCTACTACATGGATGATAACTGGACGTTCCGTACCGGTATTGCCTTCGATGACAGCCCGGTTCCGGCAGACAAGCGTTCTATCTCCATTCCGGATCAGGATCGCTTCTGGCTGAGCGCCGGTGCAACCTATGCATTCAACGAAGATGCTTCAATCGATGCGGGTGTCTCTTATATGCACGGTCAGAAAGTGTCGTTCCAGGAGGGTCCGTATGAGTTCTCTTCTGAAGGTAAAGCCTGGCTGTATGGCATGAACTTCAACTACGCGTTCTAATCACATCACGATTAAAAAAGGTGAGCCCTGGGGCTCACCTTTTCTTTTTTATTCCGCATCAATCTCGGAGAGTTCATTTTCGATCGCTTTGGCGTTCGGGTTCTCTTCCGGTTTCAGCTTGCCGCCGTTGGCAATGAAGTCGTGGTTCTGGAAGTAGGCCTCACGCACCATAAGGTACGGATCGGAAGACTGACGAAGCAGACCGTCGGAATCCAGCAGCTGCGCGCGCGTCTCCACCCCTTCCAGCGTCCATTTACCTATCGACAGCGGCCAGGTGAGCCAGGAGAGCACCGGATAAAGCGTATCGACCATGTCGCCGCCATCATCACGCAGGGTGAAGCTTCCGTAGAACGGCAGATGCACGTACGGGCCGTAACCCACATTATAGTGACCCAGGGTACTACCGAAACGGTGCGGCTGCTCGCGCTGCAGCTTCGGATTCGCCATCCCGGCAACGTCAATAAAGCCGCCCATCCCTAACAGGGTGTTCAGGAAGAAACGGGTGAAGTGGACCATCCCCTGATAAGGATCGCCCTGCAGGAAGTAGTTCGCCATCACCGCAGGCTCTTCGAGGTTGCTGGTGAAGTTGCTCAGGCCATTACGGGCAGGCTGTGGAACATAATCACGCCATGCCACCGCAACCGGGCGCACCAGATACGGATCCAGCACGTTGTAGTTGAAGTTGTACATGGAGCGGTTAAATCCTTCCAGAGGATCGGAGCGCCCCTGCTGCTCGCCAGAGCTGGCGCAGCCCATCAGCAACGTGGTGCTCAGCGCAACCACCGACAGCCGAAGTTTCATATCTTTCTCCCTGTTAAGTATGGCTATCAGCAAAAGCCATCCGTCATGGCGCTTTCGCGCTCTGTCTGTAAACGTGCAAGTGATTGTATCAGCACGACTACTGATGTCTACGACCACAAATC
The DNA here is from genome assembly GCF_023639785.1 of Leclercia adecarboxylata. Classification (NCBI taxonomy): domain Bacteria; kingdom Pseudomonadati; phylum Pseudomonadota; class Gammaproteobacteria; order Enterobacterales; family Enterobacteriaceae; genus Leclercia; species Leclercia adecarboxylata. The sequence goes on from NZ_CP098325.1 coordinate 3,303,974, forward strand.
GGGGCAATAAACACTCTCTGGTATGATCTCAGAATAGCCTGGCTTTACGTTTTCGTTTGGCTGGCAATTTTATACGGCCTTTGCCATTGATGTATCGCCTTTATTGCCATTGCAGGAATTTAAGAGCATACCCACGGGCGACGGGGGAAAAAGCGCTACGCTTAAGGGTATCTGATCACTATGGAGCGTTGCGATGGACGAGCTAAAAGAAGAGAAAATAGACGGTCATACTGAAGAGCTGGAAGTGGAAAGCGAGGAGAATCGCCGGGGAAAGAAGATTGAGGTCGACGAGGACCGCCTGCCCTCGCGCGCGATGGCCATCCATGAACATATTCGCCAGGACGGTGAAAAGGAGCTGGAGCGCGACGCCATGGCGCTGTTCTGGTCTGCGATCGCAGCCGGATTATCAATGGGCGCCTCCCTGCTGGCAAAAGGGATTTTTCACGTCGAGCTCGAAGGGGTACCCGGCGGCATAATAATAGAAAACCTCGGATACACCTTTGGCTTTATTATCGTGATTATGGCGCGCCAGCAGCTCTTTACCGAGAACACCGTCACCGCCGTACTGCCGGTGATGCAAAGCCCGACCTGGGGCAATTTCGGCCTGCTGATGCGCCTGTGGAGCGTGGTGCTGCTGGGCAACATTATCGGTACCGGGGTCGCCGCCTGGGCGTTTGAGTATATGCCGATATTTGATGAGCCCACCCGCGACGCCTTTGTGAAAATTGGTATGGGGGTGATGGAAAACAGCCCATCGGAGATGTTCGCCAACGCGATTATCTCCGGCTGGATCGTTGCGACTATGGTCTGGATGTTCCCGGCGGCCGGTTCGGCAAAAATTGTGGTTATCATCCTGATGACCTGGCTTATCGCCCTTGCCGATACTACCCACATCGTGGTGGGGACGGTGGAAATCTTATATCTGGTGTTTAATGGCACCATCCACTGGACCGAATTCTTCTGGCCCTTCGCCCTTCCTACTCTGGCCGGTAACATCTGCGGCGGGACCTTTATTTTTGCCCTGCTGAGCCATGCGCAGATTCGTAACGATATGTCTAATAAGCGCAAAGCCGAGATGAAAGCCAGGCAGGTGGAAGCCGAAGAAGATAAAAAATCGGCTTGAATGGCGACACTTTAAGCAGTCAGGCGGTCACGCGCTTAACGCATTGTCTAAATGACGTTATACTCGTGCCGCTTCGTCCCCTTAGTTAAATGGATATAACGAGCCCCTCCTAAGGGCTAGTTGCAGGTTCGATTCCTGCAGGGGACAAATCCCGCCACTCAATCTGTCATCCCTCATAGCACCCATACACACAACTCAACAGCTTGCTGTGATGTACTCTCCTGCCATCAGAACGTATCCATACCTTACCGGGTATAAAAAATTGAACGGAGAAAGTTGATGAAGAAGATCCTGATCGCTATGGCATTACTCGCCCCCTGCTCTGCCTTTGCCGGCGTTGTCTTCCATCCGGTAGAACGCGCGGCCGTGGTCGCAAATTCCAACCATCCTGTAGCGGCGGCAACCGTTACCGCGCAGGCAAGAAATCACCGGGCAGCCAGAGTGGATGCCGTGAGCTGTAACGACGGACGCTGCGTCCAGCACGGTAACGTTATTCGCTAAGATTTACGGAGCCCCGACATCCCGGGGCTTCATTTCATCTACTTTATCGCACCATTCAGCAACGACAGCACCACCTGCGGCATCTGATTGGCTTTCGACAGCATCGATCCCAGGGACTCCTGGAATATCTGCGCACGCACCAGATTTGACATCTCAAAGGCGTAGTCAGCATCCTCAATTCGTGAGCGGGATGCATTGACCGCGACTGACATCGTCGCCTGAAGATTTTGTGTGGATTCCAGACGGTTCGCCACTGCCCCCAGGGTGCTGCGCCGTTCATCGACCTGCTTAATGGCATTGTCGAGCGCCGCCAGAGGGTTCTCAGGGTTTTTCAGGCGAATTTCGTCACCCACTTCAGAGATATTCAGGGTCGTGTAGTTGGTCGCTGCATCCGTAGAGGCACTAAAGGATGCCTGATAGTAGATCTGCAGATCTCCCAGACCGTTCAGGGTCTTAAGCAGGAAGCGGGCAGGCGTCTCATCAGTCAAAACCAGAGTGGCTTTTTTTGACTCGGTGCCGTTCACCACATCCATATAGTAATTACCGTCCGCGTCCAGGCGCAGCACATCGTTGGAAATATTGCCCCCGGCATCGGTATAGCGCACGTTGACCTTCGCAGGATCCATCGTGACGGCTGACGTCCCGTTAACATGAGTCACATCTGAGAAATTACTCAGGCTGGTAGCATTATTCGCCGTCACCACAAGCGAACTGGTCGTGCCGTCGGTCGTTGTCGTCACCGAGGCAGTGTAATAGCTAAAATTACCGTTGCCATCGTCCACTTCCATAATGTACTGGCTGCCTGATTTCAGCAGCCTGGCATCAGCGGCGGAGACCGCATTATTACTGGCATCGTTAAAATTCAGCGTTGCCGTCGTGGGATCAATATTGGGTGTGCTGGTTACGACAGCCGGAAGCGTGCCGAAATCCGTCTCCCATTTTGCCGTGGTGCTGGTCATTTGCGCGGTGACGGCACCGGATGAACCATAGGTCAGGGTGGCAGGATAATAGAAATCATCCTGCTCAATATAATACTGGCCGTTTGATTCCCGTAATGACGGTGCCGGGCTGTTACTTAGTCCGCCACCATTGGTGTCGAGATAGCTCACCGAAGGAATGGATCGGCTGTCTAGCTGGCTGACGCTGCTGTAGAGAGGCGTGCCATTCGTTGCGCTGATACTCACGCTACCCGTTCCGCTGGCGGTATTCCAGCTTGCGGCGGTGGTGGCCTGATAATAAGCAGGCTTACCGTCAGCGCCTGTATCCTGAATATAATACCGGCCATTATTGGCGTTTCGCACCAGTTGCGGCGCGTTGTATGAGCCTGTCGGAGACCAGGTTACGCTGACATTACTGCTGTTCAGGTCGATATTACTGGCGCTTCCTGTTACCTGGCTGATGTCTGAAACCTTGCCGCTGATACCGCGAATAACGAAATCCTTCAGCCCGATATTTTCCACGCTGAAGTTTTTCGATAGATCGAGAAAGATTTTTTCATTATCCCGGGTGCCGACCTGAAAACCGACCGAGCCAGCACTACCGTCCAGCAGGTTAATACCGTTAAAGTCGACGGACGTATTCAGCCGATCGATCTCTTTCAGGTTTAAGTTAATTTCAGCCTGAATAGCATCCGCATCCGCCAGGTTGTTAGTTTCACTGAGCCCTTTTACGGTGAGTTCCCGAATGCGCTGCAGCCGGTTATTGATTTCACTCATCGCGCCTTCGGCAGTCTGCACCAGTGATAAACCATCACCTGCATTACGTTGCGTCTGCTGCAACGCATTCTGCTCGCTGGTCATGCGGTTAGCCACGGCCTGGCCCGCCGCATTATCCCTGGCGCTGTTGATACGCATGCCGGAAGAGAGATTGCGGATGGCCTGCGCGAGGGCAGAGGTATTTTGTGAGGATTTCCCCTGGATGGTTAACGCAGTTAAATTCGTATTCAGGCTTAACATTCCGATGTACCGGTTCAGGTTTCACTGCAACGGTTATCGGTCATGCGCTGGATTAGTTGATGATTTATTGAGAACTTAACCAAATTTAGTAGGGGTACGCCGAAGGTCATTGCGGATAGAGTCATTCCCTTCAGGGTTTGGCTACCGTGCGTAAAGCGCGGTTAATCCTACCCGAGGCCAGACCTAAGGAGAGTTATATGTCCAAAGCACTACTCATCATCGATATGCAGAATTTTGTTGCGGAAAGAATTCAACAGGGTGTGGATTACTTTCCGCCAAACAGCATTGAAAACATGACCGCTATCATTGAGAAATTCAGACAATCAGGCGCCCCGGTCATACACGTTCGCCATCAAACGCCCGAGGAGGGCTCGCCGCTCCATCACCGTTCTCCTTCCAGCTTACCCCTTAAGTCCTTTGAAGAATTAGCCGACGAACCGGTCTTTATTAAACACACATCGTCTGCGTTCAGCTCTACGGGTTTGTTTGATTATCTTCAGGATGCGGGTATTTCAGAGCTGGTGGTTATCGGTGCCGTAGCCGGATTTTGCGTTAACTCTACCGTCAGATCGGGCGCAGACCTCGGATTAAAAATCACTGTCTTAAAAGATGCAGCGATCAGTTTCGAACTGAAACAGCATCAGCTCAGCGCAAAAGCCATTCTGGATGTTACCCTCGGGCTACTTGATGCCGGTTTTGCTCAGGTTATCCCTGCTGGGGAATTAAAGGTATAATCTGCCCATCATTTGACAGATTTCAGAAACGAACATGACCAAACTCACACTCCAGGAACAGATGCTGAAAGCTGGCTTAGTCAGCAGCAAAAAGATGGCGAAGGTACAGCGCACCGCCAAAAAATCCCGCGTTCAGGCGCGTGAAGCACGAGAAGCGGTGGAAGTGAATAAACAGGCGCAGATGGAGCGCGATAAGGCCCTGAGCGAGCAGCAAAAGCAGGCAGCCCTCGCCAAAGAGTACAAGGCGCAGATCAAGCAGTTAATTGAGATGAACCGGATCGTGATAGCGAAAGGCGATATCGGCTTCAACTTCACCGACGGCAATCTGATTAAAAAAGTGCTGGTGGATAAAACCACACAAAAACAGCTGATCAATGGTCGTCTGGCGATTGCGCGCCTGGTGGCTGAAGCGGGCCGCGAAAGCGAATACGCCATCATCCCTGCGGTTGTTGCCGATAAAATTATGCAGCGTGATGCGAGCTATATCGTATTTAGCGGCGAGCTGACACAGGAAGCGAAAGACGAAGACGATCCGTACGCTGATTTCGTCGTGCCTGATGATTTGATGTGGTAATGCCTGAAGACCACCTCTTCCCGGGGTGGTCTTCATACTTTCTTAGCGCTCGTGGAACGCCTCCGCCCTCGCCCGCAGAATCGGTTTCAGCAGATACGCCATCACCGTTTTCTTACCGGTAATGATATCCACCGACGCCACCATACCCGGAATAATTAACAGCGGCTTTTCATCCGTGCCGAGGTGGTTTTTGTCGGTACGCAGTCGAATCACGTAAAAACTCTTCCCGTCTTTGTCGGTGACCGTATCAGGGCTGATCTGCTCCAGCGTTCCCTTCAGGCCGCCATAGATCGTGTAGTCGTAGGCGGTGAACTTCACCGTTGCCTCCTGTCCCGGACGTAAAAACGCGATGTCCTGTGGACGGATTTTCGCTTCCACCAGCAGTTTGTCATCCAGCGGAACGATCTCCACCAGGTCGTTACCCGGCTGGATCACGCCGCCGATGGTGTTCACCATTAGCTGCTGTACCACGCCCCGCACCGGTGAGGTCACCAGGGTACGGTTCACCCGGTCGGAAATCGCCTTGCCCGAGGCCTCGATTTTGCTGAGATCGGTTCGCGCCTCGTTGAGCTGCCCCAACGCTTCGCTGCGATAGCGCCCGCGCGTTTCGCCGACTTTACTCTCAATCTCCTTGATGGCCGCTTCTGCCCGGGGAATAGCGAGGGTCACGGAGTCGAGCTGCCCCTGGGTTTCCACCACGCCACGACGCAGGCGGAGCACTTCAACTTTAGAGATCGCTCCTTTGGCCACCAGCGGTTCAGACATGGCGACTTCCTGCTGCTGCAGCGCCAGGCTGCGACGGTACTGGCTGGCCTTGCCCTGGAAGTCGAGCAACTCCTGCTTCTTCTGAATGAGCTGTTCGTTGAGCCCGGCCAGTTCGCTCTGAATGCGTTTATTCACGCTGGCGAAAAGCTCCATCTCGCCGCTGGCGATATCCGGGGCCTGCTTCACGATCTCCGGTGCCAGGGTCAGGGTTGTGGCATCGTTCAGCTGTGCGGTCAGACGCTGGATGCGCGCCTGCAGCGCCAGCCTGTCGGCCTCGCTCTCCCCGGCGTTGGAACGAAACTGGGTATCATCCAGACGCAGCAGCGGCGCGCCGGCTTTCACCACCTCGCCTTCATGGACAAAGACCTCAGCGACGATCCCCCCTTCGAGGTTCTGCACTTTTTGCAGGCGGGACGACGGTATAGCCCGCCCTTCCCCGCGCGTCACCTCGTCGATACTGGCCAGCGATGCCCAGAGGATCATGGCGATAAAGAAGGCGAAGATGGCCCACAGCGTGACGCGCACCACTCGCGGGGCATCGTCCAGCAGGGCTTTGTTGACCTCGTTAGTGGTAAAGGGTGCGGGCTGTTTATCTCCTGACAGCCAGCTCATCAGGCGGCTAAGCGTCTCAACGATTCGCATGAATTTGTCCTTTCTTCAGCGCACTCATCACGCTCTCTTTCGGACCGTCGGCAATGATTTTGCCGTTGTCGACGATAATCAGACGATCCACCAGCGTCAGCAGCGACGCACGGTGGGTTACCATCAGCAGCGTTTTGTTGGCGATCGCCGGGGCGAGCGCCTTTTTGATCAGATCTTCGCTGGTGTTATCCATTGAGCTGGTAGGTTCGTCCATCAGCAGCACCGGCGGGTCGAGCAGCAGCGCACGCGCCAGAGCGACAGCCTGCCGCTGGCCGCCGGAAAGACTCATCCCCCGCTCGCCCACCTGCATGTTGTAGCCGGACGGGTGACGACGGGCGAACTCGTGTACCCCGGTCAGGGTGGCCACGCGCAGCATGGTCTCGTCGTCAACATAGCTGGCGCCGTACACCAGATTCTCGCGCAGGGTGCCGCTAAACAGGTGGATATCCTGCGGCGCGTAGCCAATGTTGTGGCGCAGATCGTGAACATCAATCTGGCGGGCATCGATGCCGTCGATCAGCACATTGCCGCTGTTCGGCTGGTAAAAACCGACCAGCAGCTTCGCCAGAGAGCTTTTACCCGACCCGCTGCGCCCGATGATGCCCACCTTTTCCCCGGGCTGGATCGTCAGGGAAACATTGATGAGCGAAGCATACTGATTGCCCGGGTAGATAAAGGTCACATCGCGCAGCTCGATAGCGCCGGAGAGTGTTTCCCGCTTCAGCGGCACTTCGTCGTCCTGCACTTCCTGCTCAAGATCCATCATCCGGTCGATGGTGGCTTTGGTCATCCGCGCGCGCTGGTAGCGGGTGATCAGGCTGCACAGCTGGCCGATGGGCAGCATGGCGCGACGGTGCAGCAGATAGCAGGCGATCAGCCCGCCCATGCTCAGGTTGCCGCCAATAATGATGTAGACTCCGGCCACGATCAGGGCCACGCCGCTGAACTGTTGCAGCCAGGCGGTAAAGTTCACCGCCACATAAGAGAGCGACTTCACCCGCAGCTCCAGCTTGCTCAACTGGCCGGTAAGGTGCTCCCACTGATACTGGCGCTCGCTCTGGGCGTTATTGATCTTGATGGCATCAAGACCAGTAAGCGTCTCCACCAGCATCGCCTGGCGTTCGTTAGAGAGCTGATACGTTTTTTTCACGCGGGACATCAGCGGGCGCTGGATCAGCCAGTTCACCAGCAGCGCCAGCGGATAAGCGAGCAGCGGGATAAACACCAGCGGGCCGCCGATGATGCCAATCACCAGCAGGATCAGCAGGGTAAATGGAAAGTCGATAAAAGCGGTCAGCGTCAGCGACGACAGAAAATCACGAATCGACTGGAACTCCTGGAAGTTCTGCGCAAAGCTTCCCACCCGCTGTGGGCGGAGCTTCATCTTCATCCCCAGCAGCCGCTCGAACAGCGCCGAGGAGACCACCAGGTCGGTTTTCTTGCCCGCCAGATCGAGACAAATACCCCGCAGGATCTTCAGCACAAAGTCGAACACAAAGGCGATGCTGACGCCAATAGCCAGCACCCACAGGGTGGCGGTGGCTTGATTAGGCACGACCCGGTCATAGACGTTCATCACAAACAGCGGGGCGCTGAGCGCCACGAGGTTGACCAGGAAACTGGCGACCACCGCATCCATATAGAGGAATTTCGACAGCCTGAGCGTGTCCTGGAACCAGGATTTTGTGCGCGGCAGCGTGGCCGTCGGCTGGGCATCAAACTCATGCTGCGGGGAGATAAAAATCGCCCGGCCGCTGTAATTCTCCGCCAGCTTTTCGGGCGAGACGGTGATTTCACCGCCCTCCGTTTCACTGGGCAGCAGGCGCGCGCGCTGCTGGTCATCCCAGCCAATGAGCACCGCGGCCTGGTTGTTTTTCAGCAGCAGAATGGCAGGCAGAGAGAGCGCGGTAATGTTTTCCAGCCCACGCTGCATCACCCGCGCCTTGAGCCCGGCCCGTCCGGCGGCGCGGGGAAAGGTCTCTGTCGTCAGGGTGTGGGCGTCCAGCGGCAGCCCCGCGGTCAGGACGTTGCGGCTGGTCACGACGTTATGCAATTTACAGACGATCATCAGCGCGTCCAGCAGCGGATCGTCATGGCTTTGCCGCGGATCCTGTCTGCCCTGCGCCTGCGGGGGCATCTCGATACGATCGGAGGAGTCAATATCAGGCGTCATTCTCTGCCTCAGTGTTCTGCAGACCGCGGTCGCAGATAAAAAAGAGAGGGTTACTGCTGTTTATTGTGCCAGCAACAACCCCGTCAGCCTTTCAGGGCGTCTTACTTTAATTCAGGCAGTTCTGCCTGGGAAGATTTCGCTTGTTCGAGCGGCTCGGCAGCGGACGGCGGCTGAATATTCAGGTTCTTAAGCAGTTCACCGGTACGGGCGCTGATGCGGTAGGTGGTAAACATGTCGACGAACTGCAGCTCGACGTAGCGGCGCTGGGCGCTGAACACTTCGTTTTCGCTGTCCAGCATATCGAGCAGGGTGCGGTCGCCAAGGCTGAACTGCTCCTGATAGGCGCTACGCACCTGCACGCTGCGATCGGCATACTCTTTGGCGATCGGCACCTGTTGCCCGGCATTTTTCAGGGCGTTCCAGGCCAGACGCAGATCTTCGTTCAGCTGACGCTGGGCGTTGTTTTTAACATCCTGCGCCTCTTTCATTTTGTAGGCATAAGAGGTGAGCGTCGCCTGATCGCTGCCGCCGTTATAGAGGTTGTAGCGCATGCGCAGCATCGCCTGCCACTCCTGGCTGTGGCCGCGGGTACCATCGATGTTGTTATCCATGGTACGCCCGACTTCGACATTCACATCCGGATAAAAACGCGATTTGGCCGCTTCGTACTGCTGGCGGGTGGCTTCCACGTCGGCATCGGCCTGTTTCAGCAGCGGATTGTTTTCCAGCATTACGGCACGCGCGGCGTCGAGCGAAGCGGGCACCGTAATTTTAGCCGGCATCACCAGGGTATCTGGCTCTTTGCCGGTGATGCTCTGGTAGTTGGCGCGGGAGTCTTCGAGGTTGGTTTGCTCGGTCAGCAGATTGTTGCGCGCCTGTGCCAGACGCGCCTGGGCCTGCTCGAAGTCTGCCTGACGGCCGACGCCCTGCTCGGTACGCAGGCGGATCTGATCGAACACGCGCTCGTGGTTTTTGAGGTTATCTTCGGCCAGCGCCACCATCTTCTGGCGCATCAGCACGTCGAGATAGGTCTGAATCGCCTGCAGCGCGGTAGATTCACTGGTATTCAGCACCGTCCAGGCCCGGGAGTTGACCGTGGCTTTCTGGCGGCCCACTTCGCTGGTGGTGGCAAAACCGTTGAACACGTTCTGGCGCAGGTTGATGGCGGATTCGCTGCGGTGCAGATCGCGCAGGTGATCGCCTGCCGCGCGGGTGCTGGCGTTATCGGTTTGCTCCCAACCGGTGCCCGCGGTGAGATCCAGCGTCGGGAGATAGCCGCCTTTGGCAGCGCGGAGATCCTGATCGGCGGAATAACGGCTGTTTACCGAGGCGTTAACTTCCGGATGCCATAGCAGGCTGTCTTTTACGGCCTGCTCCAGGGTAGTGGCCTGGCTGTGAGTGGCGCTGAGCACCAGGGCTGCCCCCATAACGAACTGACTATACTGTTTCATCTTGTTGATTTTCCTTCATATCCCTTGATTTTTGGTCAATATCCACCAGAGAAAGTCCCATTAGACCGAGGGAAAAATGCATCCTGCGATTTTGTGGTCAGACAGGGTCCTTCGTCTGATCTGAATAATGTGTGCCGCGCAGAGCCAGACTGCCCCTGCGCGGCGAGCCGTCAGGCGTGATCTTCCGGTTTGGCGATCAGGCTCTCGAGCATCGCGTCGTTACCGGCGTCATAACCGTCCGTTCCGGCGATCTCGCCGCCTTCAGCAGGAACATGCTCCACCTCCGCCGGTGCATCCGCCGTATCGCTCTGCGGCCCTGCCTGAATCAGCGTGCTGAGATCGTTATGCGCCTCATCATGAATGAGATCGCTGAAGTTCAGCTGCTCCTGCTGATCCGTACTCTGGAGCGTGAGGGCCTCACTTTGCGCATCACCCGCGTGATCGGCCGATGCCGTCGGCGCGCTGGCATTATCCGCCGCTGCGGTGCTGAGCATCAGATTGTCGTCATCGATTAACGATGCGGCATGATCCGCGGTCGTCAGACTGTGGTCAGCGTCATGGTCATCCGCCGTCAGGCTGCTGTTCACCGGCTTGTGATTGTCTTCGTCGCTATCCGAATGATGCTCCTCAACGCTGTGAGCGGCCATCAGCGGGTGATCGTCGACGTTATCATCGGCGTGCTCTTCCCCGCCGTGGGATTCACTGACGAAGGTTCCGCCCTCTTTGCCGTCGACGGTAAAATCGGTTTCATGATGCTCAGAGGCTGTAGAGTCCACTTCCAGGCCGATCTCCCCAAAATCGCTTTTGCCATCCGGCAGCTCAACGCTTACCTGACCATTGAAGTGCGAGGTGTCGTTATCAAAGGTCAGGGTGTAGGTCTTATCCTCAGCGTTGTAACTGACGTCCGCATAGTTGCCGGTAAAGGTCGCGTTTTCCGGGATACCGGTCAGCGTGATGCTGTTCAGGTGGTCGCTGCTGTCCGACGTTTCGAGATTGACGTCCAGGTTTAGCGTTACCGTGTAGCTGACGGTGGTATTGCCGCCAAGCTCCGAGGACGGCCCGTCACCAAACACCACCCCTTCGATGCCGTTGGCATTCTGGAACGGCGATTTCCCGGTCTCGTTATCGGTGACATGCAGGTTGTCTATGTCATTGTTCTTGCCGTTCTGCGGATGTTCGACACCGGTGACGGTGTAGTCAGCCTCATTACCCTGAACAAAGATATAGTCCTTACCCGCCTCGCTTTGCGGTAAGCCCTGGTTGCCGGTGATACCGTTGATCGGCCTGAAGTCATAGCGATCCTCCGGCCAGTCGCCCTGCTGGTAATACCCCCCCGTGTGATCCCCGACCACAAAGATATCGGTATGGGTTTTGTCGCCATTGTTGGCGTTAGCGTTACCCTGGCTGTTGTAGTAGTGGATCTGATCCGGGCTGTCGGCCTTCGGCACGAAGTCGCCAGGGATCTTGCCATCCGGGCTATCCGGGGTCAGCCAGACATGCACGTTACTGCCGATCGCCACAATCACGCCGTTCTGGATGTCGTAACCGTTAGGATCGCCGCTACCGCCGTTAACGTGGATGATCTTGTCATCCGTCGTCTCGGAGGTTTTATCGCCAGGGGTGACGGTAACGGTGAGTTTGACGTCTGAGTCGGCGTCAGCGTCTGCGTCGGCGTCGGCGTCAGAATCGGCATCAGCGTCGGCATCAGCATCAGCATCGGCATCGGCATCAGCGTCAGCGTCAGCGTCTGCATCGGCATCGGCATCGGCATCTGCATCAGAATCGGAATCCGCGTCGGCGTCCGCATCGGCGTCTGCATCAGAATCAGCGTCAGAATCCGCATCGGCATCAGCGTCTGCATCGGCGTCAGAATCCGCATCGGCATCAGCGTCTGCATCGGCGTCAGAATCCGCATCGGCGTCAGAATCTGCATCCGCGTCCGCGTCGGCATCAGCGTCAGCGTCGGCGTCGGCATCGGCGTCAGAGTCTGCATCCGCGTCAGCGTCTGCATCGGCATCCGCGTCGGCATCGGCGTCCGCATCCGCATCGGCATCGGCGTCCGCATCAGCATCAGCATCTGCATCGGCATCTGCATCAGAATCCGAATCGGCATCGGCATCCGCGTCGGCGTCGGCATCTGCATCGGCGTCTGCATCGGCATCAGCGTCGGAATCGGCATCCGCATCGGCATCTGCATCTGCATCAGCGTCAGAATCTGCATCCGCATCAGAATCTGCATCGGCATCCGCGTCAGCATCGGCATCTGCATCGGCGTCTGCGTCTGCGTCTGCGTCTGCGTCTGCATCAGAATCCGCATCGGCGTCTGCATCTGCATCAGCGTCCGCATCTGCATCTGCATCGGCGTCGGCATCGGCATCAGCGTCAGCGTCGGCGTCGGCGTCGGCGTCGGCATCAGAATCAGCGTCGGCATCCGCGTCAGCATCGGCGTCGGCATCAGAATCGGCATCAGAATCGGCGTCCGCATCAGCGTCGGCGTCTGCATCTGCATCAGCGTCGGCATCAGCGTCGGCGTCTGCATCTGCATCAGCGTCGGCATCAGCGTCGGCATCCGCATCAGCATCGGCATCGGCATCGGCATCGGCATCGGCATCGGCATCAGCGTCAGAATCTGCATCCGCGTCAGCGTCTGCATCGGCATCCGAGTCGGCATCCGCATCAGAATCAGCATCTGCATCCGCGTCAGAATCCGCATCGGCGTCTGCATCAGCATCGGCGTCTGCATCAGCATCGGCATCGGCATCGGCGTCAGAATCGGCATCGGCATCGGCATCGGCATCAGAATCGGCGTCAGCGTCTGCGTCTGCATCTGCATCTGCATCTGCATCTGCATCTGCATCAGCGTCAGCGTCTGCATCGGCATCGGCGTCTGCATCCGAGTCGGCATCCGCATCAGCATCAGCGTCGGCATCCGCGTCAGCATCGGCATCCGCATCAGAATCCGAATCGGCATCAGCGTCTGCATCGGCATCCGCATCGGCGTCCGCATCGGCATCGGTATCGGCATCAGAATCCGCATCGGCATCTGCATCTGCATCTGCATCAGCATCGGCATCGGCATCAGCGTCAGCGTCAGCGTCAGCATCAGAATCAGCGTCCGCATCCGCATCCGCATCAGCGTCAGAATCTGCATCTGCATCTGCATCTGCATCTGCATCAGCGTCAGCGTCAGCGTCGGCGTCTGCATCGGCATCTGCATCAGCGTCCGCATCCGCGTCGGAATCGGCATCCGCATCAGCGTCTGCATCTGCATCTGCATCAGCGTCGGCGTCTGCATCAGCATCGGCATCGGCATCTGCATCCGCATCGGCATCGGCATCTGCATCCGCATCGGCATCGGCATCTGCATCGGCATCTGCATCTGCATCTGCGTCAGAATCTGCATCCGCATCAGAATCTGCATCGGCATCCGCGTCAGCATCGGCATCTGCATCTGCATCGGCATCTGCATCGGCGTCTGCGTCTGCGTCTGCATCAGAATCCGCATCAGCATCGGCGTCGGCGTCGGCGTCGGCGTCGGCGTCGGCATCGGCGTCCGCATCAGAATCCGAATCGGCGTCCGCATCTGCATCCGCATCTGCATCCGCATCGGCATCAGCGTCTGCATCCGAGTCGGCATCCGCATCAGCATCGGCATCAGCGTCAGCGTCAGCATCGGCATCAGAATCCGCGTCGGCGTCGGCATCCGCATCCGCATCCGCATCGGCGTCGGCATCGGCGTCTGCATCAGCGTCAGCGTCTGCATCAGCATCAGCATCAGCATCAGAATCCGAATCGGCATCTGCATCTGCATCAGCGTCCGCATCAGAATCCGAATCGGCGTCAGCGTCTGCATCAGAATCTGCATCGGCATCTGCATCTGCATCCGCGTCGGCGTCGGCGTCGGCATCTGCATCCGCATCTGCATCAGCGTCGGCGTCGGCGTCGGCGTCCGCATCAGCGTCGGCATCCGCATCAGCGTCGGCGTCGGCGTCGGCGTCCGCATCAGCGTCGGCATCCGCATCAGCGTCCGCATCAGCGTCGGCATCAGCGTCAGAATCCGCATCGGCATCCGCATCAGCATCAGCGTCTGCATCAGAATCCGAATCGGCATCCGCATCAGCGTCCGCATCAGCGTCGGCGTCGGCATCAGAATCCGCATCGGCATCCGCATCAGCGTCAGCGTCAGCGTCAGCGTCAGCATCAGAATCCGCATCGGCATCGGCATCGGCGTCTGCGTCAGAATCGGCATCGGCGTCTGCATCGGCATCGGCGTCTGCATCGGCATCGGCATCAGCATCGGCATCGGCATCGGCGTCTGCATCAGCATCAGCATCAGCATCAGCATCGGCATCGGCATCGGCGTCTGCGTCTGCGTCAGAATCGGCATCGGCGTCTGCATCAGAATCCGCATCGGCGTCGGAATCGGCATCTGCGTCTGCATCAGCATCCGCGTCAGCGTCAGCGTCAGCGTCGGCGTCGGCATCTGCGTCGGCGTCTGCATCAGAATCCGCATCGGCATCGGCATCGGCATCCGCGTCGGCGTCTGCATCAGCATCGGCGTCAGCATCGGCATCGGCATCGGCATCGGCATCGGCATCGGCATCTGCATCAGCGTCCGCATCAGAATCTGCATCCGCATCAGAATCCGAATCGGCGTCTGCATCCGCATCCGCGTCAGAATCTGCATCTGCGTCGGCATCCGCATCGGCATCCGCATCGGCGTCAGCATCGGCATCAGAATCAGCATCCGCATCCGCATCCGCGTCCGCGTCCGCGTCAGCGTCCGCATCGGCATCAGAATCCGAATCGGCATCAGCGTCAGCATCTGCGTCGGCGTCGGCGTCGGCATCCGCATCGGCATCGGCATCGGCGTCGGAATCAGCATCTGCGTCTGCATCGGCATCGGCGTCAGAATCCGCATCCGCATCCGCATCAGCGTCAGCATCCGCATCGGCATCCGCATCGGCATCCGCATCGGCATCAGAATCCGCATCCGCATCTGCATCCGCATCTGCATCCGCGTCGGCATCCGCATCCGCATCAGCGTCAGCGTCTGCATCCGCATCGGCATCCGCATCAGCGTCAGCATCGGCATCGGCATCGGCATCGGCATCAGAATCTGCATCAGCATCAGCATCAGCATCAGCATCAGCATCAGCATCAGCATCGGCATCAGAATCTGCATCAGCATCAGCATCAGCATCTGCATCTGCATCGGCGTCTGCATCAGAATCAGCGTCGGCGTCGGCGTCCGCATCGGCATCCGAGTCCGCATCGGCATCCGCATCGGCGTCGGCGTCGGCGTCGGCATCAGCATCAGCATCAGAATCTGCGTCAGCATCCGCGTCCGCATCGGCATCAGCGTCAGAATCCACATCCGCATCAGAATCGTCAGTATCGAGCAGCGTTAATTCTTCCGGGGGTTCATCTTCGGGGAAGTCCAGCCCGATGGTGGGGTAGCCCGCAGTAGGGTCAACAATTTCGCCAGTTAGATCGAGCACAACGTGGGTATGTGACCCACCGCCGCTGCCGCCTGGCTCGCCGCCAGTGTTACCGGATTGTGGACCTGCAGCTGTTGCCTCAAGGGTTTGCGTCGGGTCCTGCCCGTCGGCAATCGCTTGCTGGATGGCAGCAATATCTTGCTGCTGGGCCGCCGCGTCGGGCGTGACGACGTGCCCTGAGCTATCCCACTGGCTGTCACGACCCAGATCCAGCTGTTTGCCGTCCGCCAGAGATAAGGTAATTGCGCCAGTCGCGCCTGTCTGGACTTGTTCTCCTTCGAGAACGCGATCCCCTTCGGTCAGCAAACGCTTACTGCCATCAGGGCTGACGGCAAATACTTGTCCGATTACGGCTTTAACGATCCCGGATACGCCACTCATATATTATCTCCCTCAATCTTTTTCCCGCCCTGTTCATCCATTGATCGGGCTCAGAATACGAAAAGAGTAATTAATCTGTATTGTTAATTCGCTGTGCAACTATGGCCAGAATACGCCTTTCTGCCGCTGATTTATTGATTCAGGTACAGGTCAGGGCACTATATTAATAGATGCAATGAATAAACATGAATCGAAAAAGATCGGCACTATCAAAATAGGGAGCCTGGATAATACCCCTCTATTTCGTGCTGATTCATTCCGTCACGTAATAATAACGGCTAAATAAGCCCCTCATCGTCATCCGCAATTAACCCTTCCAGACCACTCAGCGACCGGCGCGCCTGCGCACGGCTGGTGAGTTTGGCCTGCGCGGCTGGCGGCAGATCGGTAATGGTAATTACCCCCTTGCTCATCAGAACCTCGATCAGATCCTCCAGCACACGCACCATTTCCAGGTCGCTTTGCCGCAGCTGATACAGCGTGGCTTCACGGATCTCGCGCTGGCGCAGCCACTCGTCAATCTCAGGCGTACAGGGATCGTGCTGTTCCGTCATTTCGGGAAAAGGTGTCAGTTCCACCCGAATAATTCGTCTTTCCGTATCGCGTTCTACGTAATACATATTCAGCCTCTGTTTAGCCTTTGAGGTTAATTTCCACCCAGCGTACTGGCATCAGCGAAATAGCGCCCCATCGCGCCATATAGCCCCATTTTTTCGAGAGTCGCCAGTTCGCCCGCTGTTTCCACGCGCTCGGCAATTAAAGGAAGATTAATCTGGCGGGCAGCCCAGTAAATTGCCTCAATAAACAGTTTTTTATCGTCCTCACTGTCTATATCGCGAATATAACTGCCATCAACTTTAATCCAGGCCAGACCCCATTGCGGTAAATTGCCGATAAGGTGGAAGCGGCCACCAAAATGCTGGATGCCCAGACGACAACCCAATGCCTTCAGACGACTGACCAGCACATTCACCCGCTCCACGTCGGGTAACTCATTCTCATCCAGCTCCAACGTCAGCCAGTTCGCCAGTTGCGGCGCGCTTTTTAACGGCTGTAACAGGGCATTGAGGCTCTGGTCGTCCGTAACGCTGGCGCCGCTAATGCTGAGCGCCAGCGGGCGCGGCGATTTTGCCAGCTCGCGCAGGGTCTGCTGGAGCATCACAATATCCATGCGACGGCTGAGATCGAGGCGGTGGATCCACGGCATAAAGCGCCCCGCCGGCACCAGCTCGCCCTCCTGAGTTTTGATTCGGGCGAGGATCTTGTGATGCAGCACCACATGCCGGTTATTGCACTCGTAAACCGGCTGGGAGAAGAGTTCAAAGGCTCCGTTGGTCAGTACCGCGTCCAGACGGGTGTACCAGCTGTGATGATCGTCTTCACTTTCAGTTGCCGATGCAGTATCGGGGGTAGTAAAGATGCGCATCTCGGTTTCGGCTCTCGCCAGCGCCTGGTCCGCCTGAGCCAGTACCGCCTGCGGCGTATCGCCAACCTTAAAAGGTACCACCGCGAAGTGCGCCACCGGGGTCACGTCGCTCATGCCCATCTCAGACAACGCTTTCAGCTGCGTACCGAGGGTATTACGCAGATTATCGAGCTCCTGGCCCAGGATTTGCGGGGCGATAATAGCAAACTCCCCGCCGCGCACGCGGGCTAAAAAGCCTTCGTTGTGGAAATTGTTGCGCTGCAGGCCGCTCAGAATATCCGCCACCGCCACCAGCAGCTGGTCGGATTTCGCGCCGCCCAGACGCTGGTTCAGGCCCATCAGATCCTGCACCCGCAGCAGCATAATATGGCCGGCAGCGTTCTCTTCATCGCTCAGGCGAGACTGCAGTTGCATATCAAACGCCCGGCGGTTGCTCAGGCCGGTGAGACTGTCGTAATACGCCTCCTGACGCAGCGCTTCGGTACGCCGGGCCTGTTCGCTGAATAACACCTTCAGCTGCGTCACCATCATGTTGGTGGCATCCACCACCCGGCGCAGCTCGGGCGTTTTCGGCAGTGCCTGAATGTTGAGAAACTCGCGGCGGCAGATGGCCATCGCCTGTCCGGCAATATAGTTAAGCGGACGCAGGGCACGGCTTAACATCAGCGTGGCCGCCAGCACAAACAGCAGGCTGCAGCCGATCAGCCACAGGAAACTGGCGACGATGCTGTCCCACAGGCGGGCCAGGGCAAACATCGGATGGCTGACCACTTCGACCCGGGCGACCTGGGTCCAGCCCCGCATCACAATGGCGTCGCCCTCACCAGGGCTGAGGTTCACTATCCGCACAAACCACTGCGGTACGCGGGTGCTCTGCGGCACGTCGCTGCGCTCGATAATCGGTTTATTGGTTTTAATGTCCACCACGCGAATGCGATAGAAATAACCGCTGTCAAAGATGGAGTTCACCATCAGCTCGGTCATGGTCGGATCGTCGATATGGGTCGTCAGGGTCAGACCCAGCGCCGTCGCCGCATCCTGCGCGTGGGCGCTGAGCTGATTGCGATACTGATCCCGTGAACTTTCCAGGGTAACGAAAAAGTTGCCGCAGAAAATGACGAGCGTAAATAAACAGATGCCTGTCAGTAGCTGTTTATAAAGAGACATGGCCCAATCCTATTCATTAATTACAAATCCTTCTGCACGCATTCGGGTGAGAAGATCCTGCCAGCGGGAGAGCCTTTTGCTGTCACCCACGCGCTTGTTGCCGCCAGATTGCGGCAGCCACAGCCCTTCGCCGTTAAACGCATAAACCGGAAGCAGGTCGGTACGCTGTGTGGCAGGCAAGATGGCGGTTTTCAGATTATCCAGCACCAGCGGGATCGCCGTGGGGGTGGAATACCATGTCACCACCATGTGCGCCTGGTTCAGTTCCAGTGCCTTAACATAGGTAATACGTAACTGGTTCGCCGGCACGCCCAGTTCGCGCAGGGTGAAATACTTCGCCAGCGCAAAGTCCTCGCAATCCCCTGCCCCCTTACGCAAAAATTCAATTGGCGTTGCCCAGTAATCCTGCTGCTTCCAGACGACGATATCATCGCGAAACGCCATGCGGGCGTTAAAAAACTGGTTAACCCTGTTCAGGGTGTCCTGAATCGCCCCCTGAGACGGCTGCTTCAGTAACGCGGCCCACTCATCAATCCGCTGTCGGGCGGCAGGGGTGGCCGGGCCATAGAGCCGTTCGGTACGGGTGCTGATAGCGCTGAAATCCCACCCGGCGCCAAGCCCGGGAGAGATAACCAGCAATACCACCAGCCAGAGCGACAGCCAGCGTCGACAGCTCACGAAACGGGAACGAGAAAGCCGCATGGCGCTGACTTACTTCTCGCCTGACCGGGCAAGCCAGCGCTTACGGTACGCGACATAGCCGGAAAGGTAGTGCTCAACGTCGTCGATCCGCACCCGGTAGCTATGGTGGCGGATAAAAAAGCTGCCGACAACGCGCGGCGGATTTTTGAAGAACATCGCCAGTTCCGGCCAGAAAAAGCCGTTCGCCAGATAGCGGGCGCGGGTCTCCAGCGCCTCGTTGAATACCGCCATATCGAAGCCCGCCAGCAGATGCTTATACGGCGATGACTCAAGCCGCGCGATCATCCGCGATGCCGCCATCATCAGCTCCAGCAGCGTGGGATAGGTGGTGACACGGTTCTTGACGAAGTCGAGATGGTCGCGCACGTTATCCAGCCCAAACTGGTAATAGCGCTCCAGCGGCCGGTAGAGCGTCAGCTCGTTGACGCAGTAGCTGAGCCAGTGATCGTGGGCCTGCCAGTGCTTTTGCGCAATAAAATGATCCATTGCCCGCTCGACCATTTCCAGCCAGCGCGGGGCGTTAGTCAGGCCATAAAGACGCATCAGCGCAAACGCCGCTTCACCGTCGTAATAGATAATGCGGTGCGCCGCCTTCAGGGAGAGATCCCCGGCGTTCAGCACGTGGACAAACCCGCCGGTCTTAAGGTCCTGCATAAAGCCGATCCCGTTCGCCAGCCGGGCCATCTGCGCCAGATACTGATTATCGCCGGTCAGCTCGCTGTATTTCGCCATCGCCAGAATGCACACCGCGTTGCCGCCAAGCTTAATTTCATCCCCGGTATCCACCAGGAAATCGGCGTCACTGCCATCGGGAAGCCGGTAAGTGCGAATAAAGCTGCTGCAAAGATCGTGGAGCGCCCGTTCGATGGCCGCCCGCTCCTCCGGCTGCTGCGTCACCTCCCACCCTTCGAGCAGGGCATAGGTGGAGCTGGCGTGACGCAGGGCGTTATAGGTGGGAATAGCGCGATCGAAGCAGGGGAACCAGCCGTACTGATAGCGTCCGGACGGAGTGACCTGCCGGGCAAGATAGTCGGTGGCGGAGGCGATCATCGGCTCAAGGGCCGTTGCCTGCCAGTCAGGTAGCTGGCGGTAGCCGCTGTTACGCCCGGTCGATTCGATGGGCAACAGCCGCTCACCGTCGCAAAACAGCGCCTGAGTGGTGAAGCGCCAGAGCGTCTGGTCAGGCTGCTCCGGCCATGTCAGCAGCGCGCCGAAGCGGCGGCGGGAAAAATGGGCCAGATTATTGGCATTGGGCGTGGCAACGCCGTGGTCACCGTGGTAAAGCAGCGCGTTGGCGGCAATCTCCTGCTCCAGCATCGCGTAGCGAAACGCCGGATCCATGCTCAGGCCAAAGCGAAAATAGTTACGTTTGGTTTTGGCTAATCGTTCCTGCAGATTATCCCAGCGCAGGGCCTGTACCTTATCGACAAGATCCACCCGCAGCCAGCAAACCTCCGTGCCGCTCTTCAGCTGCCACTGCTGCAGCGCCTGTGCGCCCTGCTGCCAGGCCTGATCGAAAGTGTCGCCACATCCCTGCACAATATGCGCACGGCTCTGGCTGTCGGAAGCACTAAAAAAGATCGCCCAGGCGGGGCAGATCGACGGTTTGGGCGCGACGTCCAGCAACTCCATCGCCGGGCGGGTTTGCGCCAGTAATTGGCTGAGCGGCATTTTTACTCCTGAGAACGCCTGAGGAAACCCTGTCAGAAAAATCCTAACCCGATAATACCATTATGTATGACAAGTTGTGTATTCTGTATATCTATTGTTTCTCCCGGGGCGCTGTTGTGAGTCGATGTTTTGCGGTATGGAGCCTGCTGCTGGCCAGCGTTTTTGCTTACGCTGAGACGCCGCTGCTGTGGAACCAACCGGCCTCCCGACAGCACTGCCCAACCGGTAACGATGCGGTGTGGGTGCGCCCCCCGAGCGGTAACGCCTGCATGCGCTATTTCAGCGCGGGGGACCTCCGGGCCGCCCCACTGGTGGTGGTGGTGCTCAAAGGCGATCGCGTCTCGCAGATTAAGCGCCCACCCGAAACCATCCCCGGCAACACCGCAACTGACCAACGCCGCCAGGCCCGGGCCATCATGCGCCAGACCGGGTTGCCGACAATCATCATCGCCCGCCCCGGCACCTATGGCTCCAGCGGCAACCATTATCACCGTCGCCAGGCAGAAGAGTTCCAGGCGATTAATGCCGCCCTCGATGCCATCAAGGCCCGCTACGGTATCCAGCGCGTTATCCTCAACGGACACAGCGGGGGCGCCACCGCCGCGTCGGCGCTGTTAGCCACCGGTCGCCGGGATATTGACTGCGCGGTGCTTACCTCTGGCGCCTGGGGAATACTGGAGCGGGCGCAGCGCATTCGCCAGCGGCGCGGTGAATCCCCTGCCCCTGGGCTGGACAATACCGGGCTTTCTCACCCCTGGGACCCGCTCGAGCATATCAGTGGGATCGCCGCCGATCCCTTCCGGCTGATCCTGGTGATCGGGAACCCGCAGGATCGCAATACCCCCTTCGATCTGCAGGCGCGCTTTGCCGCTGCGCTGCGTGAGCATGGCCATCGGGTAGCGTTGCTCGAACGCCCCGCCATACCGCCGCAATACCACGATCTGAAGGGTAACGCCGGAATTACCGCCATTGGTCTTTGTCCGCTACGCGGATACGCCGCAAAAAAGCAGGAATAACATCATGAGCCAGACACCGCCCCGCCAGCAACGCGCTGAGACGCCAGCACCGGGATGGACCGCCGCCGACCTCGATAAGCTGCCCGGAAGCGTCTGGCATCATCGTCCGGATGCAGACTGGCATGCCTGCGACATCGCCATTTTTCATGTTAACGCGCAGCCTACCCGCCCCTGCCTGTTTATTGCCATGGATACCGACACCTGGCTGCAGGGCTCCGGCAACACGGGGATTTACGCGGGCTGGCGCGATACCCATCTTTCCCTTTCCCGCCACGCCTCCCGCTACTGTGGGGCGATTGTTCAGCGCAGGCTCGACGGGCTGCCGCCAGACTTCCCCCAGCTGGTGGTCGGTAACAGCTATCAGGCGCTGCAGTGGCTGGCAGAAGAGGCGCGGCGACGGCTGGACGGCAAGCTGGTGGCGATCACCGGTACGGTAGGGAAAACCTCGACCAAAGAGATGCTGGACAGCATTCTTTCACCCCGTATGCCGGTAGTGACAAGTCGCGGCAACCACAATACCCGCACCGGGGCCTCGGTGACGTTGGCCCGGACTGCCCACAACCCGCAGGCGGTGGTAATGGAAGTGGCGATCTCTGCCCTGTGGATGCGCAACGGCGGGATCGGCCCGCGCATCAAGCCGCATATCGTCATCATTACCGAAATCGGCATCACCCAGGTGGGGAAGAACGTGACCTCTCTTGATGACGTGGCGCGCTTTAAAGCACGCATCAGCCACGGCCTGATCCCCGGCGGCTACGCCGTTTTAAACCGCGATATGGCCGGGTATGACACCGTGGCAGCAGGCGTTACCCGCGACGGGGCCCGCATCATCAGCTACGGTTTTCACCCCGGTGCAGACGTGCGCATTACGGCCTTTACCCCGGACGGCAACGGCAGCCTGATGACCCTCTCCCTGCGCCAGCACAGCCTGCGCTACCGGCTGGCCGTGCCCGGTAAGGGCGCTGCGCTTAACTCGGTGGCCTCGCTTATCGCCGCAGACCTGCTCGGCGTGAGCCTGCCGGAGATCATCGCCAGCCTTGAAGCCTGGCACAGCGACGGTCAGCACATGGGCATTACCCACCTGCCGCTGCCGGACGGCGGAGCCGTTACCCTGATTGACGACAGCTACAACGCCGAATACCTCTCCATGCTCAACGCCTTCGAGGTGGCCGCGCAGCACCGCCGGGAAAGCGGGGGCCGGTTGATAGCCCTGCTGGGGCGAATCATTAACCTTGGCGACCAGTCCGACGCGATCCACCGCTCGCTGGCGGAGCCGTTACTGGCGGCAGGCTGCGGGAAGGCCTTTTTGCACGGTGATGAGATGGCGGCCCTGCACAATGTCCTGCCACAGAACGTTCGCGGCGGTCACTTTTGCACTGTCGAAGCGCTGGTGGATGCCGCAGCACCGACGCTGCGCGACGGCGATATCGTGCTGGTTAAAGGGAGCGTGCGAAATTCTGACTTCAACCGGTTAACCGGCCTTCTGAAGACCCGTCTCGCTGCGCCGCCTGCCCTGCCAGAAGGAGAGACCGCCCGTCTGCTGGTGAATCTCACCACCGGCGAAACGCGGGTTTCCAGGCTGAGTGACAGCACCTTTGCACCAACCTATCTCAGCCAGCTGCTGCTGACCACCTGCGTGGCGGAGCGGCTACTGATGAAAGAGCTGCCCCTTGAAACGCCTGTTGAGATGCACGCCATTGCCGCCCACGTCCTGAAGGGCAATCCGGCGCTCGGCCTGCCGCAGGGCAGCACGGTGCCCCTGAAGTCGCTGTTGCAGGGGATGCTGATGCATAACGCCTGCGACGCGGCCATTCATCTCGCGGAAAAGCTGGCAGGCAGCAGCGCCGGGGCACTGAAGCAGCTCCGCAAGCTAATGAGCGAACAGGGGATGGCGGATACACACATTAATAACGTCTCCGGCCGCCCCCGTCCCGGCCAGCGCACCACGCTCAGGGATGTGGCGAAGCTGCTGTACCATTTCAGTCTGCGCTATCCGCACCTGCTGTCGTGGTTTGCTGAGCCCGAAGCGGTCATCGGCAAGCACCTGTACCGTAAAACCGCCAACCTGCACAGCAACGGCAGCGCCTGGGGGCAATTCAGTGCCGGACGCTGGGGTCTGGCGCTGCAATGGGTCGCAGGGGATCTCTGGCTGGCCTGCGCCGCCGGGGCGGATGACGCCTTCCATCTCGACTATCTGCTGGATGAACTGCTCTCCCGGGTGGAGGGTACACAACCCGCTCCGGCCCCCGTCGAACGGCAGCTCCAGAAGCCGGCAGCGACAATCACCCTGCTGGGGGATACCTACTTTGGGGAGTGGTACACCCGCAAGCGTCAGAGGCGCGGGATCGACGATGCCCTGCAACGCTACGGATACGATCACAGCTTTGCGGACATTGCTCCGCTGCTGCGCGGCAGCGACTTTACCCTTGCCAACTTTGAGGCGGCCCTTGCCACCGACCTGCGCGCCTGCCCTGAAGGGCGAAAACCATTCTGCCTGACCGGCGATCCGCAGGCCTCGGTTGCGGCTCTGCGCAAACAGGGCATCGACGCGGTGGCGCTTGGCAACAATCACGCCATGGACGCCGGACTGCCGGGTCTGCACAGCACGCTGGCGGCGTTTAGCGACGGCGGCATCGCCTGCATTGGGGCCGGGTTTAATGCGCAGCAGGCACAGGCTCCGCTGGTCCTGACGGTGGGCGCCAGGCAGTACAAGATTTTCAGCGCCTACTGGTACCGACGCTACATGGAGCAGGAGTGCGCCTTTTATGCCCGGCCGCGCCGGGCGGGCGTCGCCTGCCTGAGCGGCGGGCTGACTGAACAGCTGCGTCAGGAAAAAGCCAGCGCCAATCCCGCCACCACCATCGTTCTCGCCCACTGGGGGCTCGACTACCGCTGGACGACGGCGGGACAGCGGGCGCTGGCGCAGCGTCTGAGCGAGGCCGGAGCCGACCTGATTATCGGTTCCGGGCCGCATATGCCCGGTGAAGCGGCCCATCACGGCACAAGCCTGGTGCTCTACAGCATCGGCAACGGAGTGTTTAACAGCAACGGTGAATATCGGGAGCGCGGCATGCCGCCGTATGGTTTTATCGTCCGCCTGCTGCTCGGCGAGCAGGTGCCGCAGATCCAGCTCCTGCCGATCCTCACCGACAATAAAAAGACCTTCTGGCAGCCCCGCCCGGTTAACGAGGCTGAATTCGCCGATCTGATTGCGCATCTGACCGCCCAGGGCATGCCCATTAGCCGGGAAGAGGCGCCCGGCGCGGGCTGGCGAGCCCTGTACGAAGGGGGGGAATACAGGCTGATCATGACGCTGGAGACCTTCGCAGGAGGGTAAGCACATTTTTAAGCGATACAACTACCTGAATTAAAATTCCCGATTACAGTTAGAAGATGTCACTCCGCTGTGCGACTGAGTCAGGACATACTGATGAGCGTGCCACTGCAAAAAATGCCCCGCCGTGGGATAGTGTTGTTAGCGCTGCTTCTCTGCGTAAGCGGTTGTGCTCCCCATGACAGTAATCCCAGCCGGGCGCGCGTGGCGCCGAAATATGTTCGCCCTGCGCCAGTCCAGCCCGCGTACAGCGCACCGGAACCCTTCCTCAGCGCGCCAGCAGAGGCTCCCTCCCCCCCGGTGAAAGCCAAAAAACGGCCACCGGTCAAAGCCGCAGAACCCTCCGCTCCCCGGGTGGTGCCGGTGCTGGATAATTCACTGCCAGAGCAAATCTGGCAGCCGGCTGTTACCCGTCAGACCAGCCTGGAGCTTAAATCATGACGGAACGCGCTATCGGGGAACTGGCAAGCCGAACGGAGATTAAGCGCCCGACGCTGCCGCTATGGCAAAACGCGCTGGTTATTCTCCTTACCCTCACCTACCTCATCTGCGAGCTGGCGTTTAACTCGCGCCTGCTCGATCTGGTAGGCAGTCTTTCCTCACCCGATGACATTCACAACATGGAGCGCTACGGTCGTGCCTTAACCGCCATCGCTGCTGCACTGCTGGTATTCCAGCTGGTGCTGGCAGGTAACGCCTGGCTGAGAAAACGCGGCGTTGAATTTCCTGCGCCCTGGACGGCAGGCATGGTGTTTTCGCTGTGCCTGCTCACCGGGGTAGTGACCTGGCAGGCGGTGGAGTGGGTGATTGAACGTCAGGTTGCCCGGAGCACCGGCGAGTTTCGCCAGAAGTCGATGCTGGCCCAGCTCTATCAGCAGTCGTTAATTGACGGACACCAGACCCTGGAAGGCATTCCCATCGATGACGACGGCAGCCAGCGTGACACCTGGACCAGCCCCTCCGGGAAAGCGTTTCTGGCGATGCTGCCGCTGCTGATGAGTTCGGTCAGCCGCTATCACGAGCTGCTTGAGCGAGAGGCCGGGCAGAACCTGCGGGACAGCATCAGCGTTCAGGAGGGCGGTCTGCTCGGCTATTACAAACTCTGGCTGGCCGCACGGGCGGACATTTATAAAGACTATCTCAGCTACAATAGCGCCGCGCAGACAGCAGGGCTTTATAACGGCGTGACGATCCCGGCCCGGCTCGACTGGGAATCGTTTTTCATGCTGGAAGCCGTGCAAAAAATGCTGCGTGAGAAGCTGGTACTCCCTGGAGAAATCCGGGTCAGGCCTGAATACCCGAAAGATGACGCCCTGAAACAGTTTGCGCTGGATCTGCAGGCCCCTCACCTTGATCGCGCCATGCAGCAGCAGCTCCCCCGTTTGCAGGCGGCGCTGGCCAGCTACGGCGCGGGCGGGGCCAATGAAAAACGGGGCGAGGATGCGGCGCGGGCGGTGATTGTTCCCCCCATCGCGCTGATGTTCTCTCTGCTGGGGGCCCTCACCCACCTGGCAAAACTGCTCTATCTGCTGCTTCTGCCCTTAAGTGCCGCCCTGCTGTATATCACCGCCTGGCGTCCCGTTCGCCTGCTCAACCGTCATCCGCTGATCTTCCCGGTGGCGCTGATTGGCCTGCTGCTCTGCCTGTGCAGCGTGATGAATAACAGCATCACCGCCTCTCCGGCCTATCAGTCATTGCGGCATGGGTTGCAGGGGGCGGAGGTGACCATTACCGACGCGCCATCGTCCTTAAGCGGCGGCACGCTGCTGCGGGTGATCCATGCCGTCAGCATCGGGCAAAGTTACAGTTATCCGATGAATCACGCCCTACGCCAAAACGTGCTTTTCAACTTTGATTTTGGATATGAAACAGGTAATGAATAACCTCTTCTTCCGGATAAAAACAAGCATCTGTTTAGGTTATTTTAATGCTGGTTTTTTGAGCAAAAAGTAGTGTTAGCAGTTAAGATATATCAGTGCTACATTACGCCGCCCAACGGCGACAACCATTTTCAGACCATGAGCATGTACGGTGCCCACCGGGAACCTATACGATTAACGCAGGTCATAACAGAAGCACGGCGTAACGCCTGTCTGGCGCTACCTACACACTCTCCATAAAGGTCGTTCTATCTTGTCTCAATGCAAATTCACACTCGCCCTGTTGCATCCTCGTTACTGGTTTACGTGGTTTGGCCTGGGTGTCCTGTGGCTGCTCGTACAGCTGCCCTACCCGGCGCTGCGCTGGCTGGGTGCGACTCTCGGGAGTCTCTCCCGTCGCTTTCTGAAACGCCGGGAGTCTATCGGCCGCAGAAACCTCGAACTCTGTTTTCCGGCGCTCTCCCCCGAAGAGCGTGAACATCTGATCGCTGATAATTTTAAAGGCATCGGCATGGCGTTACTGGAAACGGGAATAGCCTGGTTCTGGCCAGACCAGCGGGTCCGCAAGCTGTTTGATGTTGAAGGCCTGGAAAATTTGCAGCGCGCGCAGGCTAAAAACCGCGGCGTGATGGTGATTGGCGTTCACTTTATGTCGCTGGAGCTGGGCGGCCGGGTGATGGGGTTATGCCAGCCGATGATGGCGACATACCGTCCGCATAACAGCGCCCTCATGGAGTGGGTGCAGACGCGCGGGCGCATGCGTTCCAATAAAGCGATGATCAACCGCAATAACCTGCGCGGTCTGGTCAGCGCCCTGAAAAAAGGGGAACCGGTCTGGTTTGCACCGGATCAGGACTATGGCCGCAATGGCAGCAGCTTTGCCCCCTTCTTTGCGGTGAAAGATGTTGCGACCACTAACGGCACATTCGTGATTCAGCGCCTCTCAAAGGCAACGATGCTTACCGTCACGATGGTCAGAAAAGCCGATAAAAGCGGCTATCGCCTGTTCATCATGCCGGAGATGGAGAACTATCCGCAGGAAGAGGTGGCTGCGGCGGCATACATCAACAAGGTGATCGAGAGCGAGATCATGCGTGCGCCGGAGCAGTATTTATGGGTGCATCGCCGCTTCAAAACCCGTCCGGCAGGTGAGTCTTCTCTCTACCACTAGCCCCTGAAAAAAGGTTAGCTTCTGCATGAAACTAACCTTTTCAATCACCTGTAATCACTCCGGTTTATCGTTAGCAGGCTATGTTGCCGAAGGGCAATTTATTCCACCCCGAAATTAAACTGTCGCCGTTCCACGACACTCGTAAGTGGCGGAAATTATTTAAAAAAATGCCCCTTGTCACTCCTGAAATTTAGGCGTACATTAGCGCCGTCTGGCTACCTGAAAGCACAGAATTCTGAGCTGGAGTCGCTGCCAAAACGGGGATAATTCTCATTTCCGCCCTGGAGTGACTTCACCTCTCTATAATCAGTTGGACTCTGTTTTTAATGCGTATCACGAAATACGCGGAGCGATGAACGTGAAATATTTCTTGATGGGTTTTTCAGTGATTTTGTTCGCCTGGGTCGGCACGTTTGCCCTGATGATGAACTGAGCAAAGAAAATGTAGTCAAAAAAACAGGCGCCTGAGGCGCCTGTTTTTTTGGTTACTGCCCCGCCTGCTCTGGCGTTGTTTTTGTTGCCTGCGGCAGCAGCCCATCGGTGCGGAACATGCTTTTAATGCCCCTTACTGCCTGACGAATGCGGTCGCTGTTCTCAATCAGCGCGAAACGTACGTGCGTATCACCGTAGTCGCCAAAACCAATCCCCGGAGAGACGCACACTTTCGCGTCCTGCAGGAGTTTCTTGGCAAACTCCAGCGATCCCATCCCGGCGTAAGCATCCGGGATCTTCGCCCAGACGTACATCGACGCTTTCGGCATCTCGACCATCCAGCCCGCTTCATGCAGCCCTTTGACCAGCACATCGCGGCGGCGTTTGTACTGGGCGGCAATGTCCTTCACGCACTGCTGATCGCCTTCCAGCGCAGCAATCGCCGCCACCTGCAAGGGGGTAAAGGTGCCGTAGTCGTGGTAGCTTTTGATTCGCGCCAGCGCGTTCACCAGCGTCTTGTTGCCGACCATAAAGCCGATACGCCAGCCCGCCATGTTGTAGCTTTTCGACAGGGTGAAGAACTCCACCGCCACGTCGCGCGCGCCGGGAACCTGCATAATCGACGGTGCTTTCCAGCCGTCATAGACAATATCGGCGTAGGCCAGATCGTGCACCACCAGCACGTCATAACGCTTCGCCAGAGCCACGACCTTCTCAAAGAAATCGAGTTCGACACACTGGGCGGTCGGGTTAGAAGGGAAACCGAGGATCATCATCTTCGGCTTCGGATAGCTTTCGCGAATGGCGCGCTCCAGCTCATTGAAAAAGTCGACGCCTTCAACCAGCGGCACAGAGCGCACCTGCGCACCGGCAATGACCGCGCCGTAAATATGGATCGGGTAGCTGGGGTTCGGTACCAGCACGGTGTCGCCGTGGTCTAGGGTCGCCAGCATCAGATGCGCCAGCCCCTCTTTCGACCCGATGGTGACAATGGCTTCGCTCTCGGGGTCGATCTCAACCTGATAGCGCTCCTGATACCAGCGCGAAATGGCGCGGCGTAAGCGCGGAATGCCTTTGGACGTCGAATAGCCGTGGGTGTCCGGGCGCTGGGCGACGGTACAGAGCTTTTCCACGATATGCGGCGGCGTAGCGCCGTCCGGGTTGCCCATACTGAAATCAATTATGTCTTCGCCGCGCCGACGCGCAGCCATTTTCAGTTCAGCGGTGATGTTAAATACATACGGGGGAAGACGATCGATACGCGAAAAACGGCGTTCAGGACTGGAGTCAGCCATACATTCCTCAGATTACGTTAGCGCCCGGACCGTCCGAGCGACGTCGCCACGAATATGGCGTGATTAGAAAATAACCTGAAAAAATTCATCTTGTCGAGAGGTCAGAAATAAAAAAATAACGTAGCGCTAAAACGGGAACTCTGCTCTGACAAAAACGGGAAGTGATAATGAAAAGCGGCATTTTTGATACTATTTAATTAACATTCTAATATCAGTGCAGTTACGTCTTTTGTATGATTTTTCCCCTTCACAGACCCTCAGGCGACAACTTCATCAATCCCCTTTGATGATTGTGGTTTATCCCCATTTTATAAAACCGGCTGATGACTGGTCATTGAGCGTCAGGTTTTTTATCATGGTTCTTTCCCGTTTTCCCAGGTTTCCCCGTGCACGAAATATTCAATATGCTGCTGGCGGTTTTCGATCGCGCGGCGTTAATGCTGATTTGCCTGTTCTTCCTCATCCGCATCCGCCTGTTCCGCGAGCTGCTGCATAAATCTGCCCATTCGCCGCGGGAGCTGCTGGCGGTTACCGCCATCTTCTCGATGTTTGCCCTCTTCAGTACCTGGTCCGGCGTGCCGGTAGAGGGATCGCTGGTCAACGTGCGGATCATCGCCGTCATGTCCGGCGGGATCCTGTTCGGCCCGTGGGTGGGGATCATCACCGGTGTCATCGCAGGAACCCACCGTTATCTGATTGATATCGGCGGCGTGACGGCGGTTCCTTGCCTGATCACCAGCATCGTTGCCGGCGTGCTGTCGGGAGCGATCAACCGTAAGATCCCGAAAAAGCAGCACTGGAAGGCGGGTATCATCGCAGGCATGCTCTGTGAAACCCTGACCATGATCCTGGTAGTGGCGTGGGCACCGACCATAGCGCTCGGGGTGGATATCGTCTCGAAGATCGGCATCCCGATGATCCTCGGTAGCGTCTGCGTGGGCTTTATCGTGCTGCTGGTGCAGAGCGTGGAAGGTGAAAAAGAGGCCAGCGCTGCGCGGCAGGCCAAGCTGGCGCTGGATATCGCCAATAAGACGCTGCCGCTGTTTCGCGATATTAACGCCGAATCACTGCGCCAGGTGTGCGACATCATCCGCCGCGATATTGACGCCGATGCGGTGGCGATCACCAATATTGACCGGGTGCTGGCCTACGTGGGCGTAGGGGAAGCAAACTACCAGGATAGCGACGATACCGTCAGCCCCACCACCCGCCAGGCGATTAACGGCGGCAAAATCATCATCAAGAATAACGATGAAGCCCACCGCACGCCGGAGATCCACTCCATGCTGGTGATCCCGCTGTGGGAAAAAGGGGTTGTCACCGGCACGCTAAAAATTTACTACTGCCACGCGCACCAGATTACGTCGTCCTTACAGGAGATGGCGGTCGGGCTGTCGCAGATTATCTCCACCCAGCTGGAGGTCTCCCGTGCCGAGCAGTTACGGGAGATGGCAAACAAGGCAGAGCTGCGCGCCCTGCAGAGCAAAATTAATCCCCATTTCCTGTTTAATGCCCTGAACGCTATCTCCTCGTCGATCCGCCTGAATCCGGACACCGCCCGCCAGCTAATTTTCAATCTGTCGCGCTATCTGCGCTACAACATTGAGCTGAAAGACGACGAGCAGATCGACATCAAAAAAGAGCTCTATCAGATCAAGGATTACATCGCCATCGAGCAGGCGCGGTTTGGCGATAAGCTCACCGTCATCTACGACATCGATGAAGAGGTGAACTGCGTGATCCCCAGCCTGCTGATCCAGCCCCTGGTGGAGAATGCCATTGTCCACGGCATTCAGCCGCGCAAGGGTAAAGGCGTGGTCACCATCAGCGTTGCCGAGTGCGGTAACCGCGTGCGGGTGGCGGTGCGCGACACCGGGCACGGGATCGACCCGAAAGTGATTGAGCGGGTAGAATCCAATGAGATGCCCGGCAATAAAATTGGTCTGCTGAATGTCCATCACCGCGTTAAGCTGCTCTATGGTGAAGGGCTGCATATTCGCCGTCTTGAGCCGGGTACCGAGATCGCGTTTTATGTGCCCAATGAACGCTCCGCCGTTCATGCCCAGCCGTTGTTGTTACCTTAGAGGGAGTGACGCATGAAAGTCATCATTGTGGAAGATGAAATACTCGCTCAACAGGAGCTGAGCTGGCTGATTAAAGAACACAGCCAGATGGAGATCGTCGGCACCTTTGAAGATGGCCTGGACGTGCTGAAATTTTTGCAGCACAACCGGGTCGACGCCATTTTTCTCGATATCAATATTCCCTCCCTGGACGGCGTTTTACTGGCGCAAAACATCAGCCAGTTTGCCAGCAAGCCTTTTATCGTCTTTGTCACCGCGTGGAAAGAGCATGCGGTGGAAGCCTTCGAACTGGAAGCGTTCGACTATATTCTGAAGCCTTACCAGGAGTCACGGATCGTCACCATGCTGCAGAAGCTGGAACACGCCTGGCAACAACAGTCCGGCGCGGAGCATGTCGCAGCGTCACCGGTGATGCGTGAAAATGACACCATCAATTTGATCAAGGACGAGCGCATTATCGTGACGCCGATGGACGATATCTATTACGCCGAAGCGCACGAGAAGATGACCTTTGTCTATACCCGCCGTGAGTCGTTCGTCATGCCGATGAACATCACCGAATTTTGCGCCAAACTGCCGACGAGCCACTTCTTCCGCTGCCACCGTTCGTTTTGCGTCAACCTGAACAAGATCCGCGAGATCGAACCCTGGTTTAACAACACCTACATTTTGCGGCTGAAGGATCTGGATTTTCAGGTGCCGGTAAGTCGTAGCAAGGTGAAAGAGTTTCGCCAGCTGATGCACCTGTGAAGGAAATGCCCCGGTGAACGGACGTCACCGGGGACGCGCCATTACAGGACCTGGCCCAGAGTCTGACGCAGATGCGCACCAGAGCCCAGCAGGCCCGGGTTATCATGTACGATCAGGTACACCGGGATATCCCGGACATAATCGCGGAAGCGGCCTTTATCCTCAAACCCGCCGCGGAAACCGGATGATTTAAAGAAGTCGAGGAAGCGCGGTACGATCCCGCCTGCAATATAGACCCCGCCAAAGGTGCCCAGATTCAGCGCCAGGTTGCCGCCAAAACGCCCCATAATGACGCAGAACAGCGACAGCGCGCGACGGCAGTCAGTGCAGGAATCTTCCAGCGCGCGTTCGGTGATGTCTTTCGGCTTCAGGTTTTCCGGCAGACGGCCGTCAGATTTCACGATAGCGCGGTAGAGGTTCACCAGGCCCGGGCCGGAGAGCACGCGCTCTGCCGATACGTGGCCGATCTCCGCGCGCAGCTCTTCGAGGATAATGCCCTCTTCTTCGCTGTTTGGCGCGAAATCGACGTGTCCGCCTTCGCCCGGCAGGCTGATCCAGCGCTTGTCGACGTGAACCAGATGCGACACGCCAAGGCCGGTGCCAGCGCCATAGACGGCAATCGGCTTGCCTTCAACCGGCGCCGTACCGCCAAACTGGATAAGATGCTCCGGCTTTAACATCGGGATCGCCATCGACACCGCGGTAAAGTCGTTGATAATTTCCAGATGCGCAAAACCGAGGTTGGCCTTCATTTCGGCAATAGAGAATGCCCAGGTGTGGTTGGTCATCGCCACCCAGTCACCGGTAATCGGGCAGGCAATGGCGATACAGCCGTCCTCAACGCTGACCTCATGCTCCGTCAGATAGACACGAACCACCGCTTCCAGGCTGGGATAATCCAGCCCGGAATAGGTTTTGGCGCGGGAGATTTCGCCGGTGTTGACGTCACATAACGCCAGACGCGCGTTAGTCCCCCCTACATCACCTACCAAAGCATACTTTGTCATTCTTCTACTGCTCCGCTAAAGTCAAAATAACTGATTGGCACACTCTAAATTCAAGGCCAGATAACAACAACGACCTGAATAAAAGCACCCCAGGATTATCGATCTTCGTCACAGAATAACTTTACCGTTTCAGCACCATTTGCACTATTACCAAAAGGCTGAGAGTGCAAAGTAAAGACAGCCATTTTCTACAAGGAAATCATCATGCTCCATCCGCGAGCCAGAACGATGCTGCTGCTGGCCCCTCCCGCCCTGATTATTGGCGTAGCATCCAGTCTGATTCTGATAATTATCATGAAGGTCGCCTCGGTGCTGCAGGCGGTATTGTGGACGTCGTTGCCCGCCAGTATCGGTCTTAACACGAGTTCTCCCGTGTGGGTTATTTTGATCCTCACCCTGACCGGTATCGCCGTGGGGCTGGTGATCCGCTATAGCCCGGGGCATGCCGGCCCGGACCCGGCCACAGAGCCGCTGATTGGCGCGCCGGTGGAGACCGCCGCCCTGCCAGGATTGATTATCGCCCTGATTATCGGTCTGGCGGGGGGCGTCAGCCTCGGGCCTGAACATCCGGTGATGGCGGTGAACATCGCCCTGGCCGTCGCCGTTGGGGCGCGCGTCTTCCCGCGGGTGAACGCCCTGGACTGGACCATTCTCGCTTCGGCGGGCACCATCGGCGCGCTGTTCGGGACCCCCGTGGCAGCGGCACTGATTTTTTCCCAGACCCTGAGCGGTAATGCGGATATACCGCTCTGGGATCGTCTGTTTGCCCCGCTGCTCGCCGCCGCCGCGGGAGCGCAGACCACCAGCCTGTTTTTCCATCCCCAGTTTTCGCTGCCCATTGCCCACTACAGCCAGATGCAGCTGGTGGATATCTTTAGCGGCGCGATTGTCGCCGCCATCGCTATCGCGCTGGGCATGGTGGCGGTCTGGTGTCTGCCACGCCTGCACCGGCTGATGCATCGCCTGAAGAACCCGGTTCTGATTCTCGGCGTAGGGGGATTTATTCTGGGTATCCTGGGCGCTATCGGGGGCAACATTA
The DNA here is from genome assembly GCF_023639785.1 of Leclercia adecarboxylata. Classification (NCBI taxonomy): domain Bacteria; kingdom Pseudomonadati; phylum Pseudomonadota; class Gammaproteobacteria; order Enterobacterales; family Enterobacteriaceae; genus Leclercia; species Leclercia adecarboxylata. The sequence continues at coordinate 3,338,748 of NZ_CP098325.1, forward strand.
CGCTGTTTAAAGGGCTGGATGAGATGCAGCAGATGGCCTTTAGTCAGATCTTCAGCGTGTCGGATTATCTGCTCTTTGCCCTGATCAAGCTGGCGGCGCTGGTGGTGGCTTCGGCCTGCGGTTTCCGCGGCGGGCGCATCTTCCCGGCGGTGTTTGTAGGCGTCGCGCTCGGGTTGATGCTGCACGAGCATGTTGAGGCGGTTCCGCTGGCGATCACCATCTCCTGTTCGATTCTGGGGTTAGTGCTGGTTGTCACCCGGGATGCATGGCTGAGCCTGTTTATGGCGGCAGTGGTGGTGCCGGACACCAGCCTGCTGCCGCTGCTCTGTATTGTGATGCTGCCCGCCTGGGTGTTGCTGGCGGGCAGACCCTTGATGATTGCCGGACGTCAGGAGAAATAATCAGGCGCTTTTACGCGCTTCCAGCGCCTGGATAATCCCGCTCAGCAGCGGCGGGACGTCGGCTTTCGGCAGCATGACCTCAATCAACGACAGCCGCTCCGGGTGCCCCACCCTCTCCAGCACCTCTTCCAGCTGCACCGTCTCGCTGACCCGCCAGCACTCGGCCTGACAGTTCAGGCTGAGCGCCTGCGGGATCTGCGTCCATTTCCACAGCGCAATGTCGTTATAGCGCTGATTCGGGCCGTGGATGGCGCGCTCCACCGTATATCCTTCGTTATTGAGGACCACGATCACCGGGCGCTGTTTGTCACGCAGCATGGAGCCCATCTCCTGAATGGTGAGTTGCGCCGCGCCGTCACCGGTAATCGCAATCACGCGACGGTCCGGGCAGGCGGTCTGGGCGCCGTAGGCGGCGGCCAGGGTGTAACCAATCGAGCCCCAGATCGGCTGCACGATAAAGTTCACCTCATCCGGCAGGCGCAGCGCGCCAGCACCAAATGCCGAGGTGCCCTGGTCGGCAAGAATAATGTCGCCGGGGCGAATATAGTTTTGCAGCGTTTTCCAGAAGCTATCCTGGGTCAGCGAGCCGGGATCAACCGCATGCAGCTCTCTTGCCGGGCGGGGCATATGGCTGATGTTAGCGTACTGCTGGCAAAGACTGGATAGCACCTCAATGGCCTGGGCCATCGGGATGCCGGTATACCAGACATCGCCAATGCGCGAGGCGTGCGGCTGCACGTCGATGGTCTGCTGAGGGGTGAGTTTGTGGGTGAAACCGGCGGTGAGCGTATCGGTAAAGCGCGTGCCCACGCAGATTACGGTATCGGCGCCTTCAATGGCCTCGTTGACGCCGGCCGCGCTGGCGGAGCCGCTGTAGGTCCCCGCAAAGCCGGGTTTGCGCTCATCAAAAATGCCTTTCCCCATCAGCATGGTGGCGTGGGCGACGGGCGTCTGGTCCACCCAGCGCTGCAGCTGGTTTTTCAGGCCATAGCGCAGGACCAGGAAGTCGGCCAGCAGCGCGATACGATCGCTCGCGGCCAGCCGTTTTTCTGCTGCCTGACGGAAAGCATCCAGACGGAAGCTGTCGCTTTCATAAATTCGGTCAATAAGAGCGCTCACAGGCGGGCTGGCAGGTTTTTTTGCCACATCAGCTGGCAGCATAATATAGCCAGGGCGGCGCTCCCGGAGCATTTCGGTCAACACCCGGTCAATTTCATAGCAGGCGTTCTGTTCGGTCAGGTGCGCCTGCGCCACGGTGACGGGCTCACTCATCTTAAAGAAGTGACGAAACTCACCGTCACCGAGGGTATGGTGGAGCAACTCCCCTTTTTTCTGCGAGGCGCTGCCTGGCGCCCCCACAATATGCAGAACCGGAACATGTTCGGCGAAACTGCCCGCGATGCCGTTCATGGCACTGAGTTCGCCAACCCCAAACGTCGTCAGCAGCGCGGCAAAACCCTTGCAGCGCGCATATCCATCGGCGGCGTAGGCCGCATTCAGTTCGTTGGCACAACCTACCCAGCCGATATCCGGGCTGGCGATAACGTGATCGAGAAACTGCAGATTGTAGTCGCCCGGCACGCCAAACAGATGATCGGCACCACAATCTGTAAGACGGTCCAGCAGGTAATCGGCGACGGTGTAGGGGGTATGCATGACAGTTATCCTTATAATGTTGACTTCAGTTTGAGTATTGAAGAAGCGTGATAGCTGTCCAGGAATGGCGATAATCTGCCAATGGAAATAATGCTTTACGTATTTTCGCGCGGTAATCTGCTTGCCTGACGTTTAGTGTAAACGTATACACTGAATGACATTCTGACGCAGAGGGGCAAGACTCATGGTTTATCAGGCGGATCAAAACCGTTACCAGTCAATGGTGTATCAACGATGCGGGCAAAGCGGTCTTAAGCTCCCTGCCATCTCCCTTGGGCTGTGGCATAACTTTGGCGATGCCACGCTGATTGAAAACAGCCGTCAACTTTTACATCGTGCCTTTGACGTGGGCATTACGCACTTCGACCTTGCCAATAACTACGGCCCACCACCGGGTTCGGCAGAACGTAATTTCGGGCGAATCTTGCAGGAAGATTTCAGCGCCTGGCGCGATGAGCTGATCATCTCCACCAAGGCGGGCTATACCATGTGGGACGGTCCCTACGGCGACTGGGGTTCGCGTAAGTATTTGATTGCCAGCCTCGACCAGAGCCTGAAACGCATGGGGCTGGAGTATGTCGACATCTTCTATCACCACCGTCCGGACCCGGAAACACCGTTACAGGAGACGATGAAAGCGCTCGACCATATCGTGCGTCAGGGCAAGGCGCTGTACGTTGGACTGTCCAACTACCCCGCCGAACTGGCCCGCCGGGCTACTGAGATCCTCGACGACCTGGGCACACCCTGCCTTATCCATCAGCCGAAATACTCCCTGTTTGAACGTGCGCCGGAGGAGGGATTACTGGACGTGCTTAAGGAGAAAGGGGTGGGCTGCATTGCCTTTTCGCCGCTCGCGGGCGGCCAGCTGACCGACCGTTATCTGAACGGTATCCCGGCAGATTCCCGCGCAGCCAGCGGCAGCCGCTTCCTGAACCCGGACCAGATAACTGAAGAGAAGCTGGCGAAAGTGCGTCAGCTCAACGCGCTGGCTGAACGCCGGAACCAGAAGCTGTCGCAAATGGCGCTGGCGTGGGTACTGGATCAGGAGGCCGTCACCTCGGTCTTAATTGGAGCCAGCAAAACGGCGCAAATTGACGATGCGGTGGGTATGCTGGCGAATCGCCATTTCACGCCTGAAGAACGCCAGGAAATAGAACTGATTCTGAGTAGTACAAATTAAATGCGCTTTTAGCAAAAAGTGCTACGCCTTCTGAATTAGGAGTTAAAGCGATTATCCGGAGCTTTACCGCCCCTTAATATTGCGTTAACAAGCCGATTACGGCTCCGATCGTGAAGGAGAATAACCATGTTCAGGTCCCTGATTCTGGCAGCAGTATTAATGGCTTCAGCCCCGCTGGTCGCTAATGCTGGCGAAATCACCCTGTTGCCATCCATAAAATTACAAATTGGCGATCGCGATAATTACGGTAACTACTGGGACGGCGGCGGCTGGCGTGACCGCGACTACTGGCGTCGTCATTATGAATGGCGTGGCAACCACTGGCACAGACACGATAATGGCTACCATCGTGGCTGGGACAAACGTAACGCCTACGAGCGCGGCTATCGCGCAGGCTGGAGCGATCGTGATGACCATCGCGGTCCTAAAGGTCACGGACGTGGTCATGGCGGACACGGCCATCGTCACTGATACGAAAAAGGCGCCTTACGGCGCCTTTTTTACAACCCTAACGCGGTCCCGATCAGCAGCCACAGGTTCAGGGCCACCACCAGGACCACGATTGCCCACCCGGTCCGTTTCACCGTAACGCTGTTCACCAGATCGCCCATCAACGTCTTGTCGCTGGTAAAGACCAGCAGCGGCACCAGCGCCAGAGCAATACCAAAGCTCAACAGCACCTGGCTCATCACCAGAATGCGCGTCGGGTCCAGCCCCATCAGGATCACGATAAACGACGGCAGCATGGTAATCGAACGGCGCACCCACAGAGGAATGTGGAAGCGAACGAAGCCCTGCATGACCACCTGCCCCGCCAGCGTGCCCACCACGGTGGAGGAGAGACCCGCCGCCACCAGGCTCAGACCAAAAATAGTGGCCGCCGCGTGACTCAGGAGCGGTTCCAGCGTCAGGTACGCCTGATCGAGATCGGCAATACCGGTATGACCGTTAAAATGGAACGCCGCTGCGGCGGTGGCCATCATCGCCAGATTCACAAACCCGGCGATGGTCATGGCGATCGCCACGTCCCATTTTGTCGCAGAGTAGCGCTCATGCCGCGAGCCTTCATGCAGGTTCTGGGTTAGCGACGAGTGCAGATAAATGACGTGCGGCATAATGGTCGCACCCAGCACCCCGGCGGCAAGGAACACCGCTTCGGTGGTGGGAAGGCTCGGGATCGCCATCCCTTTCGCTAACTGGACGACGTCAGGCCGGGAGAAGATCAGCTCAACGATATAAGCCGCCGCCACGAACAGCAGCAGGCCGCCAATCACCTTCTCCAGCGGCTTTTGCCCGCGTCGTTGCAGCATCAGGATCAGGAAGGTGGCAATACCGGTTAATACTGCCCCCTGTAATAGCGATACGCCGAGGATCAGCTTAAAGCCGATGGCCGCACCGATAAACTCCGCAAGATCGGTCGCCATGGCAATGATTTCGGCCTGCACCCAGTAAAACCAGACCAGCGGACGCGGGTAGTGGTCGCGGATCTGCTCCGCGAGGTTTTTCCCGGTGGCGATACCCAGTTTTGCCGACAGCACCTGAATCATCATCGCCATCAGGTTGGCCCACACGACCACCCACAGCAGTTTGTAGCCAAAGCTGGCCCCGGCCTGGATATTGGTCGCAAAGTTACCGGGATCGATGTAGCCAATGGCGGCAATAAACGCAGGTCCCATTAATGCGAACCGCATTTTGCGTGCCGCCCTGCCCCTGCTACTCTCATCAACGCGACTATTGCTCATTTTTGCCTCAGGAATATAGCCTTTGCTATGTTTAATGCTATCAAAATGCGAATGATTATCAAGTTCATTTAAATGGGTTAGAGTGATTGCACTGATAGCGAAGAACGATAAGCAGGCTGAGTCGTGGATATGTTGACGGGCGAAAATGCACGCAACCTTTGTGAAGCGTAGCACACAAACTTAACTTTTAATTCATTTACACAACATAACGAAAATGTATCGTATGTCACTATTTTTGAGACTCGTCACAGGACTCAACGATAGTGTGGCTTTGATCTCGTTTTCTTTACGCTTGTTTCATAGAATGTGCAGCGAAATTAAACCTGCCTCATATTTGGAGCAAATATGGACCGCGTCCTACATTTTGTCCTGGCACTTGTTGTCGTTGCCGTGCTTGCGCTGCTGGTCAGCAGCGATCGCAAAAAGATCCGCATTCGCTATGTTGTTCAGTTACTCGTTATTGAAGTATTGCTCGCCTGGTTCTTCCTGAACTCAGACGTGGGGCTGGGCTTTGTGAAAGGCTTCTCCGAGATGTTCGAAAAACTCCTCGGATTCGCTAATGAAGGGACCAACTTCGTGTTCGGTAAAATGAACGACGAAGGTCTGGCGTTCTTCTTCCTGAAAGTGCTGTGCCCGATTGTCTTTATCTCTGCCCTGATCGGTATCCTGCAGCACATTCGCATCCTGCCGATTGTTATCCGCGCTATTGGTACCGTGCTGTCTAAAGTGAACGGCATGGGTAAACTGGAATCTTTCAACGCCGTAAGTTCCCTGATCCTCGGTCAGTCTGAGAACTTCATCGCCTATAAAGATATCCTCGGCAAAATGTCCCGTAACCGCATGTACACCATGGCGGCCACGGCAATGTCTACCGTTTCCATGTCTATCGTGGGCGCGTATATGACCATGCTGGAGCCAAAATACGTGGTTGCTGCGCTGGTTCTGAACATGTTCAGCACCTTTATCGTTCTTTCGCTGATCAACCCGTACCGCGTGGATGAGAGTGAAGAGAACCTGCAGATGGCTAACCTGCATGAAGGCCAGAGCTTCTTTGAAATGCTGGGTGAATACATCCTGGCAGGCTTCAAAGTTGCGGTTATCGTTGCGGCGATGCTGATCGGCTTTATCGCGCTGATCTCCGCCCTGAACGCCCTGTTTGCTGCGGTGCTGGGTATCTCCTTCCAGGGCATTCTGGGTTACATCTTCTACCCGGTAGCCTGGGTGATGGGTGTTCCGGCAAGCGAAGCGCTGCAGGTGGGCAGTATTATGGCGACCAAACTGGTTTCTAACGAATTCGTCGCAATGATGGATCTGCAGAAAATCGCCGGTTCCCTCTCCCCGCGTGCTGAAGGCATCCTCTCCGTCTTCCTGGTCTCTTTCGCTAACTTCTCTTCCATCGGTATCATCGCCGGTGCGATTAAAGGTCTGAACGAAGAGCAGGGTAACGTGGTTTCCCGCTTCGGCCTGAAACTGGTTTACGGTTCTACGCTGGTCAGCGTCCTGTCTGCGTCTATCGCCGCACTGGTCCTGTAATCAGCATAAAAAAACCGGGGATGATACGTCCCCGGTTTTTTTTCGCCTGCCATTCACTGAAGCGGTTGCGGTTTGCCGATCAGATATCCCTGCAGATAATCTACCCCTGAGGCGAGCAACTTTTCGCGCTGCTCCTCGGTTTCGACAAATTCCGCTACCACGCACAGCGAGCGGGTCTTCGCCAGATTACAGATTGATTTCACAATCATCGCATCCATGCTGTCGCTGCAGATATCCTTCACGAAGCAGCCATCGATTTTAATGATGTCCGCCTGCAGGCGCTTGAGCCGCTCGTAATTGGCGTAGCCGGTACCGAAATCGTCGATGGCGATTTTAAAGCCGTACTGACGCAGTTGCTGAATATTGGCAATACTGACTTCCGAATTGGAGAAAGCCTGCTCTTCGGTCACCTCGATAATGACCGACTGCGGCTTCACCCCGTGGCGTTCAAACAGGGCAATGATCTCTGCCGCCACCTCTTTTTGCATCAGCGTCAGCGGCATCAGATTGACGGAGAAGCGCGCGCAACACTCGTCCGAGGGATGATCCCGCAGCCAGACCAGCAGCGCTTCAACCACGCTGATATCGAAGCGGCGGCTCAGGTTAAACTGCGCCACCAGCGGCAGAAACTTATCGGGCGTAAGGAGCTCACCCTCGCTTTCCAGACGCGACAGAATTTCGTGATAACCCACGCCATCGGCTCTCTGGATGGGCTGTGCATACAGCCGTAATCCCCCCTCATCCAGCGCCCGCTTAATGCGGCTCAGCATCAGCACACGATCCGTCGTCTGCCCTGAAACCGTCTCAAGGCTGTTATTCAACGACAGAACCTGATTCGCCGAGCAGGCTTTCTCCGCCAGCCAGCTAAGCTGGCCGAGCGTGTGATACAGACTCTCTCCGCCCTTAGACTCCACGCCACCCCAGGCGCCGCCAAATTCAATATCCAGACCGATATTGTTCCAGTAAATTTTACGGCTGTTCATGTAATCAATGATGTGCTGTAAGCGCGCCCCGGTTTCCGGGCCGCTGAGCACCACCACCAGCTCGTTACCCGGGATCTGGAAAATCTGCTCGTTGGCCATCAGCAACGGCTGCAGCTGACGAATGATGGCCCGTTTGCACTGCACGCGCATCATCAGGCCGTAATGACGGCTCAGAAACTCCAGATTATCCATCCGTAAACAGCACAGAGTGACCTCCCTGTTGTCCTTCAGGAAACACTCCAGCGCGCGCAGGTTACGCAGCCCCGTGAGTGGATCGACCAATGCCCTCTCCTGCCAGCCGCGTTTAAGCCATTCGCTGCGCTGAAAAATACGTGACATGTAAACCAGACAAATCGCGAAGGAGATCAGCACCGACAGCACGAACGCCAGTGAGTAGCCGTTTTGCACGCCCTGCAAAAAATTGCTGTTGTAAGTCAGCAGCAGCAAGGTGCTCAGCGCCCAGCCCAGCGAAATAAAGGGATAGCGGAACCGGCTCACGCCCAGGGTGAACAGAATGAATATTACCGGAACCAGGTAGCCCGCGATAATATCGGAGGTAAAAGGCGTACAGAGCAGAAGCAGGAAAGCAGCCAGTAATAGAAGTAGTATGGATGTAAATATTTGGTTGCGAATTGAAAAAGGATTATTAATATTTCGCCGCCATAGCGCGCGTGCGTAGTTTGGATTAATAATCATTCTTAAAGGATAATAGAAGAGCGTGGTAAAAATCAGAACGGCACAAATCAGGCTCTGAACATCGACGATATGATATATGACGGAGCCTCTGTCTGAGAAATTAGCAAGGGTAACAGGGAAATCACAGAAATAACCGGCGAGGAACATTGAGAGTTTTATTGCCAGGGGCAAGGCAAATCCTAACCAGAAAATGCGCGCCCCGATAAAGCGGCTGGGTAGCTGATAGCGCCAGCGCGAGCCAAGCTGCCAGCGCAGAAGCCCGCAGACCACTAGCGTACTAAACACCTGACAGAACAACAAAATAACATCCTGTTTCGGCGATAACTGCAGGTTCCATTGGTTGATTATGGCGAAACTGATAATGACAGGAATGACGGCCTGGCGACCAAATAATAATATTATCGCCAGCATGACGCTCAACGGCATCCATGCCAGATAAACTTCAAAACCATCGATAACTGATTTCGGTGAAATAAGGCGGGAGAAAGGCACAACGACGAGGCATAACGCCAGGGCGAGCGAAAAGCTCTTTAAGTTAATATTAATTTTAATATTCATTAATTTTGTTAAACTATTTACCTGGCGATATTAATTTCAAATCAATATTATTTCCTTTAAAAATGCAATTCAAGTTACAGGCCAGGAAATAGCATTTCCTGACTAAGAATTTACCTAAACATGATTTATGTACAGGAAAAAAGAGATAAAGGCGTTTGTACGGGCATAAAAAAACCCCCGCCATTCGGCGAGGGTTTAAATTTTGGTGGAGCTAAGCGGGATCGAACCGCTGACCTCTTGCATGCCATGCAAGCGCTCTCCCAGCTGAGCTATAGCCCCACAGTTTTCTTTACGCACCAGACTCTGTTGGGTTCAAAGTTTGGTGGAGCTAAGCGGGATCGAACCGCTGACCTCTTGCATGCCATGCAAGCGCTCTCCCAGCTGAGCTATAGCCCCATCGCGTAAAGCGTGTCGTGTTGACGGGCGGCATAATATGAATTCCATTGCGGAGTGTCAACGGCAAATTCTCACACTGTGGTTCAATCGCTGAAAATTCATGCAAATGAATCACATTGCGAGAGTACTCGCAGTCATGAGTTAATCTTGTCACGTTTTCCAGTAAAACGGTGTTATAAAATGACCCACTAATTAACCACACTCTTACTCAGGAAATTGCATGATCAAGGAACGAATGACGCCGGAAGAGTTGGCCCGACTCACTGGCTATAGCCGACAGACCATCAATAAATGGGTGCGGAAAGAGGGTTGGTCCACATCGCCAAAACCTGGCGTCCAGGGTGGCAAAGCGCGCCTGGTGCATGTGAATGAGAAAGTTCGGGAGTTTATTCGCAATGCGCGCAAAGCCCCGGATGGGGTGCCTTCACCTGATGTTTACCCCGATAACTCACTACAGGCCCTGCTGATTACGCTGGCCAACGAAATGACACCCACGGAACAGAAACAACTGACCTCTTTATTACTCCGGGAAGGGATTACCGGATTGTTGCAACGCTTAGGGATCCGCGATCAAAAATAATATGAAAAGATTACGTAGCAAAATGACCACCGAAGAGCTGTCAGATACGCTGGGGGTCGCCAGGCAAACTGTTAACCGCTGGGTGCGCAAGAATAACTGGAAAACGGAAGGCATTAATGGCGTTAAAGGTGGGCGAGCGCGCCTTATTCATATTGATGCGCAGGTGCGCGATCACATCATGAATATTCCCGCCATTCGTAAACGCCAGGCGAGCTACCAGCTGGCAGAAACCGCGGCCAGCTATGGTGATGTCAAGCCCGTTGCCGTGCTGCCAGGGATTATCAACGCGCTGGAGAATATGACCTTAGCGGAACAGCAACGGCTTGAAACGCTGCTTACGCGGGAGGGGGTACAGGGTTTTCTGGTGCGGCTGAACATTCATCAGCCAGAGGGATAAAAAAACGGCAGGGAAACCTGCCGTTTTGATTTTACTTTCTGATCACTGCTGGCTTTCGCGCTCAGCAATAAAATCGAGCGCTCTGTTAATACGCGCTACGCTGCGGGTTTTGCCAATCGCGTGGACGGTAACGTCCAGCGCCGGGGACTGACCGGCACCGGTAACGGCTACACGCAGCGGCATGCCGACTTTACCCATCCCGACTTCCAGCTCGTCTGCGGTCGCCTGAATGGCGTTATGCACGTTCTCAGCGCTCCAGTCGGTAATAGCAGCCAGCTTATCGCGAACCACTTCCAGCGGCTGACGCGCAACCGGACGCAGGTGCTTCTTCGCCGCGTCGGCGTCAAACTCGTCGTATTCTTCATAGAAGTAACGGCAGTTTTCAGCGATCTCTTTCAGCGTCTTGCAACGTTCGCCCAACAGTTTGATCAGATCGGCCAGCTGTGGACCGTTGCGGGTATCGATGTTCGCCTGCTCAATATGCCACTGCAGCTGGGTCGCAACGTACTCTGGCGGCAGAGCGTTAATATAGTGATGGTTCAGCCACAGCAGTTTATCGGTGTTGAACGCACTGGCAGACTTACCTACCGCACTCAGGGTGAAGAGCTGGATCATCTCTTCGCGGCTGAAGATCTCCTGATCGCCGTGGGACCATCCCAGACGCACCAGATAGTTCAGCAGCGCTTCCGGCAGGTAGCCATCATCGCGATACTGCATGACGCTGACGGCGCCGTGGCGTTTGGACAGTTTTTTACCGTCGTCACCGTTAATCATCGAGACGTGCGCGTAAACCGGTACCGGAGCATTCAGCGCTTTAAGGATGTTGATCTGGCGTGGGGTGTTGTTGATATGGTCTTCGCCACGCACCACGTGGGTGATCGCCATATCCCAGTCATCAACCACAACACAGAAGTTATAGGTTGGTGAACCGTCGGTACGGCGGATAATGAGATCGTCCAGCTCCTGGTTGCTGAATTCGATTGGGCCACGGATCTGATCGTCAAAAATGACCGAGCCTTCCTGCGGGTTAGCGAAACGCACAACGCAGGGTTCATCTTCCGCGTGGTGTGAATGATCGTGGCGGCAGCGACCGTCGTAACGAGGCTTTTCGTTATTCGCCATCTGCTCTTCACGCAGCGCTTCCAGACGCTCTTTCGAGCAGTAGCACTTATAGGCAGTACCCGCTTCCAGCATGTCATCAATGACAGCGTTGTAGCGATCAAAACGTTTGGTCTGGAAATAAGGGCCTTCGTCCCACTCCAGATTAAGCCAGTTCATACCATCCATAATGGCTTCGATTGCTTCCGGCGTGGAGCGTTCGAGATCGGTATCTTCGATACGCAGCACAAACTCACCGCCCTGGTTGCGAGCAAACAGCCAGGAATAGAGAGCAGTACGCGCACCGCCGACGTGCAGGTAACCTGTCGGGCTTGGCGCGAAGCGAGTTTTGATTTTCATGAAGTGGCCTTACAGTGATAAAGATGCCGACAACCGGCATATCCTGGAAACTAAAGTGGGCAATATTCTATCACTCCAGCCTGATTCCTCAATCTTGTTGCTGTCAGATCGTTCTTTGTAGCCGTTTTTGTTTAGAAATCATGCATCACAGGTGGTTTTGCGATCGTTTTGTTTAATTTTACGACGAACGAACAAAATCTTTAGAAAAGGCGTTGACTCATTTTCAACTCTCCCTATAATGCGACTCCACACAGCGGGGGTGATTAGCTCAGCTGGGAGAGCACCTCCCTTACAAGGAGGGGGTCGGCGGTTCGAACCCGTCATCACCCACCAACTACTTTATGTAGTCTCCGCCGTGTAGCAAGAAATTGAGAAGTGGGTGATTAGCTCAGCTGGGAGAGCACCTCCCTTACAAGGAGGGGGTCGGCGGTTCGATCCCGTCATCACCCACCACTTTCTCGCCAGCTGGATTTCTTGCAGTAGTAGTAAATGAAGTACCGAAGTGGGTGATTAGCTCAGCTGGGAGAGCACCTCCCTTACAAGGAGGGGGTCGGCGGTTCGATCCCGTCATCACCCACCACTTCGGGTCGTTAGCTCAGTTGGTAGAGCAGTTGACTTTTAATCAATTGGTCGCAGGTTCGAATCCTGCACGACCCACCAATGTAAAAAGGCGCCCTAAAGGCGCCTTTTTGCTATCTGCGATCCAGACGATTCGAACCTGCAGCAGGTTCGGGCCGAACGCAGTGAGGCAACGGAGCCGCTGGCGGCGACGGCCCGAAGGGCGAGCGAAGCGAGTCATCCTGCACGACCCACCAATGTAAAAAAGCGCCCTAAAGGCGCTTTTTTGCTATCTGCGATTCCTGGCCGTTCAGTTAGCTTTTCTCAAGTCTTTCAATTTTCTGCCGATACCTCTTCTTTAGGCAGAGGAAATCAGCATGACAACCATTCAGGCATCCACACCCTCGATACAAACCAAAAGTAGCGGCAGCAGTGGCTCCACCGGTAGCGACATTGCGTCGCAAATTAGCCGCCTCACCTCACAAATTAATAAACTCACCAATCAGTTGAAAGATGTTGCCAACGGCAGCGGCTCGGCGGAAGAGAAAAAAAAGCAGCAGGAGCTGCTGCAGAACCAAATCAAAATGTTGCAGGCACAGCTTCAGCAGCTGCAGCGCCGCCAGGCGGAAGAAGCCCAGCAGAAGCAGGACAAACAGCAGGGTAAAGTGGAAGGCGTTAACTCCCCTTCCCCTGAGCATCAGATTGATATCTACGTTTAATTTTCTTCCGGGCTAAAAAGCGGATCGCGTATGCGGGCCTGCGTCAACTGCTGCGCCTGCATACGTACCACTTCCCATAGCGCCTGAGCCGCACCCGAAAGCGAACGATTTTTACGGCGAACCAGCATCAGCTTACGCTCAATGATCGGGGTGAAACGTTTTACCGTCAGACGGCTCCCCTGCGGCAACGGGAGCGCCAGCGCTGGCAGCACGCTGATCCCAATCCCGGCTTCGACCATTGGAAAGAGCGTAGCGGGATGACCTATCTCCTGCACAATTGTCGCTTTTACCTGCTGCTCTGCCAGAGCCGCATCAATGAGTGGCCGGCTGCCAGAAGCGTAGTCCTGCAACACCAGTCTGGCCCCCTGAAGCGATTGCCAGGTGACCTTTTCTTCGGCGGCAAGGGGATCATCGTCACGACACAGCAACAGGAAGGGCTCGGAGAGCACCTCTTCACACTCCAGATCGCTCACTGGCCCCGGATCGATCACAATGCCGAAATCCACTTCACCCAGGCGAATACTCTCCAGAACCCACTGCTGCGGTCGGTCATGGAGCACAAAATCAATATCCGGATACTGGTGATTACTTTGCGCGATACAGTGCGGTATTAAATGCGCCGAAATGGTCTGGCTGGCGGCTACCCTTACTGTTCCGGAGAGCTGCTGCCCTACCCTGCCTGCATCCCGTAGCGTGCTGTTAAGTTCATCCAGTAGTCTTTCAAGACGCGCGGCCAGCTGCTGGCCGGCTTCCGTCAACACCACCTCACGGGTGGTGCGGTCGATGAGCCGCACGCCGGTCTGTAGCTCCAGCTCTTTCACGCTATGGCTTACCGCCGACTGGCTCAGGCCAATTATCCCCCCCGCGCGGCTGAAACTTTTGGCCTGTGCGACGGTGACAAATATACGAAGTTGCCGAAGAGAGTAATTCATCTGTTTTACTCATGAATTGATGCAATAAATCAATTTTATTTCTCAAAAGGATAAAAGCACAATAGCGCTATCTGCTTTCAGGAGTGTTTATGAAACTTTTGCGCATTCTCGATCCGTTCACCCTCATTCTTATCGTCGTGGTTCTGCTCGCCTCCTTCTTCCCTGCTCGCGGCGGCTTTGTGCCCTTCTTTGAAGGTTTAACCACCGCCGCCATTGCGCTGCTGTTCTTTATGCATGGGGCAAAACTCTCCCGTGAGGCGATTATCGCTGGCGGCAGCCACTGGCGGCTGCACCTGTGGGTGATGTGCAGTACCTTCGTTGTCTTTCCCGTTTTAGGTGTGCTATTTGCCTGGTGGGCGCCAGTCAACGTCGACCCGTCGATTTATACCGGTTTCCTGTACCTCTGTATTTTGCCAGCCACGGTGCAGTCGGCCATCGCCTTTACCTCCATGGCGGGCGGGAACGTGGCAGCAGCCGTCTGTTCGGCATCGGCCTCCAGCCTGCTGGGCATTTTCCTCTCGCCGCTGCTGGTCGGGCTGGTGATGGATATGCACGGGGCGGAAGGCAGCCTGGAACAGGTGGGCAAAATTATGCTGCAACTGCTACTGCCGTTTGTGCTCGGGCACCTTTCCCGTCCCTGGACAGGGGCATTTGTGGCGAAACATAAGAAGTGGATCGCAAAAACCGATCAGTCATCAATTCTGCTGGTGGTCTATTCTGCGTTCAGCGAAGCCGTAGTGAATGGTATCTGGCATAAGGTTGGGGTGGGGTCACTGCTGTTTATCGTGGTAGTCAGCCTGGTACTGCTGGCGATTATCATTGCTATCAACGTCTTTGCTGCCCGCCGCTTCGGGTTTAACAAAGCTGACGAAATCACCATTGTCTTCTGCGGGTCGAAAAAGAGCCTGGCTAACGGCATCCCAATGGCCAACATTCTGTTTCCAACCTCGATAGTGGGGATGATGGTGCTGCCGCTGATGATCTTCCACCAGCTGCAGCTGATGGTTTGCGCGGTGCTGGCGCGTCGCTACCGGCGCCAGACCGATGAACTGCAGGCCCAGGAGCAGGCCCGCACTGCAAAAGTTTAAGGACGTCTCAGGGGCTGAACCAGCTGGGTCAGCCCTTCGGTTTTAATCAGTAACGTTAACGCCATCAGCTCACCCAGATGCCCGGCAGGAAATTCATCCTTACGGGCAAACCACAGCAAATACTCCTCCGGCAGGTCAATCAGCCGACGGCCTTTGTACTTGCCGAACGGCATTTCGGTGTTGGCGATCTCGATAAGCTGCGCTTTATCCACGTTACTCTCCTAACAGACGCAGCATTTCGGCTTCGTCAATCACTGCGATCCCCAGCTCCTGTGCTTTGGCCAGTTTAGAGCCCGCCGCTTCACCGGCAATCACCAGGTCGGTTTTCTTCGACACGCTGCCTGCCACCTTTGCCCCCAGCGCCACCAGCCGCGCTTTAGCATCATCCCGGGAAAGCTGGCTCAGGCTGCCGGTAAGTACCACAGTTTTACCGGCGAACGGGCTGTCGATCTCTTCGGCGTTAATCACCTGCGGCGCAGGCCAGCGAATACCTTCCTTCAGCAACTGGCCGATTACATCGCGGTTGCTCTCTTCCGAGAAGAAGTTAAAGACATGGGTGGCGACCACGATGCCAACGTCCGGCACCTTTTGCAGCTCGTCGATGGAGGCGTTCTCGAGCGCCTCCAGCGTCCCGAAATACCCTGCCAGTCCCGCTGCCGTCGCTTCGCCCACTTCACGGATCCCCAGCGCATAGAGGAAACGGGCAAAGGTAGTCTCTTTGGCCTTTTCCAGCGCGTCGGCCACGTTCTGGGCAGATTTAGGCCCCATGCGATCCAGGCCGGTCAGCTTGCCCGGCGTCAGGCGGAACAGATCAGCAGGCGTATGGACGTACTCTTTCTCCACCAGCTGATCGATAATTTTGTCACCCATGCCGTCAACGTCCATCGCCCGGCGGGAGACGAAGTGTTTCAGCGACTCTTTGCGCTGCGCGCCACAGACTAAACCGCCGGTACAGCGGGCAACGGCCTCCCCTTCGACGCGCTCAACGTCGGAACCGCACACCGGACAGTGAGTCGGGAACTCAACGGCACGCGTATCGTCAGGACGCTCTGATTCCACCACGTTAACCACCTGCGGGATCACGTCCCCGGCCCGGCGGATCACCACCTTATCGCCGATACGCAGCCCCAGACGGTCGATTTCGTCGGCGTTATGCAGGGTCGCATTGCTGACCAGCACCCCGGCGACCTGTACAGGCTCCAGACGCGCGACAGGCGTTATCGCCCCGGTACGGCCCACCTGGAACTCCACATCGCGCACGAAGGTCATCTGCTCCTGCGCCGGGAACTTAAAGGCTACCGCCCAGCGCGGCGCGCGGGCGACAAAGCCCAACTGCTCCTGCAGCGCAAGGGAGTTTACTTTGATCACCACCCCGTCGATATCAAAGCCCAGCGTCGGACGATCGGCTTCGACCTGACGGTAAAACGCCAGAACCGCCTCCGGGGAATCGCACAGCTGCACCCGGTTGCTGACCGGCAGCCCCCAGGCTTTAAACTGCAGCAAACGTCCCAGATGGGTATCGGGCAGCTCGCCCCCCTCCAGAATACCAACGCCATAGCAAAAGAACGTCAGCGGGCGCTTCGCGGTAATACGGGGGTCAAGCTGGCGCAGCGAGCCTGCGGCGGCATTGCGGGGGTTAGCGAAAATTTTGCCGCCGGTACGACGCGCCTCTTCGTTAATTTTTTCAAATCCTGCCTGGGGCAGGAAGACTTCGCCGCGCACTTCAAGCCGCGCCGGAATGTTCTCGCCATGTAATTTCAGCGGAATCGCGCGGATGGTGCGCACGTTGGCGGTAATGTCCTCGCCGGTGGTGCCGTCGCCGCGGGTAGCCGCGCGGATCATCACTCCGTTTTCGTACAGAATGCTGACGGCCAGGCCATCCAGCTTCAGCTCGCAGCACCAGCTCAGGGCATCGGACTGCTTCAGGCGATCCTGCACGCGCTTGTTGAAGGCGAGGAAGCTCTCTTCGTCAAAGACGTTATCCAGCGACAGCATAGGCACTTCGTGACGCACCTGGCTGAAAAAGGCCAGCGGTGCCGCCCCGACGCGCTGGGTTGGCGAGTCCGGCGTAATGAGTTCAGGGTGCTGCGCTTCAAGCTCGCGCAGCTCACGCATCAGACGGTCATATTCCGCGTCCGGCACTTCTGGCGCATCCATCACATGATAAAGATACTCATGGTGGCGAAGCGTGGTTCGCAGTTCGGTGAGTTGTTGTTCGATTGAGTCCATGTCGCACCATTAATGAGAAAAACCCCCGACATGCGGGGGTTGAGGAGGTGTGAAACAAAACGCGGAAATTTACGCGTTAGCTTCTTTAACTTCGCGGATGCGGTCCTGATATTCGCGCAGTTTCTGCGGCGTCATCATTCGACGCTGATCGTCGAGCACCATACCGCCGACTTCATCGGCGATGTGCTGAGCGGACTGCAGCATCAGCTTAAAGTTTTGCAGTTCATCGCCATAGGATGGCACCTGCATAAAGATCGTAATACCCGGCGTGGTGAAATCACCGGTCATCTCCGGATCAAAAGTACCCGGGTTGACCATGTTCGCCAGGCTGAACAGCGAAGGACCGCTGCCATCTGGGCTGAGGTGGCGATGGAAAATATTCATATCGCCAAATTTAAAGCCCGCCTGATGGATGCTGCTGAGCAGTACTTCACCGTTAATGGTCGTGCCCTGATGGGCCGCCACGCTCATCACAATCACCGTCTCTTTGCGCTGCGGTTTTTCAACCACTGGCGCGGCTTCGACAACCGGCTCCGGCTCTGCAACAGGGGCTGGCGCAGGGGCTGGTTGCGGCGCAGGGGCTGGTTGCGGCGCAGGCGCTACAGGCTGCGGTGCCTGCTGCACAACGGGTTGTGGCTGCGGCTGAGGTTCAGGCTGAGCGGCATACTGCGGTTGTTGCACCGGCTGCTGACGCACAGGTTCATGCTGCGGCGGTTGCTGCTGCGGCTGGTGTACCGGTTCGGCAGCAGGCTGCGGCGCAGCCGGACGTGGCTGAGCAGATGCATAAGGTGGCTGGTACTGATGCTGCGGAGGCTGACGAGGCGCTTCATGCTCCCCATGGCCTGCGCCGGGCGCACTGTTAGCCCGATGAACGCGTACTTCACCCACACCCTCGTCTTCCGTATCTTCGATATCGTCATCGCTATCGTCGTCACGGTGAGACTTCATGCGCTTCAGTGGGCGATCGCGAAACATAGAAGAGCGCTCTTTACGGCTGGTCCAGAAACCATGTACCAGTAAAG
Source organism: Leclercia adecarboxylata (assembly GCF_023639785.1). Classification (NCBI taxonomy): domain Bacteria; kingdom Pseudomonadati; phylum Pseudomonadota; class Gammaproteobacteria; order Enterobacterales; family Enterobacteriaceae; genus Leclercia; species Leclercia adecarboxylata. The sequence goes on from NZ_CP098325.1 coordinate 3,356,879, forward strand.
CGATTATGGCGATCGCGCCAACAATGATTAATATCAGACGCAAATCCTGCATCATTATATTCTCTGTTGTTCTAACACCTTGCCACCACGGCAAACATTTACTCACTAAGAGTATTTGCCGATTACGTCAAGTGCAAGTGCGTGCAGAGCATTCGCAGCATAAAGATGAACTAAATCGTGCTTTTTGCTGTTTTTTCGAACATTTCCGAACTGGTCAACGTGCCGCAACTGGCTAATATAGGCAGGCAATTTCACTGGTTGCGATAAAAGGAGCTCAACCTGGTTATGGTTTCATCGACATCTTCCCCTCCACGCAGCGGCGTCTGGTACTTTTCCCAGGGCTGGAAACTGGTTTCACTGCCTGGCATCAGACGCTTTGTGATCCTGCCTCTGCTGATCAACATTCTGCTGATGGGTGGCGCCTTCTGGTGGCTGTTTACCCGGCTCGACACCTGGATCCCGGCGCTAATGAGCCATGTTCCCGACTGGCTGCAGTGGCTGAGCTATCTGCTGTGGCCGATAGTCATCATTTCGGTTCTGCTGGTGTTTGGCTATTTCTTCTCGACCATTGCCAACTGGATTGCAGCCCCTTTTAACGGCCTGCTGGCCGAACAGCTTGAGGCCCGGCTGACGGGTGCCACGCCGCCAGATACCGGCGTGCTGGGTATAATGAAAGATCTGCCGCGCATCATGAAGCGCGAGTGGCAGAAGCTGGCATGGTATCTGCCTCGCGCCATTGTGCTACTGCTTCTCTACTTTATTCCGGGTATCGGCCAGACCGTTGCTCCCGTGCTGTGGTTCCTGTTCAGCGCGTGGATGCTGGCTATCCAGTACTGCGACTACCCCTTTGATAACCATAAGGTGCCCTTTAAGGAGATGCGCACTGCCCTGCGCAGCCGCAAGATGGCCAATATGCAGTTTGGCGCGCTGACCAGCCTTTTCACCATGATTCCGTTCCTGAATTTATTCATCATGCCGGTGGCGGTCTGCGGCGCGACGGCAATGTGGGTCGACTGTTATCGTGATAAACACGCGTTATGGAAGTAATGCAAAAATGTGTAAACGAAGGGTGGCTTATGCCACCCTTTATTCCATACTGATCCCCATTATTTCGTTGCAGTATATAGATATGCGAATTCCTTTCTTCCCCATCTCACCCCGAAAGGTATGCTGATGCGGTATCCCAATTTCAAACAGTTAAGGACAGGCCATGAGTAAGATTTTTGAAGATAACTCGCTGACTATCGGTCACACGCCCCTGGTTCGACTGAACCGTATCGGTAATGGACGCATCCTGGCGAAGGTGGAATCTCGTAACCCAAGCTTTAGCGTAAAATGCCGTATCGGTGCCAATATGATTTGGGATGCGGAAAAGCGTGGCGTGTTGAAGCCTGGCGTTGAACTGGTTGAGCCAACCAGCGGTAACACCGGTATCGCGCTGGCCTATGTTGCCGCAGCACGTGGGTATAAGCTGACGCTGACCATGCCAGAGACCATGAGTATTGAACGCCGCAAGCTGTTGAAAGCGCTGGGCGCCAATCTGGTCTTAACCGAAGGCGCTAAAGGTATGAAAGGCGCCATCCAGAAAGCCGAAGAGATCGTCGCCAGCGATCCGGCAAAATATCTGCTGCTCCAGCAGTTCAGCAACCCGGCAAACCCGGAAATTCACGAGAAAACCACCGGCCCGGAAATCTGGGAAGATACCGACGGCCAGGTCGATGTGTTTATCTCCGGCGTGGGTACCGGCGGTACGCTGACCGGCGTGTCTCGCTATATTAAAGGCACAAAAGGTAAAAAGGATCTGATTACCGTTGCCGTTGAGCCAACCGACTCTCCGGTCATTGCCCAGGCGTTGGCTGGTGAAGAACTGAAACCAGGCCCACATAAAATTCAGGGTATCGGCGCGGGCTTTATTCCGGGCAACCTGGATCTGAAACTGATTGATAAAGTTGTGGCTATCACTAACGATGAAGCCATCTCTACCGCACGTCGTCTGATGGAAGAAGAAGGTATCCTGGCGGGTATCTCCTCTGGTGCTGCCGTAGCCGCCGCGCTGAAACTACTCGAAGATGAAACCTTTACCAATAAGAATATCGTGGTTATCCTGCCATCGTCGGGTGAGCGTTATTTAAGTACTGCACTGTTTGCCGATCTCTTTACTGAGAAAGAATTGCAACAGTAGTGCCAGAATGTAAATATCGCGTAAAAAAGCACCCAAACGGGTGCTTTTTTGTGGCCTGCTTCAAACTTTTATCTCGTCCGGCATTGCCCAACCCCGTCAGCTCTGGTATTTAAGCTGACAATTATTTTGAAGCACGAAATTAATCGTTGCAGTAATTCCCGCTGCTGAATCGATTTTATGATTTGGTTCAAGTCTTGCTTTCGCGGCATAATGTTTAATGTCGAGCGAGACGTCAGCAGCCTGACATGCCAGCACCGGATGCGTTTGTCACTTTTGTGGCGCGTGCCGTTTAGCCGGTGCTAACAATACAGGCTAAAGTCCTGCCGCCAGGCTAGACTTTAGTTCCACAACACTAAACCAATAAGTTGGGGAAATACAATGTTCCAGCAAGAAGTTACCATTACCGCTCCGAACGGTCTGCACACCCGCCCTGCTGCTCAGTTTGTTAAAGAAGCGAAAGGCTTCACTTCTGAGATCACTGTGACTTCCAACGGCAAAAGCGCGAGCGCAAAAAGCCTGTTCAAACTGCAGACTCTGGGTCTGACTCAGGGCACCGTTGTGACCATCTCCGCTGAAGGCGAAGACGAGCAGAAAGCAGTTGAGCATCTGGTAAAACTGATGGCTGAGCTCGAGTAAGTATCCGGGTTCTTTTAAATATCAGTCACAAGTAAGGTAGGGTTATGATTTCAGGCATTTTAGCATCCCCGGGTATCGCTTTCGGCAAAGCACTGCTGCTGAAGGAAGACGAGATCGTCATCGACCGGAAAAAAATTTCTGCTGATAAGGTAAATCAGGAAGTTGAACGTTTTTTGAGTGGCCGTGCAAAAGCATCTGCGCAACTGGAAACGATCAAAACTAAAGCTGGCGAAACTTTCGGTGAAGAAAAAGAAGCCATCTTCGAAGGGCACATCATGTTGCTCGAAGATGAGGAGCTTGAGCAGGAAATCATAGCCCTGATTAAAGATAAAGGCATGACGGCGGACGCCGCTGCGCATGAAGTTATCGAAGGTCAGGCAACTGCCCTGGAAGAGCTGGACGATGAATACCTGAAAGAGCGTGCGGCTGACGTGCGTGATATCGGTAAGCGCCTGCTGCGCAACATTCTCGGCCTTGCCATCATCGATCTGAGCGCGATTCAGGATGAAGTCATCCTGGTTGCTGCTGACCTGACCCCGTCAGAAACCGCACAGCTGAACCTGAACAAGGTGCTGGGTTTCATCACTGACGCCGGTGGCCGTACCTCCCACACCTCTATCATGGCGCGTTCGCTGGAGCTGCCAGCCATCGTGGGTACCGGTAGCGTCACCGCTCAGGTTAAAAACGACGATTATCTGATTCTGGATGCCGTAAACAACGTGGTTTACGTCAACCCAACTAACGAAGAGATCGAAAAACTGCGCACCGTTCAGGAGCAGGTTGCGACTGAAAAAGCGGAACTGGCTAAGCTGAAAGATCTGCCAGCCATCACTCTGGATGGTCATCAGGTTGAAGTGTGCGCAAACATCGGTACCGTACGCGACGTCGATGGCGCTGAGCGCAACGGCGCAGAAGGTGTGGGTCTCTATCGTACTGAATTCCTGTTCATGGACCGTGACGCCCTGCCAACCGAAGAAGAGCAGTTCGCTGCCTACAAAGCGGTTGCTGAAGCCTGTGGCTCACAGGCTGTCATCGTCCGTACCATGGACATCGGCGGCGACAAAGAGCTGCCGTACATGAACTTCCCGAAAGAAGAGAACCCGTTCCTGGGCTGGCGTGCCGTGCGTATCGCGATGGATCGTAAAGAGATCCTGCGCGACCAGGTCCGCGCTATCCTGCGTGCTTCCGCATTCGGTAAGCTGCGCATCATGTTCCCGATGATCATCTCCGTTGAAGAAGTGCGTTCACTGAAGAAAGAGATCGAGATCTACAAACAGGAACTGCGTGACGAAGGTAAAGCTTTCGATGAGTCCATCGAAGTTGGCGTGATGGTGGAAACCCCAGCCGCAGCAACGATTGCCCGTCATTTAGCGAAAGAAGTCGATTTCTTTAGTATTGGTACCAACGATTTAACCCAGTACACCCTGGCAGTTGACCGTGGTAATGATATGATTTCACATCTTTACCAGCCAATGTCACCGTCCGTGCTGACGCTTATCAAGCAAGTTATTGATGCTTCTCATGCAGAAGGCAAATGGACTGGTATGTGCGGTGAGCTTGCAGGCGACGAACGTGCTACACTTCTGTTGCTGGGTATGGGTCTGGACGAATTCTCGATGAGCGCCATTTCCATCCCGCGCATTAAGAAGATCATCCGTAACACGAACTTCGAAGATGCGAAGGTATTAGCAGAGCAGGCTCTTGCTCAACCGACAACGGACGAGTTAATGACGCTGGTTAACAAGTTCATTGAAGAAAAAACAATCTGCTAATCCACGAGATGCGGCCCAATTTACTGCTTAGGAGAGATGGCTAATGGGGTTATTTAGTAAACTGTTCGGTGACAAAGGCAACAACGACACCGGAACTATTGAGATTGTTGCTCCGCTGTCTGGTGAAATCGTCAACATCGAAGACGTGCCGGATGTCGTGTTTGCAGAGAAAATTGTGGGTGATGGCATTGCTATCAAACCAACCGGTAACAAAATGGTTGCGCCGGTAGATGGTACCATCGGTAAGATTTTTGAAACCAACCACGCGTTCTCTATCGAATCTGATAGCGGTATTGAGCTGTTCGTTCACTTCGGCATCGACACCGTCGAGCTGAAAGGCGAAGGCTTCAAGCGTATCGCTGAAGAAGGCCAGCGCGTAAAAGTTGGCGACCCGGTTATTGAATTCGATCTGCCACTGCTGGAAGAGAAAGCCAAGTCTACCCTGACTCCGGTTGTTATCTCCAACATGGACGAAATCAAAGAACTGATCAAACTGTCCGGCAGCGTTACCGTGGGTGAAACCCCGGTTATTCGCATCAAAAAGTAATTTTTGGCCGCACAGAAAAATGGCGCCTTCGGGCGCCATTTTTGTTTGTCAGGCCGGGAGAACCAGCTCGTCGTAGCCTTTCTCCTGGGTATACCGCATCACCTGCGTCACCCTGTCCCCTGCGCGGCTTATCGCTGCCGCCACGCTCTCCTGCTGCACCAGCGCACTGACCAGCTCAGAACAGAACAGATCCCCGGTGCCTTTCAGATCGGCTTTGATGCGCGGATGGGCGCTGACCGTCACGTTATCGCGGGAGACCAGAACCACATGAATAGCGTCTGCATCGCCTGTCACTGGGGCGCTGGTGATCGCCACCCACTGCAGGGTATCGGAAAGTAGCCCTTTGGCAGCGGCAATGGCACTGGCGTTATCCCGGCACGTTTTTCCGCTGAGCACTTCCAGCTCGTAGACGTTAGGCGTGATCCCCTGCGCCAGGGGCAGCAGATGCTGGCGGTAGGCTTCCGGGATTTCGGGTTTAACATAGGTTCCGCTGTCGGTGTCGCCAATCACCGGATCGACCAGAATAAGCAGATCGGGATGCTGCGCCTTCACCGTGCGCAGCCAGTTTGCCAGCAGGATAATCTGGCTGGCGCTGCCCATGTAGCCGGTGGTGACCGCTTTCAGCTCGCGCAATATGTCACGCTCCTCCAGCGCTTTCAGGTAGCCGCTGAACCACTCGTCGGGGATCACTCCGCCGTAAAAGGTGTCGTAGTGCGGGGTATTACTGAACAGCACCGTCGGGACCGCCGTCACGTTAAGGCGATGCTGACGAATATTGGGTACCGCAATGCTGTTACCTACGCTGCCGTACACCACCTGGGACTGAACCGCCACAATATCGCTCTGCTGCACCCGGGTTTTATCCCGGAATAAAATCATCTCCATCGCGTTTAGATCCCTGCGCCCTGCGCATAGCTCTCCTCACCAAAGACGCCGGTAGACAGATAGCGATCGCCGCGATCGCAAACGATCGCCACGACTACCGCACCGGGCACAGCCTCTGCAATCCGCAGTGCGCCCGCTACCGCGCCGCCAGAACTGACGCCGCAGAAAACGCCTTCGCGCACGGCCAGTTCACGCATGGTATTTTCCGCCTCGCGCTGGTGAATATCCAGCACCTGGTCCACAAGCTGGGCATTAAAGATGCCCGGCATATACTCCGCAGGCCAGCGGCGAATGCCCGGGATACTGCTGCCCTCTTCCGGCTGCAGGCCAACAATGGTGACCGCCTTTTCCTGCTCGCGCAGGAATCGGGAGACGCCGGTAATGGTGCCTGTGGTGCCCATGCTGGAGACGAAATGGGTGATGCGCCCTTCGGTCTGCTGCCAGATCTCCGGGCCGGTGGTGGTGTAATGTGCGTAGGGGTTATCAGGATTGTTGAACTGATCCAGCAACTTACCCTCGCCGCGATCGGCCATCGCTTGCGCTAAATCGCGCGCCCCTTCCATCCCTTGCTCTTTGGTCACCAGAATCAGCTCGGCACCGTAAGCCCGCATCGCAGCGCGGCGCTCCTGGCTCATGTTGTCCGGCATCAGCAGCTTCATGCGGTAGCCCTTCAGCGCGGCGATCATCGCCAGCGCAATGCCGGTATTCCCGCTGGTGGCCTCGATCAGCACATCGCCGGGTTTAATTTCTCCGCGCTTTTCCGCCTGGACAATCATCGACAGCGCGGCCCGATCTTTGACCGAACCCGCCGGGTTGTTGCCTTCCAGTTTGATCCAGATTTCGCTGCCGTTGTCGCACCCCATGCGCTGAAGCTTGACCAGAGGAGTGTTGCCGATGGTGTGTTCGAGTGTAGTCACGATTTTTGCTCAATAAAAAGCCCGGTAAGCATTACGCCACCGGGCGATAAACATGGTCAATAAACTATCAGGCAGATTCCGCCAGAGCAAGATCTCCCCGCGTCTCGATACGATCCTTATCGTGATAAATACGCGCGTGTTGCAGTCCCACAAACAGACGTTCCCCGCGGTGTGGCGGCTCTTCGTCGCGCAATACTACCGTCAGCGGTTCGTTGTACCAGCCGAGCGGCTGCACCACCAGCTGCGTATAGTGACCTTTCGGGCTGGCCTCCAGTACCTGCACCGGCAGCGGCGAGTCGAGGCTGGTGCGACGGCTGACGTCCACTTCCCACGGGCGCAGGAAGAGATCCACCGGCCCCTGATAAGCAGGCGTATAGCCGAGCGGCCAGCGGTGGGCGCCGACGTGGAACTGCCCTCCGCGGATAGTGCCGTGCAAACGGTTCACTTCGCCCATAAACTCGAGCACGAAGCGGGTTGCAGGCTCACGCCACAGCTGCTCTGGCTCATCAACCTGTTCGATATTGCCCTGGCTCATCACCACCACCCGGTCGGCCACTTCCATCGCCTCTTCCTGATCGTGGGTAACAAAAACGCTGGTGAACTTCAGCTCTTCATGCAGCTGACGCAGCCAGCGACGCAGCTCTTTACGCACCTGCGCATCCAGCGCGCCAAAAGGTTCGTCCAGCAGCAGAATTTGTGGTTCTACCGCCAGGGCACGCGCCAGGGCCACGCGCTGTTTCTGACCGCCGGAGAGCTGCGCCGGATAGCGATCGGCGAGATGGGCCAGCTGCACCATTTCCAGCAGTTTGGTGACTTTCGCCTTGATGGTCGCGGCGTTCGGACGCTCGCGGCGCGGCAGCACCGTCAGGCCAAAGGCGATGTTATCGAACACCGTCATATGGCGGAACAGGGCATAATGCTGGAACACGAATCCCACCTTACGGTCGCGCGCATGCAGGCGGCTGACGTCGGTGCCGTGGAAGCGAATATGCCCGCTGGTCTGGTGCTCCAGCCCGGCGATAATACGCAGCAGCGTGGTTTTACCTGAGCCAGAAGGTCCCAGCAGCGCCACCATTTGTCCGGAAGGGATATCCAGCGAGATATCGTTCAGCACCTGGGTGCGACCAAAAGACTTCTTAATATTGGCAATCTCAATGCTCATGATTTCCCTCCTGATGCTGGCGTTTGGCCTGATTCTCTAAACGCCACTGCACCATACTCTTTAAAAACAGGGTCAAAATAGCCATCAGCGTCAGCAGGGCTGCGGCGGTAAAGGAACCGACGGTGTTATAGTCCTGCTCCAGCAGTTCAATTTGTAACGGCAGCGACAGCGTTTCGCCGCGGATCGAGCCGGAAACCACCGACACCGCGCCAAACTCGCCAATCGCGCGGGCATTGGTCAACACCACGCCATACAGCAGCGCCCAGCGGATATTCGGCAGGGTGACGCGGCGGAACATCTGCCAGCCGGACGCGCCCAGCAGCACCGCCGCTTCGTCTTCGTTGCTGCCCTGGCTTAACATCACCGGCACCAGTTCACGCACCACAAACGGACAGGTGACAAATACCGTAACCAGCACCATGCCCGGCCAGGCGAACATGATCTGTAAGTTATGTTCATCCAGCCAGCCGCCCAGTGGCCCGTTGGAGCCATAGAACAGCAGATAGACCAGACCCGCCACCACCGGTGAGACCGCAAACGGAATGTCCAGCAGGGTCAGCAGCAGCTGGCGGCCCGGGAAGTTAAAGCGGGTTACCAGCCAGGCCAGCAAAATGCCAAATACCAGGTTTACCGGCACGGTAATCAGGGCAATCATCACCGTCAGCCAGATGGCATGCAGCATATCCGGATCGGCCAGATTTTGTAGCGCGGGCATAATCCCCTTGCTGAACGCCTGAACAAAGATATAGACCATCGGCACGACCAGAATGAAGGCCGATACCAGCACGCCGGTGCCAATCAGGACCCATTTTCCCCAGTTAATGCGGGGGGCGTCGTAGCGTTTCAATTGAGTAACTTCCGCCATCAGTGACCTACCACGCGTCGACCAAAGCGACTTTGCAGAGTGTTAATCGAGAACAGCAGCAGCAGCGAGGCCGCCAGGATCACCGAGGCAATGGCGCTCGCCGCCGGGTAATCAAACTCCTGCAGGCGAACAAAAATCATCAGCGAGGTGACTTCGGTTTTCCACGCGATGTTACCGGCGATGAAAATTACCGCGCCAAACTCACCGAGGCTGCGGGTGAACGACAGCGCCACGCCTGCCAGCAGGGCCGGGGAGAGCTCGGGAAGTACCACTTTGCGAAAGCTCTGCCAGCGCGTCGCGCCCAGGGTTTCTGCTGCTTCTTCATATTCCGGACCTAACTCTTCCAGCACCGGCTGCACGGTTCGTACCACAAACGGGATGCTGGTAAAGGCCATCGCTACCGCAATGCCAAGCCAGGTATAGGTCACTTTAATGTCAAACTTCGCCAGCCATTCGCCGTAAAAACCGTTAACGGAGAACAGCGAGGCGAGCGTTAAGCCCGCCACCGCCGTCGGCAGCGCAAAGGGTAAATCCATCAGCGCATCCAGCAGCGTGCGGCCCGGGAAGCGATAGCGGGTTAAGATCCATGCCATCAGCAGGCCGAACACGCCGTTAAAGAGGGAGGCGACAAACGCCGACAGCAGCGTCACTTTATAAGCCGCCACCACCTGCGGGTTGCTGATCACCTCCCAGTACTGGGACCAGCTCATCTCAGAGAGTTGAACCACCAGCGCGCTGAGCGGTAATAACAAAATCAGGCAGACGAACAGCAGGCTGGTCCCGAGGCTTAAGGTAAAGCCCGGCAGCACACGTCTGGAGGAAACTGCAAACATTACTTACGCCCCGCCGCCAACAGTTTGTCTAACTCACCGCCGCTGGCGAAATGGGTTTTCATGACGTCAGGCCAGCCGCCAAAATGATCTTCCACGCGGAACAGTTCGGTCTGCGGGAATTTGTCTTTCAGCTTGTTCATCACGTCCGGGTTATTCACGCGATAGTAGTAATCGGTGATCACGGTCTGGGCCTGCGGGCTGTACAGATAGTTCAGATAGGCTTTCGCCGCTTTTTCTGTGCCGTTGGCTTTGATATTTTTATCCACCCACGCCACCGGGAACTCCGCCAGCACGTTGGTTTTCGGGATCACCACTTCAAAGCCCTGGGCTTCGTACTGCTTACGGATGTTGTTCACTTCCGATTCAAAGCTGATCAGCACATCACCCAGACCACGCTCCGCGAAGGTAGTGGTTGCCCCACGACCGCCGGTATCGAACACTTCGACATTTTTCAGGAACTGGGTCATGAACTGTTCTGTTTTGGCTTTATCGTTGCCGTCCGCTTTATCCGCAGCGCCCCAGGCGGCCAGATAGGTATAACGGGCGTTTCCGGAGGTTTTAGGGTTCGGGAAAATCAGCTTCACGTCAGAACGTACGAGGTCGTTCCAGTCGTGAATGTTCTTTGGGTTGCCCTTACGCACCAGGAAACCCATGGTGGAGTAGAACGGCGAGCTGTTGTTCGGCAGACGGCTCTGCCAGTCGGCCGGGATCAGCTTGCCTTTGTCGTGCAGGATCTGCACGTCGGTAATCTGGTTGTAGGTAACCACATCGGCCTTCAGCCCCTGCAGAATAGCCAGCGCCTGTTTCGAAGAACCGGCATGGGACTGCTTGATAGTCAGTTTGTCGCCGTTATTGTCTTTCGCCCATTGCTGTTCAAATGGCGGGTTCAGGGCGGCAAACAGTTCGCGCGAGACGTCATAGGAGCTGTTCAGCAGCTCGGTTGCCTGCGCCTGCGCGACCAGCAGCAATCCTGCCAGTGCCAGCGATCCTTTTTTCAGTACAGTAACGGCCATTGCGCACCCTTATAAATGTGATGACTATCTTATGGTCATAATATTTATAACGAGTACTAAAGGAGTAACGGTTTTATATACCGTTTAGTGATTTGGAAGCAGAAAAGGGAATAAGGATGCAGAGGAAGTGCCGGGTGGCGCTGACGCTTACCCGGCCTACATACGGAGAAGGTTTTACAGTACCAGCAGACGCTCAATGGACGGCGCAAAGTAGTAGCCGCCGGTCACCGGTCTGGTGAAGCGCAGCATCGCGTCGCGCTTGCCATCGGTGTCACCGAACATGCTCAGGAGCTGCTGCTCAATGTTGTACAGGCGCGCGCAATAGGCGCAGAAGTAAAGGCCGTTCGTACCGCTGGCGGTGCCGTACGGCAGGCTCTGGCGCACAATCTTCAGCCCTTTGCCGTCCTCTTTCAGATCGACACGGCTCAGGTGCGAGGTCGCCGGGCGGTCATCGCCGTCGATCTCTTCGTTGGCCTCTTTGGTGCGGCCAATCATCATCTCCTGATCGTGCACGCTCATGCGGTTAAGCTGTTTGAGATTGTGCTCCCAGCGCTGAACAAACACGTAGCTGCCGCCCGCGTCCACGCCCTCTTTGATCACCGCCACTTCACGACGGGTCTCATCCCCTGCCGGGTTTTCGGTGCCGTCAACGAAGCCGCTCAGATCGCGCTCTTCCACCCAGCGGAAACCGTGGATCTCTTCTTTAACGTCAACGCAGTCGCCAAAGGCAGCCATCGCGGCCTGGGCAATGGAGAAGTTCACATCGTGACGCAGGGAGAGAATATGGATCAGCACGTCGTACTGGGTGGCCGGGGCCAGGCCTTTACCGTAGGGGACAAAGTCTTTCAGCTCTTCAGCCCCTTCCCCACCGCTCAGCTGACGCCAGACGTCGTGGCCAAACGCCACCACCGCACCGCAGTGCGCATCCGGGAATTTGGCCTGGAAGGTGGCCACGTTATCAATAAAGACTTTGCTGGCCGCACGCAGGGCATCGATATCCCCTTTGACATTGGCTTCGATCCAAATCGCCGCGCGGCAATGTTCTGGCAAAATGCCACTCTGAACCTGAGACATCGCTCCTCCTGAAAAAAAGATGCCACGAAGTCGTGGCATGGTTGGCGGCGATTATACCCGCTTTTTTAACGAGGCGGCTTGTCCAGGCGCAATTTACTGCTGCCAGATAATTTTGCTGACTTTCCAGTTTTTCAGCGTGTCGTCAGAAGGCATCAACCCTTCCGGGCCGTTCCAGGTGCCGCTGAACTGATAGCTGATATGCTGGCTGCCTTCCGCCTTACACTCTACCGCCACGCTCTCTTCGCCCGGGGCGCTGGTGCAGTTGCCGTAGGCCTTCTGGTAGAGGTCGCTGAACGGGGTACCGATCTTCACGCCGTTGTCGGTTTCAACGTCGCTATCCAGCACTTCGATACGCGTCACGGTGTTTTTATCACCGTTTATCACCATCGCCAGCCGATCGTCTTTCAGCGCTTCGAAATAGTGAACAATGTTGCCATTCTGCGTTCTCATGCCGCTGCGCAGCCGGTAATCACCGCCCAATGCCGATTCGATGGCGCTCTGTTCCAGCGGCGTGGCGGCGGTGAGTTTTCCTACGCCCTGCTCGGAGACGTCGGTGGAAGCGCCGAACCAGTTCCAGGGATAAGCCGCAGACCAGTTAACGGCGGAGAGCGTTGAACAGCCCGTCAGGACAACGGGGAGCGCGCATAACAGTAAACGCAGCGATTTCATCGGGAGTTCCTTTCTGGTTATTTGAACGCTTGTTGGAGTACAGCATCGCTAAAAAGTGCCGTTTAATCTTGCTCAGGCGTAAAACAGGCGCGCAGACGGGGATGAGTCAGCAGCCACAGCAGCGCCACAATATCGGCCACCACCAGCGCAATGCCTGTGCCGCTCAGGGCTTCCCCATTCAGCCACAGCAGGGGCTGCCAGCACAGCAGAACGCACTGGGCGAGGATCAGCATCCCGCGCAGCGAACGCCACAGGCGCGGCCAGAGATGCCGCCGCCCGCTCAGCAAAAAGGCCATCACCGCCGGGAGCCCCGGAAGCAGCCCCAGCCAGAAGTTATCGTGATCGGGATAAAACAGGTTCAGCAGCGTATTGCCCTGATCGCGGGACGCTCCTGCCATGACGAACAGCACCCAGGTACGGGCCTGAAGCAGCAGCACGCACCAGAACAGAAACGGCAGGCGAACCCGGCCGTGGCTATCGTAGTCGCCCGGGTGAAAATCAATACTCTTCATCTTCTATCAGGCGTTTTCCCAGGGTCAGCACGTCGGCATGTTCATAGTTAAGACGCTCGTACATGCCCAGCACCATGTCATTATCCTCCCGCACCATGATCTGAATTTTTGGGCAGCCGCGGGCGATCAGTTTCTTTTCCAGGCGATTGAGCAGCGCGTTAGCGATACCGCGCCCGCGAAATTCAGGGTGGACGCCGAGATAGTACGCCGAGCCGCGATGCCCGTCGTAGCCGCCCATCACCGTGCCCACCACTTCGCCATTGACCTCCGCCACCAGGAACAGACTGACGTCATGATTGAGCTTGCGCTCGATGTCCATCTCCGGATCGTTCCACGGTCGCAGTAGCTCGCAGCGCTCCCAGAGCGTGATGACCTCTTCGAAGTCGGCCTGGCGAAAAACGCGTATCTCCATGGTATTTACCGCCTTTTTGGGTTCAAAAACAGTGATTATGACGCGAACGCCCTCTTTCGCCAATATCCAGCGAAAAACACCTGAAAATTTGGCATAATGGCACTTTGTCACGTATTGAAATGAAAAGTAAAACAATTCGCCACATGGACTGTCGTAACGGAAAAGACGATACGATATAACACCAGGACCCCAATTTTTACAATTCAGGCCGCATGAGCACATTCAAACCATTAAAAGCACTCACATCGCGTCGTCAGGTTCTCAAAGCGGGGCTGGCGGCCTTAACCTTAACAGGCATCGCAAAGCAGGCTCAGGCAAAAGAAGAGAGCACGCTAAAAACCAGTAACGGACACAGCAAGCCTAAAACCAAAAAACCCGGTGCGAAGCGTCTGGTGATGCTCGATCCGGGCCACGGCGGTATTGATACCGGCGCCATAGGCCGTAACGGTTCGAAAGAAAAACACGTTGTGCTGGCGATTGCAAAAAATGTCCGGTCGATTTTACGCAGTAACGGCATTGACGCCCGCCTGACGCGCTCCGGCGATACCTTTATTCCGCTGTACGACCGCGTTGAGATCGCCCACAAGCACGGCGCGGATCTGTTTATGTCGATCCACGCCGATGGCTTTACTAACCCCTCGGCGGCCGGCGCATCGGTGTTTGCCCTTTCCAACCGGGGCGCCAGTAGCGCCATGGCAAAATACCTCTCTGACCGGGAAAACCGCGCGGATGAAGTGGCCGGGAAGAAAACCACCGACAAGGATCATCTCCTGCAGCAGGTGCTGTTTGACCTGGTTCAGACCGACACCATCAAAAACAGCCTCACGCTCGGGTCACATATCCTGAAGAAGATTAAGCCGGTGCACCGTCTGCACAGCAAAGGCACCGAGCAGGCGGCGTTTGTGGTGTTGAAATCACCGTCGATCCCGTCCGTGCTGGTGGAAACCTCTTTTATCACCAACCCGGAAGAAGAGCGCCTGCTTGGCACCACGGCGTTTCGCCAGAAGATCGCCAACGCGATTGCCTCCGGCGTTATCAGTTACTTCAACTGGTTCGATAACCAGAAAGCGCACTCCAGGAAACGTTGATGAAACCGAATGCAAAGCAGGTCAAAGCCTTCCTGCTGCAACTGCAGGATGACATTTGCCAGAAACTGAGCGCCGTCGATGGCGGTGAATTTCAGCAGGATGAGTGGCAGCGTGAAGCCGGCGGCGGCGGACGCAGCCGCGTGCTGCGCAACGGCGGCGTATTCGAGCAGGCCGGGGTTAACTTCTCCCACGTCCACGGCGACGCCATGCCCGCCTCGGCCACCGCGCACCGCCCTGAGCTGGCAGGCCGCAGCTTTGAGGCGATGGGCGTCTCGCTGGTGGTCCATCCCCACAACCCGTTCGTGCCCACCAGCCACGCCAACGTGCGCTTTTTTATCGCCGAAAAACCGGGTGCCGATCCGGTGTGGTGGTTTGGCGGCGGCTTCGACTTAACGCCTTTCTACGGGTTTGAAGAAGACGCGGTGCACTGGCACCAGACCGCCCACGACCTGTGCCAGCCCTTTGGTGAAGACGTCTATCCGAAGTACAAGAAGTGGTGCGACGACTATTTTTACCTCAGGCACCGCGACGAGCAGCGCGGCATTGGCGGCCTGTTCTTTGACGATCTGAATACCCCGGACTTCGATACCGCCTTCAGCTTTATGCAGGCGGTGGGCAATGGCTATACCGATGCTTACCTGCCGATTGTCGAACGGCGCAAAAACCACGATTACGGCGTGCGCGAGCGCGAGTTTCAGCTCTATCGCCGCGGGCGTTACGTGGAGTTTAATCTGGTGTGGGATCGCGGCACGCTGTTCGGCCTGCAGACCGGCGGGCGTACGGAGTCGATTTTAATGTCGATGCCGCCGCTGGTGCGCTGGGAGTACAGCTTTGAACCGAAAGAAGGCAGCCCGGAGGCTGCCCTGAAGGAGTTTATTAAGGTTCGGGACTGGATTTAGTCCCCCTCTCCCCAAAGGGCCGAGGGTGAAAAGACGGTTCCGTGCAGTCCCCTCTCCCCTATGGGGAGAGAGTTAGGGTGAGGGGTTACAGCGGCTGCGTCTGCGCCTCTACCACCGCCAGCGCCACCATGTTCACAATCCGGCGCACGGAGGCAATCGGGGTTAACACATGCACCGGTTTCGCCACGCCCATCAGCACCGGCCCCACGGTTACCCCTTCTGAACTGGAGACGCGCAGCAGGTTGTAGCTGATCCGCGCCGCTTCCACGTTCGGCATGATCAGCACATTGGCGGAGCCTTTCAGCGGGCTGTCCGGCATGCGTTCGTTGCGGATGCTCTCCACCAGCGCGGCGTCGCCGTGCATTTCCCCGTCGATCATCAGCTCCGGCGCACGCTCGCGCACCAGCGCCAGGGTCTGGCGCATTTTGCAGGCGGCAGCCGATTTGGACGAACCAAAGTTGGAGTGCGACAGCAGGGCCACTTTCGGTTCGATACCAAAGCGACGCACCGTTTCCGCCGCCATCACCGTGATCTCTGCCAGCTGTTCGGGGGTTGGATCGTCGTTAACGTAGGTATCGGCAATGAAGGTGTTACCGCTTGGCAGCAGCAGCGCGTTCATCGCCCCGGCGGTATGCACCCCTTCGCGATAGCCAAAGATCTCCTGCACCACGCTGAAGTGCTCGTGATAATCGCCGATGGTGCCGCAGATCAGCGCGTCGGCCTCGCCGCGGTGGACCATGATCGCGCCGATCACCGTGGTGTTGCCGATCACCGCCCGCTGCGCCTGCTCCTGGGTGATCCCCCGGCGCTTCATGATGCTGTAGTACTCGCTCCAGTACTCCTTGAAGCGCGGATCGGATTCATTGTTGACGATCTCGAAATCGACGCCCGGCTTGATCTGCAGCCCCAGCTTCTGGATACGCATCTCGATCACGCTCGGACGACCAATCAGAATCGGCTTCGCCAGCCCAAGGCTTACCAGCTCCTGAGTGGCGTGCAGGACGCGCGCCTCCTCCCCTTCCGCCAGCACCACGCGTTTTGCGTCCGCACGCGCCTGGGAGAAGATCGGCTTCATAAACAGGTTAGTTTTGTAGACGAACTCGGTCAGCTTATCGACGTAGGCATCAAAGTCGGCAATCGGGCGCGTCGCCACGCCGGAGTCCATCGCCGCCTTCGCAACCGCCGGGGCGATTTTCACGATCAGGCGCGGGTCGAACGGCTTAGGAATGATGTAGTCCGGGCCAAAGCTCAGATCCTGATCGCCATAGGCCGAGGCCACCACTTCACTCTGCTCGGCGTGGGCCAGTTCAGCAATGGCGTGAACCGCAGCCAGCTTCATCTCTTCATTAATGGCAGTAGCCCCGACGTCCAGCGCGCCGCGGAAAATGAACGGGAAGCAGAGGACGTTGTTCACCTGGTTCGGATAGTCGGAACGACCGGTACAGATAATGGCATCCGGGCGCACTGCTTTTGCCAGCGGCGGCAGGATCTCCGGCTCCGGGTTGGCCAGGGCGAGGATTAACGGCGCGCGGGCCATCTTCATCACCATCTCTTCGCTGAGCACTTTCGGGCCTGAGCAGCCGAGGAAGATATCCGCCCCGTCCATCACCTCTGCCAGGCTGCGCTTGCCGTCGTCTTCCACGGCGTAGGCGGCTTTGGTCTCGGCCATATTGGCTTCGCGGCCCTTGTAGATCACCCCTTTGGAGTCGCAGACCACGATGTTGTGCTTCTGCATGCCCAGTGCCACCAGCAGGTTCATACAGGCGATGGCTGCCGCCCCCGCGCCGGAAACCACCATGCGCACGTCAGAGAGGTTTTTCTCCACCACCCGCAGACCGTTCAGGATGGCGGCGGTACTGATGATGGCCGTTCCGTGCTGATCGTCATGGAACACCGGAATGTTCATGCGTTCACGCAGCTTCTGCTCGATATAGAAACATTCCGGCGCTTTGATATCTTCGAGGTTGATCCCGCCAAAGGTCGGCTCCAGCGCGGCCACCACGTTGATGAACTTGTCCGGGTCGAGCTCATCCACTTCAATATCAAACACGTCGATACCGGCGAATTTCTTGAACAGGACGCCTTTACCTTCCATCACCGGTTTACCGGCCAGCGCCCCGATGTTGCCCAATCCCAGCACCGCCGTACCGTTGGAGATCACCGCCACCAGGTTGCCGCGGGCGGTGTATTTGTAGGCCGCCAGCGGATCTTTTTCGATTTCGAGACAGGGCGCGGCGACGCCCGGCGAGTAGGCCAGGGCCAGGTCGCGCTGGGTGGCGAGAGGTTTGGTCGGAGAAACCTGAATTTTGCCTGGTACGGGGAATTCATGAAAATCGAGGGCACTCTGTTTCAACTGCTCATCCATTGTAGGGTTCCTTTCACTTATCGTTCAAAAGGGTGATGTTGTCATGGTCCTGATGTTCACCCTGGCGTGGCGGACAGTATCGCTGTTGACCGCCGTTCAAACTTTGAAGGCTGCCAAACTCTGACCATCCGAAAACAAAAATTGTTATCAATTTATAACAATCATGTTACCCGCCCGGCGAAGCAAGACCAGGCTCGTCTGCTATGCTTTTTTGTTAAGTACGTCGCGAAATTCACAGAAGTGTGTTTCTAAGCACTCCATCAACTCTTTTATTTTTAAGGAGTAATCATTTATGAACCAACTAGACGGCATCAAACAATTCACCACAGTCGTTGCGGACAGCGGTGATATCGAATCCATTCGCCATTACCAGCCACAGGATGCGACCACTAACCCGTCGCTGCTGCTGAAGGCCGCCGGGCTTGAGCACTTCTCGCACCTGATTGACGACGCTATCGCGTTTGGTAAAGGACGCGGCAAAACCAAAGAGCAACAGGTTGCCGAGGCCAGCGACAAGCTGGCGGTGAATATTGGTAGCGAAATTCTGAAAAGCATACCGGGGCGCGTCTCCACCGAAGTGGACGCTCGACTCTCCTTTGACCAGGAGAAGAGTATTGCTAAAGCGCGACAGCTGGTGCAGCTCTACGAGGAGCAGGATGTCGATAAGTCGCGCATTCTGATCAAGCTGGCCTCCACCTGGGAGGGGATCCGCGCCGCCGAGGTGCTGGAAAAAGAGGGGATCAACTGCAACCTGACCCTGCTGTTCTCCTTCGCTCAGGCACGCGCCTGCGCCGAAGCCGGGGTGCATCTGGTGTCTCCGTTCGTGGGGCGCATCTATGACTGGTATCAGGCCCGCCAGCCGATGGACCCGTACGTGGTGGAAGAAGATCCCGGCGTGAAGTCCGTTCGCAATATCTACGACTACTACAAGCAACACCGGTACGAAACCATCGTGATGGGTGCCAGCTTCCGCCGCACCGAGCAGATCCTCGCCCTCACCGGCTGCGACCGCCTGACCATCTCCCCTAATCTGCTGAAAGAGTTGCAGGATAAAGATGAGACCGTGATTCGTCGCCTGGTGCCGTCCTCGACGGTGCTGCCAAAACCAAAACCCATGACCGAAGCCGAATTCCGCTGGGAGCATAATCAGGACGCCATGGCGGTCGAGAAGCTGTCAGAAGGGATCCGTCTTTTCGCGGTCGACCAGCGCAAACTTGAAGATCTGCTCGCCGCCAAACTGTAACCTTGCCATGGAGTGAAATATGTCCCGTAAAGAGTTAGCCAATGCCATTCGCGCCCTCAGCATGGATGCCGTGCAAAAAGCCAATTCCGGTCATCCAGGCGCACCAATGGGCATGGCCGATATCGCCGAAGTGTTGTGGAACGACTTCCTGAAACATAACCCTAACGATCCGACGTGGTACGACCGCGACCGCTTTATTCTTTCCAACGGTCACGCCTCGATGCTGCTCTACAGTCTGCTGCACCTCTCCGGCTATAACCTGCCGCTCGAAGAGCTGAAAAACTTCCGTCAGCTGCATTCGAAAACGCCGGGACACCCGGAGCTGGGGTATACGCCAGGCGTCGAAACCACCACCGGCCCGCTCGGTCAGGGGCTGGCGAATGCGGTCGGGCTGGCGATTGCCGAGCGCACGCTGGCGGCGCAGTTTAACCAGCCGGGACATGAGATTGTCGATCACCATACTTATGTCTTTATGGGCGACGGCTGCCTGATGGAGGGGATCTCCCACGAGGTCTGCTCCCTGGCGGGCACGCTGGGTCTGGGCAAGCTGATCGGCTTCTACGATCACAACGGCATCTCCATCGACGGCGAAACCGAGGGCTGGTTCACCGACGACACGGCGAAACGCTTTGAAGCCTATCACTGGCACGTGGTGCATGAGATTGACGGCCACGATCCCGAGGCGCTGAAAGCGGCTATCCTCGAAGCGCAAAGCGTGACGGACAAACCGTCGCTGATTATCTGTCGTACGGTCATCGGATTTGGTTCTCCGAACAAAGCCGGGAAGGAAGAGTCCCACGGTGCGGCGCTGGGCGAAGAGGAAGTGGCCCTGACCCGGCAGAAGCTGGGCTGGAAATACCCGGCCTTCGAAGTGCCAAAAGAGATTTACCAGGCCTGGGATGCCCGCGAGGCGGGCGAAAAAGCCCAGAAAGCGTGGAATGACAAATTTGCAGCCTACCAGCAGGCGCACCCGGAGCTGGCGGCCGAGTTCACTCGTCGTATGAGCGGTGGCCTGCCTGAGAACTGGGAAGAGACCACCCAGGCGCTGATCGAAAACCTACAGGCTAACCCGGCGAAAATCGCCACCCGTAAGGCGTCGCAAAACGTCCTTAACGCCATTGGTCCGACCCTGCCGGAGCTGCTGGGCGGCTCTGCAGACCTGGCGCCAAGCAACCTGACGATCTGGTCGGGCTCCACCTCGATCAAAGAGGATCTTGCCGGGAACTATATTCACTACGGCGTGCGCGAATTCGGGATGACCGCCATTGCCAACGGCATCGCCCATCACGGCGGCTTCGTGCCTTACACCGCCACCTTCCTGATGTTTGTGGAGTATGCGCGTAACGCCGCGCGTATGGCGGCGCTGATGAAGGCCCGGCAGATCATGGTCTACACCCACGACTCCATCGGTCTGGGGGAAGATGGTCCCACCCACCAGGCGGTGGAACAGCTGGCCAGCCTGCGTCTAACGCCGAACTTCAGCACCTGGCGCCCTTGCGATCAGGTCGAAGCGGCGGTGGGCTGGAAGCTGGCGGTAGAGCGTCATAACGGCCCGACGGCGCTGATACTCTCCCGTCAGAACCTGGCGCAGATTGAGCGTACGCCGGAGCAGGTGAAAAACATCGCCCGCGGGGGGTATATCCTCAAGGACAGCGGCGGCAAGCCGGACGTGATTTTGATTGCCACCGGTTCGGAGATGGAGATCACCGTTAAGGCGGCCGAGAAGCTCACCGCTGAAGGCCATGCGGTGCGTGTGGTATCGCTGCCTTCCACCGATATCTTTGATGCCCAGGATGAAGCCTACCGAGAGTCGGTGCTGCCTTCTGACGTGACGGCGCGCGTGGCGGTCGAAGCGGGTATCGCCGATTACTGGTACAAGTATGTCGGGCTGAAAGGGAAGATTGTCGGGATGACCGGCTACGGTGAATCCGCTCCGGCTGAGAAACTGTTCCCGTTCTTCGGCTTTACCGTGGAGAACGTGGTAGAGAAGGCGCAGAGTTTACTGTAAGTGCCACGCCCGGCGGCGCTATGCTTGCCGGGCCTGCAAGGTCAACGTCATTTTGTAGGCCGGGTAAGCGTAGCGCCACCCGGCATTTCAGCGTGTGATCCACAGCGTCGGCCATGCATCCGGCCCATGCCAGTTATCACAGCTCGGCTCTTCGGCATAGCGCACCAAGCGGAAGCGTTGGCCGGTAAAACGCCACCGCGTCTGAATACCGCAGTCGGCAATACCCCGCCCCAGGGCCAAAGTGGTCAGCTCGCGGCTCTTCTCATCGAAACTGGCGTTCATTAACTCCATCTCGCTGCTGTCGCTCGAGGGTACAAACGGCAGACGCAGGCGCACCACGTGCGATGCGAACGGCTTTTTACGCGACACCAGCCAGGCTAAATCGACGGTGTTGTACGCCCCCGCCTCACAGCTGACTATCAGCAGCGCCTTGTCATCCGTTAAGGCAGTGACCCGCACTTCACGCCGCGCCGGGTCGAGGGAGCACTGGCTGTTATTAATGCGCCAGGTGCCGTAATCGAGCAGATCGCTGCGCTCCTCACGCGTAAGCGGCGTAGGCGTCGGGTTGACCACCGCCACCTCTTTCAGTGCAGGCGCGGGCGGTACGCTCAGGGGCGGCTGCGCGCCTTTATTGATCCACGCCGTTTCACTCCCGCCACGCTTTTGCTGGGCGTCGATAAACTGCAGCGCCTCTTTCAGCCCATCCAGAGAGATCGTCTGCTTGCCGTTGGCGAGGGTGATGGCCCTTTTTTGCTGCAGGGTAGTCAGCAAAGCGGTAATGGTGGCGGCATGGTCAGTGATCAGGCGCCAGGGGGTAATTTGCCAGTGCGGGGGAGTGAGCTGCAATGGCTCGCCGTCGAGCAATAAGCGGGGAGCGATGGCGGGCTGTTTGGGCTCGGGCGTTGCCAGCCCACCAAGATCGATGCGCAGCACGGCGTCGGTTTTCGCGCCAGCGCTGCGGCTTAAGGTCATCACCAGCCCGTTGTGTTCGCCGGTATTACGCGCAATGCAAAAATTCTGGTTATTGCAGGTCACCTGCCAGTCAGTAAACGACTTCTGTGCAGGTGCCGCCCGGGCTAAAGTCGCGGGCAGCGCGCTGAGCAAGAAAACAAGTAAAAGGCAGTGACGCATGAATAGCAGGATCCCGGAAGCAATGACTGGACAGACAGACCGTATCTTCCTGCTCAGAAGGGAGTAGCTCAATCGGATTTATCGGATAGATTTATATAAAATACATCTTATTAACGGTAATAAGATCAAGCCATTAACCCGGAACTTTGTAAATATTGCAATAATATCACCGTCTTGCCGTCCCGAATTTCACCCGATTGTATCATCGCGAGCGCCTGCGCGAAGGGCAGCTCCAGCACCTCGATCTCTTCATCTTCGATCCCACCGCCTTCCCCGGCGCGCCGGGTATCGCTGTATTCCGCCACGAAGAAATGAACGATTTCCGTTACGCCACCCGGGGACATATAAAGCTCAAAAACTTTACGCGCCTCGCCGACGACAAAGCCCGTCTCTTCAACTGCCTCTTTGCGAATACAGACTTCCGGTTCGTCGTTATCCAGCAGCCCGGCGCAGGCTTCAATCAGGCGGCCATCCGGGTTGCCATTCACCCAGGTGGCGATGCGGAACTGGCGGATCAGCACCACGCTCTGCTTCTCGCGGTTATAGAGCAGAACCGTGGCGCCGTTCCCCCGATCGTAAACTTCGCGTTTGTGGCGCACCACTTCGCCGTTACGCCGCGTCAGGTCGTAGGTGAGGTTACGCAGGATGAAATAGTTATCCGAAAGGCACTTGTCTTTAATTAATTCAATTTTCAAGGTAATACGGGCTCCGTTACGTATCATGCTGGTCATACTACGCTGCGAAGCCCGCGTTGTCGCCCGTCGGGTTAATGGGCAACGGGCGAGGCCACCCCTAGCCAGTCGGCGATCCCCTGAGCGGCATGCCGTCCTTCGGCCATCGCCGTGACGACCAGGTCGGCCCCCCGTACCGCATCGCCACCGGCAAATATCTGCGGGTTGCTGGTCTGATAGCGGTAGCGTGATTCAACGCTGGCGGCAATCCGCCCCCAGTCATCCACCTCGACACCCTGCGCCTGCAGCCAGGGCATGGAATGGGGATTAAAGCCAAAGGCCATAATTACCGCATCGGCAGGCATAATAAACTCGCTGCCGTCGATGGGCACCGGGCGGCGTCGGCCCTGGGCGTCGGGTTCGCCCAGCCGGGTGCGCAGCAGACGGATGCCGTTAACCCGGCCATTATCATCAAGCGTCAACGCTACCGGCTGGACGTTGAACTCAAAGGCCGCCCCCTCTTCTCTGGCGTTTTTCACCTCTTTTTTCGAGCCCGGCATGTTGGCTTCATCCCGGCGATAGGCGCAGGTTACGTTCGCGGCTCCGTGACGCAGCGCGGTGCGCACGCAGTCCATCGCCGTGTCGCCGCCCCCCAGCACCACGACGTTCAGCCCGGCGGTGTCAACAAAGGGTTCATCCGCTGAGGAGGGTAACCCCATCAACTGGCGGGTATTACCCACCAGGAAAGGCAGAGCATCGTAAACGCCCGGCGCATCTTCATGGGGAATACCCGCTTTCATCGACCGGTAGGTGCCCACGCCGACAAACAGGGCGTCATATTCACTGAGCAACTGGCTAAGCGTGACGTCTTTGCCCACCTCGCAGTTTAATTCGAAGTGAATACCCATCGCGGTGAAGATCTCCCGGCGGCGGGCCAGCAGGGATTTATCCAGCTTAAAGGCGGGAATGCCGAAGGTGAGCAGGCCACCGATTTCCGGATGACGATCAAATACCGTGACGCTGACCCCGCGGCGGATCAACGCGTCGGCGCAGGCCAGCCCGGCAGGCCCGGCACCGACGATCGCCACCTTTTTATTGACCGGCGTAACCTGGCTCAGATCCGGGCGCCAGCCTTTGGCCAGCGCCCGATCCGAGATATAGCGCTCGATGTTGCCGATGGTCACCGACCCGTCCACGTCGCGTACCGTGCAGGCCCCTTCACACAGTTTATCCTGCGGGCAGACCCGGCCCGTGATTTCCGGCAGGCAGTTGGTCTGGTGGGATAGCTCAACCGCAGCGTCGATATCCCCCGCTTTTACCCGCTCGATCCACTGAGGAATAGCGTTGTGCAGCGGGCAGGTCCATTCGCAGATCGAATGTTCGCCACACGTCAGGCAGCGGTCTGCCTCGCGCTGCGCCTGCGCCGGGCGGAACGGCAGGTAAATTTCGTCAAAATTACCCGCCCGCGCTTCAGGGGGAAGCTTATCCGGTTCGCCGCGCGCGGGCAGAGCGTTCATCTGCTCGCGTTTGCTGAAGGTTGGGGTTTCGTTCGCCGGGCGGGTCTGCCACGGCTGGGATTCATGACGCGCGGTGCGCAGCCGCCGGGCACGGGCCAGCTGGTTCAGGTTATCAGGGGTAACCAGCGACA
Source organism: Leclercia adecarboxylata (assembly GCF_023639785.1). Classification (NCBI taxonomy): domain Bacteria; kingdom Pseudomonadati; phylum Pseudomonadota; class Gammaproteobacteria; order Enterobacterales; family Enterobacteriaceae; genus Leclercia; species Leclercia adecarboxylata. The sequence goes on from NZ_CP098325.1 coordinate 3,381,411, forward strand.
GGGCATCCGCCGGGCAGTTCTCCACACAGGCGGGGCCCTGGGGGCGTTCAAGGCAGAGATCGCACTTCTGGGCAGTGGCCGCAAGGGGCGTGGTGACGATCTCCATGGTGCCAAACGGGCAGGCAACGACGCAGGCTTTGCAGCCGATGCATTTGTGCCCATCCACCTGCACGCTGTCATGCGCCCGGCCGATCGCCCCGTTCGGACAGCTCTGCATGCAGGGAGCGTTTTCACAGTGATGACAGGTGACGGCGCTGCGCTTATTCCCCTCTTTAACCACGGTGATACGAGGGGTAAAATGCCGCCGGCTGAGGACATGTTGCTCATGATTATGTGCCATGACGCAAGCAACCTCGCAGGCATAGCATCCAATACATTGCTGGCTATTTGCCATAATAAAACGGTTCATGACGATCCCCTTGCAGGCCCTGATAACCTTATTCTTTTAATGGAATAGTGTATTTACCCACCGCAAGGGTAACAGGCAATGTTCATTTGCCCAGGAACGGGAAATATTTCGCCTGAACCTGTGTCAGATCAATTAATTTCAGCACGGGTGAAATTACGTTTCATCTCCCTGCACAACTGCCTATCAGGACACGATCAGTGAGAGTTAAACAACCTGTTTCACGCAGCCTTGCCCGGGCCTTTTTCTCCATTATCGCCCTGTCTCTGCTGACCAGCGCGATCGCGTTGTTTACCCTCGCCAGCAGTCAGCGTGATGCCGAAGCGATCAACCTGGCCGGTTCGTTGCGAATGCAGAGCTATCGCCTGGGATACGATATACAGCGGGGCAGCGTCGACCTGCTGCCACATCGCAAAATCTGGCAACAAACCCTGAACGCCCCTGCCCTGCTCACCCTGACAAGCTGGTATGTGCCGGATGAGGTAAAGGAGCGCTATCGCCAGCTACAAATCTCCTGGCAGGTTGTGGATCAGAAACTTGCCCAGGGTGATTACGACTGGTATCAGGGGCAGATGGACGAGTACGTGGCGCGGATCGACGCGTTTGTTCTCTCCCTGCAACACTACGCCGAACATAAGATCCAGCGGGTGTTTGCCATCTCCCTGGCGGGCGGGACAGGTATTTTCCTGCTGGTGTTTATCACCCTGCGCCGGATCCGCCAGCAGGTTGTCGCCCCGCTGAATCACCTGGTCACCTCCAGCCTGCAAATCGAGCAGGGCCATTTTACTACCCGGGTGCCGGATACCGACCTGCCCAACGAGCTTGGCCTGCTCTCCCGCACCTTCAACCATATGTCGGCGGAACTGCATACCCTCTACCGCTCGCTGGAGATTTCGGTTGAGGAGAAGACGCACCACTTACACGAAGCCCACCAGCAGCTGGAGATGCTGTTTACCTGCTCCCAGGCGTTGAACACCGGCAAGATTGACAGTCACTGCTTCAGGAACATCCTGCGCATTGTGTGTGAATACACCGGGATCCGTTATCTGGCCCTGCACACCAGCGACGGCTGGCACATGCAGGAGGGCGAAGCCGCACCGCATCTCGAAACGCAGGTGCTGCCGGTGGTGATGCTGGAGACCCGCTTTGGCGAACTGCGCTGGCAAAGCGAGGCGCGCGCCGTGCCGATGCCGCTAATGAAGAGCGTTGCGACGATGCTTGGCCGTGGCCTGTTTTCCAACCAGGCGCAGAAACACTATCACCAGCTGCTGTTGATGGAGGAGCGCGCCACCATCGCCCGCGAACTGCACGACTCCCTGGCGCAGGTGCTCTCCTATCTGCGCATCCAGCTGACCCTGCTTAAACATGCGGTGCCGGAGGAGAACGAAACGGCGCAAACGATCATCACCGATTTTTCCCGGGCGCTGAATGCCGCTTACCGCCAGTTGCGGGAACTGCTCACCACCTTCCGCCTGACGCTGAACCAGGCCAGTCTGCCTGCTGCGCTTCAGGAGACGCTGGAGGACTTACAAAAACAGACTGCCGCCAGACTGAGTCTCGACTGTCAGCTTTCGTCTCTGGCGCTGGATGCGCAGATGCAGGTGCACCTGTTACAGATTGTCCGGGAGGCGGTGCTGAACGCCATCAAGCATGCGCAGGCCAGCGACATTACGGTGAGCTGCGTTACCGCCCCGGATGGCAGCCACAGGGTGAATATCCGCGATAACGGCATCGGCATTGGCGAGGCCAGCGAACCCCCGGGCCACTACGGCCTGAACATTATGCGCGAGCGCGCCGACAGGCTGGGGGGAACCCTGAGCTTCTCGCTGCCGCCGGACGGCGGTACAGAAGTCAGCGTAAGCTTTCGCTCTTCAACCGCAATCGAGGGTAAATAACGGTAAAAACAGGCGGGGAGTCATCTTTCAGCCGCGCAGATGAACAATACTCACCGCTGCACAAGGGCGATGGCGCGGATAAAGCGCATGATAATTTACATTATCTCCTTTATTTCTCCACGTTTGGCATCTCCCTTGCCGCTAGAGTTAAGCGGGCTAACTACAATGACGACGCGCAGCAAAACGAGGTCCTATTTTAATGGCGAATTTTTTCATCGATCGCCCCATTTTTGCCTGGGTGCTGGCAATTCTGTTGTGCCTGACGGGCACGCTGGCTATTTTTTCTCTTCCTGTTGAGCAGTATCCGGATCTGGCCCCGCCTAACGTGCGGATCACGGCGAACTATCCGGGGGCATCCGCGCAAACCCTGGAGAACACCGTCACCCAGGTGATTGAGCAGAACATGACCGGCCTCGACAACCTGATGTACATGTCGTCCCAGAGCAGCGCCACCGGCCAGGCGTCGATCACCCTGAGTTTTACCGCGGGCGCCGACCCGGATGAAGCGGTGCAGCAGGTGCAGAACCAGCTGCAGTCGGCCATGCGTAAGCTGCCCCAGGCGGTACAGAATCAGGGCGTGACGGTGCGTAAAACCGGCGATACCAACATCCTGACCATCGCGTTTGTCTCTACTGATGGCTCAATGGACAAGCAGGATATCGCCGACTATGTCGCCAGTAATATTCAGGACCCCCTGAGCCGTATCAACGGCGTGGGGGATATCGACGCCTACGGGTCGCAATACTCGATGCGTATCTGGCTCGATCCGGCGAAGCTCAACAGCTTCCAGATGACCGCGAAAGACGTCACCGACGCCATCGAATCGCAGAATGCGCAGATTGCGGTGGGCCAGTTGGGCGGGACGCCGTCCGTTGACAAGCAGGCGCTGAACGCCACCATCAACTCCCAGTCGTTGCTGCAAACCCCGCAGCAGTTCCGCGATATTACCCTGCGCGTCAATCAGGATGGCTCCGAGGTGCGTCTGGGGGATGTCGCCACCGTGGAGATGGGCGCCGAGAAGTACGACTACCTGAGCCGCTTTAACGGCAAGGCGGCCTCCGGGCTGGGAGTGAAGCTCGCCTCCGGCGCCAACGAGATGGCCACCGCTGAATTGGTTATCGACCGTCTCGACGAGCTGTCGCACTATTTCCCCCACGGGCTGGAGTACAAAATCGCCTACGAGACCACCTCGTTCGTGAAGGCCTCCATTGAGGATGTGGTGAAAACCCTGCTGGAGGCCATCGCCCTGGTGTTCCTGGTGATGTACCTGTTCCTGCAAAACTTCCGCGCAACCCTGATCCCGACCATCGCCGTCCCGGTGGTGTTGATGGGCACCTTTACGGTGCTTTACGCCTTTGGCTACAGCATTAACACCCTCACCATGTTCGCGATGGTGCTGGCGATAGGCCTGCTGGTGGATGATGCCATCGTGGTGGTAGAGAACGTAGAGCGCATCATGAGCGAAGAGGGACTCTCGCCCCGCGAGGCCACGCGGAAATCGATGAAGCAGATCCAGGGCGCGCTGGTGGGTATCGCTATGGTGCTGTCGGCGGTCTTTGTGCCAATGGCCTTCTTTGGCGGCACCACCGGGGCTATCTATCGTCAGTTCTCGATAACCATCGTTGCGGCGATGGTGCTGTCGGTGCTGGTGGCGATGATCCTCACCCCGGCGCTGTGCGCCACCCTGCTGAAGCCACTGCAGAAAGGCGAGCACCACGGTCAGAAAGGGTTTTTCGGCTGGTTCAACCGCATGTTTAACCGCAACGCGGCGCGCTACGAGGCGGGCGTGGGGCGGATCCTGCATCGCAGCCTGCGCTGGATGGTGATCTACATTCTGCTGCTGGGGGGCATGGTCTTCATGTTCCTGCGTCTGCCCACCTCATTCCTGCCGCTGGAAGACCGGGGCATGTTTATCACCTCGGTGCAGCTACCGAGCGGCTCAACCCAGCAGCAGACCCTGAAGGTGGTGCAGCAGGTGGAGTCGTACTTCTTTAACAAAGAGAAAGACAACGTACTGTCGGTCTTTGCCACCGTGGGCTCCGGCCCTGGCGGGAACGGCCAGAACGTGGCGCGTATGTTTGTCCGCCTCAAGGACTGGGATGAACGTGATGCCAAAACCGGGAGCTCGTTCGCCATTATCGAGCGCGCCACCAAAGCCTTCAGCCGCATTAAAGAGGCGCGGGTCTTTGCCAGCAGCCCGCCAGCCATTAGCGGGCTCGGCAGTTCGGCAGGCTTTGATATGGAGCTGCAGGATCACGCCGGAGCCGGACATGATGCCCTGATGGCCGCCCGCGACCGGCTGCTGGCGCTGGCCGGGGAAGAGCCTTCCCTGACCCGCGTGCGCCACAACGGTCTGGACGACAGCCCGCAGCTGCAAATCGATATCGACCAGCGCAAAGCGCAGGCGCTGGGCGTCTCCATCGACGACATTAACGACACCCTGCAAACCGCCTGGGGCTCAAGCTACGTGAACGACTTTATGGATCGTGGCCGCGTGAAAAAGGTCTACGTCCAGGCCGCGGCCAAATACCGCATGCTGCCGGACGATATCAACCTGTGGTATGTGCGCAATAAAGAGGGCGGTATGGTGCCCTTCTCGGCCTTTGCCACCTCGCGCTGGGAGACCGGCTCCCCGCGTCTGGAGCGCTATAACGGCTATGCTGCGGTAGAGATCGTCGGTGAAGCCGCACCGGGCGTCAGCACCGGCACCGCCATGGACGTGATGGAAAATCTGGTGCAACAATTGCCCGCCGGGTTTGGCCTGGAGTGGACCGCCATGTCCTATCAGGAGCGCCTCTCAGGGGCTCAGGCCCCGGCATTGTACGCCCTGTCGCTGCTGGTGGTGTTCCTGTGTCTGGCCGCACTGTATGAGAGCTGGTCCGTACCGTTCTCGGTGATGCTGGTGGTTCCGCTGGGCGTTATCGGTGCCCTCCTCGCCACCTGGATGCGTGGCCTGGAAAATGACGTCTACTTCCAGGTCGGGCTGTTGACGGTCATCGGCTTGTCGGCGAAGAACGCCATTCTGATTGTTGAGTTTGCCAACGAGATGAATGAAAAAGGTCACGAGCTGATGGCCGCGACCCTCGAAGCCTGTCGCCAGCGCCTGCGCCCCATCCTGATGACCTCTCTGGCCTTCGTATTTGGTGTACTGCCGATGGCCACCAGCTCCGGCGCGGGCTCCAGCAGCCAGCACGCGGTAGGCACCGGGGTGATGGGCGGGATGATCTCGGCGACAATCCTCGCCATATACTTCGTGCCGCTGTTCTTTGTTCTGGTGCGTCGACGTTTCCCGTTAAAGGAACGACAGCAATAAGATCCTGAAAATAAAAAAGGCGTCCTTACCGGCCGCCTTTTTTGTGTGTTTATTTTCACACTATTCTTATTAACTAATTAAGTGCTCTTGCAATTCTTGCTGAATGTCATTTACGAAGCATGCCTTCGATAAAATCTTTCCAGTTCCCCAGTTCACGTTCAATCATAACTACCTCTCTTATTATTATCGGCCATTCTACGAAAATATATCATCATTGTGAAGACTTTTTAATCAGTGATACTGCTCTCACCCTGTTGGTACGACTGGCTTGTAGATAATATGGGTCCTTCGCTGTAAATTTTATGTGACCGACTGCAATATTTTGAAATAACCCTGATTTGCCCGATGAAATTTATTTACTGCCTGTTCTTACATGACTTTTTCGCCGTTGGACTGCTATACAAGGAAGATGAAATAATATTCATGGCCTGTAGAATATTTATGCCAGATACGAATATTCAATAATGTCATTAATCAAATGTGTTATATTTCACAAAACTTTTAATCATCGAAAATACTGAGCAATTGACCGCTTTTAAGACAAAAGGATTCACCATGACCACCCTCTACGGCATCAAAAATTGCGACACCATTAAAAAAGCCCGCCGCTGGCTAGAGCAAAACAACGTTGAGTACCGTTTTCATGATTATCGCGCCGACGGCCTTGATGCAGATTTGATGCAAAAATTCATCGCAGAGCTCGGCTGGGAAGCCCTGCTGAACACCCGCGGTACGACCTGGCGTAAACTGGATGAATCTCTGCGCGCCAGCATCACCAGTGCGGACAGCGCAGCGGCGTTAATGCTTGAAATGCCGGCAATCATCAAACGCCCATTGCTCTGGACGCCCGGTAAGCCTATGCTGCTGGGTTTCAACGAAAACCAATACCAAACCTATTTTATTGAGGTGTAGTCTATGTCATGCCCGGTCATTGAGCTGACTCAGCAGCTTATTCGCCGCCCTTCCCTGAGCCCCGATGATGCGGGTTGTCAGGCTCTGATGATCGAACGCCTGCGGGCGATTGGTTTTACCGTCGAACCCATGGATTTTGGCGACACGCAAAATTTCTGGGCCTGGCGCGGTCAGGGTGAAACGCTGGCGTTTGCCGGACATACCGATGTGGTGCCAGCCGGCGATGCCGACCGCTGGATCAATCCGCCTTTCGAACCCACCATCCGCGACGGTATGCTGTTTGGCCGCGGCGCGGCGGACATGAAAGGCTCCCTGGCGGCGATGGTGGTTGCTGCTGAACGTTTCGTGGCGCAATACCCGAATCATAAAGGCCGCCTGGCGTTTTTGATCACCTCTGATGAAGAGGCCAGCGCCAAAAACGGCACCGTGAAGGTGGTGGAAGCCCTGATGGCGCGCAACGAACGTCTGGATTACTGCCTGGTGGGCGAGCCGTCCAGCACCGAAGTGGTCGGGGATGTGGTTAAAAATGGCCGTCGCGGCTCCATCACCTGTAACCTGACCATTCACGGCGTTCAGGGTCACGTGGCCTATCCGCATCTGGCCGACAACCCGGTTCATCGCGCCGCCCCGATGCTCAACGAGCTGGTCGGGATCGAGTGGGATAAGGGCAACGACTATTTCCCGCCGACCAGCATGCAGATTGCCAATATCCAGGCTGGTACCGGCAGCAACAACGTTATCCCGGGCGATCTCTTTGTGCAGTTTAACTTTCGCTTCAGCACCGAGCTGACGGACGAAATGATCAAAGCCCGCGTGGTGGCTCTGCTGGAGAAACACCAGCTGCGCTACAGCATCGACTGGTGGCTTTCCGGCCAGCCGTTCCTGACCGGACGCGGTAAGCTGGTGGATGCGGTGGTTAATGCTATCGCGCACTATAATGAAATTAAACCGCAACTGCTGACCACAGGCGGTACCTCTGACGGTCGCTTTATTGCCCGCATGGGTGCACAGGTGGTCGAACTTGGGCCGGTGAATGCCACGATTCATAAAATCAATGAATGCGTGAACGCCGCAGATTTGCAACTGCTGGCCCGTATGTATCAACGTATCATGGAGCAACTCGTCGCCTGACGACTGCCCCGAAGAAGGATAAGCGAATGGACTGGCTGGCTAAATACTGGTGGATCCTGGTACTGGTTTTTCTGGTAGGCGTGCTGCTGAACGTGATCAAGGATCTCAAGCGCGTTGACCATAAGAAATTCCTCGCCAACAAACCTGAACTCCCTCCCCATCGTGACTTTAACGACAAGTGGGATGATGAAGACGACTGGCCGAAGAAAGACCAGAAGAAGTAACGCCTTCACCCTCTCCCCGGCGGGGAGAGGGTTATCCGCTAAAAGAATTCTACGATATCGTCGTCATTCGGCTTGCCGCCGCTGAGCGCTTCATCAAAGTAGTGTTTCGGCACGGTATAGCGCAGGTGATCCAGCGCAAACTGAACGCTGCGATCGTCAATGGCGTGCCCCAGATCGTCGACAATATCCAGCGTCACATCGCCTCCCGCGCGGATCAGCGCTTCCTGAGCAGCAACCGCATGGGAAAGCTCAATCACGCGATCTTCCCCACCGTGGATCAGATGGATAGTGGTCTTCGTGGTCGCCTGCTCGGGCAACGTCGCATAGCGGCCGTTGAAAGCAATGACCCGTGATACCAGACCAGGCTCCGCCTTGACGCTCTCCAGCGCCATGATCGCCCCCTGAGAAAAACCAATCAGCGCGGTGGCGTCTGACTTAACACCCGCTTGCTGCTGCCAGTAACGCACCGTTTCGACAAAGGTCGGCATGATGGCATCCACCCGCCCCTGACGGCTCTCTTCGGTTACGTCCTGCACGGAGAACCACTGACGGCCGTTCGGGCCGCACGGCTGCGGACCGCCCACGCTGACCACCAGAGCATCCGGAAAAAGCGGCGCAAACCAGCTGCCAATCTGCCCCATATTGACCGGGTTATCGCCGACGCCATGAAACAGCAACAGCAGCTGTTTGGCCGGTTTATCGGGGCTCTGGACAACAAAATGGTCATGTTTCATGGCAGTCTCCTTAATTGATAAGCGGGATTCTACGCCTGACAGGCAGAATGAACATGCCAGTTTACTGATGAAGTCATTGAAAAAATTGCCATTGCAAAACAGCCTGTTTCAGCGCCTGACAGCGCGCGTGGTCCAGATGGGCCAGCGCCTGGCCCGCCTCGAGACGCAGGGCGCTCAGCAACGCCTTGCGCCCGCTCAACCCCAATCTTTGGCTCAGGTCGCTATCGTCCATGCCCTGCTCAATTTTACCCCGCAAGCCGGTCAGCGGCAGATGCGTCGTGTGCAGCAGCCGCGTCAGACTGGCGATGGACGCCGTAAGCGGACGGTGTGCATAAGCAAACCCGGCCAGCTCCAGCCAGTCATCATCATTAAGGGTAGCTTCCTCTGTGGTCGGTACCGGGATCTTTTCACCGTTCCAGCGCTCAATCACCGCGGCATCGCGACACAGCCGCTGATGCTCACGCTGGCACAGCGCCTGCCCCGCCGGGCTGAGTGGTAGCATCGCCATCGCCGTATAGCAACCGCTGCTGGCTTCGCGATGACTGCCCATGCGAACCAGCACAAATCCACAGCGCTGCCAGAAGCGCCAGAGCTCATCGGTGTAGCCAAAGCTGACCGAAAGGTAATCAAGGCTCTCCTGCTGGCGGCTGGTCGCCACCAGCGCCTGACCGATGCCCTCACGCTGGCGGGCGGGATGAACGGCCACACGCGTCACCCGTCGGGCGGTGAGCGTTGCCGCGTGAGGGGAGCCGCCGTGGGCTGCTAAAGATTGCGCCACCAGATTGCCGCGCGGACGCCGGTAGCCTGCCCATACCGCCTGGCTGAGCGCCGGGCTCAGCCCCCCCTCCTCCACCAGCCACAGCGCGCCGCAGACGCCCTCCCCGGTGCGGGCAACGGCAAAATGCTGCCCGGGGGCATCCATCATGCGTCGCAGATCGAGGGGGGACGTACGGTAATGGGCGGCGCACAGCAGTTTGTAGACGGCGGTCGGCAGCGCTGGCTCACGGCTCCAGGCCTCCTGTTCCAGCGGCATACAAGTGACCTCGCCCCGGGAGGCGCAGTCGTCAGGCTCATCATCAAACAGCAGGACATCCGCGATAAAGCGCTCCAGCGGGCAGCCCGCGGCCCAGCGCACCGGAGTGGAGAGCGTGAAGTGACGCAGCCCGGCAAAACGGGCGCAGAATTTCAGTAAGAAGCCCCGGCCAGTGCCCTCATAGCCCTGCACCGTGGTGGTGAGCAGAACACGGGGGAAGCGCGTCACCAGCCTTTCCAGCAGCGGGCCTGGAATGGCTGCCGCCTCATCGACAATCAGCCAGTCGGCGTGTCTGTCTGAAGCCAGCAGCGCATCCGGGGCCATAAAGTGATAGCGCTCGCCGCCAAAGCGGGCAATGACCTCCGTCGCGGCTCTGGAAGGGGCGGTGACAATGGCGCTGCCCGCAATACGTTGCAGCAGCATACCCGCCAGCGCCGACTTACCGCGCCCGCGCGGAGCGGTGACGGCGACGACGCCTTCAGGCAAAGCCACGAGGTGCCTGAGAATAGCCGCCTGCTCGCTTTGCGGCTCGCCGCTGGCCGGATGCCAGGCGGTTGCCGCTGCGGATGGCGTAATAACAAAAGGCTCACCCTGCTGCCAGCGTAATACCCGCGGATCGCGCAGGATGTGGCGGCAGAAGCGGTGGATAAAACGCGGCGTCGGGATGGGCTGCGGACTGTCGCTCCAGCGCAGAGAATCCTGGTCGGGTGTTTCCGGCCAGCGTCTCAGGCCCGGCGTGAGTAAAACCAGCACGCTTCCGGCACGCAGGGTGCCCGCCAGGGCGGCAAACGCCGAGACGTCAAAGCCCTGTCGGGCATCAAAGATAGCGTGCAGAAACTCGCGGCCCAGCAGCTGATGCAGCGCCTGGGGCGCGCAGGAAGGGAGCTGCGGGGCGTCAGGGCCGACCCACAGCCAGTCCCCAGGATAGTGCGCTTTCAGCAGCAGCGCCTGCTGCTGCGTCCAGCTTTCATCTCCACTCAGCACCAGCAGCCGCCGGTGCCCCTCCCGCGCCAGTTGTTCAGGCAGGCCTGATAAATTCATCCCTGACATTGAGAATTAGATTGCCTTACCGAAGGTATTGCATTGCGCCGGATCGCCGCCGTCAAAACCTTTTTTGAACCAGGTGTAGCGCTGTTCTGAAGTCCCGTGAGTGAAGCTGTCCGGAACGACGTGGCCCTGGCTTTGCTGTTGCAAACGGTCATCGCCAATGGCATGGGCCGCGTTAAGCGCCTCTTCCAGATCGCCCGCTTCCAGCACTCCCTCCTGCTGCATATTGTGGCCCCACACGCCGGCAAAGCAGTCGGCCTGCAATTCCATTCGCACAGACAGGGCATTCACCTCTTTTTCGCTGGCATTCTGCTGAAGCTGGCGAACTTTCGGCTCAATGCCGAGCAGTTTTTGCACGTGATGACCCACTTCATGGGCAATCACGTAGCCCTGGGCGAAGTCGCCGTCGGCACCCAGCTTACGCTTCATGTCATCATAGAAAGAGAGATCGATATAGACGGTAGAATCAGCAGGACAGTAGAACGGCCCCATCACCGATTGCCCGGTACCGCAGCCGGTGCGCGTGGCACCGCGATACATCACCAGCTTCGGCTGCTGGTAGGTGCGGCCCATTTTGTCGAACAGCTGGCCCCAGGTATCTTCCGTTGTGGCGAGGATCACCGAGGTAAATTTCGCCGCTTCATCTTCATTCGGGCTGATGGAGCGCGGAGACTGATACTGTTGCTGCATCGGTTGCCCGGTCAGCAGCCCGCTCAGATCGACGCCATAGTAGCCCGCCACCACAACCACCAACAGTATGATGATGCCGCCCTTGCCTCCCGGCAGGCGAAAACCCGGGCCCCCCATTGACGGGCCCCCACTGCTGCCGCGTCTGTCATCCACATTGTCACTTTCACGACGCCCTTGCCAGCGCATAATCCCACCTCGAAAATATCATTTTGATAATAGGTATGATCGTAGGCGCTTCGGGGAAAGATTACCACAGGAAACAGGAGTGAGATGCCAGAGGAACGGGCGTTCCTCCGGCGGTAAGGCAGGATTAGTCGAGCTTGACGCCCAGACGGTGGGCAACGGCTTCGTACGCTTCAATGACGCCGCCGAGGCTTTGACGGAAGCGGTCTTTGTCCATTTTGTCCAGGGTCTCTTTGTCCCACAGGCGGCTGCCGTCCGGGGAGAATTCATCACCCAGAACCACCTCACCTTTATACAATCCGAATTCAAGTTTGAAGTCGACCAGGATCAGGCCCGCATCGTCAAACAGCTTCTTCAGCACGTCGTTGGCTTTGAAAGTCAGCTCCTGCATGCGCGCAAGATTCTCTTTGCTCACCCAGCCGAAGGTTTCGCAATAAGATTCGTTGACCATAGGATCGTGCATGGCGTCATTTTTCAGGAACAGGTCGAACAGCGGCGGATTCAGCTCGATGCCCTCTTCGATACCCAGACGCTTCACCAGGGAGCCCGCGGCGCGGTTACGAACGACACATTCGACCGGCACCATATCCAGCTTCTTCACCAGACACTCCGTATCGGACAGCAACGCTTCCATCTGCGTCGGGATGCCCGCTTCTTCCAGCTTGCTCATAATGAAGTGGTTGAACTTGTTGTTCACCATCCCTTTACGGTCAAACTGCTCAATGCGCGCGCCATCTCCTGCTGACGTATCATTGCGGAACTCGAGCACCAACAGATCCGGGTTTTCCGTGCTGTATACGGTTTTCGCTTTGCCACGATACAACTCAGCTTGCTTCTGCATCTTCATTACTCCTGGTGTGATGATTTGTGTTCAAAACTGGAGATATTATGCCACGCACACGTTTGCGTAGCACGAAAATTAAAAGGGCTGGATTAACCAGCCCTTTTTCTTACTTGCTGAAGGCTGCCTGGAGGACAGCAACCAGCGCATCGTTCTGCGACTGGGTCAGCGTGTGACCTTTCGGATCGATAAACTGCAGGCTGCTACGGTTATCCAGATCGCCGACCTGAAGTTTGTAATCGCCAGAAGACAGTCCCGGATCGCGTACGCCCAGATCTTCCCAGCTGCTGTCAGACAGCGGCTTATAGGTGAGCGTCATGCTGCCGGTTGAGCGGGTGCTGTCGGTCACTTTCATGCCGACGCGCTCAAGGGTAGATGGCAGACGCTGCCAGACCTGGTTGAATGGACCACGCACCACCAGCATCGGCAGACCGGTATCGTCGGCAGCGCTCTGCACGTCGAAGGTTGCGCCATTGCGGTTCTGAGCGGCATTGGCAGCGGCGGTGGCGTTCTTGTCGAGACCCGCGGCAATGACGTTAAGCAGTTCGGTGCTGTAACGCTGCATGGATGCCGCGTCTGCAACCGGTTTGCCCGCCTGCTCCAGGTTCAGCAGTTTAACCATCACCGCCTGCTGATAACCCTGAGGTTTAACAGAGACCTGATAGCGTCCACGGTACTGTTGATCTTCATCCAGACGGTTCCATTCGATCCAGTCTGTGGTCAGCGACTGGCTGGCATCGTCGCGCTGGGTAATCGCGTAGTTCTTCGACTGAAGCACGCTGACCACCTGCGGCCACAGTGAGGCGTTGCGCGCGCTCTCAAGCTGCAGCGTGGCGGTATCGCCAGTGAACTGAGTACGCGCCCCGCTTACCAGCGCCAGAGGCTGTGCTGGTGGACGAATATCAAGCGCTTTGCCTACCGCGCCGCTGCCGTTGGCAACCGGAATGTTGTAGTCACCATTCTGAATCGGCAGGATCATGCCAGCAGGCGCATGAAGTTCAGCAAGCGGTGCGGCATCCAGATAGGATTCGTCACCACTCACCTGGCGCTTGTAGCGTGAATCTGAGCTACAGGCCGCGAGCAGCATAACAAGCGAAACACCCGCAACCTTCGCCAGGCGCGACTTCTGTACTGAGTAAGCCATCAAATCTCCCTAAACTTTACAGCAGACCGGCATGCTTAAGCGCGCTTGTGACCGTTTCGCGACCATGGTCGGTAATCGGGGTCATTGGCAGACGCAGCGTATCGGTTGCTACAAGTCCCAACTCCTTACATGCCCATTTCACTGGGATCGGATTGGGTTCGACAAATAATTTGTTGTGCAGCGGCATCAGACGCTGGTTAATCAAGCGCGCTTCATGGAAATGACCGGCCGCAGCCAGTTTACACATTTCAGCCATATCGCGGGCTGCAACGTTGGACGTCACGGAAATCACGCCGTGGCCGCCGAGCTGCATAAAGTCCAGCGAGGTCGCATCATCGCCACTCAGCAGAATAAAGTCGTCTGAAACCAGCTCTTTGATCTGATGAACGCGGCTTAAGTTCCCGGTCGCCTCTTTAATACCGATAATATTTTTTACTTTCGCGAGGCGGCCTACCGTTTCTGGCAGCATATCGCAGCCAGTACGCGACGGCACATTATACAGAATTTGTGGCAAGTCAGTATGTTCAGCGATGGCTTTGAAATGCTGGAACAAACCTTCCTGGGTTGGACGGTTGTAGTATGGCGTGACTGTCAGGCAACCGACCACACCACTGTCGTTGAAACGCTGGGTCAGGCTGATGGCTTCCGCGGTCGCATTAGCGCCCGTACCGGCGATAACCGGGATACGCCCGTCAGCCAGTTCGAGAGTCATCATGACCACTTCGCCATGCTCTTCATGGCTCAACGTTGCAGATTCACCGGTAGTCCCTACCGAAACAATCGCCGAGGTTCCGCTGGCGACATGATAATCAATCAGTTTCTTCAGGCTTGACCGGCAGACATTACCTTTCTCATCCATCGGTGTTACAAGCGCGACAATACTTCCCGTGAACATGGGCCATCCTCTGTGCGTACAAGAGCCTCAATGGTACGTTTGGTGCTGTAATAAAAGCAAGTGACGTGAGGCCTCCAGGTTATTGTATGCCGGTTTTTTTTATGCTTTCCTTAGAAAGACTAAACCACGCAAAGGAAGAACAGGTTTGACAACCTCATCACAACATTACCTGGTTATCACTGCGCTGGGTGCCGACAGGCCGGGGATCGTGAACACCATCACCCGCCACGTCAGTAGCTGCGGCTGCAATATCGAAGACAGCCGCCTGGCGATGCTGGGTGAAGAGTTTACCTTCATCATGCTGCTTTCCGGGTCGTGGAATGCGATCACCTTAATTGAATCGACCCTGCCGCTAAAAGGGGCAGAGTTGGATCTGCTGATCGTGATGAAGCGCACCACCGCGCGCCCGCAGCCGGCACTGCCCACCACCGTGTGGGTGCAGGTGGAAGTGCCTGACTCTCCGCATTTAATCGAACGCTTTACCGCCCTGTTTGACAGCCATCAGATGAACATCGCCGAACTGGTCTCGCGTACTCAGCCGGGCGAAGAGAACACCGTGCCTAAACTGTTTATTCAGATCACCGCGCACAGCCCGGCGTCGCGCGATGCGTCAAATATCGAACAAGCGTTTAAAGCCCTCTGTACAGAACTGAATGCGCAAGGCAGTATTAACGTCGTCAATTATTCCCAGCATGAACAGGATGGAGTTGAGTAATGAATCCACTGAAAGCCGGTGACATCGCACCGAAATTTAGCTTGCCCGATCAAGACGGTGAGCAAGTAAATTTAACCGACTTCCAGGGACAGCGTGTACTGGTCTATTTCTACCCGAAAGCCATGACCCCAGGCTGCACCGTACAAGCCTGCGGCTTACGCGATAACATGGACGAGTTGAAAACTGCCGGCGTTGAAGTGCTGGGTATCAGCACCGACAAGTCGGAAAAACTGTCTCGTTTCGCCGAAAAAGAGCTGCTTAACTTCACGCTGCTTTCCGACGAAGATCACCAGGTCTGCAACGCGTTTGGCGTCTGGGGCGAGAAAACCTTTATGGGTAAAACCTATGACGGTATCCACCGCATCAGCTTCCTGATCGACGCTGACGGCAAAGTTGAACACGTGTTTGATGACTTCAAAACCAGCAATCACCACGACGTGGTGCTGGAATGGGTGAAAGCGAACGCCTGAAGGTAAATGCAAAACGGCAACCTGGGTTGCCGTTTTTCGTGTTTGCTCCCTCTCCACGTGGGAGAGGGTCGGGGTGAGGGCATCACGCCGCACAAAACCCCAGGCCCGTGCAAGCGCCAGCGCCGCCGGGCAGCAGGCTACTCCTCCACCGCCGGCACATCCGGCCATGCGTGAACCACGGCTTTAATCAGCGTTGCCAGCGGGATCGCAAAGAACACGCCCCAGAATCCCCATAACCCGCCAAAAATCACCACCGACAGAATAATGACCAGCGGGTGCAGGTTTACCGCTTCTGAGAACAGCACTGGCACCAGCAGGTTTCCGTCCAGCCCCTGAATAATCAGATAAACGACGAAACAGCTCCAGAACTCCGTTCCCAGCCCAAACTGGAACAGCGCCACGCCCACCACCGGAATAGTGACCACAAATGCCCCGATATACGGGATGAGCACCGAGAAGCCAACCAGTACCGCCAGCAGCAGGGAGTAGTTCAGGCCGAAGATCAAGAAGCCAATCCAGGTGGCAACCCCAACGACAATCATCTCCAGCACTTTGCCGCGGATGTAATTGGTGATCTGCTGGTTCATCTCCTGCCACACCTGTCCTGCCAGGCCACGGTTACGCGGCAGAACGCGGCGCACCGCATTGAGCATCTGTTCTTTATCTTTGACCAGGAAGAAGACCATCAGCGGCACCAGCACCAGATAGACGGCCAGCGTAAGCAGGCCCACCAGCGAGGCGAGGGAGTATTTCACCACCGTATCCCCCATGGTCATGATGCGGGTACGCATGTTTTCTGCCATCGCGTCGATGATGCCCGCATCCATCAGGGCCGGATAGCGACGCGGCAGCGTGGCGGAAAAATCAGACAGTTTGCTCAGCATCCCCGGCATGTCACGGATCAGGTTGATCCCCTGCTGCCAGGCGACAGGCAGCACCACAAAGGACATCACCATTAATATGCCGACAAAAAAGACCAGCACGATGATGCTGGCCCAACGGCGGGAACAGCCAATATTTTCCAGCCGGACGGTGGGCCACTCCAGCAGATAGGCGAGCACAATCGCCACCAGCAGCGGTGCCAGCAGGCCGCTAAAGAAGAAGAGGATGCCAAATCCGGCAACCAGAATAATCAGCAGAGCAATAGCCTCCGGATCGCTAAAGCGTCGGCGGTACCACTGCATTAATAACTCGAGCATACAACCCTTCCCTGAAGATGTTGGCTGGACGTAAAGGGTGAATTGTATCGAAGAGTTAATGAAAAGACTTTCGCTTTTTTGTGCGCTGTCACAAAACGCAAAAGCCTGAAAAGAGGGATTTTCTTATCGCCCTGACGCGAATACACTGGCAGAGCAGCCGCAGATGAACGATATGCGGGTTCTTCGGTCAAATTAGCACACCCACCAGACAGGACAGAGGTTATGTTCAGGCAGTTGAAAAAAACGTTGGTTGCGACGCTCATCGCTGCGCTGACCGCTGGCCAGATGATGCCAGCCTTCGCTGACTCTGCAGACTCATTGCCGGATATGGGCACCTCGGCAGGAAGCACGCTCTCCATTGGTCAGGAGATGCAAATGGGCGACTTCTATGTACGCCAGCTCCGCGGCAGTGCGCCGCTGATTAACGATCCGCTGCTGGTGCAGTACATCAATTCGCTCGGGATGCGTCTTGTCTCCCATGCAAACTCGGTCAAGACGCCTTTCCACTTCTACTTAATCAATAACGACGAGATCAACGCCTTCGCCTTCTTCGGCGGCAACGTGGTGCTGCACTCGGCGTTGTTCCGCTATGCCGATAACGAAAGCCAGCTGGCTTCGGTCATGGCGCACGAAATTTCCCACGTCACTCAGCGTCACCTGGCGCGCGCGATGGAAGATCAGAAGCGCAGCGCCCCACTCACCTGGGTGGGCGCCCTGGGCTCTATCCTGCTGGCGATGGCCAGCCCGCAGGCGGGTATGGCGGCGCTGACGGGTACCCTGGCGGGCACCCGTCAGGGGATGATCAGCTTTACCCAGCAAAACGAACAGGAAGCTGACCGCATCGGTATTCAGGTGCTGCAGCGCTCCGGGTTTGACCCGCAGGCGATGCCGGGCTTCCTCGAAAAACTACTCGACCAGGCGCGCTACTCTTCACGCCCGCCGGAAATTTTACTTACCCACCCGCTGCCGGAAAGCCGTCTCTCGGATGCGCGTAACCGCGCCAACCAGATGCGTCCGGTGGTGGTGCAGTCCTCACAAGAGTTCTACATGGCGAAGGTCAGAACCCTGGGCATGTACAACTCCGGGCGTAACCAGCTGACCAACGATCTGCTGGATGCCCTGAACAAAGGCAACGTGCGCGAGCAGCGTGCGGCTCAGTATGGGCGTGCGCTTCAGGCGATGGAAGCCAGCAACTACGCCGAAGCCCGCAAGAACCTGCAGCCGCTGCTGGCCGCCGAGCCAGGCAACGCCTGGTATCTCGACCTGGCGACCGACATCGATTTAGGGCAGAAAAAAGCCCAGGATGCGATTAACCGGCTGAAAGGTGCCCGCGATCTGCGCAACAACCCGGTGCTGCAGCTTAACCTGGCGAACGCTTACTTACAGGGTGGACAGCCGCAGGAAGCCGCCACGCTCCTCAACCGCTACACCTTCAGTAATAAAGACGACCCTAACGGTTGGGATCTGCTGGCCCAGGCAGAAGCTGCGCTTGGCCATCGCGATCAGGAGCTGGCCGCCCGCGCCGAAGGTTTCGCCCTTGCCGGACGCCTGGATCAGGCCATCTCTCTGTTGAGCAGCGCCAGCTCGCAGGTGAAACTCGGCAGTCTGCAACAGGCCCGTTACGATGCCCGCATCGACCAACTGCGCGAGCTGCAACAGCGCTACCGCCCGTATGAAAAGATGTAAAAGGAGAAAAGATGTCTGACGCGGTCACGATCTACCATAACCCTCGCTGCTCAAAGAGCCGTGAAACCCTGAACCTGCTTAAAGATCACGGCGTTGAGCCGCAGGTGGTGCTTTATCTGGAGACGCCGCCGGATGCCGCTACCCTCCGTACCCTGCTTGGCCAGCTGGGGATGACCAGCGCCCGGCCGTTAATGCGCCAGAAAGAGGCGCTTTATAAAGAGTTGGGACTGGATGACAGCGCGCTCAGTGAAGACGCACTGATTCAGGCGATGGTGGACAATCCGAAGCTGATTGAGCGCCCGATCGTGGTGGCAAAAGGCCAGGCCCGGATTGGTCGTCCGCCTGAACAGGTACTTGAGATTGTGAAGTAAGCATGAAGTGGCCCGGTAGCCTGTGCGCCGGGCCTACAGATTGAGAATATCTTTTACAAAAGGAATGGTTAATTTTCGCTGGGCGGTAATGGATGCCTTATCCAGCTGATCCAGGGTCATAAACAGCGTACGCATCTCGCGATCCAGACGTTTTAACAGAAAACGCCCCACGTCTTCTGGCAGCTCAAACCCCCGTAACCGCGCCCGCAGCTGCAATGCCTGGAGCTTATCTTCATCGGAGAGCGGCTGTAGTTTGTAGATCTGCCCCCAGTCGAGTCGCGAAGCCAGATCGGCCAGGCCGAGATTGAGCTGACGCGGTGGTCGATCGCCGGTGATCAGCAGCCGGGTTTTCCCGGACTCCAGAATGCGGTTATAGAGATCAAAAATCGCCATTTCCCACAGCTCATCACCCGCTACGCATTCGATATTGTCGATGCAGACCAGCGAAAGCTGTTCCATCCCGTCAAGGACTTCCGGCACAAACCAGGTGCGTTTATCCAGCGGCACATAGCCGACCGCATCCCCGCGCTGGGAGAGTTCGGCACAGGCGGCGTGCAGCAGATGGCTGCGTCCCGCGCCTTCGCGTGACCAGATATAGATGTAACCGCTGTGCTCCTGGCGCAACACGTTTTGCAGTGCAGCCAGTAAAGAGGGGTTATCACCCGGCCAGAAACTCGCAAAAGTTTCGTCGTCGGGAAGATAAAGTGGCAAAGAGAGCTGTGCCGGTGCGTTCAGAAATACCTCAACCAGGTCTTACTCGGAATCGGCCCAGAGTTTAACACGGAACAAGCGGGGAGAGAACCGGGCGGATCGGCCGCCCGGTGAGAGGATCAATGCGAGGCTTTTTCGCTCTCTTCCGCGTCCAGAACCACCTCTTCCGGGCGCAGAATGGAGATCAGTTTGAAGATCAGGGCCAGGCCTACCCCGACGATGGTCGCCAGCGCCATGCCTTTCAGCTCCGCCGCGCCAATGTGCACCTTGGCACCGCTGACGCCAATAATCAGGATCACCGAGGTCAGGATCAGGTTCTGCGCTTTGCTGTAATCCACTTTTGATTCGATCAGCACGCGGATACCGGAAGCGCCGATGACGCCGTACAGCAGCAGAGAAACGCCGCCCATCACCGGCACCGGGATGATCTGGATAGCGGCCGCCAGTTTACCCACGCAGGAGAGCAGGATGGCGATAATCGCCGCGCCGCCGATAACCCAGGTACTGTAGACGCGGGTAATCGCCATTACGCCGATGTTCTCGCCGTAGGTGGTGTTGGGCGTGGAACCAAAGAAGCCGGAGATAATGGTCGAGAAACCGTTGGCAAACATCGAGCGGTGCAGGCCCGGGTCGCGGATCAGGTCGCGCTTGACGATGTTCGCCGTTACCACCAGGTGACCAACATGCTCGGCAATCACCACCAGCGCCGCAGGCAGGATGGTGAAAATAGCAAACCACTCAAAGCGCGGGGTGTAGAAGGTTGGCAGCGCGAACCAGTGGGCTTGCGCGATCGGGGTGGTATCCACCACGCCCATGGCGAAGGAAAGCGCATAGCCCGCCAGCACGCCGATCAGGATCGGGATAATTGCCATAAAGCCGCGGAACAGCACGGAGCCAAAGACCGTCACGCCCAGCGTCACCAGCGAGATGATAATGGTTTTGGTATCCGGCGACTGGCCGTCGGCAGGCAGCAGCCCCGCCATGTTCGCCGCAACGCCAGCCAGCTCAAGGCCGATGACGGCAACGATTGCGCCCATTGCCGCAGGCGGGAACATCACATCCAGCCAGCCGGTACCGGCTTTCTTCACGATGAAAGCCACCAGACAGAACAGCACGCCGCACATGATGAAACCGCCCAGCGCCACTTCATAGCCTAACGGCAGCAGCAGCAGAACCGGGGAGATAAAGGCAAAGCTGGAGCCCAGATAGGCCGGGATTTTACCTTTACAGATGAAGAGGTACAGCAGCGTCCCGATGCCATTAAACAGCAGCACGGTGGCCGGGTTAATGTGGAACAGAATAGGCACCAGCACGGTTGCGCCAAACATCGCAAACAGGTGCTGCAAACTAAGCGGGATAGTCTGTAAAAGTGGCGGTCTTTCACTCACCCCGATAGCACGGCGCGTCATAGAGTCTTCCTCAAGTGTTGTTTGTTTTAAGCGGTTGGGTTTTTTATTCAAAAAAAAGCCGACTATCAAAGTCGGCTTCTTTTTCGTTATTCACTTATTTGGTACCAAAAATCTTATCGCCGGCATCGCCGAGGCCCGGGATGATGTATCCGTGCTCGTTCAGCCCCTGATCGACAGACGCGGTGTACAGCTCAACGTCCGGGTGCGCTTTTTCCAGCGCGGCAATGCCTTCCGGGGCGGCAACCAGCACCAGCACCTTGATGCTGCTGCAGCCTGCGTTTTTCAGCAGGTCGATGGTGGCGATCATGGAGCCACCGGTCGCCAGCATTGGGTCAACAACCAGCGCCATACGCTCGTCGATGTTGGAAACCAGCTTCTGGAAATAAGGAACCGGCTCCAGCGTCTCTTCGTTACGGTAGATGCCGACCACGCTGATACGTGCGCTTGGGACGTGCTCCAGCACGCCTTCCATCATGCCCAGACCCGCACGCAGGATTGGCACAACGGTAATTTTTTTGCCTTTGATCTGCTCAACCTGTACCGGGCCGTTCCAGCCTTCAATGGTCACCGTTTCGGTTTCCAGATCGGAGGTTGCTTCATAGGTCAGTAAGCTGCCAACTTCAGAGGCCAGTTCACGAAAGCGCTTAGTGCTGATGTCATGCTCACGCATCAGGCCCAGCTTGTGTTTAACGAGTGGGTGTTTCACTTCCACAATCTTCATTCTCTTTCTCCTTCGGGTGGCAGCCACAAAAAAAATCGCCGGATTATACCGCTTTTTGCGGACAGCGCCATACCCATCTTGCTTGACGTACATCAAGCAAAGTGATTAACAGGCCGTACTGATTATAAAACAGTCAAATAATTCTGGATGGAGAGCGGCTGAATTTGTGCCCGGCGGCGCTGCGCTTGCACAGGCCTAAGGGAGGGGGGTAGGCCGGGTAAGCGCAGCGCCACCCGGCAATTTCAAGGGGTTAAAGCGACTCCCCGTTGCTGGCGATCACCTTCTGATACCAGTCAAACGACTTTTTCTTGCTGCGATTCAGCGTGCCGTTGCCTTCGTTGTCTTTATCGACGTAGATGAAGCCATAGCGTTTTTTCATTTCGCCCGTACCGGCAGAGACCAGATCGATGCAACCCCACGGGGTGTAGCCCATCAGATCCACACCATCTTCCTCTACGGCTTTTTTCATCTCGCGGATATGGGCGCTGAGATAGTCGATGCGGTACTGGTCGTTCACCGTGCCGTCACTCTCCTGCACGTCAATGGCGCCAAAGCCGTTCTCGACAATAAACAGCGGCAGCTGGTAGTGATCCCAGAACCAGTTCAGGGAGTAGCGCAGCCCCACCGGGTCAATCTGCCAGCCCCAGTCCGACTTCTGTACGTACGGGTTGGAGACCAGGCTTTTGCTTTCATCGTAATCCAGCTGCGGGTTGTCGTCCGTCGCTTTGGTGGCAAACGACATGTAATAGCTGAAGCCAATGTAGTCCACACAGCCCTGCTTCAGCGCCGCTTTATCCTCTTCGGTGATATCCAGCGCAAAGCCGCGACGGGCAAAGTAGTTGAGCAGGTGCTGGGGATAGGCCCCGCGAACGTGCACGTCGGTGAACCAGTAGCGGCGGTGCATGGCGTTCATCGCCATCATCATATCGTTCGGAGCGCAGGTCAGCGGGTAGATCGGGCACATGGCAATCATACAGCCGATGCGCAGGGACGGGTTGATGTCGCGTCCGGCCTTCACGGCCAGGGCGCTCGCCACCAGCTCATAGTGCGCCGCCTGGAACATCACCGGCTCGCGATCTTCACCCGGCTGGTACTTCAGCCCGGAGTTGGTAAACGGGGCGAAATCCTCGTGGAAGTTGGCCTGGTTGTTGATCTCGTTGAAGGTCATCCAGTACTTCACTTTATGCTGATAGCGCTCAAACACCACGCGGGCAAAGCGCACAAAGAAGTCGATCAGCTTGCGGTTACGCCAGCCGCCGTACTCTTTCACCAGGTGATAAGGCATTTCGAAGTGCGAGAGGGTGATCACCGGTTCGATGCCGTGCTTCAGACACTCATCAAACAGGTCGTCATAGAACTGAAGCCCCGCCTCGTTGGGTTGCTGCTCGTCGCCTTTCGGGAAAATACGCGTCCAGGCAATAGAGGTACGGAAGCATTTAAAGCCCATCTCCGCGAAAAGCTGGATATCTTCTTTGTAACGATGGTAGAAATCGATGGCTTCATGGTTGGGGTAGTTTTTGCCCGGCAGCACGCCGTCGGTGATTTCGCGGGGGACGCCGTGCGCGCCAGCGGTCATCACGTCCGCCACGCTCGTGCCCTTCCCGCCTTCCTGCCAGCCGCCTTCAAGTTGATGCGCCGCCACCGCGCCGCCCCACAGAAAACCTTCTTTGAATCCTGACATGCGATATCCCTCATTCAGCGTTAATTATCGGCAAAAAAGCATACAGAAACCGGTTTCAGTGAAATGATGTGCATTCACTGGCTGGGTTGCAAGGAGAAGAATGTACCCGGTTTCATTTTCGTGAACGGGTTCATGTTTGCGCGTTAAGGTGCGATTTTCACTGGATTTTCAGGGGCGCGATTTTCTGTTGCAGAATGGGCTCGCAAACGTTTGCCTGGACTGTTAGAATTGCGCCGATTTTTCTTACTATCGCAATGCAATCGCGTGGGGACTTGAGCCGTGACCAACAAAACTTCTCTCAGCTACAAAGATGCCGGTGTTGATATTGACGCAGGTAATGCGCTGGTTGACCGTATCAAAGGTGTGGTGAAAAAGACCCGCCGCCCGGAAGTGATGGGAGGTCTGGGAGGATTCGGCGCACTGTGCGCGCTGCCGCAAAAATACCGTGAACCGGTTCTGGTCTCAGGCACCGACGGCGTGGGCACCAAACTGCGTCTGGCGATGGATCTGAAACGCCACGACACCATCGGCGTTGACCTGGTGGCCATGTGCGTAAACGATCTGGTGGTTCAGGGCGCTGAGCCGCTGTTCTTCCTCGACTACTACGCGACCGGCAAGCTGGACGTGGATACCGCAGCCAGCGTAATCAGCGGTATCGCCGAAGGCTGTCTGCAGTCTGGTTGTGCGCTGGTGGGCGGTGAAACTGCCGAAATGCCAGGCATGTACCACGGCGAAGATTACGACGTTGCGGGCTTCTGCGTGGGCGTTGTTGAAAAATCAGAGATCGTTGACGGCAGCAAAGTAACCGACGGCGACGTGCTGATTGCCCTGGCATCCAGCGGCCCGCACTCCAACGGCTACTCCCTGGTACGCAAGATTGTTGAAGTGAGCGGCTGCGACCCCCTTACCACCGAGCTGGAAGGTAAACCTCTGGCCGATCACCTGCTGGAACCTACCCGTATCTACGTGAAATCGGTTCTGGAATTGATTGAGAAGGTGGACGTTCACGCTATCGCTCACCTGACCGGCGGCGGCTTCTGGGAAAATATCCCGCGCGTCCTGCCGGACCACACCCAGGCGGTGATCGACGAATCGTCATGGCAGTGGCCTGCGGTATTTAACTGGCTGCAGGACGCCGGTAACGTCAGCGATCACGAGATGTATCGCACCTTCAACTGCGGCGTGGGAATGGTTATCGCCCTGCCGGCAAGCGAAGTGGACAAAGCCCTGGAACTGCTGCAGGCGAAAGGTGAAAACGCGTGGAAAATCGGTATCATCAAAGCTTCTGATTCCGAACAGCGTGTGGTCATTGAATGAAAAATATAGTGGTGCTCATTTCCGGTAACGGAAGTAATTTGCAGGCTATTATCGATGCCTGCAAACAGAAGAAAATCAACGGCACCCTCCGCGCAGTATTCAGTAACAAGGCCGATGCGTACGGCCTTGAGCGTGCCCGCGATGCGGGCATTGCCGCGCATGCGCTCAGCGCCTCCCAGTTTGCCAGCCGCGAAGCCTTTGACCGCGAGCTGGTGCAGGAGATCGATGCCTACGCCCCGGACGTGGTGATACTGGCCGGCTATATGCGTATCCTCAGCCCGGCGTTTGTTGCGCACTATGCCGGACGTCTGCTGAACATCCACCCTTCCCTGCTGCCTAAATATCCCGGCCTGAACACTCATCGTCAGGTGCTGGATAATGGCGATGAAGAACACGGCACCTCGGTCCATTTCGTCACCGACGAACTGGATGGCGGCCCGGTCATTCTGCAGGCAAAAGTGCCGGTATTTGCAGGCGACAGCGAAGAGGAGATTACGGCCCGGGTGCAGGCTCAGGAGCACGCCATCTACCCGCTGGTCGTGAGCTGGTTTGTTGACGGTCGCCTGGAAATGCGCGACGGCGCCGCCTGGCTGGATGGCGCGCCGTTACCTCCGCAAGGACATGCGGCGGAAGAGTAATTTTTTGCCGGGTGGCGCGTCGCTTACCCGGCTTATAACGCCTTTTTCCCCGCCAACTCTCTATTATCCCTCAGAAAAAAATTTAACTGTCATACTTTTCTGACACAGTTGGACATATCGTGGGAATGCTCGCCATAATAAAGGCGAGACGGATTTGCCACGTCCTGTGATTGAACTGGAGTGTGAGTAGTAATGGGTCAGGAAAAGTTATACATCGAGAAAGAGCTAAGCTGGTTAGCATTCAACGAGCGCGTGCTTCAGGAAGCGGCGGATAAAACTAACCCGCTGATTGAACGTATGCGTTTTCTGGGGATTTATTCCAATAACCTGGATGAATTTTATAAGGTCCGCTTTGCTGAACTGAAGCGCCGAATCATCATTAGCGAAGAGCAGGGTTTAAACTCGAACTCGCGTCATCTGCTGGGCAAGATCCAGTCCCGCGTACTGAAAGCCGATCAGGAGTTTGATAGCCTGTATAACGAATTGCTGCTGGAGATGGCACGCAATCAAATCTTCCTGATCAACGAGCGTCAGCTCTCGGTCAACCAGCAGAGCTGGCTGCGCCACTATTTCAAACAGTATCTGCGCCAGCACATCACCCCGATCCTGATTAACCGTGAAACCGATCTGGTGCAGTTCCTGAAGGATGACTACACCTATCTGGCGGTAGAGATTATCCGCGGCGACAGCATCCGCTATGCGCTGCTGGAGATCCCGTCGGACAAGGTCCCGCGCTTCGTCAATCTGCCGCCGGAAACACCCCGTCGCCGCAAGCCGATGATCCTGCTGGATAATATTCTGCGCTACTGCCTCGACGACATCTTCAAAGGCTTCTTCGACTACGATGCACTGAACGCCTACTCCATGAAGATGACCCGCGACGCCGAGTACGACCTGGTGCACGAGATGGAGGCCAGCCTGATGGAGCTGATGTCCTCCAGCCTCAAGCAGCGTCTCACCGCCGAGCCGGTGCGCTTTGTTTACCAGCGCGATATGCCTGATGCCATGGTCGAGATGCTGCGCGAGAAACTGACCATCTCCCGCTATGACTCCATCGTGCCGGGCGGTCGCTACCACAACTTCAAAGACTTTATCGGCTTCCCGAACGTTGGCAAAGCCAACCTGGTGAACAAACCGCTGCCGCGCCTGCGCCACATCTGGTTTGATAAGTTCCGCAACGGCTTCGACGCCATTCGCGAGCGCGACGTCCTGCTCTACTATCCGTACCACACCTTTGAGCACGTGCTGGAACTGATGCGTCAGGCGTCGTTCGATCCCAACGTGCTGGCGATCAAAATCAACATCTACCGCGTGGCGAAAGACTCCCGCATTATCGATGCGATGATCCACGCCGCCCACAACGGTAAGAAAGTGACCGTGGTCGTTGAACTGCAGGCGCGTTTCGATGAAGAGGCTAACATCCACTGGGCCCGTCGTCTGACCGAAGCGGGCGTGCACGTGATCTTCTCGGCTCCGGGTCTGAAGATCCACGCCAAGCTGTTCCTCATCTCCCGTAAAGAGGGCGATGACGTGGTGCGTTACGCCCACATCGGTACCGGTAACTTCAACGAAAAAACCGCCCGTATTTATACCGACTACTCGCTGCTGACCGCCGATGCGCGGATCACCAACGAAGTGCGTCGGGTGTTTAACTTCATTGAAAACCCGTATCGCCCGGTCAGCTTCGACTATCTGCTGGTTTCCCCGCAGAACTCCCGTCGTCTGCTGTATGACATGATTGACAAAGAGATTGCAAACGCGCAAAACGGCCTGCCGGCCGGCATTACGCTGAAGCTCAACAACCTGGTTGATAAAGGGCTGGTGGATCGCCTGTATGCTGCGTCCAGCTCAGGGGTGATGGTTAACCTGCTGATCCGCGGCATGTGCTCGCTGATCCCTAATCTTGAAGGTATCAGCGAAAATATTCGCGTCATCAGCATCGTTGACCGCTATCTCGAGCACGATCGCATCTATATTTTTGAGAACGGTGGCGATAAACGCGTCTACCTCTCTTCCGCCGACTGGATGACGCGTAACATCGATTACCGTATTGAAGTGGCGGCGCCGCTGCTTGACCCAAGGTTGAAGCAACAAATTCTTGATATCATTGACTTATTGTTAAGCGATACTGTAAAAGCACGTTATATCGATAAAGAACTGAGTAACCGCTATGTGCCGCGCGGCAACCGCCGGAAAGTGCGCGCGCAGCTGGCGATTTACGACTATATCAAATCACTCGAGCAACCCGATTAACCTATGCCGATAAACGACAAGACCCCACGACCGCAGGAGTTCGCTGCGGTCGACCTTGGTTCTAACAGCTTCCACATGGTCATCGCCCGTGAGGTGGATGGCGCAATGCAGATCATCGGTCGTCTGAAGCAGCGCGTCCACCTGGCCGACGGCCTGGGTGCGGACAACATGCTCAGCGAAGAGGCGATGGAGCGCGGGCTGAATTGCCTGTCGCTGTTTGCCGAACGCCTGCAGGGCTTCACCGCGTCGAGCGTCTGCATTGTCGGAACCCATACCCTGCGCCAGGCCGCTAACGCGACGGAGTTTTTAAAGCGCGCTGAAAAGGTGATCCCCTACCCTATTGAGATCATTTCGGGTAATGAAGAAGCCCGTCTGATTTTTATGGGTGTGGAACATACCCAGCCCGAAAAGGGCCGCAAGCTGGTGATTGATATCGGCGGTGGCTCGACGGAACTGGTGATCGGCGAGAACTTTGAACCGCACCTGGTTGAAAGCCGCCGGATGGGCTGCGTCAGCTTTGCCCAGCTCTACTTCCCGGGTGGCGTTATCAGCCGGGAGAACTTCCAGCGTGCGCGCATGGCGGCGGTACAAAAACTTGAGTCCCTCGCCTGGCAGTATCGTCTGCAGGGCTGGAACGTGGCGCTGGGCGCCTCGGGTACCATTAAAGCGGCACACGAAGTGCTGGTGGAGATGGGCGAAAAAGATGGCTTTATCACGCCAGAGCGTCTGACCATGCTGATGGAAGAGGTAATCAAGCATAAGAGCTTTGATGCCCTGAGCCTGCCGGGTCTGTCCGATGAGCGCAAAGCAGTCTTTGTGCCGGGTCTGGCGATCCTGTGTGGCGTATTCGATGCGCTGGCGATCCGTGAGCTGCGTCTGTCCGACGGCGCGCTGCGCGAAGGCGTGCTCTATGAGATGGAAGGTCGCTTCCGTCACCAGGACATTCGCAGCCGCACCGCGCAAAGCTTGGCCAATCAGTACAACATTGACCGCGAACAGGCCCGGCGCGTGCTGGAAACCACAATCCATATCTACGATCAGTGGGAAGCCCAGAATCCGAAACTGGCGCATCCGCAGCTGGCAGCCCTGCTTAAGTGGGCGGCGATGCTGCATGAGGTGGGGCTCAACATTAATCACAGCGGGATGCATCGCCATTCGGCCTATATTCTGCAAAACAGCGACCTGCCCGGTTTCAACCAGGAGCAGCAGACCATGATGGCCTCGCTGGTACGTTATCATCGTAAAGCCGTTAAGCTGGACGAGCTGCCGCGCTTTACGCTGTTTAAGAAAAAACAGTTCCAGCCGCTGATCCAGCTGTTACGTCTGGGCGTGCTGCTGAACAATCAGCGCCAGGCGACCACCACGCCGCCAACGCTGAAGCTCACCACGGACGATAACCACTGGACGCTGAGCTTCCCGCACGACTGGTTTAGCCAGAACGCGCTGGTACTGCTGGATCTGGAAAAAGAGCAGCAGTACTGGAGTGCCGTCACCGGCTGGTGCTTAAAAATTGAAGAAGAGCACTCGCCGAACGTCGCGGCGTAATAGTTCCCTCAGGCGCTCTTACTGAGCGCCTCAGTCATTAACACTCTCTCCAGCGGCTCGGGTTTACCAATCAAATAGCCCTGAAAATAGTCAATGCCCATCGCCTCAGCGGCAACGCGGATCTCTTCGCTTTCAACATACTCTGCCACCACCAGCATCTTTTTCATCCGCGCCAGGTGGCAGATCGAGGCAACTATCTGATAGTCCAGGCTGTTGCTGACGATATTACGAATAAAGCTGCCGTCGATCTTGAGGATATCGGCATCGACATTTTTCAGGCGCGCATAGCTGGCATAGCCGGTACCAAAATCATCAATGGCAATCCGGCATCCCATCTGCTGCAAGTGGGTCACGGTCTGCATCGCCAGCCCGGCATTGCCAAAACTGCTGCTCTCGGTGATCTCGAAGATGAGCTGCCAGCTCTCAACAGAATATTTTTGCAACATCCGACTGACCTCAAGCGGCAGCTGGGCCCGACACACGGACGTTGGGGAAAGATTGATAGCAAACCGCTGTCCCGGCAGCGCTTCCCGGTTATCCGCCATAAACTTAAGCGTCTTCTCCAGCACCAGCAAATCAATGCGCGACGAGAGACCAAACTCCTGGGCAACGGGCAGAAAGACATCGGGTGAAATCAGCCCGTCGTCGCCATTTTGCAGACGGAGCAGGATCTCGTGATAGTTATCGCCGCGAATGCCCTGGACGGGCTGCGCCAGCAGGGTAAATTCATCTTTTTCCAGCGCGCGCTGCAGGCGATTCATCATATCGACTTTGTCTTTCAGGCCGCGCTGAAGATTGATCGCGCCACGCTGCTGGAGGTTTTCCGGGTGATTGGTCGCAAGAGAGAGATCTGCAATAGTGCTCAGCTCACCCAACAGCAGATAGAGATGCACTACCGGGGAGCGCACATAGCAGTAACTGACCCCCACCGGTGGCTGGAGCGGCATTCCGTCCCAGATAAAGCGGAAACGCTTTATATGCAGATCCAGTTCATCAATGCGGGACTGATGCATTTCAGTATTTAAACGCAGCACCAGATCGTGACCCGACAGCTGATACACGCACTCATCTGATTCCAGGTAGTCGTTCAGCCATGCGGCCAGCTTCTGTTTGTACTGGATGCGCAGCAGTACGCCGTAGTTACGTCCCAGCACCTCCAGCTCCGGGATGCGCAGGAAGCAGAGTACCGACCAGGGGGCTTTGCCCAGCGCACGATTGAGCGCGCGCAAATTGGGCATGTGTACTACCGGATCGAGAAACGCCAGCCGTCTGGCGCGCAGATTAATCGCCCGCTGGCGCGTCGCCAGCACCGCCATATACACCACCACGAAGGTAAAGACCAGATAGCTGGACGAGGTGATGGTCAGCTGAATGTCATAGCCTTGCGACCAGGGTATGTAACGGTAAAAATAGTGAATGGAGATAATAAGGATGGGGGTCCAGATCAATGACATCAGCTTATAACCGAAGCGCATAGACCCCCATAACATCACCGGCATCAGCAGCGACAGCGTGTAGTTGGTGCTGAAAATGGAGCTGTTTTCGTTGATCGGCCACAGCAGCAGGGCCAGCAATGCACCGGCAACCAGCGTCCAGATAATGCCTTCAGTTATCGTTACTTTGCTGTCAATCTGCATAACAATCTGCGATATCAGGCTGCGCAGATAGCGGGGATGGCGCAGGGTGCGGATCACCAGGTAGCAGAATGGCACTCCTGTCAGGCAGCCAACCAGCAATCCCTGATAGTTAATCAGGGAGCGGATCCCAATGGTATTAATACCGACCAGGTCAAAACGTGTCTGGTAGAAGCCAAGATAGACAGCAAACTGAAACAGCAGCAGAAACAGGGTGGCTGGACAGAACATCTGCCAGAACATTCGTTGCGCCATCAGGCGTCCGTCGCCATAGGAGACCTTGTTTCGCCGTGGCGCAAAGACCTTATATCCACCCCAACTGAGCGTTATCGGGATGAGGAAATGCCCCAACGAGACGGCAGTTTCGTAGCCGCCAAGAGTGGGGTAATAGCGCAAAAAAAGCGCAACCATAATGCCTGGCACTGCCGCCATGCCATAGAACAGCATCAGCGAGAGTAATAGCGCCAGAGGCATGTAATAAAGCACCACCACGTTGCCCTGCACATGGGTGTATGTCGTGGCGTGACGCGCAATGGGTAAAAGAATAACCGGCAGGATAAGTGGAAGCCCCCACCAGCGATCTCTGTATTTTTTGTATAACGTAAAAAGAGTCATAGATGCCATAGTAAACCCGCTCATCCCGGGGGGTAGTTGAGACAGGCATCCAACCTGACAATGTTGCCGTGCAAACGGATTACCGATTACACGAGAGGAATAAAGATTTTAGTTAGCAACGGCGAGTGACATTTGACTTAAATCAAACATATTAATATCGATAAATAATATTCAGCTTTTTTAACTGTACTTTTGTGCTAATTATCAATGGCGTAAATAAACTGATTAATATACATAACAATAAATGGATTAGTTGTTGACGGAATTTTACATCAGGATCAATTGACCCCTGCTCGCCCGTATGCCTTAATGGCGTACCGCCCTCAGGGTATTTCAGGAAAACTACAGTGAGTCAGGCCACACGTATGCGAAGACGACATCGGTTTAACACTCGGATGACGCGTATCATACTGCTTATCAGCCTCTTCTTTTTCGTCGGCCGCTTCGTTTACTCCTCTATTGGTGCGTGGTATCACCACCAGGAGAAAAAACAGGCCCAGCAATCTACCCTCTCCGCCGATTACGCCGAGCGTTCGACGTCGACAATTAATTAATCGTTTGGTTTTTATTGGTTCAATTAACTATTCTGCATTCTGTAATAATCGAATAATTTCGCCGATCCCTTTGCTCAGAATTTTATCCTGACGCATAACGATTGCCAGCTGGCGATGTAATACTGGCGTAAGCGACCGCACGCATAACCCCTGCCTGTCTTCCGCGCAATTGACTGCCATTCGGGGGATAATGCTGTATCCCAGGCCGACGCGAACCATCCGCTTGATCGCTTCGATACTGCCGGATTGCATAATCGGCGGCGCTTCCACCCCGCTTGCCTGAAACCAGGCGTCGATCACCCGTCGCGTACTGCTTCCCGCACTGAAGGCGATAAAGGGCCTGTCCCGCAGATGCTCTGCGGTCAGAGAGACATATTGCCCCTCGTCTTCCCCGGCGGCGATAAACACAAACTCCTCATCCATCACCGGGGCGATCGCCAGCGCCGAACCAGCCGCCGGGAGCGTCACCAGCCCCAAATCGAGACGGTTCTCCTCAATGGCGCGAACAATCTCAAGGGTGTTACCGGTAGTGACGCCAACCCGCAGCAGCGGATGCGCCTGACGCAGTTGCTGCAGCAGGGGTGGCAACAGGTGAATGCAGGCCGTGGCTCCCATTCCGATGGTTATGGTGCCGCTCACTTCCTGATTAAACGCGGCCACGGACCGTATCGCCTCATCCACCGCCTGCTCGATGCGCTCGCCGTGGGTGAATAACGCCTGCCCGGCCGCCGTGGCTTTAATCCCCCGCCCGGTCCGCTCAATTAATCGCGTCTGCAGAAATTGCTCCAGCTGGCGGATCTGCAAGCTGACGGCGGGTTGCGAAAGGCCCAGCACATCCGCAGCGGCAGAAAAACTGCCGCGCTGCACCACCAGGCGAAAGGTCGCCAGCTGTCCCAGATTCAGGGTCGTCATTACAAAGTTTCTCTTATAGGAGCCATAAACGCCCGGGCCTGCCTGCGCCCCGATGCAGTGGATATGCTCAGGATAACGCCCTGATGGAATGAAAGATAATGAAAAACCCTGCCATACCCCGAGCCATCCCGCTGACCACCGGCTGTAACCAGCTTATCAACTGGGGGATCTCTTTTTATATGCCGGGTACCTTTGCCCGGGCGATTACTGCGGATACCGGCTGGTCGTCGCCGCAAGTCTATTCAGGCCTGACGCTCGCCATGCTGGTGATGGCCGCTCTCTCGCCCTTTGTTGCCCGCATACTGTCGCGGGCTGGCGGCCAGCGCGTGGTGATGACGGGTTCCCTGCTGCTCGCCGTCGGTTGCCTGATCATGGCCGGGACGCATTCGCTGGTTGCCTGGTACAGCGCCTGGGTGTTAACCGGCATCGGGATGCGTTTGTCGCTGTACGACGCGCTGTTTGCCGCGCTGGTCAATCTTTACGGCCAGCAGGCGCGACGAACCATCTCCCGCGTAACCCTGGCGGGTGGGTTGGCCTCGGTGGTGTTCTGGCCGCTCGGCGAGGCGCTGCTTAACGTGATGGGCTGGCGTGACGCGCTTCTGATTTATGCCCTGTTCGGCTTGCTGAGCGCGCTGTTAACCCTGGCGTTACCCAATCAAACACGCCCTGTCGTTAATAAATCCCTCGCAACTGGCGGGGGACAGGATCGGCGCAACGGCTGGCTCTACGCCGCCTTTATTGCGCTGATCACCTTTGTCTCTAACGGTACTTCCACCCATCTGCCGGAATTTATCGCCAGCGTCGGCCTGCCGGTTACCGTCGGGATGTTATGGGGCATCGGTCAGACTGGCGCACGATTTCTGGAGGTGGTTGCCGGCGCGGGGCTGACGCCGCTGCGCCTCACCTTGCTCACTACCCTTGCGATGCCGGTCTGCTTTTTGCTGGGTGTGAGCAGCACGCTCTGGCTCTGGTCGGCCGCCTGTTTTGTGCTGGGCTATGGGGCGATCAACGGCCTGGTGACCATCGTAAAAGCGACCCTGCCCTTACAGCTGTTTGCGCCACAAGAGTACGCCAGACTGACCGGGGTGCTGCTGATCCCCGCCCAGCTGATGGCGGCGGCCTCCCCACTGGCTTATGCCTGGCTGAACCGAGCGCTGGGCGTGGTGGGCGCAATGTGGCTGTCGTGGGGGCTGACGCTGGTGATCGCCGGGCTGGCGGTGGCCATCGTGAAAGGTCAGGCAGTGCGTGATGATCGGGGCATCCCTGCCCTGAACGACTAAAGGACAAATCCGCCGTCAATAGTCAGGCTTGAACCGGTCATGTAGCCGGAAGACTCACCCGCAAGCCAGGCTGCCAGGGAGGCGATCTCTTCCGGCTTACCGATACGTTGCAGCGGGACGAGCGACGTTATTTGCTCCACTATGCTGGCGGTCATATCGGTGGCTACAGGCCCCGGCTGGATGTTGTTTATGGTGATGCCCCGTGGTGCCAGATCCAAAGCGAGGTTTTGCACCATCGATGCCACCGCCGCTTTACTCATGGCGTAAACACTGCTCCCCGCATGCCCCGTGCGCACCGCGGTATTGCTGCCGATGGTGATAATTCTTCCTCCCTCCTTCATCGGCTTAACCGCCGCCTGAATGGCGAGGAAGACGCCGCGCACGTTGACGGCCAGGGTGGTATCCAGATCCGCCAGGGTATACTCCTCAAGAGTCCCCGGGCGAAGCACACCCGCGTTCACTACGGCCACATCAAGCCTGCCATAGTGGTGTAGCGTTGTGTCGACTGCCGCCTGGATTGCCGCCGCATCAGCGCTGTCGGCCTCAATGGCTATTGCCTGCCCACCCTGACGCGTAAGGGCGGCTACCACATCCTGCGCCCTGTCGGGACGGGACACCCAGGTGATGGCAACCCGATAGCCGTCGTGCGCCAGACGTGCGGCAATGGCCGCCCCTATACCGCGCGCACCGCCGAATACCAACGCAACTTTTTCGTGATTCATGATGGTCATACTCCTGTTTGCTTGAGCACCCACCCGGGTGCCTCTGCAGATACTCTGCCAGCGAAAACGCCCCCGCGCTTGCGCGGAATGTATCGCACTGTATCCACGCCGCCCTGCTTACGCAGCCATACAAAAAAGCCGCCCACAGCAAACAGACCCGATACATAAAAATGGTTTTCTGTCTCTGTCGCCATTGATGACCTGAAGAGGAGATACCTGAATGATGCGTCGACATTTACTGCTCACGCTGTTCGCGCTGACATCTGGCTGCACCTTGGCCGCACCGTTAAGCGGCCTCAGCGCGGCGGATGTTAACGGCCCTGCTGCCGTTGCACCGCTCGAACAGCCCCAGCCCCCGGCGAAGCTGATTGTGGATCCGCCGCTGGCGGGCCCGCTGCGTAAAGGGGCAGTCTTTATTCAGTACCGCACCGAGAACATGCGCATTGAACCCGTGTTCGGGCCCGAGGCGCTAAAAGTGACGCCGCGTATCGGCCATATCCACGTCATTGTGGATGACAACCCCTGGCACTGGGCCGACGCCAGCGGCGAGCCGGTCATTCTGGTGGGACTGCCAGCAGGCCATCACAGGGTGACCCTTATCCTTGCCGATCCAACCCATAAACCTGTCGATCGTAAAACCGTCGAATTCACCGTGCCGCCGCATGCCGCGACTATGCACTGAACGCAGCCCCTGACTTTTTTTTGAGGATGTAAACCATGAAAACATTACTGATTGCCGTTCTGACCTTCACCGCCGCAATGACCTCTTCCGCGTTTGCGGCCCAGGAAATTAACCAGGACCAGGGGCAACACAAGATCGGCACCGTTTCCGACAGCAGCGGCGCATCGTCGCTCGCGGATCTGGAGGCAAAACTGCAGGCCAAAGCCGATAAAGCGGGTGGCAGCGCGTTTCGCATTACCTCTGCTGGCGGGAACAACTCCCTGTCAGGCACCGCCGATATTTATCGCTGAGGCCTCATCATGAAAAAACGCTTTACGCATACCCTGATGGCCAGCCTGCTGCTGGCCTCTGCCAGCGGCACTGCGCTGGCGAACAATAAGACCGTGGTGCTGGTGCACGGGGCGTTTGCCGACGGCAGCAGCTGGAACCGCGTGATTAGCGACCTGCAACGTCAGCATACCGAGGTTATTGCCGTTCAGCTGCCGCTCACCTCACTGAAAGATGATGTCGCCGCGACGCAGCGCGCCATCGCCCGGGCTCAGGGTGATGTGGTGCTGGTGGGTCACTCCTGGGGCGGCACGGTCATCAGCGAGGCGGGTAACGATGCGCGGGTCAAATCGCTGGTTTATGTGGCGGCGTTTGCTCCGGATTCAGGCCAGTCGACGGCGGATCTGGCGGGAAGTTACCCGGCCCCGCCGGGCAGCGCAGGCATCGCCAAAACCGCAGACGGTTTTCTTTATCTGCCGGATAAAGCGGTACGCGAGGATTTTGCCCCGGACATTAAGGCTGGTGAGCAGAACGCATTGACCGCCACCCAGGGTCCGATCCGTGCCGACGCCTTTGCAGAAAAGGTGACGCATGCGGCCTGGCACGATAAGCCGAGCTGGTATGTGGTGAGCAAAAATGACCGGATGATCAACCCGGATCTTGAACGGGCGATGGCGAAGGCGATTGATGCCAAAACCACCGAGGTGGCGGCAAGCCATGTGTCGATGGTGAGCCATCCCGGAGAGATTGCCCGGGCGATTGAGCAAGCCGCGAAATGAGACTGGCAAAAAAAAGCCCGCGAGAGGCGGGCTTGTTTTTTTAACGCTTAACGGGCGGGAATTATTCCCACTCGATCGTCGCCGGTGGCTTACCGCTGATGTCATACACCACGCGGGAGATACCGTTCACTTCGTTGATGATGCGGTTAGACACACGGCCCAGGAAGTCATACGGCAGGTGCGCCCAGTGGGCGGTCATAAAGTCGATGGTCTCAACCGCACGCAGGGAGACAACCCAGTCGTACTTGCGGCCATCGCCCATTACGCCAACGGAACGCACCGGCAGGAAGACGGTGAACGCCTGGCTCACTTTGTTGTACAGGTCGGCTTTATGCAGCTCTTCGATGAAGATCGCATCCGCACGACGC
Organism: Leclercia adecarboxylata; assembly: GCF_023639785.1. Classification (NCBI taxonomy): domain Bacteria; kingdom Pseudomonadati; phylum Pseudomonadota; class Gammaproteobacteria; order Enterobacterales; family Enterobacteriaceae; genus Leclercia; species Leclercia adecarboxylata. Next base: position 3,418,388 of record NZ_CP098325.1, read on the forward strand.
AGCAGGTCGCAGTACTCTTTCTTTACTTCGCCCAGCACGCGTACGCCCAGACCCGGGCCCGGGAACGGGTGACGGTAGAGCATGTCGTACGGCAGACCCAGCTCCAGACCGATCTTACGCACTTCGTCTTTGAACAGCTCGCGCAGCGGCTCAACCAGGCCCATCTTCATCTCTTTCGGCAGGCCGCCCACGTTGTGGTGAGATTTGATGACGTGTGCTTTACCGGTGGCAGACGCCGCGGACTCGATCACGTCAGGGTAGATGGTGCCCTGCGCCAGCCACTTCACGTCTTCCAGCTTCAGCGCTTCTTCGTCGAATACTTCTACGAATACGCGGCCGATGATTTTACGTTTTGCTTCCGGATCGTTTTCACCCGCCAGCGCGTCGAGGAAGCGCTGCTCGCCTTCAACGTGAACGATGTTCAGACCAAAGTGGTCCCCGAACATGTCCATCACCTGCTGGGCTTCGTTGAGGCGCAGCAGGCCGTTGTCCACGAAGACGCAGGTCAGGTTTTTACCGATAGCGCGGTGCAGCAGCATCGCGGTTACGGAGGAGTCAACGCCGCCGGACAGGCCGAGGATCACTTTATCGTCCCCCACCTGCTGGCGGATGCGCTCAACGGCGTCGTCGATGATTTTTGCTGGCGTCCACAGGGCTTCACACTGACAAATATCGATGACAAAACGCTCCAGCATGCGCAGGCCCTGACGGGTATGGGTCACTTCCGGGTGGAACTGCACGCCATAGAAACGTTTTTCTTCGTTGGCCATGATGGCAAACGGGCAGCTCTCGGTGCTGGCAACGGTCACGAAGTCGGACGGGATCGCGGTGACTTTGTCGCCGTGGCTCATCCAGACGTCGAGCAGCGCTTTGCCGTCGGCGGTCAGGGAGTCTTCGATACCGCGGATCAGGGCGCTGTCGGTCTGCACTTCAACCTGCGCGTAGCCGAATTCACGCTCGTTAGAACCTTCAACGTGACCACCCAGCTGCATCGCCATGGTCTGCATGCCGTAGCAGACGCCGAACACCGGCACGCCGGCTTCGAACACGTACTGCGGCGCGCGCGGGCTGTTGTCTTCGGTGGTGCTTTCCGGGCCGCCGGAAAGGATGATGCCGCTTGGATTGAACTCGCGAATCTGAGCTTCCGTAACATCCCACGCCCACAGTTCGCAGTAAACGCCCAGCTCACGCACGCGACGTGCCACCAGCTGAGTATATTGAGAACCGAAATCGAGGATGAGAATGCGATGTTTATGAATGTTTTCCGTCATTGACGCTAATTCCGAGGCAAGTGAAACAAAAACAGAGCGCCCGGCTTAAAGCCGGGCGCGGAAATTAATCAGGAGCCCATACGGTAGTTCGGAGACTCTTTGGTGATCGTCACGTCGTGAACGTGGCTTTCCTGGATACCCGCACCGCTGATACGTACGAATTCCGCTTTAGTACGCAGCAGGTCAATGGTACCACAGCCGGTCAGGCCCATACAGGAACGCAGGCCGCCCATCTGCTGGTGAATGATCTCTTTCAGGTAGCCTTTATAGGCCACGCGACCTTCGATACCTTCCGGCACCAGTTTGTCAGCGGCGTTATCGGTCTGGAAGTAACGGTCAGAGGAGCCTTTGGACATCGCGCCCAGGGAGCCCATACCGCGGTAGGATTTGTAAGAACGGCCCTGGAACAGTTCGATTTCGCCCGGAGACTCTTCGGTACCCGCCAGCATGGAGCCGACCATTACCGCTGCCGCACCGGCTGCGATGGCTTTGGCGATGTCGCCAGAGAAGCGGATACCGCCGTCAGCGATAACCGGAATCCCGGTCCCTTCCAGCGCTTCAACCGCGTCGGATACGGCGGTGATCTGCGGAACGCCCACGCCGGTCACGATACGGGTAGTACAGATGGAGCCAGGGCCGATGCCCACTTTCACCGCGCTGCAACCCGCGTCTGCCAGGGCACGTGCGCCCGCGCCGGTCGCCACGTTGCCGCCGATGATCTGCAGGTCAGGATATTTTGCACGGGTTTCACGAATACGCTGCAGCACGCCTTCGGAGTGGCCGTGAGAGGAGTCGATCAGCAGGACGTCAACGCCCGCGGCAACCAGCGCGTCGACGCGCTCTTCGTTACCGGCACCGGCGCCAACCGCCGCGCCGACGCGCAGACGGCCATGCTCGTCTTTACAGGCGTTAGGTTTACGTTCTGCTTTCTGGAAGTCTTTAACGGTGATCATGCCGCGCAGGTGGAAGCTGTCGTCCACAACCAGCGCTTTTTCAACGCGTTTTTCGTGCATTTTAGCGAAGACCACGTCGCGGGACTCACCTTCACGTACGGTGACCAGACGCTCTTTCGGGGTCATGTAGACGCTGACCGGCTGGTTCAGGTCGGTGACGAAACGGACGTCACGACCGGTAATGATGCCCACCAGTTCGTTATCGGAGGTCACAACCGGGTAGCCTGCAAAGCCGTTACGCTCGGTCAGGGCTTTCACTTCGTGCAGGGTGGTGGTTGGCAGAACGGTTTGTGGGTCGGTAACGATGCCAGATTCATGCTTCTTCACGCGGCGAACTTCTTCTGCCTGGCGCTCGATAGACATGTTTTTATGAATAAAGCCAATGCCGCCTTCCTGAGCCAGGGCGATAGCCAGGCGCGCTTCAGTCACGGTGTCCATTGCCGCGGAGAGCATAGGAATGTTCAGGCGAATGGTTTTAGTTAACTGCGTGCTGAGGTCGGCAGTATTCGGCAGAACGGTGGAATGAGCGGGAACGAGGAGGACGTCGTCAAACGTCAGTGCTTCTTTAGCGATACGTAGCATGGGCAATATCTCTGACCTGGGTGGTTAAATATTGCCGTGGCATTATACAGAGCGTAACCGATTGCATCTACACTTTTTTATAAATAATGCTTGCGATTGCCTCTGAGCAGGTTACTATCGACTGAATAACTTGCTGATTTAGAATTTGATCCCGCTCACATGTTATCCTCCCGGTCCCCCTCAATTTTTACCGTCAGCCGCCTTAATCAGACGGTCCGTTTGCTGCTTGAGCAGGAAATTGGCCAGGTGTGGATCAGCGGAGAAATCTCCAATTTCACGCAGCCTGCTTCCGGTCACTGGTACTTCACCCTGAAAGACAATACTGCACAGGTGCGCTGCGCGATGTTCCGCAACAGTAACCGGCGGGTGACCTTCCGGCCGCAGCACGGACAGCAGGTACTGGTTCGCGCCAGTATCACCCTGTACGAGCCGCGCGGTGATTATCAGATTATCGTCGAAAGTATGCAGCCGGCGGGTGAAGGACTTCTTCAGCAAAAATACGAGCAGCTGAAAGCCGCGCTTTCAGCAGAAGGGCTGTTCGATCAGCAATATAAGCAGCCGCTCCCCTCCCCTGCCCACTGCGTGGGGGTCATCACCTCCAAAACCGGCGCCGCGCTGCATGACATTCTGCACGTGCTGAAACGCCGCGACCCTTCCCTGCCGGTCGTTATCTACCCGACCGCCGTTCAGGGTGATGATGCGCCAGGGCAGATTGTTCGCGCCATTCAGCTCGCTAACGCCCGTCAGGAGTGTGATGTGCTGATCGTCGGACGTGGCGGCGGATCGCTGGAGGATCTCTGGAGCTTTAACGACGAACGGGTCGCGCGGGCGATTTTTGCCAGCCGGATCCCGGTGGTGAGCGCCGTCGGCCATGAAACCGACGTCACCATCGCCGATTTTGTCGCCGACCTGCGGGCACCCACGCCGTCCGCTGCGGCAGAAATGGTGAGCCGTAACCAGCTGGAACTGCTGCGCCAGATCCAGAACGGCCAGCAGCGCCTCGAGATGGCAATGGACTATTTCCTCGCCAACCGCACCCGTCGTTTTACCCAGCTTCACCATCGTCTGCAGCAGCAGCACCCACAGTTGCGCCTGGCCCGTCAGCAGACCGTGCTGGAGCGTCTGCGCCAGCGGATGAACCTCGCAGTGGATACCCAGCTCAAGCGCGCGGGGCAGTGCCAGCAGCGCGCCACTCAGCGCCTGAATCAGCAGAACCCGCAGCCACGCATCTGGCGCGCGCAAACGCGTATTCAGCAGCTGGAATACCGGCTGGCGGAAAATCTGCGCGCGCGCCTCGGCAGTACGCGTGAGCGCTTTGGTAATGCGGTAACCCACCTCGAAGCCGTCAGCCCGCTTTCAACGCTGGCGCGCGGTTACAGCGTGACCACCGCCACCGACGGTACCGTGCTGAAGCAGACCAAACAGGTCAAAGCGGGTGATCTGCTCACCACCCGGGTGTCAGACGGCTGGGTAGAAAGCGAAGTGAAAGGCGTGACGCCGGTGAAAAAAGCGCGGACGCGTAAAAAAGCGTGATCATGGTTGGCCGTGATGGGGATGGATGAGCGATAAACCGCGCTCTGCGCCAGCAGTACGCCGGATCAAATAACATATCCCTCCCCGCTCATCGCCTTTTACCGGCGCGATTAGTCTGACTTCTCTCCAACCCCGACGTCATCATTTACAATTAGAGTGTTTCTTTTTTCGGCATTGCCAGAAACAGGAGAGAAGCATGACCCGAATGCATAGCGTGATCCCGCCCTATATCCTTCGTCGTATTATTGAAAGTGGCTCTGAGCCGCAGCAGCGCTGCGCCCGCCAGACGCTGACGCATGTACAAACGTTGATGGCCCATATGCCAGGTAAACCCGCCGCGCCGCACGTGAATAAAGCCGGGCAGCTGGAGCGCGATATTTATGATGCAAAACAGGCCCAGGAGCTGCCTGGTATTCAGGTGCGTTATGAGGGTCAGCCGTCCAATGGGGATATCGCTGTCGAGGAAGCCTATGAGTATTTAGGTATTACCCATGAATTTTTCTGGAAAAATTATCATCGCGACTCGCTGGATAATAAAGGGCTGATGCTGACGGGCACCGTGCATTATGGGCGGGAATATCAGAACGCTTTCTGGAATGGTCAGCAGATGGTATTTGGCGATGGTGACGGCGAGATCTTTAACCGCTTCACCATTGCCATTGACATAGTGGCGCATGAACTTAGCCACGGCGTGACCGAAACCGAAGCCGGGCTAATCTACTTTGAACAAGCGGGTGCGCTGAATGAGTCTTTATCTGACGTTTTTGGCTCGCTGGTGAAGCAGTACCACCTGAAGCAAACGGCCGATAAAGCCGACTGGCTGATTGGTGAAGGGCTGCTGGCTGAAGGGATCAATGGCAAAGGGCTGCGCTCAATGTCTGAGCCCGGTACCGCTTATGATGACCCCCTGCTCGGTAAAGATCCGCAGCCCGCGCACATGAAAGACTTTATCAAAACCCGCGAAGATAACGGCGGCGTGCACCTTAATTCAGGTATTCCTAATCGCGCCTTTTATCTTGCTGCCACGGCCATTGGCGGCAACGCCTGGGAGAAGGCCGGTTATGCATGGTATGACACGGTTTGCGACCGACAGCTGGCGCAGGATGCGGATTTTGACGCTTTCGCGAAACTGACGGTTGCCCACGGTGAAAAGCGATCGGGTGGTAACGTCGCAGCGGCCATTGAGCAAGCCTGGAAACAGGTGGGAGTGTTGTGAATGCAGGTTCCGGAACTGACCGATGACGCGGTCGTCGAGCTGGCGCGTGAGGGTGGCGTAGCCTATATCCCCCATCTCAGCGGGTTACGGCGAATCGCGCTCTCGACGCTTAACAGCGCGCAGCGCCAGCGCGTGGTGAATATACTGGAGCAGGCTATCCCTCGTGGAGAGCCGCCCGGTCAGGCGTCGTCACCCGGTGGCGGCGACCAGCGCTATTTTCGCATCCAGATAATCTGGACCCGGCACAATCAGGCGCAGTACACCGACATTATCGTGCTGGTTCCCGAACAGGAGGCGCCAGAGTCGCTGGTCGAACTCTGGCAGAAAGGCGAAGGCTGCGTATGCGATTAGTCCGCCCTGACGAACTCCACCCGCTTTTTAGAGATCAGGCCGTGGCCGTTCTGGCAGAAATAGTCCACCGCACCGCAGGCTTTTAACACCTCGAGGGGCTTATGGCACTCCGGGCAGCGGGCTTCCAGGGCAATATCTTTGTTGCAATTCTCGCAATGCGCCACGCCATTTTCGGGCTCCAGCTCCGTGTTACATTCCGGGCAGATAATCGACATGATGACTCCTTAGAAGGGTATTCAGTACTCAATCAATTTTACCACGATGGGCTCAGTGAGGGCCACGCAGCTGCTGCTGTAATCTCAGGAGGAGTTCAACCTCTTCCAGACGCCGCTGCGTTGTGCGGCTCACCTCTTGCGGGTCGCGTATAAACAGACTCTGCTCCCCCAGAATCTGTTCCGCCAGACAGTTGGCGTAAATGGTGCCGCCAAAGCGCCAGCACTGCACCTGTCCGCCGTCGGTAAGCGTCAGCACATCCTCCGCCCCGCGCCGGTCGTGGTTGATGACGCGACCGTCCCGCAGATGCAGTCGCAGTCCCTTTTGCCCCCCCGTCGGCCCGGCATATTTGTTCAGCCAGATATCCACCGGCACGCCGCCCATCGTCCCCTGAAGATGCGCCTCGCCTTCGGCGGTGGTCAGATCGCCTCTGGCGATATCGCGCCCGAGACGATCTTTCGCCGTCACCACCTGTAAGGCAAGCTCGCCGCTGCCGCCCAGATAACGCACCGTCTCGCGCATCATCGCCAGCACATGCGTACCGATATCCAGGATCACCCCATCCGGGTGACGAAGCGTCCGGGTATCCGGCTCGCCGGTGGCAAAGTTAAGCGCGATGGGCTCCCCCGCCGTGTTAAACCCGCTTGGCTCCTGCAAAAAGCCCTCGATTCTGACGATATCTGTAAAGGTTTTGACCAGCCCCAGACGCACCAGGTTTATGCGCGCCATCCAGTGATCGAGCGCCAGCACCCGGGCGGCAGCTCCCGGCCTCGCCAGCAGCGCTTTCAGTTTTTCGATCTGGGCTAGCGTGGCGACAATCGGTTTTTCCACCACGATGCGCGGGAGGGTAGACGCCAGCGCCTGCTCAAGCACGGCAAGGTGTTGCAGCGATGCGGTGGTAATAAAGAGCGTATCGAGGGGGCGGGCAAGAAGGTCGGCAAGGGAGGAACAGCGCGTAATGCCATCAAGCGTTTTTGCGGGCTGGAGATCAAAACCCTGACAGTGAAGTGATTCACCAAAAGTACTTCTTAAGGCGGGCAAATAGGCGGTTTCGACTACCGCGCCAAGTCCAACAAACCCAATCTGCATCTGAACCTCTTTCATTGCATTGCCGGAGCGTAACCACGCCCCGGCAATGTCGTCAGATTCAGGCGTTAGTTACGGGTTTCGGCTCACTTTTCGTTTGCGCATTTTCCAGCATACGACGCACCGGAACAATGAGCACCGTCAGAACGGCAGCACAAATCAGCAGAGCTACAGAGCAGCGCGCGAAGAGATCCGGCAGCATATCCAGCTGGTCTGCCTTCACGTGGCCGCCAATCAGACCCGCTGCCAGGTTGCCCAGCGCGCTGGCGCAGAACCACAGCCCCATCATCTGGCCGCGCATTCTTTCCGGGGCCAGCAGGGTCATGGTCGCCAGACCAATCGGGCTCAGGCACAGTTCACCAAGCGTCAGCATCAAAATGCTGCCCACCAGCCAGAACGGGGAAACACCGGCGCCACCATTGCTGAGGACGTTCTGCGCCGCCAGCATCATCAGGCCAAAGCCGCCTGCCGCGCACAGAATGCCGATCACGAACTTGGTGATACTGCCCGGACGAATGTTGTTGCTCGCCAGTTTTGGCCATGCCCAGCTAAAGACCGGTGCAAGCAGAATAATAAACAGGGCGTTAATCGACTGGAACCACACGGCCGGGATTTCGAAATCGCCGATCATGCGATTAGTGTAGTCATTGGCAAACAGGTTAAACGACGTCGGTTTTTGCTCGAACGCAGACCAGAAGAACGCCGCAGACACCAGCAGAATGAAGCAGACCAGCAGTCTGGCGCGCTCTTTACGGTTCAGGCCGGCAAAGACAAACAGCCAGATGAAGTAGAGGGCCACCGAGGCGGCAATGAAGTAAACCAGCACGCTGGCAACGGCAACGGGGTTGATCACAATCACACCCTGGGCAATCAGGGTGACGATAATCGCCACACCCACCGCCAGCGCCAGCAGCCAGCCCCCGACACCGTTTTTCTTCACTACCGGGCTGTTCCAGGTAGAGTCGAGCCCCACTTCGCTGTCGTAGCGTTTCATGGCCGGAACGGCAAACAGGCGGAAGATGACCAGCGCGACCAGCATCCCGATACCGCCGATACCAAAGCCCCAGTGCCAGCCGTGGGATTTAATCAACCAGCCGGAGATCAGCGGCGCGATGAATGAGCCCATGTTGATGCCCATATAGAACAGCGAGAAGCCGCCGTCACGGCGGGCATCGCCTTTCTTATACAGCGTGCCGACCATTACCGAGATACAGGTTTTGAACAGGCCCGAGCCCAGGACAATAAACATCAGGCCGATAAAGAACAGGTTGTTGCCCATTACCGCAGAAAGCGCAATCGACAGGTGGCCAAGCGCAATCAGGATCGAACCGTACCAGACCGCTTTCTGCTGTCCGAGCCAGTTATCCGCCAGCCAGCCGCCCGGCAGCGCGGCCAGGTACATGGTGCCAGCAAAGATACCGACGATAGCGGAGGCATTTTCCCGCGCCAGCCCCATCCCGCCGTCATAGACGGTGGCAGCCATAAACAGGATCAGCAGTGGACGAATGCCGTAAAACGAGAAGCGCTCCCACATCTCGGTGAAGAACAGCGAGCCAAGTGGATAAGGATGGCCGAAGAATGTTCGGCTTTCGTTTTTATTAACAGAGGATTGCATAATTCTCCCGAGATGATATGTCGTCGTGCTTGTAAGCACCGGAAGTCGGCCACGCAGAGTGTGCTCTGGCGGCTTTTTTACATCCGGCGAAATGTTATTTAACCATTTGATAACCTGAGGCTACTTTTGTCCAGCCCCCACCCCACCACCAAAAGATGAAAATTCGACAATCGTCTTATTTCTTAGATTTTATGTTGGATAAACGTGAATAGTGATTGACATCACATCAATAATTATTCGTTGCTTTCAGAAGAATTCAGGCATAAAAAAACCCGCGACAGGCGCGGGTTTATTTGCAGATCGGCAATGATTATTTGCTTTTCTTAATGTGTTTAATCAAACGTTTACGCTTACGCATCTGGTTCGGCGTCAGGGTGTTGCGTTTGTTGGCAAACGGGTTGTCCCCTTCCTTGAACTGGATACGGATCGGCGTACCCATCACGTCCAGCGACTTGCGGAAGTAGTTCATCAGGTAACGTTTGTAAGAATCGGGAAGATCCTTCACCTGGTTGCCGTGGATAACTACGATCGGCGGGTTGTAACCACCGGCGTGGGCATACTTCAGCTTCACGCGGCGACCACGCACCAGCGGTGGCTGATGGTCTTCTGCCGCCATGGTCATAATGCGGGTCAGCATCGCGGTACCCACACGACGGGTGGAGCTGTCGTAGGCTTCGCGAACGGATTCGAACAGGTTACCCACGCCGCTGCCGTGCAGGGCAGAGATGAAGTGCACGCGGGCAAAGTCGATGAAGCCCAGACGGTAGTCCAGAGTCTCTTTCACCTGCTCACGAACTTCATTGCTCAGGCCATCCCACTTGTTGACGACGATAACCAGTGAGCGCCCACTATTGAGGATGAAGCCGAGCAGAGAGAGATCCTGATCTGAGATGCCTTCGCGGGCATCGATAACCAGCATCACCACGTTGGCGTCTTCAATCGCCTGCAGGGTTTTGATTACCGAGAATTTTTCCACCACATCGGTGATTTTACCGCGTTTACGCACGCCCGCGGTGTCGATCAGCACGTACTCACGCTCGTCGCGCTGCATCGGGATGTAGATGCTGTCGCGGGTCGTGCCCGGCATGTCGTACACCACCACGCGGTCCTCACCGAGGATGCGGTTAGTAAGTGTGGACTTACCTACGTTCGGACGGCCAACAATCGCCAGTTTGATCGGCAGATCCAGGGGGTTAAAGTCGTCTTCAGGCTCTTCTTCGCCCTCTTCGCCTTCTTCGAACTGCGCCCAGTATTGCGCGTCTTCATCGACTTCTTCCGGCGGGTTGATCTCGTCAACGTACGGCAGCAGTGCGGTTTCCAGCAGGCTGGTCACGCCGCGCCCGTGAGAGGCGGCGATCGGGTAGATGTCGCCCAGGCCTAATGACCAGAAATCCGCCATCGCCTGATCGGCGTCGATACCGTCAGTTTTGTTTGCTACCAGGAAAGTTGCTTTTTCACGCGAGCGCAGGTGCTTGGCGATAGCCGAGTCGGCAGGCATCAGGCCCGCACGCGCATCGACCATAAACAGCACGATGTCGGCTTCTTCGATCGCCAGCAGGGATTGCTCCGCCATGCGGGTTTCAACGCCGTCCTCTGTACCGTCGATACCACCGGTATCAATACAGATAAATTCACGACCTTCCACTTCTGCACGACCGTACTTACGGTCACGCGTGAGCCCCGGGAAATCCGCAACCAGCGCATCACGGGTGCGTGTTAAACGGTTAAAAAGAGTGGATTTTCCAACGTTCGGGCGCCCGACAAGCGCGACCACAGGTACCATGTTTAAAGCCTCATAAAATTCGATATCACGTCGCGTTTGCGGCGTTTTTTAAAAAATCAAAACGGCCCCTGAAGCAACAGGAGCCGTTGAGTATACTACAACCGCGGTGATTAACGCGTGATCGCGTACAGCGTACCGTCTTTTGCCTGGATCAGCAGTTTGCCGTCAACCGATACCGGCTCGGTCAGGAAGCCGGAGCCGTCGACTTTTTCCTGGGCAACAAAACGACCGTTGCTCGGGTCGATCCAGTGCATATAACCTTCGCTATCACCCACCACCAGGCTGCCATTATAGAGTGCCGGTGCGGTCAGCAGACGGTGCAGCAGATCGCTTTGCGTCCACAGCGTTACGCCGCCTTCAGTGCTCAGGGCCAGCAGGCGATCGTTCTGGTCGACCAGGTAGATGCGGTTGCCGTCGACGATGAAATCATTCACCGAGCCCAGCTCACGTTTCCACATGATCTGGCCGCTACGCAGATCCATCGCGGTCAGGTTGCCGTTATAGGCCAGGGCATACACCACGCCGTTTACGATAACCGGAGTCGTGTCCACGTCGCTCAGGCGGTCGATTTCGGTCGGACCGGTAGCCTGGGAGATACGCTGCTGCCAGATCAACTGACCTTGCTGCATCAGTACGGCGCTGACGCGACCGTTATCCCCCCCCACAATGGCAGCACCGAACGCGGTGGACGGAGCAGATTCACCGCGCAGGGAGAGCGCAGGCATATCCAGGTTTACGGTCCATTTCACCGCACCGTCCGTTTCATTCAGCGCCTGAAGCTGGCCGTTAGCTGTATGCACCAGCACCATGCCGTCGCTGACGACCGGACGAGAGAGTGCTTCGCCCGCCACACGGGTCTGCCAGGCAATGGAACCATCGCTGGCATTAAGGGCATAGACCTGGGCCTTTTCGCTGCCGATATAGACATGGCCACCGGCAACCGTTACGCCACCTGACAGCAGAGCTGGCGTGCGTGACATCCAGCCGCTTTTCTCGGCGAGGTTAATCGACCACACTTCTTTGCCGTCATCGGCGTTAAGGGCTTTCACCGTGCCTTTGCGGTCAGCCGCATAGACAACGCCGTCCGCAGACGCCGGATGCAGGTTAGAGTAGAAATCGCCGATCCCGTCGCCCACGGAGGTGCTCCAGGCGGTGGATGGCTCAAACTGGTTTTCAACCGTCGGCAGTGGCGACATGGTGACAACATCTTCTTCGCCGCTGAACAGTGAACAGCCGCTCAATAACGTAACGGAAAGCAGTCCTGGCAGAAGTAATTTACGCAATTGCATCGGGTCCCTCTCAGACGGACAAATTATTTATTTTCATCTGCAGCATTTCGCTCAGCGCTGGCGAGGCGTTACTTTTCACGCCCGCTTCCCACGCGCTGCGCGCGCCCTGTTTGTCACCTTTACTCAGCAGGGCTTCACCACGCAGATCGGCAACAATAGCGGCAAAACCTTCACCTTTAACGCTGTCCAGCGTCTTCAGCGCTTCATCAGTTTTCTTCTGCTGAACCTGAATACGGGCAAGGCGCAGATTGATAACCGCTTTCAGATTATCGTCTTTTGCTGCTGCCAGACCCTGCTGCAGCTGTGCTGCCGCTTTATCCAGTTCATTTTTATCCACCAGCTGCTGAGCCACTTCCATTGAAGCCAGCGCGCCGTAGGTATTTTTGTTGTCAGCGGCAAATTTCTCTGCCGCCGTCAGCGTTTGTGGCTGATCGGCACGGATTGCGCTCACGGTATTTTCATACTGTAAGGAAGAACCGCGCGCCGAATCGACCTGATGACTGTTCCAGTAACGCCAGCCTACCAGCGCGCCAATACCTAAAATGACCCCAACAGCCAGGGCTTTGCCGTTTTCGGCAAAGAAGCGTTTAATCGCATCAACCTGATCGTTTTCGTTCTCGTAAATTTCCACGCAGTCCTTCTCCTTAGCCCAGTAGAGTGCGCAAGTGCGCCGCAACGCCGTCCTGCGTTACCGTTGTTTGCTCACCAGAGCGCAGATCTTTTACTACTACTTCGCCGTTAGCCACTTCTGACTCGCCAAGTACCAGTGCGATACGCGCGCCCCACTTATCGGCACGGGCGAACTGTTTTTTGAAGTTGCCGCCGCCGTGGTTGGTCATCAGCTTAGCGTCCGGCAGCGCATCGCGCACGCGTTCAGCAAGCTGCATTGCCGCAGACTGCGTTTCCGCGCCTGAGGCTACCAGGTATATATCGACAACAGGATCGGCTTTAAATTCCGGATTAACTGCCTGAACTAACAAAACAAGTCGCTCAAGGCCCATGGCAAAGCCAACGGCAGGGGCAGGACGACCGCCTAACTGCTCAACCAGGCCGTCATAACGACCGCCGGCACAGACAGTACCCTGTGAACCGAGACTGGTGGTGACCCACTCAAAGACGGTGCGGTTGTAGTAGTCAAGACCACGAACCAGACGCTGGTTAACCCTGTAGGTAATACCGGCGGCCTCCAGCAGTTTGCACAGACCGGCAAAGTGTTCGCGGGAATCGTCATCCAGATAATCGCCCAGCGCAGGCGCATCGTTAAGCAGTACCTGAACGTCCGGGTTCTTGGTGTCCAGCACGCGCAGCGGGTTGCTGTACATACGACGCTTGCAGTCTTCGTCCAGCTTCTCTTTATGCTGTTCGAGGAACGCGACCAGCGCATCGCGGTAGTTCGCGCGCGCTTCAAGAGAACCGATAGAGTTCAGTTCCAGGGTAACATGATCGGCAATGCCCAGCGCACGCCACCAGCGGGCGGTCAGCATGATCAGCTCAGCGTCGATATCCGGGCCCTGCAGGCCAAAGGCTTCGACACCCAGCTGGTTAAACTGACGGTAGCGGCCTTTCTGCGGACGTTCGTGGCGGAACATCGGGCCGATATACCACAGGCGTTGCTCCTGATTGTACAGGAGACCATGCTCGATGCCGGCGCGTACACATCCCGCCGTACCTTCCGGACGTAAAGTCAGGCTGTCGCCATTACGATCCTCAAAGGTGTACATCTCTTTTTCAACCACGTCGGTGACTTCGCCGATAGCGCGTTTGAATAACGGGGTCTGCTCTACAATCGGCAAACGGATTTCGCTGTAACCGTAGCTGCCGAGCACCTGCTTGAGGGTGCCTTCAATGCGCTGCCAGATGGCGGTCTCGCCAGGCAGATAATCGTTCATGCCGCGAATGGCTTGAATATTCTTTGCCACGTTTGTTCTCTTTCTATAGACAAAAATGAACCCTGGGGTTCATAACCGAAGGGTTCAATCATACACAGGAAGCAGACCGCTTCCCATCACGTTATTTTTCGACCTGTTGCACGCTGATGCGCTGCGCTGCATCCAGCATGGTGGCTTTGGCACGGATACGGGCTTCAAGCTGATCGATCATGTCGTTATTATCCAGACGATCTTTGCGGACGCCATCTTCATAGAGACCACTTTTCTTGTTGCCACCCGTTACGCCAAGCGTTGACACCAGCGCTTCACCCGGCCCGTTCACCACACATCCGATAATCGAGACGTCCATTGGAGTGATGATATCTTCCAGACGCTGCTCAAGCGCATTTACCGTACCAATGACATCGAACTCCTGACGCGAACAGGTCGGGCAGGCGATAAAGTTGATGCCACGGGAACGAATACGCAGAGATTTCAGAATGTCAAAACCGACCTTAATCTCTTCCACCGGATCGGCAGCCAGGGAGACGCGCAGGGTATCGCCGATGCCTTCGTTCAGCAGCAGACCGAGGCCAATGGCTGATTTCACTGCCCCACTGCGTGCGCCACCGGCTTCGGTGATCCCGAGGTGCAGCGGCTGGTCGATCTGCTTCGCCAGCAGACGATAGGATTCGACGGCAAGGAAAACATCAGAGGCTTTCACGCTGACTTTGAACCGATCGAAGTTCAGACGATCGAGATGATCCACATGGCGCATCGCGGATTCGAGCAGCGCCTGCGGCGTCGGCTCGCCGTATTTTTCCTGCAGATCTTTTTCCAGAGAACCGGCGTTCACGCCGATGCGGATAGGGATGTTCTTGTCGCGGGCGCAATCCACCACCGCGCGGATACGCTCTTCACTGCCGATGTTGCCGGGGTTGATACGCAGGCAATCGACGCCGTATTCCGCCACCTTCAGCGCGATACGGTAATCGAAGTGAATATCGGCCACCAGCGGAACAGAGACCTGCTGCTTGATGAGCCTGAAGGCTTCTGCCGCATCCATCGTTGGCACGGAAACGCGAACAATGTCCGCGCCTACGCGTTCTAATGCTTTGATCTGATTGACCGTCGCTTCCACATCCGTGGTACGGGTGTTGGTCATCGACTGAACGGCGATGGGAGCACCATCGCCAATTGGCACATTCCCGACGTAAATACGTTTCGATTTTCTACGTGGAATAGGAGCCTGGTTATGCATGAAAAATCTCCCGCGTTGCCTGTCCGTTACTTACTGTGCTGCTGATTGTTCGGCATTTACGGTCAGACGCGCAACCTGGTTAGTTCTGATAAAACGGCTCAGATCGACAGGTTTACCCTGGAACTGGATCTGGACCGCAGCCGGTGCACCAATCTTGAGTTTATACGGCGCCTGGCCAGTCAGATTTAAATTACCGTCTTTACGCTGCAGGCCGCTGAACAGCTTTTTGCCCGTGGCATCGGTCACTTCCAGCCAGCAATCGGCGGTGAAGTTCATCACCAGCGCATTCGGGTCGGCAGGAGCCGCTGCAACGCCTGCCGGATCGGAAGGCAATGTCTGGGTGGCGTCTGCCGTCGCTGCAGGTGCGGTTGCAGGTGCAGCGTCAACGTTGGCCTGAGATGGCGAAACCACTGCGTTGTCTGCAGATGCCTGCGCCGATTGATCGGCGGCTGGCGCAGTAGTCTGCGCCGTTGCCGTATCCTGAGTGCCGGCTGCTGGCGCCTGCGTTTCGCTGGCGGTCGCAGACGCATCGGTATTCAGTGGGATGCTCTGAGCGCCATCGCCTGCTGAATTGTTCAGCTCGGCTGAGGTCTGATCGGCCATGGTGGTGATCTCTTCCTGCTGCGCCTTGTGGTTCTGCCACCACCATGCGCCCGTCAGGCCGATCACCACAAACAGCACCAGCCAGGTAAAGCTCATCAGCCAGCCATCACGTTTTTTACGGCGTTTGCCCAGTGAAAAACTCTGCATCGGCGCGACTTTCGCCGCTCTGACCGGTGCCTGTTTTTCCATCATTGGCAGCAGTTCATCTTCAGGGATATGCACCAGTTTCGCATATGAGCGGATATAACCACGCAGAAACGTTGAAGCAAGATCGGCAGGTGCCTTATCTTCTTCAATATCGCGGACCGTGGAAACTTTCAGACATAAGCGTTCCGCAACAACTTGCTGGCTTAGTCCGAGTTGTTCACGGGCGTTGCGAAGACGAACGCCAGTGGATAGTGCTGCATTTTGGTCGTGAGTGGCTTCAGTATTCATTCGCTACAACTACTGGTACGTGAAAAATGAGGATCCTGGCGCCGGTGAGTCACAATGCCACCCGCACCGCGAAACTTCTGGTCAGTTAACCTTAGTAAGACAGCACAAACCTGCCAGGTTTCATTGACAGAAGCGGCTTGTCAGTGAGGCTAAACTGTTGTTGCATCGTTACATACTGCCTCAAAGTCATATAAAACGCACCGTAATTATTACCCATATACCGGCGCAATGACTGTTTATTCGCATCCGTAGCCGCCACGGCGCAATTAACGCGCCGTGACTGCATAATAATTACACGGACTTGATGGCGATGGCGTCGCCCTGCATACGTTTACGCAGCGTACGCTTGGTACGGTCGATAACGTCGCCGGCCAGCTGACCGCAGGCGGCATCGATATCATCACCGCGGGTTTTACGCACGATAGTGGTAAAGCCATACTCCATCAGCACCTTGGAGAAACGGTCGATACGGCTGTTTGAGCTGCGGCCATACGGCGCACCCGGGAACGGGTTCCATGGGATCAGGTTGATCTTGCATGGCGTGTCTTTCAGCAGTGCAGCCAGCTCGTGAGCGTGCTCGGTACCGTCGTTGACGTGATCCAACATGACGTACTCAATGGTGACGCGTCCCTGGTTGGCGTTGGACTTCGAAATGTAGCCACGAACCGAGTTCAGGAAGGTCTCGATATTGTACTTCTTGTTGATTGGGACGATCTCATCGCGGATGGTGTCGTTTGGCGCGTGCAGCGAAATCGCCAGCGCAACGTCAATCATGTCGCCGAGCTTGTCCAGCGCAGGCACAACACCAGACGTGGAGAGCGTCACGCGACGTTTGGACAAGCCAAAACCGAAGTCGTCGAGCATGATTTCCATGGCCGGAACCACGTTAGTCAGGTTCAGCAGCGGCTCGCCCATCCCCATCATTACCACGTTGGTGATCGGGCGGGTACCGGTCACTTTTGCCGCACCGACGATTTTCGCCGCGCGCCAGACCTGGCCGATGATTTCCGAAACGCGCAGGTTACGGTTAAAGCCCTGCTGTGCCGTAGAGCAGAACTTGCACTCCAGCGCACAACCGACCTGGGAGGAGACGCACAGGGTCGCGCGATCGTCTTCCGGGATATAAACCGTTTCAACGCGCTGATCGCCAACCGCAATCGCCCACTTGATGGTGCCATCAGCTGAGCGCTGCTCTTCCACCACTTCCGGCGCACGGATTTCGGCCACTTCTTTCAGCTTGTTGCGCAGCACTTTATTGATGTCAGTCATGTCATCAAAGTTGTCGCTGCAATAGTGATACATCCATTTCATCACCTGGTCGGCACGAAACGGCTTCTCGCCCATCTCTTTGAAGAACTCGCGCATTTGCTGACGGTTCAGGTCCAGCAGGTTGATTTTTCCATTTTTATTGGGAACCGCAGGAATGACGACTTCGGAGGTGTTAACTAATTCAGACATAATATTTTCCGGCCTCGTTGTTACACGTTATGGCCCGTGGAGGGTTGAAAAGAAACGCCCCGGAAAGCGGTCTGCTCGTCCGGGGCGTTGTATTGTACAAAGTCTGGTGCAGGGATGCCACGTTTGCACGCGGCATTTACGAAAATAATGTGTAAACGAAACCGTTAGATTAACGGGTACGTGGACACACTTCGCCTTCTGCGAAGAAGTAAGCGATTTCACGTTTAGCAGACTCTACGGAGTCGGAACCGTGGGTGCCGTTCTCGGTGAAGCTGTCAGCGTAATCTGCGCGCAGGGTACCTGCCAGCGCGTTGTCCGGGTTGGTTGCACCCAGCAGGTCGCGGTGACGCTGAACGGCGTTTTCGCCTTCCAGTACGGAAACCACGATTGGGCCAGAGGTCATGAACTCAACCAGGCCGTCGAAGAATGGGCGACCTTCGTGCTCAGCATAGAAACCGCGAGCCTGCTCAACGGTCAGATGCAGCATTTTAGTACCAACAATTTTGAACCCTGCCGCTTCAAAGCGAGCAAAGATGCTGCCAATAACGTTTTTTGCCACCGCGTTTGGCTTGATGATGGAAAAAGTACGTTCAATAGCCATGATTACCTCTGTGATTTGTTCTGTTGTTTTGCATTCATGCGAAATATATGGCGCGGATTATAATGAGCATTGGCGCCATTGCCTATGGATGCATGTAACATTTTTTTAAAATAAGACGAGTTTTAACAACAGATCGTTGCCGAAACGCGTTTTATTCATTGCAGGATGAAATCCACGGTCGCCACCTGCCCCGCCTCATCCATCACCAGCAGCTGATAATCCCCTGCCTTTTCAAGACGCAGCGTGTACATCCGCCCCTGAACATTTAGCGGCTCGCCGTTGAGAAACCACCAGCGCGGTCCGTCACTGCCGCTGACCTGCACGGGCAGCGAGACCTGCGGCTCACCCGGCAGACGCTTAATCACCGCCCCCTGACGGATGCCCGATAGCAGCAGCGGCGCCGGAAAGGTTTGGTTCAGCGGTGGGCAGGCAGTTGATGCAGGCGGAATACGCGCAGCCCGCCGCTCCGCCTGGGGCAGCCACGGCTCCAGCGGCAGCGGCCAGACGTCCACGCTCTTTTCCTGCGCCTGCGGGCAGTCTGCCGCTACGCGTTTGCCGCTGTTATCGAGCCAGACCGGGAAACGAATGCCGCGAATCCCCTCCTGCTCCGGCAGTAACAGCGTTGGCGGCTGGCTTCCTTCAAGCAGCCACGTCGAAAGACGACGGCGACAGTTGCTGTCCCCGTCAGGCAGCGACTGCCCACCCGGCCAGCAGATCACCCCGCGGGACACCGAGGCCGGACGGGGATCGCGCGGCAGACGTGCCTCATCCAGCGCCGAGCGCGACTGCAGCAGATTATTAACCTGATTTAACACCGGTACGGCGCTGGCAAAACCAAACTGTCCGGCCACCGGGGTGCCGTCCGGCCTGCCGGTCCAGATGCCGATAACGTATCGCGCGTTCAGCCCTATCGCCCACGCATCACGATAGCCATAGCTGGTGCCGGTTTTTACCGCCAGCGGTACCACCTGCGCAAGGGCGCTGTCCGGCAGCGGCTGCGCCTCGTTCGCCAGAATGCGCCGGATGATCCACGCCGCGCCGGGCGACATTAAGGGCCGTTCGAGCAGCGGATCGCCAGGCTGTAAACGCAGTTTTCCTGCGCGGCCCTGCCGGGCAAAGGCGCTGTACGCTGCGGCGATATCCTCGAGACGCGCCCCGGCGCCCCCCAGGATCAGTGAAAGGTTAGGCTGCGCGCCAGCAGGGAGAAGAAGCGGTAATCCGGCGTTACGCAGCATTCCGGCAAATTTCTTCGGCCCGTAGGCCTCCAGCACCTGGACGGCGGGCAGGTTCAGGGATCGCACCAGCGCTTCGCTCATGCTGATTGGGCCGTGAAAGCCGCTGTCAAAGTTACCCGGACGATAGTCGCCGGTGCGTCGCGGCACGTCCTGCAGCAGCGAGGCCGGGTGGATCAGCCCGTCATCCATCGCCAGGCCATACACAAAGGGCTTCAGCACCGATCCCGGCGATCGGATCGCGCCGATCATATCCACATGGCTGAAACGGCTGTCGTCGTTGATGTCCACCGATCCTACCCAACCGCGCACCTTCATATTGGTATGATCCACGACGATCATCGCCAGCGAACTGCGGGGGGCCAGGCGTGACTTCCAGTTCAGCGCCAGCTCTTCCAGCTGGCGCTGTAGCGTGGCATCCAGGGTTGTCACCACTTTGCTGTCGCGGCTTTTGCCCAGCATCATGCGCGAGAACAGCGGCGCGAGCTGTGGCATCTGCCGGGGCGCCAGCCAGACGGGTTCTTCCTGCGACTCCTTCACCTGGCGAGCAGACCACACGCCCTGCGATGCCATGCGGTTGAGGACTTTGTTGCGCGCCGCCTCGGCACGCTGCGGCCAGCGGTCCGGGCGTAAACGGCTCGGCGCCTGGGGCAATACGGCAAGGAGTGCAGCTTCGGAGTAACTCAACTGCGCAGGGGATTTTCCCAGATAGACCCAGCTTGCGGCGCCCACGCCCTGGAGAGTGCCACCAAACGGGGCGCGATTGAGATAGAGCGTCAGTATTTCACGCTTTGAGAGGTGCCATTCCAGCTGGAACGCCCGCCAGAGTTGACGGACTTTCCCCCCCAACGTACGGGAATGGGGATCCAGCAGCCGCGCCACCTGCATGGTCAGCGTACTGCCACCGGAGATCACCTTCCCGGCAATGAGATCCTGCCAGGCCGCGCGCAGTACCGAAAAGGGATTTACGCCCGGATGATCCCAGAACCAGCGATCTTCATACTGGATCAACGCCTCAAGATAGCGGGGCGAAACCTCTTCGATGGTGACCGGATAACGCCAGATCCCCTCGCGATCGGCAAATCGCCACAGCGGGATGCCTTTCTCGTCCACCACCACGCGAGCCGGGTTGACCTCGTGTAACGGCAGCGGCCACAGGCGATCGGCGGCGATGACGCCGCCCCATAGCAGAAGAAGCACTCCCACCAGCCACAGCCAGCGGGAGCGTAACAGCGCGCGAACCTGCACTTTACGGAACGACAATCAGCGGGCCGCTGGCCGCACCCGTTGCCCGCCACTGCGGTACGTACATCGATTCCACCATCGGCACAGGGACCGCATAGGTTCCCGGGGTAACGGCGCGGGCCAGATAGACCAGCGTTACCGGCTGGCCTTCATTTACCGGCACGGCGGCAACAAAGCGGTCATCGCGGAACTCCATATGCTGGATATCGGCCTGCTGCATCTGGCTGAGCAGGTTTTGTACCTCGCTGCCGCTCTCCTGCAGGCTGGCGCTGCTGCTGGCGAGGTTCTGGTTTTCCAGTTCCAGCCCGGCGGGCAGGAGATCCACCACCAGCGCATCCGGCACGTTCTGGGTGGCGGTCACGTTCAGCCAGACCAGCACCAGCTCGCCGCTTTTCAGAGAAGAGAGCGACTTGCTGCTGCCGTCGGTGGCCAGGATCTGCCGTTCAATTTTCAGCACGTTCGAGGCGGGCTGCGGGGCGTATTGTGGATAGCCGCTGCTGTCCAGACGCACCCACAGCGGTGCGGTACCGGTGTTAGTCACCTGCAGTGACGCCAGCCGATCGGCGTCGAGATTTTGCACCTGCGGTTTATCACCCCGCATATCGCCCTCTTTAAGCGATGTCGTGGCCTGCCACGCTCCGGTCAGATTCTGCACGGAACGCCCCGCCAGGAACAGCGCGTTACTCTCCTGAGTCGAGAGCCAGCGCTGACTGAACGCCTGCTGAGACAGCGCGTTCAGCAGCGTGTTCTGGGCATCCGGCAGCAGTTTGTACTCTTCGAGCAGGCTGAGCATCATCGCGTTATCACGAAGCGGGCTGCCGTAATCGGCCAGCCAGTTTTGCGTCTCGCTACGCGGCGTTTTAATGGCCAGATCCAGCGCCTGCTGGCTGCGTGGTGCATCCCCCATCAGCTTCAGCGCCATTCCAAGCTGCATCAGCGGCAGGCCCGATTTGGCCTGGGCATGACGCTCCCAGATTTCGCGCAGCGCCCCCAGCGGGGCTTTCTGCTGGCGTGCCAGCACCAGCGCCGCATAAGCCTGAACGGCGAACTTGCTGCCCTGAGTATCTTCGCTGTAACGAATCGCCATCATGCCCGGATCCTGGAGGTAGCGCAGCAGGCGGTTGTTGGCGTTGGTGATGGCATCAGCCGGCACGCTGTAACCCTGCTCTCCCGCACGCACCAGAAAATCGGTGACGTAGGCAGTGAGCCAGTACTCTTCCGGCCCGTTTTTATCCCACAGCGCAAAACCGCCATCATCACGCTGCATCTGCAGCAGACGGGAAATGCCGATCTCAATTGCCGCCCGACGCTTATCATCACTGTCGCCCTTAATGCCCAGCGCATTCAACTGGGCGGCACTGGTATAGAGCGACGGGAACAGGCCGCTGGTGGTCTGCTCCAGGCAGCCATACGGATAGGCCTGCAGCTCCCGGATATAGCGGGCAAGGTTAAGCGGCGGCTTGCCGCTGAGTAAAAGCTGTCCCTGCAGGGTTAACGGTGAGAAATCAGCAAAGTGCTGAGCCGGTACCTGCCAGCTTTCGCCCGGATTGAGCATTGTGCCGGTATTGACCGTTTGCGCCGGGAACGCCGGACGCACGCCGATTTTCCAGCTCTTCTGCTGCGGGGCAATGTTTTCGCCGGGCAGCGTCAGGCCGCTCACCTGGGCGATGATTTCGCCCTCGCCGTAACCGTCCAGCGCCCGCACCGGGATATACAGCGTTACGCGTTCACCCGCGTCCAGCTGGACCGGCTGCGGCTGGGCCCCTTCCAGCGCCAGGTTGCCGCCCGCTGTCAGGGCTAAGTTCAGGGTTTGCTGACGATCGGTAAGGTTAGTCAGATCCAGCGTCAGCCTTGCGTTATCGCCGCTGGCCAGGAAGCGCGGCGTGTTCAGCTCGGTGATAACCGGCGCTGCGACAATAATTTTGCTTTCGCTGCTGCCAAAATCGTCATCCGTCCAGGCCTGCGCCATCAGACGCAGCTCGCCGTTGAAGTCGCCAATAGGTAACGAGACGGTGCCCTCCCCGTTGGCATCCAGCTCTACCGGCTGCGCCTGCTGAGCAATAATCGTGACATGGTTAACAGGTGGTTTGCCACCACGCTTGAGCTCATCGCCATCGCCGCCAAAGCGCAGCGAGGCCAGACGGCCCTGGCCCTCAATCACCTGGCCATAAATATCGTAGATGTCCGCGCCATAGCGCTTCTGACCGAAGAACGCCTGCCACGGATCGGGGGTGACGTAATCCGTAATATTGAGTACGCCGCTGTCCACCGCCGACACCAGCACGTTGACTTTCTGCGGGGCCGCCCCCTCCTTAACGCTGGCTTTAACCTTGACCGCCAGCGTCTGGTTCGGGCGCATTTTAGGCGGATTTTCCAGGACAATGCTCAGGCGACGGCTCTCGTCACCCATGGGCAGGTGCAGCAGCCCTACCGCACGTTTTGGCGTGGCCGATTTGGATTTATCGCCAGGGCGAACCACCAGCGTGGAGAGGTAGAGATCGTGGCGTTTCCAGGCGTTATCCACCGGGATCGTCATATCCAGCCCCTCGGCAGGAACGTCGATCTCTTTCCACCACAGCGGCCCTTCGCTGGATTCGATCATCGCGTAGCCTTTACCTGCCGCCGGAGCGGCAATGTGCAGCCTGATGGTATCCCCCGGCTGGTAGGCCGGTTTATCCAGCTTCATGGTAACGCGGTCCGGACGCGCGGCCCCGGAGCCGTCGCTGTTGTCCTGCCAGCTGTAGCCTGCCCAGAAGCGAACGCTGCTGACTGCATCATCAGGGGCTTTAACCTCCAGACGATAGGAGCCCCACTCTACCGGGAAGCTTACTTTCCCGGTTTCGTCCGCGGCCAGATCCAGCGCCTGCTCACCTTCAATCAGATCTTTTTGATTAAACTGCGACTGCCAGCCCTCGCTTTCCGACCAGTTCCAGGAGTAGTCCCGGCGCTCGCGGATCAGGCGAACCTGCAAACCGGAGACGGCCTTTTTCGCCCCGCTGGCATCAGCATAGACGATATCGAACCCGGCCTGGCTGTTCTCCTCGACAATCGGCTGGTTGACGGTGGTATCGGTGCGGTAGTCATAGACCGCTTTGCTGGCGAACTGCGGACGGATGCCCGGCAGGGTAGCCGCCGGCCAGACCGCCTGCTCCGCCCGGCGGGTCACCGGACGTCCGCCGGATTCCAGCAGGCTGGCCTGCAAAATAACCTGCAGCGGGGAGTGGGTCTCTTTCCACTGGCTTTCGCTGGTCACCTGCCCGCGCCCCTGTTCGTTCAGGGTCAGCTGCACTTCGTCCAGGCTACGGCTCAGGTTCTCTTCGGCGATATCGCCGAACTGGAAGCCCGGCAGTGCGGCCACGGCCTCACGCAGCGGACGTAAGTACATCTGCCCCTGCAGGCTGTTGCCGTTAGCAGGGGCGCCATACAGGTAATAACCCGTCACGTCGAAGGCGATATCATCCTGCGGTGCCACCGGGGCTTTTTGCCCGGCGATATTCAGCGCCATGCGCTCCGGCATAAAGTCTTCGACGTGGAAATCCCACATCCGCTGCTGGTTATCCCCGGTACTGGCGCGCACGTGCCACATCCCGGTTTGCGCCCCGCTATCGAGCTGATAGTTAAAGCGATAGAGGCCGTTTTCCGGCTGGCTGACCACCGTGCGGGCCACCTGTCCGTCCGGGCGCAGTACCTCCAGCTTGACGGGCTGGTCGGGGAGCGGCTTGCCGTCGCTGTCACGCAGCAGGCCGTTGAGGATCAGCGTTTCACCTGGTCGGTAGAGATCCCGCGGGCCAAACATAAAGAACTGTTTGCTGAAGCCCGGCGCGCCGGAGATGGCAAACTCCGCCAGATCCAGCGCCGGAAGCGTTAGATCCAGCATCGTGGTCTGCCCGTCTTTACGGGCGAGAAGCAGCGCGGCCTCTTTGTCGGTCTGCAGCGTCGCGTGGCCGTCGGCGTCGCTGGTCGCCTGGGCCAGCGTCTGCCCTTTATCGTTAAGCAGCTGCACCTCAATGGCCGACTGCGCCGCCCCGTTCTCCAGGCTCTGGGTAAAGATATCCAGCCGGTTATGGTAGCGGTGCGCGGAGAGGCCAATGTCGCTGAGGGTAAAGAGCGTGGCGGCGTTGCTGTAGTTATAGTGTCCAGCCTGATTCATTACCGCGATATAGACCCCCGCCTGCTGTAACGGCTTGATGTCCGCCAGCGGCAGCAGCAGTTTTTCGCGCGTGTTGCGCGCCGGGTTAAGGTCGAAGCGGCCGGTGTAGACCAGCTCGGCCATCTTCAGCAGATTGTCGGATTCCCAGTTGGTGAGCGAGCTGCGGTACTCCCACTGGCTGACAAAGGCGGCCAGAGATTCCGGTTTGATCCGGTAGAAATTCACATCGACGTTATTCACGTTCAGCGCCATTACCGGCAGCCCTTCTACCACCTTACCCGGCAGCAGCGAGCCGCGGCTGGCAAAGCCTACGCTGGGTTCAATATCGCGGGTAGTAAGGGTCTTTTCGATATCGCCGCTCAGGGTCGCTTTATTCAGCCCCAGCAGAGCGCTTTCGACGGTGACCACCAGGTTGCGATTCGGCTCCAGGTGACGCAGGCGCAACTCCTTCAGATTCGGTGCCAGCTCCCAGGCCCCATCGACCTTGCCACTTTTTTTGTCGACCACGTGAACCGTGCGGGCGAAATCCTGGGCGGGATCGAGGGGGACGGAGAAGGTCAGCACCAGGGCGGCTGCACCGTCCAGCTGAACTTCAGACGCATCCAGCAGGGACAAGGCTTTACCCTGGCTTTGTGCTGCCAGTTTTTCCAGCGTGGCGCCGTCAGGCTTCACCGGTACAGCCGGTTGCGTGGTGGAGGCGGCTGCGGCGGCGGGTGCCTGTGGTTTGGGCATATCGTCACTGTTATCACAGCCGACAAGCGCAAGTGAGGTGAGCAGCGCTAATGAAAGTGCGGCGAAGCGAAACGGTTTCATCCTTTATCCCTGGCCTCGCGGGCCTGTTGGTCGTCGTCGGGTTAATTATTATCCGCAAGTTTCATTAATACAAAAGCGTTCAGTTCAATTATGGATAGCGCCTCGCAACTTCATGACTGGCGAAAAAATCCAGCTGTTACGGCGATCACAGCGCCTAACGTTACATGTAACCTTTTACGTCATTTGTTTTTAAAACAATAAGATAGCTGGATAAACAAGCGTTTACCCTGCTAGTTTTATTATCAGACGCACCCTGAGTGCGCGGTTCAATAAGAGAGAACGTTATGAAACGAGCCGTGAACGCCCTACAAAATTTCGGAAAATCATTATACGGACCGGTACTCATCCTGCCGATTGTCGGCCTGTTTATCGCCTTTGGAAATGTGCTGGGTAACGGTGCCCTTGCCGGGTATCTGCCGTTCCTCGGCCATCCGCTGGTCCAGAGCATCGGCCAGCTGATCGCCAAATCCGCCGTCTCGGTGCTGGTTAACCTGGCCCTAGTGTTCGCCGTGGGGATCCCCATTGGGCTGGCGACCCGTGACAAAGGTTACGCGGCGTTGATCGGCCTTGTCACCTTTGTGGTGTTTATCAACGCCATGAACGTCACGCTGCAGCTGCAGGGAGCGCTGGCCCCCGCGGACCAGATGAAAGCCGCCGGGCAGAGCATGGTGCTGGGCGTGCAGGTGCTGGAGATGGGCGTGTTTGCCGGGATCCTGACCGGTGCGCTGTCGGGCTATCTCTATAACAAATACTCCGGCGTGCAGTTTAACGGCGCCATGGCGATCTACTCCGGCCACTGCTTCGTCGCCATCATTATGCTGCCGGTCTCGATGCTGCTGGGCGTGGTGATGAGCGAGCTGTGGCCGTTCGCCCAGGATGGTATCAGCGCTGCGGCGTTAGCGATTAAAGGAGCCGGGCCGTTTGGCGTAGCGGTTTACGGCTTCCTGGAGCGCATCCTGGTGCCAACCGGTCTGCATCATCTGGTCTATACCCCATTCCTCTATACCGAACTGGGCGGGACCCAGGAGGTGTGCGGCGCCACCTATCAGGGCGCGCGTAACATCTACTTTGCCGAGATGGCCTGCCCTGACGTGAAGCAGCTCAGCAGCACCGTGGTCTGGGATGCCCGCGGGATCAGTAAGATGTTTGGCCTGCCTGCCGCCGCGCTGGCAATGTACGTGACCGCGAAACCGGAGCGTAAGGCCGCGGCGAAAGCCATTCTGATCCCGGCGGCGCTCACCTCGTTCCTGGTGGGCGTTACCGAGCCGATTGAGTTCTCTTTCCTGTTCGTTGCCCCGCTGCTGTTCGTGGTGCACGCGGTGCTGACCGGGATCGGCATGATGCTGTTTTACCTGCTGGGCGTTCACGCTATCGGCGCTAACGGCATTATCGATTTTGTTCTCTATAACCTGCCGCTGGGTACGGAGAAATCCAACTGGCCGATGTACATCCTGGTCGGGCTGATCATGTTCGCCCTCTACTTCGTTATCTTCCGCTTCCTGATCCTGCATTTCCGTATGAAGACGCCGGGGCGCGAGGAAGAGGACCAGGAGACACGTCTGTACAGCAAACAGGAGTATCAGGCGAAAGGCAGTAACGACGGCTTAGGCGATGCGATCATCGTCGGCCTCGGCGGGCGCGGCAATATCGATGTGGTGGATAACTGCTACACCCGCCTGCGCGTCACGGTTAAGGATGTCGCCATCATCGACGAGCCACGGCTCAAGGCGACGGGCGCGAAAGGCGTCATCAAGCAGGGCAATAACGTTCAGGTGGTCTACGGGCTGCATGTCAAAAAAATGCGAGAAGCGGTCGAGACGATTCTCTGAAGGAGACAACTATGTTTACACCCCCATTTATTCTCTCTATCGCCGGTGGCGGCAGCACCTATACGCCAGGGATTGTAAAAAGCCTGATGGTGCGGCTGGAGGATTTCCCACTGGCGGAAATTCGCCTCTACGACATTGATGCCGGGCGGCAGGACACCATCGCCCCGGTGGTAGAGAAGGTGATCCGCGATCACAGCCAGAGCATCAAATTTACCGTCACCAGTGACCCGGAAGTCGCCTTCAGCGGGGCCCATTTCGTCTTCGCCCAGATGCGCGTCGGTCAGTACAAAATGCGCGAGCAGGATGAGAAGATCCCGCTGCGTCACGGCGTTGTCGGCCAGGAGACCTGCGGCCCTGGCGGGCTGGCGTATGGATTACGCACTATTCTGCCAATGGTTGAGCTGATCGACATGGTCGAGCGCTACGCCCACGAAAAAGCGTGGATCGTGAACTACTCCAATCCGGCGGCCATCGTCGCGGAAGGGGTGCGCCGCCTGCGCCCGGAAGCCCGGGTGCTGAACATCTGCGATATGCCGGTGGCGGCGATGCGTAACATGGGGGCCATTCTCGGTGTGGATCGCCACAAGCTGGAGGTGGATTACTTCGGCCTGAACCACTTCGGCTGGTTTACCCGCGTGCTGGTGGATGGCGAGGACAAACTGCCGGAGCTGCGTCGCCATATCGCTAAATTCGGTCTCCTGACGGAAGATGCGGCCAAAACCGACCCGCAGCACTCCGATCCTTCATGGGTGAAAACCTGGCGTAACATCAAGCCGATCATGGACAACTTCCCGGAGTATCTGCCGAACCCGTATCTGCAGTACTACCTGATGCCAGACCAGATCGTTGAGCACCAGAATCCGGACTATACCCGCGCCAACGAAGTGATGAACGGTCGCGAGAAAAAGCTGTTTGCCGCTGCCGAAGAGTATAAGCGTACCGGGATCCTGCCGGATGCCTTCCACGTCGGCGTCCACGGCGAGTTTATCGTTGAGGTCGCTCGCTCGCTGGCGTTCAACCTGCGCCAGCGCCATCTGGTGATGGTGGAAAACCAGGGGGCAATCGTCAACCTGCCGTACGACGCGGTGGTGGAAGTCCCGGCCTATATCACCAGCGAAGGCCCGGAACCTGTCCGTATCGGCCAGGTGCCGCTGTTCCACCAGACTCTGCTGCAACAGCAGCTGGCCTCGGAACAGCTGCTGGTGGAAGCCACCATCGAAGGCAGCTACGAAAAAGCGTTGCAGGCATTCACCCTGAACCGCACGGTGCCGACCATGGAGCACGCCAAAGCCATTCTGGATGAGATGATTGAGGCCAACCGTGAATACTGGCCTGCGCTGCAGAAAGCGTGGCAGGACGGAGAAGCGGTGAAAAAATAAGGGCTTGCTCGCGAGTTGAACGTGGTTCGCTTGTCGGTGTCAGAAAAAACACCGACAATCCATTACTGGATTCATTTATGGAGGCAACCATGTCCACCTCATATTTTGTCGCTGCCGACTGGCTGATTGAGCACAGTGAAGATCCTGAAGTCCAGATCCTCGACGCGCGCATGGCGCCGCCAGGACAGGAGCATCGTGACGTACCAGCGGAATACCGCGCCGGGCATCTGCCGGGGGCGGTATTTTTTGATATCGAAGCCCTCTCCGATCACACCTCTCCCCTGCCGCACATGATGCCGCGCCCGGAAGCCTTTGCAGTAGCCATGCGCGAGCTGGGCGTCAGCCACGATAAGCACCTGGTAATTTACGACGAAGGGAATCTCTTCTCCGCGCCGCGTGCGTGGTGGATGCTGAAGACCTTTGGCGTGGAGAAAGTGTCGATTCTGGCAGGCGGCCTTGCGGGCTGGCAGCGGGCGGAGTTACCTCTCCAGCAGGGCGATGTCTCCCTGCCGGACGGCGATTTTGAAGCCACCTTCGATGCCGGGGCCATCAGGCGTGTCACCGACGTGCTGCTGGCCAGCCACGAACAGACCGCGCAAATTGTTGATGCCCGCCCTGCCCCGCGCTTTAACGCCGAGGCCGACGAGCCGCGTCCCGGCCTTAAGCGCGGCCATATTCCCGGCGCGCATAATGTGCCCTGGGGCGATCTGGTGTTTGAGGGCGAACTGAAAACGACCGACGAGCTGCGCGAGATTTTCGCCCGTCAGGGGGTGGATCTGCATCAGCCGATTGTTGCCAGCTGTGGTTCGGGCGTGACTGCCTGCGTGGTGATCCTGGCCCTGGCCACCCTCGGCAAAACCGACGTCACGCTCTACGACGGCGCGTGGAGTGAATGGGGCGCCCGGGACGATCTGCCGGTTGAACCGGCGTAATAATGGATAACCGTCTGGCGACACTGTTAACGCGCGGGGAGTCATTAACCCGCGCAGAGTATCGCGTGCTGGCCCATCTGACCGGGCATCCGCTGCTGGTGGGCCACATTACGGTGCGGGAGCTGGCACAGGCGACCTTCGTCTCTACCGCCACCATTATGCGCCTGTGCCGCAAGCTGGGGTTCAGCGGCTTTAGCGAATTCACCTGGCACTGCAAGCAGCTGCTGAGCGATACGCCGCACATCACCGCCGAAACCCGCCAGCCTGCGGAACTGCCCGCCCTGTTTAATCAGTTCATCGCCAACTATCAGCAGACCTTTCAGTGGGCGACGGCGGAAAAGCGCCGTCATTTTGCTGAACTGCTGCGGGAGAAAGAGCGTTTCTTTCTTTACGGCGCGGGCTTTTCCTACCTGTTTGCCGAGTATCTGACTAAAAAACTGCAGGTGCTGGGCAAGACGGCGTTTATCTCCGGCCCAGGCGACAGCCGCAATATATTCCTCAGCAATGCCTCGCGCTATCAGGTGTTCATCGCGGTGTCGCGCAGCGGTGAGACGGAACAGGTGCTGGATAAGGCGCGGATCGCGCAGAACGTAGGAATGACGGTGGTGGCCTTTACCCGCGCGTCGGCGAATACCCTGGCGGGGATGGCGGATCTGCATTTTGCGCTGTACGACGAAGCGGTACATTTCGCTGCCGAAGCCGCAGGGGTGACGTCGTTTGAGTCGAACCTGGTACTGCTGATGGATTTACTGCTGCTGGAGACAACGGGGTGAAAGCTCACCCCGTAGAGGTTCAGATAATGCGGTTGTTTTTGAAATCGCGCAGGAAACCACCCCAGCGGCGCTCATAGAACGGCGTAATGTGTTCGGTAATGAAGTGGCTGATGCCCTTCTCCCCTTTTACCACCCGGCAGATATCGATTGGCTCGTCGCCCGGCAGGGTGTCGGTCGCCACGCTGCCCGCAGCCTGAATGATCTCTTCAATCTCGCCATCCGCCTCAATGCCAATCAGCAGGACCGGCTGTTCATCAGCCTGCTCTTTGATGGAGCAGAGAAACGCCCGTTTTACCGGCTTGAGGGTCTGGAAAAGCTGGGTCAGGGAGTCGATCATCTGCGCTGGCGGCTCGGCCACCTCAGACAGCAGCAGTGATTCCCCGCCCTCCAGCACCTCCTGGGTACTGAGCGGGTTGCCCTCTTCGCCAATCAGATGGCTGATTTCGCGCGGGGTGAACTCTTTCCCGGTCGGCAGTTTGGCATTGAGAAACAGGGTTTCGCCCAGCGTCATCTCAAACAGCGTGCGCACCGGCATCACCACAAACGCCTGTTCATCTTCAACGGCTTGCTGTAAGGCTGCAAGGGAGGAGAAGAACGGGATCACCGAGGTGCCGTCATCTTTTTCCCAGTGCAGCAGATCCAGCGCGCTGTCCTCAACAACCTGTTCACCTTCCGCAGCCGTACCGGGCACCCAGACGGTGGACTCCAGCAGGGTGCGGAAAAATGCCGGACGATGGGCGGGCTCGGTGGCCGCTTTCTCCAGCAGGGTTTCTAATTCGTTTTTGGTTTCTGACATAGTTTGCTACTTCACACTTGCCCGGCGGCGCTACGCTTGCACGGGCCTACGGGTTTTGTAGGCCGGGTAAGCGTAGCGCCACCCGGCAAAAAAGATTATTCAGCCGTCAGCAGGTTCGCAATAGTACGCACACCCAGACCGGTGGCGCCTGCTGACCACTGCTCAACCGCGGCTTTACGGTAGGTGGCGGAGCAGTCGATGTGCAGCCAGCCTTCACGGTAGTTCTCAACGAAGTGCGACAGGAAACCGGCGGCGGTGCTCGCCCCTGCCGGGTAGGCTGCGCTGGCGGTGTTGTTCAGCTCGGCAAAGTTCGACGGCAGCTGGCTCCGGTGGAACTCGGCCAGCGGCAGACGCCAGAACGGTTCGTTCTCGGCGGCGGCGCTCGCCAGCAGGCGGTTTGCCAGCTTATCGTCGAAGCTGAACAGCGCGTGGTAGTCGTTACCCAGCGCGGTTTTTGCTGCCCCGGTCAGGGTTGCCATATCGATGATCAGCTCAGGTTTCTGTGCAGACGCATCGATGAGGCCATCCGCCAGCACCAGGCGGCCTTCGGCGTCGGTGTTCATCACTTCGACGTTCTTGCCGTTGCGGTAGCGAATGATGTCGCCGAGCTTAAAGGCGTTACCGCTGACCATGTTGTCCGCGCAGCACAGGTAAAGCTTCACGCGTTTGTTCAGGCCGCGGGTGATGGCAAAGGCCAGCGCCCCGGTGATGGTGGCTGCGCCGCCCATGTCCGACTTCATGGAGTCCATGAACGCGCTCTGCTTCAGGCTGTAGCCGCCGGTGTCAAAGGTGATACCCTTCCCGACCAGGCAGGCGAACACCGGTGCCGCTTTATCACCGGTTGGGTTGTAGTCCAGCGCCAGCAGTACCGGCGGGCGCTCGGAGCCACGGCCGACGGTGTGGATGCCCATGTAGTTCTGCTCGCGCAGATCTTCGCCTTTGGTGATGCGGTAAGACATGTTGTCGCCCGCCACGCCGCACAGCAGATCCACCGCGCGCTGCGCCAGCTGTTCCGGGCCCAGCTCTTCCGCCGGGGCGTTGATGGTATCGCGCACCCAGTCGATGATTTTCAGGCGGCTTTCCAGCTCGGCTTTGCCGGCTTCATCGAGGTTTGCCCACTCGATTTTACGGCTGCCTTTCGGCCCTTTGTAGCCCGCCCAGAAGGCCCAGCTGCGATCGGTGTCCCAGCCAACGCCTTCCAGTAACACATGTTTGATGCCCAGACCGTCAATTTTGCGCGCCGCGCGCTGGATCAGGCCTGTATCGTCGCTGCCATTCAGGTGCAGGGTAATGCCGTCGTTATTAATGCTGTAAGTGGCTTTTTCACCCCAGCGCGCATCGGCAGGCTGAGTAGAGAGCGTAATCTTCATCGCTTCGGTCATTTTATTTTTCCTTATTAGCAACAAGCAAACGGGCCGCCTGAAGGCAGCCCGTTACGTTTTTATTCTGCTTCGTCCAGCCAGACTAACAGAATCGCCTCCAGAATTTTTTCATTGGATGCGTTGGGATCGTCGTCAAACTCCTCCAGATCGCAAATCCACTGATGCATATCGGTGAAGCGTACGGTCTTCGGATCGAGATCCGGGTTGGCGTCGTACAGCGCCTCGCCGATTTCACGGCTGTCTGTCCACTTCAGTCCCATATTAATGCTCGCGTGCGTGGTTAAGCGTATAACGCGGAAGTTCGACCACCAGATCTTCATCGGTGACGCGTGCCTGACAGCTCAGGCGGCTTTCCGGCTCCAGACCCCATGCTTTATCCAGCATGTCGTCTTCATCTTCCGTGCTCTCCGCCAGGGAGTCAAACCCCTCGCGGACGATGCAGTGGCAGGTTGTGCAGGCACAGGATTTTTCACAGGCGTGTTCCACTTCGATACCGTTGCGCAGGGCAACGTTAAGGATGGTTTCGCCGGTCTCAGCTTCCAGAACTGCGCCATCCGGACAGAGGTCCGCATGTGGCAGAAAAACAATCTTTGGCATATTAAACCTCGTCCACGGAGTGGCCTTTCAGCGCGGTACGGACAGACTGGTCCATACGGCGAGCGGCGAACTCCTGGGTTTGTTTATCAACGTTTTTAATCGCTTGTTCTATGGCGTCGGTGTCATCGCCTTCGGCTACCGCAATCAGATGTGCGACGGCGTCGTCAATGGCCTGACGTTCAGCGGCGCTTAGCAGCGCGGCATCAGCAGTGAGTGCGCTGTTCAGGCTTTCCAGCACGCGTGCGGCTTCCACTTTCTGTTCGGCCAGCATACGCGCCTTCACATCCTGTTCGGCGTAGCTCATTGAATCCTGAATCATGGTGGCGATCTCGTTATCGGTCAGACCGTAGGACGGTTTCACCTGAATGGAGGATTCGACACCGGTCGATTTTTCCATCGCCGTGACGCTCAGCAGGCCGTCCGCATCTACCTGGAAGGTGACGCGGATATGCGCTCCGCCCGCAGGCAGCGCCGGAATGCCGCGCAGCGCGAAACGCGCCAGCGAACGGCAGTCCTGAACCAGCTCGCGCTCGCCCTGCAGCACGTGGATGGACATCGCGGTCTGGCCGTCCTTAAAGGTGGTGAACTCCTGCGCGCGCGCCACCGGAATGGTGGTGTTACGCGGGATCACTTTCTCCACCAGGCCGCCCATGGTTTCTAAACCAAGCGACAGCGGGATGACGTCCAGCAGCAGCATTTCGCTGTCCGGCTTGTTGCCGACCAGAATATCGGCCTGGATAGCGGCGCCAATGGCAACCACTTTATCCGGATCGATGGAGGTCAACGGCGTGCGGCCAAAGAACTCGCCTACGCGCTCACGCACCAGCGGAACGCGGGTTGAACCGCCAACCATGACCACATCCAGCACCTCTTCTGCCTCCACGCCCGCATCTTTCAGCGCGCGACGGCAGGCCAGCAGAGTACGTTTCACCAGCGGGGCAATCAATTCATTGAACTGCTCGCGGGTGATGTCGCCTTTCCAGCCCGCAACCTCAACGGTGACGGAGGCGGCATCGCTGAGGGCGATTTTGGCAGCAATAGCAGCATCCAGCACCTGACGTTGCACACGCGCATCACTACGATCGTTTATGCCCGCCAGCGCACAGATATGATCCGCCAGCAGATGGTCGAAGTCGTCGCCGCCAAGGGCAGAATCGCCACCGGTGGCCAGCACTTCGAACACCCCGCGGCTCAGGCGCAGAATAGAAATATCAAAGGTGCCGCCGCCAAGGTCGAAGACCGCGATCGTTCCTTCCTGACCGGAGTCCAGGCCATAGGCAATCGCCGCAGCGGTCGGTTCGTTGAGCAGGCGCAGCACGTGCAGGCCCGCCAGACGCGCGGCGTCTTTGGTGCCCTGACGCTGGGCGTCATCGAAATAGGCCGGAACGGTGATCACGACGCCATCGAGTTCGCCTGAAAGCGTCGCAGTCGCGCGGGCGGCCAGCGCCTTGAGGATATCGGCAGAAACGCGGATCGGGTTCAGTAATCCCGCGGCGGTGGCGATCATCGGCAGGCCATTTTCACTGGCCTGGAGCTGATACGGCAGATGCGGGTAACGGCTCTGGATATCCGCCAGCGAGCGGCCCATCATTCGTTTTACCGAGCTGATGGTATTGGCTGGATCCTGAGCGGCGTTGGTGCGGGCATCATAGCCCACGCTGTGGCCCTGGGACTGATAGTGGACCACAGAAGGCAGCAGGTGCTGACCCTGCGCATCCGCCAGCGTTTCAGCCTGGCCGCTGCGCACGGTCGCCACCAGCGAGTTGGTGGTGCCTAAGTCGATGCCCACCGCCAGACGACGCTGGTGCGGTGCGGCACTTAAGCCCGGCTCACTAATTTGTAATAAGGCCATAATCGCTTCCGAAATTAAAAATCGAGCAGCTTTTCTTCGAGTTGTTCAGCGCTGCTTCGCAGTTTATCGAGAAAACGCAGCTTGCGTACACTGTCCGCCGCCACGTCCCACGTCTCGTTATTCAATTGGTCAACCATCTGCTGATGGCGGGTATCAAACATGCCTTTTACGCGCTTAATAAAGCGCTCAAGACGGGCTTCGTCTTTGGCGTGTTCGATCTCATCCAGCTCTTCGCGAAGCTCCAGCTGTTCCATCAGGAACGCGGTGTCGCGAACGGTGTGTTGCTCACTGGAGAGGTCAAACCCGTGGCGCGACAGCAGATATTCTGCCCGGCTCAGCGGGTTGCGCAGGGTTTGCCACGCCTGATTGATGGTCGCAGAGTGCTGCACCGCCGCCAGTTGTTCCGCCTGCGTGCCGCTGGCGAATTTATCCGGGTGATACTGACGTTGCAGATCCTGGAAACGGGCCGCCAGCGCCTGAGTATCAATTTCATACCCGGCTGGTAACCCAAAGAGGGTGAAGTAATCCATAACAATCTCAGGGTTAGCTGATTAAAGCAAACCCCACACACAGCCTGGCTGCGGTGGGGTTAACAGGTGATGCGCAATTATACGTGGAAGCTTTCGCCGCAGCCGCACTCGTCTTTCACGTTCGGGTTAGTAAACTTAAACCCTTCGTTGAGGCCTTCTTTTACAAAGTCCAGCTGAGTGCCGTTCAGAAACTGCAGGCTTTTACCATCGACCACCACCTTCACGCCTTTGTCTTCGAACACGGTATCTTCCGCCGCGGGTTCGTCAACAAACTCCAGTACGTACGCCATACCGGAACAGCCGGAGGTGCGTACACCCAGTCGCAGGCCAAAGCCTTTGCCACGGTTTGCCAGAAAGGAGCTTACTCGCGCGGCAGCGCTGTCGCTAAGGGTAATCGACATAACAACCTCAACTAATTATTTTGCTTCACGTTTGCTTTTGTAATCCGCGATTGCGGCTTTGATCGCATCTTCCGCCAGGATAGAGCAGTGAATTTTTACCGGCGGCAGTTCGAGCTCATCAGCAATATCGGTATTTTTAATCGCCTGCGCTTCGTCCAGAGACTTGCCCTTCACCCACTCGGTGACCAGGGAGCTGGAAGCGATTGCAGAACCGCAACCGTAGGTCTTGAAGCGCGCGTCTTCAATGATACCTTCATTGTTGACTTTAATCTGCAACTTCATTACGTCGCCACAGGCTGGTGCACCCACCATGCCGCTGCCCACGCTGTCGTCGCTGTTGTCGAAAGAACCTACGTTACGTGGATTCTCGTAATGATCGATAACTTTTTCGCTGTATGCCATGCTGAATTCTCCTTATAAACCGATTAGTGATGTGACCATTCAATGCTGTTCAAATCCACGCCTTCTTTGAACATTTCCCACAGTGGAGAAAGTTCACGCAGACGGCCAATAGAGTTGCGAACCAGTTGGATGGTGTAGTCAATCTCTTCATCGGTAGTGAAACGACCTAAAGAGAAACGGATAGAGCTGTGTGCCAGTTCATCAGTCATGCCCAGCGCACGCAGTACGTAGGACGGCTCCAGGCTTGCGGAGGTACACGCAGAACCGGAAGAGACGGCCAGGTCTTTCAGCGCCATGATCAGCGACTCGCCTTCAACATAGTTGAAGCTGACGTTGAGGATGTTCGGTGCGCCCTGCTCGAGATCGCCGTTCAGATAGACTTCTTCCATATCTTTCACGCCTTCCCACAGACGGTTGCGCAGCGTACGCAGGCGCGCCATCTCGGTTTCCATCTCTTCTTTGGCGATACGGTAGGCTTCACCCATGCCCACGATCTGGTGAACAGGCAGGGTACCGGAACGCATGCCGCGCTCGTGACCGCCGCCGTGCATCTGGGATTCAATGCGGATACGTGGCTTACGACGCACGTACAGCGCGCCGATACCTTTCGGGCCATAGATTTTGTGGCCGGAGAAGGACATCAGATCCACTTTCAGCTGGCTCAGATCGATAGGCAGTTTGCCCACGCTCTGGGTCGCATCAACGTGATAGATGATGCCGCGCGCACGGCACAGTTCGCCGATAGTCGCGATATCCTGCACCACGCCGATTTCGTTGTTCACGTGCATGATGGAGACCAGAATGGTGTCGTCACGCATTGCCGCTTCGAGCTCTTTCAGGTCGATGATACCGTTGCGCTGCGGCGCGAGGTAGGTGACTTCAAAGCCTTCACGCTCGAGCTGGCGACAGGTGTCCAGCACGGCTTTGTGTTCGGTTTTGCTGGTGATGATGTGCTTGCCTTTTTTCTGATAGAAATTAGCTGCACCTTTGATCGCCAGGTTATCGGATTCGGTTGCGCCTGAGGTGAAAACAATTTCACGCGGATCGGCACCAACCAGCTCAGCAATCTGATTACGGGCGATATCGACCGCCTCTTCAGCATGCCAGCCAAAACGGTGTGAACGGGAAGCCGGGTTACCAAAGTTTCCGTCCAGGGTCAGACACTGCATCATTTTCTCGGCAACACGCGGGTCCACCGGCGTGGTTGCGGAGTAATCGAGATAGATCGGTAATTTCATTGCTCTTTAAACTCCGTACATCGCTTCAATGCAAGGAATCAGGCAACCGGCTGGATGTACGACCGAGTACACGGGGCGAGTCTTCGCCCCGGCCTGATTCTGAAATACTTTTTTTTATTAGGCGCGCAGTTTAACGTCGATTGCGTCTTGCGCGCGGGTGCTGCGTTGTGAATCGTGGCTATGCTGACGACCAGATACATCCAGAACTTCCTGGTTGTTCACCAGTTCACCGAGGGTGATGTTGTTCAGGAAGCCGGTCAGACGGTCGCTCAGATCGCGCCACAGCGCGTGAGTCAGGCACTTATCGCCGCCCTGACAGCCGCCTTTACCCTGGCAACGGGTCGCGTCGACGGATTCGTCAACTGCGCTGATCACTTCGCCAACAGCAATACTGCCCGCGTCTTTACCTAACAGATAACCACCGCCAGGACCGCGAACGCTGGAAACCAGGCCATTCTTACGCAGTCGGGAGAAAAGCTGTTCCAGATAAGAGAGGGAGATTCCCTGACGTTCAGAAATATCAGCCAATGGAACCGGGCCCGCTTCGGAGTTGAGCGCAACGTCCAGCATCGCGGTCACGGCATAACGCCCTTTAGATGTCAGTCTCATGTCTTACTTAACCTCAAACTCGCCCCTGCCCGGGGTTTTTTATTGTAAAGTGGGGGTATTGCATAGCAGGGCCAAGTCTGACATTCCTGACTAAAATGGTCAACTATTTACTTGACTGTTTTAGTCAGGTATTTAACCTTCTGTGCGTTCAGCTGTTTTGCCGGGTGGCGCTTCGCTTACCCGGCCTACAGGACCGTAGGCCCGCGCAAGCAACGCGCCGCCGGGCAACAACGCGCACCCTTACTCTTTATTCTTCTGCTCAATCGACGCCAGAATACCGCGCAGGATGTTCAGCTCCTGGCTTTCCGGACGTGCGCGAGTAAAGAGGCGACGCAGGCGGTTCATCACCTGCCCCGGATGGTCGGGGCGGATGAAGCCGGTGGCGAGCAGAGTCTGCTCCAGATGACCGTAGAAACGCTCCAGATCGTCCACCAGCGGGTACGGCGTCTCTTCATGTTCAGCCGGAAGCTCTTTTTCCTGGGTCGCCAGCCAGGCCATGCGCACTTCATAGGCGATGACCTGTACGGCCATCGCCAGGTTCAGCGAGCTGTACTCCGGGTTAGCGGCAATGGCGACGTGATAGTGGCACTTCTGCAGCTCTTCGTTGGTCAGCCCCACGCGTTCGCGGCCAAACACCAGCGCTACCGGCGCGTGCTGCCCTTCGCTGATGCTCTTCAGGCCGCATTCACGCGGATCGAGCATCGGCCAGGGCAGAGTGCGTGAACGCGCGCTGGTGCCCACCACCAGGCTGCAGCCCGCCAGGGCTTCATCCAGCGTGTCGACGATCTGGGCATTGCCGATCACGTCGCTGGCGCCTGCCGCGAGGGCGATGGCCTGAGAGTCGGGTTTAACCAGCGGGTTAACCAGCCAGAGGTTGGTTAAGCCCATGGTTTTCATAGCGCGGGCTACGGAGCCCATGTTGCCGGTATGCGATGTTTCGACCAGCACGATTCGGATATTTTGCAGCATAATTTTTCTGAGTTTGAAGAATATTCGGTGATGTTATCATAAACGAGAGACATATTCCGATCCCGCTGCTATACTCTGCGCCGTTTTCGTTTCCCCGTTCTTTAACATCCAGTGAGAGTAACCGATGCAACATCCAATGTTGACCATCGCCGTGCGCGCAGCGCGCAAGGCGGGTAATGTAATTGCCAAACACTACGAAACGCCAGATTCCGTAGAAACCAGCCAGAAAGGCAGCAATGACTTTGTGACCAATGTCGATAAAGCCGCAGAAGCGGTGATTATCGAAACCATTCGCAAATCTTACCCGCAGCACACCATCATCACCGAAGAAAGCGGTGAGCATGAGGGCGAAGATCAGGATGTTCAATGGGTTATCGATCCACTGGATGGCACCACCAACTTCGTTAAACGTCTGCCACACTTCTCCGTTTCTATCGCCGTACGCATCAAAGGCCGTACTGAAGTGGCGGTGGTTTACGATCCAATGCGTAACGAACTCTTCACCGCGACCCGCGGTCAGGGCGCTCAGCTGAACGGCTACCGTCTGCGCGGCACCAACGCTCGCGACCT
This sequence comes from Leclercia adecarboxylata, assembly GCF_023639785.1. Classification (NCBI taxonomy): domain Bacteria; kingdom Pseudomonadati; phylum Pseudomonadota; class Gammaproteobacteria; order Enterobacterales; family Enterobacteriaceae; genus Leclercia; species Leclercia adecarboxylata. The sequence continues at coordinate 3,458,205 of NZ_CP098325.1, forward strand.
CGATGGCACCATCCTGGCGACCGGCTTCCCGTTCAAAGCTAAACAGCACGCCCCTGCCTACATGAAAATTCTGGGTAAACTGTTCACCGAGTGCGCGGACTTCCGCCGTACCGGCTCCGCTGCGCTGGACCTGGCCTACGTTGCCGCTGGCCGCGTTGATGGTTACTTTGAAATTGGCCTCAAGCCGTGGGACTTCGCCGCTGGCGAACTGATCGCCCGTGAAGCAGGCGCGCTGGTATGTGATTTCACCGGTGGCCACAACTACATGCTCTCCGGCAACATCGTTGCGGGTAACCCACGTGTGGTGAAAGCCATGCTGGCGAACATGCGTGACGAACTGAGTGAAGCGCTGAAGCGTTAATTCCCGATAACCGCACCACGCGGTTCCCTCTCCCTGTGGGAGAGGGTCAGGGTGAGGGCATCAGGCCGCATCCCATTAAAACGGCCTTAGTCCCCGCCCCACCGGCACCGCACTGACCCACATCGTGACCGCCGCGACCAGCAATACCACGCCTCCCGCCAGGGCCAGCGTCGTCCATCCTACCTGTCGCCACAGCACCGGCGTTTTATTGCCGCTGAGCCTGACCGCCAGCTGACGAAAACCGTGTACCAGCAACGCCAGGGACGAAATGGTCAGCCCTGTTCCCGCCGCCATCGCCAGCGCCGAGGCCACGCCCCAGCTGAACACGCCGATCACCTTACTGAACAGCAAGACCATAATGGCCCCGGAGCAGGGCCGCATCCCCATCGACAGAATAATCATCAGCCGCGCCCGCCAGTCGTCAGCGCGCTGGATCTGCGTTGGCGTAGGCAGATGTTGATGCCCGCAGCCGCAGTTGGCGTCGTGCACATGGTGTGGGGTAAAGGCTTTGAAGGTGGGTTTGCGCAGCAGCGCGCGCAGTTTTTTCAGCGCCCGCCAGCAGAGCATCAGCCCCAGCACGCCCACCAGCGCGTAGCTGCCCTTCTCCAGCCAGAAGCTGCTCATATGCAGATCCCGGGCCGGAAGCCGCAGAAGCAGCAACACGCCCACCACCAGACCGATCGCTACGCCGCCCTGTAATAAAGACGAGGCCAGGGTTAAGCCGATGCTCGATTTCAGTTTAGAAGGGTGAGTCGCCAGCCAGGTGGTAATGACGATTTTGCCGTGACCCGGCCCCAGCGCGTGCAGTACGCCATAAAGGAAGCTGAAGATGAGCAGCGAGCCACCCGCCGCCGTCGGGTTATCGGCCACCGCCTTCAGCAAACCGCTCATCTGCTGGTTAACATCCCGCTGCCAGAGAATGCTCTGGCGCATCACCTGCGGCCACGCCTGCCACAGCCACACGGCCCCGGCCACAGAGAGAACGAGAAACAGCACCAGCGGCCAAAGATGCCATCCGCGACGTAGAGGTATTACTGACATTGTAAGGTCACCGTCTGGGCAAACTGTTTACCGAGATCCATATCTTCCGGGGGGGCGTCGTCTTTATCCAGCGAGCTGGCAAAGTTGAGCGTCTCGTCGCTGGGCTCGGGAGTACTGACGCTGAGAGCGCACTGACTTTGCAGGGCTTCCGGCAGGGTCACGTCGCTATCCTCTGCGTAGCTCATGTCGACGTAGTAGGAGGGATCGAAGGTCGAGAAAGTGTACTTTTGCCCGGCCAGCGGCTGAGGCTTCGCCAGGGGGAGGATAAAGGTCAGCACTGCCTGGTGATTGACGCGGCTCATACCGTACTGGATAGGACGATTAAGGAATTTTACCTTCTCTCCGTTATGCCAGAACTCGGTGAAGTAGTGCTGACCGAGCACGTTGGCCATCACCTCCGCCGCCAGCTTTTTCCAGATTTCATCCCCCGGCCTGGCGTTTCCGGCATCATACAGAAGGTCTGCTGATGTTAATTCGTCCATCGTCCAGCGCATTTTCAGGCCGGTTACCTGCTCGTCTTTCACCATAATCTGCGTTTTCAGGGTGATAAAGCTGTGAGGGTGCGCGGCGGCGGCAAAAGATAAAACCGCCAAAAAAAGCGCAGTTGCGCTGCGTTTAACTATTTGCATCTCTTCCTCACGTCAAAAATTCTGTGATGTTCACCCGGATTCCTGAAGGAAAGCCCGCAAATCCATGCCAGGGCGTACATCCTTTAACTATTCTTATCGAACACTCTAACTGGAACCCGACAGATGATGACGACACTTGAAATGCCATCTGCACTTTCCAGTTCGCAGCGCCGCTGTCAGGTTCTGTTGATGCTCTATGTGCCAGGTTTCCGCGCCACCGTGCAACGCATCGGTGAAATTAACGGTGTCGATGATACCATTGCCCGGCAGGATATCGCCGAGATGCGCACAGAGATCCAACGCTACCATCAGCTCGACATTGCGACTCAGCATGATGGCTGCTACCTGCTTGAAGGTAGCCACCTGAACCAACGTTTATGCCTGTTACACTGGCTGCGCCGGGCGTTACGCCTCTGCCCCCACTTTATCGCGCAGCAGTTTACCCCATCTCTTAAAATCGCGCTAAAACAGCTTGGCATTGCCCGCACGTTATATGACGACACCAATCTGCGGGCGCTGGTGAATTTCTGCTCCCGCCGTCTGCAACGCCAGTTCGAATGCCGTGACGCGCAGTTTTTACAGCTCTATCTGCAGTACTGCCTGCTCCAGCACCAGCTGGGCCAGAGTCCGGCGTTTTCAGAGGTTCAGCGCAACTGGACCCAGTCGCGCAGCGAGTATCTGATGGCGCAGGAGATTGTTCGCCACTGGCAGCGCCGCGTGGTGCAGGTGCCCCACGCCGACGAGCAACTTTTTCTTGCCCTGCTGTTCATGATGCTTCGCACCCCCGATCCCCTGCGCGATATGCACCAGGAAGATGAGCGACTGCGACGAGCCATTACCCGGATGATCGCGCGCTTTCGTGGACACACGGGGATGCGTTTCAGTGACGAGCAGGGGCTGACCGACCAGCTCTATGTTCACATCGCCCAGGCGCTGGACCGATCCCTGTTTGGCATTGGGATCGACAACAGCCTGCCGGAGGAGATCTACCGTCTCTATCCGCGCCTGATGCGTACCACCCGGGAGGTGCTGTTTGAGCTGGAAGCGGAGTTTGGCCTGCGTTTCTCCGAGGAGGAGGCGAGCCTGGTGGCGGTGATCTTTGGCGCCTGGCTGATGCAGGAGAGCGATCTGCATGAAAAGCAGGTGGTTTTACTGACCGGAGAGGATAAGGCGTGCGAGGAGCTGATTGAACAGCAGCTTCGGGAGCTGACCCTGCTGCCGCTGAACATTCGCTACGTGACGTTACAGGCTTTTCAGAAGGACGGTGCCCCGCGCGAAGCGGCCCTGGTGGTGACGCCGTACACCACCGCCCTGCCGCTGTTCTCGCCGCCGCTCATCCACGCCGTGGAGACGTTGAATGCGCAGCAGCAGGAACATATTCGCGCCATGCTGGAATCTTAGCGCGCGGCAACCCGCGGACGCAGCAGAACCGCGGGCAGCGCCACCAGCGCCATTACCCAGAAGACCCCGTGGCCGAGATGCTGATACAGGAAACCGGCAAACACGGTCATGATCGCAATACTGCCTCCCATCGCCACCGCCGAGTAAACGGCCTGCAGGCGGATCACCTCGCTGCCTTCCCGCGCCGAGATATAGCGCATCGCCGCCAGATGGCATACCGTGAAGGTGCCGCAGTGCAGGATCTGGGCGACAATCAGCCACGGCAGTTCGGTGGTCCAGCCCATGATCCCCCAGCGTATAACGCCGCAGACGGCAGACAACAGCAGCAGATCCCGGGCGCCGAATCGGCGGAACAGCCGGTTGCTGAGGGCAAAAATGATCACTTCTGCCACTACGCCCAGCGACCAGAGATAACCCACGGCAGACGCCGAGTACCCCGCCCCCTGCCAGTAGATGGCGCTGAAACCATAGTAGGCGGCATGCGCCCCCTGCAGCAGACAGACGCAGGCCAGGAAACGCCAGCTCTGGGCGACAAGCGACCGCCAGGCCGGCCAGCCCGCGCTCTCCTGATGCCGGCTCTCTCCCTGCGGCATCACCGAAGGTCGCAGCAGCATGCCGAGCAGCATCGACAGAATGCCAACGCTCAGCAACGCCAGAATGGCGCGATAGTCGTACAGGCTGACCAGCTTGCCGACCAGCGCCGAGCCAATCACAAAGGCAATGGAGCCCCAGAGCCGCACCCGGCCATAGTCCATGGTGATCTGTTTCTGCCAGGTGTTGGCCAGGGCATCGGTGAGCGGCACCAGCGGCGAGAAGAAGAGGTTAAAGCCCACCATCACCACCATCAGCCAGGCAAACTGCTGGCTGATCCAGAAACCTGCCATAAAGACGAGGGTGAGCAGCGCCAGCACGCGCACGGCTTTAATTAACAGAGAGGGATCGCTGACCCGGGGTGCGATGAGAAGGCTACCGAGAAAACGCGCCACCAGGCCCGAGCCCAGCAGAAGACCAATCATCTCCGGCGTAAGGCCAATACCCTTGAGCCAGACGCTCCAGAATGGCAGAAAAATACCGTAGCTAAAAAAGTAGGTGAAATAGCTGAGCGCCAGCCAGCGTGTGGAATGCAAAACCATGAATCCCTCCCGTTTTGGAGGCGATAGTCTGGCGGTAAAAACCGGCTGGCGCAAGCGGGTATTAACAGCTGATTAACAGCTCTGGACGGCACTTTTGACGGCAATTTCCATCGCGAAGTGGCTGCTCTCTCCCTGGCCTAATGCCACCAGCCCAGGCTGCCCGGCCATATGATGGGCATTGACCGGATGGCTCTGGGGCTCCAGGCATAAGAATGATTTACCCGACATTCTGAACAGCATCAGCCACGGAGTTTGCGCTCTGATTGTGATATTCATCACATCACGTGTAATGGTCGCCACGCCGTTCCAGCCAGAATAGCCGACGTTCAGCCAGCGATCCCCACCCTGCCGGGGCGTGCTGAAATCATTTTCGGGCGGGATATCGCCCTGCCACGCCAGCGGCAAATGGTGCTCCCCCTCCGGCCAGTAGCCGCTGGCTGAAAATTGCAGGTGGCTTTGCGCATCAAAACAGAACCAGGGATGAAAGCCCAGGCCGTAGAGCATTGGCTCCTGGCCGAGATGGGTGAGCGTCAGCGCCGCACGCAGTACGTTCTCGCGCAGCTGATACCGCAGCTCCACCCGATAATCAAAGCCGCACGCATGCTGGCTGCGCAAGGTCAGCAGACATTCCGTGCCGGTGAGTGAAGCCACCTCCCAGCGCGACTGCCAGCCGTCGCCGTGGAGGAAGAAGCGCTCATCAACCGGGCTTTCAGGCAACAGGATTTCCCGTGCCTTAAACCTGAAACGATTCCCCGCCACCCGGTTTGCCAGCGGCAGCATCGGAAACAGCGCGCTGTCCCCTCCATCCCATAACACCGGCTGACCGCAGGCCAGGGAAAAGAGCTCCTGTAACCCGCCGCCCTGCGGGTTGACGCGCATCCGCAGATGCGCGTTCTCTATCAACAGTAAGTCCATCAGTGGGCGCGCTCGGCACTGCCTGCAGACGCCACTTTGCCGTGCTGTTTCTCCAGCTGTTCCTCAAGCGCTTCCAGGGTTACGCCTTTGGTCTCCGGCACTTTACGCAGAATGTAGAGATACCCTGCCGCACAGATCACCCCGTAGAGCAGGAAGCTGCCCGCCGCACCCAGCCCGGCATTGAGCAGTGGGAAGGTGTAGGTCAGCAGGAAGCAGGCAATCCACAGCGCCAGCGTGCCCATCGACATCGCCAGGCCACGCACGCGGTTGGGGAAGATCTCCGACAGCAGCACCCAGGTGACCGGGGCAAGCGTCAGGGCATAGATCGCAATCGCCGCCAGCACCAGCAGCAGAACCGGCCAGCCCATTATGTTCATGGCGTAGGCGCTGGCAATCAGCACGTAGATAATGGTCAGGCCCGACGCCCCCAGCAGCATCAGCTTGCGGCGGCCAATCTTGTCCACCAGCGGCAGTGCCGCAAGGGTAAAGACGAGGTTAATGATGCCGGTGGCAACAATTGATTTCAGGGTGTCGTTGATATCAAACCCGGCGGAGGCGAAGATCTCCTGGGCATAGTTGAAGATCACGTTGATCCCGCACCACTGCTGGAACATCGCCAGCACCATGCCGATGATGACGATGGGTTTAACCGAAGGCTGTAACAGCGTGGAGAAGGCCACTTTCTGGCTGTCTTTTGCCAGGGTGTGAGCAATCTCGTTCAAGGTCTGGCTGGCGTACTCCGCGGTGCCGATACGCTCCAGCATGGCGCGGGCACGCTCTGGCTTACCGGCCTTCATCAGCCAGCGTGGGGATTCCGGCACAAAGAACATCAGCACCAGAAACGCCAGAGCCGGAACCAGCTCCGCACCAAACATCCAGCGCCAGCCGGTTTGACCGTTCCAGGTCTGGACGATAGCCTCCTGCGTGGCGCCTGCCGCTACCGGCTCGGCAATCATCAGGTTTACCAGCTGGGCTGCCAGCACGCCCACCACGATGGTCAGCTGGTTGATGGCCACAAAGCGGCCACGCTTTTCCGCCGGGCTGACTTCGGCGATGTAGAGCGGACTCAGGGCGGAGGCCAGGCCGATCCCCACCCCGCCTACGATGCGGTAGAACACGAACATATCAAAACTGCCTGCCGCCGCCGTGCCCCACGCCGAGGCGCTGAACAGCACCGCCGAGAGGATAAGCGGACGCTTGCGGCCAAATTTATCGGCACACCAGCCGGAGATCAGGGCCCCGAAGATACAGCCCACCAGCGCGGAACTCATCGCCCAGCCGGACTGAGCCGGGTCGGTAATGGAGAACCAGGCCTCATAGAAGGGTTTGGCCCCGCCAATCACCACCCAGTCGTAGCCAAACAGTAATCCACCGCAGGCGGCGACCAGACAGATTGTCCAGACGTAGCCCATTTTCAGTTGTGTCTGCGCGCTATTATTCATGTTGATTCCTCTTTAAGGGAAACGCAGGGTACAGAGGGTAACAGGTGGGTCTCCCCACCTGCGAGGTCGGTTAATGGAAAATGCCCGTGGCCTGCGCATGCTGAATCAGATGCGCTTTGTCATGGGCCGGATGGCGTGCCAGTAAGGCACCCAGCTGGCGTTTGCAGGCGGCGATATCCCCCAGCCCCGCATAGCCCAGCGCCTCGATGAACAGGCAGTGCTGCTGATGCTGATGACCGGCTGGGGTATCCAGCACCACCAGATCCGGCAGCGACACCGCAAAGAAATCCGCCTCCGGCACGCCATCGCGATGGGCTTCCACCCAGGCCAGGAAGCCCCGGAAATGACGATCCGCCGCCGCGCTGTCGCCCAGCTGGCGCAGCGCCATCCCCTGCCAGAAGAGGTAATCTGCGGGCTGATCGTTGTAGTAGCGTCCGGCATCCAGGGTCGAGCCGCCCTCTGCCGCCCGGGCAAAGCAGCGCTGCGCGTCGGCCTGCGCATCAAGTTGCGCGTGGCAATACCCCAGCAGATACCAGATATCGTTATCGGTCTGGCCCGGCAGGCGCCCCTCGCCCAGGTTGTGCGGATAGCGCAGCGCCGACTGCAACAGCGCTATCGCGTCGCGAAACTCACCGCGCCCGATGTGCTGTAAAGCCTGGTGCTGCTGGTTGAGCAGATACTGCCCGGTCACTTTACCTTCCCCGCCCTCCCACGGATGGAACTGACGCTCCCGCAGCACCTGCGCCGCAAGGCTATAGCGCCCGGAACAGTTCCATAGGCTCAGCAGCTCCGCGGTGAGATCATCGCGCTTCAGGACCACATTTTCCCGCCCGGTGAGCATGGCGAGACGCTCCGCCACCGGCTGGCCGGTAAGCTTATTGAGATAATCAAGCTCGAACAGGAAGCGGGGATTCTCCGGCTCCAGCGCCACGGCGCGCTGCAAGTATTGTTGTGCCAGGGCCAGGTTATGCTGTTTATTCCAGGCGTAGATCCCCAGCAGGCGGTGCGCGGGCGCAAACTGCGGCGCCTGCTTCAGGGTAAATTCCCAGCAGCTCACCGCGTCGTCATAGCGGCGTTTGCTGTACCAGAAGCAGCCCAGCAGATAGCGGGCAAAGGGATCGTCCTGCAGGCTTTGCAGCATCTGCACTTCATCAAGAGCGTTCGGGAAACGGACCCGCCTGGCCTCGCACTGGCGCGCCGCCGCAATATAGCGGGCACGGCTTGCGGGCTCGTCGCTCAGCGCGGCCCGCCACAGCTGAGGCAGGGTCTCCTGGCAGTCGAGCAGATCCAGCATCTCGCGGGCGGCGTCAGGCATGCCCATGGAGGTTAACCAGCCGGCCAGCACGCAGGCATTGGCCCCGCGACGACCGGTGACCTGCAGCAGCTTGTCACGTGCAGCCTCGTCCCGGCTGATGGCCCAGCGCGCATAGTGCAGGGCGTAGCTCAGCGGGTGGGTGTGCAGGCAGCCCTGGATGTACTCCAGCGCGGCGTCGTCACCCTGAATCTCCGCCAGCGCGAGCGCTTTCAGCCCCATCGCCAGATTGTTACCGGCATTGATGCCCAGGCTGATATCGACTTTTTCCAGCGCGTCGGCAGTATTCCCGCGCTTCATTGCCAGCCGCGCCAGAGACCAGAAGGCCGCGTCACGGCAGTTGCCGCTCCAGGAGGCTTTGTAGTAGTGATCCCATGCGGCATCGTCCTGCCCCTGCCGCTCCAGCGCCGTCGCCAGCAGCTGGCTGGCTTCGCCATCGCGCGGGTTCTTATTCAGACGGTGGGCGCGAACCAGCGCGGCTTCAGCGCAGCGTTGCGCCAGCGCCCAGTCGGCGCGATTGAGGGCCAGGGTACCCAGCGCCACGTTGTTGCGGTAGTCGTGGGCATCCAGCGCCAGCGCCCGGCGGTAGTAATCCTCCGCATAGCGGCTGGCGTGGTTGTACTGCTCCAGATGCTGCCCGATAAAATAGAGCTCATCGCTGTTGCCGATCGCCTCCGGCATCGCTGGCGCGGTGGCCGGATCCGGCAGCGGCGTCTCCTGCGGGATGTGTTCCAGATAGTGCAGTAGCGTGCGGCCCGCAGAGTCTTTTACCCGCAACGTTAAGCGCTGCGGCCAGGTATCCGGCAGCGCATGCTGCCAGCTTTCACCCGGCATCAGGGTCAGCTGCGTCTCCAGGACGGACTGGCCGTCGGCGGTCAGTTCGAGGCGCACGTCGTTCAGCGGTGCGATGGCGTAAACGCCAAACTGAAGCTGCTGCTCGCGGCGTTCAAGCTTCAGCGCCAGGTCGGTACTGGCGTTGTGCACCTGGCCCAGCTCGCTGTAGGGCAGGAAATTCTGGACGAAGATTTTCTCTTCATAAGGGGCAAGCCAGGTGAAATCGGGCTGGTTATCGGTAAAGACCCCGGTCATCAGCTCGATATAGGGGCCGTTTTCATCGGTGAGATTGCGATCCCAGGCGCGGCCAAAATCGTCATGGCCCCAGCTCCACTGCTTTTTGCCCGGCGAGACGTGATGATCGGCCACGTGCAGCAGGCCGCCCCGCTCGCCGTGATGGTATGCCCCGACAAAGTCGTAGTCCGATTTTTCGGCCATGTACGACGTCGGAACCGGGACATTTTTGTAGCGGGAGATATCCACCCCCGCCGAGTAGTCGACTTTATAGTAGGTTCCGGTGGCGATGGGAAAAGCAGAGACTGCGCGCTTGCCGTGGTCAAACACCGCCGTGACGTCCGGCGGGAAGACGCTCTGATGATCGTCCCCGCCCTTCACCGCCGGGTTCGCCCACCACAGGAAGTGGCGCGGCGTGGCGTTGCCGTTGAAGACTTTACCGGTGATCTCAATCAACGCCCGGTCAGGATAGAGGGTGAACCCGGTCATCACCTGCAGGCCGCGCATCGGCTCGGCCTCGCCCATCCAGACGGTTTGCGCCCCGTTATCCTGCTGCTGGAAAGTGACGTCGACCGGCATAAAGGTGGTCGGACGGTGGTGTTGCGGCCAGTTAAATTCGATCCCGCCGGAGATCCACGGCCCCAGCAGCCCCACCAGCGCCGGTTTCACCACTTCGTTGTAGTAAACGAAATCCCGCTGCTGAACTTTGTCATATGCCCGATGAATACGTCCGCCCAACTCCGGCAGCAGCATGATGCGGATATAGTCGTTTTCCATCCACACGGCCTGGTAGTCGCGGCTTTCCCGAACGCCGGTCAGGGTATCCGTCACGCCATAGGGGTAGACCGCACCAGAGGAGCCCTGGTAGACGCGCTTCTCCAGAAACATCGGGTTGGTATCTTCCGCGCCGGTGGTCCACGTCGGTAATGCGACGGTCTCCCGCCAGACCTTCACTGCTCCAGACATATTCACTCTCCAGTAAACAAATAACAGTAAAAAACGATAAGATGGCAGTGTAGAGAGGAATTCGGCGCGCTGATTGCGTAATGCTCACGCAATAAAATTAACGGAGTTTAGTGAATGCAGGTATCCGGTCTGAACAATACCAGCGTGCGACAGCATAACCGCCGCACCATTATGTCGCTGGTCTGGCGTTACAAACGCCTGAGCAAATCGCAGCTGGCCCAGTACACCGGGCTCTCTATTCCGGCGGTGAGTAAGATTCTGGATGAGCTGGTCGCCGACAATAAGCTGGGGCATTCCCGTGAAAATCTCAGCACCCGGGGGATGAACAGCGGCCATTACCAAATCCCGGATGATGGGCCATTGATACTTTGCATGAATGTTAGCCCCACCAGCATAGAGAGCCAGCTGATCGACGCCCGCATGTTGCCGCAAGGGGAATTTCGCTGGACCGACGTCAACGCGCAGACGCCGGAGGCGCTGTTGCAGGCCATTGAAAACCTGTGGCAGCAACAGCGCAAACGGTGGCCGGGGCAGCGGATCAATCTGGCATTAGGCATCCACGGCCAGGTTGATACCGCTACCGGCGTGTCGCAGATCATGCCCCAGGCGCCGTGGAAAAAACCGATTGAAATTAAGTATCTGCTGGAGGAAAAACTGGGCATCACGGTGAGGGTGGATAACGACTGCGTGATGCTGGCCCTGGCGGAGAAATGGCAAAATCCGGACAACCGCGACGATTTTTGCGTCATTAACGTCGACTACGGCATCGGCTCCTCCTTCGTGATTAACGGCCAGGTCTATCGCGGGACGCTCAACGGCAGCGGGCAAATCGGACACACCATTTTCGATCGCGACGGCGTGGCCTGCGCCTGCGGGCGATACGGCTGTCTGGAAACGGTCGCGTCGTTATCCGCCCTGAAAAAGCAGGCACGCTTATGGCTGAAATCCCAGCCCGGCACCCTCGGCCTTGACCCGGATGCACTTACCAGCCTGCAGTTGATTGAAGCCTGGCGGCAGGGAGATGAGAGGATCCAGCGCTGGGCAGACGAGGCTGCCAATGCCATCGGGCTGACGCTCTACAACCTGCTCAACATCCTTAACATCAATCAAATCTGGTTCTATGGCCGCAGCTGCGCCTTTGGTGAACGCTGGCTGGAGACCATCAACCGCCAGATTGGTTTTACTCCGTTCGATCACGGCGACGCGGTGCGTAACCGGCAAACGGAAATCGCCTTCGGGGGCTTAACCCGGCAGCAGCAGATTATCGGTATCGGGTATCTGTTTGTTGAAGATGCGCTGGCGGCAGGCTAACGAAAAACAGGCTGAAATGCCGGGAATTTAAATCATTCTGATGGCTGATTTCTGAAGAAAACCTGAATGGCGGGCCGGCATTTTGTGTATTAGCTTTAAGATAAATCCCACCCACAGCGAGCCTGCCATGAACACATTACGGTATTTCGATTTCGGTCAGTCCCGGGCACTGATCCTGTTGATTGCCCGCCTCGCCCTTATCGCTCTGTTTATTATTTTTGGCGTACCCAAGATGTTCGGCTTTGACGGCACGGTGCAGTATATGGAGAAGCTGGGCGCGCCCATGCCGATGCTGGCCGCCATTGTGGCGGTGATCATGGAAGTGCCTGCCGCCATCCTGATCGTGCTCGGCTTCTTTACCCGTCCGCTGGCGGTGCTGTTTGTCTTTTATACCCTGGGGACGGCGGTGATTGGTCACCACTACTGGGATATGAGTGGCGATGCGGTGATGCCGAATATGATTAACTTCTTCAAGAACATCAGCATTGCCGGCGGGTTTCTTCTGCTGGCGGTCGCCGGGCCGGGCGCCATCTCTATCGACCGGCGCTAGCCATAAAAAAAGGCCGCGAAAGCGGCCTTTTTGTTCTGCACAACAGACTTATGCGTAAACCGGGAAGCGAGCGCAGATATCCAGCACTTTCGCTTTCACGCGTTCGATAACGGCTTCGTCGTTGATGTTGTCCAGCACGTCACACATCCAGCCAGCCAGCTCTTTCACTTCCGCTTCTTTAAAGCCGCGGCGAGTCACAGCCGGAGAACCGATACGGATACCGGAGGTCACAAACGGGCTCTTCGGATCGTTTGGTACGCTGTTTTTGTTCACGGTGATGTTGGCGCGGCCCAGGGCAGCGTCAGCTTCTTTACCGGTCAGGTTTTTATCCACCAGATCCAGCAGGAACAGGTGGTTTTCAGTGCCGCCAGAAACCACTTTGTAACCGCGGTTCAGGAACACTTCCACCATCGCTTTGGCGTTTTTAGCAACCTGCTGCTGGTAAACCTTGAACTCTGGCTCCATCGCTTCTTTCAGCGCCACGGCTTTTGCCGCGATAACGTGCATCAGCGGGCCGCCCTGCGCGCTTGGGAAGACGGCGGAGTTCAGTTTTTTATACAGATCTTCGTCGCCACCTTTCGCCAGGATCAGGCCACCGCGTGGACCTGCCAGGGTTTTGTGGGTGGTGGTGGTCACGACGTGGGCGTGTGGAACCGGGTTAGGGTAAACGCCTGCGGCGATCAGACCGGCAACGTGCGCCATGTCCACGAACAGGTATGCACCGATGCTGTCTGCGATTTCACGCATTTTTGCCCAGTCAACCACACCGGAGTAAGCCGAGAAGCCACCGATGATCATCTTCGGTTTGTGCTCTTTGGCCTGCTTCTCCATGTCTGCGTAGTCGATTTTACCGGACTCATCGATACCGTAAGGGATGATGTTGTACAGTTTGCCGGAGAAGTTAACCGGGGAGCCGTGAGTCAGGTGGCCGCCCTGCGCCAGGTTCATACCCAGAACGGTATCGCCCGGCTGCAGCAGTGCGGTGTAGACCGCGAAGTTAGCCTGGGAGCCAGAATGCGGCTGCACGTTCGCGTAGTCAGCGCCAAAGAGTTCTTTCGCACGGTCGATGGCCAGCTGTTCAACAACATCGACATACTCGCAACCGCCGTAGTAGCGCTTGCCCGGGTAACCTTCAGCGTATTTGTTGGTCAGCTGAGAGCCCTGCGCCTGCATGACGCGCGGGCTGGTGTAGTTTTCGGAGGCGATCAGTTCGATGTGCTCTTCCTGACGTACTTTTTCCTGCTCCATAGCCTGCCACAGTTCGGCATCATAATCGGCAATGTTCATTTCACGCTTTAACATCCGCATCTCCTGACTCAGCTAACAAGTAAATTTTGGCCTGAAAAGGCAGTCCTGATGGACGACGGGCAACAGTATAACTGATTAGCAGAGTGATAACAGGTCTTGACAAACGATTTTACGCAAACGTTTACCTGCCCGCCACGCAAGGGTTTGAGGAATAACGCCCTCGCCCCGCAAAACGGATTTCTTTTCAGCTTTGTGATGCAGTTAATTCATGTTGCAAAGAACCATTTACAACGCAGGGTTATTTTTTATAAGATGCATTTAAAATACATCATTAAAGTAACATTTAAGGAAGCTGCTATGTTAGACGCTCAAACCATCGCTACCGTGAAAGCCACCATCCCCCTGCTGGTTGAAACCGGTCCTAAACTCACCGCCCATTTCTACGATCGCATGTTCGCGCACAACCCGGAGCTCAAAGAGATTTTCAACATGAGCAACCAACGTAACGGGGATCAGCGTGAGGCGCTGTTTAACGCCATTGCCGCCTATGCCAGCAATATCGAGAACCTGGCGGCGCTGCTGCCGGCGGTGGAAAAAATTGCCCAGAAACATATCAGCTTCCAGATCAAACCCGAGCAGTACAACATTGTTGGCGGCCACCTGCTGGCGACCCTGGACGAAATGTTCAGCCCGGGCCAGGAGGTGCTGGACGCATGGGGTAAAGCCTACGGCGTGCTGGCAAACGTCTTTATCAACCGTGAAGCGCAGATCTACAGCGAAAACGCCAGTAAGAACGGTGGCTGGGAAGGTACCCGCGCCTTCCGTATCGTGGAAAAAACCCCGCGCAGCGCCCTGATCACCAGCTTTGAATTCGAGCCGGTCGACGGCCAGCCGGTGGCCGACTATCAGCCAGGCCAGTATCTGGGCGTGTGGCTGAAGCCAGAGGGCTTCCCGCATCAGGAGATCCGCCAGTACTCCCTGACCCGCAAGCCGAACGGTAAAAGCTACCGTATTGCGGTGAAACGTGAGGAAGGCGGCCAGGTTTCAACATGGCTGCATAACGAAGCTAACGTCGGGGATGTGGTGCATCTTGCCGCGCCAGCGGGCGATTTCTTTATGGCCGTTGAGAGCAATACGCCGGTCACGCTGATCTCCGCCGGTGTCGGCCAGACACCGATGCTGGCGATGCTGGATACCCTGGCGAAAGCGCAGCACGGCGCGCAGGTTAACTGGTTCCACGCCGCGGAAAATGGCGAAGTGCATGCGTTTTCTGATGAGGTGAAAACCCTTGCGGCGGGTCTGCCCCGCTTCAACGCCCACACCTGGTATCGCCTGCCGTCTGAGGACGACCGTGCCGCAGCGCGCTTCGACAGCGAAGGCCTGATGGCGTTAAGCCAGCATGAAGGTCTGCTCAGCGCACCGGAGATGCAGTACTACGTGTGTGGTCCGGTGGCGTTTATGCAGTATGCCGCGGCGCAGCTCATTGAGCTGGGTGCGAAGAAAGAGAACATTCACTACGAGTGCTTCGGCCCGCATAAGGTGCTGTAATGCAAAAAGCCCCTCTTAGGAGGGGCTTTTTTTTCCGGCTATGCGGGGGATTAAATCGCCGCGTCGTCTTCTTCGCCGGTACGGATACGGATCACGCGCGACACATCAAAGACGAAGATCTTGCCGTCACCGATTTTGCCGGTCTGGGCGGTGCGGATAATGGTATCCACGCAGGTTTCCACGATGTCGTCCGACACCACGATTTCAATCTTTACCTTCGGCAGGAAATCAACCATGTATTCCGCGCCACGATAGAGCTCAGTGTGGCCCTTCTGACGACCAAAGCCTTTCACCTCTGTCACCGTCATGCCGGTGATGCCTACTTCTGCCAGCGCTTCGCGTACATCATCCAGTTTGAAAGGTTTAATAATCGCATCAATCTTTTTCATGGTGGTCCTTAAACTTATGCCTGTCAGCTGCCTCGTAATCGGTTGCTCACAGTATCATATTCAGGCGGAATTTAGGGTATCACTCTTTAAAATCGTTTGCTTCCAGCTCATGGCGCGACAGCAGCTTATAAAACTCGGTGCGGTTACGCCCGGCCATGCGCGCGGCATGGGTGACGTTGCCTTTGGTGATCTGCAGTAACTTACGCAGATAGTTAAGCTCAAACTGGTTGCGGGCCTCAACGAAGGTCGGCAGGGCGGTGTTCTCCCCCTCCAGCGCCTGCTCCACCAGCGCATCGCTGATCACCGGTGAGGAGGTCAGCGCCACGCACTGTTCAATGACGTTCACCAGCTGACGCACGTTGCCGGGCCAGCTGGCGGCCATCAGCCGCTTCATGGCGTCAGTGGAAAACGCCCGCACAAAGGGTTTGTGCCGCTCGGCGGACTGGCGCAGCAGCTGGGTGGCCAGCAGCGGGATATCTTCTGCCCGCTCCGCCAGCGCCGGGATCTTCAGGTTGACCACATTGAGGCGATAGAAGAGATCTTCGCGAAACTCGTTACGCGCCATCGCCTTGGGCAGATCCCGGTGCGTGGCGGAAATAATGCGTACGTCGATGTCGATATCGCGGTTACTGCCGAGCGGCCTGACCTTGCGCTCCTGCAATACGCGCAGCAGTTTGACCTGCAAGGGGGCGGGCATATCGCCAATTTCATCGAGGAACAGGGTGCCGCCCTCCGCCGCCTGGAACAGCCCTTCCCGGCTGCTGACCGCGCCGGTAAAGGCCCCGCGGGCATGGCCAAACAGCTCAGACTCCAGCAGCTGTTCCGGCAGCGCCCCGCAGTTGATGGCGATAAAGGCTTTTTTACCGCGCGGGCTTGCGTTGTGAATGGCCTGGGCGAGGATCTCTTTCCCGGTGCCGCTCTGGCCGTTAATCAGCACGCTGACGTCAGACTGCGCCACCATGCGGGCCTGCTCCAGCAGACGCAGCATGATCGGGCTGCGGGTGACAATCGCCTCCCGCCACGTCTCGTCCCCGGACGGCGCAGCGTGTTCCAGCGCATCATCAATGGCTTTGTACAGCGCGTCTTTGTCCACCGGTTTGGTGAGGAAGCTAAAGACCCCCTGCTGGGTGGCCGCCACCGCATCGGGGATGGAGCCGTGGGCGGTGAGAATAATCACCGGCATACCGGGCTGGAGCTTCTGGATCTCGGTAAACAGCTGCATACCGTCCATTTCATCCATTCGCAGATCGCTGATGACCAGATCGATCTTCTCGCGCCCCAGCACCTTCAGCCCTTCCTGACCGCTTTCGGCAGTCGCAACGCTGTAGCCCTCGCTTACCAGACGCATGCCCAGCAGCTTCAGCAAACCAGGATCGTCATCCACCAGCAAAAGATGCGCAGGTTTTCGGCTTGTCATGGCTTTACGTCCTCATGTTTCGGGGCATCGCTGTTTGGCTCTGTTGCATCACCCTCGGTGCCGGCGGGCGACGTGGCACTCTTCGGTGCATCCGGCAGATAGTTACTGACCGGCTTACGGGTGGAGAGCTGACGTTCAATGTCGGTCAGGTTCTCCAGCTTCCGGGTGGTGGTATCCAGCTGCGTGCGCAGATATTGCTGCTGCTGGCGCAGGGTGTCCAGTTCACCGTCGGTGGACTGCTGCAGCTTGCCGTAGCGGGAACGCTCCTCTGCCAGCTGCAGCTGTAACACCTGCCCGTGGCGCCATAGCTGATACAGCGGGCGCACCTGGGCCGGGATCTGCGGGCTCAGCGCATCCAGCCGGGTGGTTAACTGGCGACGCTCCACCGGGTTAATTTTGGCATTCGCCAGCAGAAGCCCGCGCTTAAAGCTCTCCTGCCAGGTATCATCGCTCCAGCCCCGGGCTTCTGCACGCGCGGCGGCAGGTGAGAGACGATCCGCGCAGTCCATGCCGCGCAGCCAGTAAAGCGGGTTGCTGTCGGTCTCCTGACCGTGCAGCTGCCAGATATTATTGCAGTCGGTAGACAGGAAGTCCGCCAGCTGATGCTCAGGCAATTTTTCATCCTGCTTGCCGCTGATGGCGCTGATCGGCGCGTGGTTAACGCACCCGGCCAGCAGCAGACAGGGAAGGCTCAGGCGGATAAAGTGACCGGAAAACACCGCGTTAATGGCGCGGGAAAAGACGTGTGACATACTCACCAGACTTAGATTCATTTTAGTGATTTATCCGACTCAAGCGGCAGTTCGATGCGAAAGCACACATCGGTATGGTCGTCAGTGACAAGATTAAGCTCTCCCTGCATACGACGAATGCAGTCGCGGGCGATGCTCAGCCCCAGGCCGCTTCCCTTAACCGCCCCTTTGCGTTGATGGCTACCCTGAAAAAAGGGTTCAAAGATCATCGCCTTTTCATCGTCGGGGATCGGGCTTCCGGTATTGGCGACATCGATACAAACCCGTGAGCCGCGCGTAAAACTGCGAATATAAATGGTACCGGATTCAATACCATAGTGCACCGCATTGGAATAAAGATTATCCAGCACGCTCATCAGCAGCATCGGTTCGGCTAAACAGGCGGGCGTCGCCAGCGACAGTTCAGTATGCATCATTTTAGCCCGTGCAGGCAGGCTATGGGCCGAGAGCACCATGTCCACCAGCGGCGCAAGCTCCACGCGCTCAAGCTCCGGCATGCCGTCGGCCAGTTTACGGTTGTAATCCAGCAGTTGCTCAATCAGCTTCTGCAGATTACGGCTGCTGGCATCGAGGATCTCGACAATCTCCCTTTGCTCCGGCGTCAGCGGCCCGGCAACCTCGTCGGCCAGCAGTTCGGTGCCCTCACGCATGCTGGCGAGGGGCGTTTTCAGCTCGTGGGAGATGTGGCGTAAAAACTGGTGGCGCTGGGATTCCAGCCACGACAGCCGCTCGGAAAGCCAGATGATGCGTTGCCCGACAGAACGTAACTCGCGCGGGCCGGTAAAGACCACGGTATTGCCCAGCGAGCGCCCCTCCCCCAGGCGGTTGATCATCCGCTCAATGCCCTTAACCGGGCCGATGATCATGCGGGTGAAGAGCAGGACTAACCCCAGGCTGACCAGAAAAAGCACCAGCGCCTGCCAGCCAAAGAACTGGCCGCGCTCGGCGATCTCCTGCTGGAGCTGCTGTCCACGGGAGAAGATCACCGAGCGGGTCGTCTGTACCATCTCGGTGTTGGCGCTGGCAAAGGCCTCCAGCCGTAAGGCGGACTGGGCATCAGGCCCGCTGTTGATGCACTGCAGCTGGGACAGAGCATTAATATCCTGGCGCAATGTCTGGTAGAGCTTGTCGTCGGGCAGAACACCGGCGTGGGCGTCGAGCATTTCGCTGTAGCGTTTACGCTGGTTCTGATAGACCCGCGCCAGGGTTCGGTCGTCGAGGACGCAGTATTGCCGGTAGCTGCGCTCCATCTCCAGGGCGGCATTGGTCATCGCCTCGCTGCGGCGGGCATCAATGAGGGTGGTTCGGTTAGTGAGTGCCGCCTGCGCGCTGAGCGCATTCAGGCTCTGCCATGCCTGCCATGCCAGCACCAGCAAAGGCAGCAGGATCAGCAGGAAGGCCATCATGACTAACTGTCGTAAGGAGCGAGGGAAAACAGGCCAGCGTTTCAACGCATTACTCTCTGTCGCAAGGGGGTAAGTGGATGCTAGCCGGACAGGCTTTCAGATACAACAAAGCCGGGTTAAAAACCCGGCTTTGTTGTGGAATGAGGCGGTGCCTAACTCGACGTTTCGCCCTGGGTCTGATAAAGCAACGCTATGATCAGTAGTTGGACGGCAGGCACCTTTTTGTGCGTCATTCGTAGTTTATGTAGCGCGTCCCGAAGGGGCTGACATAAGAGGGTGAATGAGCCACTGGTTATTATTATGCAACAGATGTGCCACAATGCAAATATAAATATTAATCCGCTGAAAAATAAGAATTTTTATGGGTATTCACAGTAATTTCTCAGGGTATGATTTTCAGGCTATCTGTCGCTGATTAGCAACACCCTGACCGGGTTCTTATGAGGTCTATATAAATCAATAGGTTAAGTGTCGCTTTTTGGCGACACCGCGAGATGTGAGTTGTCGCACATTTGCGACACTTGAAGATCTGCCGGGCGGCACTACGTTTGCCCGGCCTACAAAATCGTCCCAAGCTTTGTAGGCCCGGTAAGCAAAGCGCCACCGGGCACAACAGCGATAACTTAACCCAACTGCTTACGCGCGTTGCGGAAGATACGCATCCACGGGCTGTCCTCGCCCCAGTTCTCCGGGTGCCAGGAGTTGCTGACGGTACGGAACACGCGCTCAGGGTGCGGCATCATCACGGTTACGCGACCGCTTTCGCTGGTCACCGCGGTGATCCCGTTGGCAGAGCCGTTCGGGTTTGCCGGATAGTTTTGCGTGACCTTGCCGAAGTTATCGACAAAGCGCAGCGCCACCAGCCCTTTGCTCTCCAGCTCGGCCAGATGGGCGGCATTACGCAGCTCAACCTGCCCTTCACCGTGGGATACGGCGATTGGCATCTGCGATCCCACCATGCCCTGCAGCAGCAGAGATGGGCTCTGGGTCACTTCCACCAGGCTGAAACGCGCTTCGAAGCGATCGGACTGGTTACGCACAAAGCGCGGCCAGGCTTCGCTGCCCGGGATCAGCTCGCGCAGGTTAGACATCATCTGGCAGCCGTTACAGACGCCCAGCGCCAGCGTCTGCGGACGGTGGAAGAAGGTTTCGAACTCATCGCGGACGCGTTCGTTGAAGAGGATGGATTTCGCCCAGCCTTCGCCCGCGCCCAGCACGTCCCCGTAAGAGAAGCCGCCGCACGCCACCAGCGCCTGGAAATCAGCCAGGCCGGTGCGGCCTGCCAGCAGGTCGCTCATGTGCACGTCGATAGCATCGAAGCCTGCACGGTGGAAGGCAGCCGCCATCTCAACGTGCGAGTTCACCCCCTGCTCACGCAGCACGGCCACTTTCGGACGTGCGCCCTTCGCGATATACGGCGCAGCAATGTCTTCGTTGATGTCGAAGGAGAGTTTCACGTTCAGACCCGGATCGTTGTCGTTGGCTTTCGCCTCGTGCTCCTGATCGGCGCACGCCGGGTTGTCGCGCAGACGCTGCATCTGCCAGGTGGTTTCTGCCCACCACATACGCAGCGTGGAGCGGCTTTCGGCAAAGACCGTCTGGCCATTGGCGTCGATAACAAAACGATCCCCGCTCACCGCTTTACCCAGATAGTGCACGCAGTCGCCCAGACCATGCTGCGCCAGCAGCGCTTCTACCGCGTCGCGATCCGCAGCACGCACCTGAATCACCGCGCCCAGCTCTTCGTTGAACAGCGCAGCCAGACGATCGTCGCCCAGGGAGGCGATGTTTGCCTCAATGCCGCAGTGGCCTGTGAAGGCCATCTCCGCCAGGGTAACCAGCAGCCCGCCGTCGGAACGGTCGTGGTAGGCCAGCAGTTTACGCTGTGCAACCAGCGCCTGAATGGCGTCATAGAAGCCTTTCAGCTGTTCCACATCGCGCACGTCTGCCGCTTTGTCGCCCAGCTGGCGATAAACCTGCGCCAGCGCGGTGGCACCCAGCGCATTGTGGCCTTTACCCAGGTCGATCAGCAGCAGGGCGTTGTCTTCGGTAGAGAGCTGCGGAGTGATGGTATGGCGCACATCTTCCACGCGGGCGAAGGCGGTGATCACCAGCGACAGCGGCGAGGTCATCTCGCGCTGCTCGCTCCCTTCCTGCCAGCGGGTTTTCATCGACATGGAGTCTTTACCCACCGGGATAGTCAGGCCGAGAGCAGGACAGAGCTCTTCCCCCACCGCTTTAACCGCTTCGTACAGCCCGGCGTCTTCGCCCGGGTGACCGGCTGCGGCCATCCAGTTGGCGGAGAGCTTGATACGTTTAATGTCGCCAATCTGGGTGGCGGCGATGTTGGTCAGCGCTTCGCCTACAGCCAGACGGGCAGAGGCAGCGAAGTCCAGCAGGGCAACCGGGGAGCGTTCGCCCAGCGCCATCGCTTCACCGTAGTAGCTGTCGAGGCTGGCGGTGGTCACCGCGCAGTTCGCCACCGGTACCTGCCACGGGCCAACCATCTGATCCCGGGCAACCATACCGGTCACGGTGCGGTCGCCGATGGTGACGAGGAAGGTTTTCTCCGCCACGGACGGCAGATGCAGCACGCGGTTGACCGCGTCGGCAACGGTGACGCCCTGCAGGTCGAGCGCTTTACCGCTCGCTTTGCGGGACTCAACGTCGCGGGTCATCTTCGGCGTTTTACCCAGCAGCACGTCCAGCGGCAGATCAATCGGCTGATTGTCGAAGTGGGTATCGCTTAAGGAGAGGTGCATCTCTTCGGTGGCTTCGCCGATCACCGCGTACGGCGCGCGCTCGCGGCGGCACAGCTCGTCAAAGAGCGGCAGCTGCTCTGGCGCCACGGCCAGCACATAGCGTTCCTGAGATTCGTTACACCAGATCTCCAGCGGGCTCATGCCTGGCTCATCGCTCAGGATGTCGCGCAGGTTGAAGCGTCCGCCGCGGTTGCCGTCGCTTACCAGCTCCGGCATGGCGTTGGACAGACCGCCCGCGCCCACGTCGTGAATAAAGAGGATCGGGTTGGCATCGCCCAGCTGCCAGCAGCGATCGATCACCTCCTGGCAACGACGCTCCATCTCCGGGTTATCACGCTGAACGGAGGCAAAATCGAGATCCGCATCAGACTGACCGGAAGCCATAGAAGAGGCTGCCCCGCCGCCCAGACCGATGTTCATCGCCGGGCCACCCAGGACGATCAGCTTAGCGCCAACAACGATCTCGCCTTTCTGCACGTGATCGGCGCGAATGTTGCCGATCCCGCCTGCCAGCATGATCGGCTTGTGGTAGCCACGCAGCTCTTCGCCGTTGTGGCTGTCCACTTTCTCTTCATAGGTACGGAAATAGCCGTTCAGGGCCGGGCGACCAAATTCGTTGTTAAAGGCCGCGCCGCCCAGCGGGCCGTCGGTCATGATGTCCAGCGCGGTAACAATACGCTCTGGCTTACCGAAATCTTCTTCCCACGGCTGTTCAAAGCCCGGGATACGCAGGTTGGAAACGGAGAAACCGACCAGACCCGCTTTTGGTTTTGCTCCACGGCCGGTTGCGCCTTCGTCACGGATTTCACCGCCGGAACCGGTCGCGGCACCCGGCCACGGCGAGATCGCCGTCGGGTGGTTGTGGGTTTCGACCTTCATCAGGATGTGCGCAGGCTCCTGATGGAAGTCATAGCGCCCTGCTTCGCGATCGGCGAAGAAGCGGCCCACCTCGGAACCTTCCATAACCGCAGCATTGTCTTTGTAAGCCGACAGCACGTGGTCAGGGGTTTTCTCCATGGTGTTTTTGATCATTTTGAACAGCGACTTCGGCTGCTGCTCGCCGTCGATAACCCAGTCGGCGTTGAAGATCTTGTGGCGGCAGTGCTCAGAGTTAGCCTGCGCGAACATATAGAGTTCGATGTCGTTTGGATTGCGGTTCAGCTTAACGAACGCATCCTGCAGATAGTCAATTTCATCTTCTGCCAGCGCCAGGCCTAAACGCAGGTTAGCGTCAATCAGGGCCTGACGGCCTTCGCCCAGCAGATCCACACTCTGGACCGGCGCAGGCTGGTGGTGAGAGAAGAGCTGCTGCGCGTCGTCGAGAGAGGTAAACACGCTCTCCATCATACGGTCGTGTAGCTCTGCTGCCACGGCTGACCACTGGGCGTCCGTCAGGCTGGAGGCCTCAACGTAATACGCCACGCCACGCTCCAGACGGCTAATCTGGCTCAGACCACAGTTATGGGCGATGTCGGTTGCTTTAGAAGACCAGGGGGAGATGGTGCCAGGGCGAGGCGTGACCAGCAGAAGTTTACCGTTCGGGGTATGGCTGCTCAGGCTTGGGCCATACTTCAGCAGGCGTTCCAGTCGGATGCTCTCGTCTGCCGATAAAGGCGCGGTCAGGTCAGCAAAATGGACATACTCAGCGTAAATATTGCTTACCGGAAGGTCGGCCGCCTGGAAACGTGCCAGCAGTTTGTTGATACGGAAGGCAGACAGTGCAGGCGAACCACGCAGAATTTCCATCATAAGTCTCTCGTCTTCGAAGCGCCGGAGGCGCTTACAGTGTGCGCAAGGGGGGAAAACGGGCGCCATTATAGTGGATCCTGCGCGCCGACGAAACCGTTTGCGTCGTAATAAAATCGTCGTTGCCATTTAGCAACAAATGTTGCGGCACCTGCTAATAAGTTGCCAAGTGGCGTAACTTTGCGCAAAATGCCGCGGAATCTTTGGTAAGACTTGCTTTAACTGTGGCCCATACTAACCAAAATAATACACAGCATATAGAATCAACTTATTGAAAAAATTAAAGATCAATTATCTGTTCATCGGCATCGTCACCCTGCTGCTGGCAGCGGCCCTGTGGCCATCAATCCCCTGGTTCGGTAAAGCCGAAAATCGCATCGCCGCCATCCAGGCGCGGGGGGTGCTGCGCGTCAGTACCGTCGTCTCCCCCCTCACCTACAGTTCGATAAACGATAAAGTCATTGGGCTGGATTACGAACTGGCGCAGCATTTTGCCGACTACCTGGGTGTGAAGCTGAAAGTGACGGTCCGCCAGAACATCAGCCAGCTTTTTGACGACCTCGATAATGGCAATGCCGACATGCTGGCCGCGGGCCTTGTCTATAACAGCGAGCGCAGCAAAAACTATCAGCCCGGTCCTACCTATTACTCTGTTTCCCAGCAGCTGGTCTATCGCGTGGGCAGCCTGCGACCGCGCACCCTTGCCAACCTTACCGCCGAGCAGCTCACCATCGCCCCCGGGCATGTGGCGATTAACGATCTGCAGGCGCTGAAAGAGAAAAAATACCCCAATCTCAGCTGGAAGGTCGATCCGAAGCTGGGCACCACGGCGCTGCTGCAGCAGGTGACGGACGGGAAACTGCCCTACACCATCGCCGACTCGGTTGCCATCAGCCTGTTCCAGCGCGTCCATCCGGAGCTGGCCGTGGCGCTGGACGTCACCGACGAGCAGCCTGTCACCTGGTTCAGCCCGCTCGACGCTGATCAGACGCTCTCCGCCGCGATGCTCGATTTCTTCAATGGGATGAATGAGGATGGCACTCTGGCGCGTCTGGAAGAGAAGTACCTCGGCCATGGCGGCGATTTCGACTATGTCGATACCCGCAGCTTCCTGCGGGCGGTGGATAACGTTCTGCCGGAGCTGAAACCGCTGTTTGAGAAGTACGCTCAGGAGATTGACTGGCGACTGCTGGCCGCTATTTCGTATCAGGAATCCCACTGGGATGCGCAGGCCACCTCGCCAACCGGGGTGCGCGGCCTGATGATGCTGACCAAAAACACCGCCCAGAGCCTGGGCCTGACGGACCGTACCGATGCCGAGCAGAGCATTAGCGGCGGCGCGCGCTACCTGCAGGATATGATGGCTAAAGTGCCGGAGAGCGTGCCGGAAGAGGAGCGGATCTGGTTCGCGCTGGCGGCCTATAACATGGGGTATGCCCATATGATCGACGCCCGCGCGCTGACGGCGAAGACCAAAGGGAATCCCGACAGCTGGTCAGACGTAAAGCAGCGCCTGCCGCTGCTGAGCCAGAAGCCGTATTATAACAAGTTAACCTATGGCTACGCCCGTGGCCATGAGGCGTACGCCTACGTAGAGAATATCCGCAAATACCAGATAAGCCTGGTGGGGTATCTGATAGAAAAAGAGAAAGAGGCGCAGGCGGAGCAGCAGCTGGCGCAGGCGTATCCGGTGGTATCACCGGATGAGCTTACTCAGCCGATAGCTTCGATTCTGCCTTTTGCTGCTTTTTCTGCTGACGCCGCATTCGAAAGAAGTCACTTAGCATCGCCGAACACGCTGGTGCCAGCACCTCTCCAATAACCTTGACCTGATGATTCATGCCAGGGTGACTAAGCACATCCAGCAGCGAACCTGCCGCGCCGGTTTTTTCATCCCGCGCGCCATACACCACCGTGCCGATCCGGCTGTGGATCATTGCCCCGGAGCACATGACGCAGGGTTCGAGGGTGACATACAGGGTGGTATCCAGCAGGCGGTAGTTTTGCAGCACCAGCCCGCCCTGGCGTAAAGCCATAATTTCAGCATGGGCGGTGGGATCATGGCGACCAATCGGGCGATTCCAGCCCTCGCCAATCACCTGATTGTTGTGCACCAGCACGGCACCGACCGGGACTTCGCCTTCATCCCAGGCGCGTTGGGCAAGCTGGAGCGCGTGGCGCATCCAGTATTCATGATTGAGTTCAGGGTCGGACAACGCAGCATACTCCAGTCTGAAAAGCGGGCGCATTATACACACCCGCTATGCATAATCACAAAATCATTCCAGTTGCTGAAGTTCGCCCATCGGCGTGACCCGCCAGCGGTGCTGGCAGAAGTAGAGCAGCGGGTTGTCCTGTTTGCTGTCGCTGTAGCCGCTGTAGAGTCGCAGCGGAGTGCCGATTTTTTTCTCCAGCTGCACCACCTTCTCGTGACCGAGGCAGCGCATGGTCAGCACCCAGCCGCCCCAGGCGCGGCCAGTCTGGGTGGCGATCAGGTTGACGCGCGGCAGCCAGGGGGTATCAAAATAGACCTGCTCCACCAGCGACTGCGGCGAGCCGGTGATCAGCCAGATATCGGCATCGTTGGCGTCCAGGTAATTTGTCAGCCGATCCTGCACCACCGGAAACGCGGTAACATGCTCGCGAAACCAGCTGACAAACTCTTTCTCCAGCTGTTTCAGCCGGGCTTCGCTATGGCCGAAGGTGCAGCCCCACAGCAGCAGGCTCATCGGCCAGCGGGCGGCGCGCCCTTTCACCAGCAGCGCGCAGCCCACGATGGGTAGCAGAGGCAATACGAGCAGGGCATTCAGGGGCTGTCGGCGCAGTAAATAGCGCATAAAGGTACCGAACATATCCTGCTGATGCAGCGTTCCGTCCAGATCAAAAAAGACAACGCGACGCTCGTTATTTGCCAAACCTTACTCCTCTGGATCGTTGAACCCTAACAGCCAGGTAAACAGGAACCCGGCGATCACCGCTACCAGATAGCCTAACAGATAGAGCATGACTTTTCCGGTCACGATGGTTAATGCCAGGGGTAAACCGGAAATTCCAAAGGTAATCACGGTAGCCACTTTCCAGTAACTGATCAGCGCCCCGCCGATCGCGCCCCCCAGACAGGCACCGATAAAGGGCTTGCCCAGCGGCAGGGTGACGCCGAAGATCAGCGGCTCGCCAATGCCCAGCAGCCCGACCGGCAGCGCCCCTTTGATCACCTTTTTCAGGCGCGCATTGCGCGTTTTCATCAGCACCGCAATCGCCGCGCCGATCTGCCCCACCCCGGCCATCGCCAGAATAGGCAGCAGGGCGTTATAGCCGTGAGCCTGTACCAGCTCAACGTGGATCGGCACCAGACCCTGGTGTAACCCCGTCAGCACCAGCGGCAGGAAGGTGCCCGATAGCACCGCGCCCACCAGGAAACCACCGCGATCGATAGCCCAGGAGGCACCGTGAGCAATGGACTCAGAGATCCAGCCACCCAGCGGCTGCAGGGCGATAATCGCAATGCTGCCGGTGATAAGGGTGGTCAGCAGCGGGTTGAGGATCAGCTCCAGCGAGCCCGGCAGGGCGTTGCGCAGCTTTTTCTCGATCCAGCACATCAGCACCACCACCAGCAGCACGGCAATCACCCCGCCGCGCCCCGGCTGCAGCGCTTCACCAAACAGGGTGATCTGCGCCAGCTGCGGGCTGGAGAGAATGCCGGCCATTACCCCACCCATTGCCAGCGAGCCGCCAAACACTTTGGCGGTATTCACCCCGACCAGAATGTTCATGATGGCGAAAACCGCGCTGCCGAAAATGCCGAGGATCCCGAGCAGGTTTGGATAGTGCGTCGCAAAATCCCCGACAATGTCCGGCCGTTTGAGAATATTGATAATCCCGGTGATCAGCCCCGAGGCAATAAACGCCGGAATAATCGGAATAAAGACGTTAGCCAGCAGGCGCAGCGCATCGCTCATCGGGGCTTTATATCTGGCCCTGGCCTGCGCCTTAGTGCGTTCGGCATCATCGATCGCCGCCCCGCCCATCAGCGAACGCATGGCGTCCACCACTTGCGCGGCCTTGCCGGGGCCAACAATCAGCTGATGCTGCTCCCCCTGCTTAACATAGCCGCTGACGCCGGGCAGTTTTTTCAGCCGCGCCAAATCGAGCTTGTCGTCATCCTGAACTTCCACCCGTACCCGCGTCATGCAGTTTTCCAGACGCAGTATATTTTTCTCTCCGCCGATCCCCGCAAGAATACCGCTGGCGAGCGCTGCTGTTTTTTCCATGTACGCCTCTTTAGTTTTCTAATGCCGCACGTAAGAATCCCTGATGGGCATCAAGCCTGGCGCGCGCCGCCTCGGCATCCAGCCCGCTTAAGATCATCAGAATGGCCGGTTTGACGTCATACCCGGTCTGGTGCAGAACCTGTTCCGCCTCTTCGCGGGAGGTCCCCGTGGCTTCGACCACCATGCGGCACGCCCGGTCGATGAGCTTCACGTTAGTGGCTTTCATGTCCACCATCAGGTTCTGGTAGACCTTGCCGAACTTCACCATCGCCCCGGTGGAGATCATGTTCAGCACCAGCTTTTGCGCCGTGCCGGATTTCAGGCGGGTGGAGCCGGTTAACGCCTCCGGGCCCACCACCGGCGAGATGGCGATCGTCGCCACCTGGGCAATGGGTGAGCCTGGATTACAGGAGATGGCCACGGTGGTGCAGCCGGTCTGGTTGGCATACTCCAGGCCGCCAATCACATACGGCGTGCGCCCGGAAGCTGCGAGACCGACCACCAGATCCTGTGCGGTCAGGTTGAGGGCTTTGAGATCGTCCTCACCGAGCTGTTTGCTGTCCTCAGCCCCTTCCACCGCTTTCAGCAGCGCCCCAGGACCACCGGCAATCAGGCCGATCACCAGGCCATGCGGCACGCCAAAGGTCGGTGGGCACTCAGAGGCATCCAGCACTCCCAGGCGTCCGCTGGTGCCTGCGCCCATATAGATGATGCGCCCGCCTGCTTTCAGCGCGTCTGCAGCGGCATCCACGGCTTTTGCCACCTCGGGCAATGTCTCTTTCACTGCCTGCGCGACCAGCGTATCCTGTTGGTTAAAGCGATGAACAAGGTCAAGTGTGGAGAGTGCGTCCAGGTCCAGGGTTTGTGGGTTGCGGGATTCTGATACCAGTGAGCCGAGATTCATTTTTTGTACCTCAAGAATTTTTAATTCATAATAGACACATTATAATGGAATATAAAATTCATTCAGGCGAGCAGTATTCGCAATTGCTGCAGTCATCACATTTCGCCAGGAGTCCGTATGAACTGTTTAATTCGTATCCGCCAGCGCTACGCGGGTTTTGCCCAGAGCGATAAAAAACTCGCGGATTTTTTACTCTCTCAGCCCGATCGCGCCCGCCATTTAAGCTCCCAGCAGCTGGCAAGCGAGGCGGGAGTGAGCCAGTCCAGCGTGGTGAAATTCGCCCAGAAGATCGGTTTTAAAGGTTTTCCGGCATTAAAACTGGCGCTCAGCGAGGCGCTGGCCAGCAACCCGAATCCGCAATCCATGCCGGTCCATAACCAGATCCGCGGCGACGATCCGATGCGACTGGTAGGCGAAAAGCTGATCAAAGAGAACGTGGCGGCGATGCACGCCACCCTCGACGTTAACAGCGAAGAGAAACTGCTGGAGAGCGTGGCCATGCTGCGCGCGGCGAGACGGGTGATCCTCACCGGTATCGGCGCCTCCGGGCTGGTGGCGCGCAACTTTGGCTGGAAGCTGAATAAAATCGGCGTGATTGCAATTGTCGAGCAGGATATGCACGCCCTGCTGGCCACCGTGCAGGCGATGGAGCCTGACGATCTGCTGCTGGCCCTCTCCTACTCCGGGGAGCGTCGCGAGATCAACCTGGCCGCCGATGAAGCGCTGCGCGTGGGCGGTAAAATTCTGGCGATAACCGGCTTTACCCCCAATGCGCTACAGCAGCGGGCCACGCGCTGTCTGTACACCATTGCCGAAGAGCAGGCCACCCGCAGCGCGGCGATCTCGTCCACCAGCGCCCAGATGATGCTGACCGATCTGCTGTTTATGGCGCTGGTTCAGCAGGATCTGGAGCACGCCCCGGAACGCATTCGCCACAGTGAGGCCCTGGTAAAAAAACTGGTTTGAGCAGGGAATGAGCGTATAATGCCCGCCCTGTTTGTGTTGTTTCTGAGAATTTCCTGATGGCGCTGTTAATCACCAAAAAATGCATCAATTGCGATATGTGCGAACCCGAATGCCCTAACCAGGCAATCTCTATGGGAGAGAGCATTTACGAGATTAACAGCGACCGTTGCACCGAGTGCATTGGCCATTATGAGACGCCAACCTGCCAGAAGGTGTGCCCGATCCCCAATACTATCCTGAAAGATCCGGCACATCCTGAATCGGAAGAGCAGCTGTGGGATAAGTTCGTGCTGATGCACCACGCCGATAAGATTTAACTTTCGACGATCACCGTAGCGCAGGCGTAATGGCGCTCATCCGCCAGCGTGACATGCATATGCACCACACCCAGCTTTTCCGCCAGCTTTAACGCCTCGCCCCACAGCCTGAGGCGTGGTTTGCCCAGCTCATCGTTAAACACTTCAAACTGATTGAATGCCAGACCGTTGCGGATCCCGGTGCCGAAGGCTTTTGCCGCCGCCTCCTTCACCGCAAAGCGTTTGGCAAGAAAACGCACCGGTTGCTGGTGCGTTTCCCAGATGGCCCACTCGTTATCGCTGAGCACCCGACGGGCAAGGCGATCGCCGCTCCGGGCAATCACCGCTTCAATACGGGCGATCTCAACGATATCCGTGCCTAAGCCAAGGATAGCCATTACTTGCGGGCTTCCTGCATCAGGCGTTTCATCTCAGCCACCGCCTCTTTCAGGCCGCTCATCACCGCGCGACCGATAATCGCATGGCCGATGTTCAGCTCGTGCATCTCCGGGATCGCCGCAATGGCTTTGACGTTGTGGTAGGTCAGACCGTGACCGGCATTCACCTTCAGGCCGAGACCGGCCGCATAGGTTGCCGCTTTGGCGATGCGATCGCGCTCTTTGGCCTGAGTGGCTTCGTCTTCGGCATCGGCGTAGCAGCCGGTGTGAATCTCAATGAACGGCGCACCCACGTCGGCTGCGGCTTTGATCTGCGCTTCATCGGCATCAATAAACAGCGACACGAGGATCCCGGCATCGGCCAGGCGTTTGCAGGCATCACGCATTTTATCCAGCTGACCGGCCACATCCAGCCCACCTTCGGTGGTCACTTCCTGGCGCTTTTCCGGCACCAGGCAGCAGAAATGCGGTTTCGTCTCAACGGCAATCGCCAGCATCTCTTCGGTGACCGCCATCTCCAGATTCATGCGGGTGTCCAGGGTCTGACGCAGGATGCGCACGTCGCGATCGGTGATATGACGGCGATCTTCGCGCAGGTGCACGGTAATGCCATCGGCCCCCGCCTGTTCGGCGATAAAGGCCGCCTGGACCGGATCAGGATATGCAGTACCGCGTGCATTGCGCAGCGTGGCAATGTGGTCAATGTTGACGCCTAAGAGTAATTCAGCCATGACAATCCTCGGTTTTCTTTTGGTTCGCTTCCCCCTTTTACAGGGAGGGGGACATACGTTAACGCTTCGGCATAAACTGCCGGAATAATTCGCGGCTCTTTAAGGGCTTGCCACCAAGATACGGCTTGAGCGCAATACGGGTAAAGCGTTTTGCCGCCCGAAGGGTGCTGACGTCAGGAAATTCGCGTTCAGCCAGCGCCCGAAGATCCCGCCCGGTGAAGGTATTGTTGTCGATGACCACGCTGGCGATAAAGCCCTTCTCTTCACGATAACGGTAGGTCATGGCGTCTTCGACCGGCTCACCGGTGCCCGCACAGTGCAGAAAATCAACGCCGTACCCCAGATGTCCGAGCAACGCCAGCTCAAACCGGCGCAGCGTTGGTTCCGGCGATCCCGTGATGCCCGCCAGCGCCTGGAGACAGTGCAGATAGTCGAAAAAGAGTTCAGAGAAGCGGGTCTCATGTTCAAGTACGCGCGTAATGAGCTCGTTAACATACAGACCGCTGTACAGCGTAATACCAGAGAGGGGGAGCGCCAGAGAGACGGCTTCAGCACTGCGCAGGGTTTTCACTTCCCCACGCCCGCCAAAGCGGACCAGCAGCGGGGTGAAAGGCTGCAGAGCGCCCTTCAGATTAGAACGTTTTGAACGTGCGCCTTTGGCAACAAGGCGCACGCGGCCTGACTCTTCCGTGAAGACGTCCAGCATCAGGCTGGTTTCGCTCCAGGGGCGACTATGGAGAACGAAGGCGCGCTGCCAACCTTCCATCATACTCGTCTTGAGTTATTGGTCTTCGCCGTAACCGAGGCTGCGCAGAGCACGCTCATCATCGGCCCAGCCAGATTTCACTTTCACCCACAGTTCCAGGTGAACCGGGGCTTCAAACATCTCCTGCATATCCTTACGGGCCTCGATACCGATGGTTTTGATTTTGGCCCCTTTATTGCCAATCACCATCTTCTTCTGCCCTTCGCGCTCAACGAGGATCAGCCCGTTGATGTCGTATCCGCCGCGCTCGTTAGACTGGAAACGCTCGATTTCCACGGTTACCGAGTACGGCAGTTCAGCGCCGAGGAAACGCATCAGCTTTTCACGGATGATTTCAGACGCCATAAAACGCTGAGAACGGTCGGTGACGTACTCTTCCGGGAAGTGGTGAATCGCTTCCGGCAGATGCTTACGCACGATACCCGCGATGGTGTCGACGTTCAGACCGGTCTCGGCAGAGAGCGGGACGATGTCGAGGAAGTTCATCTGGCTGCCCAGCCACTGCAGATGCGGCAGCAGGTCAGCTTTTTCCTGCACGTTGTCAACTTTGTTGACCGCGAGGATCACCGGCGTTTTACCGTCGCGCAACTTGTTCAGCACCATCTCGTCGTCTGGCGTCCAGCGGGTGCCTTCGACCACGAAAATGACCAGCTCAACGTCGCCGATAGAGCTGCTCGCCGCCTTGTTCATCAGACGGTTGATGGCGCGTTTCTCTTCCATATGCAGACCCGGGGTATCGACATAAATCGCCTGATACGCCCCTTCGGTATGGATACCGACAATACGGTGACGGGTGGTCTGCGCCTTACGGGAGGTGATGGAGATTTTCTGCCCCAGCAGATTATTCAGCAGGGTTGATTTGCCCACGTTCGGACGTCCGACGATGGCAATAAACCCACAGTAACTTTTTTCTTCGCTCATTCCAGCTCCAGCATTTTTAACGCCTGTTCGGCGGCAGCCTGTTCCGCCTTGCGACGGCTTGAACCTGTGCCAACCACCGGTTCACTCAGGCCACTGACCTGGCAATGGATGGTAAATTCCTGATCGTGTGCTTCGCCACGAACCTGCACCACCAGATAGGATGGCAGCGGCAGATGGCGACCCTGCAGGTACTCCTGCAAACGGGTTTTTGGATCTTTCTGTTTATCACCCGGGCTGATTTCATCCAGACGCGACTGATACCAGTTGAGGATCAGCTGTTCGACCGTCTGGATATCGCTGTCGAGGAAAACGCCACCGATTAACGCTTCGACGGTATCCGCGAGAATAGATTCACGACGGAAGCCGCCGCTTTTCAGTTCGCCAGGCCCGAGTCGCAGACATTCACCCAGTTCAAATTCACGGGCAATTTCGGCAAGCGTATTGCCACGTACCAGCGTTGCACGCATACGGCTCATATCACCTTCGTCCACACGCGGGAAACGGTGATAAAGCGCATTGGCAATAACAAAACTTAAAATGGAGTCGCCCAGGAATTCGAGTCGCTCATTGTGTTTGCTGCTGGCACTGCGATGGGTTAATGCCTGTTGCAACAACTCCTGATGCTGAAAAGTGTAGCCCAGCTTCCGTTGAAGCCGATTAATTACGATGGGGTTCATGCGATACCAATAGAATAAATGCGTCAAAAATGCAGCACACGAAACCGACCTGAACAAGCCAACGCGGTTTCGTGTGCCGTGGCACTGAATTAGCGCCAACCTTAAACTTCGGGGGAATATTCTATACGCAACGACAGGGGTTGTCGTTAGTCTGAAGAGATTTATCAGTTAAATAATTCACGTAGCCCCTAATTAAAGAGGCTACGCACTCATTTATCAGGAATTAATGGATGCCGCCAATACGATTTAACCGTACGCCGGTTGGCCATTCGCCTTCCTGTTTCTCAAAGCTCATCCAGATGGTGGTGGCTTTACCGACCAGATTCGCTTCCGGTACAAAGCCCCAGTAACGGCTGTCCGCGCTGTTATCGCGGTTATCACCCATCATGAAGTAATGTCCCGGCGGTACGATCCAGGTCGCCAGCTGTTGCCCCTGCTGCTGATAGTACATGCCCAACTGATCCTGAGCGATGGAGACGGTCAGAATACGGTGTGTGACATCGCCCAGCGTCTCTTTCCGCTCGTTCAGACGAATACCGTTCTCTTTGGTCTCGCCTTTCGGCAGCTGGAAGAATCCGCTGGTTGCTTCGCCGCCGTTGCGACGGGCAAACGTCTGCACGAAGTCGCTTGGCTCAACGCCGGAATAGGTCACCGGTAATGCGCTGCCACAAGCGGTACCGGAACTGCAGCCAGGCTGAACCGTCACCTCTTTGGACACCGGATTATAGGTCACCTTATCACCCGGTACGCCAACGGTGCGTTTGATGTAATCCAGACGAGGATCGTCCGGATATTTAAACACCACGATATCGCCGCGTTTAGGGTGACCGGTTTCGATCAGCGTTTTCTG
This sequence comes from Leclercia adecarboxylata, assembly GCF_023639785.1. Classification (NCBI taxonomy): domain Bacteria; kingdom Pseudomonadati; phylum Pseudomonadota; class Gammaproteobacteria; order Enterobacterales; family Enterobacteriaceae; genus Leclercia; species Leclercia adecarboxylata. Next base: position 3,492,382 of record NZ_CP098325.1, read on the forward strand.
GTAGATCGGATCTTTGATGCCGTAAGCAAACTTCTCTACCAGAATGAAATCCCCGATCAGCAGCGTTGGCATCATCGAACCGGATGGGATCTGGAAAGGTTCATAGATGAACGAACGCACCACCAGCACGATGGCCAGCACCGGAAAGACCGAGGCGCCCGTTTCCAGCCAGCCCGGCTTAGGGCTGACTTTCTTCAGGGTTTTCGCATCCAGCTGATCGCCCGTGGCCGTCTGTGCAACGGCCTGACGTTCGCGACGTTTCGGAGCAAAAATAAACTTATCCAGACACCACAACAGCCCCGTCACCAGGGTGGCAATCACCAGGATCAGGGCAAACATGTTCGCCATGCCAACTCCTTAAGGATTATTTTCCGTCTTTACCCACGTGCAGAATGGCGAGGAACGCTTCCTGCGGCAGCTCAACGTTACCGACCTGCTTCATACGTTTCTTACCTTCTTTCTGCTTCTGGAGCAGCTTTTTCTTACGGCTCACGTCACCGCCATAGCATTTTGCCAGAACGTTTTTACGTAACTGTTTCACCGTAGAACGGGCAATGATGTGGTTACCAATGGCCGCCTGAATCGCAATGTCGAACTGCTGGCGTGGGATGAGCTCTTTCATCTTCTCGACCAGTTCACGACCACGATACGGGGCATTGTCGTTGTGGGTGATCAGCGCCAGCGCATCAACACGCTCGCTGTTGATCAGCACGTCCACACGCACCATGTTAGAGGCCTGGAAGCGCTTGAAGTTGTAATCCAGCGACGCATAACCACGGGACGTAGACTTCAGACGGTCGAAGAAGTCGAGCACCACTTCCGCCATCGGGATTTCATAGGTCAGAGCGACCTGGTTCCCGTGGTACACCATGTTGGTCTGCACGCCACGTTTTTCGATACACAACGTGATGACGTTACCGAGGAACTCCTGCGGCAGCAGCATGTGACACTCAGCGATTGGCTCGCGTAATTCATGGATATTATTCAGCGGCGGCAGCTTGGACGGGCTGTCGACGTAGATAACCTCTTTGGACGTGGTTTCGACTTCGTAGACTACCGTTGGTGCCGTGGTGATCAGATCCAGATCGTATTCACGCTCCAGACGCTCCTGGATGATCTCCATGTGCAGAAGGCCGAGGAAGCCGCAGCGGAAGCCGAAGCCCAGCGCCGTCGAGCTTTCTGGCTCATAGAACAGGGAAGCATCGTTCAGGCTCAGTTTGCCCAGCGCATCACGGAAGTTCTCGTAATCATCAGAGCTGACCGGGAACAGGCCCGCATAAACCTGCGGTTTCACCTTTTTGAAGCCTGGCAGCGCTTTCTCTGCCGGGTTACGGGCACCCGTCAGGGTATCGCCCACTGGCGCACCGAGGATGTCTTTAATGGCACAAACCAGCCAACCTACCTCGCCGCATTTCAGCTCGGTACGGTCGACCTGTTTTGGCGTGAAGATCCCCAGACGGTCTGCGTTATAGACCTGTCCGGTGCTCATCACTTTAATCTTGTCGCCTTTACGCATGGTGCCGTTTTTGATACGCACCAGCGAGACAACCCCGAGATAGTTATCGAACCAGGAGTCGATGATTAACGCCTGCAGCGGAGCATCGGCGTCGCCTTCCGGCGCCGGGATGTCGCGTACCAGACGTTCCAGAACATCGGTCACGCCCACGCCGGTTTTCGCCGAGCAGCGCACGGCATCGGTCGCGTCGATGCCGACGATATCTTCAATCTCTTCCGCTACGCGCTCAGGATCGGCGGCTGGCAGGTCAATTTTGTTCAGAACCGGCACCACTTCGAGATCCATTTCCATCGCGGTATAGCAGTTCGCCAGGGTCTGGGCTTCTACGCCCTGCCCGGCATCAACCACCAGCAGCGCCCCTTCGCAGGCCGCCAGCGAACGGGAAACTTCGTAGGAGAAGTCAACGTGGCCCGGGGTGTCGATAAAGTTAAGTTGATAGGTTTCACCGTCAGACGCTTTATAGTCGAGCGTAACGCTCTGCGCTTTAATGGTAATACCGCGTTCGCGTTCCAGGTCCATGGAGTCCAGAACCTGGGCTGCCATTTCACGATCAGACAGGCCACCGCAAATCTGGATAATACGGTCAGACAGCGTCGACTTACCGTGGTCAATGTGAGCAATGATCGAAAAGTTACGTATGTTCTTCATATAGTTAAATAATTATGCCTTACGAATTCCTGGAGGCCGCTGTTCTTAGCCTGACGTTTTTCAGTGCGAAAACGCAGCATTCTACACTACATCTCCTCCGCCAGGAAATGCTCTTCCAGCAAGCTTAGCGCGAAGGTCCGGGGTTTTCTTTTATGAGATGTAAATATAACAAAGCCCGGTACATCACCGGGCTTCAGAAGAGAGCGTTTCGACGCGAAGCTGATCGGGCGGCAATCCGACGCTAAGAATAACGGGCTGCCACTCTTCACGCACCGCAAGCCTTGATGAAAAGCCGCGGGCCAGTAAAAAGCCGCCCACTCCACCCAGCGCTGCGCCACACATGGCAGCCAGATCGGTAGCAAACAGCACCTGGAACAGACCGCCCAGGGCAAACAGTCCCACCAGCGGCGAGAGATACACCAGCATAGCCGAACCAAGCAGGCTGCCTTCGGCGATCCCCAGTTCAACTTTCTGACCTTCGACCAGCGGCTCTGCGCAGGGCACGCTGATGGTGTGTGAGGTCTGCGGCCCGAGTTTATTCAGCACACGGCTTCCGCAACCGGCGCGGGAGGCGCAGCTGTTACAGGATGCTTTAACATCACAGCTGACCAGCGCGACGCCCTTCTGCCATGAAACGACAGTTGCCCACTCTTTGATCATTGCGCAGCCCTGAATTTAATACTGTCGGCGATACGCTTAGCCGTTTGCGGCGGCAGTTCACCCACAATGGTTATCTCAGCGTTATCACGTACCGTGGTACTGACGGTGCGACGACCGGTGCGCAGCATCTGATCGGCACTGACCGGCGTTGCCCGGTTAATGTTCACCGAGAAGCTGAACAATCCGTCGGAATAGAGCCGGGATTCAACCGGAGTATCAATGGTCGGTAGCTGGCGTCGACTACTGGAAACTTCGCTGAAGCCCTGCGGGATCCAGTCTGGTGCCCAGTTGAAATTGACAGGATCGCCAGCCGGAACGGAGAGCAGCGGCGGCAGGTTGGCTTTCGCCAGATTCTGCATGCTGTTTCCGACCTGATCGTCAATGGTGAAGGAGATCACCCGGAACTGCTCCAGGGTCTCGCCATCGCGATCCAGCAGATCGACCCGCATTGGCAGCTTGGTCTCTGCATCCATCCAGACGATATAGCTGTAACGCGTTCCGTCTCTGGCGACCACACGCAGAACTTCGCAGAGCCGGTCGGCAATACGGGTACGTCCTACGGAAATAAAATCGTAGTAAGGAGACAGACGTTTGAAATCGGTATAGATGAGCGAAGGCAGAGAATCAACGATGTAATCGCCGTTCAGCGTAAAGGGCTCGAGACCCGGCTCAAAATAGCTGATTTCATTGCCACGCTGCACGACTTCGCGACGCGGGCCGTCCATCTGCAAAAGCTGGGCAAGCGGCTGTTTATCAAGACGGGCATGGCGGTAGCGTAAAGACTCCACACCTTGCTTATTGATACTGATAAAAGACAGCTCGTAGTTGAGTGACTGGCTGGCCTGGTTCATTTGCTGCAACAACGCCCCGGACGATACATCAGCCGAGGCGTTGACAGTGAACAACAGGCTACCCGCCATCAGAGACATGGCGCACCAAAGTTGCTTCATTACTGCGATTGCGTTCCTAAAGTTTGGTTTCCTGGCACTTGCACAGCAGCCTGCTGTGTTTGCGCCTGTTCAAACTGAAGCTGCTCGGAATGCAGACGACGCTGCAATTCATAGTCCTGCAACATCGCATTGATGCGACGGCGCTGCTCCTGAACCTGCTGCTGCTGACCGGCGCCTGCCGATGCATCAGAAGGAATACCCAGGCTTACCGGGCTGGCTTTGCCCATCATCGGCAGTGTGTTAAACACCGGCGCTTCTGGTTGCTGGCTCACTTCAGATTGAGTGTTATAGTGCTGGACACCAACAATAACTGCAAGCGATACGCAAGCAGCCACTCCCATTTGAGTCAATTGACTCGCCCAGGGACGCACTTTGTTCCAGAACGGCATCTTCTGCCACAGGTGCGGTGCAGGTTGGGCTTCAGGGATCAGCGGAGTGGCCTGAGAAACAGGTTCATTCTCAATGGCCGCCATTACGCGAGCTGAGATATCAAAATGAAGGACATCGCTGGTATCGCCGCGCAGGGTATCGCGAATGAGATGATAACTCTCCCAGGTTTTTTGCATCTCAGGAGAGCGAGAGAGCTCGTTGAGCATCTCACTGTCCAGCGTTTCACCATCCATTAAAGCGGAAAGTTGTTCTTTCTGCATGCCTAATACCTTTTCCAGTATCCCGCTATCGTCAACGCCTGATTAGCGGTTGAACTTTATTATCAATAGCTTCTCGCGCACGAAATATCCGTGAACGAACCGTACCGACCGGGCAATCCATGATAGCGGCTATCTCTTCATAGCTCAGGCCATCTAACTCCCGCAACGTAATTGCCATGCGTAAATCTTCCGGGAGCGACTCGATGGTGCGAAAAACTATTTGTCTCAGTTCTTCTGACAACATTAAGTTCTCAGGGTTCGAAATTTCTTTCAACGCACCGCCGCTTTCAAAATTCTCTGCGTCGATAGCGTCCACATCGCTTGAAGGCGGACGACGGCCCTGAGCGACGAGGTAGTTCTTCGCCGTATTGACGGCAATACGATACAGCCAGGTATAAAAAGCACTATCCCCCCGGAAAGATTCCAGCGCGCGATAGGCCTTAATGAAAGACTCTTGCACCACATCAGGAACATCTCCTGAAGGTACATAGCGGGACACCAGACTCGCCACCTTATGCTGGTAGCGCACCACCAGTAGGTTAAAGGCTTTCTGATCTCCCTTCTGGACCCGTTCAACCAGAATCTGGTCCGTTAACTGCTCGCTCATCCGAGGTAATGTCTCCCCAAACCTAAAATCCACGCGTTATCGAAACGCCACTCCAAACACTGCACTGTGAGCAAGCAGTTGCTTTGAGGGTCTTTTCTTTAAATAGTTCCGTCACGCCTTTGTTTTTGTTAATCACGTCGCAGACCGTTCATTTTCTATCATTATAAGTCTGATAACGATACGCACCCAGTTTCTGATAAGAAATGGTATTTTCCCGCTTGCAGGGTAACGCAAGACGGGCTTTATTTCACCACAAAATCTGAAGCTAACGATCTGCTTCGCAAAATATTTTGGCATTTTTTAACGCTCCCCTCTTCCCGGGTCCTGTTTAGCCATTGCAACCAACATTAAAAAAATACGTGCGATTCATCGCATTCAGGTGCTATGCTGACTAAACACTGTTTAGTAAATTAAACACACATCATGAACGCAATTTCCGAACTCTCCTGTGACGTACTGATTATCGGCAGCGGTGCAGCCGGCCTTTCACTGGCGCTGCGACTCGCCCCACACCAGAAAGTGATTGTCCTCAGCAAAGGTCCTGTCAGTGAAGGCTCTACCTTCTATGCCCAGGGCGGAATTGCCGCAGTGTTTGATGAAACTGACAGTATCGACTCCCATGTGGAAGATACCCTGATTGCAGGCGGCGGGATTGTGGACAGACACGCTGCAGAGTTTGTCGCCAGCAATGCCCGACACTGCGTGCAGTGGCTCATCGATCAGGGCGTGCTGTTCGATACGCACGTTCAGCCGAACGGAGAAGAGAGCTATCACCTGACGCGTGAGGGTGGACACAGCCATCGCCGGATCCTGCATGCAGCCGATGCTACCGGTAAGGAAGTCGAAACGACGCTGGTCAGCCAGGCGTTAAACCATCCAAACATTCAGGTGCTGGAACGCAGCAATGCGGTAGATTTGATCATCTCCGACAAGATCGGTCTGCCGGGGACGCGCCGTGTCGTCGGTGCCTGGGTCTGGAACCGAAATAAAGAGAAGGTAGAAACCTGTCGCGCAAAATCGGTGGTACTGGCGACCGGGGGAGCCTCTAAGGTGTATCAGTACACCACTAACCCGGATATTTCTTCAGGCGACGGCATTGCCATGGCCTGGCGCGCGGGCTGCCGCGTTGCCAATCTGGAATTCAACCAGTTCCATCCCACCGCCTTATACCATCCCCAGGCACGTAACTTTTTACTGACCGAAGCGTTACGCGGCGAAGGGGCGCACTTAAAACGCCCGGACGGCACTCGCTTTATGCAGGACTTCGACGAGCGCGGCGAACTGGCTCCGCGTGACGTTGTTGCCCGCGCCATTGACCATGAGATGAAGCGCCTCGGCGTGGATTGTATGTATCTGGACATCAGCCATAAACCCGCAGACTTTGTGCGCCAGCACTTCCCGACCATCTATGAAAAACTGCTGGGACTCGGCATCGACATCACCAAAGAGCCGATGCCTGTGGTGCCTGCGGCGCACTATACCTGCGGCGGCGTGATGGTCGACGATCATGGCCGGACCGATGTCGACGGGCTGTATGCTATCGGCGAAGTGAGTTACACCGGTCTGCATGGCGCAAACCGCATGGCCTCGAACTCTCTTCTGGAGTGTCTTGTGTACGGCTGGTCGGCGGCGGAGGATATCGCCAAACGTATGCCTTACGCCCGCCAGGCAGAAAATCTGCCACCCTGGGATGAGAGCCGTGTGGAAAATCCGGATGAACTGGTGGTGATCCAGCACAACTGGCACGAGCTGCGCCTCTTTATGTGGGATTACGTCGGGATTGTGCGCACGACTAAACGTCTGGAACGCGCCCTGCGCCGTATTACTATGCTTCAGCAGGAAATTGACGAGTATTACGCCCACTTCCGCGTATCCAATAATCTGCTGGAATTACGTAACCTGGTCCAGGTGGCGGAGCTGATTGTGCGCTGCGCAATGATGCGTAAAGAGAGCCGCGGTCTGCATTATACCCTCGACTACCCGGAGCAACGTGAAGATTCCGGGCCGTCCGTGCTCTCGCCGCTGGCTCACATAAATAAATAGAAGGGGTGGGTCAGCGCCGTGTAGTCATCGGAATAACGCTGATCTGGCCCACGGATCACCAGCCTGTCGCTGAAGCACTCTCCCTCTTTCGGCGACAGCGCCAGCAGTACCCGGTGTGGCAGCCTGCCGTCGGTTTCCGCGATATCGGTGCGCAGGCGCAAAAACCAACCCATCTCCAGCGCACTGGCAATAAATGCGCTGCCCGCGCTTTCCGGTAATACCACGCAGAAAAACCCCTCTTCGGAGATCAGCCCGGCCGCACAGGTTAACAGCGCGCTATGATCGAGCGAACCGGTATACCGCGCCTGCTCTCGCTGCGGCGTGGCGCACCCGACGCCAGGTTCATAATAAGGAGGGTTACTGACGATTAAGTCATAGCGGGCCGTTTGCTCTGGCGCCCAGGCAAGAACATCCGCACAATGAAGTGATATGCGCGAAGCCCAGGGGGATTCGGCCACGTTTTCGGCTGCCTGCTCAGCCGCCTGAGGCTCCAGCTCCACCGCATCAAGGGTGACCGCCTGCTCAGTGCGCTGCGCCAGCATCAGGGCAAGCAATCCACTGCCGCTGCCAATGTCGAGAATACGTTTTACGCCAGCTACCGGTGCCCATGCCCCCAGTAAAATGCCATCAGTGCCAACTTTCATTGCACAGCGATCGTGAGCGACAAAGAACTGCTTAAAAGTAAAACCATCGCGGCGCAGCTGCGCTTTGAGTTGAGACATGTCAGAGCAACCTTCAAAATGAAACGGGTGTAGCATAGGTGAAAGCGTAACGACGGAAAAGGGATATCCACACAAACAGATGAAGATTGCAGCCGTAACGTCTATAATCAGCGCCCCACACAGAGGTAGAACATGACTGTAACGACATTTTCCGAACTTGAACTCGACGAAAGCCTTCTGGACGCGCTCCAGGAAAAAGGCTTTACACGCCCGACCGCTATTCAGGAAGCGGCTATTCCGCCTGCACTGGAGGGCCGTGACGTGCTCGGTTCAGCGCCAACCGGCACGGGTAAAACGGCAGCCTATTTGCTGCCTGCGTTGCAGCATCTGCTGGATTTTCCGCGTAAAAAATCAGGTCCGCCGCGTATTCTGATCCTCACCCCGACCCGTGAACTGGCGATGCAGGTTGCCGATCACGCGCGTGAGCTGGCGAAGAACACCCACCTGGATATCGCAACCATTACCGGCGGCGTGGCCTATATGAACCACGCCGAAGTGTTCAGTGAGAACCAGGATATCGTCGTCGCGACGACCGGGCGTCTGCTGCAATACATTAAAGAAGAGAATTTCGACTGCCGTGCGGTCGAAACGCTGATCCTCGATGAAGCCGACCGTATGCTGGATATGGGCTTTGCGCAGGATATCGAACATATTGCCGGTGAAACCCGCTGGCGCAAGCAGACCCTGCTCTTCTCTGCGACGCTGGAAGGCGATGCGATTAAAGATTTTGCCGAGCGTCTGCTGGAAGATCCGGTTGAGGTGTCTGCCACCCCGTCCACGCGCGAACGCAAGAAGATCCATCAGTGGTACTACCGTGCCGATGACATTGAGCATAAAACAGCGCTGCTGATCCACCTGCTGAAACAGCCGGAAGCCACGCGTTCTATCGTCTTTGTACGCAAGCGCGAGCGTGTGCATGAGCTGGCAACCTGGCTGCGTGAAGCGGGTATCAATAACTGCTATCTCGAAGGTGAGATGGTGCAGATTAAGCGTAACGAAGCCATTAAACGTCTGACCGATGGCCGCGTTAACGTGCTGGTTGCGACTGACGTCGCGGCGCGCGGTATTGATATCCCTGATGTCAGCCACGTGTTCAACTTCGATCTGCCGCGCACCGCGGATACCTATCTGCACCGTATCGGCCGCACCGGTCGTGCCGGTCGTAAAGGTACCGCCATTTCGCTGGTTGAAGCGCATGACCATCTGCTGCTGCAGAAAATTGGCCGTTACGTTGAAGAGCCGTTGAAAGCCCGCGTAATTGATGAACTGCGCCCGACTACCCGTGCGCCAAGCGAAAAAATGACGGGTAAACCGTCCAAGAAAGTGCTCGCTAAACGTGCCGAGAAAAAGGCGAAAGAAAAAGAGAAACCGCGCGTGAAGCAACGCCACCGTGATACCAAAAACGTTGGCAAGCGTCGTAAGCCTGCTGGCAGCGCGCCAGTGACGCAGAAAGAAGAGTAAAGAAAAGCCGGGTTAAAACCCGGCTTTTTTTATTTGTACTCTGGAAAAGATTACAGGCTGGCGGTAAAGGTACGGGCAATAACGTCGCGCTGCTGTTCTGGAGTCAGGGAGTTGAAGCGTACGGCATAACCAGAAACACGGATGGTCAGCTGCGGATATTTTTCCGGATGCTTAACGGCATCTTCCAGCGTTTCACGACGCAGCACGTTAACGTTCAGATGCTGACCGCCTTCAACGCGGACTTCTGGTTTGATTTCCATCGGGATTTCGCGATACACGATCTCGCCCAATGCATTAACCTGAACAACTTCATCTTCAGCAAAGCCTGCTTTTGCGCATACGCAGCGCGCTTCACCTTTTTCGCTGTCCAGCAGCCAGAAAGAGTTCAGCAGGTCGTCGTTTGCAGCTTTAGTAATCTGGATACCAGTAATCATGTAATGTCTCCCTTAAACTACAATATTGGGTGTCGCCCCGTTCGTCAGGGCAATTGGTAAAACCATTGTTGCTTGAGTGTATATATATCAGTCAAGCCCCCGTCATTCCTTGACTTAAATCAACAAAAACCCCACCAGCAACAGGGAAATAAACAGACATAATTGTTTTATATCAATTTTCACCCAACTCTGCTTTCAAATAATCTCGTCATTTTTAAATATTTTTCAGCATCATAGCGTATTCTCCTCGGTCAATTTTGCTCCCCCGGCATAAGCGGTTAAGCTAGGGAGAGAGAAAATTCGCAGGAGAGCGAGATGACAACACCTTTAACCTGGCACGATGTACTGGCCGATGAAAAGAAACAGCCTTACTTCGTTAATACCCTGAACACGGTTGCCGCCGAACGTCAGGACGGCATCACCATCTATCCGCCTCAGAAAGATGTATTTAACGCCTTTCGTTTTACCGAGCTCGCTGATGTCAAAGTGGTGATCCTGGGTCAGGATCCCTATCACGGACCGGGTCAGGCACACGGTCTGGCGTTTTCCGTGCGCCCAGGCGTTGGCATTCCCCCTTCCCTGCTGAACATGTATAAAGAACTCGAAGCCTCCATTCCCGGTTTTACCCGGCCTGCACATGGTTATCTGGAAAGCTGGGCGCGTCAGGGTGTACTGCTTCTCAACACCGTATTAACGGTTCGCGCCGGGCAGGCCCATTCCCATGCCAGTCTTGGTTGGGAGACGTTTACGGATAAAGTTATTAGCCTGATTAACCAGCACCGGGAAGGCGTGGTGTTTTTACTTTGGGGATCGCACGCGCAGAAGAAAGGGGCGATTATTGATACTCAGCGCCATCACGTACTGAAAGCACCGCACCCGTCACCGCTGTCCGCGCATCGCGGCTTTTTTGGCTGCAATCATTTTGTGCTGGCGAATGAGTGGCTGGAAAAACAGGGCGAGAAGCCGATTGACTGGATGCCGGAATTACCGGCTGAAAGCGAGTAGAGATATGTAGGCCCGGTAAGGGTAGTCTCCGGGCCTATTGCCGGGTGGCGGCTTCGCCTTACCCGGCCTACGAACACAGCGAAATTACGCTTTATTCTGACGCCACCACTCCGCCAGCAGAACGCCGGTCGCAACGGATACGTTGAGGCTCTCGACATTGCCGGTACCATCGATAGAAACGCTCAGATCGGCGCTGGACAGTGCCGCATCAGACAGACCATCACGCTCCTGCCCCAGCACCAGCACCATCTTACGCGGCAGTGTCGCTTTGAACAGCGGCGTCGTGCCTTTGTGGCTGGAGGTGGTCACAATGGCGTAGCCCGCTTTACGGAACTGCTCAATCGCTTCCAGAACACTGTCACCGGTAATCGGTTGAACGTGCTCCGCGCCACCTTCTGCCGTACGGATTGCCGCACCGGATTCCAGCAGAGCAGCATCCTGTAACAGAACACCTTTGACGCCAAAATGGGCGCAGCTGCGCATCATGGCGCCGAGGTTGTGCGGGTTGCCTACATCTTCCAGGGCCAGCACGCAGTCATCTTCGTCAGCCTGGCTGACCCACTGCTTAACGGTGGTACCGTTACGTTTTTTAATCAGGAAGCAGACGCCGCCATGATGCTCGGTGCCGGACGCTTTGGTGATCTCAGCGTCGTCTACCACGTGGTAGGCTTTGCGATTGGCCGCCATCCAGCGCAGCGCTTCTTTGAAACGCGGCGTCACGCTCTGGATAAACCAGGCGCGCACGATGCAATCGGGACGGCTCTGGAACAGGGCCTGGCAGGCGTTTTCGCCATAGACGCGCGTCTCTTCCGCACGCTGACGGCGGATCACTTCCGGATCGATAACCGTTTTACCGGCCATGCTGCCGTGATCGACAGGCGCCTTAGACTCATCGCCCGGCGCGCGGGAAACGGTGCGCCACGGTGAGGCGTCGCGGTTAAAGTCGTCGCGTTTGAAATCGTCACGCTTGCGGTCGTCACGTTTACGATCGTCGCGTTTGCGGTCATCACCGCGGCTGGTTCTCTCATCGCGGGCGGGGCGACGGCCACCGTCTGCACGAGATGGCCCTGGACGCCCGCCACCCTTTCCGGTACGCGGATTTTCGGTGCGTTTATCAGAGTCATCATCACTGCGGACATACATCACTTTGACCTTGCCGCTTTTGTTTTTCAGTTCGTCGTTCATGCTTTTCTCCACCAGCGCTGCGCGAAGCGCGCAGATTACCCGATGTCCCGGCGCATAGCCATTACTTCGTATAAAAGCCTGTGACTATTGTTCTCATTGAATAAAACGCGTTGTCGTTTCAAACAGGGTCGATGATAATATGTAACATCTTAGAAACATAACCGGCATTTTGCCGCTTTGTCCCCCTGCACTACCTGAGGTTAGTTATGAATACCGTATGTGCCAACTGCCAGGCTCTTAACCGCATTCCGGATGATCGAATTGATGATGGAGCAAAATGCGGACGCTGCGGTCATGAATTGTTCGATGGTGACGTAATTAATGCTACCGGCGCAACTCTGGATAAACTGCTGAAGGATGATCTGCCGGTTGTTGTCGACTTCTGGGCGCCATGGTGCGGCCCGTGCCGTAACTTTGCGCCGATCTTTGAAGATGTCGCTGAAGAGCGTAGCGGTAAAATGCGTTTCGTGAAAGTGAATACCGAAGCCGAACGTGAACTGAGCTCCCGTTTCCGCATTCGCAGTATTCCGACCATCATGATTTTCAAAAATGGTGAAGTCGTCGATATGTTGAACGGTGCCGTACCTAAAGCGCCCTTTGACAGCTGGCTGAACGAATCCCTCTGATTTTCCGGGGCACGTAACTTGTGCCCCGCTCTCGCCTCTGCGAGAATGGCGTTTTTTCTGCGCTCTCCCCCATGACTGATAACGCCGTTCTGCAACTGCGCGCCGAACGCCTGGCGCGTGCGACTCGCCCTTTTCTTGCCCGTGGTAACCGCATTCGTCGCTGTCAGCGTTGCCTGCTCCCGCTTAAACAGTGCCTGTGCGCGACCCTGACCCCCAGCCATGCCGAAAGCCGCTTCTGCCTGGTGATGTTCGATACCGAGCCGATGAAACCCAGCAACACCGGACGGCTAATCGCCGATATTTTACCGGATACCCTGGCCTTCCAGTGGTCACGCACCGAGCCGCCACAGGCTCTGCTCGATCTGGTTGCCAGCCCCGATTATCAACCGATGGTGGTCTTCCCGGCTTCTTACGCCGGAGAGACGCGACAGGTGATAACTAAGCCCTCATCCGGCAAGCCGCCGCTGTTCATCATGCTGGACGGTACCTGGACCGAAGCGCGTAAAATGTTTCGCAAGAGTCCCTATCTGGATGCCCTGCCGGTGATCTCTGTCGATTTGTCTCGCGTCTCAGCTTATCGGTTACGTGAAGCCCATGCTGAAGGCCAGTACTGCACTGCCGAAGTGGCTATCGCCTTGCTGGATCTGGCGGGAGATGTTGAGGCGGCGGGCGCGCTGGGCGATCATTTCTCGCGTTTTCGCGAACGCTATCTGGCGGGAAAAACCATTCATAAGGGAAGCATCACAGCGGCCGAGCCGGAAAGCGTTTAAAATCATCAGGTCACTCGCCTTTTCAGGAGACCTGTATGAGCCAGCGCGGGCTAGAAGCCTTACTCCGCCCTAAATCCATCGCCGTAATTGGCGCGTCGATGAAACCCGAACGCGCCGGTTATCTGATGATGCGTAACCTGCTCGCTGGCGGCTTTAATGGCCCGATACTGCCGGTAACCCCCGCCTATAAAGCGGTATTAGGGGTACTTGCCTGGCAGGACGTGGACAGCCTGCCCTTCATCCCCGATCTTGCGGTGCTCTGTACCCATGCCAGACGCAATATCGCGCTGCTTGACGCGCTGGGGAAAAAGGGCTGCAAAACCTGCATTATTCTCTCCTCGCCCCCTGAACAGCAGGCGGAGCTGTTGGCCTGCGCTACGCAATACCAGATGCGGCTGCTGGGGCCAAACAGCCTGGGCCTGCTGGCCCCCTGGCAGGGGCTGAATGCCAGCTTTTCACCCGTTCCGATACGTAAAGGCAAGCTGGCCTTCATTTCCCAGTCGGCTGCGGTCTCCAATACAATCCTCGACTGGGCTCAGCAGCGCGAAATGGGCTTTTCTTACTTCATTGCGCTGGGCGATGGTCTGGATATTGATGTGGATGAGCTGCTGGATTTTTTAGCGCGCGACACTAAAACCAGCGCTATCCTGCTCTATCTTGAACATCTCAGCGATGCGCGGCGCTTTGTTTCGGCCGCCCGCAGCGCGTCACGTAACAAACCGATCCTGGTGATCAAAAGCGGACGCAGCCCGGCCGCCCAGCGTCTTTTACACTCGCATTCCGGTATGGATCCGGCATGGGATGCCGCTATCCAGCGCGCGGGGTTGCTGCGCGTTCAGGACACTCACGAACTCTTTTCTGCAGTCGAAACGCTCAGCCATATGCGCCCGCTTCGGGGTGAGCGCCTGATGATCATCAGCAATGGCGCTGCACCGGCAGCGCTGGCGCTGGATGAACTCTGGCTGCGTAACGGGAAGCTGGCCGCCCTCAGCGAAGAGACCCTGCAGCGCCTGCGCGAGACGTTGCCGCCCGGCGTGGAACCCGGCAACCCGCTTGACTTACGGGACGATGCCAGCAGCGAGCGCTATCTCAGCGCTCTGAATATTCTGCTGGATAGCCAGGATTTTGATGCCCTGATGGTCATTCACTCACCGAGTGCCGTGGCACCGGGCAGTGAAAGCGCGCGTGCGCTGATTGATACCGTGAAAAAGCATCCTCGTGGCAAATACGTTTCACTTCTGACCAACTGGTGCGGCGAATTTTCGTCGCAGGAGGCGCGACGCCTGTTCAGCGAAGCGGGATTGCCCACCTATCGCACCCCTGAAGGCACCATTACCGCGTTTATGCATATGGTGGAGTACCGGCGAAATCAGAAACAGCTGCGGGAGACGCCCGCCCTGCCGGGGAATCTGACGGCCGATACGGGGCACGCTCACGACCTGCTACAGCGTGCCATTGATGATGGCGCGCGTTCGCTGGATACCCATGAAGTACAGCCGATCCTCACCGCCTATGGCCTGCATACCCTGCCCACCTGGATCGCCAGCGACAGCGCAGAAGCGGTGCATATTGCTGAACAAATCGGTTATCCGGTTGCCCTGAAACTGCGTTCACCTGATATCCCGCATAAATCTGAAGTGCAGGGGGTAATGTTGTATCTGCGTACGGCCGCGGAAGTTCAGCAGGCGGCGGACGCCATTATCGATCGCGTCAAAATGACCTGGCCTCAGGCGCGGATCCACGGTCTGCTGGTGCAAAGCATGGCCAACCGTGCAGGCGCGCAGGAGCTGCGGGTAGTCGTGGAGCACGATCCGGTCTTCGGCCCGCTAATTATGCTGGGCGAAGGGGGCGTTGAGTGGCGGCCAGAAGAGCAGGCGGTTGTGGCCCTGCCGCCGCTGAACATGAATCTGGCGCGCTATCTGGTGATCCAGGCTATCAAGAGTAAAAAGATCCGCGGACGCAGCGCCCTACGCCCGCTGGATATCGCCGCCCTGAGCCAGTTTCTGGTGCAGGTGTCGAACCTGATTGTCGACAGCCCGGAAATCCAGCGTCTGGATATTCACCCTTTGCTGGTATCAGGCAGCGAGCTGACGGCGCTGGATGTCACAATGGATGTCGCCGCCTTTACCGGCGATCGCGAAAGCCGGCTTGCTATCCGCCCTTATCCCCATCAGCTGGAAGAGTGGGTAGAGATGAAAAATGGCGAGCTGTCGCTGTTCCGCCCTATTCTGCCGGAAGATGAACCACAGCTTCAGCGCTTTATCGCCCAGGTGACCAAAGAAGATTTGTACTACCGCTACTTTAGCGAGATCAATGAATTTACCCATGAAGATTTAGCCAATATGACGCAGATCGACTACGATCGGGAAATGGCTTTTGTTGCCGTCCGGCGCACTGAGGAGGGCGATGAAATCCTTGGCGTCACGCGTGCCATCTCCGATCCGGATAACGTTGATGCGGAATTTGCGGTGCTTGTCCGCTCGGATCTGAAAGGTCTGGGCCTTGGAAGACGGTTACTCGAAAAGCTGATCGGTTACACGCGCGATCACGGACTGATCCGCCTTAATGGCATTACGATGCCTAACAATCGCGGCATGATCGCCCTGGCACGAAAACTGGGCTTTACCGTTGATATTCAGCTTGAAGATGGGATCGTCGGGTTGACCCTGCAGCTGATGCCGACAGGTAAACAAGAGTAAGGTACTGGAAATGTTGACCACTTTAAACGGCACTGGTGGTATGATTGCCCGCTTCTGTTGTCTGCATAGTACAGATAATCCTTCAATGAACAGAGAAGAAACGCACTGTGATGTTGTCAAAATTTAAGCGTAATAAACATCAACAACACCTTGCTCAACTACCGAAGATTTCTCAGTCAGTTGATGATGTAGAGTTCTTTTATGCTCCCGCCGACTTTCGGGAGACGCTACTGGAAAAAATTGCCAGCGCAACGCATCGTATTTGCATTATTGCTCTTTACCTTGAACAGGATGAGGGTGGCAGCGCGGTTTTACGCGCCGTTTACGAGGCCAAACGTCAGCGCCCTGAACTGGATGTCCGCATTCTTGTCGACTGGCATCGCGCCCAGCGCGGCCGTATTGGCGCGGCGGCGTCCAACACCAATGCCGACTGGTACTGCCGCATGGCGCAGGAAAACCCAGGCGTAGAGGTGCCCGTTTACGGTGTCCCGGTTAATACCCGCGAAGCCCTCGGCGTCCTCCATTTCAAAGGCTTTATCATCGATGACAGCGTGCTGTATAGCGGCGCAAGTCTGAACGATGTCTATCTGCATCAGCTGGATAAATACCGTTACGATCGTTATCACCTGGTGCGCAATGCCCGCATGGCTGACGTTATGTTCGGGTGGGTGGATCAGAATCTGGTGCACGGCCGCGGCGTGAATCGTCTTGACGATCCGAATCGCCCAAAAAGCCCGGAGATCAAAAATGACATTCGTCTTTTCCGTCAGGAACTGCGCGATGCCATGTTCCATTTTCAGGGCGATGCAGATAATGAACAGCTTGCGGTGACCCCGCTGGTGGGTCTGGGCAAATCCAGCCTGCTTAATAAAACCATCTTCCACCTTATGCCCTGCACCGAGCATAAGCTGACCATCTGCACGCCGTATTTCAATCTGCCAGCCGTACTGGTGCGTAATATCATTCAGTTGTTACGCGACGGTAAGAAAGTGGAAATTATCGTTGGCGATAAAACCGCCAATGACTTCTTCATCCCGGAAGATCAGCCGTTCAAGATCATCGGCGCCCTGCCTTATCTGTATGAGATCAACCTGCGCCGCTTCCTGAGCCGTCTGCAGTACTATGTGAATACCGATCAGCTGGTTGTACGTCTGTGGAAAGATGAAGACAACAGCTATCACCTGAAAGGGATGTGGGTTGATGATGAATGGATGCTGCTGACCGGTAACAACCTCAATCCGCGCGCCTGGCGCCTGGATCTCGAAAACGCCATTTTGATCCACGATCCGCGCCAGGAGCTTGCCGTTCCGCGGGAGCGTGAGCTGGAACTGATCCGCACCCATACCACCGTGGTTAACCATTATCGCGATCTGCAAAGTATCGCTGACTATCCGGTGAAAGTACGTAAGCTTATTCGTCGTTTACGCCGTATCCGAATCGACCGGTTGATTAGCCGCATTCTGTAATCTTCAGCCCTGTCATTGACGGGGCTTTTTGTGGAGGTCGTTGTGCGTTATTTCCTGCTAACAAGCTGTCTGGTACTTTGCGGATGTAGCCATATGGCTCAGGATAGCTGGTCTGGTCAGGATAAAGCGCAACACTTTATTGCCTCGGCGATGCTTTCCGCTGCGGGTAATGAATATGCTCAACGTCAGGGATATAGCCGCGATCGTAGCGCTGCGTACGGCCTGATGTTTTCGGTAAGTCTGGGAGCATCGAAGGAGCTCTGGGACAGCCGCCCGGCGGGGAGCGGCTGGAGCTGGAAAGATTTTGCCTGGGATGTCGCTGGTGCAACCACTGGCTATAGCCTCTGGCAACTGGCGGATCGTTAGAGACGCACCCCTTTCCCTTTTCGGTGCAGCATCAAAGAGACAATAAATGCCAGCGCCCCCATCAGCGTGACGTACCAGAAAAAGATCGTCTCACTCCCCATCGATTTTAATGACAGGGCGACATATTCCGCCGAGCCGCCAAAGAGCGCGTTAGCCACCGCATATGATAACCCAACGCCCAGCGCACGTACCTGAGCCGGAAACATCTCTGCCTTAAGGATGCCGCTGATAGAGGTATAAAAACTGGCAATAATCAACGCTACCATCACCAGGGCAAAAGCGGCGTAAGGAGACGAAACATGCTGAAGTGCGGTGAGAATAGGCACGGTGCACAACGCCGACAATCCTCCAAAAATCAGCATTGAGCTACGACGGCCAATTTTATCCGACAGTGCGCCGATAATCGGCTGAATGAGCATAAAAACAAAAAGCGCGACCGTCATGACCATACTCGCCACGTTAGCGTGCATACCTGTCGTGTTGACCAGATACTTCTGCATATAGGTGGTGAAGGTGTAGAAGGTGAGTGAACCGCCGGCCGTAAAGCCGAGCACCATCAAAAATGCCTTTCTGTTACGCCACAAACCTTTAAATGAGCCCGCCTCTTTTAACGTTCTCACCTCTTTTCGCGACGTTTCTTCCAACTGACGGCGTAACCACAGCGCTACGACAGCCAGCACTGCGCCGAGGGCAAACGGAATACGCCATCCCCAGGCCCGGAGATCTTCATCACTTAAGACCTGTTGCAGGATCACCACGGCCAGGATTGCCAACAGCTGACCACCTATCAGCGTCACGTACTGGAAGGAGGCATAAAAACCTTTACGTCCTTCCACTGCGACTTCACTCATATATGTCGCGCTTGTGCCGTATTCTCCCCCAACGGAGAGCCCCTGGAACAAACGCGCCAACAGCAGTAAGGCCGGTGCCCATGTGCCAATAGTTTCATAGCCGGGCAGACAGGCGATCACCAAAGAGCCAAAACACATCATGCAGACGGAAATCAGCATGGATGTTTTTCGCCCTTTTCGATCGGCAATACGGCCAAACAGCCAGCCTCCAATCGGACGCATCAGAAAACCAGCGGCGAAAACCCCTGCGGTTTGCAGCAATTGCGTAGTGGTGTTGCCGGATGGGAAGAAGATATGGGCAAAATAGAGCGAGCAAAACGAATAAACGTAAAAGTCGAACCATTCAACCAGATTACCTGAAGATGCGCCGACGATTGCCCAAATCCTGCGGCGAGTATCACCGTCTGCACCTTTATTACTCTCCGTATCTGTACTTGCTACGGTTTCTGTCATTTTAAATCCCCTGTCTTACAGTTCGGGCCATTGCACCCACTCCAGTAAAACCAGATTTAAAATTTAACGTTAGGTAAAAAAATTGTTTCTATTATGTTTCATTTAATTTTGTGAGATGCATCATAAAAC
Source organism: Leclercia adecarboxylata (assembly GCF_023639785.1). Lineage (NCBI taxonomy): Bacteria > Pseudomonadati > Pseudomonadota > Gammaproteobacteria > Enterobacterales > Enterobacteriaceae > Leclercia > Leclercia adecarboxylata. The sequence continues at coordinate 3,511,623 of NZ_CP098325.1, forward strand.
AGGCGATACCGATAGCCATATCATCACCCCCACTTTTTTTGATGCGCTTGTTTTCTCTGTAAATAATCTTCATTCGCACGAATTTTATCCCACCACCCTTTAAACACTTTTGCCGCTTCGGCTTTCACCGGATCGTGATCTAACGGACGTACATTGCGTTCGTCATCGTACTTTTTTCCGCCTTTATGATTGGCGTAGCGTCTGGCGCGGGTGTATCCCATCTGGATAAATTTTCTGGCCATATCCATACCGACAAAATCGTCTTGCTGGCGGTATTGCTCAAAAAGCGCGTAAATCTCTTGCGCAGATTTTGTCGCAACCTCTGCATTTTTATATCGCCAGTGGGGCAGGATTTCGCTTTTATAAGGTTCAACCAGCAGAACGCCTTGCTCTCCCCGCCCTACCTGATAGCGCTCCGGGTGGTCACGAAAGTTAATACTGGCGAAATCTTGTTGGTAGTTAAATGGGGGATTCGGCAAAATAACCTCGATGACGATGCGTATCTTGTTATTTTAGCCAGAGATTGTTGGTTTTGCCTGCTCAACCAGCCATAGCAAAAAACCCCGCACCTTAGGGTACGGGGTTTCTTTAATTGATGCCTGGCAGTTCCCTACTCTCGCATGGGGAGGCCCCACACTACCATCGGCGCTACGGCGTTTCACTTCTGAGTTCGGCATGGGGTCAGGTGGGACCACCGCGCTACAGCCGCCAGGCAAATTCTGTTATCTGTATCAGGCTGAAAATCGTCTCAAATCTCACCGAAACAGCTTCGGCGTTGTAAGGTTAAGCCTCACGGTTCATTAGTACCGGTTAGCTCAACGCATCGCTGCGCTTACACACCCGGCCTATCAACGTCGTCGTCTTCAACGTTCCTTCAGGACCCTTAAAGGGTCAGGGAGAACTCATCTCGGGGCAAGTTTCGTGCTTAGATGCTTTCAGCACTTATCTCTTCCGCATTTAGCTACCGGGCAGTGCCATTGGCATGACAACCCGAACACCAGTGATGCGTCCACTCCGGTCCTCTCGTACTAGGAGCAGCCCCCCTCAATTCTCCAGCGCCCACGGCAGATAGGGACCGAACTGTCTCACGACGTTCTAAACCCAGCTCGCGTACCACTTTAAATGGCGAACAGCCATACCCTTGGGACCTACTTCAGCCCCAGGATGTGATGAGCCGACATCGAGGTGCCAAACACCGCCGTCGATATGAACTCTTGGGCGGTATCAGCCTGTTATCCCCGGAGTACCTTTTATCCGTTGAGCGATGGCCCTTCCATACAGAACCACCGGATCACTATGACCTGCTTTCGCACCTGCTCGAGCCGTCACTCTCGCAGTCAAGCTAGCTTATGCCATTGCACTAACCTCCTGATGTCCGACCAGGATTAGCTAACCTTCGTGCTCCTCCGTTACTCTTTAGGAGGAGACCGCCCCAGTCAAACTACCCACCAGACACTGTCCGCAACCCGGGTAACGGGTCTACGTTAGAACACCAGCCATTAAAGGGTGGTATTTCAAGGATGGCTCCACGCAGACTGGCGTCCACGCTTCAAAGCCTCCCACCTATCCTACACATCAAGGACCAGTGTTCAGTGTCAAGCTATAGTAAAGGTTCACGGGGTCTTTCCGTCTTGCCGCGGGTACACTGCATCTTCACAGCGATTTCAATTTCACTGAGTCTCGGGTGGAGACAGCCTGGCCATCATTACGCCATTCGTGCAGGTCGGAACTTACCCGACAAGGAATTTCGCTACCTTAGGACCGTTATAGTTACGGCCGCCGTTTACCGGGGCTTCGATCAAGAGCTTCGCGTTGCCGCTAACCCCATCAATTAACCTTCCGGCACCGGGCAGGCGTCACACCGTATACGTCCACTTTCGTGTTTGCACAGTGCTGTGTTTTTAATAAACAGTTGCAGCCAGCTGGTATCTTCGACTGATTTCAGCTCCACCCGCAGGGGCTTCACCTACATATCAGCGTGCCTTCTCCCGAAGTTACGGCACCATTTTGCCTAGTTCCTTCACCCGAGTTCTCTCAAGCGCCTTGGTATTCTCTACCTGACCACCTGTGTCGGTTTGGGGTACGATTCGTTGTTACCTGATGCTTAGAGGCTTTTCCTGGAAGCAGGGCATTTGTTACTTCAGCACCGTAGTGCCTCGTCATCACACCTCAGCGTTAAAAAGGTACCGGATTTACCTGGAACCTCCGCCTACATGCTTAAACCGGGACAACCGTCGCCCGGCCAACATAGCCTTCTCCGTCCCCCCTTCGCAGTAACACCGAGTACAGGAATATTAACCTGTTTCCCATCGACTACGCCTTTCGGCCTCGCCTTAGGGGTCGACTCACCCTGCCCCGATTAACGTTGGACAGGAACCCTTGGTCTTCCGGCGAGCGGGCTTTTCACCCGCTTTATCGTTACTTATGTCAGCATTCGCACTTCTGATACCTCCAGCAAACCTCACAGTTCACCTTCAACGGCTTACAGAACGCTCCCCTACCCAACAACACATAGTGTCGCTGCCGCAGCTTCGGTGCATGGTTTAGCCCCGTTACATCTTCCGCGCAGGCCGACTCGACCAGTGAGCTATTACGCTTTCTTTAAATGATGGCTGCTTCTAAGCCAACATCCTGGCTGTCTGTGCCTTCCCACATCGTTTCCCACTTAACCATGACTTTGGGACCTTAGCTGGCGGTCTGGGTTGTTTCCCTCTTCACGACGGACGTTAGCACCCGCCGTGTGTCTCCCGTGATAACATTCTCCGGTATTCGCAGTTTGCATCGGGTTGGTAAGCCGGGATGGCCCCCTAGCCGAAACAGTGCTCTACCCCCGGAGATGAGTTCACGAGGCGCTACCTAAATAGCTTTCGGGGAGAACCAGCTATCTCCCGGTTTGATTGGCCTTTCACCCCCAGCCACAAGTCATCCGCTAATTTTTCAACATTAGTCGGTTCGGTCCTCCAGTTAGTGTTACCCAACCTTCAACCTGCCCATGGCTAGATCACCGGGTTTCGGGTCTATACCCTGCAACTTAACGCCCAGTTAAGACTCGGTTTCCCTTCGGCTCCCCTATACGGTTAACCTTGCTACAGAATATAAGTCGCTGACCCATTATACAAAAGGTACGCAGTCACACCACGAAGGTGCTCCCACTGCTTGTACGTACACGGTTTCAGGTTCTTTTTCACTCCCCTCGCCGGGGTTCTTTTCGCCTTTCCCTCACGGTACTGGTTCACTATCGGTCAGTCAGGAGTATTTAGCCTTGGAGGATGGTCCCCCCATATTCAGACAGGATACCACGTGTCCCGCCCTACTCTTCGAGTTCACAGCAAGTGTGCTTTCATGTACGGGACTATCACCCTGTACCGTCGGACTTTCCAGACCGTTCCACTAACACACAAGCTGATTCAGACTCCGGGCTGCTCCCCGTTCGCTCGCCGCTACTGGGGGAATCTCGGTTGATTTCTTTTCCTCGGGGTACTTAGATGTTTCAGTTCCCCCGGTTCGCCTCGTTAACCTATGTATTCAGTTAACGATAGTGCAACGGATTGCACTGGGTTTCCCCATTCGGACATCGCCGGGTCAAAGGTTCATATCACCTCGCCGGCGCTTTTCGCAGATTAGCACGTCCTTCATCGCCTCTGACTGCCAGGGCATCCACCGTGTACGCTTAGTCGCTTAACCTCACAACCCGAAGATGTCTCTTTCGATTCATCGTCGTGATTGTGAAAATTTGAGAGACTCGAACACACCTGATTCTGTTCTTGTTTACGGAGAACAGAGACGGTGTGTCGTTTCAATTTTCAGCTTGATCCAGATTTTTAAAGAGCAAATATCTCAAACGTGACTCGTAAGCCAGTTTTGAGATACTGATTGGTTGTGCCTTTCACTCACACCCAGCAAGTGGCGTCCCCTAGGGGATTCGAACCCCTGTTGCCGCCGTGAAAGGGCGGAGTCCTAACCGCTAGACGAAGGGGACACGGAGTGTCACGACTTCGCAGCCGTCTTGCTTCTTTACGTTCATCAGACAATCTGTGTGAGCACTACAAAGGCAGGTTCTTTAAGGTAAGGAGGTGATCCAACCGCAGGTTCCCCTACGGTTACCTTGTTACGACTTCACCCCAGTCATGAATCACAAAGTGGTAAGCGCCCTCCCGAAGGTTAAGCTACCTACTTCTTTTGCAACCCACTCCCATGGTGTGACGGGCGGTGTGTACAAGGCCCGGGAACGTATTCACCGTAGCATTCTGATCTACGATTACTAGCGATTCCGACTTCATGGAGTCGAGTTGCAGACTCCAATCCGGACTACGACGCACTTTATGAGGTCCGCTTGCTCTCGCGAGGTCGCTTCTCTTTGTATGCGCCATTGTAGCACGTGTGTAGCCCTACTCGTAAGGGCCATGATGACTTGACGTCATCCCCACCTTCCTCCAGTTTATCACTGGCAGTCTCCTTTGAGTTCCCGGCCTAACCGCTGGCAACAAAGGATAAGGGTTGCGCTCGTTGCGGGACTTAACCCAACATTTCACAACACGAGCTGACGACAGCCATGCAGCACCTGTCTCAGAGTTCCCGAAGGCACCAATCCATCTCTGGAAAGTTCTCTGGATGTCAAGAGTAGGTAAGGTTCTTCGCGTTGCATCGAATTAAACCACATGCTCCACCGCTTGTGCGGGCCCCCGTCAATTCATTTGAGTTTTAACCTTGCGGCCGTACTCCCCAGGCGGTCGACTTAACGCGTTAGCTCCGGAAGCCACGCCTCAAGGGCACAGCCTCCAAGTCGACATCGTTTACGGCGTGGACTACCAGGGTATCTAATCCTGTTTGCTCCCCACGCTTTCGCACCTGAGCGTCAGTCTTTGTCCAGGGGGCCGCCTTCGCCACCGGTATTCCTCCAGATCTCTACGCATTTCACCGCTACACCTGGAATTCTACCCCCCTCTACAAGACTCTAGCCTGCCAGTTTCGAATGCAGTTCCCAGGTTGAGCCCGGGGATTTCACATCCGACTTGACAGACCGCCTGCGTGCGCTTTACGCCCAGTAATTCCGATTAACGCTTGCACCCTCCGTATTACCGCGGCTGCTGGCACGGAGTTAGCCGGTGCTTCTTCTGCGAGTAACGTCAATCACTGTGGTTATTAACCACAATGCCTTCCTCCTCGCTGAAAGTACTTTACAACCCGAAGGCCTTCTTCATACACGCGGCATGGCTGCATCAGGCTTGCGCCCATTGTGCAATATTCCCCACTGCTGCCTCCCGTAGGAGTCTGGACCGTGTCTCAGTTCCAGTGTGGCTGGTCATCCTCTCAGACCAGCTAGGGATCGTCGCCTAGGTGAGCCGTTACCCCACCTACTAGCTAATCCCATCTGGGCACATCTGATGGCAAGAGGCCCGAAGGTCCCCCTCTTTGGTCTTGCGACGTTATGCGGTATTAGCTACCGTTTCCAGTAGTTATCCCCCTCCATCAGGCAGTTTCCCAGACATTACTCACCCGTCCGCCACTCGTCACCCGAGAGCAAGCTCTCTGTGCTACCGTTCGACTTGCATGTGTTAGGCCTGCCGCCAGCGTTCAATCTGAGCCATGATCAAACTCTTCAATTTAAGTTTGATGCTCGTGAATTAAACTTCGTAATGAATTACGTATGTTCACTCAGAGACTTGGTATTCATTTATTGTCCGAAGACATTAAGAATCCATGTCACTTTGAGTGCCCACACAGATTGTCTGATAAATTGTTAAAGAGCAGTGCAACGCGGCTTTCGCTCACCGTTGCGAGGTGGCGTATATTACGCTTTCCTCTTTCAGAGTCAAGCGATTATTTCACGCTTTTCTCTGCTGACCCGGCGGCTTGTTTGCCGTTGTTCCGTGTCAATGGAGGCGCATTATAGGCAGTTATTCCCGACTGGCAAGTGCAAAGTGAAAATTATTTTTCAACCGCTCACTTTCCAGGCAAATCCGTATCCGGACCACCATTTTTGCCTGGTTTTTAAACAAAAACGAGCCCCAAGGGGCTCGTTTTTGCCGTTTTGTGACTTACTGCACTGCCACAATCTGATCGTCTTTCTTCACCAGTTGAATTGTTTTGCCCGGTAACAGCTTCCCGGACAGGATTTGCTGCGCCAACGGGTTCTCTATCTGCTGTTGAATGGCGCGTTTTAAAGGGCGCGCCCCGTAAACCGGATCGTATCCATTTGCGCTAAGAAGTTGCAGCGCATCATCCGCAATCTGCAGTTCATATCCACGCTCTTCCAGGCGTTTATACAAACGTTGCAGTTGAATACGCGCAATAGAAGCAATGTGTTTTTCACCCAACGGATGGAAGACCACCACTTCATCGATACGGTTGATGAACTCAGGACGGAAGCTGTGGCTAACCACGCCCAGCACCAGATCCTTCATATGACCGTAATCCAGTTCCCCGAAGCGTTCCTGAATCAGATCGGAACCCAGGTTCGAGGTCATAATAACCACTGTGTTACGGAAATCGACCGTTCTGCCCTGCCCGTCCGTCAGGCGGCCGTCATCCAGCACCTGCAACAGAATATTGAAAACATCCGGATGGGCCTTTTCAACTTCGTCCAGCAGGATGACCGAGTAAGGGCGACGGCGAACCGCTTCTGTCAGGTACCCACCCTCTTCATAACCGACATATCCCGGAGGTGCACCCACGAGACGCGACACGGAGTGTTTTTCCATAAACTCGGACATGTCGATACGCACCATCGCATCATCACTGTCGAACATAAAGTTCGCCAGCGCCTTACAGAGCTCCGTTTTACCCACACCGGTCGGCCCGAGGAACAGGAAGGAGCCAATCGGACGGTTAGGATCCGACAAACCAGCGCGGCTACGGCGAATAGCATTCGACACGGCTTCAACCGCTTCATCCTGGCCAATCACGCGATGATGAAGGTCTTCCTCCATACGCAGTAATTTGTCGCGCTCGCTCTCCATCATTCTGGCTACCGGGATCCCGGTCCAGCGCGCCAGTACTTCAGCAATTTCCGCATCCGTCACTTTATTACGTAACAGACGCATGGTTTTGCCTTCAGCCTGGGTTGCTGCAGCCAGCTGTTTTTCCAGTTCCGGAATTTTGCCGTACTGCAATTCGGACATTTGCGCCAGGTCGCCCATGCGACGAGCCTGCTCGATAGCGATCTTCGCCTGCTCCAGCTCGGCTTTAATGGTCTGGGTACCGGAAAGAGAGGCTTTCTCAGCTTTCCACTCTTCCTCTAACACCGAATACTGACGCTCTTTATCGCCCAGCTCTTCATTAAGCATATCCAGGCGCTTTTTACTCGCTTCATCAGACTCTTTCTTCAGCGCCTGCTGCTCTAGCTTGAGCTGAATGATTCGGCGATCGAGTCGGTCCAGCTCTTCCGGCTTGGAGTCAATCTGCATACGAATACTGGAAGCCGCTTCATCGATAAGGTCGATTGCTTTGTCAGGCAACTGTCGATCGGCAATATAACGATGCGACAAGGTTGCAGCCGCCACGATGGCCGGGTCGGTGATCTGCACATGGTGGTGCAGCTCATAGCGTTCTTTCAGGCCACGGAGGATCGCGATGGTATCTTCCACTGAAGGCTCAGCAACAAACACTTTCTGGAAGCGACGTTCAAGAGCGGCATCCTTTTCGATGTACTGACGATATTCATCAAGCGTGGTAGCCCCGACGCAGTGCAGCTCACCACGTGCGAGCGCCGGTTTCAGCATGTTCCCGGCATCCATGGCGCCGTCGGCTTTACCTGCCCCAACCATCGTATGCAGTTCATCGATGAACAGGATGACATTGCCTTCCTGTTTCGCCAGATCGTTGAGCACGCCTTTCAGGCGTTCTTCAAATTCACCCCGGTATTTAGCCCCCGCCACCAGCGCGCCCATATCCAGCGCGAGTACACGGCGACCTTTTAAACCCTCGGGAACTTCACCATTGACGATACGCTGGGCCAGCCCTTCAACGATGGCGGTTTTACCGACGCCCGGTTCACCAATAAGTACCGGGTTATTTTTGGTGCGACGCTGCAGAACCTGAATCGTGCGGCGGATCTCTTCGTCACGGCCAATGACCGGGTCAAGCTTGCCCTGCTCGGCACGCTCAGTCAGGTCAACGGTATATTTTTTCAATGCCTGACGCTGGTCTTCGGCACCCTGATCGTTCACGCTCTCACCTCCGCGCATCTGGGCAATCGCCTGGGTCACGTTAGCGGTGGTTGCGCCAGCCGTTTTCAGCAGGTCGGTCAGCGTGCCACGTGATTCAAGCGCCGCCAGAATAAAAAGTTCTGACGAAATAAAGTTGTCGCCGCGTTTCTGCGCAAGTTTGTCGCAAAGATTCAGCACGCGGACCAGATCCTGAGACGGCTGCACATCTCCGCCTGTACCTTCTACCTGCGGTAAACGGCTCAGAGCCTGATCGATAGCTGTACGTAACTGCCCCGCATTAATGCCGGCAGATGTCAGTAAAGGACGTACCGATCCCCCTTCCTGATTCAGCAAGGCGCTCATTAAATGAAGTGGTTCGATAAACTGATTGTCGTGCCCCAGTGCGAGAGACTGGGCATCGGCGAGAGCAAGCTGGAATTTATTAGTAAGACGATCCAGACGCATAACTCCTCCCATAACAGGTCAAAATTGCTACTGGAGATTAAATGAGGTCATCCCTCAATTATTCAAGGTGAATGACCTGAATTATGCGAAAAGAAAACGGCGCGTGCCGGATCGTCTTGATTCTATAGGTTATATCAGCCAAATGAAACTTGCCATACGTCCTGTCGTCTTGTCGCGGCGCCAGGAAAAGAAATCATCTTTTTCAGTAACGGTGCAGCGATCGCCGCCATAGACCTGGCTGATCCCAAGATTTGTAAGGCGCTGGCGGGCAAGCTGATAAATGTCCGCCATATATTTATCTCCCGCCGGGCAAAAAGCGTTTTCCGCCTGCGGATCGTGCGCCATAAAGGCTTCGCGCACTTCCGGGCCCACCTCAAAGGCTTGTGGCCCAATGGCCGGGCCAAGCCAGGCGATGATGTTATCCGCACTGTCAGCAAAGCAGGCAACAGTCTCTTCCAGCACGCCAGCGCATAATCCGCGCCAGCCAGCATGCGCGGCGGCTACTTCGGTGCCCGCACGGTTGCAGAAAAGCACCGGCAGGCAGTCGGCGGTCATGACGGCACACACTGTGCCCGGAGTATTGCTGTAAGAGGCATCCGCACGTTTCGAAGCGTACGGCTCTCCGGTGAGGCGGAGCACAGCGGTACCATGTACCTGTTCCAGCCAGACCGGCTTAGAAGGCAACTGGCCTGCCGCAAACAACCGCTTACGATTCTCTTCGACATGATCGAGGTTATCGCCGCAGTGAGCCCCCAGGTTTAATGATTCCCAGGCTCCCTTACTCACGCCCCCGATGCGGGTTGAACTGCAGGCCGCCACGCCCTCTGGCGCTGGCCACTCCGGGACAATCAGTTTGGTCATAACCAGTCCACGTCATCCTTATGTTCTTCAAAATCGGCACGCATGGCGTCGATGAGTTCCACCATATCCTGTGGGATTGGCGCGTGCCACTCCATCTCGATTCCGGTGATCGGATGATAGAGACGCAGCATTGTGGCGTGCAGAGCCTGACGATCGAATTTACGCAGCATGGCGATGAAGGCTTCAGATGCGCCTTTCGGCGGACGCGGACGGCCACCGTAAAGCTGATCGCCCACCAGCGGATGGGTGATATGCGACATATGAACACGGATCTGGTGAGTACGGCCCGTTTCCAGACGCAGACGCAGGCGCGTATGGATCCGGAAATGCTCCATGATGCGGTAGTGCGTGACTGCCGGTTTACCCATGGGATGGACAGACATATGGGTACGCTTGGTCGGATGGCGGCTGATAGGCTGCTCAACCGTGCCGCCCGAGGTCATATGGCCAATGGCCACCGCTTCGTACTCACGGGTGATTTCACGCAGCTGCAGGGACTCCACCAGACGCGTCTGCGCCGGAATGGTCTTCGCCACGACCATCAGGCCGGTAGTGTCTTTATCCAGGCGGTGAACGATCCCCGCACGCGGTACGTCAGCGATAGGCGGATAGTAGTGCAGCAGCGCATTCAGCACCGTGCCATCAGGATTGCCTGCACCAGGGTGGACAACAAAATCGCGTGGCTTGTTGATGACCAGGATGTCGTCATCTTCATAGACGATATTCAGCGGGATATCCTGAGGTTCAAAACGGACTTCTTCTTCGATGTCAGCATTGATGGCGACCACTTCCCCACCCAACACTTTCTCTTTTGGCTTGTCCCAGATCTTGCCGTTTACCAGCACGCGCTGGTCAAGGATCCATTCTTTTATGCGTGAACGCGAATAATCAGGGAACATTTCGGCCAAAGCCTGATCTAAGCGTTGTCCGAGCTGTTTTTCGGAGACTGTTGCGGTGAGTTCTACTCGTTGTGCCATAGACTGCTTCTTCGTTTAACGTTGGGTTTTACGGCTTTGCCGTTTAATATAGTGTGCTATTGTAGCTGGTCTTAATCGGGAGCAGGAAAGAGATTCTCCCGGACAAACATTTGAGGAAAGTCAAAACGTCATGACGCGCATGAAATATCTGGTGGCAGCGGCCACGTTGAGCCTGGCTTTGGTAGGCTGCTCCGGTTCGAATGAACAGGTCCCTGACAATCCGCCGAATGAAATCTATGCGACTGCTCAGCAAAAGCTGCAGGACGGTAACTGGAAACAGGCGATAACGCAACTGGAAGCGCTGGATAATCGCTATCCATTTGGCCCGTATTCCCAGCAGGTACAGTTGGATCTGATCTACGCCTACTATAAAAATGCCGATCTGCCACTGGCCCAGGCGACGATTGATCGCTTCATGCGTCTGAATCCGACCCATCCGAATATCGACTACGTAATGTACATGCGCGGCCTGACCAACATGGCACTGGACGACAGTGCGCTGCAGGGCTTCTTCGGCGTCGATCGTTCCGACCGTGACCCTCAGCACGCACGCGATGCGTTCAATGACTTCTCTAAGCTGGTCCGCGGCTACCCGAACAGTCAGTACGTAACGGATGCCAGCAAGCGTCTGGTGTTCCTGAAAGACCGTCTGGCGAAGTACGAATACTCTGTGGCGGAATACTATACCCGCCGTGGCGCATACGTTGCCGTCGTGAACCGTGTTGAAGGCATGCTGCGTGATTATCCGGATACCCAGGCAACGCGTGATGGTCTGAAGCTGATGGAAAACGCCTATCGCCAGCTGCAGATGACATCCCAGGCAGAAAAAGTGGCGAAAATCATTGCCGCTAACAGCAGCAGCTCCTGATCCTTTCGTAAGATGCAAAACGGCAGCCCCCGGGCTGCCGTTTTTTTATCCGTTTTCGCACTAAGCTGAAGCGGTTTAGCCCGCACGAATCCTATCAACTATGGCCGCTATTTCTTACTTCGACAAGGTAAATCTTATCTCTTCCTGTCCTGCCTCACAAAAAGAATCCGTTGACAAAAAGTGACATTAAAATGTGATCCACATCACACAAATTGACATTAAGAACGGTATGCTGGAATCACCAAGACGGGAAAGACAAGAGGTAAAATTTATGACAATGAACATTACCAGTAAACAAATGGAAATTACTCCGGCAATCCGCCAGCACGTCGCAGACCGTCTCGCCAAACTGGATAAATGGCAAACACACCTGATTAACCCGCATATCATCCTCTCTAAGGAGCCACAGGGTTTCATCGCTGACGCAACTATCAATACTCCAAACGGCCATCTGGTCGCCAGCGCGAAACATGAAGATATGTACACCGCCATCAACGAATTGATTAACAAGCTGGAACGGCAGCTCAATAAAGTGCAACACAAAGGTGAAGCCCGTCGCGCCACAACATCGGTGAAAGACGCCAGCTTCGCAGAAGAAGTTGAAGATGAGTAATCCCTTACATTGAGTCTATCGCCAACGCGCCTTCGGGCGCGTTTTTTATTGACAGGGTGAAAACAGTGCAGGTACTTTAAGTCTGTCTTCTTAAGGAATCATCCATGACCGTTAAGCCGTTCTTCTTCGCATTCTTTTTTACCTTCCCCTGATTGGGAGGCGTTTCGTCGTGTGATAAAGAATGCGAAGACGAACAACAAGGCCTCCCACACCGGGGGGCCTTTTTTATTGATAACGATAAATGACAAAGGCAACGCTATGACATCGGAAAACCCGTTACTGGATCTGCGAGATAAGATCAGCTCACTGGATGAAAAATTGCTTTCGCTACTGGCTGAACGCCGGGCGCTTGCCGTCGAGGTTGGTAAAGCGAAGCTGGCATCACATCGTCCGGTACGTGACATCGATCGAGAGCGCGACCTGCTGGAACGCCTGATTAACCTCGGTAAGACGCACCATCTGGATGCGCACTATATCACCCGCCTGTTCCAGTTGATTATCGAAGATTCCGTCCTGACACAGCAGGCGTTGCTGCAGCAGCATCTGAATAAAACCAATCCTCACTCGGCGCGTATTGCCTTCCTGGGGCCAAAAGGTTCCTATTCCCACCTCGCCGCACGTCAGTATGCTGCCCGTCATTTCGAAGAGTTTATTGAGAGCGGCTGCGCGAAGTTCGCTGATATTTTCAATCAGGTAGAAACCGGTCAGGCGGATTACGCCGTCGTACCGATTGAGAACACCAGCTCCGGGGCGATCAACGACGTTTACGATTTGCTTCAGCACACCACCCTGTCGCTGGTCGGCGAACTGACGATCCCCATCGACCACTGCGTACTGGTCTCCGGCACCACCGACCTCGATAAAATCGAGACGGTCTACAGTCATCCTCAGCCCTTCCAGCAGTGCAGCCAGTTCCTGAACCGCTATCCAGGCTGGAAAATTGAGTATACCGAGAGCACCTCGGCAGCAATGGAAAAGGTCGCGCAGGCCAATTCTCCAGCCGTTGCCGCGCTGGGCAGCGAAGCGGGTGGGGCGCTGTATGGCTTACAGGTGCTGGAACGTAACCTGGCGAACCAGACGCAGAACATCACCCGTTTCATCGTCCTGGCGCGTAAAGCAATCAACGTTTCCGATCAGGTGCCGGCGAAAACTACCCTCCTGATGGCAACGGGCCAGCAGGCGGGTGCGCTGGTTGAGGCCCTGCTGGTACTGCGTAATCACAATCTGATTATGACCAAACTGGAATCTCGCCCGATTCATGGCAACCCATGGGAAGAGATGTTCTATCTCGATATTCAGGCCAACCTGGAATCTGCATCCCTGCAGAAAGCCCTGCGTGAACTGGGTGACATTACCCGTTCAATGAAAGTGCTTGGCTGCTATCCGAGCGAAAACGTCGTGCCGGTCGATCCGGCTTAACGCGTAATAAACGGCCCCTTTTTTACCCCTGCCACGCTGACGGGCAGGGTGAAAATGGCGCCGGAAAGAGGATATTCCGCCACTTCCTGCGGCTCCATATTCTCACGGGTGGTGGTGATAAACAGCGTCTGCATATCCTCACCACCAAAACAGACCATCGTCGGGTAGCGCACTGGCAAACGGTACTCTTCCAGTTGCTCCCCCCGCGGTGAAAAGCGTGCGATGCGCCAGCCATCGAACAGCGCACTCCAGTAACAGCCCTCCACATCCACCGCCGCGCCGTCCGGTATGCCCTCTCCCGGCTGGAACCGACGAAAGACTTCCCGTTTACCCGGTTCGCCCTGCTCGTCCAGCGGGGTACGGTAGATCACCGCGTTGGGCGTGTCAGAGGTGTACATCCAGCGGCGGTCATCGCTGAATGCCAGGCCGTTATGACCGTGGATATCACACTGAATAACCTCCGGTGTCAGGTCATTATCGATACGCATCAGCAAAGCGCCGTTGTAATCGCCCGGCGCCCAGAACGTGCCCGCGTAGAAGCGGCCAAAGTGATCGGTTCCCCCGTCATTAAAGCGCGCCAGCTGCGGGTTCGACGGGTTATCGCACACTTTTCGCTGCAGCAGCCCGTGCTTGTCCGTCAGCCAGATGGCGTTGCGCATGGCGACAATGAAGCCCCCTCCTTCACGTAAGGCAAAACAGCCCACCTCTTCGTGGAAAGATAAAACGCGGTGTTCACCTGTCGGCAAATGATAGCGGTGGATCTCGCCTTCCAGGATGTCCGCCCAGTAGAGCGCGTTTTCTGCTTCGCTCCAGGTCGGGCATTCCGGTAGATGCCCCGTGTAATCAAACAGAACGTGTGGTTCAGCCATGACAAATCCCCAAAATGAAAAAAGCCAGCAGTGCTGGCTTTCAGTATATACATCATCGGATTACTGGCGACTGTCATTCGCCTGCCGCAGCAGAATGCGGCTTTCGCTCTGGAAGCGCTGGGCGTAATCGCCAAACCAGTGCTCGACCTTACGGAAACTGTCGATAAAGGCCTGCTTATCGCCCTGCTCCAGCAGGGTGATCGCCTCGCCAAAACGCTGGTAGTAACGTTTAATCAGCGCCAGGTTGTTGCCCGAGGACATAATGATATCCGCGTACAGCTGGGGATCCTGGGCAAACAGCCGCCCGACCATCGCCAGTTCGAGGCGATAAATCGGAGACGACAGCGACAGCAGTTGCTCAAGCTGCACGTTCTCTTCCGCCAGATGCAGGCCATAGGCGAAGGTCGCGAAGTGACGCAGCGCCTGGATAAAGGCCATGTTCTGATCATGCTCGACGGCGCTGATACGGTGCAGTCGCGCGCCCCATACCTGAATCTGCTCCAGGAACCACTGGTAGGCTTCCGGCTGACGCCCATCGCAGTAGACCACAACCTGCTTCGCCAGGCTGCCGCTGTCCGGGCCGAACATCGGGTGCAGACCCAGTACCGGGCCATTATGTGCGGCCAGCATCGCCTGCAGTGGACCATTTTTTACCGAAGCCAGGTCAACCAGAATGCAGTCTTCCGGCAGCGGCGGCAGGCTGGCAATAATCTCTTCCGTAACGTGAATCGGTACGCTGACAATCACCATACCCGCATCGGCTACCATCGCCTGCGCCTGGGACCAGTCATCTTTTTCAAGAATGCGCACCTGATAGCCAGAAAGCGTCAGCATCTTCTCGAACAGACGCCCCATCTGTCCGCCGCCGCCAACAATGACCACAGGACGCAGCGTTGGACAAAGGGTTTTAAATCCCTTGTCGTTTTCGCTGGAGTACGACTCGCGCATCACGCGGCGCAGTACATCCTCAATCAGATCCGGTGAGACCCCCAGCGCCTGGGCCTCTTTACGGCGTGAAGCCAGCATCGAGGCCTCACGCTCTGGCACATAAATCGGCAAGCCGTATTTACTTTTGACTTCACCTACCTCGGCGACCAGCGCCATACGACGCGCCAGCAAATCCAGCAGCGCCTTATCTACCTCGTCAATTTGATCGCGCAGGGCGGTCAATTCAGCAACCATAACTAACCTCTTAAGCCAGACGCGTCGCCAGCTGGCCGTTCAAATCTTTGTGGATCTCACGCAGCAGCGCATCGGTGGTTTCCCAGCTGATGCAGGCATCCGTTACGGATACCCCGTGCTTCATGGCGCTGCGTGGCTGCTCAGATGACTGATTGCCCTCATGGATGTTGCTCTCAATCATCAGGCCAATGATCGAACGGTTGCCATCTTTAATCTGCGCGACGACGGATTCCGCCACCGCAGGCTGACGACGGTAATCTTTGTTGGAATTACCATGACTGCAATCTACCATCAGCGCCGGGCGCAGTCCTGCCTGTTCCATCTCTTTTTCACACTGAGCGACATCTGCCGGGCTGTAGTTAGGTGCCTTACCGCCGCGCAGGATAACGTGTCCATCCGGGTTGCCCTGGGTCTGCAGCAGGCAAACCTGGCCTGCCTGGTTGATGCCGACAAAACGGTGCGGCATGGCAGCGGCACGCATCGCGTTAATGGCTGTCGCCAGGCTGCCATCGGTACCGTTTTTGAAACCGACCGGCATAGAGAGGCCCGATGCCATTTCACGGTGCGTCTGGGATTCCGTGGTACGCGCGCCGATTGCTGACCAGCTAAACAGGTCGCCCAGGTATTGCGGACTGTTTGGATCCAGCGCTTCGGTTGCCAGCGGCAGCCCCATGTTCACCAGCTCCACCAGAAGATTACGCGCAATTTTCAGACCGGCTTCCACATCAAACGAGCCATCCATGTGAGGATCGTTAATTAACCCTTTCCAGCCGACGGTGGTACGGGGTTTTTCAAAATAGACGCGCATGACCAGGTAGAGGCTATCGCTGACCTCCTCGGCCAGGGCTTTAAAACGATGCGCATATTCGATGGCTGCTTCGGGATCATGAATAGAGCACGGACCACATACCACCAGCAGACGCGGATCGCGCCCGGCAATAATGTCGGAAATGGTCTGGCGGGAGTGCGCAATTTGCGCCTCTTGCTCAACGCTCAGCGGGAACTCCGCCTTCAGTTGATCCGGAGTGATCAGAACATGTTCATCAGTAATATGTACGTTATTCAGCGCGTCTTTTTGCATGATTGCGATCCTGGAAGCTCGTTTGCGATAGTGGTTTCCTCACTGAGGAAGCCCAACGATACCATAACAAGTAAAGATTTCAATCCAAAATACGTAAATAATACTTTACAACACGCGATTTAATGCAAAAAACATTCGATTAAACTGTAACGTAAAAATTACATCCCGCATTCTTAACGCCAGGCTATGCTCAATGAAAAAAGGAGAATGTTGTATGCGTCCGATCGTTATCTCGCTTCTGGGTCTGCTGCTTACCGCCTGCCAGATTGATCCTTATACCCATCAGCCTGACTGGACGGGCACCGACTGGTATGATGCCGGAAAAGAAGATGCCCTGGGCGGCGTGGCCGTTAAATCCAGTGAATCACTTGCCGCTAATTTTAACGACCCTAAGGTGGACCGCCCGGCCTATCTCAAAGGATATAAAGAGGGGCAGGAGAAAATATGTCAGGAAAATTTCGTTTACGCCTGGGGATTAGCAGGGAAAATATTCCCCGCCAGCTGTGATACCGCGGATAACGCCACTCAACTCCGTACCGCCTGGCAGCAGGGAATGGATGAAGGAACAAAAGCCAGCCGTTTAAATTAATCCCCTTCAGATACGCCGGGAAAAATAAAACCTCAGATTTTACTTAAGTCACCGACCACAATTCCGGCGTAATGACTGCCCGCGTAAAAAATGGTATTCTTACGCCGAAACTTAAGGGCAAATATTTCCAGAGTGGTATGGCGGATTCTGGTGGGTAACTTTTTTCTCATTTCCTGGTGCCGGGTAGCCCTGGTGCTGATGCTGTTATTATCCTGCGAACACGCTATTGGCGGAACATTATCCAGAACGGATAAATCGGTACGTTCAATTGTCTCCGGGATCGTCAGTTATACCCGCTGGCCTAGCCTCTCGGGTCAGCCAACCCTGTGCATTTTTTCCTCTTCCAGCCACATTGAGGCGCTCAGTGTTCAAGGTCCGGACGCGCTGCCCTACATTCCCGTGATTATTCATAGCGATCAGGAAGCCCTGGGAGCAGGTTGCAACGCGCTCTATTTTGGCAGTGAGTCCCCGAGCGCCCAGCTTGAATTAAGCACTGCGTTTAATGCCAGGCCGTTACTGTTAATTGCGGAGCAAAATTCGCAATGCGTAATTGGCAGTGCTTTTTGCCTGATAATTGATAATACACGGGTCAGATTTTCCGTAAATCTGGATGTGCTGTCGCGCAGCGGAGTCAGAGTCAATCCTGATGTGTTAATGCTTGCCCGGAATACGAAGGATGAATAAGGAATTTACATCAGCGCCTCGTCTGACGTTCAAAAGGACCCTGAGGCGCATCAGTATAATTAGCGTCCTCATTACGATGACGCTTGTCTGGTTATTATTGTGTATCGCTTCGGTGGTATCACTGAAACAGTACGCACAACGAAACCTGGAATTAACCAGCGCCACGGTAAGTCGTAGTCTGGAGGCGACGCTGGTGTTCAATGATACAACCGCCGCCAATGAAGCGCTGGCCACTCTTGGCAAACAGGGGCAGTTTTCTTCTGCGGTACTGCTGGACCGCTACGATCATCCTTTTGCCACATGGTCGATGGGGCCGAACGATCGGGCCGATCCCCTCAGTAAACTGGTCAGCCAGTGGTTATTCCCTCAGCCCATCCGACAGCGCGTCTGGCATAACAACCTGCCGATTGGTGAGTTACATCTTACCGCGCGTGACAGCCTGATCAGCCACTTCCTCTGGACCTCCCTGGCGGTGTTAACCGGCTGCATCCTCTTTGCCGCCATGGTGGCGTTAATTATTACCCGTACCCTGCATAACGGCGTTGTCACTGCCCTGCAGAACATAACCGAGGTGGTGCACGACGTCCGGTCAAACCGTAACTTCTCCCGCCGGGTATCCGAGGAGCGCATTGAAGAATTTCACCGTTTTGGTCAGGACTTCAACAGTCTGCTGGATGAAATGGAGGAGTGGCAGCTAAAGCTTCAGGCAAAAAATGCCCAGCTGCTGCGCACTGCCATGCATGACCCGCTTACCGGCCTGGCGAACCGGGCGGCTTTCCGTACCAGTATTACCGCGCTGATGAATGACTCCTCAGCGCGAACCCACTCCGCCCTGCTCTTCCTGGATGGCGATGACTTTAAGCTGATTAACGATACCTGGGGGCACGCTGCCGGAGACAGTGTACTGATTGAAGTGGCCCGCCGCATGGTCGAGTTTAGCGGCGAGCGTCATCAGCCCTATCGCCTGGGCGGAGATGAGTTTGCCATTATTCTGTCTGACATCCATTCGGAACACGAGGTTCTGCGCCTCTGCGCCGCGCTGACGCAACAGTTCAGCCCGTCATATGACCTGCAAAACGGTCTCAGCACCAGAATGTCATTCAGCATTGGCTTCGCGCTGAGCTGGGAGCACCACTCCGTTGAAAGCTTACTGGATCAAGCCGACCGGAATATGTATCTGGTGAAGCATCAGCGTTCTAAAAACACTGCATAGAAGGGAACATATTATGTTAAGGCGATACGCCACACCGCTGTTGATGGCATCAATGCTGCTGGCGGGATGCCAGGCGCCACAGGGCAAATTTACCGCTGAGCAGATCGCCGCCATGAAATCCTACGGCTTTAACGAGACTAACGGCGACTGGTCACTTGGGCTCTCGGCGAAGATCCTGTTTGGTAAAAACGAGTATCAACTGCGCCCGGAAAGCGAACAGCAGATCAAAAGTATGGCATCGCGTCTTGCAGCCACTGGCCTGACGCATGCGCGGATGGACGGGCATACGGACAACTACGGCGAAGAGAGCTACAACAAAGATCTCTCCCTGAAGCGGGCCAATGTGGTTGCCGATGCCTGGGCCCAGGGGGCGGCTATTCCGCGCAGCAACCTGACGACACAGGGCTTAGGTAAGCAGTACCCCGTTGCGGACAACAAAACCGCCCAGGGACGTGCCGAAAACCGCCGCGTTGCGGTGGTCATCAGCACGCCCTGAGTGATTACTCTGGCGTTTCGGCCAGGGCTAATCCTGATGCCCCCCGCCAGCGCAGCCAGTCAATGACGATAAACAGCACGAGGCTGCATCCCATGACCGGCATCGCCAGCCCCAGTAAAACGGCGATAACGACAGTGACGAAACGCCCCCACAGCGGCAACGCCAGCCAGCTCTGACACAGGGTCTGGGCGGGATCGGTTGCCGTCTGGCGGGGCCTGCGCATCCACCACATCCGGTATCCCCATACAATCATCACGCACAGCGCGACGCCAAAGGCTGCCAACACCAGCTGGTTTGGCAGACCAAACAGCACGCCCATATGGAAATCCACCCCCCAGCGGGTCAGTTTGGCCATCAGCGGGTAATCCGCAAAACGGGTGCGATCGATGACTGCCAGGGTCGCGGGGTCAACGGCCACCGCATCAACCTGCGTCGGCCAGCGACGATCGATCTCCGTCACCGTCCACGCCGTCGACTCACTCTTTGCCGGGCGGATCTCCAGCTTCGTAGCGTTGATCCCCGCCGCTTTGGCCGCCTGCAGCACGCCGTCGTAAAGCGCCGGATCGGGCTTCATCTGCGGCATGGGCATCGACATGTGATGACCATGATGCTCCGCATGCGGATCGGCGATTTCCGCCGGCCCCTGCAGCTGCGTTTTCACCTGCGGTGTGAGCCAGTTCATCTCTGCCCGCAGCTTATCTACGTTCCCCCCCGCCCACTGGGACCAGGTCAGGCCGGTCGCCGAGAACAGCAGCATGCCCAGCAGCAAACACCAGCCGAGGGTGACGTGCAGGCGACGGCGGTTCTGAAAGCGGTTATTGATGCGCCGTTTTGGCCGGGTATAAAACCACAGCGCAATCCCGCCCAGCGCGGCAATCCACATCCAGGATGCGGCCAGTTCGCTGTAGAGACGCCCTGTGTCGCCCAGCATTAGTGACTGATGCAGATAATCGATTTTCTGGCGGAACGGCAAAATACCGCTGGTGCCGTAGACGGTCATATCTCCCCGCACCTCAAGACTGACCGGATCGATAAAGATGGCCCGGTTCTCCGAGGCCTTCAGCATCGGGTCGGCATACATCACCCGGGTGGTTTCTCCGTCGGCCAGCCCCGGACGAACCGCATGCAGGCGTAACTCTCCGCCGGTCACCTTTTCCGCCACAGCGATCTGCTCCGCAAGCGGGCGCGCTGTCCCCTGCGTCTCGCTGAACAGGGCGTGATGATATAGCGCGTTTTCCAGCTGCGGCGTGGCGACATACAGCGTTCCGGAGAGCGCAGCGATAAAGATAAAGGGCCCGACAAACAGACCAATATAGAAGTGAAGACGACGCAGCAGGTTGCCCCATGCTGCGCGCGAAGTGCAGGTAGTCATGCTTTCCCTTTTTTTCAGGCAAAAAGTTATCGATACACCGGGGTGTACGTTTTTTTATGTGGATTAAGCAGACAGGTGCGGCGGGGCGCGGGTATCGGGGCAGAGCCAGGGAAAGAAATGCCAGTGGCGGACGGCGGGACGCGGTGGCGTCAGTCGCTGTCTGAGTAATACTGCACACAGCAGCATCACCAGTGCCAGCATCACCCCAGGAACATGAGCCAGCAGCACGCAGTAGCCACAGGCTTCGGCATGATCGACCGGCATGCTTTCGGGAGGGGTATGGTGCTCTGTCATCATACTCATCTCATGATGCATGCCGGGCATCGCGCTCATGGGATCCTTTTGCAACGAGACAGAGACCAGCGGGGCAAAGACGATCATCAGGATCGCAAATAACGCGAGACCTGTCGCGATACGTTGCCATGTTGCCTGATGCCGTTTAGTCGTCACTTACCCTCCGTTAACGCAGGGGCATTGTAAACGATTTATGACTAAGAAGTTAACGCGCGCGGCCCAAAGAGATAAAAAAAGGGCCGGCCTTTCGGCCAGCCCTTTTTACAGGATGTCGCTTAAGCGAATCTTAGTTCAGACGCTCTTTAATACGAGCAGACTTACCAGTACGCTCACGCAGGTAGTACAGTTTAGCTTTACGTACAGCACCACGACGTTTAACAGCAATGCTGTCAACTACCGGAGAGTGAGTCTGGAAGACACGCTCAACGCCTTCGCCGTTGGAAATTTTACGAACAGTGAATGCAGAGTGCAGACCGCGGTTACGGATAGCGATAACCACGCCCTCAAATGCCTGCAGACGTTTTTTGGAACCTTCAACAACCCATACTTTCACTTCCACGGTATCACCCGGACGGAAGGAAGGTACGTCCTGCTTCATCTGCTCTTGTTCAAGTTGCTTAATAATGTTGCTCATAATTTAATCTCTTATCCTGGGTAAACTGATATTCGGGGGCCTCAGGCCATCCCATCATGTTTCTGCTGCTGGTGCGCATGTTCAGTTTTGAACTCGGCCAGCAACTTTGCTTGCTCTTCAGTCAGAGCCAGGTTTTCCAGAAGTTCAGGTCTTCTAAGCCAGGTACGGCCCAGCGACTGTTTCAGACGCCAGCGACGAATCTCAGCATGGTTTCCCGACAGTAATACCGGCGGTACGTCCATCCCTTCTAACACTTCAGGACGGGTATAGTGTGGACAGTCCAGCAATCCATCAGCAAAAGAGTCTTCTGTTGCTGAAGCTTCATGGCCCAGAACCCCCGGAATGAACCGGGAAACCGAGTCAATCAGCGTCATTGCCGGTAACTCACCACCGCTGAGAACGTAATCGCCGATAGACCATTCTTCGTCAATCTCGGTTTGAATTACGCGCTCATCTATCCCTTCGTAGCGACCACACACCAGAATCAGTTTCTGATTCGTTGCCAGTTCGCTGACGCCCGCTTGATCAAGCTTGCGTCCCTGAGGTGACAGATAAATCACCTTTGCGCCTTCACCTGCCGCGGCTTTTGCTGCTGCGATGGCATCCCGTAAGGGTTGAACCATCATGAGCATCCCCGGTCCGCCGCCGTAAGGACGATCGTCCACGGTACGGTGCCGGTCATGCGTGAAGTCACGTGGACTCCAGCTTTCGATGCTCAGCAGGCCATTTTTTACTGCCCGGCCAGTTACCCCGTAATCAGTAATCGCGCGGAACATTTCAGGAAACAGGCTAATAATGCCAATCCACATAGCGCCGTCTTTTACCGTTTTCAGGAGAATTTAAAAACCAGGATCCCAGTCTACTTCGATAGTACGAGTAGCGAGATCGACTTTCTTGATAACCTGCCCATCGAGGAACGGAACCAGCCGCTCCTTGATGCCAAACGCATCTTTCAGGTTTGCCTTAATGACGAGAACGTCATTCGATCCGGTTTCCATCATATCGATGACTTTACCCAGACCGTAACCTTCAGTGGTGACTACCTGACAACCAATAAGGTCTTTCCAGTAGTAACCCTCATCCAGCTCAGGCAGCTGCGACGAATCCACGACAATTTCACAATTCGTCAGTGCATTCGCGGCATCGCGATCGTCAACGCCTTTCAGCTTGATAACGATGTCCTGATTGTGGTGACGCCAGCTTTCCAGCTCGACTTCTTGCCACTGACCCGCCTTCTGGATAAACCAGGGCTGATAGTCAAAAATGCTTTCGGCGTCTTCGGTGGAGGAAAACACTCTGAGCCAACCACGGATACCGTAGCAAGAACCCATTTTGCCCAATACAATCGGTTCAACAGGTGCTTTTTTGCTCATCATGACCACCGTGACAGATTAAGCTGCTTTGTTTGCTGCTTTGATCAGCGTAGCAACGCGATCGGAAACGGTAGCGCCCTGGCCAACCCAGTGAGCGATACGATCCAGATCCAGACGGGTTTCTTCTTCTGCGCCAGCGGCCAGTGGGTTGAAGAAACCAACGCGCTCGATGAAGCGACCGTTGCGTGCATTACGGCTGTCAGTAACAACAACCTGGTAGAACGGACGCTTTTTCGCGCCGTGACGTGCTAAACGAATAGTTACCATAACATCCTCTTGTGTGAATAAAACACCGGGCCCCATCGAGGGAAGGAGCCCGGTGTCATATTAAAAGCCCGAAAATTTTACTGATTTTTGGGGAAAATGCAATCAGCAGTTACGAAGACCGCAATAAAAGACCGTCGGCGGTGCAGTCAGTTTGGTGCCGGCGTGCGCGCAGTCACCGGAGCGTACACGTAGTACGTGAGGATGACGAGCACACCCCGGTGCCAAAATGGCCAACAAGCCAGGCTGATTATCTACCCGGGAAGCCTGGTGGCATCATACCTTTCATGCCCCGCATCATTTTGGCCATCCCGCCCTTCTTCATCTTCTTCATCATGCGCTGCATGTCGTCGAACTGTTTCAGAAGGCGGTTAACGTCCTGCACCTGCATGCCGCAACCGGCTGCAATACGGCGCTTACGTGAACCTTTGATGATTTCCGGCTTCGCACGCTCTTTCAGCGTCATGGAGTTGATAATCGCCTCCATCCGCACCAGCACTTTATCGTCCATCTGCGATTTGACGTTGTCCGGGATCTGGCCCATGCCCGGCAGCTTGCCCATCAGGCTCGCCATACCGCCCATGTTTTTCATCTGGCGCAGCTGCTCCAGGAAGTCGGTCAGATCGAAGCCGTCGCCTTTTTTCAGCTTGGTTGCCAGCTTCTCGGCTTGCGCGCGGTC
This sequence comes from Leclercia adecarboxylata, assembly GCF_023639785.1. NCBI lineage: Bacteria > Pseudomonadati > Pseudomonadota > Gammaproteobacteria > Enterobacterales > Enterobacteriaceae > Leclercia > Leclercia adecarboxylata. The sequence goes on from NZ_CP098325.1 coordinate 3,535,703, forward strand.
GACTTTGCTCTCGATATCTTCGATCAGCGACAGCACGTCGCCCATGCCGAGGATACGGGAGGCAATACGATCCGGGTGGAACGGCTCCAGCGCTTCGGTCTTCTCGCCGACGCCGAGGAATTTGATGGGCTTGCCGGTGATATGACGAATCGAGAGCGCCGCACCGCCGCGGGCGTCGCCGTCCACTTTGGTCAGCACCACGCCGGTTAACGGCAGCGCTTCATTAAACGCTTTCGCGGTGTTGGCCGCATCCTGACCGGTCATGGCGTCGACAACGAACAGGGTCTCTACCGGGTTGATAGAGGCATGCACCTGCTTGATCTCGTCCATCATCGCTTCGTCAACGTGCAGACGACCGGCGGTATCCACCAGCAGCACGTCGTAAAACTTCAGCTTCGCCTCTTTCAGCGCCGCATTAACGATATCGACAGGCTTCTGGGCCACGTCTGACGGGAAGAAATCGACCCCAACCTGTTCGGCCAGGGTTTCCAGCTGTTTGATCGCCGCCGGGCGATAAACGTCGGCAGAGACGACCAGCACTTTCTTCTTGTGCTTTTCGCGCAGGAATTTACCCAGCTTACCGACGCTGGTGGTTTTACCCGCACCCTGCAGACCGGCCATCAGCACCACTGCTGGCGGTTGCGCCGCGAGGTTCAGGCTCTGGTTCTCTTCGCCCATCGCCGCAACCAGTTCATTGCGGACAATTTTGACGAACTCCTGACCCGGGGTCAGGCTCTTGTTAACTTCATGACCAACCGCTTTCTCTTTTACGCGGTTGATGAAATCACGGACGACCGGCAGCGCGACGTCTGCTTCAAGCAGCGCCATACGCACTTCGCGCAGCGTCTCTTTGATGTTGTCTTCAGTAAGGCGTCCACGGCCGCTGATGTTGCGCAGCGTGCGCGACAAACGATCGGTTAAATTATCAAACATTGTCTCTCGCCTGGGGTAGAAACGTTAGGTCGCTGGCGCGACACGTACACAGAATTTTGCCGCAGTATAACATGAAGGCGCCTTTGTTGTTATGCAACGGTTGGAGCACGCCTCACGTAACGTTATACTGCATCTCTTTCTTATCGGGACAACTGTCGACACCTCTATGCCTGTTTTCGCTCTGATCGCCCTCGTCGCTTACTCTGTCAGCCTCGCGCTGATCATTCCTGGCCTGCTGCAAAAAAACAGCGGCTGGCGGCGAATGGCTATTTTGTCGGCGGTCATCGCGTTGATAAGCCACGCTTTTGCGCTCGAAGCGCGCATCCTGCCGGGCGATGGTAGCGGGCAAAACCTGAGCCTGCTGAACGTCGGCTCGCTGGTCAGCCTGATGATCTGTACGGTAATGACCATCGTGGCCTCGAAAAACCGCGGCTGGCTGCTGCTGCCCATTGTCTATGCCTTTGCGCTGATCAACCTGGCCTTTGCCACCTTTGTGCCGAACGAGTTCATCACCCATCTTGAGACGACGCCGGGCATGATGGTGCATATTGGCCTGTCGTTGTTCTCCTATGCCACGCTGATCATTGCCGCGCTGTATGCGCTCCAGCTGGCGTGGATTGATTACCAACTGAAAAACAAAAGGCTGGCCTTCAGTAACGAAATGCCGCCGCTGATGACCATCGAACGCAAGATGTTTCACATCACTCAGGTCGGGGTGGTCCTGCTGACCCTGACCCTGAGTACCGGCCTGTTTTATATGCACAATCTCTTCAGCATGGAGAATATTGATAAGGCCGTGCTCTCCATCATCGCGTGGTTTGTCTATATTGTCCTGTTATGGGGCCATTATCATGAAGGCTGGCGCGGTCGCCGCGTGGTCTGGTTCAACGTGGCGGGAGCAGGCCTCCTGACTCTGGCCTATTTTGGTAGCCGCGTCATTCAGCAACTCGCCGGCTAAGCAACAAAGGAGTTCCCCCTGGAACACATCTCCACTACCACGCTGATCGTTACCCTGATCGTCATGGTAGTTATCTCGGCCTATTTCTCCGGCTCAGAGACCGGCATGATGACGCTGAACCGTTACCGGTTACGTCATCGCGCCAAACAGGGTAACCGCGCCGCTCGTCGTGTAGAAAAACTGCTGCGTAAGCCGGATCGCCTGATAAGCCTGGTGCTTATCGGCAACAACCTCGTCAATATCCTCGCCTCCGCGCTGGGCACCATTGTCGGCATGCGTCTGTACGGCAACGCCGGGGTCGCTATCGCCACCGGGGTGCTGACGTTTGTGGTGTTGGTCTTTGCCGAAGTGTTACCGAAGACCATCGCTGCCCTCTATCCTGAGAAGGTCGCCTATCCCAGCAGCTTCCTGCTGGCGCCGATGCTCGTTTTGATGATGCCGCTGGTGTGGCTGTTAAACGGTGTGACCCGGGTGCTGATGCGCATGGTGGGTATCAAAGCGGATGGGGTGGTCAGCAGTGCGCTGAGCAAAGATGAACTGCGCACCATTGTGCATGAGTCGCGCTCGCAAATCTCCCGCCGCAATCAGGATATGCTGCTCTCGGTGCTGGATCTGGAGAAGATCAGCGTGGACGACATCATGGTGCCGCGCAATGAGATCGTCGGTATCGACATTAACGATGACTGGAAAGCCATTGTCCGCCAGCTGACCCACTCTCCGCACGGCCGCATCGTGCTGTACCGGGATTCACTGGACGACACCATCAGCATGCTGCGCGTGCGCGAGGCCTATCGTCTGATGACCGAGAAAAAAGAGTTCACCAAAGAGGTGATGCTGCGCGCGGCGGATGAGATCTACTACATCCCGGAAGGCACACCGCTCAGCACCCAGCTGATTAAATTCCAGCGTAATAAAAAGAAAGTAGGCCTGGTGGTCGATGAGTATGGCGATATCCAGGGCCTGGTGACGGTAGAGGATATTCTGGAGGAGATTGTCGGCGACTTTACCACCTCCATGTCCCCTACCCTTGCCGAAGAAGTCACACCGCTAAACGACGGCTCGGTGCTGATTGACGGGAGCGCGAACGTCCGTGAACTCAATAAAGCCTTTAACTGGCAGATGCCGGAAGAGGAAGCCCGGACCATTAACGGCATGATTCTGGAAGCGCTGGAGGAGATCCCGGCGGCAGGCACGCGGGTGCGGATTGGTCAGTATGATATTGATATTCTGGACGTGCAGGACAATATGATTAAGCAGGTGAAGGTCGTGCCGGTGAAACCGCTCAGGGAGAGCATTGCGGAGTAAAATCTAACAGGCCGGGTGAGGCGACGCCGCCACCCGGCACTAGGGGAGGCGATTACGCCTTAGCTTTCGCCACGGAGACCATCGCCGCGCGAATGGTACGGCCGTTCAGGGTATAACCTTTCTGCATCACCATCAGTACGTTACCGGCAGCAACCTCTTCAGACTCCACCATCGCAATCGCCTGATGCACGTTCGGATCCATCGGCACGTTGGTATCGGCTACCACTTCCACGCCAAACTTCTTCACCACGTCGAGCATGGATTTCAGCGTCAGCTCAATCCCTTCAACCATCGGCGCCATATCCGGGTTCGCTTTATCCGCTACTTCCAGGGCACGATCCAGGCTGTCGATAACCGGCAGCAGTTCGTTGACAAATTTTTCCAGCGCAAATTTATGCGCCTTTTCAACGTCCAGCTCGGTACGACGACGCAGGTTTTCCATCTCTGCCTTGATACGCAGGATGCCATCGCGCTCGCGGTTCTGGGCTTCAGTTAACTGAGCTTCCAGATTCGCAATTTTTTCATCGCGCGGATCCACCTGCTCAGCACCGGCCTCAGGCTCTACAGCCTCAACCTCTTCGTGCTGCTCCGTGATAATTTCTTCCGGGGCTTGCCCCTCAGGCGTTTTCTGTTCTTTACTACTCATGAATTTCTCCGCGTTTTTCTGCATTCAACTCGCTAACTTCGCTTATTATGGGGATCAGTTTCCGGGATTCAAGGGAACAAGCCACATTGTCATCATTCATTCGCACAAGGACCTTCAGAAAATGAGCAACCATTTCAAGTGTATTGGGATTGTCGGTCATCCACGTCACCCTACTGCGTTGACGACACATGAAATGCTCTATCGCTGGCTGTGCGCGAAAAACTATGACGTGATTGTTGAACAGCAAATTGCCCAGGAACTGCAGCTAAAAAATGTCAAAACCGGCACGCTGGCGGAAATTGGCCAGCAGGCTGACCTGGCGGTGGTGGTCGGCGGCGACGGAAATATGCTGGGAGCCGCGCGCACCCTCGCCCGGTACGATATTAAAGTCATTGGTATCAACCGTGGCAACCTGGGCTTTTTAACCGATCTCGATCCGGATAATGCCCAGCAGCAGCTCGCCGACGTGCTGGAAGGTCACTATATCAGTGAAAAACGCTTCCTGCTGGAAGCCCAGGTGTGTCAGCAGGACTGCCAGAAACGGATCAGCACCGCCATCAACGAAGTGGTGCTGCACCCGGGAAAAGTGGCGCATATGATTGAGTTTGAAGTCTATATCGACGAAATCTTTGCCTTCTCGCAGCGCTCCGACGGGCTGATTATCTCCACGCCGACCGGCTCCACGGCCTACTCGCTCTCGGCGGGTGGCCCGATCCTGACGCCCTCACTGGATGCCATCACTCTGGTGCCGATGTTCCCGCATACCCTTTCAGCCCGCCCGCTGGTGATTAACAGCAGCAGCACTATTCGTCTGCGTTTTTCGCACCGCCGTAATGACCTCGAGATCAGCTGCGACAGCCAAATCGCGCTGCCAATTCAGGAAGGCGAAGACGTGCTGATCCGCCGCTGTGATTATCACCTGAATCTTATCCACCCCAAAGACTACAGCTATTTCAACACATTAAGCTCCAAGCTAGGCTGGTCGAAAAAATTGTTCTGAAATAGCATCCAGCACTTTACTGTATAAAAAACCAGATTATACTGTACACAAACACAGTCATGGTTTTTCATACAGGAAAACGTTTATGCTGGCACAACTGACCATCAGCAACTTCGCCATCGTTCGTGAGCTCGAAATTGATTTCAACAGCGGGATGACGGCCATCACCGGGGAGACCGGGGCCGGTAAATCTATTGCGATTGACGCGCTTGGGCTCTGCCTCGGTGGTCGTGCTGATGGCAACATGGTGCGCGCCGGTGCCAGCCGCGCCGATCTCTGCGCCCGTTTTTCCCTCAAGGATACACCCGCCGCCCTGCGCTGGCTTGAGCAGAACCAGCTTGAAGATGGGCGTGAGTGCTTACTTCGCCGCGTCCTCAGCAGCGACGGCCGCTCCCGGGGCTTTATCAACGGTACTGCGGTGCCCCTGTCCCAGCTGCGCGAACTGGGTCAGCTGTTAATTCAGATCCACGGCCAGCACGCCCATCAGCAGCTTATCAAACCTGAACAGCAGAAATCCCTGCTCGACGGCTATGCCGGTGAGGCTGCCCTCATGCAGCTGATGGCGACCCACTATCGTCAGTGGCACCAGAGCTGCCGCGAACTGGCGCTGCATCAACAGCAGAGCCAGGAGCGTGCGGCCCGCGCCGAGCTGCTGGCGTATCAGTTGAAAGAGCTGAACGAATTCAGCCCTCAGGCGGGCGAGTTTGAGCAGATTGACGAAGAGTATAAGCGCCTAGCCAATAGCGGCCAGCTGCTCTCCACCAGCCAGCAGGCCCTGAACTTACTGGCCGACGGCGAAGAGGTGAATCTGCAAAGCCAGCTTTACAGCGTGCGTCAGTTAGTCACCGAACTGGCAGGCATGGACAGCAAAGTCTCCGGCATGCTCGATATGCTGGAAGAGGCTGCGATTCAGATCTCTGAAGCCAGCGACGAGCTGCGCCACTACTGCGAGCGTCTGGATCTCGATCCTAACCGCCTGTTTGAACTGGAACAGCGTATTTCGCGCCAGATCTCCCTTGCGCGTAAGCACCACGTTTCGCCCGAGGAGCTGCCTGGCTTCCACCAGTCCCTGCTGGATGAGCAGCATCAGCTCGACGATCAGGCCGACTCGCTGGAGACCCTCTCTCTGGCGGTCAGCGTGCATCACCAGCAGGCTCTGGAAACGGCTACGCAGTTGCACGACGTCCGTCAACGCTATGCGCAGGAACTCAGTCAGCACATTACCGAGAGTATGCATATGCTCTCAATGCCGCACGGTGTTTTCACCATCGATGTGAATTTCGAAGCTAACCACCTGACGGCTGACGGCGCAGACCGCGTCGAATTCCGCGTGACCACCAACCCGGGTCAGCCGCTGCAGGCCATCTCCCGCGTCGCGTCTGGCGGTGAGCTGTCGCGTATTGCCCTGGCGATTCAGGTGATTACCGCGAAGAAAATGGAAACCCCGGCGCTGATCTTCGATGAAGTCGATGTCGGTATCAGCGGCCCGACCGCAGCGGTGGTAGGTAAACTGCTTCGCCAGCTTGGTGAGTCCACGCAGGTAATGTGCGTTACCCACTTACCGCAGGTGGCCGGATGCGGGCATCATCACTTCTTCGTCAGTAAGGAAACCGACGGCGAGATGACCGAAACGCATATGCAGCCGCTGGACAAACGTGCCCGCCTGCAGGAGCTGGCGCGTCTGCTGGGGGGCAGTGAAGTCACCCGCAATACCCTGGCAAACGCGAAAGAACTGCTGGCTGCCTAAACTTTTTCGGTATCTCAGGGTCATACAGAACAATAAAAACGCCGACAGACCGGACGCCAGAGGTTTTAATGTGGTGAAAGGTCTATTATCATCGGCATATTACATATGAGCCGTCGCGTATTGCCCGGGCCCGAAAAGGAATCAAATCACTATGCGCTGTAAAACGCTGACCGCTGCCGCTGCGGTTCTTCTGATGATGACCGCAGGCTGCTCCACTCTGGAAAAAGTGGTTTACCGCCCTGACATCAACCAGGGGAATTATCTCGCTCCTAACGATGTGTCGAAAATTCGCGTCGGTATGACGCAGCAGCAGGTTGCTTATGCCCTGGGCACGCCGATGATGTCCGATCCGTTCGGCACCAATACCTGGTTCTACGTCTTCCGCCAGCAGCCAGGGCATGAAGGTGTGACGCAGCAGACCCTGACGCTGACCTTTAACAGCAGCGGCGTTCTGACTAACATCGACAACAAACCGGCGCTCACCAAAGAGTAAGGTTTCTGAAACGCAAAAAGGTGCTCAATGAGCACCTTTTTTGTTTTCTCTTGCTACCTGTAGTCCTGGGAAATCCCGCTTATTTAGCAGCTTTCTCCGCACGCTGTCGACGCAGCTCCTTCGGATCGGCAATCAGCGGACGGTAAATCTCTACCCGGTCGCCGTCTTTAACCGCATCGGCCAGCTTGACCGGACGGCTGTAAATCCCGACTTTGTTTTTCGCCAGATCGATATCGTTACGCAATGTCAGCAGGCCCGAAGCCCGGATCGCCTCTTCAACGGTCGCCCCTTCCTGAAGCGTGACGCGCTGCAGATACTGCTTCTCCGGCAGCGCGTAGGCCACTTCCACCACGATCTCAGGCTGCACTGTAGACCTCTTTGGCGCGTACCGTGAACGCCTGAACCATATTGGCTGCCAGTTCTTTGAAGATGCGACCAAACGCCAGCTCGATAAGTGCGTTGGTGAACTCGAAGTCGAGATGGAATTCGATTCGGCAGGCATCGGCGCTCAGCGGAACGAACTTCCATCCACCCATCAGTTTTTTGAAAGGACCGTCCACCAGATGCATCAGAATACTCTGGTTATTGGTCAGCGTATTACGGGTGGTGAAGGTTTTGCTGATCCCGGCTTTGGAGACGTCCACTGCCGCCGTCATTTGCGTCGGGCCTGACTCCAGCACGCGGCTCCCGGTGCACCCCGGGATAAACTGCGGATATGACTGAACGTCATTCACTAACTGGTACATCTGTTCCACACTGTATGGGACAAGCGCAGTACGACTAATCTGAGGCATAACATTTTTCCTGATCAAACAACCAACAAATAATAACATTTATCACCTGTTAAAAAAACGCTGAGCCTTATCTCATGCTAATATAGCGCGTTAGACCTCACAGGACGCAATGAGGTGACTTTTGACATCAGATTACCTACGGCTTTACGACACTTATGACGAAGAAAAAAGCACATAAACCTGGCTCGGCAACCATTGCGCTCAACAAGCGTGCCCGCCACGAGTATTTCATTGAAGAAGAATTCGAAGCTGGCCTTGCGCTGCAGGGCTGGGAAGTTAAATCGCTGCGTGCGGGTAAAGCCAACATCGGTGACAGCTACGTGATCTTCAAAGACGGCGAAGCCTTTCTGTTTGGCGCAAACTTTCAGCCGCTGACCGTTGCTTCCTCCCACTACGTCTGCGATCCGACCCGCACCCGTAAGCTACTGTTGAACAAACGAGAGCTGGACTCGCTCTTCGGGCGTATCAACCGCGAAGGCTACACCGTCCTCGCTCTGTCGCTGTACTGGAAGAACGCCTGGTGCAAAGTGAAAATCGGCGTGGCGAAAGGTAAGAAGCAGCACGACAAACGTAACGATGCAAAAGATCGTGAATGGCAGGTAGATAAAGCGCGCATCATGAAGCACGCAGGCCGTTAATATTCGGATACTTATTGAGCGATTCAATAAGTTAGCGTTCCGGGGTGGTATCCGGGCTGCGATTTCTGGTATACTTGCTGTAACACTATTGGGGCTGATTCTGGATTCGACGGGATTTGCGAAACCCAAGGTGCATGCCGAGGGGCGGTTTGCCTCGTAAAAAGCCGCAAAAAAATAGTCGCAAACGACGAAAACTACGCTTTAGCAGCTTAATAACCTGCTAAGAGCCCTCTCTCCCTAGCTTCCGCTCTTAAGACGGGGATCAAAGAGAGGTCAAACCCAAAAGAGATCGCGTGGAAATCCTGCCTGGGGTTGAAGCGTTAAAACTAATCAGGCTAGTTCGTTAGTGGCGTGTCTGTCCGCAGCTGGCGTGCGAATGTAAAGACTGACTAAGCATGTAGTGCCGAGGATGTAGAAATTTCGGACGCGGGTTCAACTCCCGCCAGCTCCACCAAAATTCTTTGTTAACGGTCACCAGAGCCTGATACGAAGTCCTGAAAGCCCGCATGGCGCAAGCCCTGCGGGCTTTTTTGTATCCAGAAAATCGAGATACCAGGCTTATTCCAGCCCACCTGACGCAAAGACCGCACGTGAGAAGGCATCCAGTGCCAGTGCAACATCTTCCGCAGTAACCGACTCGGCGGGATGGTGACTGATTCCCCCTTTGCAGCGCACAAAGAGCATTCCCACCGGCCAACGCCCGGCAATAGCGATGGCATCGTGCCCGGCACCGCTCGGCAAGGTCAGCGAACGTCCCTGCACCTCCTGCACTGCGTCACGGAGTATCTGCTGTAGACGGCTGTCGCAGGCGGTGGCGGCAATACGATAAAAGGTCTCGGCGCTGAAGTGTAGCTTTCGGCGGGCAGCAATCTGCTGCGCCTCTGCCAGCAGCGTATTTAACAGCGAATCAAGCGGCTCGTTATTTGGCCCGCGAATATCGAGCGTAAGCGACACGTCACCGGGGATAACGTTTACCGCCCCCGGTGCGAGGCGCAGCGTACCCACGGTAGCAACCAGATTCCCGCCCCGTTCGCCGGTCATGGCCTCAATGCGCATCATCCACTCGGCGGCGGCGGCCAGCGCATCTTTACGCTGGTTCATCGGCACCGTTCCCGCGTGTCCTGCCTCGCCGGTAAAGCAGCAGTTCAGGCGGCGCGCCCCGTTGATCGCCTCGACGACGCCCAGGGCCAGCCCCTCCTGCTCCAGACAGGGGCCCTGCTCGATATGCAGTTCGAGATAAGCGGCAAATTCCTCTGCGCGACGTTCAGCAAGGCTGATGCGCGCCGGATCCAGCCCGGCCTGCACCATCGCCTGCGCCACGCTGATCCCCTCTGCATCGGTCTGCGCCAGCCAGCCGTCAGGCCAGGTACCGGTCAGCCCCCGGCTGCCGAGCAGCGTAATGCCGAATCGCGTTCCCTCTTCATCGCAAAAGCCGACAATCTCTATCGCTTTCGCCAGATGCCGCCCCTGTCGGTGCAGATTGTGGACCACCTCGATCGCCGTAAGCACGCCCAGCATACCGTCGTAGCGCCCGGCATTACGTACCGTATCAAGATGGGAGCCCAGCAGAATGGCCGGCGCCCCTTCCTGCTGACCTTCGTAACGGCCACAGATATTGCCTACGCTGTCCTGCCAGACGGTCATTCCCGCCTGGCTCATCCACAGCGCGACCTGCTGATTGGCCTGCAGGTGTTGAGGGGATAAATAGACACGCGTCAATGCCCCTGGCGTCTCGCTGATGGCGGCCAGCACGTCGGCACGCGCCATCACTCTCGCCGCAGCCTGCTGCCACTCCGCCTGCTGGCGTATTGGTTTACTCATTGCCCGCTCTCAGCACAGTAGTGATCCCACGCAGCCTGCATCGCGGCGCCCTGGGTCGTAGGGAATTTGAGATAGTTCAACACCGATTCCAGCGCAGTGAGTGTCGTCATCACGCACGCTTTACGCGCGTTATAGCCCATGGTGCCAATACGCCACACCTTACCGTGCAGCGGCCCGAACGACGTACCGATCTCAATACCGAAATCGTCGAGCATCAGTTTGCGCACCTGATCCCCGTTGATACCCTGAGGGATCACCACGCCAAGCACGTTGTTCATCTTATGTCTGAGGTCGCCGAACGTCTCCAGCCCCATTCCCTGAATGCCTTTCACCAGCGCATCACCGTGCAGCTTATGGCGGGCGATACCCTTATCGAGGCCTTCCTGAAGGATCAGACGCGCGCACTCCCGGGCGGCAAACAGCGCCGACGTGGCTTCAGTATGGTGATTGAGTCGCTCCGGCCCCCAGTAATCCATGATCATGCCAAGATCGAAATAGTTGGAGTACACCATTTCATCAACACCATCGAGGTGCGCATCGGTGCGAATACCTTCTTCAACGCATTTGCGGCGGCGGATAACCTCCTCCATGCGCGCGCTGAGCGTAATGGGCGAAGTACCCGACGGCCCGCCAAGGCACTTCTGCATCCCGGCTGAAACGGCGTCCAGTTGCCAGGCATCGGTTTCCAGCGGGTTACCGCCCAGGGAAGCAGTAGCATCGGTGTAGAACAACACATCGTAACGGCGGCAGATTTCCCCCAGCTCCGCCAGCGGCTGCAGCATGGTGGTGGAGGTATCTCCCTGCACCGTCAGCAGCAGACGCGGGCGTACCCGTTTGATGGCGTCTTCAATCTGGTCCGGGGTAAAGACCTCTCCCCAGGGGACGTCGATGGTGTGCACCTCCGCCCGGCAGCGACGGGCGATTTCGCACAAAAGATGGCCGAAGCGGCCAAACACCGGCACCAGCACTTTATCGCCGGGACGGATGGCTGAAACCAGGATCGCTTCGATCCCCGCCCGCGAGGTGCCGTCCACCAGCATCGTCCAGCGGTTTTCAGTGCGGAATACGCCACGGTAAAGCGCCATCACTTCGTTCATGTAGTGCGTCATCGCCGGGTCATACTGGCCGATAAGCTGGCTTGACATGGCACGCAGTACGCGAGGATCGGCGTTGATCGGGCCCGGGCCCATCAGCAGACGCGACGGCGGGTTGATTTGCGAAAAGGAGGAGACATCCATCTTAAAGTCCTTACGTTAATTGAGACCGCGCACGGAGGAGATAAACTGCTTCAGTTCGCTGGTTTGCGGGCTGGCGAACAGCGTTTTGCTGTCACCCTGCTCCCAGACGCGTCCCTGATGCATAAACACCACGCGATCGCCCACTTCACGGGCAAAATTCATTTCATGGGTCACGAGAATCAGGGTCATGCCCTCTGCCGCCAGCTGCTCCAGCACCTTGAGGACTTCCCCCACCAGCTCAGGATCCAGCGCCGAGGTGATCTCGTCACAGAGTAATACTTTTGGCGACATCGCCAGGGCGCGGGCAATCGCCACCCGCTGCTGCTGACCACCGGAAAGACTGGAGGGATAGTAATCCAGCCGGTCACCAAGACCGACCTTCTCCAGCATGCGTCGGGCAAGGTCACGGCATTCGGCGGCACTTTTCTTCAGCACCCGACGCGGCGCCAGCATCACGTTTTCCAGAGCCGTCATATGCGGGAACAGGTTAAAGTTCTGGAAAACCATGCCAATCGAGCGACTGATTTCCCGCGCCTGGGAATCGCGGTCGGTTATGGTCATTCCGCCGAGCTTGATGCTGCCGTCCTGATAGCCCTCCAGGCCGTTGATACAGCGCAGCAACGTGCTTTTTCCTGACCCGCTGCGGCCAATAATCGAGATAACTTCTCCCATATCGATATCCAGATCGACACCCTTGAGCACGTGGTTATCGCCGTAATACTTCTGCATCTGGTTAATGGTGATGAGAGGCATTGAATTTATTCTCCAGATAGCGGCTGTAGCGGGACAGCGGGTAACACAGAATGAAGTAGCCCAGCGCCACCAGCGCAAAGACTTTAAACGGTTGATACGTCACGTTAGTCAGCATCGTCCCGGCCTTCGTCAGCTCGATAAAACCGATGATTGACGCCAGCGCCGTGCCCTTGATCACCTGCACGGCAAAACCCACCGTCGGGGCGATAGCAATGCGCATCGCCTGGGGTGCAATCACCCGACAAAGCGTCTGGCCAAAGCTCAGGCCCAGGCAGCGGGATGCTTCCCACTGCCCTTTCGGCAGGGCACGGATGCTGCCAAACCAGATATCGAGCAGAAAAGCGCTGGTGTAAAACGTCAGGGCCATCGACGCTGCGGTCCAGGCGGAAACGTCGATGCCAAACAGCGCCACGCCGAAAAAGGCGAGGAACAGCTGCATCAGCAGCGGCGTGCCCTGAAACAGCTCGACATAACCGCGGATGAGGCGCTTCACCTGACGGCCTGCGGACAGACGCAGCAGTAAAAGCGGCAATGTCACCAGCCCGCCGCCAACAAAGGCCACCAGAGAGAGCAGCACCGTCCAGCGCCCGGCCAGCAGTAAGTTGCGGACAATGTCCCAGTCGGTAAAGGTTGTCATCATGCCTGCACCCCCAGCCATTTTCGCCCCGCCGCCATCATCAGCTGACGCATCGTTATCGACAGCACCAGATAGATGCCCGTCGTCACCAGATAAACCTCAAAGCTGAGGAAGGTGCGCGACTGAATCAGGTTGGCAGCGAAGGTCAGCTCTTCATAAGAGACCTGCGACACCACTGACGATCCAAGCATCACAATAATGCACTGGCTTACCAGGGCGGGATAAATGCGCTGTAGCGCAGGCGGCAGAACGACCTGGATAAAAGTCTGCATCCGGCTCAGCCCCAGTACACGCCCCGCCTCCCACTGGCCTTTTGGCGTCACCTGAATCCCGGCCCGCACGATTTCAGTACTGTACGCCCCAAGGTTTACGATCATCGCCAGCAGCGCGGCTTCGCCTGCGGTCATCTTCAGGCCCAGATTCGGCAAGCCGAAGACGATAAAAAAGAGCTGAACCACAAATGGCGTGTTGCGGATCACCTCCACATACCCGCCCCAAATCCGGCTTAACCACGTGGGAGGCCCGCTGCGAATGGCCGCGCCGACAATGCCTGTCAGCAGACCGCCTGCCGTCGCCAGCAGGGTCAGCTGAACTGTGACCCACAGCCCCGCCATCAGCTCCGGCCACAGGGGCCAGAGCGCCGAAAAATCAAGTTGCTCCTTCATGCCCCAGCCTTATACGCCGAGGCTGGCAGGCAGCGGCGCTTTCAGCCACTTCTCAGACAGCGCGTTAAGGGTGCCGTCTTTCACTCCCTGTTCAATCAGCGCATCCACCTTCGCCTTCAGCGCCGGTTCGTTCTTTTTCAGGCCGATAAAGCAGGGGGAATCCTTCAGCATAAAGCTCGGCACCGGCGCTTTATCGGCGTTCTGCCGGGAAATGGCCGCGATCACCAGATTGCCGGTGGCGACGTACTGCACCTGGCCGGAAAGATAGGCTGAGAGGGTGGTGTTATTGTCTTCATAGCGCTTAATCTGCGCCTCTTTCGGCGCGACGCTACTCAGCACCATGTCCTCCACCGCGCCGCGGGTCACGCCCACGCTTTTGCCGCTGAGCGCGGCCGGGTCTTTCAGCTCAGCCCCTTGAGGGCCGAACACCCCCAGGAAGAACGGCGCGTAGGCGCGGCTAAAATCAATCACCTTTTCGCGTTCGGCGTTTTTACCGAGGCTTGAAATCACCAGATCGACTTTGTTGGTTTGCAGATAAGGCACCCGGTTGGCGCTGGTCACCGGCACCAGCTGCAGCTTGAGTTTCATCGCCTTAGCCAGATAGCGGGCCGTATCAATGTCATAGCCCTGGGGCTGAAGGTCGGTCCCTACCGATCCAAACGGCGGGAAATCCTGCGGTACCGCAATGCGGATCACACCGCGTTTTTCAATATCCTGCAGCTGGTCAGCCTGTGCTGCCGAAAGGTGGGTTAACAGGCTGGCAGCCCCAACCAGGGCGATGAGCAATTTTTTCATGAGGGTTCCCCGTTACGTTAGCATGAAACAAAAGATTCTTATGTTTCAGTTTTGCAACTAATGTGCCAAGAAGCATTCAGTCTGACGCACGGGGTACAAGTGGGATTAAACACGGCATTATCAGAGGGAAAAGACTAAAAAAGAGGAAATCCCACCGGCTTTCCCCACTATCTTTTCGCACCAGGAAGAGGCAAGGCACCACGCTGGCGCCCCATTATCGGTGTTCGAGTTCATCCAGCTGCTGGTAAAGCGTGGCGATATCGTGGATCCGCGGTCGGCCTTTATCGAGAATTTCATGCAGGAAAGCGTTCGCCAGCAGGTTGATCAGGCTGTTGACCGAGGCGTAGCTATCGTAAGCCGACACGCTATCCAGCGGGGCGCAAAGCTGCCAGCGCGCGAGCGGAAAGAGGCCATGCGCCTGCGGCTCGCACATCAGCAGGACCGGAATACCTCTGCTCTGCAGCTGCTGCAACAGCGGACGAATAATGCGCGGGCGACGGCGGAAGGCCATTACCACCACCAGATCCTCAGCCGTTAAATCAACCAGCTCTTCACTCAGGCTCTGCCCCGGCTGAGGCAACACCAGCACCTCTCCCCGCGCCTGCAGCAGCTGCTGACGCAGATGCAGCGCCGCAGGCCAGGAGTTGCGCATGCCCACAATAAAGATGCGCCGGGCGGCGACCATAGCCTGAAGCGCACCGGCAAACTGCTGCACGTCCAGGGCATTGACCCACTGGGTCAGATTCGCCATTTCCTGTTTATAGTGTCTTGCCAGCAGCGTGTTGCCCTGCACCGCATCGCGGTTGTCGGTAATGGGCATGCCACTCTGGCGCAGGGTCCGCAGTTCATCCCGCATCTCTTTATATTTTTCATAGCCCAGCCGCTTGAACAGGCGGCTGACCGTCGCTTTAGAGACGCCGCTCAGCTGCGCCAGCTCTGCGCTGTTATAGCTGATGAGATCGTCAAAATGATCGAAAATAAAGTCCGCCACCCGCTGCTCCTGTGGCGATAAAGACGCATACTGCTCTTTCAGGCGTTCATCAAGCTGTTGCATAAGGCCTCTGTAACTTTTGTTTCACTGCACTATAGCGTTAACTCTCTTCATAATGCATGCCAGTTCCGCAAAATGCCCTCGTCCTGCAGCAGGTGAAACTTTAAATTCATAAATGGAACAGCTTTTGCAACCCTTCGCACACAAACGGTTATCAGAGGACACGCCATGCAAAGTCATGTTGCCACCGAAGGGATGGCAGTTACTCCCCATCATCTGGCCAGCCAAAGCGCGCTGGCGATTTTGCGCGAAGGGGGCAGTGCCATTGAGGCAATGGTCGCCGCCGCATCAACCATTGCGGTGGTGTATCCGCACATGAACGGTCTTGGGGGGGATGGTTTCTGGCTGATCGTCCCTCCTGAGGGCGACCCCATCGCCATCGATGCCAGCGGCGCGGCGGGCGCGGGGGCTACCCCGCAGGCCTATGAGGGGCTGGCGCACATTCCCCATCGCGGCCCGCAGGCTGCGCTTACCGTGGCCGGTACCGTCAGCGGCTGGGAAGAAGCACTCTCGATTTCCCACGATCTCTGCCGGAGCAACATGCCCCTGACCCGCCTTCTCAGGGATGCCATCGGCTACGCCACCCTAGGTATTCCGGTCACCGCCTCTCAGGCCAGCGCCACCGCAAGTAAACTGGACGAACTGCGCCACCAGCCCGGATTCGCCGATACCTTTCTGGTCAACGGACAGCCGCCCGCGGCGGGCAGCCGCTTTTTGCAACCGGCGCTGGCAAACACCCTGCGCCGGTTAACGGAGGAAGGGTTAGACAGTTTCTACCGCGGGCCGCTGGCGGAGCATCTGGCCCGCGGCATGGAAACGTGCGGCATGCCGATCGCCCTCGCCGATCTGCATCAGCATCGGGCCCGCCGCCCGCTTCCGCTCAGACTCGATCACCAGCACGGCGAGCTGTGGAACCTGGCGCCGCCGACCCAGGGGCTGGTCTCCCTGGCGATCCTCGGGATAACCGACCGTCTCGGGATGGCCGATGCGGACGATGCGCTGACCATCCACCGCATTGTTGAAGCCACCAAGCTGGCCTTTGGCCTGCGCGACGCCCACATCACCGACCCGCGTCATCTTGATGTCGATATCCAGAGCCTGCTTACCCCTGCGGCGCTGCAGCCGCTGGCAGAGAAAATAGACGATCAACGCGCGGCGCCCTGGGGAGCGGGCAAAGGACCGGGCGATACCGTATGGATGGGCGTTATCGATAAAAACGGTCTGGCCGTCTCCTTCATTCAGAGCCTTTACCATGAATTTGGCAGCGGCGTGGTCCTGCCGGACACCGGCCTGGTCTGGCAGAATCGCGGGGCCTCGTTCAGCCTGGATCCGGCGCATCTTCTGGCGTTGGCCCCCGGCAAACAGCCGTTTCATACCTTAAACCCCGCCGCGGCACGCCTGAAAGATGGCCGGGTCATGGTGTATGGCTCCATGGGGGGCGACGGACAGCCACAAACCCAGGCTGCCCTCTTCACCCGCTACGTCATGCAAAATGTGCCGCTGCAGGAGAGCATCTCCCGCCCGCGCTGGCTGCTGGGGCGCACCTGGGGGCAAACATCCGACTCCCTCAAGCTGGAGGGGCGCTTCAGCGCGGAGAGCATCGCCCGCCTGCGCCAGTTAGGGCATGAGGTTGACCTGCTGGCAGATTTTAGCGAAGCCATGGGCCATGCCGGGGCGATTGTCCGCCACCCCAACGGCCTTTTAGAGGGCGCCAGCGATCCACGCAGCAACGGCTCCGCAGCCGGATATTAGGAGTTCACCATGACGATACCACAAACCGAATGGGATGCTTACCTCGCCCAGATGGAACAGCTGCTGGCACTGGAGCTGGACGACACGCGCCGCGCCGAGCTCAGCGTGCAGTTTACCCGCATTGCGGCTATGGCTGAGCCGCTGCTGGCTTTTTCCCTCGACGACCGCGTCGACATCGCCGGAGTCTATAAAGCATGACGCTACCTGAAATGACGATCGAAGAGATACGGCGCGCGTTAACCTGCGGCGAGCTGAGCGCCGTGGAGATTGCCCGCCACACCCTGGATAATATCGCCCGCGTCAATCCGCATATCAACGCCTGGACCCACGTCAGCGAAAGGCGGATGCTGGCGGAGGCAGAGCATATTGATACCCTGCGCCGGGACAAGCGCCCCCTGCCCGCACTGGCGGCGGTTCCCTGTGCGGTAAAAAATCTGTTCGATGTCGCCGGGCATACCACCCTTGCCGGAGCAGAATTGTTCAGCAACCGATCCCCCGCCGTCGCCGACAGCTGGGCGGTGCGTCAGCTGCAAGGCGCGGGGGCGCTGCTGTCCGGCATGCTGAACATGGATGCCTACGCCTACGGCTTCACCACCGAAAACAGCCACTACGGGGCAACGCGCAATCCGCACGACCTTTCCCGGATCGCTGGCGGCTCTTCCGGCGGGTCGGCAGCTGCGGTGGCGGCCGGCCTGGTCCATTTCTCGCTGGGTAGCGATACCAACGGTTCGATACGCGTCCCGGCGTCGCTGTGCGGCATCTTTGGCCTGAAGCCGACCTTCGGTCGTTTGTCCCGCGCCGGCAGCCACCCGTTTGTCGCCAGCCTTGACCACATCGGCCCGTTTGCCCGCCGCGTCAGCGATCTCTCGACGGTATACGATGTGCTCCAGGGCCAGGATCATGCGGACAGTTTTCAGGCCGACAGGGCCAGCGAGCCCACGGCGAACAGGCTCAGCCGCGGGCTGGACGGCCTGCGCTGCGCCACGCTCGGCGGCTATTTCTCCACCTGGTGCGATAACGACGCCCGGGCGGCTGTCGCCCGCGTAGCCAGGGCACTGGACGTTCAGGAGGAGCTCATTTTCCCGGAAGCGGAGCTGGCCCGCTCCGCAGCATTTATCATCAGCGCCTCCGAGGGGGGAAATCAGTATCTTCCTGCGCTACGCCGCGAGCCGGAGCGTTTTGAGCCCAACTCCCGCGAGCGCCTGCTGGCGGGCGCGATGATCCCCGCCAGCTGGTATATCCAGGCCCAGCGTTTTCGCAACCATGCCCGGCAGGCGTTTAACGCCCTGTTCGCCCATGCTGAGGTGCTGATCGCCCCCGCGACCCCCTGCACCGCTACGCCTGTCGGGGCGCAGACCATGGAGATCAACGGCCAGTCCCTGCCGATCCGCGCCAGTATGGGAATGCTGACGCAGCCCATCTCCTTTATCGGTTTGCCGGTCACCACGGTTCCGCTGCGCACGGCGGGCGGGCAGCCGATTGGCCTGCAGTTAATTGCCGCGCCCTTTAACGAGCAGGCCTGCCTGCGCGTGGCCCGGGTCCTGGAAGAGATGGGTATCACCGATGCCAGCCCGGCGGAGGTGGCAGCATGATAACCGGAGAAGAGATTAATCGCCCGCAGGTGCTTGCCGAGGTGACGGCGGCGTTTTATCGCTACGAAGAGGCGCTGATCGGCAATGATATTGCCGTGCTGGATGCGCTTTTCTGGCACGACGAGCGCACGGTAAGGCTGGGGGCCGGGGAAAACCTCTACGGTATCGAAGAAATTCGCGCCTTTCGTGCCGCCCGCCCTGCCGCTGGCCTTCACCGCGAACTGCGTCATACCACCATCACCACCTTCGGCGAGGATTACGCGGTGTGCAGCACCGAGTTTACCCGTGAGGGCAGCGAGCGCACTGGCCGTCAGCAGCAGACATGGGTACGCTTTCCCGCGGGCTGGCGCATTGTCGCCGCCCAGGTGAGCCTGATGAGCTAAGGGTGTGGACATACCCTCTTCCCGGACGGGAGAGGGTAATCAGAGGGCTATTTCGTTTGAGACGCCCGGTACGGATGAAGGTCGCGCCAGCGATCGGCAATCTGCTGACGGGTACAAATCCATACGTTGTCATGCTGCTGCACATAATCAAGAAAGCGCTGTAGCGCCCGAAAGCGGCCCGGGCGTCCAAGCAGGCGGCAGTGCATCCCGATGGACATCATTTTCGGGGCAGATTCGCCCTCCTCATACAGCACATCAAAGCTGTCTTTCAGGTAAGTGTAAAACTGCTCGGCGGTATTAAAGCCCTGGGCGGTGGCAAAGCGCATGTCGTTCGCATCAAGCGTGTAAGGCACAATCAGGTGCGGTTTGCGCGTGCCGTCACTGCAGGCCACCTCGCTCCAGAAAGGCAAATCATCGCCATAATAATCGCTGTCGTAATCAAAGCCGCCGTGCTCCACCACCAGCTGGCGGGTATTCGGGCTGTCGCGGCCGGTGTACCAGCCCGTGGGGGGCTTGCCAAAAAGATCGGTGAAGACCTGCACCGCTTTATTCAGATGCTCCCGCTCCTGCTCAATGGGCATATTCTGGTAATGGATCCAGCGCCAGCCGTGGCTGACCACGTCATAGTTCGCCGCTTTGATCGCCTCCACCACATCCGGATGACGCGCCAGCGCCATTGCCACACCGAACACCGTGAGCGGCAATCCACGGCGGCTGAACTCCCGGTGGATGCGCCAGAAACCGGCGCGGCTGCCGTACTCGTATAAGGAATCCATCGACATATGACGGTCAGGGTAGCTGGCGGCGCCGATAATATCGGACAAAAACTGTTCTGAACCGGCATCGCCGTGCAGGACGTGGTTTTCGGCGCCTTCTTCATAATTAAGCACAAACTGCACGGCAATCCGCGCGTTGTTCGGCCACCGGGCGTGCGGCGGCTCGCCTGCGTAACCGCGCAGGTCGCGCGGGTAATCGTCTGCCAAAAATGCCATCTCCCACCTCTTCTCGTTAGAATGAATTTAACACCTGAAATTTG
The DNA here is from genome assembly GCF_023639785.1 of Leclercia adecarboxylata. NCBI lineage: Bacteria > Pseudomonadati > Pseudomonadota > Gammaproteobacteria > Enterobacterales > Enterobacteriaceae > Leclercia > Leclercia adecarboxylata. Next base: position 3,555,940 of record NZ_CP098325.1, read on the forward strand.
CCGCTTAACGTCTTGGCCTCCGGATAAGCCAAATCGCCCTGCTTGCTGGTGGACAGCCCGAGCGCCACCAGCGACTCCACCATCTTGACCGCCGCGCTGACGCCGTCGATCACCGGCACGCGCAGTTCACGGGTTAGCTCCTGCGCCAGCGTCGCCATTCCGCCACAGCCCAGCACTATCGCCCCGCAGCCATCCTCCTTCAGCGCCTGGATACAGCGGGCACGCACCTTCTCCTGGGCCAGCCCGCTGCGCTCCTCCAGCGCCAGCACCGGGAGATCGATGGCGTGCAGGGCCGCACAGTGGTGTTCAAAGCCGTACTGACGCAGAAGATGACGGGCGATAATCAGGGTTCTCGGCAGCGTGGTCACAATTGAGAAACGGGTCGCCACCAGGGTTGCCATGTGCATTGCCGCTTCGGCAATGCCTATCACCGGCCCCTGCGCCAGCTCGCGTGCCGCTAGCAGGCCGGGATCGCCAAAGCAGGCAATCACGTGGCCATCCACGCCCTGCTCCCGACCGGCTTTGATCTGCTCCAGCACGCCGACCGCGGCGATCGCTTCATCAAAATGGCCCTCAATGGAGGCCACCCCGTCAGCGGGGCATACCGCCAGTATCCCGGTGCCCGGCGCGGCCGCCGCTCTTGCGGCTGCGCCGATGGTTTCCGTCATGCCCGGACTGGTATTGGGATTGATCACTTGTATACAAACAGCGGCCATTATTGCTCCTTAAAACCGGCAAACAGCCGGGCGAAATCAGGCAGGGTAACGCCAGAGCGCTCGAAGCAGAGGCTGGCGGCGATATGTTCAAAGTGGTGCGTTAATGCCTCGCTGAGGGGCTCTAGCGCCTTGTCCCGCAGCAGTTGAATAAGCCGGTCGTGATCGTCGCAGCGGCAGCCCTGCCGCCATGGCGATCCCCAGGTCGCAATCACTAAGGAGGAGCGCTGGCTCAGATGGGTCACCATTTCCGTGAGCACCTGATTGCCGGAGATTGCCTGCAGCTGAATATGAAACCCGGCGGAGTAGCGGATCGCCGCCGGACCGTCGTAGCGTTCATGGGCCTGCTGCTCCTGACGGACGATCGTCTCCAGCCCGGCCAGGTGGGTTGGCTGGCAGCGGGCCAGCACATCGGGCAAGTTCGCCACCTCCAGCAGAGTACGGGTACGAAAGATCGCCTGCGCCTCTTCAACCGTCGGGCTGGCGACCTGTGCACCACGTTTGGGTGCCAGCGTGACCATTTGCACCGTTGCGAGTCGCTGAAGCACTTTTCTGATCCCCGTCCGGCTCACGCCAAATACCTCTGACAGCGCCTCTTCCGGCAGCCTGCTGCCCGGGGGGAGCTGATGCCCGACAATGGCCGTCATCAGCGCCTGGTAAATGGATTCGTCCTTGTCATGCAGCTCTGGCGCGGCCTGCAGACGATGTTGGTTGCTCATTCATTACCCCAGCTTTTACTTTTAGATAGCATCTTGTATACATACGATTAAATTATTGTATACAAAATGAACGATTTCTGGCCTGGATCCTGCAACGCCTCAGTAAGCCACTTAACACGGGTTTCACTTACAGGAGCAGATTTCATGCCAAACAGACAAAACACGCATCAGGTTAATGACGCCGATCCTCACGCGGGCTACAGCCCACGGCTCTGCAATGAAGATCTGGCCCCGACACGCGATCAAAACTGGAGCTGGTACAACATCTTTTCGTTCTGGATGTCAGATGTGCATAGCATGGGAGGCTACGTGGTGGCCGCGAGCTTCTTTACCCTCGGGCTGGCGAGCTGGCAGGTTCTGCTGTGTCTGCTGGTGGGAATTTGTATCGTCCAGCTGTGCGCTAACCTCGTGGCGAAGCCCAGCCAGATGGCGGGCGTTCCCTATGCGGTGATCTCCCGGCAGGCGTTTGGCGTCTTTGGCGCCAACATCCCGGCGGTGATCCGCGGGCTTATCGCCTTCGCGTGGTATGGCATCCAGACCTGGCTGGCGGCCAACGCATTGATGCTGGTGTTACTGAAGTTCTGGCCCTCGCTGTCGGCCCTTACCACGGCCAGCTTCCTGGGTCTGTCCCATCTGGGGTGGCTCTGCTTTGCTACCATGTGGCTGCTGCAGGCGATGGTGTTCTGGCACGGAATGAGCGCGATTAAGCGCTTTATTGATATAGCCGGACCGGCGGTCTATGTGGTGATGCTGGCGCTGGCGGGCTGGATTGTATACAAAACCGGGCTGGACGGGATCTCCTTTACCCTCGCCAGTAAATCCCTGACCACCGGCGAGCAAACCTGGCAGATGATCACGGCCATCGCGCTGGTCGTCTCTTACTTCTCCGGCCCGCTGCTCAACTTTGGCGACTTCTCGCGCTACGGCAAAAGCATGGGCGAGATCCGCCGCGGCAACCGCTGGGGCCTGCCGTTCAACTTCCTGCTGTTCTCTGTCGTTACGGTGGTCATTGTCTCCGGGACTCAGTCCCTGTTTGGCCGGATGATTACCGATCCGATTGAAACCGTCAGCCGCGTGGGCAACGACCTGGCCGTCGCCATCGGCCTGCTGACCATGATCACCGCCACCATCGGGATCAATATCGTGGCGAACTTTGTCTCCCCGGCGTTCGATTTCTCCAACTGTTCGCCACAGAAGATCAGCTTCCGCACCGGCGGGATGATCGCCGCCGTCGGCTCGGTCCTGCTGACGCCGTGGAACCTGTTTAACTCCCCGGAGCTTATCCACTACACCCTCGACGTGCTGGGGGCGTTTATCGGTCCGCTGTTCGGCATTCTGCTGGTGGATTTCTACGTGATTAAGCGCGGTCAGGTTTCGGTTAACGACCTGTTTGACGATACGCCAACAGGAAAGTACTGGTATCGCAACGGCTTTAACCCAAAAGCCATCGCCGCGCTGGTGCCTTCCGTCGCCATTGGCCTGGTCATCAGCTTTATTCCTGCCCTGCATGAAGTGGCTAACTTTAGCTGGTTTATCGGCGTCTTTGTGAGCGCGGCCGCCTATCGCTGGATTGCGCGGGAGGATCGCGCCGCAGCGCCTGCCCGTTTTGGCGCCCTTGCCCAGAAAGAGTAAGTCATCCCCGCCGCGGCCCCCGTCCGCGGCGCTTCCTCCTGCCAGAGAAACTGGCATCAATTTTGCTCGCTCTGTTTACCCTTTCGTTTAGCCATAAGGCAGAGACTGATGGACTACCATATCGCCCTTCGCGGCGCCTTTTTCGACATCGGTACGGTTGCCGATTGCCCTGACGATATCGCCCGTCACGCACGCTACATGGAGGACGGCTTACTTTTTATCCGGGACGGGCGCATTGAGGCGCTCCTCCCCTGGCTGGAGGGGGAGCAGTACCTGCAGCCGCTGAAAGGCTATCGCGATCTGAGCGGAAAACTCTTACTCCCCGGTTTTGTCGATGCGCACGTCCACTATCCGCAAACCGAAATGATTGGCGCGTTTGGCGAGCAGCTGCTGGAGTGGCTCACGACCTATACGTTTCCGGTGGAGAGCCAGTTTTCCAGTGCCGGTTACGCCACGGAGATCGCCCGGTTCTTTATCAGCCAGCTCCTGAGCCACGGCACCACCACCGCGCTGGTGTTTTGTACCCTGCATCCTGAATCGGTGGACGCCCTTTTCGGCGAAGCGCTGAAGCTGAATATGCGCCTGCTTGCCGGGAAAGTGATGATGGACCGCCATGCCCCGGACTATCTCAGCGAAAGCGCGGAGCAGAGCTACCGGCAAACCCGGGAGCTGATTCAACGCTGGCATCAGCGCGGGCGCCTTGGCTACGCCATTACCCCCCGCTTCGCCCCGACCTCCACGCCCGCGCTACTGGCTGCGGTGCAACAGCTGCGGGAGGAGTTCCCCGACACCTGGCTGCATACCCATCTGAGCGAAAACCTCAGCGAAGTCGCCTGGGTTAAAAGCCTGTGGCCGGAGCATGAACACTATCTTGATGTCTACCACCACTACCGGCTGACCGGCGAGCGCAGCGTTTTTGCCCACGGCATTCATCTGGCGGACGCAGAGTGGCAATGCCTGCACGATACCGGTTCCGCCGTGGCCTTTTGCCCCACCTCTAACCTGTTTCTCGGCAGCGGGCTGTTCCGCTTGCCCACCTGCTGGCAGAAAAAGGTGCGAATGGGTATCGGCAGCGACGTTGGCGCAGGCACCACTTTCAGCATGCTACGGACGCTGGGGGAGGCTTACAAGGTGGGCCAGTTGCAAAGCTATCGCCTGCGCGCCAGCGAAGCCTTCTACCATGCCACCCTCGGCGGGGCGCACGCCCTGCGTCTCGATGACAAGATTGGTAATTTTCAGCCGGGTAAAGAGGCCGATTTTGTGGTCATCGACCCGGCCGTCACGCCGTTGCAGCGCTTACGTAGCGGGCGCTGCAAGGATATCTACGAGCAGCTGTTCGTGTTGATGACCCTGGGTGATGAGCGCAATATCAGCGAGACCTGGGTGAACGGCAAATGCGTGTGGGGAGAAGCAGAAATACCGTAACGACGGGACCGGCGTCTGAAATGACGCCGGTAAAAGGCCGCCTTAACTTCCGCGATAGGTAGACCACCCGCCAGGGGCAATCAAAAACGGCAGATGGTAGCGATCGCCCGCCGTCTCCCGGATGGCAAAATCAATCTGCGCGCTCAGAAAGATCGTCTCCCGGCCGCTGGCGGCAAACCACTCGCCGGTGGCCGCCGTCAGACGGTAGTCTCCTGCCGCCAGTTGCCCGGCGCCAAACTCGCCGATTCGGCCATTCTCGTCCGTCACGCCTGCGGCTATCTGCTCGCCTTCCCGCTCCAGGGTCACCTTCACCCCCTGCGCCGGTCGGCCGGTAGAGATATCCAGAATATGGGTGCTTAACCTGCTCATTCGCCAATTGCTCCTTCCAGTCGTAATAGCGTAATTTCGCGCAGCTGCGCTAAGGCATCCTGCACCTCTGCACTGTCGCTGTTGCCTAACCGGCGCGACAGCGCCTGGAGAATATCCTCCCCGGTGCGCCCTTTAGCGCGGATCAGAAAGACCCGACCAAATCGCGCCTCGTAGCGGGCATTTCCCTCCCTGAGAGCCCGGGCCAGGGCGGCATCGCCAGCGTTAACGCTGGCCTGTTCCTGACGCGACAGTGCCGCGTGCTGCTGCTCACCCGCAGGCTTTTCACCGATGCGCGGATGGGCGCTCAGGGCCTGGTTCAGCTCAGCGTCTCCCCAGGCGGCCATCAGTTGCTGCGCGGCGTGCAGCATCGCCTCGCGGGTGCGCCAGGGCCGCCCCTCCGCCAGCGCCGTCGCCCAGCCAGGAACGGCAACGCAGGGCGCCAGCAGGGCAGCGGCCTCTGCGCCACTCAGGCGGTTAAAGTGATTCAGCGTGATCATCAGCGCTCCTTGTTACCGCCGCGGCGGTTGATGTCTCTTCCGGGATAATCAGATTGAGGATAATCGCCACCAGCCCACCACTGGTGGCGGCGGAACCGAACAGGTTCTCAACCACTGGCGGGAAATGGGCCAGAAATTCCGGCACGGCTTCGATACCCAGCCCAAAGCCAAATGCCAGACCGACAATCAGCATATCGCGGCGGGTGAGGGGTTTCTGGGTGACGATGCGGATCCCCGCCGCGACCACGCAACCAAACATTACCATCGTTGCACCGCCCAGTACCGGCGCCGGGATCTGACGAAGCAGCTCGCCAAAGGGGGGGAACAGTCCCAGTAAAATCAGGAGCACTCCGATATAGCGGCCAACGTAGCGGCTGGCAACCCCGGTCATCTGGATCACGCCGTTGTTCTGGGCAAAGGTGGTGTTAGGGAAGGCGCAGAGCATCGCCGCCACCATACAGCTGATGCCGTCCGCCAGAATGCCGCCCTTCAGGCGCGTACGAAAGGCGCGATCGTCGATGGACTGCTGCGAAATCAGGCTGTTGGCCGTCAGGTCGCCGACGGCTTCAAGTATGCAGACCAGCGATACCAGCGCAATGGGCAAAAAGATCGCGCCGTTAAACGCAAAGCCAAACGGGAACAGCTGCGGCAGGCGGAACCAGACGTCGCCCACGGGCTGAAGCTGGAAACTTCCGCTCAGGGCGGCCACCAGGCAGCCGACGGCAATGCCGATCACCACCGACGAAAGCCGCAGCCAGCGGTTTTTCATGCAACTGAGCAGGACGATGGTTCCCAGCGTCACGGCGCCGAGCGTGATATTGCCCATGCTGGCGAACTCTTTTGCATGCTCCCCACCACTCCAGTTGATGATGCTGACCTTAATCAGGCTCATGCCAATCAGGGCAATGACGCTGCCGGTAATAATCGGGGTAAAAACTCGCTTCAGGGGTTCAATAAAGCGGCTGACAACGCAGGGTACCAGGGCGGCAACGAAATTGACGCCAAACAGCATAGCCATAATATCCTGCGGCGTGCCTCCCTGCCCCTTTACCCACATGCCACCCGCAATCGCCACCCCGAGAAAAGCAAAGCTGGTGCCCTGCATACAGATCATGCCCGCACCAATTCCCCACAGGCGGTTAGATTGTAAAAAGGTACCGATACCCGATGCCAGCAGGGACATGCTGATTAACCAGGGCAGCCACTGCTCTAACCCTAGCGCGGCCCCGATAATCAGCGGCGGCGTGATAATTCCCACCAGCCCGGCAAGCACGTGCTGTAGCGCGCTGAAAATTGCCGGAACCGGCGGGATCTGCTGCTCAAGGCCGTACAGTAAGCCACCGTTCTTTTCCTCTGACATAGTCTTTCATCCCGTTAAGAATAAGCGTGCAGTGGCAAGTGCATAAAACAGGCCAGAGTTGCTCACTTTGTGATATCACCGGATTTACGCTTTTAATATCAGCTAATTACATCCTCCCCCGGAAAAAGCGCGTCAATGTGAACCGCGTCGGCGCCATGAAACATTAGATTCTTTATCGCCTTTATAGAAACGATTGATTCACAAAAGAGCAACATTCACCCCGTTACGCCCCGATTTTGTGCAACCTCTCTCCAGGAAGTACCAGAAAGCGCCAGATTCCCCCCGCTCGCCATTGTGGTACGCAAATTGCTCAAGGCTATGACAACGCAAAAAGAGGAGAGGCAAATGAAAGCACTGGTGATTGGGGGCGGAATTGGCGGTCTGAGCGCGGCGGTCGCGTTGAAAAATGCAGGTATACAGTGCGAGGTCTTTGAAGCCGTAAAAGAGATCAAACCGGTGGGCGCCGCCATCTCCATCTGGCCTAACGGCGTAAAATGCATGCAGCACCTGGGCATGGGCGAGATAATCGACAGCTACGGCGGTCCGATGCATTTTCTGGCCTATAAAGAACACCGCCGGGCGGAGACCCTTACGCAGTTCAGCCTCGCGCCGCTGGTGGAGCGCACCGGCGGACGCCCCAGCCCGGTATCCCGGGCAGAGCTGCAGCGTGAGATGCTCGACTTCTGGGGCCGCGATGCCGTGCAGTTCGGTAAACGTGTGACCCGCTGCGAAGAGAACGCCGACGGCGTCTGCATCTGGTTCACCGATGGCTCAACGGCACAGGGGGATTTCCTGATTGCCGCCGACGGTAGCCATTCCGCACTGCGTCCGTATGTGCTCGGCTACACCCCGCCGCGCCGTTACGCGGGCTACGTCAACTGGAATGGGCTGGTGGAGATTGATGAGTCCATCGCCCCCGGCAACCAGTGGACCACCTTTGTCGGCGAGGGAAAACGCGTCTCGCTCATGCCGGTCTCCGGCGGCCGCTTCTACTTTTTCTTCGATGTTCCGCTGCCGCTGGGGCTCCCGGAAGATCGCACTACCCTGCGCGATGACCTCAGCCGCTACTTCAGGGGATGGGCGCCGCAGGTGCAAAAGCTGATTGCCGCTCTCGACCCGCAGACCACCAACCGGATCGAAATCCATGATATCGAACCCTTCGATACCCTGGTGCGCGGGAAAGTGGCGCTGCTGGGGGATGCGGGGCACAGCACCACACCGGATATCGGTCAGGGCGGCTGCGCGGCCATGGAGGATGCGGTGGTGCTGGGGGATCTGTTCCGCCAGAGTCAGGACATTTCACAGGTGTTAAGCCAGTACGAAACGCTCCGCCGGGACCGGGTTCGCGACCTGGTGCTGAAGGCGCGAAAACGGTGCGATGTCACCCACGGTAAAGACAGGGCGCTGACGGAGGCGTGGTATCAGGAGCTGAAAGCCGAGACCGGAGAGCGGATCATCAATGGCCTGTGTGAAACCATTCAGGGCGGCCCGCTGGGCTAAGCGCGGCTGTTGCACAGGCTTTTTACGGCACAGCCTGCATCATCTCCATAACCCCGGTCAGCTTCTGGATAGCCATCTGCGCCGGGCGGGAGAGCTGGCGCGAGGGGGCCGTGCACAGGGCCAGCGTCAGCGGCCGCAGCAGCTTATTACGCAGCGGTATAAACGCCAGTCGCCCATCCTTCACCTCATCCAGAACATCCAGTCGGCTGAGGACGGTGACGCCGCTGCCTTTTAACAGCAGGGATTTAATCAGCCGGATATCGTTGCAGCGCACGCTATTTGCCGGGGAAAAGTCATAATGGCGATAGAGCATCGAGACCCGCTCATGCACGATGAGCGGTGCGCCGGCAATGATATGCCGCTCGTCGCTTAATTCCCCCAGGGAGAGCATCGCAGCCCCGGCCCGGGGATGATCCGGGCGCGTCACCACCCCCATCTCCAGCTCGGCAAATGCCAGCACGCTCAGACCGGCCTGGCCTTCAGGATCCAGGATCAGGCCAAAATCGAGATCCGCCTGACGCACCCGCTGGCTGACAGTATGGCTGTCCGCCACCTGCAGGTTCAGTTCCAGCCAGTGCCAGCTGCCAATAATCTCCGCCAGCGCGGCGGCAAAACACCCCTCCGCCAGCGCCTGAACCATGCCGACGCTGACGGTGCCGCGCTTCAGCCCCTGAAGCTCATCAAACTTCTGCCGCGTAAGCTGAAACTCCTTTTGCCAGCGCAGCAGATTTTCATACAGCAGTTCGCCAGCGGTGGTCATACGCAGCCCTTCGGGCAGACGCTCAAACAGCGGCGTACCGAACGCCTCCTCGGCCTGCAAAATTTGCCGGTTGATCGCCGAGGCGGAGATATGCAGTTTTTCCGCCGCCCGGCGCAGGCTACCGCTGCGGGCCACTTCGGTAAAATAGACAGCAAAACGCGAAAATGGACTCATGCTGGCCTGTTCTCTTTTTTGCAACGCATGACTGAATTAATGGCGATGGATGTCAACACCCTAATATGGCAACAATAAACTCACAACAATTAAACAATTATTTGTGTGAGCAGGAAAAGACGCCATGAACAGAACGCAACCCACGCCCCCCGCCCACTGCACCTTTGAGCCTGACGACTGGCGGCGTCTGGCGAAATGCTGGCACCCGGTCGCCCGGGCCTGCGATATCGGCCCCGCGCCGGTAAAAGCCACCCTGCTTGATGAGCAGCTGGTGATCTATCGCATTAAAGGCCAGGTGGTGGTGGCCCGCGATGTCTGTCCCCATCGCGGCGTCCCCCTGACGCTCGGCTTTCACGATGAAGAGGGGATCGTCTGCCCCTATCACGGGCTGCGCTTCGGCGAAGAGGGCCGCTGCAACCGCATCCCCTCCAGTCCCGATCAGCCGGTGCCGGCTAAGCTTCATCTCACCGCATTTGCGGTGGAGGAGCGCTACGGCCTGATCTGGACCTGCCTGGACTTCGATCCCCTGGATCCTGTGCCGCTGCCGGTCATGCCGCACTGGCATGATGACGGCTTCCAGCAAATTAACTGTCCGGGGTTTGAGGTCAGGGGCTTTGCTGGCCGTCAGGTCGAGGGGTTTCTTGATGTGGCCCACTTCGCGTGGATCCATACCGATACCTTCGCCGATCCGGAGAATCAGGTCGTGCCGACCTACAGCACGGAGGAGACACCGTCGGGCTTCAGGGCCGATTACTGGAGTTCGGTGAGCAACTATCCCCCGAGCGCCGCTTTTCGTGCGCCGGAGGGGTTCCAGTGGCTGCGCCATTTTGAAATGCATCTGCCGTTTACCGCCACCCTGACTATCCATTTTCCTGGCGATGACCGGCTGGTGATTATGAACGCCGCCTCGCCGGTCTCCTCGCGGATCACCCGCATGTTTGCCCCCATTGCGCGTAATTTCGATCTGCACGTGCCGGTGGAAGAGGTGCACGCCTTCAATCTGCGCATCTTTGAGGAGGATCGCCTGATGGTGGAGACGCAGCGGCCGGAAAAGTTGCCGCTGGATTTAACCCTTGAGGCCCACATTCCCGCCGACCGCAGCTCCATCGCCTACCGGCGCGGGCTAAAGAAAATGGGTTTCGGCGACTTTTTCCTTGTCTGAAGGAGCACCATCATGAGCGATCTCCTCGATGTTGTTGTGGACGGACTCTGGCGCCAGGGGAGCCAGAGCCTCGCCGTCAGGCTGGTGGCAGAGAACGGTATGCCGCTCCCCGACTGGCAGCCCGGCGCCCATATCGATGTACACCTGCCCTGCGGGCTCATCCGCCAGTATTCCCTTACCGGGGCGCCGTGCGGGCAGGAGGGATATCTGATTTGCGTGGCGCTGGAGAGCGCCTCCCGCGGCGGATCCCGCTATGTTCACCAGCAGCTGCGCCCCGGCCAGAGGCTGGCTGTCTCCCGACCGCGAAATCTGTTTCCTTTACTGCCGGCAGAGCGGGTGATGCTGCTGGCTGCCGGGATTGGCATAACGCCGCTGTATGCCATGGCATTGCAGCTGGAGGCCCAGGGGGTCCCCTTTACCCTGCACTATTATCTGAAAACCCGTCAGCAGGGCGCCTTTATCAGGGAGCTGCAGCAGGCGTTTAACGCCGGGAGAGTAGTCATTCACTCCTCTTGTGAGGGGAGCAGCGCCCGCCATCATCTGTCCGCTGCGCTGGCAGAATCCACACCGGGGACCCCGATTTACCTCTGTGGACCCGGTGGCTTTATGGCGCATGCACGTCACGCCGCGCTGGAACAGGGCTGGCCGGAGGCGCTGATCCACAGCGAAGCCTTCCAGCCCCTGGCTGCGCCTGCCGACGCGCAGGCGGGAGAGACCTTCTGGGTGACCCTCGCGTCATCCGGTGAACGGTGGCCGGTGCCCCCGCATCAAACCATCGCCCGGGTCCTTCAGGAGAACGGCATCGACGTTCCCCTCTCCTGCGAGATGGGGATCTGCGGGGCCTGCCTGACCCCGGTGCTGGAGGGCGTGATTGACCACCGCGACACCGTCCAGTCGGCGGCTGAAAAAGCGGCCAGCACACAGCAGATTGCCCTTTGCTGCTCGCGCAGCCGGTCAGCGAATCTGCTTCTGGATATATAAATGTTCCGGCAGCGTCAGAACCCTTCCAGCACAATTTTCCCGACCGCACGCCCTGTCTCCAGCTGAGCATGGGCCTTCTGCACATTCGCCGCCGTAATCGCCCCGTAATGCTCACCCAGCGTGGAGGTGATAATGTTATCGTCAATCAGCCCGGCCACGCGGGTCAGCAGCTGGTGCTGGGCAATCATATCGGCGGTCTCAAACATGGAGCGGGTGAACATAAACTCCCAGTGCAGGGAGAGGCTTTTCGCCTTCAGCGGGCGGGCGTCCAGCGTCTCGGGATCGTCAATCAGCGCCAGTTTCCCCTGCGGCGCCAGGGCCTTAATAATTTCCGCGTAATGCGTGGCGGTGTGGTTCAGGCTGGCGACGTGGGTAACCTCTTTGATGCCTGCGGCGGCTAACGCTTCCGACAGCGGCTCGCTGTGATCGATAACATGATGCGCCCCCGCCTTCTGCACCCATTTCTGGCTTTCAGGACGCGAGGCCGTACCTATCACCGTCATTTTCGTCAGCCTGCGCGCAAGCTGCACCAGGATCGACCCCACCCCGCCTGCGGCACCGACGACCAGCAGGGTGTCGCCTTCGTTACCCTGCTCCAGAACGCCCAGGCGATCGAACAGCATCTCCCACGCGGTGATGGCGGTTAACGGCATCGCGGCAGCGGAGGCGTTATCCAGGGTTTTAGGCTTCAGGGCGACAATACGCTCGTCCACCAGCTGAAACTCGCTGTTGCTGCCCGGCCGTCCCAGCGCACCGGCATACCAGACTTCATCTCCCGGAGCGAACAGCGTTACCGACTCGCCCACCGCGGCAACAACCCCCACCGCGTCCCAGCCGAGCACGCGCGGCGTATCGCCCGTAAAGCCGGAACGGACTTTGGTATCCACCGGGTTTACAGAGATGGCTTTCACTTCAATCAGCAGATCGTGCCCTGTCGCCACCGGCTGCGGCAATTCAATATCCTGCAGGAACGCGATGTTGTCAGGGGCAGAACGGGTAATGGCAATGGCTTTCATAATCTCTCCGGCATTTTATGGTGTGGGTCGTAATAATTTGATGGTAAGGCGAAGCAGTGACCGGAAAAATAGCCTCGCGGAGATAAGACTTGTACTCGAAAAAGGAAAATGGCCCGGCCTGAAGATGTATGGCTGTGGGTGCCGGGCGTCAGATTATTGTATGAAGCGGTTAAAGCGTGCTGTGAAATTCAGTCAGCGCACGATGATGTAATTTGATCACCGCTTTTTTGATCATCCCGGGCGTTGCGGTACAGCAGCCCGGCTTATGGGGTTCACCCGGCATAAAAATGGCAAACATCCCCGGCTTTAGGGTCAGGGTCTGCCGATCCGCAATGCGGTCACAGAGCTGATAGTCCTCCTCCTCGTGCCACTCATCACAGTCCCGGGCGCTTCCCGCCAGGCCAAAATCAATCTGCTCTTCCCCCTCCAGCAGGATCTGAATATCGATATAGCTGCGGTGCAGCTCCGCGCGTTTGTCCTCCGGGCGCTGCGTCGCAAACTGCATCACATTCACGAACATCTCTTCACCCTGCAGCGGATAGCTGCCCGGTGCCAGCTGCGACAGCCCGGCGCTCAGCGCCCGGTCAATTGCCTGACAGAACACCGCCGACAGACCCGCGGCCTGCATGCGGTTGATATCCCCCACAATCATTGCCACGCTCCTTTTGCCCACAATGCTGCGCCCAGCAGCCCCGCGTCGCCGCGATGGCGGGCTGAACAGAGTTCGGTCTGATAAACGCCCGGCTCCTGCGCCAGGTAGTGCTGCACCTGCGCCAGATACCCGTCGGCGAGGCCAATACTGCCGCCGATCACTACCCGCTGGCAGTCGGTGACGGCTTTCAGATCGGCAATTAACCGCGCCAGCGTCCGGGCAGAGCGCGCAACCAGCCCTGCCGCCTGGGCATGTCCCTCTGCGGCGCGGGCAAAGATGGCTTTTGCATCCAGCCCGCAGAGCGCCCCTTCTGCCGCCGCGGCGATGCCCCGGCCCGAGGCAATCGCTTCCACGCAGCCGATCCGCCCGCAGCCGCAGCGCGGCCCGTTCGGGTCGGCCAGCGTGTGGCCGCAGTGCCCGGCCAGCCCGCCGGAGCCGGTCACCAGTTTGCCGTTATGGATAACCCCCCCTCCCACGCCGGTGGACACGGTGATAAACACCATATCGCGCACGGCATGGGGCATGTGCTGATACTCCGCCAGCGCCGCGGCCTGGGCATCGTTCAGGGCCACGCCGGGAAGCCCGGTGAGTGCCGACACATATTTCACCAGCGGAAAATGCGACAGCCCGCCGAGGTTGGCCGGGTTAAACGAGGTGAGTACGCCCTGCTGAATAATCCCGGTCGAGGCGATAGCGACGTGCTGCGCCCGGGGGTAAAGCGGCGTCACCAGTTCGCACAGCGCCGCTTCCAGCGCATCCGGCGTTTTGCTGGCGGGGGTGGGGATCTCCCGGCGTTCAATAATATTCAGTTCGCTGTCCAGGAGCGCCGCGGCGAGCTTGGTCCCGCCGATATCCATCGCCAGCGTAATCATTTTGCCGCTCCCTGTAAGGCATCCAGATACCACTGGCAGATATGCTCCAGCCGGGTAATGGCGGACCCCACCGTCACGGCCCATGCCCCGTGTCCGATGGCCTGCGCGGCCAGTTGCGGGGAATTGTAGCGCCCTTCGGCCACCACCCGGCAACCGGCCTGACTCAGCGCAGAAACCAGCGCCAGATCCGGCTCGACGGGCGTGACGTCCGAGGTGTAGCCCGAAAGCGTTGTGCCAATCAGCTCAACCCCCAGCTGATGGCACCAGAGCCCGTCCTGCTCAGAAGAGCAGTCCGCCATCGCGATGAGCTGATGGTGTCGGATGCGCGTCAGCAACGCCTCCACCGGCACAGGGCGCGGGCGCTGGGTACCGTCAAAGGCGATGATGCTGGCCCCCGCCTCTGCCAGCGCATCCACATCCTCCAGCCAGGGGGTAATGCGCACCGGGGTGTCGGGCAGATCGCGTTTAATAATGCCGATAACCGGCACGCTCACCAGGGCGCGTACCGCCCGCAGGTTTGCAATCCCTTCGATACGCAGCGCCACGGCCCCCGCCTGCTCCGCCGCCAGCGCCATCGCCGCGACGATCTCCGGCTTATCCAGCGGGCTGTGCGGCACCGGCTGACATGAGACGATCAGCCCGCCATGGGCTTTTACTTTTGTATCCAGTTCATCAAGGAACGACATAACTCCTCCGTTAAAAATTCAGCCTTTGTGTCTGGCAAAGTGGCTCGCCTTTTGGCCCGGGATAAGGGCGCCGCTGAAGGGTTTTCCGTCGATGGCATCATGGGTGCGCAGGGCTTCCGGATGCAGCCAGCGCTGAACGCGGGACGGCATATCAAAACCAATCAGCAGGATGACGACGAACGTCAGGCCAAACGAGAGGGAACAGAGCGCGGTGCCCAGATCCAGACGCTGAGCGATAAACGCTCCCAGCACCGGGGCCAGTGCGCCGCCCAGCGCGCCGACGTTATAGGTAAACCCGAGCCCGGCCGCGCGCTGATCGGTATCAAAGTAGCCTCCGATCAGTTTAGGCAGGATCCCGGAGATGCCCTGGCCGAGCATCTGCTGGAAGAAGAGCAGCAGGCCCAGCACCCAGACGCTGCTGCCGCCAATGGTGAAGACCGGAATAATCAGCAGCTGTGAGGCCAGCAGGCTACAGACATAGGCTTTGCGCGTGCCGAGCCAGTCACCAAGGAAGCCCCCGGCACAGCAGCCCGCCGCCGCGCCAAAGCCGCTGAAGAACAGCACCTGGGCTACGGTGGCGGGATCGTAAGCGAGGTCGGTTTTCAGGTACGTCGGCAGCAGGGCCTGGATCGGCCAGGAGTATAAGAAGGCAAACAGCACCACCACCATCAGGGTGACGCCGGTCGGCCAGCGCCTGCCGTTGCTTTGCACCATAAAGCTGATGAAGATCCCCGCGCACAGCAGGCCGAGCACGGCCACTATCGCGGCGCTCTCCAGCTGGCCTGCGAAGCAGAACCACAGCGACACGGCGGCCACCAGGGTCATGGCAATATTGATAAACCGGTGTTCGCCGCGATACAGAATATCCACCATGGTTTTCACCGGCGCACTGGTCTGCCGCTTCTCTTTCCAGTCTTCCGCTTCCGGGATATTTTTTCGCAGCCAGAGGGCAAATATGATGGGCAGGATGCCGATGAAGAACAGCGCCCGCCAGCCCCACTCCGGCACCACCAGGCTGTAAACCTGCGCCGCCACTACCGCGCCAACGGAGAAGCCCGAGATCAGAAAACCGCTGGCTTTGTTGCGCAGGTGTTTGGGCCAGCTTTCGATCACATAGGTGGCGCTGGAGCCATACTCCCCCGCCATCCCCATGCCGATCACCAGACGGGCGATAAACATGGTGGTGTAGCCCTGGGCCAGGCCGCACGCCAGCGTCCCGACGGAAAAGAGGATAATGCTGCTGACCATTGCCAGACGGCGGCCATAGCGATCCCCCATCGCCCCCAGCACCAGGCCGCCGAACCAGCGGGAGATAAAGGCGGCGGAGATCAGGCTGGCGGCGTGCAGGGTGGTCAGGCCGAATTCGGTTTTTATATCGGTTAACACAAGGGCGATGAGGACAAAATCAAAACCATCAAGAACATAACCGACCCAGGCGGCAGAAAACGCGCGCCACTGCTGACGGTTGAGGCAACGATACCACGGGACATTTTGTGTCATTGTATTCATGTCAGTCTCCGCAATGGGAAAACCCATACGCTGTTTTGCAGGATACAGCTTCAGTGATGCCGGAAATGCCCGGCATCCGGTGTTGTCTTATTGTTGGTCTTGTTCTTGCTGGAGCCGCTGCGCTAACGCCCGCAGCTCAGGCAGGTATTTCTCCTCGACGGGGGCAAACGGCTTGCGGCACAGCGGAACATCAATCACGCCCATATAGTGCAGCACCGTTTTCAGGCCGCGGAACACGCCCACTTTGATCAGCAGGTCGATGACCTCGTTACATTTTGTCTGCAACGCGCTGGCGGTGGCGACGTCCCCCTCCTTCAGCGCCCTGATGATCCCCTGATAGCGCCAGCCCATGATGTTATAGGTGCTGCCGATGCCACCGTCCGCGCCCGCCAGCAGGCCGGAGGCAAAGATCTCATCGTAACCGTTGTACAGCACCAGATCCGGATGCGCCCGGCGGATCTGCTCCATCTGAAAAAGATCCCCCGACGTCTGTTTCAGCGCCCCCACGCCCGGAAGGGTCACAAGGGTGTTGATCTGTTCGAGCGAGAGTTTCACCCCGCTAAGGGCCGGAATGTTGTACACCACCATCGGTAATCCATCCGCTGAATCAATAATTCCCCGGTAGTGATCGCAGTGCTCTTCAAAGCTGAACGGATAGTAGAACGGCGTGACGGCGGAGACGGCGTCATAGCCAAAGCGGCTGGCGGCCTGGGCCAGCTGCTGGCTCTCCTGGGTGCTGACGGTGCCGACGTGGGCAATCAGGGTCACTTTGCCTTTGGCCTCTTCGGCGACGATCTCCAGCACGTCCTGACGTTCGGCACTGTTCTGCACGAAGGCTTCCCCGGTGGATCCCCCGACGTAGAGGCCGTCCACCCCCTGGGCGATGTTGAACCGTACCAGCTGGCGCAGGCTTTGCGTATCCAGCTTATGCTGGCGATCGAAGGGTGTAAGAAGCGCGGGCATAACCCCTTTAAGCGTAACGGACATAGATACCTCGAATGTGTTGTGACGATGTTTTAACGGTAGACCTTTATACCTGTTATACCAGACAGATTAAAAACAGCGCGACAGAAATGCGCAGAACGCGATCTACTTCACTAAACGATCGAGGTTACTTGCGGCGCTTTTTGCCCTGCTCGAAGGCATGCCAGGTGGCGAAAACGCTGGTGAGGTGAGCCTGTAACGCCTGTTCCGCCGCATCGGGATCGCGGCTGCGGATGGCGTTAAAGATGGCGATATGTTGTTGATAGCTGGTGTTATTGTGCTCGTGCAGCGCCTGCTCAGGTACCGCAGGACGGGCGGCGATCAGCCAGTCGATCAGCGCCACGTGGATCGACATAAAAATAGGGTTGTTGGGGATCTCCGCCAGCACGCGGTGAAACTCCACGTCGGAGCGGATAAACAGGGCGTTGTCATCCAGCGACTGGCTGTTCAGCTCCAGGGCTTTTTCCAGCAGGGCAATCTGCTCATCGCTGGCATGCTGTGCGGCATGGCGCACCAGGCTGGATTCAAAAAACAGGCGCAGCTGTTCAAAGTGGGCAATTCCGCCCGGGTGGGCGAGAAAATCTTTCGCCATGCCGGAAAGTTCCCCGATGATGGTGTCCGCAGACGGACGCGAAATACGGGCGCGCTCGCCGTTCTGGATCTGCACCAGCCCTTTACGCTTTAACGCCGCTAGCGCCTCGCGCACCGAAGGCCGCCCAACGTTGAAAAAGGCCATCAGTTCGCGTTCGGAAGGAAGCTGTTCCCCTTCGGCGAACTCGCGGCGGCGGATCATCTGCTCCAGCTCTTCTTCCACCATCTCGGACAATTTTTTGCGCGCCAGCGGGCGGCGACGCAACGTGCGCCCAATGGCCTCAGAGGAGATTTCTGTCTGTTTTTCGCTGGAAAGAGTCATAGACGTTACATCGTAAGAAGTTGAGTGAAGACGTTCTTTATCATACCACAGGCGTTTGTACCAGGTGTTATGGGTTACGCAGGCCGTGGGGCTGACCGCCACCCGGCGATGTCACAGCGGTACAACCTGATGTTCTTTCCCGAGGGTAAATATCGGCACGGTCGGCTCCCTCTCCATTCAGGGAGAGGGCTGGGGTGAGGGGGAACATGCGACCGAGGTGGTGATTCCGTTCACCTTAGGTTCCTTGCTTCTCTGATTCACCTGAACCGGTGAACGTGCCAGGGTGGCTCAATCGCCACCACCCTGGCGACCCGGGCTCCCGGCAAGAAAACCGCCGCTTCTCGGTTTGTACTTTATTCTTCTGAACGTTCTCCATCGCTGGTTTTGTCGTTTCGTAGGCCGGGTAAGCGAAGCGCCACCCGGCGATGTCTTACCGGTGCGGCCTGATTCCCTCACCCCGACCCTCAGCCCATAGGGAGAGGGAGCAAACATTAAAACGTCCTAAAACTGTGACCTCACCGCAAACACATAAATAACAATGCCCTGAATACCCTTGCCGACGCGCTTGCCCCTTTCTACGCTTATCTCACGCAGGGCCCTACACCAAATAATCCTGCGCTCTGTTAAAGGGAGACCCTATGCTGCGCCTCACTCTTCTGCTGATCGTCACGCTCGTTTGCCCGTCGCTCTGCGCAGCGCCCGTGGTATACGCCATCGACACACAGAAGACAGCCATCAAACTGTCGTGGCGCGCCTTCGCTGGCATCCCCTCCTGGGCGCATCTCAGTGGGGTAACAGGCTCGGTGACGTTGAACCCGGACAATGAATTTGAGGATCATATCCAGGTGACGGTGCCGGTCGCCACGCTGCAGGCCTCCAACAACCTGCTCACCTGGCAGCTGAAGAGCAACATGTTTTTCGACGCCGCGCGTTATCCGACAATCACCTTTTCCAGCACCCGGGTGGTGAAGCTCAGGGACGATCGTTACCGCGCCTTCGGCACGCTCAACGTGCGGGATCTCAACCGTCCGGTGATCCTCGACGCCACGCTGGATCGCCTTCCGGGTAAGGCGATCGCCCTGCACGCCACCACCGCTATCTCACGTTCGGCGTATAAAATGGATCGCTTTGCGCTGGTGGTGGACGATCGCATCGCCATTGCCATTGATATCCAGACGAAACCGTCCAGCGACTAAACGCACCTTTCTTCCCTTTATTCGATAATATTTATTAATAATTATCCCGGCAAAAGCCGTATAGCTGCTCTATACTGCCTGACCATCTGTCGCGGTAAAGGATAAAATAATACGAACGTCGTAGAGCAATTTGCAGAGTACATTATTTAAAAGATAAAAATTCATACTTTTGTATTATTTCCTGTCTCAGCGGGGCTTCTGCTAGCAAAAAGCCAGCATATTGCAATGATGTAAATAATAAACCCACAGGCTTTATAAACATCATTCACATAATGCCGCCCTGCCCCGCATTTAATTAATAAAAACGGCAATTTCATCGCCATGAATTGTGATCGGCCGCAATATCCATAATGCGCTATTTCGCTGTAGCAATAGCCACCAACCCGCACCCCACAAGGCTTGCAGCCATGCAAGCGCTACAGCCCGACGCCTTAAGCATGCATCAGACCAGGCTAACTATCGGCTATTCTTTATTTCACCGCTTCGTCATTTGCGCTTTTAGTCCTTTCTGGCTATATCCTTTTAAAGCAATAATGAGACGCTGGCAGTATTAATAACAGGGATGACAAAAAACCTATCTGAAAGCAAAAACATTACAGCAGGTCACTATTTCTAACAAATAGTGTCTCCTTCGGGACGCTTAAATTCTGCTGACGAAAAACGAATTTATACACACAGCATGTCATTACACTCTGGTGGGAGTAATACAAATGAGTAAATTCACTGTCATCTCCAGACTAACGCATCAAGAAACCGTGGCTGAAGGCAATCAGATCGTTCTGGGCGAAGATTCCGTTGTTAAGCTCCAGGCTGGCAGGGGCGATATTGCCAGCTATTCCCGCAGCAATAACGATCTTCTGGTCAGAATGACCAACGGCGAAACCGTGACGCTGAAGAACTACTACGTCAACAACCACAAGCTGGTGCTGGATGAAAACGGCGCGCTGTGGTGGATTGACGATCCGCTGGCGGTGGAGCGTTACCAGTCGATCCCCTCCACCGATGCGCTGATAGCGGGTAACGTCAGTAACTCATCCAGTGATACCCCAATCTGGCCGTGGGTGCTGGGCGGTGTGGCCGCTGCGGGCGGTATTGCCCTGGCAGCAGGCGGTGGTGGTGGCGGCGGCGGGGGTGGCGGTGATGACAGAATCGATCCCGGTCCGGCTGCGACGGATACCACGCCACCCGGTGCGCCAACGAACCTGCACTTCGCCAACGGTAACACCCAGCTGCTCGGCAGCGCCGAAGCCAACAGCACGGTGACCATCACCGATGCCAGCGGCAACGTGGTGGGTAAAGCCAGGACCAACGGCAACGGCGAGTTCACCGTCGAGCTGGGTACGCCTTACACCAACGGCGAAACCCTGACGGCGATAGCCACCGACGGCTCTGGCAACGTCAGCCCGCCAACCAGCATTACCGCCGCAGATACTACTGCGCCGGATGCGCCAATGATTATCATCGCGGACGATGACGTCGGCAGCATTACGGGCGCGCTGGACAGCGACGGGACCACCGACGATCCGCGCCCGGTATTTAGCGGCAGCGGCGAGGCCGGGTCGACCATCACAATCTATGACAACGGTAAAAACATCGGCAGCACGGTGGTAAACAGCGACGGCAGCTGGACGTTTACCCCAGCCTCCGATCTGGCTGACGGCCTGCATCAGATCACCGCCAGCGCCACCGACCCGGCAGGCAATACCGGCCCGGATTCCCCCGCGTTTACCCTCACCATCGATACCCAGGCGCCCAACGCGCCGGTGCTGCAGGTGATGGACAGCGTGGGTAACATTCAGGGGTTCGTCACCGCCGGTGGCTTTACCGATGCCACCCAGCCGTTGCTGAGCGGCACGGGCGATCCCGGCAGCACCATTACCCTCTACCATAACGAGCTGCTGCTGGCGGAGATCATCGTCCCGGACAACGGCTCCTGGAGCTACACACCCGTCGAGCCGCTGGAGGAAGGGGAGCACAGCTTCACCCTGACGGAGACGGATGTCGCGGGCAACCTGAGCCCCACCTCCGCGCCCTTTGCGTTTACCGTCGACCTTACGCCACCGGCCGCGCCGGGTGGCCTGGCGATCAACGCCACTGGCACCCTTCTCACCGGCAGCGCCGAGCCCAACTCGACGGTCACGGTCACCAACGACCTGGGCGAAAGCCTGGGCACCGCCACCGCCGATGTTAACGGGGCATTTACGCTGACCCTGACCCCCGCGCAGGTTAACGGCGAAACGCTGAGCGTCGTCGCCACGGACCGGGCAGGCAATGAAGGACCTGAGGCGCCGCTGATCGTGCCGGACATCACCCCTCCGGCGGCGCCGACCGCCCTTGTCGTCGCCGAAACGGGCGACAGCGTGAGCGGTGAAGCGGAAGCCAATGCGCGCATTTCAATACGCGATGCTACGGGCCAGGAGATTGGTTCCGGCACCGTGGAGGCCGACGGTAAGTTCGTCGTTACTATCTCCCCTAACCAGCTCAACGGCGAAGTGCTGACGGTCTATGCCTTCGACACCACCAATAACCAGAGTCCGCCCGCTCAGGCCACGGCGAATGATTCCACCCCACCGGCTGCGCCTGCCAACCTTGATGTCTCCGACGATGGCCTGGCGCTCACCGGCACCGCGGAGACTGGCAGCACCGTGACGATCATGGAAGGCACCACTAAACTCGGCGAAGTGGTGGTGGGCGAATCGGGGAGCTTCTCCTTCACGCTGCCGACCGCCAAACTGAACGGTGAGATTATGAGCCTGACCGCCACCGATCACGCGGGCAATACCAGCGAGCCCGGCACGGTAGAGGCGGATGACACGACGCCACCGGCCACACCGATCATCACCAACGTGGCGGATGACGTGCCTGAAACGCTGGGTACCGTGGTCAGCGGATCCTTAACCGACGATCGCACGCCGCTGATCTCCGGTACCGGTGAGATCGGCACCAAAATTTATGTCTACAGCGAGGCCATTCAGATCGGGATGACGGAAGTCGACTCTTCGGGCAACTGGTCGTTCCAGGTACCCGCCAGCCTGACCAATGGGATCCACTCCCTCACCGCCGACGCCGTTGACCGCCGGGGCAATCACAGCCTGATCTCCGACACCTGGACAATTGACGTTGATCCGGCGGCCCCTAACCCACCGACCACCACGCCAGCAGCC
Organism: Leclercia adecarboxylata; assembly: GCF_023639785.1. Classification (NCBI taxonomy): domain Bacteria; kingdom Pseudomonadati; phylum Pseudomonadota; class Gammaproteobacteria; order Enterobacterales; family Enterobacteriaceae; genus Leclercia; species Leclercia adecarboxylata. Next base: position 3,578,224 of record NZ_CP098325.1, read on the forward strand.
ACGGCCTCTGCCCTGAGCGCCACCACGACCGGGGATACGCTGATCTTCAACGTGCTCAGTGATAACGGCGGGGACCACGTCAGCAACTTCTCGCTGGCGGGGGGAGATAAGATCGACATCAGCGAGTTGCTGGAGGGGTGGAATGGCGATCGCAGCACGCTGGGGAATTATCTCCAGGTCAACAGCAGCGATGGCAGCACCACCATCAGTATCGACCGGGATGGGGCGGGCACCAGCTATGCTCCGGCCACGCTGGTGACGCTGGACGACGTCCAGACCACGTATGAGGAGCTGGTGAACCAGAATCATATTATTACCGGTTAGCACGGACTATCCCCTCTCCCCTGTGGGGAGAGGGTTAGATTTTCCAGGCCCGGCAAGCGCAGCGCCGCCGGGCAACACCGCGCACGGCATTAAATAACCCCACCTTTAACCCAATAAATATTCTGACATTTGTCACATTAATGCTAATGCTACTAAATACCCTGGTTGCCTTAACTTAAACGATCATCTAAATAGCACAGCAAATCACTATTTCAACTCCTGAAATCTACACTTGCCAAATATATCACAAACAGTTTTCAGTTCATTCTCGCTTAATTATTTGTGCAGCCACACTGAAATAAGCACACTACTTATTTCACCATGCGTAATATTCCCATCTTATTAAATCTTCGATATAAAATCGCCGCCACACCCTGATTCAGGCACCCGATGAACCCGCGCCGCGCCTGAATTCTTTATTTCCAACCTGTGCGAAATAACGTTTTCAATCCCGCTAAACATTTATTCATTCAGGCTTAATTTGCGCTTCTGATACTTTCTGGCTATATCAAATTCAGTCAATCATGAATTCTCACGATTATCTAAGACAAGGATTTTACCGCCGAAAATATATTCCCAATTGAATTACCCATTAAGAAGTAGGGCCTATATGTCGCTGCCACCATCGCTATATTGGCAGCCCTTAATCACTTTCAAATAATTACCCTGGGTCATTGTTTTAAATAAACACTTTCCCTACGGGTGGAGCTCAATCTGCTGAAAAGAAATGGTTAATACTGCGCGCCATTTCACTGCACACTGCCGGGAGTAATACACATGAGTAAAATCACTGTCATCTCCAAACTGACGCACGTGGAGACGGTAACAGACGGGTCTCAGGTGACACTGAACGACACCTCCATCGTGAAAATTGACGCCGAACGTGCCGACATTCTCGAGTACAACCGCAACGGTAATGACCTGATTATTAAGCTGACCGACGGCGAAACCATTACCGTCAAAAACTTCTTTGTCAGCGGCGATCAGGGTATCAGCCAACTGGTGCTGGAAGAGGAAAACGGTGCGCTGTGGTGGATTGCAGACCCGATGGCAGGGGAAAGTTACCAGTCAATTGCCTCCATTGACGCTCTTCTGGCGGGCACCACCGCGTCGACAAGCGAAGGCGCGGCGATCTGGCCCTGGGCGCTGGGCGGCGTAGCGGTGGCGGGCGGCATTGCGCTGGCCGCAGGTGGTGGTGGCGGTGGCGGTGGCGGAAGCGACAACGACGGCGGCAATAACAACGGCGGTGGCAATGGCGGAGACGGTGACAATGGCACCGGCGGCAACCCAACCCTGCCGGGAACCAACCCGAACGACACCACGCCTCCGGGCGCAGCAGGCAACCTCAGATTCTCAGCAGATGGCACTAAACTTAGCGGGAGCGCTGAAGCCAACAGCCTCATCACCGTAACCGATGCTAACGGCAACGTCATCGGCACAGGCCAGACCAACGGCAACGGCGAATTCACCGTCGATCTCGGCAAGCCCTACACCAACGGCGAGACCCTGACCGTCACGCCAACCGACGGAGCAGGTAACGTCGGGCCGGGTACGCCGGTGACCGCCGCAGACACCACTCCGCCTGCCGCGCCGGTCGTCGCCAGCGTGACGGATGACGTGGGTAGCGTGACCGGGTCGCTCACCAGCGGCCAGACTACCGATGACGCCCGCCCGACCTTTAGCGGCAGCGGCGAACCGGGTTCCACCATCACGATTTACGACAACGGCAACGCCATCGGCACCGCGCAGGTGAACGGCGACGGCAGCTGGACGTTTACCCCGGCCACGGCGCTGGGGGACGGGGCGCATCAGATAACCACCCGGGCCACCGACGGCGCGGGCAACACCGGGCTGGCCTCTCCGGCCTTCGGCTTCACCGTAGATACCGTCGCGCCGAATGCGCCAACCGGCGTGACGGTGAATGACACCACCGGCAGCGTGCAGGGGGTCGTGGCCGCCGGGCAGAGTACCGACGCCAACCGCCCTTCCCTCAACGGCACCGGCGAGGCGGGCAGCACCATCCGGATTTATGACAACGGTCAGCTGGTGGGCCAGGCCACCGTGGGCGCAGACGGCAAATGGAGCTTCACGCCAGAGACACCGCTTGCCGACGGGCCGCACGCCATCACCCTGACGGAGACCGATCTGGCGGGCAACACCAGCGCCGCCTCTGAGCCGTTCGCCTTCACCATCGACCGCACCCCTCCGGCCCAGCCGACCATTAGCCAGATCCCTGGCGGCACCGAGGTCATCGGCACCGCCGAACCGGGCAGTACCATCACCATCACTAACGGTGCCGGGGAGCCCATTGGCTCCGGACTGACCGATGCTAACGGCGAATTCCGGGTTGTGCTCAGCGAAGCGCAAACCGAGGGGGATACCCTCAACGTGGTGGCCACCGATGCCGCCGGGAACGCGAGCCAGCCCGTTAACGTGGTGGTGGGCGATGTTACCCCTCCTCTGGCGCCGACCGATCTTCAGATCTCTGACGATGGCGCCACCGTCACCGGTAAGGCCGAAGCGGGCAGCACCGTCACCATTCGCGACGGCGACGACGTGATCGGCAGAGGCGTGGCTGACGCCGACGGCAACTTCGATATTATTCTCTCCACCCCAAGACTGAACGGCGAAGACCTGGCGGTTACCGCCACCGATGCGGCGGGCAATACCGGGCCGCAGGCCACCGTGACCGCCCCGGACGTCACTCCGCCAGAGGCCCCGGTCATCACCAGCGTGGTGGATAACGAAGACGACATCACCGGCGTGGTTCTCGACGGCCAGGTCACCAACGACACCCAGCCGGTAATCAGCGGTACCGGTGAGCCGGGCACCACTATTTACATCTACAGCGGCGAGGTTCAGGTAGGTTTCGCCGAAGTGGATGCCGAGGGCAACTGGTCGACCGAGCTGCTGCTGGTCGACGACGGCGGCTACGTCCTGCGGGCGGAAGCGGTTGACCGTTACAACAACCACAGCCAGCCGTCCAACACCTGGAGCATCATCATCGATGCCACCGCGCCGGACGCCCCGGCCATTACCCAGGTGATTAACGATCTGCCTGACTCCGCAGGCGTAATTAATAACAACGGCACCACTAACGACAACCGTCCAACCCTGTACGGCACAGGTGAGGCCGGGTCGACCGTCAGCATTCGCGTGGATGGGGTGGAAATCGGCACCGCGCAGGTGGGTAACGGCGGCGAGTGGAGCTTCACCCCTGCCACCGCCCTTGAGGAGGGTGAGCACAACATCACGGTGGTGGCGAAAGATGCCGCCGGTAACAGCAGCGACGTCTCCGGCGCCTTTACCTTAACCGTTGATACCACCGCCCCGGAGGTGCCTGTTATTACCCGAGTGGAAGATAACACCGGCAGCGTGCAGGGCGATGTGGGCAACAACGTGCCGACCGACGAAACCCGTCCGGTGATCCACGGCACCGGCCCGGCAAACTCGCAGATCAGCCTCTATGAGGGCACCACCCTGCTGGGCACCGTCACCACTAACGGCGACGGCGTCTGGAGCCTGCAGCTGACCACGCCGCTGGTGAACGGTACCCACGTGATTACCGCCACCGTAAGCGATGCCGTGGGGAATACCTCCACCTCGGAGAGCTTTAACCTGGTGGTGGATACCCTGGCCCCGGTCACCCCGGCGTTGCCGACCATCACCGTCAACCCTGACGGCGGCGAGCAGCAGCCCCTCCTCCCCGGCGGCAGCACCCGCGACACCACCCCAACCCTTAGCGGGACCGGCGTTGAAGGGGATGTCGTCACCATCTACAACGGCACGACCCCGATCGGCGAAACCACCGTTCAGCCGGACGGCACCTGGACCTGGACCCCGCCGGAAGGGCTGCCGAATGGCACCTACGATCTCAGCCTGACCGTCACCAACAGCGACGGCGCGGGCAACGAGAGTGCCCCGTCGCAGCCGGTAAGCATCACCATCGATACCGAGGCGCCGGACCAGCCTGACGCCCCGGCCATCACCGATAACGTCAGCGAAATTACCGGCCCGGTGGGCAACAACGGCGCCACCAACGATACCCGTCCGGTGCTGAGCGGCACCGGTACGCCGGACGACACCATCAGCATCTACGACCAGACCGCGGCGGGCAACGTCAAGGTGGGTGAAGTGGTGGTCGACGTCAACGGCAACTGGACATGGCGTCCTGATGAGGAACTGGCCCAGGGGCAGCACAGCTTTACCGTCACCGCCACCGACGAGGCGGGTAACGTCTCGGTAGTCTCTAACACTGTTACCGTGACCGTCGACAGCCAGATCCCGGCGATCCCGACTATCGGCAGCGTGGATGACAACCTTCCGGCGGGCGGCAGCAGCAACAGCAATACCCCGACCGTGACCGGCACCGGTGAAAACGGCACTACCGTTATTCTTTACAGCAACGGCGTGGAGGTGGGCCGCGGGCAGGTCACCAACGGCAGCTGGAGCATCACCACCCCGGAACTGAAAGATGGCCCGACCACCCTGACCGTCGCGGCGGTGGATGCCGCCGGGAACGTCAGCGGCGTAGGGGGTGATTTTGCCTTCACCGTCGACACCCTCCCGCCGGGGATCCCGCAGCTGCTTGAGATCTCCGACAGCACCCTGGCCAACGGCACGCTGTACGTGAACAACGCCACCCCAACCCTCAGCGGCACCGGCGAGCCGCTCAGCACCATCACCGTCCTTATCGACGGTAATGCCGTGGGCCAGGTGCAGGCTAACGCCGAAGGTGTGTGGACCCTGCCACTGCCTGAGGGCACCGTCCTGGCGAATGACAACCACACCATCACCGTGGTGGCGAGCGACGCGGCGGGCAACACCAGCGAAAGCAGCCCGGTCAGCGTGATTGTGGATACGCTGGCGCCGGACGTGCCGGTGGTCACCGACATTGTCTCCGGCGGTACGCCGCTGAACGGCACCGCGGAAGCGGGCGCCACCGTGACGGTCACCGGCCAGGGCGGCGTGGTGCTGGGTACCGGCTTTGCGAACGAACTGGGGCAGTTCTCGGTGGCCCTGACGCCGCCGCAGTACAACGAAACCATCCTGACCGTGGTGGCAAGCGACGCGGCGGGCAACACCAGCGATGCGGCGACCTTTAACGTGCCTGCCACGCCACAGCTGCCGGACGCACCGGTTATCGACACCATTATTGATGACAACGGCACGGAAAACGTTAACGTCAAAGGCGGTAGCTCGAACGACGCCACGCCAATCCTGAACGGTACGGCCATTCCAGGCAGCGTAGTCAACATCTACCTCGACGGCAGCGCCACGCCGCTGGGTACCGTCACCGCCGATGCCCAAACCGGGGCCTGGACCTTCCCGATCGAAACCGCCCTGAGCGAAGGCAGCCACAGCTTCAGCGTTACCGCCATTATCGACGGATTAACCAGCACCCAGTCGCCGGGCGCGACGGTCAATATCGATCTCACCCCACCGGCCGCCCCGGCGTTTGGCTCCGTCATTGACGATGTGGGTCCGGTTTCGGGCGCTGTCGTCAGCGGCACGCCAACCAACGATGACCTGCCGACCTTCAACGGCACGGCGACACCGGGAGATGTCATCACCCTGTACTCGGGCGATACCGTGCTCGGTACGGCAACGGTGGGCAACACCGGGGCCTGGAGCATCACCCTCGCCCAGCCACTGGATGACGACACCTACAGCCTGACCCTCACCGCCACCGATCCGGCGGGCAACGAAAGCCTGCGCTCGGAGGCGTTCTCTCTGGTCGTGGACACCACCGCGGGTGAAGTCCTGATCACCGGCGCTAACGACAACGTCGATCCGGTCAGCGGCAACGTGGCCGACGGCGGCAGCACCAACGACAATACCCCAACCCTGACCGGCACCGCGGAAGCGGGCAGCAGCGTGGCCATCTATGACGGTATCCGGCTGCTGGGCACCGTCACCGCCAGTACCGCAGGCACCTGGACCTTTACCCCCACCAGCGTGCTGGCGGAAGGCCAGCACGTCTTTACCGCCGTGGCCACCGACAGCGCGGGCAACGTCACGCCGGTGTCAGGCACTTACACCCTGACCGTGGACATGACCCCACCGGCCACCCCGGCGATCGTCAGCATTAACGATGACGTGGAGGGCAGTACCGGCCAGCTGACCAACGGCCAGGTCACCAACGACACCCGGCCGGAACTGACCGGTACCGGCGTGGCGGGCAGCACGGTGCATATTCTGGATAACGGCCAGGAGATCGGCACCGCCGTGGTCAGCTCTTCCGGCAACTGGAGCTTTACCCCTGCCAGCGATCTGGCGCCGGGGCCACACGATCTGCGCGTCAGCGCCACCGATGCGGCAGGCAACGTCTCGGGCACCTCCCCGGTCTTTACGATAAACATCGACACCGCCGCCCCGCTGGCGCCAGTGCTGGCAACCGTGGTGGATGATGTCGGCCCCGCTACCAGCACCCTGGCGAGTGGCGATACCACCAACGACGCCCTCCCAACCTTCACCGGCAGCGGCGAAGTGGGTGCCACGATCCATATCATTGTCGACGATCAGGAGATCGGCACCGCGGTGGTGAACGCCGCGGGCAGCTGGACCTTCACCCCTGAGGCCCCCCTCGGGGAAGGTACCCGCAGCATAACCTTCACCGCCACCGACACCGCCGGGAACACCGGTCCGGCCAGCGAGCCGTTTATCCTGACCGTGGACACCCTGGCCCCTGCGGCCCCGACCCTGACGTCCATCAGCGATAACGTCGGCACCATCCAGACGCCGATCACCACCTCCGGCCAGGCCACCGACGACACCACGCCGACCCTGACCGGCCGCGCCGAAGCCAATGCCACGGTCACGATTTACGACAATGGCGCGGTACTGACTACCGTGCAGGCTAACGACGCGGGCGACTGGACGTACACCCCAACCGAGGCGCTCAGCAGCGGGAGCCACACCTTTACCACCCGCGCCACCGACGCGGCGGGCAACCTCAGCGAAGTCTCTCCGGGCTTCACCCTGATTGTTGATACCCTTAAGCCGGTTGCGCCAACCATTGCCCTGGCCCAGGACGACGTCGCCCCGGTGACCGGCTCCCTGACCAGCGGGAGCAGCACCAACGACAACCTGCCGGTGCTCACCGGCACCAGCGAACCGAACGCCCGGGTGCAGATCTTTGAAGGCGACACCCTGCTCGCTGAAGGCGTGGCTGATGCCAGCGGCAACTGGTCCATCCCCCTCACTGAGCCGCTCGACGATGCTCAGCATAGCTTCACGGCGGTGGCGATCGATGCGGCAGGCAACGCCAGCGATCCGTCCGCCACCTTCACCCTGACGGTGGATACCGGGACGCCAGAGGCACCGGTGCTGGTCTCCGTCACCGATGACGTCGGCACCACGGTGCTGCTCGATAACGGCCAGCTGACCAACGACGCTAACCCGACCCTGCGCGGCACGGCGGAAGCCGGGTCGACGGTGAGCGTTTACGACGGCACCACCCTGCTGGGCACCGCCCTTGTCGGGGACGACAACGCCTGGATCTTTACCCCGCTCAGCCCGCTGGGTGACGGGGAACATACCCTGACGGTGACCACCACCGACGCGGCAGGCAACGTCAGCCTGCCGACCGGCGGATTTACGATCAACGTGGATGCCACCGCGCCGGTTGCCCCTGCCATCGTCTCGATTGTGGATGACACCGGCTCGGTACAGGGGCCAGTCCTCAACGGTAATCCGACCAACGACACCCGTCCGACCCTCAACGGTACCGCTGAAGCGGGCGCCATTGTGCGCATTTACGACGGCGACACCCTGGTGGGTGAGACCCTTGCCAACGGCGAGGGCCAGTGGACTCTGGCCCAGACCACCACCACCCTCACCGACGGGGTGCATAACTTTACCGCCACCGCCACCGACCCGGCGGGCAACCTCAGCCCGGCGTCGCCAGTCGTCTCGATCACCGTCGACACCATCGCCCCGGGGGCACCGGACAGCTTCACTATCCTTAACAACGGCAACACCCTGACCGGCCAGGGGGAAGCGGGCAGCACCATCACCGTGCGCGATGGTGACACCGTGATTGGCACCGGCGTGGTTAACGACACCGGCAGCTTCTCCATCACTCTCACCACGCCGAAACTGAACGGGGAACTGCTGACGGTCACGGCGACCGATATCGCCGGGAATACCGGTGCAGAAGGCCAGGTGACGGCTCCGGACACCACGCCACCGGCCGTTCCGGTGATTACCGACGTGGTGGACAACGTCACTGACTTCACCGGCACCGTTAACGACGGGCAGACCACCAACGACAACACGCCGCTGGTGCGCGGGACCGGCGTCGCTAACGCCACCATCCTGCTCTACAGCGGCACGGAGCTGGTTGGCACCACCCAGGTCAGCCCGGGCGGGACCTGGGAGATCCAGCTGACGGCACCGCTGCCTGATGGCGGCCACGTCCTGACCGCGCAGTCGGCGGATGCGGCAGGCAACAACAGCGCGCCATCCAACAGCTGGAGCATCGTGGTTGATGCCACCGCGCCGGACGCCCCGGTCATCACCCAGGCGATCAACGATCTCTCCGGCAGCCCGGTGGCGATCGCTAACAACGGCGCCACCAACGACAGCCAGCCAACCCTGAGCGGTACCGGCGAGGCGGGCACCACCCTCAGCATTCGGGTGGACGGCGTGGAGGTGGGCACCACTCAGGTGGGCGCGGGGGGCGCATGGACCTTTACGCCGCCTGAAGCCCTCGGGGAGGGGCTGCGCGTCATCACCGTGGTGGCGAAAGATGCCGCCGGGAACACCGGTGAGCCGTCCGTGGCCTTTAACATCACCATTGATACCGTGCCGCCAGCCGCCCCGGTTATCACCCTGGCGGAGGACACCACCGGCACCGTGACCGGTGACGTGGTGAGCGATCAGCCAACCGACGAAACCCAGCCGCTGATCCGCGGGACAGGCCCGGCGAATTCCCAGATTAACCTTTACGAAGGCACCACCCTGCTGGGTACCGCCACCACCAGCGCCACCGGGGCATGGAGCATACAACTGGCCACCCCGCTGGGGAACGGCACCCACGCCCTGACCGCGACGGTGACCGATGCGGCGGGCAATACCGCTACCTCCGGCACCTTTAACCTGGTGATTGATAACGTGCCGCCTGCCACGCCGGAGGTCCCGGCGATCACCGTCAACCCTGACGGCGGCGGCGAAACCATCCTCACTGGCGGAGACAGCACCCGCGATACCACCCCAACCCTGAGCGGCACCGGGAATGAGGGCGATATCGTCACCATCTACAACGGCACCACCCCTATCGGCGAAACCACCGTTCAGCCAGGCGGGACCTGGACCTGGACGCCGCCGGAGGGGCTGCCGAACGGCACCTACGATCTCAGCCTGACCGTCACCAACAGCGACGGCGCGGGCAACGAGAGTGCGCCATCCCAGCCGATAAGTATCACCATCGATACCGAGGCGCCGGACGCGCCAGCCCTGCCGGTAGTAACGGATAACGTCAGCGACATCACCGGCCCGGTGGCCAACAACGGCGCCACCAACGATACCCGTCCGGTGCTGACCGGGACAGGTACGCCGGACGACGTCATTACCATCTATGACCAGACCACAGCCGGTAACCTCCCGGTGGGCGAAGTGGTGGTGGACATCAACGGCAACTGGACGTGGCGTCCGGATCTGCCGCTGACCGAAGGCAGCCACAGCTTCACCCTCACCGCCACCGATCCGGCAGGCAACGCATCGCCGGTGTCAGGGGCCATGACCGTGACCGTCGACAGCCTGGTGCCGGAGATCCCGGTTATCAGCACCGTCAATGACAACGTCGGTCCGGTCACCGGCAACATCACGGCAGGCGGCAGCAGCAACGACAACACCCCGACCGTGACCGGCACCGGGGAGAACGGCACCACCGTCATTCTCTACAGCAATGGCATCGAGGTGGGACGCGGCCTGGTAAGCGACGGCGGCTGGACCATCACCACGTCGGCGCTGAGAGATGGCGCAACCACCCTGACCGTGGCGGCGCTGGATGCCGCCGGGAACCGCAGCGAGGCGGGCAGCGACTTCGCCTTTACCATCGACACCGTTCCACCGGCTATCCCGCAGCTGCTTGAGATCTCGGACAGCACCCTGGCGGGCGGCCAGCTTTACGCCAACAGCAGCACGCCGACCCTGAGCGGTACCGGCGAGCCGCTCAGCACCATCAGCGTCTATGCCGACAACACCCTGCTCGGCCAGGTGCAGACCAACGCCGAGGGGCAGTGGACGCTGTCTGTTCCTGCCGGTACGCCGCTCACCGATAACCCGCACACCTTCACTCTGGTGGCGAGCGATGCGGCGGGTAACACCAGTGAAAGCACCCCGGTGAACGTGGTTATTGATACCCAGGCACCGGGCGTGCCGGTGGTGACCGGGATTGTCTCCGGCGGTACGCCGCTGACCGGTACTGCCGAAGCGGGCGCCACCATTACGGTGACCGGCCCGGGCGGCGCGGTACTGGGCACGGGCGTCACCAACGATCTGGGGCAGTTCTCCATCGCCCTGACCCCGCCGCAAAGCGACGCGGTGACCCTGAGCCTGACCGCCAGCGACGTGGCGGGCAACACCAGCCTGCCGGGTACCTATGACGTTCCGGCCACGCCAGCCCTGCCTGACGTACCGGTTATCGACGCCATCCTGGATGACAACGGCACCGGCGGCAGCGTCAACGTGAAAGGCCTCAGCTCCAACGACGCCACCCCAACCCTGACCGGTACGGCGATCCCGGGCAGCGTCGTCAGCGTCTATCTCGACGGCAGCACCACACCGCTGGGTACCGTTACCGCCGACGCCACGACCGGCGCCTGGTCGTTCCCGATCGCGACGGCCCTTGCTGAAGGCAATCACAGCTTCAGCGTCACCGCCACCGTGGGGGCAGAAACCAGCGGCCAGTCGCCGGGGGCGACGGTGAATATCGACCTCACCCCGCCTGCGGCACCGACCCTCGGTACCCTGGTGGATAACGTCGGCACCGTGACCGGGTCCGTGGTCAGCGGCACGCCGACCAACGACAACCAGCCAACCCTGAACGGCACCGCGACGCCGGGCGACGTGATCACTATCTACGCCGGTGACACCGTGCTGGGCACCGTACCGGTAAGCGCCACCGGGGCGTGGAGCTTTACGCCGGCTACCGCCCTGGACGATGGCACCTATACCCTGCTCATCACCGCCACCGATCCGGCGGGTAACCAGAGCCAGCCTTCCGCACCGTTCTCGCTGGTGGTGGATACCGTGACGGCGGCCCCGGTCATCACCGGGGCTAACGATGACGTCGGGCCGGTGACCGGCAACGTGGTCAGCGGCGGCGTCACCAACGACAATACCCCGACCCTCTCCGGCAGCGCGGAAGCGGGCAGCAGCGTGGCCATCTATGAAGGCACTCGCCTGCTCGGCACCGTGGTCGCCAACGACAGCGGCGTCTGGAGCTTCACCCCAACGGTGGTTCTGGCCGAAGGCGTACACAGCTTCACCGCCATCGCCACCGACGTGGCGGGCAACGTCAGCGCGGCGTCCGGGGCCTATACCCTGACCGTGGACATGACGCCACCGGCGACGCCTGTCCTGGTGAGCGTTAACGACGACGTGGCGGGCAACACCGGCGTGCTGGTCAGCGGCCAGCTCACCAACGATGCCCGTCCGGAACTGACAGGCACCGGCGTGGCGGGCAGCACCGTACACATTCTGGATAACGGCCAGGAGATCGGCACCGTGCTGGTAGATGGCACCGGCAACTGGCGCTTTACCCCCACCAGCGATCTGGCCCAGGGGCCGCACGAGCTGCGCGTCAGCGCCACCGATGCCGCAGGTAACCTGTCGGGCACCTCCCCGGCCTTCTCCCTCAACGTGGACACCGTCGCCCCGCTGGCCCCGGTTCTGGTCACCGTGGTGGATGACGTCGGGACCCTCACCGGCCCGGTGAACAACGGCGGTATTACCAACGACACCCGTCCAACCTTCAACGGCACCGGCGAAGCGGGCTCCATTGTGAGCATCCTTGTCGACGGCGAGGCGATCGGCACCGCGGTGGTTAACGCCTCGGGAAGCTGGACCTTCACCCCTGACACCGCCCTCGCCGAGGGGCTGCGCAGCGTCACCCTGACCGCCACCGATCCGGCGGGCAACACCGGGCCTGTCAGCGCGGCCTTCACCCTGACGGTCGACACCACTGCCCCGGCGGCACCGACCATCGTGGCGGCTGCCGATAACGTGGGCGCCATCCAGACGCCAATCACCGTCTCCGGCCAGGTGACGGACGATGCGACCCCAACCCTGACGGGCAGAGCCGCCGCCAGCGCCACGGTGACCATCTATGACAACGGCGTTGCCCTGGGTAGCGTGCAGGCCAGCGCCGCAGGGGACTGGACCTTTACCCCTGAGAGCGCGCTTGACAACGGCAGCCACACCTTCACCGCCAGCGCCACCGACGCGGCAGGCAACCTGAGCGAGGCCTCGGCGGGCTTCACGCTGATTGTCGATACCGTCAAACCGCTCGCCCCGGTCATTACCCTGGCGCAGGATGACGTCGGCACCCTCACCGGGTCGCTCATCAGCGGCCAGCGCACCGACGACACCCTGCCGGTGCTCACCGGGACCAGCGAAGCCAATGCCCGGGTGCAGATCTTTGAAGGCAACACCCTGCTGGGCACCACCACCGCCGATGCCAGCGGCAACTGGACAATCCCGCTGACCACGCCGCTGACCAACGCCACGCACAACTTCACGGCGGTGGCGACGGATGCGGCGGGCAACGCCAGCGATCCGTCCAACACCTTCAGCCTGACGGTGGATACCCTGCCGCCAGCGGTGCCGGTGCTGGTGTCGGTGGTGGATGATGTGGGCACCGTGACCACGCTCACCAGCGGCCAGCTGACCAACGACGCGAAACCGACCCTCAGCGGCACGGCGGAAGCGGGCTCGACGGTGAACGTTTACGACGGGGCCCTGCTGCTCGGCAGCGTGGTGGCCGACGCCAACAACGCCTGGAGCTTTACCCCGGCGACGCCGCTGGCCGATGGCCTGCACACCCTGACGGTGACAGCCACCGACGCGGTGGGCAACGTCAGCCTGCCGACCGCGGGCTTCACGGTTAACGTCGATGCGACCGCCCCAACCGCGCCAACCATCACCTCGGTGGTGGACGACGTGGGCACCATCCAGGGGCCGGTTGTTAACGGCAATCCGACCAACGACACTCGTCTGACCCTCAACGGCACCGCCGAAGCGAACAGCGTGGTGCGCATTTACGACGGCACCACCCTGGTGGGCGAGGTGACGGCCAACGCTCAGGGCCAGTGGACCCTGGCGCAGACCACCACCACCCTCACCGACGGGGTGCATAACTTCACCGCCACCGCTACCGACGCGGCGGGCAACCTCAGCCCGGCGTCGCCGGTGACCGCGATCACCGTCGACACCATCGCCCCGGGGGCACCGGGCGGCTTTACCGTGCTGGAGAGCGGTGGCCGGGTTAACGGTACCGCCGAGGCGGGCAGCACCGTCACCATCCTCGGCACCGACAACGTGACCGTCCTGGGGACCGGCGTGGCCGACGCGAGCGGGCGATTCAGCATCGCGCTCACCACGCCGCAGGTTAATGCCGAGCTGCTGCACGTCTTCGCCACCGACCGGGCCGGTAACGCGGGCCTGACGGTGGATCTGCGGATGCCGTACTCGGTGATCCCAACTGCGCCGGTTATCACCAGCGTCAACGACAACGTGGGGAGCATCATCGGCAATCTGCTTAACGGCCAGAGCACCGACGATACAACCCCAACGCTGACCGGGACCGCGCAGCCGCTCTCCACCATCACCCTGTACGACAACAACGTGCTGTTAGCCACGGTGACCACCAACGCGGCCGGGGTCTGGACCTACACCCCAACCGTGCCGCTGGGTAACGGCTCCCACGCCTTTACCGCTACCGCGGGCAATGCGGTCGGCACCAGTCCGGTCACGCCGCTGAGCACGGTAGTTGTGGATACCGTCGCGCCGGGCACGCCGCAAGGGACCTTCAACGCCGACGGCAGCGTGCTGAGCGGGACTGCCGAAGCGGGCAGCACCATCACCCTGCTGCTGAGCGATAACAGCGTGGTCACCACCACCGCCAACGCCCAGGGCAGCTGGAGCTACACCTTCCTCGACAAGCAGTCCGAAGGGGAGCGGATCACCCTTTCCGCCACCGATGCGGCGGGTAACACCTCCGCGACCGGCACGGTGATTGCGCCAAACCTGCCGCTGTCGGCCAGTGATAACGTGGTGGGTCTGGCCCTGACCACCAACGCCACCACCAGCACCGCCCAGTACAGCGACTACGGCGTGCAGCTGGTGGGCGGCGTCGGTAACGTGCTGTCGCTGCTGGGGGAAAACTCCGCTCAGGTGACCTTCACCGTGCCAACCGGCGGTAGCGCGGATATGGAGATCAACGCCAGCGCCACCGGCATCGTGCTCTCCCTGCTTAACACCATGGAGATCATCGTGCAGCGCTGGAACGGCACGACCTGGACTACCGAGATAGATACCGGTCTGCCGCAGTTCGCCAACCTGCTGACGCTGGGGGCCAGCGGCGTCACGCTGAACCTCACCGGCATGCAGGGCGGGCAGTACCGCGTCCTGAGCTACAACAGCAACCTGCTGGCAACCGGGACGTACACCAGCCTCGACGTGGATGTCGTCCAGACCACGGCGGGTACCCTGACCGGCACGCTGGTGCAAAACGGTAACGTCATCACCGATACCGATCCGGTGAGCGGCAGTGACAGCGCGCCAAACGGCACGGTGGTCACCAGCGTCACCAACGCCAACGGTGAGACCGTCAACGTGGCGGCGGGCGCGGCGGGCACCACCATCAACGGGCTGTACGGCACCCTGAACCTGCACGCTGACGGGAGCTACACCTACACCCTGACCAACACCAGCGCCTCGGTGCTGGGCCGGACCGACACCTTCATCTATAACATCGCCGGGAAAGGGGCCACGGATGACGCCCGCCTGGTGATCACCCTGGGTGAAAACACCGTCCGCAACAGCGTGACGGCGGTGGACGATACCGCCTCCCTGACCTTCGGCACCGAAGTCCACGCCATCGACTACGGCCCGTCGAGCCAGGGTGGCTTTACCGTAGTGGGTGTCAACCTGGGTAACGTGCTGAACCTTAACCTGCTGGACGACCGCAGCGAGAGCGTGAAGTACAGCGTGGCGGAGGGCACCACCCGCACCATGACCATTCAGAGTACGGTGGGTGGGGTGGCGCTGGCCTCGGTGTTTGACCTCTATATCTACAAGTTCAACCCGGCGACCCAGAGCTACGAGCGGATGCGTACGGAAGCAGGCTGGCTGCGCGCGCCGCTGCTGGGCGGCTCCTCCGCGCCGCTGACGCTGACCCTTCCGGCAGGGGATTACATCTTCCTGTTGAACACCGTCTCGGGGATCACCGCCCTGACCGGCTACCGTCTGAACGTGCTTGAGGACCACGTTTATGCCGTGACCAGCACCACCGCCGCGACCACCGGGGACGTGTTGCAGAGCGACATCGTTCCGGCAGGCACCCATGTGACGCAGGTGAACGGCGTGGACGTGAACGCCACCGGCACCACCCGCATTGACGGGCAGTACGGCACCCTGCTGATCGACGCCGACGGGAAATACACCTACACCCTGCGTGCCGGGGTGGGCGCCGACCTTATCAGCACGCCGGACACCTTCATCTATACCGTCACGGCACCGAACGGCGATAAGGACACTGCCTCCCTGAACATCACCCCGACACCGGTGGCGCTGGATGCGGTCAACGACGTCAGCCGTGAGATGGTGGTGGATGCCACGCCGCAGGTCGCAGCCTATCGCGATGATACGGTGGGTGTCGCCACCTGGAACGCCGCCCTGCTGGCCTCAACGTCCGGCAGCGGCAGCGGCACCTTTGTGGTGGCGGCCAATACCGCCCTGCATGACGTCGTGCTCCACTTTAACGTCGCCTCCCTGCTGTCGCTGGGTGGCCTGAACGTGAACTGGACCATTACCGGGGGTGGGGTGACCCGAACCGGTTCCTTCAACGGCGGTCTGCTGCTGGGGGGCACAGCCACCATCAACCTCCCGGATCTGGATCTGAATGCCGGGACCTACACCCTGAGCTTTACCGGGTCTATGGGGCCGCTGGCGGCAGGCCAGATCTCCATCACCCCTTACGTCACCGGGACCACCCTGTACCTGAACAATGAGCTCACCACCGCGGGCCACACCGTCACCGGCAATATCTATGACGGCACCGATTCGCTGGGCGTGCTGGATCAGGTGAGCTCGGTGGACAGCCGTCTGAGCATTACCGGCTACAACGGCACCACCACGACGCTGGATCCGTACACCACCGCCACGGCCACCGCGACGGTTCAGGGGCACTACGGCGTGCTGACCATCGGCGTGGACGGCGCGTACACCTACACCCTGAACAGCGGCGTTTCGCTGGCATCCATGACGAGCAAGGAGACCTTTACCTACAAACTGACCGGCGAAAACGGCACCTCCGATACCGCCACCCTCACCATCAACATGGCACCGAAATTTGTCAGCTCGGAGCATAACGATACCTTCACCGGTAGCGCTTATGGCGACACGCTGATTTACGAAGTGCTGAACAACACGGCGGGGAACGGCACGGCAGGCAACGGCGGCAACGACCACTGGACCAACTTCTCACTGGCGCAGGGAGACAAGATCGATATAAGCGATCTGCTGGTGGGCTGGAACGGTGATAACGCCACGCTGGGTAACTATTTGCATGTCACGAACAGCAATGGCAATACCGTGATCTCCGTCGACCGGGACGGAGCGGCAAATATTTACACCAATACTACACTTGTAACACTGGATAACGTTCAGACAACTTACGAGGAGCTGGTTAACCAGAATCATATCATTACCGGTTAGCGCTAATAACAAGACCCGGGCGCCTGTCGCCCGGGCTTAACATTATAAAGTTGTTCAGTTTTTTTAGGGATAATGCCATGAACAAAGTACCTTGCTGGTGGCTTGGGTGCTGCCTGTTGTCTGCGCAGGTCCTTGCCGCCGACTCGCCTGCGGTTATCAGCTTTGGACAATTAAATGAAGATCGGGAGCTGCCCGCCCTGGACGGACGGGTCGCCCTGCCGACCAGCCAGGCCGCACCCGGTACCCTGACGCTGGGCGATGCGGTCACCCGCGCCGTTAACTGGCATCCCACCATTCGCGAAGCGGTGGGCAAACTTTACGAACAGATCCAGCAGGTTGATGTCGCCAAATCGAAATACTATCCGCAGATCAGCGCGGGCTTAGATAACGGCTACAGCAACAACTCCAGCGATACCGGCTTTACCCCCTCCGTGGTTGTCTCCCTCTCCCAGATGCTCTATGACTTTGGCAAGGTCGCCAGCCAGGTGCGCGCCGAAGACGCGGGCGTGGTCCAGCAGCAGGCCAACGTCCTGCTGAGCATCGACACCATCGCCCGGGACACCGCCACCGCGCTGGTGCAGGTGCAGATGTGGCAGCAGATGGTGGAGACCGCCGAGGAGCAGCTTGAGGCGCTTGGCGCTATCGGCAAACTGACCCGCCAGCGTAACGACGAAGGGGCCACCTCGCTCTCGGACGTGGTGCAGACCGACGCCCGTATCGAAGGGGCGCGCTCGCAGCTGATGCAGTATCAGGCCAACCTCGACAGCGCCCGCGCGACGCTGATGAGCAACCTCGGCTGGAGCAACCTGAACGGGGTCAGCAACGCGTTCCCGGAAAAACTCGCCCGCAGCTGCGACATCAACGAGCCGGATGACCGGCTGGTGCCCGCGGTGCTCGCGTCCTGGGCGCAGGCCAACGTGGCGCAGGCCAATCTCGATTACGCCAACGCCCAGATGACCCCCACCGTCTCCCTTGAGCCGCAGGTGCGTCACTATATGAACGAGCGCTACCCCGGCCACGACACGCTGGATAAAACCCAGTACAACGTCTCGGTGAACGTCGAGATGCCCATCTATCAGGGCGGTGGCCTGAACGCGCGGCGCAATGCCGCCAGCCACGCGGTAGAGGCGGCCCAGTCCAATATTCAGCGCACCCGGCTGGACGTGCGGCAAAAGCTCCTGGAGTCCAAAAGCCAGGTGATGAGCCTGATGAGCACCCTGCAGATCCAGTCCCGCCAGGAGACGCTCAGCCAGCGCACCCGGGAGCTTTATCAGCAGCAGTATCTGGATCTGGGCTCCCGCCCGCTGCTTGACGTCCTGAACGCCGAGCAGGAGGTCTACCAGGCCCGCTTTACCCAGTGGCAAACCGCCGGGCAGCTCCGCCAGCTACAGATCAACTGCCTGTATAACACCGGGCGGATGCGCAATGCCTTCGGCCTTGAAAACCACACCATTCAGTCAGTGGAGATCCAGCCATGATCCGAGACGATATCCTTTACGAGGACACACTGACGCAAGAGGCGCTGGAGCACTGGGCGCAGGCGTTTGGCTATGTCGCCACCCGCTACCGGGTGGCCTGCTCCCCCGGCGCGCTGGTGGCGGGTGCCCCCTGGCTACAGGGCAAAAGCAAAATCCCGGCGCTGACCGGGCTGGCCCGGGAGGCGGGCCTCTCCTTTCAGCTGCTGAGCAACGGCCAGGAGTCCATCAACAGCTGGCGTCTGCCGGTGGTGGTGGAGCTGGATGACGGCAAGATCGGCGTCATTGAGCACTTTGATGGCGAAGATATGCTGGATGTCTGCTTCTTCGACGGCAAGGCGCAGACCAACCGCATCTCGCTGGCGAAGATGCTACCGGCCATTCACCAGGTGGTGGCCCTGCGCCCGCTGGCGGCGCTGAAAGACAGCCGCGTGGATGCCTATATCTCAAAGTACCGCCCGGACTGGCTCTACCGGCTGGTGATGCGCGACCTGCGCCCCTACACCTACGTGATGCTGGCGGCGCTGTTCATCAACCTGCTGTCCCTGGCGGGTATCCTGTTTTCGATGCAGGTGTATGACCGGGTGATCCCGGCCCAGTCCTACCCTACCCTGTATGTGCTGACCATCGGGGTGCTCATCGCCACGTTGTTCGGTTTTATTTTGCGTATCGCCCGCTCCCACATAATGGATCTGCTGGGCAAACGCGCCGACATGCGCGTCTCGGACCGGGTGTTCGGCCATGCCCTGCGCCTGCGCAACAGCGCGGTGCCCCGCTCCACCGGCAGCTTTATCTCCCAGCTGCGCGAGCTGGAGCAGATCCGCGAGATGGTCACCTCCTCCACCATCTCCACCATTGTCGACCTGCCCTTCTTCTTCCTGTTCGTGATTGTGCTGGCGATTATCGCCCCGTCCCTGGCGTGGATCGCCCCGGTGGCGGCGGTGCTGATGGTGCTCCCGGGCCTGCTGCTGCAGAAAAAGCTGGCAGCGCTGGCGAAGCAGTCGGCCCATGAATCGACCCTGCGCAACGCCGTGCTGGTAGAGAGCGTGCAGGGGCTGGAGGACATCAAGCTGATGCAGGCGGAGAACCGCTTCCTGCAACAGTGGAACAGCTACATTCAGATCACCGCCGAGTCGGGCCTCAAGACCCGGGAGCTGACCCAGGGGTTAATCAGTTGGGGGATGACCATTCAGAGCCTGGTCTACACCGCGGTCATTGTGGTGGGAGCCCCGATGGTAATTGAGGGGGAAATGACCACCGGTGCGGTGGTGGCCGCTTCAATGCTGGCCTCGCGGATGATCGCCCCGATGGCGACCCTCTGCGGCGTGCTGGCCCGCTGGCAGCAGGTGAAGGCGGCCAAAGAGGGGCTGGACAACATTATGCAGCTCCCCACCGAGAACCAGCGCGAAGAGACGCCGATCCGCCAGGACGTGCTGCGCGGCCACTACATCTTCGATCAGGCGCAGTTTGCCTACGCCGGTGATGCGCAAACCCCGGCGCTGCGCATCAACCGCCTGGAGATCAAACCCGGCGAGCACGTGGCGATCCTGGGCCGTAACGGCGCGGGCAAATCGACCCTGTTGCAGGCGATGGTCGGCGGCATGGATCTGGTAGGCGGCGAGCTGCGGCTCGACAACCTCAGCCTGCCCCATCTCGACATGGCGGACGTGCGCCGCAACGTCGGCCTGATGAGCCAGAACGCGCGGCTGTTTTACGGCACCCTGCGGGAGAACATTACGCTTGGGATGCCGCGCGCCACCGACGAGGAGATCTTTGCCGTGCTGGAGATGTGCGGCGCGGCCAGCTTTGTGCAGAAGCTGGCGAAGGGGCTGGATCACCCGATTATGGAGAACGGCGTCGGGCTCTCCGGCGGCCAGCGCCAGTCGATTTTGCTGGCGCGCATGTTCCTGCGCGATCCCAATGTCGTCCTGCTGGACGAACCTACCGCCTCGCTGGATGAACACACCGAACGCGAATTTATCCAGCGTCTGGGCCAGTGGCTGGGCAACCGCACCCTGATCGTCGCCACCCACCGCGTGCCGATGCTGGAGCTGGTGGATCGCGTGGTAGTGCTGAAAGAGGGAATGCTGGTGATGGACGCGCCGAAAGCCCAGGCGCTGAGCAACAGCCGGATGCAGCAGCAACAGCAGGCGAATGGCCGGGAGTGGAAAAATGAAAACCAATCAGCGTGATGTTGCGGCAATGGACGACCTGGATAACGCCCTCGGTTCCGAGAGCGGCTATACCGGGGCAAGAAGCATCGTGTTATTCAGCCTGCTGCTGTTTGTCGTCGCCGGCGTGTGGGCGTGGTTCAGCATTCTGGATGAGGTCTCCACCGGCACCGGAAAGGTGATCCCCAGCTCCCGCGAGCAGGTCTTGCAGTCCCTCGACGGCGGGATCCTCGCCGAGCTAAAGGTCCACGAAGGGGACCAGGTGCAGGCCGGTCAGGTGCTGGCGCGCCTCGATCCGACCCGCTCTGAATCCAACGTGGGCGAGAGCGCCGCCCGCTATCGCGCGTCGCTGGCCTCCAGCGCCCGTCTGCATGCGGAGGTGAACGACCTGCCCCTGACCTTCCCGCCGGAGCTGAAGAATTGGCCCGATCTGATCGCCGCCGAAACCCGGCTCTACAACTCCCGTCGCGAGCAGCTTGAGGACTCCCGGCGCGAGCTGCGCCAGGCGCTGGAGCTGGTCAATGCCGAGCTGGCCATCACCCAGCGGCTGGTGAAAACCGGTGCCGCCAGCCACGTCGAGGCCCTGCGGTTGCAGCGCCAGAAGAGCGATCTGGAGCTGAAGCTCACCGACCTGCGCTCGCAGTATTACGTACAGGCCCGGGAGGCGCTTTCCAAATCTAACGCCGAAGTGGATATGCTCTCGGCGGTGCTGAAAGGCCGTGAGGACTCGGTCACCCGTCTGACGATGACCTCCCCGGTGCGCGGCATCGTGAAGAACATCAAGGTGACCACCATCGGCGGCGTCATCCCGCCGAACGGTGAGGTGATGGAGATTGTGCCGGTGGACGATCACCTGCTGATTG